>NZ_CP072380.1:0-1200000 GCF_018128285.1 Atopobium sp. oral taxon 416
ATTCCTGCCTTCTCGAGTTCCGAATTCAGGTCGTGAAGCACAAGCCTTGCCGAGTCCCTGCCGCTTTAAGGCTATGGCGCATCTTCGCGCTCGTCGTCGCGTCCGGTACCTGCCCAGACATGAGGTCTAAGTGCACAGAAGCACTGCCAGGACCGGCAATCCAGGATAGCATCTTTAAGTTCCCTCGTCTGAGAGCCCAAACATGACCTGCAGCAGATACATCCTAAGCATCGTCTTTACAGCGTGCACATGCCTGACAAGAGCATGTTAGTGGTAGCTGGGTTTCACCAGTGCAATCCAGCTACTCGCTGTTAGACCATAATTGACCTAAGAAGGGCCCAAAAGTGTCCGGGCCTTTGCCTACAATGCATGTCGTCAAACAAAAACATCGAGGATCAAAGGACCCGGATGGATCCAATGATACTGCAGCAGATCGCAAAGATGGGGATCGCTGAGAAGCGCGAGCTCTTAGAGAGGCTGAAGGCGCTCATAGCCAAGAAGATGGCAGGCTCTGCCCTTGCGGGAACACCCAAGAGGTGCCCGAGGTGCAAATCACTCAGCTTCTATTGCAAGGGCCACGACGCGTGTGGCCTTAAGAGATGGAAGTGTTGCTCGTGAGGCAAGACCTTCTTTGTAAAGACAAGATCTGTCCTGGCTATGTCCAAGCCCACGGCTGCCACATGGGCCGCATATGCAAAGGGCACGCTTGCAGGCATGTCCCTTAAGGGAGCTTACGGAAAGCTGCCATGTGAGCCTTAAGGACATTGTGGTTTCATGCGCATGAGGCTCTTCGAGATGATGCAGGCCGCTCTTGGCGCCTTCAGGTATGGACCCACCGTCTCCTGCCAAAAGATCGGGATCTACATCGACGAGTCGCTTACAGGCAACAGGGATAAGGTCGGCCATCCAGATGCCCAAGGGAGGCGCACACGCACGGCCATGTTGTGCATTGCTGTGGCATATCGAACAAGAAGGTCTGCGTGGAGTGCTGTGCAAATGACCTAGGAGACGAATATGCCGTCCTCTGCGGCAGGGGCAGGCCCGAGGATGGGGAGCTGACAGATGCCCTTTCAGGTATCGTCGACAGCTTATGGGTCGCCACTGACGCCCATGCAGGCTATGCGCGTGGCTCTCCTCGCTTGGGGTCTTCAAGCACACGGCGAGCTTAGCCTCGTCAATGCGATGCAGCGAAGGCTGCGCGAGTTCCTGCTTTTTCCCATGGGGTCTTCTACGAAGTGGCTGGGGCACTTGTCTTGCCTGCTTTCTGTGGATAGAGCAGGTAAGGCATTCTGAGCGGGAGAAGAAGGATATACTCTCAGGACAGCTTGCAGAAGGCAGGTATGTTCCATACCAGGCGTGCGCTCATAGACATAGAGCAGCCCTTCTGGAGCTATTGGAAGGACAGGGGCGTCAGGTCAATCATGGTCTAACAGCGAGTCCAGCTATCCCACACAACGATCGCATCCATCTGCTCCAGGAGTGCCTCTTGTCTGGTCTTTCTCCTTTGACCCTGGAATTTAAGGTCCCCAAAGCTCATCTGGCTGCCCATATCTGCCTTTTGGATATGCTGGAATACGTTGCTGTAATTATAATATATCCGCAGGCAGATAGGCATTTATGTGGGGTATGGGCACTGCGTGGTTCGAGACATTTTAAGCCGGCGGCATACAGTGTGCGGCTACACTGGCCTCATCGAGCCGAATTAATCATCGTTTCCTTAGGTCTCTCAGAAGCTCTTAGAAAGGCTAAGGGAGGCCTTCTAAGCACTTCTGTCTGGGTAAGTGGGCAAACCGACACTGTCGTGGGGCCAACCTCTGCGTGCCTGTAGGTCTGCTCGAGCACTCCTTGTGGCTGCTCGTGGGCAGCAAGGGCGTGTGCGCTACCCAGCTCAGTATCCTTGAGAGGTCCCCGCTCAAGATGCTCACGCCTGATTGCGCCAAGCAGCTCTCCCGGCAGGGCTAAGGTTGCAAAAGCCTTGGGAGGTGTACAGTTTTGCTTCTGCGAGCCGCACCACCTGTGGCAGAAGCCGATAGTTAAGAACACCGATGTCCTCATCTGTGAGTTCTTCCCCTAAGGGCAGCGACTTTTCCTGGGTCTCACATAAGGAGGTACAACATGTCTTGGATCTGATCTGTGACAGGCCAAGGAAGGTATCAGGCTACAGGACGGCCAACGAGGTCTTTAGGGAGATCACTCAGCTTGACAATCTGCCGGTGAAAATCCAGCTTTTATGAAGTGAGTATTATAACCCATTTTACTATCATGACGCAAGTCACTTCAAATTGCTGTGAAAATCTTTCTACTGTATGCTTCTAACTTCACAGATTAGTATGGAACTACACCATGAGGCCAGGTGGCAATCTAGTGTATGTTTGTGCGGCTGTATGCCCCTTGGCCGTATTGCACCCGAGGGGATGTGTGTCTAATTGAATGAACGGACCGTCCAGATTGTTTACATGCTCTCGAGATCATCTGAGGATTGTACTCTGGGGAGTCTTGCCGAAGAATTTGGGGTGTCCGAGCGGACTATCCGTAATGACATCAAATCTTTAAATAAATTTCTGGTGGAAACATCTTTGGGCGAGATTCATTTTGGTTCCGGTGGCTTAATTATGCTTCCGGATGACTTTCAGCGCGTCGAAAGCCTGCTTCCAGTGCGTGACAATGTTGCCTATAAGATGTCGAGCGACGAAAGAAAGTCGCTTGGAGCTGCGATTCTCATCGGAGCAAACTCCTATGTGACCTTAGCGGATATTGCGGAGCGCTTCTCTGTCAGCAGGGCTTCGATACTGAATGATCTCGATGGTATCAAACAGATAGTTAGCAGCGCAGGGCTAAAGGTTGAGTCGAAGCCAAGCCGCGGACTTCGAGTACACGGACCAGAGAGCCTAAAGAGAACGTTCCTCGTGAATTTCCTTGACGTGCGCTCTCCAATCGTGGAACAGTGGCTCCACTTTCCCGAAAACTCGTCAATTCGAGACGATACGATAATTGTGAAAAAGATTTTAAATGAGCAGTGTCATGCATACGGTTTGTTTATGCCGGATGCTACCTTTCTCAAGGCAACCAATTCTCTCTGTATCAGCGTGATGAGGAACCGATCATCTCAGTTTCTAGAGATGCTCGAGGAGAAGGATGAAAATGGAGCAGATTATATAGATGAAGTTGGAGACTTCGAACGGAGTGTCATTTCATACGTCTCTCAGTATTGCAACGTCGAAATGAGCCGAGAAGAGGAA
The DNA here is from genome assembly GCF_018128285.1 of Atopobium sp. oral taxon 416. Lineage (NCBI taxonomy): Bacteria > Bacillati > Actinomycetota > Coriobacteriia > Coriobacteriales > Atopobiaceae > Atopobium > Atopobium sp. oral taxon 416. Next base: position 3,240 of record NZ_CP072380.1, read on the forward strand.
GTTTACTTCTCTTCCCTTCTCAAGTCTCTACGTTTCCATGGTGACCAGCAGTTCAATCTTGACAATCTTCAGGTTCAAAAGATTACTCGGGCATTCATTCGTCGTATCTCTGAGGAGATTGCTGTCGATTTAAACGGGGATTATGACCTCTTCGAATACCTGTCGAACCACTTGGAGTCGATGTTTACTACGGAACCTTCTCACTTCCCGGAAAATCCAGCTCTTCGCGAGGTAGTTGAGGATCAGCCAATTATTTTGGCAGCCGTAAAGAAGAACCTCAGTATTCTTGAAGAATTTGCCGGTCGGGAAATTTCACCGATTGAGACGATGTACATCGCCTTGCATATTTGTGCAGCGCTCGAGAGGAGGAAGAATCGCGGGGTACGTCCGAGAGTTGTTGTTGTATGTGATGGGGGCGTTGGTACCTCGCAACTGCTCGCAGAAGAGCTTCGGGGCAGATTTGACATAAAAATCGTCAAGGTAATGCCCGCACACGATGTCCCATACATCGACACTTATCGAACGGATCTCGTGATCTCAACGGTTCCGCTGGACAACTGCCCAGTGGACTCCGTCCTCATCAAGCTTCCTATGAATGATCGCGAGTATCGCAGGGTAAGGGAGCGTCTAAACAGAATCGCTGCGTCTTCTGATCGAGTACTAGACGACCGTCCTGAGGATTTTACAGCACAGAGACTACTTGAACATCTGGAGCCAATCATCAGACGCTTAGCTCCAGAGAATGACGATTTGCTCAAAGAGATTCGCCTTGAGGTGAGGAGATATTTTCGGGAGGCACAGCAACTCGAGGATCAAATCATTGCTCCGTATCTTCACCAACTTCTGCCACCGAGTCACATCAGAATTAACGTCGAAGCTTCCGATTGGCGCGAGGCCATCAGAGAATCTGCTCAGCCGCTGCTCGAAATGGGTTACATAGAAGAACGATATGTGGATGCAATGATTGAAGATGCCGAGAAGTATGGACCCTATATGGCACTGTCGCCCGGTGTGGCTATTCCCCACAGTTCTCCAGAGAACGGCACGATAAAAATGGGAATGAGTATGGTACGACTAGTTAATCCCGTGAACTTCGGGAGTGAAAGTAATGATCCTGTTGAGTTCATCTTCACGTTGAGTGCTGTTGATCGAAAGACGCATTTACGTGCCTTTGCAAACCTCATAGATATGGTTTCAAAACCTGATATTGAATTCCTCGAAAAGTTAAGGAAGACCAATACTGCAGAAGAGGCTTCACGAATAATCGAGAATTGCGAATTTCAGCTTGTGAGCTAAAACAAAAGGCTCAGTCCTAAAACCTGTATGCAGACCCATCATGCCGCAGTATCGGAACCCTTCGAGTAGCGCCTGCTGGCAATCGAATATCTTGAGGAAGAAGTACTCGTCGTTAGGGTATCCCTAGCCTGCCCTCCTGAGCGTCTTGATCATTTGGTTGGTGCCTTCCACCTTCCCCGAGGATATCTGGTGTCTGGCATGCGCGACTATTCCCTCCATGTGGCTCTCCACGAGGCGGGCAACCCTGGCGAAGTGCCTGTCTTTCGTGCAGCGGCACGTGTCCACGATCCTCTCCATGGCAGCGCGCATCTCATCCGCATCGGTGCACGAATAGGCCTGTACGAGCATCTCATCTACGATGTCGCAGGCGGCAAGGAGCTCGTTTTGGGATATGAGGTACTCGTAGCGCTTCCTGGTCCCTCCCTTCTGCAGGGCCTCCTGCTTGCCGAAGAGGGCGCTTCCCCTTAAGACCACCTTGCCGGCGCATGCACCGCGCTCCTTCCTCTTCCTGGTGTCGGCACAGGACATAAGGATGTATGTGGAGTGCTTGAGGGCACGCGTGGCCTCGCTGTCGCCCTCCTCCTTAAGCCTTGCCTGCTTATCCTTCCTGACCTTACAGATGACCTTCTCGTTGAAGTTCTTGATGAGATGGAAGCAGTCGTAGACGATGTCCAGGTGCGGGAACCTCTTAAGGAATGCGCGCCCGAAGTCCGCGTTCATGTCGCAGGCGATTGTCTTCAACGAGGTATGAATTACGCACGTCACGGAATTCAGGATCCCTGCCGGCAAGGCCTGCCTCTCTCCCATAGTCGACTGCTTCGACGGCATACCCATAAGCTGGAGCGTCTCCTGCTCTCCCGATGCCGAGATGGCTAACTCGTCGCTTCTCGGCACATGCAGCCAGCTCGGGGAGGACGAGCATCCGATCGTCCACAGCGACCGCGGCTGCCACTACAGGTGGCCCGGATGGATCGGCATCTGCAGCGAATATGGCCTCAGGAGATCGATGTCGCGCAAGGGCTCAAGCCCCGACAATGCCAGGGCGGAGGGACTGTTCGGAAGGCTGAAGGTGGAGTTCTTCTACGGATGCGACTGGACGGGAGTCACGATGGAGAGGTTCATGGAGCTTCTGGACGAGTATCTGGTATGGTATCGGGACGAGAAGATCAAGAGCGATCTCGGATACAGGAGCCCCATGCAGTACCGGAAGGATCTGGGGCTGGCAGCGTAGGAATCAGGTCCAAATTAACCATCGCAGTTCCGATTGGCAGCTTCTAGATTGCCATTAACAACACCCCAGGAGCCCTCGAGGGGCAGGGGCAGACGGCTATCCGCGGGCGTCCGGTCGGCGGGTCGGAAAGTACGTGCGCCAATCCTAATCCGTCGGTAACGATCAGGGTTGAGATATTCGAATTAACCGCGTCTCAAACTGTAATGGACGACTAGTACTTTCTCCCTCTTTCCTTACAATTGTTGCATTTATGTATTACTGTATCTAATATATACAGTACATTAATCGTAGGAGGCGCACATCATGCTCCTGAAGCTGGACTTCTCAGACACGACCCCTATCTACCGGCAGGTCCGGAATCAGATCGTGCGGGCCATAGCGGAAGGCGAGCTTGCACCGGGCGAGCGTCTCCCGACCGTCCGAGCCCTCGCATCGGAGTGCGGCATCAACGTCATGACCGCAAGCAAGGCCTACCAGCTCCTCAAGCAGGAAGGGCACGTACAGGGAGACCGGCACGGCGGCACCTTCGTAGCAGAACCGGACGCTGGATCAGGTCCCAGCCCTGCCGCCGTGGAGTCGCTGCGGCTGTCGCTGGACGAGCTCGTAGCGGGCGGCATGTCGAGTGAGGACGTGCTTGCGCTCTGCGGACACCTCCTGGACGAAGCTTCCTCTCGAAGAGATAGGAGTCTGCAATGAGTTCCGTTTCCGCAATCTGGCTTTTGTGCTGCTGGCTTCCCATCCCCATATGGCTCACGCTCAGGAACAGCGCCCGCTTCAAGAAGAACATCGCAGTGGGAGTGACGCTGCCGCGCGAGGCACAGGGAGACGAACAGGTCACGGCAATCCTCTCGGGTTATCGCCGCTGGCAGCTCGCCTGCGCCGCCGCGCTTGTAACCATCGCCCTGGCGGGCGCCGTCGTGGGGTCAGTTCGCACGCTTGCGGGGCCGCTCGCCGTCTGCTGGAGCATTTGGGTCCTCGTCGCCTGCATCGCCCCCGAGGTCGTCTTCGCGCTCGCAAACGCAAGGCTTGCCGCCCTGAAGGGCGAACGCGGGTGGCGGCACAGGGGGGAGAGTGGAGATCAGCGCATCACGGTGGCCGACATCACCACGGCTGCCCAGCCCCCGATGCGCACCTCGAACGCTTGGTTTCTCCTCTCCGTCGCAGCCAGCTTGGCGCCTGTGTTGCTCGACCGCGGGAGCTTGCCGGTCTACTTGCTCTCCGCTGTCGGCGCGCTCGCAACGTGGGCGATCTTCCGCTGGTGCTACCGCGACCGCAGCGAGGTAGTGGACGCCAACGAGGCTCTCACACAGGCGCTCACGCGCATCCGGAGACGCGCCTGGGGGCACGTGGGCCTAGTCGCGGCCGCATCGTTCGCGCTCATGAGCTGGCTGCAACTCCTCTTCCAGGGCTCGCCCACCTTGTACCTCGTGAGCATGGTTCTGCTCACCGCGGCCTTGGTCATCACCTCCTTCGCGGCCGAGATGCGCGTGCGGGGCCTTCAGGAACGCCTCACAAGGGGCAGCGGGGAGGGGTTCTACGTCGATGAGGACGACCACTGGGTCTTTGGGCTCCTCTACTTCAACCCCGACGACTCCAGCCTCATGGTGAACGACCGCGTAGGAGTCGGCACGTCGATCAACTTCGCGCGGCCCGCTGGAAAGGCGATAGCGGCGGCGCTCGCGCTCGCGCTGCTCTGCCTGCCCCTGACCGGCGTGTTCATCGCCGAGGAGCTGTCGGCGCCGGTCACGCTGGAGCTCTCCGGACAAACGGTCCGCGCGAACCATGCGATGACGGACTACGAGGTCGCTGTCGGCGACGTGGCTTCCGTCGAGGTGCTTGACCGGCTCCCAGATATGACGCGCACGTTCGGAGGCTCCGCGGACACCTTCCTTGAGGGTGACTTCTCGAGTGAGGAGTACGGGCCTCTCAAGGTGTGCCTGAACCCCGAAGCGGGCCCGTGGCTCCTTGTGCGCACGAAGGACGGCACAGCCTACCTCCTGGGAGCGAACGACCCTGCCCAGACAACTGCTGCCCTTGAGGAGCTTGAGGCAAACGAGCGCTAAGGGCAGGCGGCGGTTCACGGGGAGACTCGAACATGCCGTCGGCTTAAGGATAATACACAGTGCCGTACTCTCTTGAAGGCGGCGCAGTGCGTCTTTCTGATAAGGCCATCGCATCGGTGACAGCACTTCGAGAAACACAACGATCTTCGCTCTCGCATTACTATTGCCCTCCTTTGGGGCCTAATCCATCTCCGAAATCGACCGATCAGCGCAGTGAGAAGAGTGGAAAACGACGTTTCTAGAGTCCTGAAATCGGACTGAAAGCGGCGAAAAGCGCGCTTCCGGGCAGTTTTTCACTCTTCGCTCCTACCTGCGGCTTTGTAAAAAAGGGGCCGAAATAGCGAGGTGACTACATGGCACGGCACCAAACGCCCCCATAGCTAAAAACGCGGTGAAAACGCCCGTCACTGCTTTGGCAGGTTTTGGCATCTATTTGTCTCTCATCCAAACGAGTGTCATCGCGGCGGCCTCTTGAAAGCTATGCAGAAGTATTTTCCCAGTTCAACAGCAATAGAATTGCCCCCACGAGATCGTCTGAATTCGGGGCAGCTGTTGTTTTTCACTCCCGGAAAGTCCAGGTGTCTTTGTCCTAGTCGTGCCAATAGGTGCTAACCACTGCCAACAAGTGGGAAAGCTTGCAACTAGATGAAATGAGGATCCAGCCTATTCCCACGGCGCTACACTTATCTTAGCGCTGATGAGCGCAACAAGATCGCGAAGATGTACGTCAGGTACTACTCACCCAGCAACATCGCAAAGGCATTAGGGAAACGATGATTAATGCCCATAACGTGTCAGAGAGGACCGACCACACGACTTTTCGCGGCCGGCATAGGCATTAATCATCGTTTCCCTAAGGGAGGCCTTCTAAGCACTTCTGTCTGGGTAAGTGGGCAAACCGACACTGTCATGGGGCCAACCTCTGCGTGCCTGTAGGTCTGCTCGAGTGCTCCTTGTGGCTGCTCGTGGGCAGCAAGGGCGCGTGCACTACCCAGCTCAGCATCCTTGAGAGGTCCTCGCTCAAGACACTCACGCCTGATTGCGCCAAGCAGCTCTCCCGGCAAGGCTAAGGTCGCAAAAGCCTTGGGAGGTGTAAAGTTTTACTTCTGTGAACCGCACCACCTGTGGCAGAAGCCGATAGTTAAGAACACCGATGTCCTCATCTGTGAGTTCTTCCCCTAAGGGTGTAGAGATTTTTCCTGGGTCTCACACAAGGAGGTGCAACATATCTTGGATCTAATCTGCGACAGGCCAAGGAAGGTATTAGGCTACAGGACAGCCAACGAGGTCTTTAGGGAGATCACTCAGCTTGACAATCCACCCGGTTATTCGTCGCTGTCGCCTTCGAGAGAATCTTCGTCGATCTCTTCTTCTCCGCCGACATCGATTGGCTCTCCCTCATCAGCGTCCTTGGCGCCCACCACTTCCAGGTTCAGAGCGATCTGGTTGGAATCGCGCTTCGGTGCCCGCTTCTTGTGGGCGATCATACGCGCAACCGCAGAGACATGATCGTTACCGAGTAGATTCATGATCTTGACGCCCTGCGTCACGCGCTTAAGGAGCGGCACCTCAGTGGAGCGGACGCGGATCATAACGCCTTCTTCGGAGACAATCAGAAGTTCATGCTGCGGACCCACGACGCGGCAGGCCACGAGCTTGCCCTTCTTCTTTGTCATCGCAATCGTCTGCACACCCTGTCCACCGCGCTTGTGCTGCGGGTATTCCTTCACCGGGGTACGTTTACCGTAGCCGTTTTCAGTGATAACGAAGAGGTCACCGTTGCCGTTGGAGATCTCCATGCCGAGTACCCGAGCATCACTCTTGAGGGTGATACCACGAACACCGCCAGCTGCACGACCCATGTGGCGGCAATCAGACTCGTCAAAGAGGATCGCCTTGCCGTTGGTGGTGACGAGGATGATCTTCTCACCCTTCTTCACGCGGCGAACGTTGATCAGCTCGTCGTTCTGCTTCAGGTTGATCGCGACCAAGCCGTCGTGGCGGGTACGGTCGTATTCGCTCATCGCAGTCTTCTTGACGATGCCGTTCTTCGTCGCGAAGATCAGGTACTCATCAGCCGGAAAATCGCGACAGGTTATGACTGCGGTAGGATGCTCTCCTTCTGCCAGAGGCAGGAGGTTGACGATCGCGGTACCGCGGCTGTTTCTGCTACCCACCGGAAGCTCATGGACTTTGAGACGGTAGACCTTACCCCTGTTCGTGAAGAACAGGATGTAGTCGTGCGTGGAAGCCACAAAGACATCCTCGACGAAGTCGTTGTCTTTGAGGCTCACACCGCGGATCCCTTTGCCACCCCGCTTCTGAGAGCGGTAGGTTGCGACCGGAAGGCGCTTCACGTAGGAGTCATGTGTGAAGGTAATGACCATATCCTCTTCCGCGATCAGATCCTCAACATCGAGGTTGACTGCTTCTCTGTCAGAGATCGTGGTTCTGCGCTTGTCCGCATATTTGTCGGAGACCACGTGCAGCTCATCCTTTATCACACCGTAGATCTTCTCCTTGTGGCTCAGTAGGTCCTCGTAGTAGGCGATCTGTTTGTGGAGCTCATCGATCTGTGCCACGAGTTCATCGCGGGCTAGGCCGGTCAGTCTGCGCAGGCGCATCTGCAGGATAGCCTCGCCCTGTATATCGTCGATATCGAAGCGCTCGTTCATGCGACGCTTAGCCTCTGCATCGTCGTGTGAGGAGCGGATGATATGGACGATCTCGTCGATGTTGTCGACCGCGATCAGCAGGCCCTCTAAGACGTGAACGCGTTTCTTGGCACGGTTCAGATCATAGGTGGTGCGACGGGTCACGACGTCGAAGCGGTGGTCGATGTAGTACTGCAGCATCGACTTCAGAGGCAGGGTACGCGGTACCCCATCGACTAGGGCGATATCGATTATGGGGAAGTTGTTCTGGATCTGCGTGTGCTTATACAGGTTATTGAGCACGACTTGCGGCACTGCATTCGTCTTGAGGTCGATAACGATACGCATGCCCTTACGGTTGGACTCATCGCGCAGGTCTGAGATGCCCTCTATCTTCTTCTCATTGACTGCCTGGGCAATCTTCTCCTGCAGAAGGCCTTTGTTGACTTGATACGGGATCTCGGTGACCACCAAACGCTGGCGGCCGTTCTTCTTCTGCTCGATGTGGACACGTGCACGGGTGGTGATGGTCCCGCGGCCGGTCTCATAAGCCTGGCGGATGCCGTCGGTGCCCATAATGATGCCGCCGGTCGGGAAATCCGGACCGGGTAAGACCTTCATGATCTCATCGAGCGAGGCATCCGGATCGTCGATCAGAAGGCACACCGCATCCACGACCTCTTTGAGGTTGTGGGGTGGGATATTAGTGGCCATACCGACCGCGATACCGTTGGAACCATTGACGAGCAGGTTCGGAAAGCCGGCAGGTAAGACTGAGGGCTCCATCAGGGACTCATCGTAGTTTGGCTGCATGTCGACGGTATCCTTGTTGAGGTCCGCCAGCATCTCCATCGCAGAACGGGTCAGGCGGGACTCGGTGTAACGCATAGCCGCTGGTGGGTCACCATCGATTGAACCAAAGTTACCGTGGCCGTCGATCAGCGGCAGACGCATGGAAAAATCCTGTGTCATACGAGCCATTGCGTCGTAGATGGAGGAGTCGCCGTGTGGGTGATACTTGCCCATAACCTCACCGACGGTCCACGCGGACTTCTTGTGAGGCTTATTGGGAGTAATGCCCGCTTCGTTCATGGCGTAGAGGATACGGCGCTGCACCGGCTTTAAGCCGTCCCGAACATCCGGGAGTGCACGGGCGACGATGACGGACATGGAGTATTCCAAGAAGGAAGTCCGCATCTCCTGGGCCATATCGTCCGGCTTGAGGGAGCCGCCGTGAATATCAGAGAGGTCCAAACGGGTACCCGCTTCATCGGAAAGGGTATGGGAGATATTGGCGCCGCCGAGACTTATCTCAGTGTCCTCGCCGTCGCCCTCTTCTCCCCCCTCATCGTCGGAGAGATCACTGTCGTCTGTGTCACCAGTGTCGTCTGAGTCGGTGTACTCATCGCCGTTTTGCGTGTTTTCGTCCTCGTCGCGGGGCGGCCGATTGTCGTTGTCCTGATCGTTGGTCCCTGGGGTGTTGTTGCCCGGGCGATCATCGTTGTTATAAGCCACAAATAACCTTTCTTACAAGCTTAAATATCAAGGAATCTGACATCTTTTGCGTGCGTCTGAATGAAGTCGCGTCGTTTACTCACCTGGGTGCCCATCAGATCCTGCACCGCACGCTCCGCTGCCATCGCATCGCTGATCGTCACTTTCAACATGATGCGGTTCTTAGGATCCATCGTGGTAGTCCACAGCTGCTCAGGGTCCATCTCGCCCAGACCTTTGTAGCGCTGCACCGAGTACTTGGAAGGATCGTCATACTTCTTGGCTTCCATCGCGAGTTCCTCATCGGTATAGAGGTACTTACCACGCTTCTTACCCTTTGGCTTCAGCTGATACAGCGGAGGCTGCGCAACGTAGATGTAGCCCGCGTCAATCATCGGCTTCATGAAGCGGAAGAAGAAGGTCAGCAGCAGGATACGGATATGCGCGCCGTCGACATCAGCATCGGTCATGATCACGATCTTGTGATAGCGGGCTTTGTTGATATCGAACTCATCACCGACACTCGTACCGATCGCGGTGATCAGTGACTGGATCGTTTCTGAGGAGAGGGCACGGTGTGCCTGCACACGCTCGACGTTTAGGATCTTGCCACGCAACGGCAGTACCGCCTGAATCGAGCGGTCACGTGCCATCTTCGCAGAGCCGCCTGCGGAATCACCCTCGACAAGAAAGAGCTCAGTCATTTCAGGCTCTCTCACCGAGCAATCTGCAAGTTTGCCGGGCAGCGATGCACTTTCAAGCAGACCTTTTCTTCTGGTGGCCTGACGGGCCTTCTGGGCTGCCAAACGACCACGGGCCGCCTGCTGTGCCTTCTTGAAGATCTCGCGGGCCTGGTTAGGATGCTCTTCGAAATAGTCAGATAAACCCTGGCTCACAAAGCGGTTCGTGAGGGTACGCATGTAGGAATTGCCAAGCTTTGCCTTCGTCTGTCCCTCAAACTGAGGATCAGGAAGTTTCACAGACAACACAGCACAGAGTCCTTCACGGATATCGTCACCCGTGAGGTTGGAATCCTTTTCCTTCAGTAGATTGTGGCTGCGGGCGTAGTCATTCGTCACCTTGGTCAAGGCTGACCGAAATCCCTCAATGTGAGTTCCGCCTTCATCGGTATAGATGTCATTGGCAAAGCCCATCACATTCTCGGAATAGCCGGTGTTCCATTGTAGGGCAGCTTCGACCTCGCCCTTACGGTCAACGGGGGTATCCTTATCCATCTCTCCTTTGATGTAGATCGGTTTGGAGCAGCCCGGCAGATACTGCTTCTCCCTGTTGAGGTATTTGACAAAGTCGACGATACCACCTTGGTAGCAAAACTCAGTGACGCGCGGCTTCAACTCGCGCTCATCAGTCAGAGTGATCTTGAGCCCCTTATTCAGAAAGGCGGTCTCCTGCAGGCGGTCGTGCAGCGTATCATAGTCGAAGACCGTAGTCTCGAAGATCATGTCATCCGGCCAGAACGTCACGGTGGTGCCGGTCTGCTTGGTCGTGCCGATCTTTTTCATCTTCTTCGTGGTCTTGCCACGCACAAATTCCATCGTATAGATGCCGCCGTCACGCTTGACGGTCACTACCAAGCGCTTTGAAAGAGCATTGACGACGGAGACGCCGACGCCGTGCAAGCCGCCTGAGACCTTATAGGCATTGTTATCGAACTTGCCACCGGCATGCAGCACCGTCAGAACAACCTCAAGGGTCGGGATGTGCTCAGTGGGATGCATCGCAACCGGAATGCCACGACCGTTATCTTCGACAGTCACTGAGTTATTCGGATGGACGGTGACTTTGATCTTGGTGCAGTACCCAGCCAGCGCTTCGTCGACGGAGTTGTCGACGACCTCCCAGACTAAGTGGTGCAGTCCGGTAGAACTGGTGGAACCGATATACATACCTGGGCGTTTGCGAACAGGTTCAAGCCCTTCAAGCACTTTGATGCTACTCGCGCCGTACTCTTCTTTTTTTGCTTTTTTTGGCACGTTCATCCTCTTTCAGAACAACTGACAGCTTTTCTATTCTAGATTGACGATAGAGAAATAGCTATAGACTCAGCGAAATGTGAGCCCTTTTCCATGAATACTTATACCCTTAAAGCCATTGTGAGCGCCTTTGACGCGCTAGTTTGAGTTTTTGGCTCCTTGATCCCTCTTACGGGAAATCATCAGTTTCATCGTGTCAGATACACGTTCCTGTAAGCTTTCCGGAAGATTCTTGCACATTGCGTCGATGCGCTCATTTTCTCCTTGAGAAAGCGGTTTGACCGGGATTGCTGACTCTTTAGCTGTCTGAGGTGTGACTGCCTGGTTACGCCGTCCCTTTCTGGAGCGTCTGAACTGAATGTCCGACACATGAAAGCCGTGGTAAGCAAGCCTCTCCAGATAGATATTCTTGTTCGTTGTGAAGTCGACAAGCAGGGAGGATGTGTCGATATAGACATAGAGCACCGGATCTTTCGTTTTGTACTCCTTGAGGTAGATCCCCTGGGTATGTCGATGCTCGAGGGCGCCATTGGAGCGCCACCAAGCCTGCGCGGCACGAGAGGTAGCACTGAGGCCATGTGAGAGATGCTTGTGAACATACTCATTGATCGCACTACCTGCGGAAGAAACGTTTTTCATCGAGACTTCCCCTGAGCCTTCATCGATTGCGTAGAAGTCCTCACGGGAGCAGGCATCTCCCTGCTCAGGCTCAAAGGCCGGATATTCCTCTTCGTTATCGTTTCTCACAGCCAAGCTGTATCACCTGTGTCCCATCCAAAATATCCTGAGAAAAGTACCCGAGGTTCGTGGTGGTAATGACCGTCTGCATGTCCTTCTGCATAAAGCGTGTGAGCGATCTTCTTCGCTCTTCATCGAGTTCGCTCATAACATCATCGAGCAGCAACAGCGGGGTTGTTCCTCGAATCTCAGTGGCAACCTTCACTTCCGCCATCTTCCAGGCCAAGACGATCGTGCGCTGCTGCCCCTGCGAGCCAAAGTCACGAGCATCACGTCCGTCAAGCGTGAACTGGATGTCATCACGCTGCGGCCCCACAAGCGTCATCTGCCTGCGGATAGCGTCATCTCTCCCTCGCTCCAGCTTGTCGGCAAACCGAGTCTCATACTCCTCTCTGCCCATCCCCTCTTTGATATCTCCCAGACTGCAAAGGTAGTGGCACTCAAGGTGCTCAGAGGCGGAGATGGTGCTGTAGATCTCTGAGGCCGCCTGTGCAAGCCTGCGGAAGAGCGCAAGCCGATGAGTCAACAGGGTCGCCCCGCCGAGCGCCACTGAGGCGTCCCAGCAGTTGAGGAGACTCCTGTCGATCGGGGTATCTTTCAGGAGCCGATTGCGCTGCTCAACGGAGCGCATGTAGGCTCGTACCAACTTCGCATAGCCCCTGTTCACCTGTGAGCCAAAGCCGTCCAGCTCATCGCGGCGATAGGAGGCCGAGCGTTTGACGAAAGAGAGGTCGTCTGGATTGAACAGGACGCTCATCAGATTGCTCGCCAGGTCGTAGCCGCGGCAAGGTTTCGTATTCCACAGGAACCGGCGCCGACCGTGCTGAATCTCGAGAGCCGCCTCCACATGCCTACCATCCCCGACAAGCTCAGACTTTGCCGACCCTTCAGCTGCCCCATCGTGGAGCAGCTGTGCTGCCGTCGGCTTTCTGAAGCTCTGGCCTGCGGTCAGCAGCTGTAGCGCCTCGACGGTATTGGTTTTGCCAACCGCATTGGACCCCTGCAGGATAGTCATAGAGGGGCTGAAGGAGAATTCCGTATCAGTGAAGTTTCTGAAGTTGTAGAGGGAAAGCGTCGCTACTTTGAGTCCCACAGCCTACATCCTTAGCGGCATCAGCAGATACAGATAGTTCACCTTTGCATAGCTCTTGAAGATGCCGGGCTGCATGCCGCTTTCGAGCTCGAAGGTTACCTTATCCTGATCAGACACTGCCTCCATACAGTCGTTCACGTAGTGATAGTTGAGGGCAATGGTGATATCTGAGCCCTGGATGTCAACTGGGATGAGCTCGGTCGCCTCACCCTGATTGGGGGACGTTGCGGAGAGCTTCATGGTGGCGGAATCGACGTTGATGTCGAACTTCACAGAGGGATTGTTGACCGCAACAACTGAGACGCGGTGTAGTGCAGAGGTCAGCCGTGCGACATCGACTTCAACCTTAGTCTTGCAGGACTTAGGTAAAAGCTGCTTGTAATCCGGGAAGTTTCCCTCGATCTTTCTGGTGACAAAAGTTGTGTTGGCAAACTGGAATACAACCTGGCTGTCGGTAATACCGATAAGGATCTTGTCTGAGAACTTTGACAGTGACAGTACCTCGTGAAACACCGCACCCGGCAGGATTGCGTTGAAGGACTCACCGTTCTGAGTCTCGACGTTAGTATCGCAGACCGCCAGACGGTAGGAGTCAGTCGCCACAAGGCGGATCGTATTGTTCTGAACGGTGGTCAGAATACCGGAGAGGATCGGGCGTGAGTTGTCCTTGTAGGTCACCTTATAGACCTTATCGACCATCTTTGACAGGATCGAGGTATCGAGCTCAACGGAGTTCTCAAGCTGATACTCCGGGAAACTTGGAAAATCCTGAGGATCGAGCGCATTGAGTCTGAAGGTCGACTTATCACAGGTCACCAATACGTTGTGATCATCACCCTCAATATCTACCACCGAGCCGGAAAGGGTCCTTACAATGTTGGTCAAAAGTTTGCCTGAGACGACAATCTCCCCCTCTTCCTCAACATTTGCAGAGAGTGCATGGCGGATAAAGATGGTGGTGTTGGATGTCTGGAGCTCTACGGTCCCGTTTGCGGCTCTCATGTGAATGCCCGCAAGGATCGGTTGGGAGAGATCAGAACCGATTCCTTTAGAGACGATGGATAGGGCTTGTTCAAGTGTGACTTGTGAGATGCTGATCTTCATTGAAGCACTCTTTCTATTATTAGTATTTATATATAAAGGATAACAGGAGCAGTAGGGACTGTTGAATAGAAGAGAAAGTTGTGTCTCTCAAGGTAGACGCCTGTTTTAATCTTGTTAGATTTATGAGCAATAATTGACACTGTCAACATTGAACAAACTATGAACAATTGATCTGAACATCCATCCCTCACTTTTCAACAGTTCTCTACAAGAATTAACCCTGTTTTCTACAACGTTCTAACAACCACTGGTAAATCACTATTCAGTGATCTGATCCTGCAGCGTGCCAAGCTTCTGTAGGAAGGTCCTGCTCTCCTTCTTAGACGCTTCAACCCATTTTAAACTGTGTTTAACAGTCGCATGGGAGCGTCCCCCGAACTTCTGTCCGATCTCCTGCAAGGTAGAATCGGTCAGCTCACGGGAGAGCCAGATTGCGACGTGGCGGGGCTCCATGAGTTCCTTGTTACGTTTTGAGCCGATCAGATCATCGTGGTCCACGCCGTAATAAGTCTCAACCGCATTCTGGATCTGCTCGATTGTGACGATCTTTTGTCCCGTCGGCCATTTGAGGTCAGCAAGCTGGATAACATCATCGCGGGTCAGATGCTCACTGTGCTGCTCTTTTCTGTGGGCCAACATGAGGCAGGACTGCACAAACCCGGAGATCACGCGGATGTTGTTTCCTGACTTCTCCGCCATGAGCCGCAGGTTCTCGTCACTGATCGTGCCGAGCATATCCTCCATATGCTCCTGTATAGCATCTGACTTCATCCGCCTATAGAACGTATTGATCAGTTTGAGCTTCAGCTCGTAGCTTGGCTGTTCGATACCGATGGTGAAGCCGCTGCCGATGCGTGAGGTGACTCGCTCATCCAAGGCATGCTCCCCTAATCCTAGCTGTGCGGGGGAACGGTCTGCGGCCAGTACGATCTGTCTGCCGTGGCTCGTCAGGTAGTTAAAGGTATCGAAGAAGAAGTTGATGGTAGCTTCCTTGCCTACCATCTGCTGGATATCGTCGATGATTAACACATCTACTGCCCGGCAGTTGCGTTCAAGTGCGGTACGCACAGCAGAGTTTCTGTCCCGCATTGCGTTAACGTAGTCGCCAATAAACTCGGTTCCCGTTTTGTAGACGCAGGAGCGCTGTGGCTGCGTTGCATAGATGTAATTCTGAATAGCTTTGAGGAGGTGTGTCTTCCCCAGTCCGCTTTTTCCGTAGATGAAAAGGGGGTTGTAGTTCTTGTTCTCTCCATCTGCGACCTGCTTAGCCGCCTGAAGCGCCATCTCGTTTTCGTCACCTTCGACAAACCGGTCAAAGGTGAGCTTCGAATCGTTTAAAGTGACATTGTTGAGCAGTGGGTTGTCTTCGGTATGCGGAACGCTTTCCTCTGGTTTCATCGGTGGTGCGCAATGTTGAGGCTGGGCAGCGTGCTGTACGCTCCCCTGCTGCTCCTGCGTATGTTCCCAGTCAGTCAGTTCCTTTTGGGTGACCTCGGAATTGGTTTTGATACGTACATTCTGATCGGTGGTCAGATCTACTACGAGATGCAGATCCTCAAAGCTGACCTGCTTGAGGCAAGATTCGATCAGGTTCTTGTGCTCCTCAATCTTGAGTTTGACAAAACGGGCCTTTGTTGCGATGTGATAGGTACCGTCCGCGAGCCGTTCAGGCTCACAGCTGTTGAGCATAGCGAGGACGGGAGGAGAGACGCTTTCTTTCAAGAGGCTCAGGACATCGCCCCAGAGGGCACGTGCTTCTTCATTTGCTGAGACCTCCATACATAGCTCCTCGCGATCAGACGTTAATTTGTTGAAAACTCATTGTAGTGCAATGCTGTGACTGTAGAAAACTGAGAGATAGGCAGCTCTTCTGCAAAAAGGAAGCTTTTCTGCCCACTAGTGCATGTGCAGAAAGAGGGAACCTACCTGGGTGAGATAGTATTTTTGCCCCTCTTTTTTGATGAGCCCCATAGACTCTATCTCTTTGAGGCTTCTTGACCAGGTTGGCTGGGACCCTTTGTAAGCTCTCACGAGGTTGGAAGGCCCCACTGACTCATGGGTTGATAAATATTCCATGATCTGGTGCCCCCGCTCGGTAACCGGCAGCCTCTGGAGCGCTGGCATGCTCTGCGCAACCGGCTGGCTCTGTTGCTGCGGCTGTTGGACAGGATTTTGCGGCGTAGGGGCCTGCTGATGTTGGGCAGAATAAGCCGGCTGTGACTGATGGGGTTGCCGCTGTACCGGATAGGACTGCTGCTCCGGATGAGGCTGTTGGGTCTGCCACATCTGCGGCTGCGCTTGGTAGCCCTGCTGCGGGGCATACAGAGGCTGCATGGGATAGGTAGGATAACCCTGTTGAGCACCTGCTTGCTGGAGGTATGCCGGGTTTTGCTGATTGTTGGGGACCATCGGCTGTGCGGCGTTCTGACTCTCGTGGTGATCTGCATCAGCCAACGACAGGGTCACGACGGTCCCCGGGCCGATGTTATCGTCGATCGTGAGTGTGCCACCCTTATCGTCCATATACTGTTGGACGTATGGTAGGCCAGAGCCAACGCCACGGATGTAGTGACGCATATCCTCCGTTGCGGAGCTTGTCCCGTATTCCAGTGCCCTGTCTTTCTCCTTGATGCCGGGGCCTTGATCAGCAAAACGGATGGTATTCCCGCCATCCAGAATCGAGATGGTCGGCTCAACAAAATAGGCGTGGATGAAGTTTTCGACGATCTCTCTGATCACCATAAATGGAATCGAGCCACCCTGCTCGTGTGAAAGTTTGGTCACCTCATCGGTGATCTCTTCCAGGTAGTTTCTAACGGGCTTTGGATCAATCAGCACGACACGCGGCGTCGTGGATTTATCATCGTAGACCGCGATACGGGCGGCGTAGCGGACTTCAAGGGGCGGGCGGTCATACTCTTTGTCGTTGTGGTTGGGGTCGGTGTCTGGTTCCTCGACAAACGGATAAAAGTCCCGTGCCATTGCGCCTGCTCCCCTCTCCTACACAGTATCCACTGCCTCTATAGTTTGGATCTCCCAGTGTACTCTGAGCGGAAATATTTCAAAAGGCCCTGAAAGGCCTGAAAGTTTTCGACAAATTCTGTCCATATGAAGAAAAATTTCACAATGAAATTTGTATGAGAGGAAGTTTTCAAAATACGAAGGATAGTTATATAAAAGTCGAAAAAGTTTTTAACAATGGCTGAATAAATGTAGAAAACTTTATAGGAGTAATGGCTCTATGGGACGAAACTTTCACGCTGAAAGGAAGAATCCAAAACTTTGCTGCGGTCTGCCTGGGATTGTGGCGTAACTACATGTCGATGGGTATGGCACGATGTTCTAGTGCACTCTCTATGACTCAGCCTTTCAGCACAAGACCGTGGTATGAGGCATCTAGATTCTGCGTATCACCCTATAGGGAGTATCTAATGGTGGTTTTACTTGTTAAACGCGCAGGTTTTATAGCGATTTGTTGACTACAGGGAGAAAGAACAATACAATTTTAAAGCTATTGCACCTATGTTCTCTATACACTCTTACAGGAGGAAACGATATGAAGCGTACGTATCAGCCGAATCAACGTAAGCGCGCCAAGACTCATGGATTCCGTGCACGTATGTCAACTAAAGGCGGCCGTGACGTGCTGTCTCGCCGTCGCGCAAAGGGTCGTAAAAAATTGACTGTTTAGGGCCTGATATGAAGACCATCAAATCCAAACAGGAATTTGAGAAGGTCTTTTCGCGTGGTCGACGCTTCAATACGCGGCTTGTTCGCATCGTAGTACTTGCGACAGACGAAGGTGACTTACCAAAAGTCGCCTTTGTTGCGCCTAAAAGATTAGGAAATGCAGTATTCAGAAACCGTTCTAAACGACTATTGCGCGAAGCGGCACGGTTAGCCGGACTTCCGAAACAAGGGTACGACGTGATTCTCTTTGCGACACATGCTACGTCAGACGTGCATCCAGATGAGGTGTCACGAGCCCTTACAAAACTTTTACGCAAGGCAGGCGTTTGTTGATGCTGGAGGCAGAAAACGAGCAGTCCACAGCAACGCGTATCCTCATCAAACTGATCAAAGGATATCGACGCTATCTCTCTCCCCTCTTTCCACCCTCTTGTATCTATGAACCCACCTGTTCTGAATATGCACTTGAGGCCATAAAGAAATATGGGGCACGCAGAGGAGGGTGGCTTGCATTCAAGCGCATCCTTCGCTGTAACCCCTTTTGCCATGGTGGCTATGATCCGGTTCCCTAGGGGGACTGATCGACGGAGGAATAATGTGGGATTGGTTTATTAACCTCATGACCAGTATCCTTGCTGGTATTGAAGGCTGGTGTGGCGATTGGGGCATGGCGGTCATCATCCTGACCATCATCATCCGGTTGCTTATTATGCCACTGATGACGCACTCTACGCGTTCATCTGCGCGAATGCAGGCGCTGCAACCAAAGCTTCAAGAGATTCAGGATCGCTACGCGGATGATCCGCAGCGGGCTTCCGAGGAGCTTCAACGCATCTATTCAGAGAACAAGTTTAACCCGCTCGGCGGCTGTCTGCCGATTCTGTTGCAGATGCCGATCTTCTTTGCCCTGTTTACAGTGGCACAAAACGTTCCGGGAGATGCAAACTTCTACAACATCCTCCCTTCTATCTCCATTTCTGTTTCAACTGCGCTCTCCCAGATGGGTTGGGTCGGCGGTGGATGGGTATATATCCTCTTCGATATTGCCTTTGGTGTCCTCACCTTTGTTCCGATGGTCATGAACATGCAGAACTTGCCTGAGGAACAGCGCAGCACGAATATGGTGATGGGTGTCGTTATGTCAATCTTGATGCTGTGGTTCGGCTGGAATGTGCCGGTAGCAGTCCTGCTCTACTACGATGCCTCTGCAGTCTGGCAGGTAGCGCAGCAGAAGTTCGTGACTCAGCGCGTGATGGACGAAGTCAAGGCTGAGCAGGCGAAAAAGGATGCTGAGATGCCGGTTGCGGTCTCGGTGACTCGCCGTCAGAAGAAAGCACGTCCCCACAAGAAGAGTAAATAAATTAGTAAACAATATGAGTGAGCAGTAGCTTGCTCATTTTCTGTATCTCAAGGAGGTGTCTTCATGGGCGAAGAAACAAATACCGCTCATAAAGAGGACTCATCAGCCAACGATGAGCAGAGCTATCTGGTGCAACTTCAGGAGAAGCATGCTGGAAGCGAGGAATTCACCGACAGCGATATCGACTACATTGCTGATACAGCGATCACTTCCCTTAAAGTTATCCTCAATATGTTTGGGGAGACCGATGTTTCCATCGATGAGTACGACGGAGATGAGGGTGAGCTGATCCTCAACATCACTGGCGGTGATCTAGCGATGCTCATCGGTCGTCATGGCAGGGTACTCGACGCGCTGCAGATGATCATCTCATGCTTGTTGAGCTCTCATCTGAACTTCTACTACCCTATCATCGTCGATATTGAAGGATACAAGGAGCGCCGTAAGGAGAAGATCCAGTCGATCGCTCGCTCTACGGCAGCACGAGTCAAGAAGCAGCATCGGAGCCA
Organism: Atopobium sp. oral taxon 416; assembly: GCF_018128285.1. NCBI lineage: Bacteria > Bacillati > Actinomycetota > Coriobacteriia > Coriobacteriales > Atopobiaceae > Atopobium > Atopobium sp. oral taxon 416. The sequence continues at coordinate 22,466 of NZ_CP072380.1, forward strand.
GAGCCTGCCGTCTATGGATGCTTACGAGCGTCGCTTCGCTCACCTTGCGCTTGCGGATGATCCTGAGGTTACGACGCACTCAGAGGGAGAAGATCCCCATCGCCACGTTGTTGTGTCCTTAGTGCAATAACCATTTCCTCATCACTGTATGAGTATACTGGAAAGGTCGCCTCTGGCGGCCTCTCTTTTTATATCGACAGGGTGAGGTTCAATATGATTGAAGGACAATTCGACGCACTGCAGACTCAACTCAACAGCGAGCTCGAGTGGCTTGGCCTTGAAGTCCCCGATCGTGATCAACAACTGTTGCTCGCACATCTCGACTTGGTCCTTGAAGCCAACCAGTGCGTTAACCTTACCCGCATCACTGATCCCTCTGAGGCAGTGACCCTTCACATTGTTGACTCGCTGCTTCTCTACCGGTACTTCTCCGCAAGTCAGGAGAAAACACATCTCCCTTTCCTCGATATAGGAACCGGTGCTGGTTTCCCTGGGATTCCCCTCAGTATCGTTTCTCACAAGAAGGGGGTGCTGGTCGACTCGACACAGAAGAAGATCAAAGAGGTATCGAGTTTCATCTCGACACTCCGACTCGGTAGGCAACTAGAGACCCGTGCGATCCGTGCTGAGGCGTTGAGTTCGAACTCGACACCAAACTCTACATCTAAATATGGTACTGTCGTAGCCCGTGCTGTTGGTCAGATTGCCACGCTCTTGGAGTATGCCTCTCCCCTGCTGTGCAAGCATGGTTCCCTGATTCTCAGTAAAGGCAAACTGACAGATAAAGAATACGATGATGGGGACTATGCAGCTGAGTTGCTAGGAATGAAAAATGTTTCACATGAAACATTGTCTCTCCCCCATGATGCTGGCACTCGTACGATACTATGTTATACAAAAGAGTGTCCCTCCCGGATCAAGCTACCTCGCCGCACTGGTATGGCGCAACACCACCCTCTCATACCAAAACAATAATTTTTCCTAACAGTCTAGATAACAAGTGAACTATAAGTGGCCATCAAGCCGCAGTTTGCCATACTTTTAGCCGCCGAATAAAGCGTTTGCCATAGGGTTTGCCGTCCGCTTTGTTTGGCGACAAGTCTCGGGCGGCAGGCCTTATGGTAGATGGGGCAGCCGAATATGGAGAGCTGGGAGAATTCCTTTACAGAAGCGGGCCAGCGCCCTGTCTGCCGACAACTTCAAGCTTCTTGTCCAAGCCGTAGGAGAACGCAGCCGCTAAGATGCGATTTGGCATGAGGTACGCTCAGCGAAGCGAAGGGAAAGCTTCAGGATGCATCCGAAGTGCCCTGCGTGCGGTTGCAGCTACAGCTCGCTTACGGGAGCTGTCTTTAAGCACACCTGCTATGAGCTAGCGAGATGGGTCTTCTTCATCTACCTCATGCGCTACAGCATGCCTTTGGGCTCATAGCCGAGGAAGTCAGGCATCACCCGCCAGACAGCCTGGGAGTAAAGGCAGAGGGTTTTCTAGGCAGTCGATGGCTACCAAGACAGAATCATCCTCAGCAAGCGTGCCTGCCTCAATGAGACCTAACATCGCTGACACCGATCTTCCCCACACCTTTAGACAGGCGAGCAAGCGCAGCTTGTCGGCGCAGCTCCTCTGCATAGCTTTAGCGATAGATGCCCACAAAAACCCGGTCGCTGTAGCATGTAGCCATGGCAAGCCATCCACGAAAAGAACTAAAGGATGCCCTTAGAACCCTCAGAAGGGTGCCACGATCCTCTACGACAGGCCGCGCGCTCACAGTGGCTTCTTAAGCCCTACAGGGCCGATGTGGCAGAGCGTATCTGTCTTGAGAACATGGGCTTTCCTGAACAATCTTTTGCTTGTGGCTCAAACGCTACCTCGGGCATCTCACAGACATACCCAAGGCCAACATGCAAAAGCTACCTTAACTGGTAGGTCTAGCTCTTTTGGGTCAACCAAGCTTGTGATAGGTGGCCTGGAACTGCAAGAGTGGTTCGCCATATGATGGTGGCCGATGCAAGCCTTCGCAGCTCAACGTAGGTACACTATCACCCGTTATCTAGAATGGTAGAATACCAGATATATTTGAACATCGTGTATATAAGAAAGTGTCATGATACTTAGATTTATCTGATCGTATCTCCCCTATTCTTAGTATAAAAATGCGATATGGTTGGAATAACAATGTTTCACGTGAAACATTGTTATTGCCTACTGCGTTATAGGGGATGAAGTGTCGTATTGTAGAGGTGTGAGGAATAAAACTCTCCTATCTGAACTGACGACCTCGATAGTTTGATTGTCAATGTTTCACGTGAAACATATGTATAAGCAAGTAATATAGATATGAAGAAGATATCCTGGATCGAAGTGAGGACAAATTGAGCTATAAAGATCAGAGACGGTTTAATGTTGATAGAAAGACGCAAGTCATAGCGATCATTAATCAAAAAGGTGGTGTCGGTAAGTCCACGACAGCTATTAACCTTTCGGCTGCACTTAGTGAGAATAAACGCAAAGTTCTCTTGGTTGATTTCGATCCGCAAGGAAACGCTACTTCAGGGTATGGTATCGACAAAGAGACGATCGACAGCGATATCTATGATGTACTGATCAATGAAAGCCCTATTGAAGATGCGATCTGCGATACCTGTGAAAAGAATGTCTTTATAGTACCGGCAACAGTTGAACTCTCAGGAGCGGAAATCGAACTGGTAAACGAAGAAAACCGCGAGAGTAAACTCAAGGAAATCATCGATCAGGTCAAAGATGAGTTTGACTATGTCTTCATCGACTGTCCGCCTTCACTGGGGATTTTGTCGATCGATGCTTTTATGGCTGCCGATTCCGTTATCATTCCGATCCAATGCGAATATTACGCGCTTGAAGGTGTCACGAAGCTTATGGAATCTATCAAGATGGTCAAGGAGAACCTCAACCCAGATCTCGAGATCTTCGGTGTGTTGATGACGATGTACGACAGCAGAACCACACTCTCTAAACAAGTTGTCGAAGAGGTCAAAAAGTGCTTTGGAAATAAAGTCTTTAAGACGATGATCCCGCGCAGCGTCAAAGTAGCCGAAGCGCCTTCATACGGCCTTCCGATTACGCAGTATGCGCGCATCAATAAAGGCTCACTGGCTTATATGCGGCTCGCAAAGGAAGTGACACGTCGTGGCTAGAAAAGGACTGGGACGCGGCCTTGAAAGCCTGATGGGGGAGGCCAATGCTGAAGTACGTTCAAATAAGCCCGATGTTGAATTGCCGATCGAATCCATTAGCCCTAACCCGCATCAACCACGGAAAGACTTTGATCAGGATGAACTCGAGGAATTAAAGAGCTCCATTGAGCAACATGGTATTCTGCAGCCGATCCTCGTGAGAAAACGGGGAAACAAATATCAGATTGTGGCAGGAGAGCGCCGCTATCAAGCAGCAAAGCTTGCCGGCCTCAAAAGGGTTCCCGTTGTTGTGAGAGATATCAGTGACAAGGAAGTCTTTGAACTTGCCCTCATTGAGAATCTACAGCGTACTGATTTGAATCCAATCGAAGAGGCTCAGGGATATAGAGAGCTTCTGGATCAGAACAACTGGACGCAGGAAGAACTTGCCCATATCCTCTCTAAATCTCGTTCGACTATAACCAATGCAGTACGGTTACTCGATCTTCCGAAGGAAGTTCAGGACTATATGGCCTCAGGACAGCTGACAGCAGGGCACGCCCGGGCAATTCTTGCAGTGCCTAATAAAGAGGACCGTATCAAGCTCGCTGATAAAGTAGTACAGGAGAAGTTGTCAGTTAGACAGACAGAAAACCTTGCAACACTAATTTCTGTCAATAAATCACCCAAACCGAAACGGCAACCAACGCCTGAAAGCTACAAGCGTGCAGCCCATATTTTAGGTAAGGTATTGAATACCAAAGTACGGGTACGCCGGAAACGGGGAAAGAATAAGATCGAGATCGACTTTAAAGACGAAGACGATTTAACAAGGCTCGTGTCTGAGTTGGAACAGATCCAAGAAAGAGGGGAGTGAGTGATTTTGAAACACCCAGCAAGAACGTTCTTCATTGAAGTTGGACTCTTCGCTGCTGGCGGTTACTATCTCTACAACCATGTACTGTCAGATGAAGCAAAGGATCAACTGAATCATATGTTTGATACATTAAAGACATCATTTACTAAGATCTCCGAAGTTACACATGAACAGGATTCAGCGAACCAAGAACAGGAGAAAAAGGCTGCAGAAGCTAATCGTGAAAACGTTGAGCGACAGTGGGAGAGCCTTGGGTACTGAGAATAACAGTATAGGATAATGCAAAAATCCCCTATCAGAACACACGTTCTAATAGGGGATTAATTCTTATGAGAAAGCTACGCTAACACTTCGTATAGGCCTGTGAAAGCTGACCGCAGGCAGCGTCGATGTCCGCGCCACGCGGATTTCTGATCGTAGCGGCAACACCGACTGATCCAAGTCTCTGCACGAACTGATTGGCGCGCTCCTCGGTAGAAGGCGTGAAGGGTGAGCCGGGAACCTCATTGAGCTGGATGAGGTTGACGTGGGCTAGTGTGCCACGGCAGAAGTCGCACAGTGCGTCGAGTTCAGTGTCTGTATCGTTTACTCCATGGATCAACGCATATTCATACGTGGGGCGACGGCCTGTTTTGTCGACGTATTCGCCCATAACGTCGTAGAGGTACAAGAGTGAGTACTTACGGACTCCGGGCATCAGCTTGTTACGCGTCGCCTGGTTTGCGGAATGCAGTGAGACCGCTAGACCAAACTGCTCTTTCTCATTGGCGAACTTCTTGATTCCTGGGATAATGCCACATGTCGATACGGTGAGATGTCGAGCACCGATGCCTACACCTTTATCAGAGTTGAGGAGGCGAAGCGCCTTGAGGGTTTCGTCGTAATTCATAAAGGGTTCACCTTGTCCCATCAATACAACTGAGGTAACACGGGTGTGAAAGTCATCGCCGATATGGCGGACCTGCTCGTAGATCTCGGAGGCGGTGAGGGAGCGGGCGAGTCCGGCTTTGCCGGTCGCGCAGAATGTGCAGCCCATGCCACAACCCGCTTGGGTGGAGGCGCATACCGTGAGGCGGTTCTTGGTCGGCATGCCGACACATTCGGCACTGACTCCATCGGTAAACTGTAAAAGATACTTGCGGCTGCCGTCTAGCGATATCTGTCGAGCAAGCTCTTTCGGCGTCCCAATGGTGAGATGCTGAGAAAGTAAATCTCTTAATGATTTAGGGAGATTTGACATCTCATCAAAGGTATGTGCGTTCTTTCCCCAAACCCACTCTTCTATCTGAGATGCCCGGAATTTTGGCTGGTGTAGCTCTTCCATAAAGGCTACAAGCTGCCCGTGTGAGAGCGTATGGATATCGGGAAGGGAAGTCCCTTTGTGCTGCGGGAGCGTTTTACGATTTGGAGCCATGTTGTGACCTTTTCTTTCCGGAGCTAATTAAGGAAGTGTATCCTTTTAAATCTAACAAGGTTAATTACACAATACCGTGTTTTTGGATGGCCTGAGGAATGACCAAGAGGAGTTCACATGACAAGGGATGTCCTATTCAAATTGCACATTGCAATTCTTGCAGGCGGTTGGTCCGATGAGCGGAATATTTCGATGGAGTCAGGGCAGCACTGCCTTGAAGCCTTAACAGAAGCGGGATTCAAAGATCTGACGCTGTTCAACGTAGCCGATTCCGACTTCGTTGATCGGTTCTCAGCGGGGCATTTTGATTTTGCCTTCATCACGATGCATGGCCGCTACGGGGAGGACGGCTGCATCCAAGGCTTCCTTGAGACCATACATATCCCGTATACCTTCTCCGGCGTGCTTGCCTCAGCGTTGGGTAACGATAAGGTAGCAGCAAAGGTCATGTATCGCAATGCGGGCATACCGGTGCCGAGGGGTGAGACGGTCGACATCAGTGCCGCAGATGACTCTGAGACCATCGATCGCCTGATTGAAGAGCTCTCGTTCCCGATCTTCGTCAAACCCTCCGCGAACGGCTCAAGCTATGGGGTGACCCGCGTCAATAAGCACGAAGAGCTTCCGTTAGCGATCAAAAAGGCCGCTGCTGAAGGTGATCGTGTGCTGGTCGAGCAGTGCATTGAAGGTACTGAGATCACGGTACCGGTCATCGGCACTGAGGACCCGCAGGTGCTTCCGATTGTCGAGGTAGTCTTCGACAATGCGGATTACTACGACGTGTCCGTCAAGAGCGAACCAGCTTCGCTGCACCATATTATTCCGGCACGGCTCACTGACGAAGAGACCAGGCTCGCTTCCGATTACGCTATCAAGGCACACAAGGCGCTGGGTTGCAGGGGAACCTCACGCAGCGACTTCATCGTTACGAAAGAGGGGATACCCTATATCCTGGAGACCAACATGATTCCGGGCATGACTAAGAGAAGCCTGCTGCCTGACTCAGCTGAGCGTGCGGGTATCCCATTCTCTGAACTCTGCACCCGCTTTGTAGAGTGGGGTCTCAAAGAAAGCGTACATGAGAAGTAATGAGTGAGAAAGAACTACTAACCCTCAACGAGGTACTCCTTCCGAATACCCCTAAACATATCCGTGAACAGTATCAGACACTTGCGGAGCGTGCTGCGAAGACCGATTTCGGACCGTTGGAAGACAATATCGTGGTGATCGATACCGAGACAACCGGATTGTCTTTCAAAAACTGTGAGCTGGTTGAGATCGCTGCCGCACGCATCTCTAGTAAGAAGGTGGTCGACACCTTCGATACCTTTGTGCACCCAACCGGTTTGATCCCTCCTGAAATTGTGAAGCTTACCAATATTCGCCAAGTCGACGTTGCAGATGCCCCGAGCGCACCTGAGGCGGTCGCAAAACTGGTGGAATTTGTGAGAGGGGATGTGGTCTTAGCCCATAACGCAGCCTTTGACCGGACCTTTATCGAATCCGTTCCGGGTGGTATAGAGGTCAGCGACAACTGGATCGATACGCTCGCACTGTCCCGCATTGCATTGCCTTCGCTGACAACTCATCGACTCTCTGATCTGGCAGAGATCTTCGGGAGCGATTCGGTGACTCACCGCTCAAAGGATGATGTGGTGGCACTCTGTGGGGTATGGCCGATCATTCTGCAGGGGCTTGCAGATTTACCTGCGGGATTACTGGACTATCTTGCAAATATGCACCCTGAAGTCGAGTGGAGCTACCGTCCCATCTTCTCGTATCTGGCGCATCAGAGAGAACCGGAGGTGTTCTCACTCAAAGATACCCGCAATGAACTACTGAAACAGGTGCCAGAGCATGAAAGGGAAGATGCAAACGATAAAAAAGAACCATTTCAAGTGCCTTCTCCTGCAGAGATCGACGCAATCTTTGCCGAGGGTGGCGATGTAAGTTGCGCTTATGATCACTATGAGCAACGGCCCGAACAGCTGAAGATGGCGCAAGAAGTGCGTGAGGCGCTTGAAACCTCGACGCACCGCACGATTGAAGCGGGGACCGGTACGGGAAAATCCCTTGCCTACCTCGTTCCTGAAATCCTGTTTGCCCAGAAGAACAACGTGAGCGTCGGTGTGGCGACTAAGACGAATGCGCTGGCTGACCAGTTAATCTCACATGAACTGCCCCTGTTGAACACTGTCTTAGAAAACGGGGTGTCCTACCATACCCTCAAAGGGTGGAACCATTACCCTTGTCTCTATCGCATGGAAAAGGCCTATCAAGAGGAATTACCAATCAATATAGTGATCTCTCATGCTCAAGGCCGTCCAAGCTCCAAACGTACGATTGCCCAGGATATGCTCACTGCTTTGGCAGTGTCTTATACCTACGTCGCGGAATCTGCGGATGAGGACCTCGACGCAATGGGCATACGCTGGAAGAATGTGCCGCGTGAGCTCATTACGATCACGTCCCACGAGTGTCTCCACACAAAATGCCCCTTCTATTCGCATGAGTGCGTAGCCTATACCGCGCGGCGGCTTGCTGCCGGCTGCGATGTGGTGGTGACAAACCATTCGCTGTTGCTCCGCAATGTGCTAGCAGAGGGACATATCTTGCCACCAATTCGCCACTGGGTGATCGATGAGGCACATAGCTTTGAATCGGAGGCCCGTAGCCAATGGGCAACTGAGATCTCAGCAGTGGATATCCAGGACATCTTTGAGGTGTTGGGCGACGCCAAAAAGGGTGCCCTTGCCCGTGCATGTAACTCGGTCGTGGGTAAAGATGGTGCAACTTTGGCGCTCGGTCTCATCCAGAAAGCCTCTAAAGCAGTGCAGCATGCGTCGCTCGTGACGTCTGAGCTCATGGCGGCAATCCATGATCTGATTTCGCTTGCGGGCAAGTCGAGCTATGAGGGGACAACCCTGTGGATTAATGAGGAGGTGCGTGCCAGTGGGCGGTGGCGCGCTGTTGTGGAAACAGGCACAGAGGCCGTACGGAGTTTGGAAGAGGCGAGCAAGCGCCTCAAAGAAGCGCAGACAACATTCTCACTGACCACCAATGAAGGCGACAACATCCTGGGGGATCCCGCGATCGCCTTCGATGATCTCGTCAACGCTATCAGCCTCATTGTTCTCAAGCCGGATCCAGCATACGTGTATTCGGCGCAGCTCTATCGGCAGACCAACCAGCAGAGTAAGAACAAACGTTTGAGATCAGAGAGGCTGGTTGCAGAAAAACTCGATATCGGGCAGGATCTGGGGACTCAGTGGCTACCGGGGATGAAGAGCGTTATCTTTACCTCTGCGACTATGGCAGTTGAGCACGATTTCTCCCACTTCAATCATGCAGTCGGTTTGGATAAGCTGCCCAAGGAGTCCTACAAGGATATCCAGTTACCTTCAAGTTTTGACTTCGATGACAACATGTCAGTGATTGTGGCGAAGGATCTGCCGCTTCCGGGTAATCCGTCCTACCTCACTGCCCTAGACGATCTGCTCTTTGACATCCATATTAGCATGCAGGGTTCAGTGCTGACACTCTTCACCAACAGGCGGGAGATGGAAAAAGTCTACAACGAGCTGCAGCCCCGCTTAGCCCGGGAAGGACTTGAGCTGATCTATCAAGGACCCCGTTCCTCTCCTCGACAGCTTCGGGATCAGTTCATCCGGGACAGGGAGCTTTCGCTCTTTGCGCTGAAATCCTTTTGGGAAGGGTTAGATGCCCAGGGGGATACACTGCGCTGCGTGGTCGTACCGAAGCTTCCGTTTGCCAGTCCCCATGATCCGCTGGTACAGGAGCGTGAAGAGCGTGAGCCGCGGGCTTGGTGGCGCTACCAGTTGCCGGATGCGGTGCTTTCTGTCAAACAGGCTGCCGGTAGACTGATCAGAACCAAGACCGATACCGGCGTCTTGGTCCTCTGTGACTCCCGTCTCGTCAAAAAGAGATACGGTCGGGACTTTATCGAATCGATGCCGTCACATACTACGGCTGAGTTGGAGACCAGAAATATCGGTTCTTACCTCAAAATGTGGCGCGCCTCACATGAGCGTAGATAGCACCCTACACTTGGGTGAGCATATCTAGATCGTGTTGGGTAAAGGTTCAAACCTGCTTTTGAACTTCTTTGTCGGGGCAGGTTACCTTGCCCCCACACGCTATCGATCGCTGTATAAGCTACTTTGTGCCGCAGTAGGGAAGCAGTTCCTGCTGTGGATTGGTATGTCCTTTGCTCACCCATAGACGCGGCCACTCAAAGAAGCTGATATACGGTGGATCCCAAAAGGTGAGAGGGTGACCTTCTGCGCTTTCTCCGTCGGTTTGTTCGATACCCTGTTCTCCTGCTCTGAGGTCGGAAGGGGACAGGGCTCAAGGTTCTGTATGTGGCTCAGCTGGAACTAGCGGTCCTGCTGTCTCGTGTAATCGAACACTTCGATATGCCAGACATGGTCGTCCTGCTTGAGCCGTTCAGGATGCGCCAAACGGCGTTTACCATCGTATCGGTATTGCCTTGGTAGAGGAATGTCAGTGTTCGCTCTGCGATGAGAGCATCGATCACCGTATTAGCCTGCTGTGAGGCTCAAGGCCCTGACTGTCTTTCGATACCTTCCTCGTCGATATTGATCTGCCCATAGTTGGAGACGATCTTCTTCCTCAAGGGGTCATCGTCAGAGACCCCACAGCGGTTGAGTGCCGCGAGGATCGTATCGGTTTCTGTCAGTGACAGTCGGATTGAGTGCCTTTTGATTCCGTTATCAAAGGCAAGCGATACCTCATTCTCACCATCTGAGAGCACAAGCGAGAGGTATCGCCCGTCGTTGTCCCCTGATGCGATCAAAAGTTCGAACAGATGGCGGGCTGAAATACCCATGCGATCTGCGATCGTGTCGCCACGTAGGGTATCACCCCCTTGGAGAGGGCGGAGAGCAAAGCGATCAGTTCACGAAGTTCAGTGGTATTGCCGGCTTCATCGCTTGGCATCGTTCAAGTCTTCTTTGAAGACTGATACGTATTCGTCTTTCAGCTCCTGTGGGGATGGGGAGCGAACCCCTGCTTTAGCCCCTAGGTTGCAGCATCGCTTCACGAGCTCACTTCAACCGCACGCTGATAGGTATTCGCGTCGTGTTTGGTCAGGATTGCATACCTCTGCAGCGTCTCCAGCAACTCTTCTACAGGCTGCTTCAGGATAAAGTGCGCTGTGCCAATAGTCGTTCTGATCTGGCAGGAGAGTACTTTGAAGTCAGCCGCGCCGAAAGACTTTAGGATTCCATAGTACGATTGACGAGTGAGACTTTGGGGAGCTGCTCCACCCGATAGATTCTTCAGGTGATCGCTGATCTGCTGTCCGTCGCTGTCTTCAGTGGCGACGCAGTACGTAATATCCCGTAGGGTGAAGAAACCGTATGGATCCACGACAGTGGGCTTTGCCGTACCGTCAGCTTCGGTATGGCCGAGCTTCACAAATTGGCGGTTGAGAAATCCCTAGTGGAGCAGTTAGAGGTTCTGTTTGCCTTTGGGTTGATCTGACGCACCACTGATTCCCTGTCGAAGGCGTGATCGATCTTTAAGAGCGCCCTGTGCAGCTCCGCACAGTAGGGGAATCTCTCATCTTTGACGATAGACTTCAAGAGTAGTTGCAGCTGTAAGGCTTCCTCACCGATGAGGGAAGTCCTCCCGGTGTAGGAGGTGCTCTCGTCGGTGGCCTACCTCACTTTTTTGTCTGTAGGATCCGACTCTCTCGCGACATGGATCCCACAGAGTGCCAAATGCCGCATATCTCGTTTTTGCAACGCGTTGAATGAGCGGTGTGAGAGCTCAGGGTAGATCTACTTGTGGATGAACTCGGATGTGAGCAGCGTTGCGTTGTTGATAAAGTCAATCGCGAGCGTGACCAGCCGCTGTGCGCTGATATCATTTGCGGAGAACTGTACATTTTCTTCACGGTGAGGTTTCATATACCGTACTCCTTGGTGATCTGGTTTCTCTCGAGAGCGACCAATTTGTAGACTATGTGTTGAGGCTGAGAGATGAAGAAGCTGGAGAAAATGCATGGCTGTTTCTATAAGAAAAGTATGAGCATACAAAAGCTAGATTCTAACAAGTATACTTAACACATGATTATATCAAAACAGATTTATGACCCACACAGGTGGTGGAGATAACGATGTCAAAGACGCATGAATACTTAGACTATCTTGAGGAACAGATAGGCATTGCGCCTGCAAACAGCCAAGAAGAACTCGATGCCGCTCAGACAATCTCTAAAGTTATGCAGGACCATAACGTGGATCCCCAACTCGAAGAGTTCAGCGCATCGACAGGGTCGCAGACGCTCGTGCCAATCTTCACGATTCTGATGCTCGTCGGTCTCATTATGGCTGGCATCGGCTCCTTTGTCCGTATCATCGGTGCCATCATCACTATCATCTTTGCGGTCACTCTAACCTTGCATCACCAGGGTCGTATCTCGTTTGATCGGGTTGGGCCACAGTGCAAGAGTCAAAACGTTGTTGGCCTCCACCAGCACACCGGTCCCAAAGTCATTAAAGGCAACCGACCGATCGTGATTGTCGCGCACTACGACGCCCCGCGCGTCAACCCCCTGATTGAAAACAAGACCACTGCCGCATGGTATGTGTTGGCAAAGCGGGCAAGCACGTACTGTATCTATATAAGTATGATCGCAGCGCTGCTTCAACTCTTCGGATTTATCCCCTCTATCGTGCGGACCATCATCTGGATTGTCGGTATCGTCGCGGGCCTCATTCCCACCGCTCTTGCAATCGGCGACATCGCGACGCGCTTCGGTGACTGCACCGATGGGGCTAACGACAACAAATCATCTGTTGCCGCACTGTTGAGCATCGTAAACAATGTGCACCCAGGGACAGATCGTGCCCTTGAGATAGAAGCAGAGAAAGCCAAAGAGGAAGCGCAGCGCGCTGAAGAGGGGTGGCAGGCTGCGGAAGCCAAACGGGAAGCCGAAGCGAAAGCGGAACGGCTTTCCCACTATCGCCGGCATGGCGTAGACACACTTCGCTCTCTCAACATGCTCCCCGAAGACTGCACTATAGAGTATGAGAGAGAAGAAGCGGCGGTCGCAGCGCCGCAGGAAGAAGGACAGTCTGATGAGACAAGTGTGCTGTCCGCTCAGACTGATGAAAAAACACAGCAGACTACTCCGGCGGACAAGACCCTCAGACGTCCAACCGTCGGTAGTCGGTTTAATCGTTCGAATGAGGCTCGAAAAGCGGACAAGCGTGAGCAGACGCAAAAGGAAGAGCCTGAAAAACATGAGTCCCAGGCCTCAGCTGGACAGCCGGGAGAAGAGCAACCGACCACATCGTTTACTGCGCCGACCCTTGATGAGCAGAATGAGGTAGCCGAAGAGACTCCCATCGAGACAGAGGAGAAAACTCCCGAAGAGCCTGGTGAGGGTGAGACCTCTACAGAGAAGCCCAAAGGCAAATATAGGGACAAGAAGAATCTTTGGCCGAATGTTCTAGACGCTGAGTGGGAGTCAATCACTCCTGAACCTGACACTGATACCACTGAATCCGACACGGAGATGGAGACAACTCCACAAGAGAGCGATACAGCTGAGGCAGTGCAGGAAGAGAATCAGCAAGCGGCTTCAGAAGAATCAACTGGGACAGAGACCAATGAGGAACAGGACAAGGAGGATACCACTCAGTCTGAGGAGTCAAGCAAGTCCAAGTTTCAGAAGTTCGTTCAGAAATTTCATCACAACGCTGCGTCCAAAGAGACTGAGCCAGAGCCCTCAACGGAAGAAGGGAAGACAGACTCACCTGATACCACACAGAATAGTTCTGCTGAGGAAACGACGGATGAGGCAACGGATAAAGAGGGGCCTGGAAAGGAAGAGCAGACTTCTGTTCCGGAGGAGAAGGCCGAGCATCTTCAATCTGACGACAACGAGTCTCACAGCGATGAGGATGACAATTTCTCGCAGATGGTTGAGTCTACCTTTGATAAGCACTTCAACAAGAGAAATGAAACTTCAGACACAACTCAAAAAACGGAGCCTGACAAAATTACAGGTGAGACCGATGAAGGAGCTAAGAATTCCTCTCCGGTTGATGACTCAGGTGTAATGGCAGCGTTGGCATCCCTAGACAAGGAAGTGAAGCTGCCCTCCGAGGACGAGGATAGTCAGTCTGAGACTGGGCAGATGGATGAGAATGTTTCACAAGAAACAGATGACAGCGAAGCTACTTCTCCGGCTGACCATGAAGAAACAGAGGAATCGACTCCTGTGGCGAAGCAGGATGAAGAACAACCCGCTCAGTCCGAAGAAGAAGCGAATGCCCCTGCGAGCCCCGAGCCATCGGAAGCTTCTGACGAAGAGGAGCAAGAGGCTTCTACGGAGGGAACCGCATCTGATGAGAGTGCACCCACTGATGGAGCTGCTGAAGAGGCACCCGCAGAGAAACCTGACGCCCAATCTGCGCGGGCCGAAATACCGTGCGATTGGGAGGCGGTCAGCAAAAAGGTCCCCGTCACTGCTGAATATAGATTGATAGCTTCGAAGGATCGCTCGAAGTCTGATTCGGATGGGGCGGCGCCCACAGAGCTGGAAGCATCTGATAATAAAGAGCCGGTCGCTCAGCAAGAGACACCTGAGGTGAATGACACTGCTGAAGATACAAGCGAACATGAGGAAGATGTCTCAGAGGATCGGACTGATGAGAATGAGGATACCGGGGAAGTCGAAGAGACAGCAAAGGGTGACTCTGAGATAGAAGATGAGCTATCTGTATCACAGACAGACGAAGAGGGCTCTCATGAAATAAAATCTGACCTCCAAAACGATACCGAGCCCGAGAGTGACGACACCCCAATCGCCAAAAAGCCTATCGCCGAAGCTGACTTCTCCGAAGAGGAGGAGCAGACAGGTACTGCTGGGGACATTGAATCCAAAGCGTTGTCCGAAACAGAGAAGATTTCCGATGAAACTGCTGGAGTAGGGGACGAGGAACCGAATGAAGGTACCGACGGCGTGACCGCCGGTGGCGCTGGTAGTAAGCAGACCTCACAGGAGCTTGATTTCAAATCTACTATTCCGAAGAACTATACGGTGGGCCGTGAGATGCCAGCCGAAGAGCCTGCATCCAACAACCTTCGTACAGGCAAGCAAGATTCTGCGGTCCGTCTCGAGGATAAACAGCACGCGACCGATAGAGGGCTTAAGATCAGCCGGTCTGGTCAGCACTCAAGAATTAACGAGGCTATACAACAGACAAGGTCTGAGGTCCCTAAGACTTCTTCAGCTGTTCCTGCAGAGAGCGTGGACGGTAGTTTTGACACAGAGCAACAGCTCCATACAGATACCGAGCCGGTAGAATCCTTCGATACTGAGCAAAAGTCAAAGGAGATCGATCAGCAGAAGGCTAAATCTATGAAGGACAAACACTACACAAAGCCTGAGATGCCCGACGATCCAAATTGGGGTAAATCCTCCTTCACACCCCAGATTCCGGATGCAACGCGTCAAGCTATCCTGAATGATGTACCGGATCCTGCCAAGAAATCGTATGATCCATTTGCTGAGAAACCCCAAACAGAGGGGATCGATGATCTGCCTGTTACTGGGCAGCCGGCAATTTCCTTTGGCAGCACCCGTCGCTTTGACGTTATTACCCCGCAGTCGCTCGAGAAGATCGCTCGAGAGACACAGGAGCCCCAAGATCGTGGACGGCACAAGGGTGACAGGGATGGTAAGGACAAGAGATCTAAGCGTGGGAACAACGGGTGGAAAGGAGGCGCAACTCCGAAAGATGAGTTTCGTGACCATACTGTAGAGTCTGAGGACCAGCAAGAATCTGAGGACAAGCCGGAAACACGCGGTTATGAGCTCGACGTTCAGGAACCGGTTTCTGAAGAGCATCAACCTGTTGTTCAAGACGTACAAACTGTACCTGAACCACAGAGCACCGCTGCAGCACCACAGCAGCAGGAGGAAGCTCAGGAAGCAGCTCCTAAAAATACCGTGAGTGTCACTGAGGAAGAGCTCCGCGACGCAGTTCTCTCGATGAACGATGACGATCTCATCTCGCATGATATCTGGTTTGTCGCGACGGGAGGCTCAGAGCTTGACCATGGCGGTATGAAGTCCTTCTTGCGCAACCATCGTGAAGATATCAGTGGCGCTTTCGTTATTAACTTGGACTGTATCGGTGCGGGTACCCCGACATTGTTGACACGGGAAGGGTCCAACACCTCCAAGCATTCCAATCACCGGTTGGTGCGCATGCTGTCTAAGATTGCTAAGAATCTCGGACTTTCGCTGAACCGTGCTCGCTTTGATTATGGGGATACCGACGCGACGACAGCAATACGCACGCACATCCGGGCGGTCACCATCATGGGCATGGACGAGAATGGATTGCCTGCGTACTCCCATACGTTGGATGATGTGAATGAAAACGTCGATGGGGATCAAGTGGCCGATATCGTGGCGTTGGTTACCGAGTTGATCCGCGAGTCATAACACGACAGAGGGCGAGCAGAGGGAGATACATGATTCCCTCTGCTCGATTTTTATGCCTGTTATCTTCTCTTGTAGAGATTGATGCCACCTACGGCTGCCAGGCAGCTTCCAAGAAGGCCAACTGTCCAGGGGAAGTTCGCGATATCACCGGTATTGGGGATATTTGAGTGCTCTAAGAAGACAATACTCTGTCCGGTATCGTGGATGTCCTCATGGCTTCCGACCGGTTTACCCTGATGGGTCAGTTTCTCAAAGACAACGATATGTTTGCCAGCGAGTGAGGTGGTATCACAGTTGATCGGGACCTCACAGGTCCCGTTTTCGTTCTCCGGGACAAACTCCTGGGTAAAGGTCATAACGTTACCGCCGGCATCCAACAGAGCACCGCTGTCCTCCCCATCATCGCCGACCAGATGAAGCGTAGCGGTAAGGGTGTAGGTCTCATGGGGGATCAGTCCGGTATATTCCACGGTATCCACCAGATGGCACTGGGAGCCTGCGCTCACCATATGGGAGTCGCTGTCCGCCTGAGTTGCTACCGTATGCAGTGACGAGAAGTGGACAGTCTGTCCCTCATCGTCAATATCCGTATGGATCGCAACTTCGGTACCATCCTGGGTCAGTTTCTCAAACGCGACGGTCTCGTGATAGGTCTCAGGGACGTTTTCAATCGTGAAAGTGATTTCCTGCTCCCCGTTTTCGGATTCCGGGACGAACTCGGCTGTTTGAGGTGCGACGCCGGAAAGAGGCTCACCGGTAGCTTTGTCCATCAAGGTACCTGTCAAAGTGTAGGTAGTACCCGGCGTCAGGTTTGAGTAGGTGACGGTATCTACCAATACCACAGTCTCCGTGCCGCGGGGAACGGTGTGCTCGCCCACTTCAGAAGTGAGTTCAGTATGGATACTTGGCCCATTCTCATTGTTTACGGTTCCTAGATGTACCTCAAAGTTGTCGCGTTTGATCGTAAGAGAAAGCGTGACGAGCTTCTTTCCGGCGTTGCTTTGGCAGGGGAGCTCCTCCACTGTGTAAGTGTCATAGGGGAGTGCACCGCGTTCGTCACTGATCGTGTTAGCATCTGTACCGTTGGATGAACCGAAGAACCATATCCCGGCTTCGCTGTCGAGCTTGTCGATATCGACAGTACCGTCTTCACCGACGGCTTGGTCGTTGGAGTTTGTCTTATTGGTATGGGAGAGTGCTCCGGCGGAGGTATCAAGTACGCCGTTCTCATCGGTGATTGCGATATGCCATTCTCCGGTGGTCTTTGAGGTGATCTTGAAAGGAATCTTACTCATACGTTGCTGCGTGTTTGCATTCGCTTTGATGAGAGAAAGGTCTCCCCGGATGACGGCATCAGTGCACCCGGTATCTTCTTTCAGCTCCTCCATCTTGCCATTCGTTTTGATCGTGACGGTTTGCTTCCAATCGCTGTTGGTGAGATATCCTTTGCCGGCCTGCGACTCCTGGACAGTGTAGTGACCATAGGGAAGCGCATCCGCTTCGGTTTGGGCTCTTCCGGTCTTGTCCGCGGTGATGGTCAGAGCAACGGCGCCAGGCTCTACCTGTTTTCCTGCGACTTTAACAGCGTTGTTGGAGGTATTGATAATATCAAAGGTCGTACCCTCAAAGGTTGCAGCGCCCTTCGGCGTGTCCTTTGCGCTTTCGCTATCGAGTTTCTGCACTGCCAAGCCTCCATGGATAACGTGTTCAGGATAGTTGGCAGTCTGAAGGGCAATCACCCCATCTTTTGCCTGATCGGTCTGTACTGCGATAGCGGTACGCGGATTCTCAGGTAAGAGATATCCTCCGGGAGCTTTGGTCTCCTCAATGGCTATCACTCCGAGTGGCACGACAACGGTGCCGTCCTTTAAGGTGTAGAAGTCGTCACCCTCTACCTTGTGTTCATTATCGAGTTTTATCATTCCACTGTCGTCGGTCTTCATGACCCAGGTTTTGGTCGCACTTTCAGGAAGATTGTTGGTGTCAGTGGTGCCTGCATAGAAGGAGATCTTGAACTGAGCATCATTCAGAGACGCATCGCCTTGGGGAGTCGCATCATTGGTCTGGTCATCCTTCTTTGCTATGGCTATATCCGGTTTTCCATAGAGGGGCATATCGCTGACGGTGCAGTCTGCTGTATCGCTTGACTTGATCTCTACACTATGGACCGTCTCGTCCACTCCATAACCGGCTGGCGCACTGATCTCTTTGACGTAATAGGTTCCTGTTCCGAGGTCAGAGACCGTAGCGGTACCATTTACATCCAGGGTGGCTCTGCTCACTTCCTGGGTTGCGCCTTCGTCGCTATAGATGCCGAAGACGGCCCCTCCCAGAGAATAGGCAGGGTTATCGGCGGTCAGCTGAGCATTCCCGCTGCTTTTCGTAATTTTCACTGAGCCGGTCGGCGCGATGGCAACGATACTCTGCTCAAAATTCGTGGGACAAACCCAGTACTTTGCCGCATGGTCCCACGGTCCGCTTTCCTTATCGTGCGTATGCGCTTCCTGCGCAAGCTGCCAGGCTGCCTGGGCTTCCTCAGTGGAGCAGTCAGCGGTCATATGCTTTTTGGGTATTGTGCGGTCCTGTTTCATGTCGCCCTGATACATCCAGATAGCGGCCTGAGAGATATGGATTGCTGATCTCTGAGGGTATTCCTTGTCTCCGAAGGTTGAGGTATGCGGATAGACGTGGTAGAGCAACCAGGCAAAGCCATGGGGATCGCCCCGCAATGTCTGCTCATCCATATCGGAAATCCAGTGCCATTCTTTAAAAGTTCCCGCTGGAACATTACATTCTGCCTGAGCGCAATAGCCCCGGGATCCATCGCTACCCCTAATGTCGCTGAGCAGTGAACCTGGGTCCCAGGTCCATTTCACTTGGCCTTCCTCTGCATAGGCCGTCTGTTGGAACACGACCAGTGAGAGCACCGCAGCGATCAGGATCAGGATGATACCTGCACGTCGCATTCCCTGTGATCGGTTCAAAGAGCCATTCTTCGTGTGATACCCTCGTTTGAGGGCCGCGAGATCCCGCGGCGGTGAATAACGGTAATGCTTGCACCGATAGGGCTGTGCATAAGCATGTCCTTGTTGGCCCATGGTTTACCTCCTTGTGACAGGTTTGGACAGGGAGGTGAAGCATAGAAAACAGATCTGACTGACCTGGATACGCGAAAAGCCAACAATATGACAGATATCGCTCTTGAGTGTGCTCTTACGGATAGGGCTGTGTGAAGGGCTGATGCACTAGACACAACAATTCGGATTGCTAGGTATGCTGCTCGGGCCTGGGGACGACCTTCAGACCCGTCTTCATCTTCGAGAAGAGCTTGAGCCGCTTCTTCTTGCAGTTGAGCGCCTCCCATTTCCCGAAGCGCCTGCATGCCTTGACCATCCTGGCATCGAGCAGGATGTCGCCGACAGATATCCCCTGCCCCGATGCCTGCGCGGCGTCAGAGACCTCCCGCATGATGAGGGCGCTCACGAGCAGGATGAACGCCAGTCCCTGCTTGTGGCAGTAGTCCTGCTGGCCGAGGGCAACCGCCCCCTGGCCGTTCTTGAAGTAGTCGAAGAGAGTCTCGATGGACCAGCGCCTCTTGTAGAGCGCCCATATGTCCTGGGCAGAGCGTTTGGCCCCGAGGCTCGTCTGCAGCACGGTTGTGCCCATGTAGGGCAGCATCGCATCGAGCTTCTCCTTGCGTGTATCCGGACGTGCCCATCTCCATGTGCCTGAGGTAGCTCTCCTGGATCTGCGCCTGTTGTAAGAGGCCGCAAAAGTGGAGCACGCGCCTGCCTGCAAGGGTGTCGTCGCGCCACTCGACGACGCACGCCTTCCTGTAGCGCGTCCAGACGAAGCGCCCCTGGGAGCCCTCCTGCGCCTCGAGGGCGACCGATGCCCTGCAGCGCCTGTCGCTTTTGGGGAGCGGGATCACGTACTGGTTGGCTGTCCGACGTGAAGAGGGCCAGGTTCTCCTCGCTGAGAAAGCCCTTATCCGCGAGGAAGAGCATGCCCGCAAGATGTGCCTGCCAAAAGAGCTCCCTCACAAAGACGGCGTCTGTATCCCCTCCCTCGTACATGCGCGACAGCAGCGCTATGCCGCTGCGCACGTCGTAGGCCATAAGCATGCTAACCTGCGGCTCACCGAGCTTTTAGAGCCTGTACCCCTTCTCGCTAAGCGAGTTGGCGCAGGAGTGCGAGCCTATCACGTGGCCGTCTGTGGCCACCTCCCCCGAGCATGAGTCGACAAGGTCCTGCTCGAAGGAGATGAGCGGCCCCTGCCTCCTACCGAGGTCCCCGTAGAGGCCGGCGAGCGCATCGTATCCCATCTTCAGCCCGGGCATCCTGTTATGAAGTGACCGTTGTCAAGAGGCAATTTCAGGAAATTTCCCCCCTGTCTAGCCACATTTGTGTTTCTCTGACAGCATCTGGAAAGAGCTCTGATTTAACAGTTCCCGGCATGTGGCCACTCTGTTATACGTGGATTGGCTACCAACAGACTAATGGTTTTGCCGTGAGCCCTGCGATCTAAAAGCGTGGATTTCTGTTTCCAGTGCCAACATAGGATGGACGCGGATGGCTTAAACCTTACAGTGATCACAGCTCCTTCCAGATGCTGTCAGGTATTTACTTTGTCTATTACTGCATAAATCCGCAGATTCCTGTGGATTTATGCCTTGGCTGCCCATAGACATCATGGACAGATAGCTGTCACAGGACTTGCCGCGTAAGCGGTGCGTAGCACCCTTGACAGACAAATGGACCAGATGTTACTCATGCTGCCTTCTTTTAGGCTTCTCTGAAAGCGATAGTGCCTGTCATCATTGCCCATATAAAGCAGGCAAGTTCCCTGGCAGCCGCAGCAACCGCTACATTTCTTTTTTTCCCATGGCGGATCATGCGGTAATACTTGCTTTGAAGTCTTGTGTTTGCTCTGTCAGCATATGCAATGACATCAGCTGTATTCCCGTCCTGCCTGCAGCGCAGTTCCTTGGATTTATGTCCGATCTGTCCCTTGCAGATTCCTTTTGCCCCTTCAATGAGAAGCGTACGAAGATGACTGTTGCCAGCTTTTGAAATTCCGCTACGTTGGATCTTTGTTCCACTGGAAGATTCTCCCGGCGCAAGCCCGAGGAATGCAGCGTAGGTATTGCCTTTGGCAAAACGACTGAAATCGCCGGTTTCTACAATCAGTGAAGGTGCCGTATGAGTCTTTATACCGAGAAGACAGCCAAGCTTTTTGACACTTTCCTTGTAATCATCATCGCCAGCAAGTTCCTCGATCCGTTTGTCGAAGCGTTCGATCTTTGATGAGTGTTCCTTATAGGATGCCAGATACTCGTCGAGGGTCTTACGCAGCAGATCATCCAGTTCCAAGTGTCTTCAGCTAGCTCCAGTGCTTGATTGTCCATTTGTTGCCATCATAGAAAAAGCCATGATACAGGCAGAAAGCATTGATCTGCTGTTTGATCTTCTTGAGTGCCAGTTTGTGGTCATCCCTCATACGAAGATATTCTTCTACAGAGTCATCCTTATCGGTGGGAACATGAACCGCATGATATCCGCCATAGCAAAGACACTGAGCGATCATGTTGGCATCACGTGCATCCGTCTTCACCCGCTTGCCCTGAGGGGCTAGCATTGTGCTCGGCGCAAGAATGACGCATTTTACACCGGCGTTCGTTAGCTGATGGTATAAGGAGTATCCAAGACATCCGGCTTCGTAGCCGCATTCAACAGAATAAGTATCGGTAAGGCCAAGTTTCTTTTTAAGGTTCTCAATAAATTGGAGAACGTTTTTATAATCAGGGGGTACCTGGATGTTGGCGAAGACCCTGTCCTCTGCCCCAACCACAGGCTCCATTGCACACAAAGTGTAATTCGAACTATGGACATCCATTGCGATTTTGAGTACTCTATTCATTAGTGATCTGCTTTTGTATGTGGTAAACCAGCTTACTTTATGTTAAACACCTATCGTATAGCGGCAAATCCACGTTGCTACTAATGTGAGGTCACTTCATATTATCTAAAGCGAGAGCACGCTCATCTCGTAGAGCCTCGCGAGCGCCCCCATGCGCTGGAAGCCCTCGACGAAGTGGATGAGGGCGCAGGCATATATCCTGTCGGCATCGGCACGCGCGAAATGCTTCCTGAGCAGGGTAAGGGTCCCCTGTAAGCAGGCAAGCGCAACTGCATACTGGCCGAACTCGACGCAGGCAAGCTCGCTGTTTGCGACCTTCGTCTCCGCATTGCTGAGGTAGCCCTCCGCCTCGGTGATCCTGCCGATGCAGCGGCCCATCTTTGTCCTGCGTCTTTTGCCCTCTCGTATGCTTCAGTACTCGCAGACACAGTAGTGGCTCGATATCGCCTTGACCATGGTGCCCTTCGGCTTCATCGCGCGGATCTTTACCGGCACGGAGTACCTTCCCATGGAGCCTTACAGCATATCTAACACCATAGCTATATCACAGCGGCGGAAAGGCAGGAAACCAAGACAGGAAGAGGGAGGAATGCCTGGCAAATGGGGCATTCCTCTCTCGATGCAAACGCATGTGCTATATGCTGTTACCTAAGAATCCGGATTGTTGTGTCTAGAGATAGGAATTTAGCCTAAGGGAGAGGCCCCGACAGGGACGCTTGGGCAAGACTATTTATCAAAAGATCCGAGAATCCAGTGGGGTTAAGGTATAATGAAATCTCCTCGCGGGCGTAATTCAATGGCAGAATGCCAGCTTCCCAAGCTGATCATGCGGGTTCGATTCCCGTCGCCCGCTCCAGAGTGTGATTGTGGGCCCGTACTCAGGGTTTTCTCTAAGGGTGGAAGTTTCTCATGCCACGTATGCTTGTAAATCTCGGTAAGGATTTCGTTGAAAATACGGAATCCTGGATTGATGGGCAAGGCATACTTCAACTTCCTAAAAATGTTTCCTCACAGCAGCTTCTGAACCTTACCGAAGAGATCTGTCGCGATGATCTGACCTATTTTGAAGCCGCAGAAACGCTCATTTGGGATGTTGCCCGCCACGAAGGTTTCATTATCCCTGAATATCCGCTGGCAGGAAACTCCGAAGTCAAAGCCTTTCTGAAAGAGCATGGCGTCCAGGACGTTGCAGAGTGGTACCAGATGCGGGGTATCCTGCGCTCCACCTACGACCAGTTTTGGGAGAGCTCGGCGCTTATGGCGAGGAATAGAACCTTCTGGAGAAAAGCCATTGTATTTCCAAAAGCCGATATGGATGATCCAAATCGGATAGCGAGAGATCTGTGTGAAGCGTGCACCTTCTGTATGGGTACACAAACTGGCGAACAGGATCCTCGTCTTTTTGCAATCTAACACCTTATATCTTTGGATGGAAGAGAGAACTCCATATCGTTTCTCGTGACGCGTGGGGAATGTACAGCAGGCCTCAAGGTACTGTGACCCCATGTACAGAAATACGCAAAGCTGCTTGTGCTGCAAGGTATCACCCTAGAACCGGGGCAGGAGCTCGTCCTTGAGCGCCCGATTGAGCGTGTGGACTTCGCACGGGAGATCGTAAACGTCGCCTATGCAAGCGGTGCCTCCCACGTGACCGCGTTGTGGCACGATGATTCGATTGAGCAGATGGCCTATCAGAACGAGCCATTGGCAAACTTTGAGAACCCTCCGGAGTAGAGGAAAGTCCAACTCAACTCACTTGCCGAGCAGGGATCGGGCTTCCTCTCCATCGAGGGACAGGATCCAGAGATCTTCAAGGGCATCGATACTGCAGAGTCGGCCGTTGCTGCCTGCAGCTCCCGCATGCGGCTCAAGGCCTTCCACGAGGGCATGAGCTTTTGGCGCAGTACTTAGTGTATTGTCGCCGCTCCGATCAGATCCTGAGCCCAGCGCGTTTCCTCCCCGTGTAGCGCCGACGGGGTACTCTCTCGCCTTTGGGTGGCCATCCTTGAAGTTTTTCGGGCCGATGGGGAAGACTCCGAAGAGGGTTGGGAGACCTCACAACGCCGCGTTTGAGAAGAACCTGCATTTCCTCAATTTGTATCACTTTGACCGTATTTACTATCAGTTCTCAAATGGCACTGACCTTCTCCTCAGTATGATCGAGCATCACATTTGGGGAGGTGGGGCTGCCTGCATGGTCTCCAGTAGAGCCTATTTTCCCCACATCCTCACAGAGGAGGCCTTCCCCTTATCTGACCGTATGCGCGCCGGCGGAATTGGACATGCAACGTTGTCACTGGTCCGCGATAGCTCGATGGCTCGAGATTTCTGGTTTCGCTTCAAAGACGGTAAAGGGTTGTGAACTTCGGCGAGACGACCGGCAGAGACGTCCTTGGCCACATCCTTGAGACCGATGAAAATGCGCGTCGGTTGGGGGAGTGTGTCCTGATCTGCGAGGATACCCCGATTCATGAAAAGGGAATCCTCTTCTACGATACACTGTACGATGAGATCGCGAGTTGCCGCCTGGCCTTGGGTGCCGGTTTCCCCGACTGCTTCGAAAGCAGCTACGATATGAGCCCAGAGAGCCTGATCAAAGCCGACATGAACCAGAGTCACACGCATGTGGACTTCATGATCAGAAGCGATGACCTCAAGATTGACGGCATCACCAAGCAGGGTGATGTGGCTCCAATTTTTGTGGATGGACAGTGGATCTGGGAGTAACGCGTGTTTTGGTATACAATGAGTGAGCGTCAAAAGGCGTCGATACTTGCGCCGTTAGCTCAGTTGGCAGAGCAGGGGACTTTTAATCCCAAGGTCTAGGGTTCAAATCCCTAACGGCGCACCAGAAAAACAGGAGGCAGACCAGGGATGTAGTGTTCCGGTCTGCTTTTTTAGAGGAACCATTATGAGCGATACAGATGACCGTGCTTCGAAGCAGCTGAACCAAACAGCTCCGCACCGCTTTAAACGCGAAACAACGACAGTCAGACGTCCGTATACCGCACCTGAGCAGGTACAATCTCCCTTACCGATCGATTATCAGGACCCTAAAGTCTCTGCCAGCGCCAGGCACCAGCACCATCACTATGTCCTGTTTACCGTCTTGGCCCTACTGCTCATCGCAATCCTGGTCATTGGTTTCGGTGTGTTCCAAACAGCTAACCGTATCAGCGATATCATGAGCAAACAAAGAGATGAAGCGGCAGAGCTTCAGAGCAATATCAGAAATTCCAATTTTGACGAAGCCTACAATAATCTGGTTAGTTTGAGTAACGATACTGATTCCCTGAGGCAAGAGACCCAAGGATGGGTGTGGCGCTTTGGCGCTGCGCTTCCCGGAATCGGCAGCGATGTCACAACAGCGCAGACGATTTTAAGTTCTGAAAATGAGCTCTTCGAAAATGGGATCCAGCCCATCATCGATGAGTATCCGCAGCTCAAACAGTCTCTCCAAGATGGAACAACCAGCTACAGCGATCTGGCGGCCGTCGGGGCACAGATTGATGGTGTGCACGCTGAGGTGGAAAATATTATCAACGAGATACAGGCGACACCCTCTGCGCATATTTCATTTCTGAATACTGCGAAAGATGCGGCTATTCAGCAATATCAGCTGCTTGATCGATATCTCTCATCTGCGGACCAAATCTTTGCGAACGGATTCCAAAATTCAAATCTACAGAGCCTCCTGTCTGCAACAGGTAACAGTATTTAAAGAGACTGGGACTCTTGTCACAGCGGACGCATCGCGCCAGGCCTGAATCTTCGATGCTATGCACACATGCATGTGTAAGCATTTTTGGATCATTTGTTTCAATACCGTATAGATTTCGGCCTTTTTGTAGCCAGACCTTCAAAGTCTCCTATAGTTCAAACTATGTGAACTGCACTACCAGTGCAAGCTGCAGCCGCGGATAATAGGGTCCGCGCCACTCGCTTAGAGGAGGCACGCTAATGAAGCGTATGTTCATGTATAGGATGGCGACTCGATCTCTTGCTGTGATAGAGTGCCACGCACGACGAACCACTCAATAGTGGTTATTCTATCTTCTATTGTTAAAAAAAGACAATACCTATATCGCGTGGCTGAATAATTGGCTCCATGTGAATGCATGTCAAGAAAGCATGCATCGAAGGCGTTGTTGTGACAAACCTTCAGGAGGGTTTTAGTTATGGCGGACAAAGAGAGAGTTGTTCTTGCGTATTCCGGCGGCCTCGATACTTCTGTGATCGTCAAGTGGCTCCAGGTTGAGAAAAACATGGATGTTATCGCAATCTGCGGCAACGTTGGACAGGATGAGAAGGACTTGAGCTGGATCAAGCAGAAGGCGCTTGACATGGGCGCTATCGCCTCTGAGGCAGTCGATATGCGTAAAGAGTACGCTGACACTATCCTCTCAAAAGAGATCTGGGCAAACGGCAAGTATGAGGGCATCTACCCGCTGCTTTCCGCGCTCTCACGCCCTATCATCGCAAAGTACCTGGTAGACATCGCCCACCAGTATGGCGCTACGTACATTGCGCACGGCTGCACCGGCAAGGGTAACGACCAGGTCCGCTTCGAGACCTGCATCCGTGCCCTCGATCCTTCACTTAAGATCCTGGCTCCGGTCCGTGATTGGGATCTGACCACTCGTGACTCTGAGATGAAGTGGGCGAAGGAGCACGGTGTACCCGTACCGACGAGCCACGACAAGCCATACTCTATCGATGACAACCTGTGGGGCCGCGCTATCGAGTGTGGCGTCCTTGAGGATACCTGGAACGAGCCGCCTGCGGACATCTGGACTATGACTGAGAATCCTGAGAACTGCCCCGCAGATCCGGAGACCGTTGTGATCGGCTTTGAGGGCGGCGTGCCAACCTCAATCAACGGTAAGAGGATGTCCCTGCTTGACTGCATCACCGAGGCGGACGAGATCGCCGGACGCAACGGCTTTGGCCGTATCGATATGATCGAGGACCGTGTTGTCGGTATCAAGAGCCGTGAGTGCTATGAGTGTCCGGGAGCAATGCTGCTCCTTGAGGCACACCATTCCCTCGAGACGCTCTGTCTCGACGCTGAGACCCTTCGTCAGAAGGCCAAGCTGGATGTTGAGTGGGCTTCCACGGTGTACCGTGGCTTCTGGTATTCACAGAACCGTGAGGCAATCGATGCCTACAACGCCTATACGCAGAAGTATGTGACGGGCGATATTCGCATCAAGCTGTGCAAGGGCGGTATCTTCGTCGATGGCCTGCGTTCACCCTATAGCCTCTATGATTACCATCTGGCTACCTACGATGAGGGCGATACGTTTGATAAGACTGCATCCGATGGCTTCATCAAGATCCATGGCCTGCAGTCCAAGACCTGGTCTCGTATCCAGGGCCCAGGTTCTGAGCTCAATTGGGACAAGTAAGGTTGCTGCTGAGCGACTGATTGAAGACTCAACGACTCCACATCTTCAGGTACACCTGAGATGTGGGGTCTCTTTTATGTTGTAATCTGGTGTGTTGAGGAAACACACTGATCGGAAAGGACAGACGGCATGGCGCTATGGGGCGGTAGATTTACAAAAGGTGTCGATGCATTCACACAGGAGTTTGGTGCCTCGCTGGAGATCGATAAAGCAATGGCGCAGCAGGATATCAAAGCCTCCCGAGCGCATGCGAAGATGCTCGCAAAGCAAGGTATTATCTCCAAGGAGGATCAGCAGGCGATCGATCAAGGGTTGGTGCATATTGCCCAGTCAATCAAAGATGGTACCTTCAAGTGGAACGTGGACGACGAAGACATCCACATGGCAGTCGAATCTGAGCTGACTCAGGAGATCGGTGCTCCGGGGGAGCGCCTGCACACTGGCCGCTCCCGCAACGATCAGGTTGCGGTCGATATCCGGCTGCTCGCGAAAGACCTCTGTGTTGAGCTGCTCCAAGCCAATCTTGTCCTGAGGACGACGTTGCTCAACCAGGCAGAGAAGTATCAGGGTGTCGTTATGCCAGGCTACACCCACCTGCAGCATGCACAGCCTGTTCAGTTCTCCCACCACGTACTTGCCTACTATTGGATGTTCACCCGTGACTTCAAGCGGCTCCACGAAGCCTGCGATGCGGCGGATACTAATCCTCTGGGCGCAGCAGCCTTAGCCGGTACCACGTATCCTTTGGATAGAGCCTACACGAGTGAGCTCCTAGGCTTTGCGCACACCGCACCCAACTCGATGGATGCGGTGTCTGATAGAGATTATCTCTTGGATCTTGAGTATGCTTGCAGCGTCTCTATGATGCACCTCTCCCGCCTCTGCGAGGAGATCGTGCTGTGGAGCTCCACGGAGTTTGGCTTCATCACGCTCTCTGACAGCTACTCAACCGGTTCCTCGATCATGCCCCAGAAGAAGAATCCTGACTTTGCTGAGCTGACCCGTGGTAAGACCGGCAGAGTCTATGGAGACCTGATGGCGCTGTTGACTACTATGAAAGGTCTGCCGCTGGCCTACAACAAGGACCTGCAGGAGTGCAAAGAGGGACCGCTCGATGCGGCGCATACCCTCTCCGATTGCACCCGCGTGGTCGCCGGTATGCTCGACACGATGCAGGTCAATGAGGAAGCAATGCTAAGACAGGCAAAACTCGGATTCACCGCTGCGACGGATGTGGCTGATTATCTCGCAAAGAAAGGCCTCCCCTTCAGAGAGGCGCACCGCATCGTAGGCGAGTTGGTCCTCTACTGTGAGCAGCACCACAAGGGCCTTGAGGATCTGACACTTGAAAAATTTAAGAAGGCGAGTCCGCTCTTCGAAGAAGACGTCACCCGCGATCTGGATCCGAGGGGAATCGCCTATGTGCGCAACATCTATGGTGCAACCGGCGACAAAGCGGTAGAGCAGCAGCTCAGCGAGGCAAAGGAGCGCTTTGACAAAGATTCTGAGGCACTGGATGACCTCTCCTCACAGAAGTAGTGGGTACCGCCTCATCATATATAGAGCGTCTGTGGCAGCATTTGAATCAGGCATCTACTCATGATGTGAACGCTGCCCTTCTGTTCGGCTGCAGTCTGTGCTTTTTCTTCTATAGGGGCCGCTAGCCTCTCGTGTTGTGCAGGAGCGTTACTATAAAAGAGCATGGGATAGCCTCAGGAAAGGGAAGTCCTCGATGATTGATCGCTACACGCGCCCGGAAATAGGCCGCATTTTTTCTCTTGAGAACAAATACCGTATTTGGCAGGAGATCGAAGTCCTTGCCTGTGAGGCGCAAGCCGAACTGGGAGAGATCGGGATAACGAAAGAAGAGGCGAAGTGGATCCGCGATCACGCTTCGTTCGACGTCGATGAAGTAGCTGAGATCGAAACGGTGACCAACCACGATGTGATTGCCTTCCTCACCAATATGGGGTCCTACGTCGACAGGGACGTCCCTGAGGACCATGAGAAACCCTCCCGCTGGATCCATTACGGTATGACCAGCTCAGATCTGGGTGACACCGCCCTGTGCTACCAGCTCGTACAGGCGACCGATATCCTGATCGATGACTGCACAAAGCTAGGAAAGATCTGCAGGCGCCGTGCCTTTGAGGAGAAGAACACGCTCTGCATCGGTAGGACCCACGGTATCCATGCGGAGCCGATGACGTTCGGGCTGAAGTTCGGCAGCTGGGCCTGGGAGCTTTACCGCGATCTCCAGCGCCTAAAGGACGCACGCGAAAATGTGAGCCTCGGTGCTATCTCAGGAGCGGTGGGTACCTACAGCTCCATTGATCCGAGAGTCGAGCAGTATGTCTGCGAGCACCTCGGCCTTAAGAATGATCCGCTCTCCACACAGGTGATCAGCCGTGATCACCATGCTTATCTGGCCGGTGTCCTGGCGACGACCGCCGCAACCTGCGAGCGTATCGCCACCGAGATCAGAAACCTCCAGCGCACTGACACCCTCGAGGCCGAGGAGCCCTTCAAGAAAGGACAGAAAGGTTCCTCCGCAATGCCCCATAAGCGCAACCCGATCACCGCTGAAAAAGTCTGCGGCCTCGCCCGCGTGGTGAAGGCAAATGCACAGGTAGCCTTCGACAATGTGGCGCTGTGGCACGAGCGGGATATCTCCCACTCCTCAGCTGAGCGTGTGGCGCAGGCAGACAGCTTTATCGCCCTTGACCACATATTCCAGTGCCTGATCCGCATTGTCGACGGCCTCATTCTGTATCCGCAGCAGATGCTTGCAAATCTCAACAAGACCCGTGGACTCATCTACTCTTCCAAGGTGTTGCTTGCGCTGGTCAACACTGGTATCACCCGTGAGGATGCCTACAAGATTGTGCAACGCAACGCAATGGATACATGGCATGAAGTCCAGCAGTGCAAAACAGGTACAAACTTCAAAGAGAAACTATTGGCGGATCCCGAATGCACGCTCACAAAGGAACAACTCGACACTATCTTTGATCCGTGGGGCTTCCTGAAACGTATAGGCGTCGTATTCGACCGTCTCGATCAGTTGGATTTTGACGGAGATTAGCGATGAAGCATTTTGATTTTATACCGCATGGTGTTTGCTCCTATGCGATTCATGTTGATTTGAGCGACGATGGGAAAACCATCGAGCAGGTGAGCCTTGAGGGAGGCTGCAACGGTAATCTCAAAGCTATTGGCAAGCTGATCAAAGGTCAGCCGACCGACCGCGTAGCATCGATCTTAGCCGGCAATACCTGTGGACCCCGTCCCACCTCGTGCGCGGATCAACTCTCCCGTGCGCTGAAACAGGCTCAGGCTGAGATCGCTCAACAGTAAGCACGGAAAGCATGAAGCGTACAATCCATCCGTTAACACGCCGCGGTTTCCTTAAAGGTAGCGCTGCAATCGGTGCTGCCATAGGAACTGTGCATCTGCTTTCCGGCTGTACGAATACCAACAAACAGACGAATAGCGACCCGGTCGTGGTGGATCAGCAGTCAGGCAACAATGTACTGGAGAGCTACGAATACGACGAAACGGATTATACGCCGACCAACTCCTATACCCTGAGCCTGGGCAGTGTATTGAGACCGGGGGAGGGGACGTGGGTCCCCTGCATCACTGCGGGAGCAAAAGCGAGTCCGATGGTCACGGCTTCCGCGTTCAATATCGACAATGGAAACCAGCAGGTGGTAGTGCCGACGCCCATCACGCATGGCTCAAACTATGAGATCTTTGATGCTCGGTGCTCGGATGACGCATATGCCTGGGTTGAGCTCAACCTTATCTCGCATGACTGGAAGCTCTATGGGCAGTCCTTTTCCGATGGCAAGCTGACCGGGTCCCCCTCCACGCTGTGGGAGGCAGATTCTAATTGGGATCCGCCGGCGCTTGCTGTTTCCAGGTCAAAGGTGATCTGGCAGGTGCAGCCCGCTACCAGTGGCAATCAATCCCGTTCCTCCTCCAACTGCTACCTCTGGAAAACTGGCGACTCACAGGCCCAAAATGTGGTGGAGTCCCAGGGGCGGTTCGGTTGCGCTCCGACTATCTCTGACGGTGTCGTGACCCTTGTTCCCAGAGTTAACAACGATAAAGGAGCCTTTTACGGTATTGTGGCCTACTCGTTGGGCGATGATCTCAACACCCAAATAGATCAGCTGGTATTGCCTCAATCGGTGAGACCGATGAGCGTAACGCGTATCGGGGATGAGTTTGCCTTCTCGATCGAGGCTTCCTACGAGGAGGGGAGCCTGCTTTCCCGGATGGGAACCTACATCGGGCACGGCAATGGCCCCTTTATCGTTATCAACCGTGAGCCGATGGCGGGAGTTGCAGGAAAAGACCACTCCTATATTGTGAAAGCTCGCACCTCTTACTATGTGATCGACACTGACAACCAGAGATATCGGGTCATCTCTGCGGTGAACCGTGCACTCGATTTCGGGGAATACCCTGCGCGCGTTGGCCACTGTGACACCTTTGTGACCTTCTCGACGGTTAAGGATCCCTCGACAGGCTATCCCGCCTCCGTGAGCGTACGGACATTTCACCTTTAACAAATCTCCATATTAAACTCACTTTTGGGGTAGACTATACATCGTATCTAAGCTTTTCACTTACGTATATGAGGGAGTCCCTATGGCTTCAAACGAAAAGAAAATTCTATTGGTAGAGGACGATAAAGCGATTCGCGATGCGGTTGCGGCTTATCTCGAGCGTGAGAACTACATTGTGCGCGGCGTCGGCGATGGTCAGAGCGCTGTAGAAGAGTTTGACAGACACCCCTTCGATCTGATCATCCTAGACCTGATGCTTCCGAAGCTTTCCGGCGAGCGCGTCTGCCGCGCGATCCGCGAGACCTCGAATGTGCCGATCATCATGCTGACCGCA
Source organism: Atopobium sp. oral taxon 416 (assembly GCF_018128285.1). Lineage (NCBI taxonomy): Bacteria > Bacillati > Actinomycetota > Coriobacteriia > Coriobacteriales > Atopobiaceae > Atopobium > Atopobium sp. oral taxon 416. The sequence goes on from NZ_CP072380.1 coordinate 54,656, forward strand.
AAAGGCGAGGTGGAGGACCGTATCATCGGGCTTGAGCTGGGCGCCGATGACTATCTGATCAAGCCGTTCTCACCCCGTGAGCTCGTCGCGCGTGTCAGAGCATTGCTCCGCCGTGCCCACACCGAGGTTGAAAGCCAGCTCGAGGTGCTCGACTTCGGCGATCTCGTTATCGATATCTCCGGCCACAAGGTGACCGTGGAAGGCAAGGAAGTAGACCTGACCGCCTCTGAGTTCAAGCTGCTTGCTACCCTTGCCCGCTATCCTGGCCGTGTCTACACCAGAATGGAACTGGTTGAAAAGGTTTTGGGCTATGACTTCGAGGGTTATGAGCGTACGATCGACTCTCACGTGAAAAACTTGCGTGCAAAGCTCGGTGACGACCCGAGACATCCCCGCTGGCTCTATACTGTCCACGGTGTCGGGTACCGCTTTGAGGCACCGGCAATGGACAAGAATAAGAATAGAGAGCAGAAAAAGGCGTAGGGATAAGAGCTTGTGGCCCGTGCAAAATTTGAGATAGGAAAACGTATCAGACGCGCCTCCGACCATGGGGGCGTGTCTGCTCAAGATGCGAACGACAGAGCCTCATTCAATACTATCCGCCCCCATACGAAGCAGCACCTAAGCTATGCAAAGCGCATGACCGGCGCCTTCGCCGCTACCTCGGTGATGTGTGCGCTGGTGTTTCTGATTGTCTTGGGTGAGGTGTGGGAACAGCAATTTCAGTCATACACCCAACAGAATATGCAGAGCCTGGCGGATGCGACTGCCACAACGCTCTCCAAAAAGTATGAGGAGGACGGCGGGTGGAGCTCCGATGCCCTGAGTTATGCGTCGATGGCATCAAATACCTCCTCAGACGTCGCTGTCCAGGTACAGAACAGCCGAGGCGATGTTCTCTACGATGGCGGATGGAATGCAGAGGAGGGTGGATCACAGCCAGCTCCTGCGGTTGTCAATGACCGTACCGTGGATGCGCAGATCAATCTGCCTACGGGCGAGACGGTCGGAACCGTCTATTTACGGACCCTGGGGCCTGATGGACTTTTAACCCATGCCGATGCGAATTTCCGCAGCAATTCCTACACCGCTATCCTGATTGCGGCAGTGGTGTCGGTGATCCTCTCCTGTATCATCGGTTTTTTGTTCTCCCGGTCGTTGGCGCGTCCCATCGACAAGATAACCAAGACAGCCCGCCAGATCAGAAACGGGGATCTCTCTGCCCGGACCGGCCTCAAGGGGAACGATGAGATCGGGCAGCTGGGGGAGACCTTCGATGATATGGCCACCTCAGTGGAGAAGGACATCAAACACGAACGGCGCCTCACGAGCGATGTGGCGCACGAACTGCGGACGCCGCTCATGGCGATGCAGGCGACGGTAGAGGCGATGCAGGATGGGGTCTATCCCACCGATGCGCAGCACCTGGAGGTCGTGGACAACGAAGTGCGGCGGCTTTCCCGTCTCGTCGGAGCCATGCTTCAGCTCTCCCGTCTGGAGAATGGCAAAACTCCGTTCAGGCCGAAGAAGACCGACCTGGTGTGGCTCGTGAAGAGCCTTGTGACCTCACAGGAGCAGCTCTTCCAGGATAAGGGCCTGCAGCTCAGATTCACCAATGAGGCACCCAGCAAACAGCTGATCGCAGAAGTCGATCCGGACCTGCTGCAGCAGGCAGTCATTAACCTCATGTCCAACGCGATGCGCTACACCCCCTCCGGTGGGTGGGTGCTGGTCGCAATCGCCCAAGACCACAGCGATGTGCTGATCTCCGTCACCGACACTGGTATCGGTATCGCTAAGGAAGATCTTCCCAGAACGTTCAGTCGGTTCTGGAGGTCCGACGCGAGTCGTGAGATGGAGTCAGGTGGTTTGGGCGTTGGCTTAGCCGTGACCAAAGAGATCATCGACCGACACAACGGTACGATCACTGTGGAATCGGAGCTTGGAAAAGGAACTACCTTCACGCTTCGGATCCCGCTGAATCAAGAGAAGCAGCCGGTGTCCCACAACCATTAGATTTGAGGGGTATCTTTTGGAAGGTCTCATCTGCACGTGTAGGCAGGCCTTCTGAGCGGCTATACTCAAGTATGTTTTACCAATATGCACAAGCGATGAAATGAGGCCTCAAGGTGAGCGATATGCAATTGCGTCCGGACTCTCAGGGCAAAGTACGTGACATCTACGATTGTGGTGATACGCTGCTGATGGTGGCAAGCGATCGCATCAGTTGCTTTGATTACATTCTGCCGAGCGAGATCCCCTATAAGGGTGAGATTCTGACGCGTATCTCTGCGTTTTGGTTCAACCGCTTTAAGGACCTCATGCCGAATCATATGATCTCGATCGACCCCAAGGATCTACCGAAAGAGTTTGCTCCCTATAAGGGCTATCTGGCCGGGCGCTCCATGCTCGTGAAGAAAGCCAAGACGATCCCCATCGAGTGCATTGTGCGCGGCTACCTCACGGGTTCCGGTAAAAAGACCTACGACCGGAATCGCACCGTCTGCGGTATCAAGCTGCCTGAGGGCCTGGTCGAGGCCAGCAAGCTTCCCGAACCGCTCTTCACCCCGTCCACCAAGGCAGCGGTGGGAGACCACGATGAGAACATCTCCTTCGAGCGCTGCTCACAGATCGTGGGTGAGGACGTAGCGGAACAGCTGCGTGGCGCTTCCCTCAAGCTCTATAAGGCTGCAGCAGAGTATGCCCTGACCCGTGGCATCATCATCGCCGATACCAAGTTCGAGTTCGGATTTATTGACGGTAAGCTCACCCTGATCGACGAGTGCCTGACCCCTGATTCCAGCCGCTTCTGGCCTGCAAAGGGGTACCAGGAGGGCCACGAGCAGCCAAGCTATGACAAGCAGTACGCCCGTGACTGGCTCAAGAACAACTGGGATATGAAAGGCGAGCCTCCGGTGCTCCCTCAGGACGTTATCGACGGTACCGCCAAGCGCTACCGCGAAGCGTATGAACTGATCTGTGGTGAACCCTTTGCGCCCATGAAGGAGCATTAATGTCTTTACACGATATCATCACCGGCGCCCGTAACGAGGCGCAGGAAAACCAACGCGTGCAGCAGAAGGCGAAGGCCGGACAGGGTACCAAAGAGAACGACGAAGGATCCTCTTCAGGATTTGAGCGACGCTCGATCGCCCGGGCCCGGCCAACCCGCCAGAAGGCGGCAGGCGTGCATGAGGAGACAATCTCTCACGGCAAGAAGTCTGCCCCTCAGAAAGCACCGGTACAGATGACGAAAGAGGAGAAGCGCGCCGCACGTCAGAAGGAGCGTGATGAGGAAGACAGACGATCGCTGGCTTCCCAGGCACTGCTGCAGGCCGATCCGACGTACAAGAAGAACCACCGGGTCTCTTTGGCATTGATCATCGGTGGCCTGATCTGCACGTTGATCTCCTGGCTCATCGTTCTGGTCTTCCCGGAGTCCCAATACGATCTCGGGAGCTTCTGGGGAATGGCTGCGATCGTCACCCTGATCATCGCCTATGTCGGCGTTATCGGCGGCTTCGTAGTCGATTTTGCCCACCTCCATAAGCTGAGAAAGTATTACAACGATAAGGTGTGGGCAATGACTGAAAAGCAGATGAATGCGATCATCGACAAGCGCAACCGTGAGTTAGCAGAACGCCCGAGCTTCTTTGATAGATTTCGTAAGAAGAAAACTACGGATGAGCCATAAGACTCAACGCACAGCGTAGGAGTGGTATACAATACGTACGCTATTGCCCCCATAGCTCAGGGGATAGAGCACGGGTTTCCTAAACCCGGTGTCGTTGGTTCGAATCCGACTGGGGGCACCAGATAATACAAAGCCTAGTGGCAGCGATTGTGGTGCCACTAGGCTTTTTGATTATCGTTGGCTCTGCACATCGCTCAGTGTGCCTCTATAGATCTTTTGGGTGCTGCCAAGCTGCACCGACAGTCAGCCATGAAGGGACCGCCACCGCTGGCTCTGTCTGTCTTTCTCGCTGCTTTGCCGTCGTTTTTAGCTCATGTGATACTTTGGACGCTCCCATGTTCACAGCATGAGAGATATAGAGATCACACTTGATGTGGTCTTGTTCATGAGAGAGGCGCTGTTGGTTCAGGGCCAAGTATATCCGATCGTTCGGATGGCTCGAGCTGTGTGCCCGGAATGGTTCTGGATGGTGGCCTTTAATGGACTCGCTGTTAGACCATGACTGACCTGACGCCCCTGTCCTTCCAATAGCTCCAGAAGGGCTGCTCTATGTCTATGAGCGCACGCCTGGTATGGGACATACCTGCCTCCTGCAAGCTTGCCTGAGAGCGTATCCTTCTTCTCCCGCTCAGAATGCCTTACCTGCTCTATCCACAGAAAGCAGGCAAGACAAGTGCCCCAGCCACTTCGTAGAAGACCCCATGGGAAAAAGCAGGAACTCGCGCAGCCTTCGCTGCATCGCATTGACGAGGCTAAGCTCGCCGTGTGCTTGAAGACCCCAAGCGAGGAGAGCCACGCGCATAGCCTGCATGGGCGTCAGTGGCGACCCATAAGCTGTCGACGATACCTGAAAGGGCATCTGTCAGCTTCCCGTCCTCGGACCTGCCCCTGCCGCAGAGGACGGCATATTCGTCTCCTAGGTCATTTGCACAGCACTCCACGCAGACCTTCTTGTTCGATATGCCACAGCAATGCACAACATGGCCGTGCGTGTGCGCCTCCCTTGGGCATCTGGATGGCCGACCTTATCCCTGTTGCCTGTAAGCGACTCGTCAAGATAGATCCCGATCTTTTGGCAGGAGACGGTGGGTCCATACCTGAAGGCGCCAAGAGCGGCCTGCATCATCTCGAAGAGCCTCATGCGCATGAAACCACAATGTCCTTAAGGCTCACATGGCAGCTTTCCGTAAGCTCCCTTAAGGGACATGCCTGCAAGCGTGCCCTTTGCATATGCGGCCCATGTGGCAGCCGTGGGCTTGGACATAGCCAGGACAGATCTTGTCTTTACAAAGAAGGTCTTGCCTCACGAGCAACACTTCCATCTCTTAAGGCCACACGCGTCGTGGCCCTTGCAATAGAAGCTGAGTGATTTGCACCTCGGGCACCTCTTGGGTGTTCCCGCAAGGGCAGAGCCTGCCATCTTCTTGGCTATGAGCGCCTTCAGCCTCTCTAAGAGCTCGCGCTTCTCAGCGATCCCCATCTTTGCGATCTGCTGCAGTATCATTGGATCCATCCGGGTCCTTTGATCCTCGATGTTTTTGTTTGACGACATGCATTGTAGGCAAAGGCCCGGACACTTTTGGGCCCTTCTTAGGTCAATCCTGGTCTAACAGCGAGTTAATGGAATAGGGCAGCATTCACCTTCTGGGCGCGCGGTGCTCATTGCTGATATCGACACAGTTCAGGAACAATACTAGTTATTGAGGCTTTGGGGATGACGGGTAAAAAACGTGGCTGCATGCATCTGCGCACAGCCACGCAACCAATCAGTACGGAATCGGGGGTGCACCCATAATCCTGGAGAGGTAACACTTCTGGACCTAGCGGTCTAGGTTCTCCAACTTTTTGGGCTCGCCTCGAATCTCTCAGCTGTTGTTTCCCGAAGTGCTGTTGTTGGTGCCTGAGGACTGTCCGCTACCGCCGGTGTTACCGTTGGTGCTTGAGCTGGAACCTGACGAAGAGCCAGATCCAGTTCCTGACGGCGCTGACTGGTTGCCCCGACCCTGACTGCTCTGTTGACCACTAGTATTGCCACCGGTGTTTGTGTTGTTACCGGAAGTAATGGTGTTGTCCGTGTTGTTGTCCTTGTTGTTGTTCTGTTGAGGCTCCGGTCCTTTGGAGATCGTAAGGGTGATCGTGCTGCCACGGTTGACTGACCCTGAGCCCGGATACTGACGGATAACGGATCCTTCCGGCACCGTATTGCTGTATTCGGTTGCGGTACTTGAAGCGATGAGGCCCGCATTTCGAATAGCGGCGGTAGCAGCAGCTTCAGTTTGTCCCACAACATTGGGCACCGTGACGCTCTCTACACCCAAGGAAAGATGATAGGTAATCGTATCGCCCGCTTTTGCAGTTGTGCCAGCGGCCGTATCCTGTGAGACGATGTGGCCTGCCGCGACGCTGTTCGAGTAGACCGAATCACCCGCTTGGGCTACTAAACCGACTTTCTGAAGTGCAGCACTCGCCTCATTCGGTGTGAGGTTCGTCAGATCAGGCACTTCAACTGAGGCTGCCGGCTCCTTTCCCTTGGAAACATGGATGGTGATCGTCGTGCCTTGGCTCTCTGAGCGTCCCGCGTCCGGGTCCTGATCAATGACCGTTCCCTGATCGACGGAGTCGGAGTAGTCATAGGTCACCTGCAAGTTGAAGAAGCCGTTGGTCTGACTGATCGTTTTCCGTGCGTCGTCTTCACTAAGTCCTACCAGGTTAGGGACCACCTGCTGTGCATTGAGCTGACCGATATAGTTGACTGCGGCAAATGCAATGGCCGCCACCGCAGCGATGGCAACAATGATGCCGATGATCATGTTGCGGCGATGGGCCTTTTCCTTCTTCTCTTTAGCTGCACTGTGCTGTGACCGTGAGCTCGTTTTAACCGGCCTCACCGGCGTCGTACGCCCCAGCCGCTGTGTGGTATCGGCGCTCGCATTGTTGAGCCGTCTGGTCGGGGGTTCACCCATCACCCGGGTTGCCGCATCGACGGCACTCAGTCTGCCTGCGAGATAGTCGCGCAGGGTGTGGTAGAGCTCATCGGCGGTCTGGAAACGATCATCTGGGTTTTTCTGCATGCACTTCAGGATGATGGCTTCGAGGCCTGGATCGACCTTGGGGTTGATTTGGCTCGGCGGAATTGGCTGCTCCTTGACTTGCTTGATAGCGACGGAGATCGCATCGTCGCCGTCAAAGGGCACCCGGCCGGTCGCAGCTTCGTACATCACGATACCGAGGGAGTAGAGGTCAGAGGTCGGTCCCAACTCCTTGCCCTGCGTCTGCTCGGGAGAGACGTAGTGAGCCGTTCCGAGCACTGAGTTGTCCGCGGTCAGGTGGCTATTCTTGGAGTGGGCGATACCGAAGTCCATGACCTTGATGTTGCCATCCGGCTGAACCATGATGTTTTGCGGCTTGATATCGCGGTGGATGATCCCGTGCTTGTGGGCTACCGCCAGCGCCTGCGCGATCTGTGAACCGATCTGCGCGACCTTTCGGCAGTCGAGCGCCCCGTGGCGCCTGATTCCGTTTTTGAGGTCAGTGCCGCGCAGATACTCCATGATGATGTAGTAGGTGTCACCATCTTTACCCCAGTCATAGACCGAGACGATATAGGGGCTTTGGAGTGCTGCCGCTGCCTGTGCCTCCTGCTTGAAGCGTGCCGCGAAGGAGGGGTCAGCTGCGTACTGCGGCAGCATTGTTTTGATAGCGACGGTACGGCCGAGTACCTGATCGAGGCCTCGATACACTGTTGCCATGCCACCCGTACCGATCTTATCCTGTACGGCATAGCGGCCACCGAAAACTCTATTTGCCATGAACAACCCCCATACACTCCGTGGGTACCCCCTGATGTAAGATTAGTCCGATATGATAAACATACCGCGTGAGACGACTCTGAATGTACCGTACAAGGCCGCGTGGCCCGCCCTTCACAATATGGGAACGGATACGGCGAATATCGTTCATGTGATCGCCCCCTGTGCCTGCACAGCCAAACATTGCCGGATGATGCTCCCCCCCATGCGCGCGGCTGATCCTTCGATATCGCTGCCATTGCCCTCAAGGCAGATTGAGACGGCGAGGGTCGGAGAATCATACGGCGCGAAGCCGATAAAGAGTGAGTTGCTGACTGCCCCACCGACTTCGGCGGTGCCTGTCTTGCCGGCGACCTTCACGCCGGGGATGCGGGCCCCTGCCGCGGTGAATCCATCATCGACGACGCCGAGCATAGCGTCCGCGACGATATTCGCGGTTTTGCCGGAGATCGGCTGGCCGAGTGAGCGGGGCTGTGTCGTGGTCGTAGTAGCACCTTGCGGCGAGAGCACGTGGTCCACAATGTAGGGATTCATCGTGACGCCACCGTTGGCGATTGTAGCTGCGAGCAGCGCATTCTGCATCACGGTTGTCTGTGGGCCCGCAGGACTTGAGTGCTGCCCGACCGGCTGGCCGCAGGCTGCCCACGCGGTCTCCCACCCAGCCATCTCGCTGGGATCCGGCATGAGGGAAGCGCTCGTGTAGAAGTCCTGGCCGATTGCGATACCGTAGCCAAAAGCCTTGGCGTAGTCCACGAGGTTCTGTGCGCCGACTTTGACGCCGACTTGGCCGAACGCAACGTTCGAGGACATGGAGAGAGCCTTCTTGAGCGTGACCGTCCCGTAATTGTTGTGGTCGAAGTTCGTGACTGCAGCGCCGCCGATATTCATCTCCGACTGAGCGGAGATCATATCGTTGATGTTGTACGCGCCGGTGTCGATTGCGGCTGAGAGCGTCAGGACCTTGAATGTCGATCCGGGTGGGTAGAGCGAATCGGTTGCACGGTTCACGAGCGCCGTGCTGTTGGAGCTGAGCAGATCCCCGATATCGCCGTAGTCGTACGAGGGGGAGGAGGCCTCCGCCAACACCTTGCCTGTTGAGGGCTCAATAACGACGATGGCACCGTTCCAGCCGTTCAGGGCAGCCTCGCAGATCTGCTGCATCTGAGAGTTGAGCGTCAACACGACTGAAGAGCCCGGCTGTGGGACGCCCGCCAGCGAATAGAGGGCGGATTGCCAGGTAGTGTAGTCGGTGTGGCCCGTCAGCGTCTCATTCATCGAGTTCTCGATGCCAGTCGAGCCATACTGCGAGGAGAGGTAGCCGACCGTGTGGATCGCAAGGTTGCCCTCCGGATGCGTGCGGACAAAAGTGCCGTCAGCCTGCTGAACACTCTCAGCGAGCGTCGCTCCATCGCTGGTGAGGATTGCGCCACGCTGTACGTAGGCGCTCTTTGTAATCGTATGGTTGTTGCTCGGCATGTTCTGAATGGTCTCCGCCCGCACCACTTGGATGTAGGTGAGGTTGCCGATCAGGACCGCAAAGAGCAGGGTGAAGACCGTGATCAGAGCGGTGAGGCGCTTGCCCAAGGCAACGCGTCCCAGCACACCGGATTCCGGTGTTGTCATCTCAAACCGGGCACGCGCATGGTCGCCCTGGACCACGTTGGAGACTCCCGGGTTAGTGTTCTGGGCTTCGGTGGCCGCGGTGACCAGTTCCTTCTCCTTGCCGGTCGCTTCATCGCCGCACTTGAGCAGCAAACCGACTGCGATGAAGCTCGAGAGCAGGGAAGAGCCGCCCTGGCTCATGAAAGGAAGGGTAACACCGGTCATCGGCAGAAGCTTCGTGACGCCGGCGACGATCAGGAAGGCCTGGAAGGCGATCGCAGTTGTCAGGCCGGTTGCCATGAATGCAGAGTTATCGGATTTAGCGCGTGCAGCGGTCGCAAAGCCTCTGACCGCGAACAGCATGTAGGCGATGAGGATTGCGGAGGCGCCGAGCAGGCCCATCTCTTCGCCGATTGCGGAGAAGATAAAGTCGCTCTCGACGATCGGGATGTAGTCGGCAAGGCCGCGTCCGATACCGGTGCCGACCAAGCCGCCGTCAGCTAGTGAGTAGAGGGACTGGACAATCTGGTAGCCGTCACCCTGCGGGTCTGCCCAGGGGTTCAGCCAAATATCGACGCGGGTCTGTACATGGCCGAAGGCGTGGTAACAGAAGACCGAGCCGATGGCGAGCAGGATGAGGGACAGGAAAACGTAGCTCAAACGCCCGGTTGCGGTGTAGATCATAACGACAAAGATGATGAAGAAGAGCAGCGCCGAACCGAGGTCGCGCTCGAAGATAACGACGAGCAGGGACAGCCCCCACATCACGAAGACTGGGAAGACCATGCGTGCCTGCGGGAGGGCCAGCGGCCCAAGCTTTCTGGTTGAGGCTGAGAGCAGCTCACGGTTCTCGGCGAGATAGCAGGCCAAGAAGATGATCAGCAGGATCTTGGCGAGCTCGCCCGGTTGGAACGAGAAGCCGCCGAATTCGATCCAGAGCTTTGAGCCGTAGTGCTCGGTGCCGATGATCATCGGGGCGATAAGGAAGATGATGCCTAAAGTCCCGAAGGTATATTTGTAGCGTGCCAGGTCATCGATGCTCTTGACGAAGAACAAGACGACGATCATTGCGATTACGGAGATGAAGAGCCACAGCACCTGGCTTTTCGCCGCATCGGGGGCGAGCCGGGTCACAAAGGTGATGCCGATGCCCGAGAGCAGAAAGACGATCGGCAGGATGACCGGATCTGCACCGGGCGCCAGCTTCCTAACCGCGATGTGGGCGAGGGCAAAGGAAACGAAGAGGCCGATGGGGATCGCGAGCGAGCTCAGCGTAACCGGGGTACCTGAGTTGATCAGGTACATGGCATAGATGAGGATGACCGGAATCGCTGCGGCAAACAGAAGCGCCAGCTCTGTGGTGCGGCGGTTACCGCCCGATCTTGCCTGTGCGCTTGCCATGATCATTCACCTCGCCCTTCTGGTTGCTCTGTCGCTGCTGAACTCTGCTGCGATGTATCGAGATTGTTCGTCCCTTCAGTGTTTTGTGAATCGTTGTTGAGTTCCTCTTTCGAGGTTGTGGATTTGACGTCTGAGGCCACCGATGAGGCCTGTGAGCGCTGGGTGTCAATCTGCTCATGGTAGGAATTGATGGTATCCAGCGCGCTGTTCTCATCGTCGGTTCTGATCCCCTGTTCCAGTTGGCTTTGGGTTGCGTCCGGCAGATCTGCCACTTCGACCGACGTGGTTTCCACCAGATGGTTGAGTGGGATCCCGAAGACCTCAGAGTTGAGGCCCTGATAGATACCGACCGTGCCCTCGTTGTTTCCCAGATACCAGGAAGAGTTGATCATGTTGGCCCCGATAGCGATTGCAAGTGCGAAGAGGGCCGCGAGTGCGATGACCCACACCAGGGCCTGCTTCTTACGTTGCTGGCGGTGCTTTTCCGCCGAGCCGTCGTCAGTCACATCGACGACGACTACGGTCACGTTGTCGTGGCCGCCTGCTTCAAGCGCCGCAGAGGTCAGCGCATCGGCAGCGTCCTGAGGGGTCGCCGAGGATACCGCGATCGACTCAATGCTGCTGTCGGGCACCATGCTCGAAAGTCCATCGGAGCAGATAATGATGCGGTCCCCGGTGCGGACCTCGAGCGTGAAGTGATCCGCGTACATATCGGGGTCTGACCCGAGCGCGCGGGTGATGATGGAGCGGGAGGGGTGGACCCGTGCCTCGTCGGTGGTGATCTGCCCGGCGTCGACCAATTCCTCCACATAGGAGTGGTCATGGGTGACGCGTACGAGCACGCCGCCGCTCATCAGGTAGACGCGGGAGTCACCCACGTGGGCGACCGCCATATGGTTTTTATCGATTACAATCGCGCTGGCCGTGCACCCCATGCCCTCTTTGCCTTCGCCGGATTGGGCCGACTCAATGATAGCGGAGTTCGCCTCTTCGACGGCTCCACCCAAGATTGCGTCATCCGCGGTGGAAGGCGCCAGCTGTGAGAGGGTGCGTACCGCGATCGCGCTTGCCACTTCTCCGGCAGCGTGTCCGCCCATACCGTCACAGACGGCAAAGAGCGGTGCCTGCACCAGGAAAGAGTCTTCATTGTGTCCGCGCACGAGGCCGACGTCTGAGCGTGAGCCCCACCGCAGGCGGTCACTGTGTCCGGTGACTACATCAGCGTCTTTGCGCCCAGTGATCGGCAGCGGCTCATGTCCGGGCGAAGGCACCGGTTTGGGCTTGCGTGCACGTTTTGTTCGGGGAGCAGTGCGTTTAAAGGGAAGTCTCATCGACGCCCGACCTTGAGAATTGTGTCTCCGATCTGTACCTCATCCCCATCGCGCAGCGTCACCGGTTGGGCGATGATGTGCCCGTTGACCATCGTGCCGTTGGTCGATTGGAGATCCTCAAGTACCAGTGCGGGCCCCTGTAGCGAAAAGCGCGCGTGGGTCGCGGAGACAAAGGGTTCATCTATCACAATATCCGAAGAGGGAGAGCGGCCTACGACAACCGGCCCTAGGATATCGATGTGAAGGCCGCGCAGACTTTTCGCGCCCTTCTCCACGTCGATGCACCAGATCGCCGAATCGGTGCGCTGCCCCTTCACTAGGCCGATACCGGAGCGCATGGCGGCGAAGAGGAAGAGGTAGAGGAGGACCACGAGGAGGATGCGGCCGAAGAATAAGACAAGATCGATCATATCAGCTCTCCCGGAACTCGAGGTTCTCGAGACCGATGTTGATGATATCCCCATTGCTGAGCGCGCAGGCGGTAACTTCAGCATCGTTGACGAAGGTTCCATTCGTTGAGTCTAGGTCTTGGATATACCAGTGGCTCCCGTCATAGGAAAGTATCGCGTGATGGCGGGAGACATTGGGGTCACGCAGTACTATGCCACCGGAGTTTTTTTCACGCCCGATCGGCGTCTGTGGGGCATATGCCGTGTAGACGCGCCCGGTGGACATGTCCTGCAGTGTGCAGGTGACCTCATTTTTGCGTGCAGGAGCAGGGCGGCGTGAGGCTTCGCGTGAAGGAGCATAGGACCTTCCTGTCTGCCACTCAGGTCTGGCCGGTTGGGGCCGCAACTTTGTTCTCGGCTCGCGGAATGCTGCCGAACGCGGACGAGAGGTCGACGTCCCGGCAACAACTGGGGAGGGTTCCTGCGAAGGACCCGGATAGGGTTGCTGCACGATAGGATTCGGTGCAGCTGAAGCGGACAGATCGAGGTCATCGTTGCTCGGCATCACATCAAGCCCTGCATAGGAGTTCTCCTCGGCCTTCGCAGCCTCGGGGAAGCGTTCAGAGGTTTGGGGCCGCCGTGGGGCAGGTGCCGCCTCAGGGATACGTGGGATTGGTTGGGCACCATTGCCGCGAGCGATGCCGCCGATGAACACTTTTTCTTCCTCACGCAGACGGTTGAGCGAGCGTGGATCCACGTTCTCAGCGAAGACCGAAAATTTTCCCCTTTTGAGCGAGGGATCTACCATAAAACGAACCAGGGGTTTTCCGGTGAAAACATAGCCCTTTTTATTTGCCTGGCCCTCAATGAACTTGGCGATCTCAGAGGTGAGATCGCCATAGAGCGGTCGCATATACGCATCGTCGTCTGCAGAGACGAGGATGGTATAGAGGCCTGGCGCGGTGTCCACGCCGTCTATCACAAACGTCTCGTTCTCCATCTCCCGAGCTGCACGTTTGGCAAGTTTTTTGAAGGAGAAGGGGGCGGTGTAGCCTTCCGGTGTCGCATTAAAGATCGCAGCGATGCGCTCTTCAAAGACGTTTAAAAAATTCATATACGTAACTACCCTTCTGATTCAACTACCACAGGGCCCTTCAGGGCCGCAACAAAGCACATGACAATACTTAAGAATATCTCAAATACGAGGCCCACTATCTCTTGAGCCGACCATATGCCGCTATTTTCCACTCCATGAGCGAGCACTTGAAAGAATATTATTATACCAGCACAACTGAGCTGAGCGATATTGGCCCTCCAGCCGCCGCGGTCGCGTCCGATCAGACTCGCGGCAAGGCCCGCAAGGCTGCACCCCACAAGCGAAAGCAGCTGTGCGCGTGAGGAGAGCTGGGCTATCAAGGCGTCGACAACAGCGGGTGCATTGAAGCCGGTCTGGAGGCTCAAAGAAAAAAACTGGTTGAGCACCCACGCAAAAGCGCTGCTCACAAAGGCTGTGAGCGGGCGGAAGACAAATCCGCACAGGTTGGCCGAGGCAGATGGGATATGGGCCACACAGGAAAACAGCGCTGCGATACTTGACGCCTTAGTTGTCGACCCGCACGCAATCCACCATGTGATACCTAAAGCTCCGACTGCGACAAGCGTGAGCAACGTCGCCTGATTGAAGTGGGCGATGCCTAAGGCGGCTAACAGAGAGAGCAGAAAGGATAGAAAACCTGAAGGTGGCCAGAGCGCCGCAAGCGCGGAAGCGATGATAACGGCGGCGGCGATCGAGGCCTTTGAAGCGAAGAGCACCGGCGCGATACTAAAGATGCAGAGACCGGTCACTAAGGCGCTCGTACTTTTAAGGATTAGCGGCTCGAGCCAGGGGAAGCGTTCGGCCGCCGGGGTCTTCTCCCGGTAGACCTCACTCCACTCCTCTTCGGTGGGCTCATCGTCCTGTGCCTGCAAGACAAGATTCTGTAATGACTTTTGTCCAGCGCCCGGGATTCCTAAGAGCGGTATCAGGTGATTCATGAGGGATTCCACCGAACTGTAGCGGTCCTGGGGATTAATGGCCAGGCACTTCTCCAGCACGAGCTCGATATCCTGATTGAGGGTCAGATTCTCCTGCGCCAGAGAAACGGCAGGTCCCTGTAAGATTTTAGCGAGGGATTCCTCAGCGGTATCTGCCTCAAATGGGTTGACCCCGCACAGTGCGGTCCACAGTACGACACCCAAAGAAAAGATGTCGGTCCGCTCATCGACGAGCTGGCCGTTGATCTGCTCAGGTGGCATGTAGCCGATGGTGCCGCCGCGCGCTCCACCGTAGCCCACCGCAGAGGCGAGCGTCGACATACCAAAGTCGGTGAGTTTTGCGATGCCGGAGCGGTCAATCATAATGTTGGAGGGCTTGATATCGAGGTGAAGCACCCCATTCTCGTGGGCGTACTGAAGCGCCGATCCCACGCAGGTCAACAAGTGTGCGCACTCCTCATAGGTCAGGCAGCCCCCTTCAACCCGTTTGAGCAGCTCAAGCAGGTTGAGCCCATCGATGTACTCCATAACGAGATAGGCATAGCGGCCGGCGCTCTCGAAGTCGTGGACTGCAACGATATTGGGATGGGCAAGCAAGCTGGAGGTCCGGGCTTCCTGAAGCGCCTCTCGCAGTGAGGATGCCTCGGCTTCCTCACTGTCGGAGAGGCTCAAGGGGATCACCTTGATGGCTACGCGGCGTTGCAACCGCGTATCCCAGCAGACCAGCACGCGTCCAAACCCGCCTTGCCCGCATTTCTCCACGACGCGATAGCGCCCTAATAAAAGCGGCATATCCGCTTGAGCAGGGACTGTACCCTGCGTCACTGTTTGCGTAGTATCTGAAGGCTCTCCCTGTGTATCAAAAGCCACTGTTTAAATTCCTTTTGCCGCCTGTGCTATACCAACCTATGTGGCTCAGTAACAGATCACAAGACTTTCTGTGAAAAGTATAGAATTTTGAGTGTTGCTATTATAGGTCATTGTGAGGTACAATACCACAGCACGCGGGTGTGGCGGAATTGGCAGACGCGTACGGTTCAGGTCCGTATGAGGGTTCCCTCATGAAGGTTCAAGTCCTTTCACCCGCACCAGAAGAGATGCAAAAATCCCCGTTGGCGACCAACGGGGATTTTTTCTGCATACGATAAGGTCCACACCCTAATTGTCGTCTTCATTCTCATCGTCGTCGAGCAGATCCCAATCGTCCTCAGACTTCTTGTGGTTATAGTATTGCTGCTTTGTTTTCCGCTCGAGCAGATACGCAATGAGCAAGAAGAACAGGATACCACCGACGACCAGGGTGATGACGCCTGGGCGTGTATTAAAGAGCCAATTGAAAAAACCACCAACCGCAGCCATTATCTGTACCTTTCTGTACATACCGAGAATGGACCAGAGTCAAGTATATACTTGAGTGACTTGAGTGGAGCTTGTTAGTCTCTACTATAAGTTGTTGCATGTAGTTCCTAAAAGTTTGAAACGTTTACAAAAAGAAAGTAGAGGAATCGCATCGATGCTTGATATCAAGTTTGTGAGGGAGAACCCCGATATTGTCGATAAGTCCTGCGCGTCGCGCCAAAACGTCCACTGGGACCGCGAGAAGTTCTTTGAGCTCGACGAAGAGCGCCGCTCCGTCATCGCTGAAGTTGAACAGCTCCAGGCCGAGCGCAACAGCGTCTCAAAGCAGATCGGCAAGCTACTCCGTGATGGGAAGAAGGGTGAGGCTGAGGCGGCGAAGGAGAAGGTAGCCGCCCACAAGAAGCACATTCAGGAGCTCAACGACAAGCGTGCACAAGTCGAGAAGGATCTCTTTGACCTTATTGCCACTATCCCCAACATACCGCATAAGACTGTACCGTACGGCGTCGATGACTCCGACAACCCTGAGGTTCGACGCTGGGGAGAGCCGACCCACTTTGATTTCAAGCCGAAGGCCCACTGGGACCTCGGCCCGACGACCGGCATGCTCGACTTTGACCGTGGCATCAAGCTTGCGGGCACCCGCTTTGTACTGCTCGGTGGCGCCGGCGCCCTGATGGAGCGTGCACTGATTGCGTTTTTTCTTGACACCCATATCGAGGCTGGCTTCAAAGAGTGGTGGCCGCCTGTGATCACCAACTATGATTCTCTGTTTGGAACCGGCCAGCTGCCGAAGTTCGACCAGGATCTCTACCACGTCAGTGGAGGCATGTACCTGATCCCGACCGCGGAAGTCATGCTCACCAATATTCACCGCGGTGAGGTGCTCGATGGGGGCAAGCTGCCGCTGTGGTACACCGCCTACACCCCCTGCTTTCGTGAGGAGGCTGGCTCCGCCGGTCGTGACACCCGTGGCATCATCCGTGTCCACGAGTTCGACAAGGTCGAGATGGTCAAGTTCTCAAAGCCTGAGAATTCCATGGATGAGCTGGAGAGTATGACGCATGAGGCAGAGCGTTGCCTGCAGCTTCTCAAGCTTCCGTATCACGTCGTGAACCTGTGCACCGGCGACTTAGGCTTCAGCGCAACCAAGTGCTACGATCTCGAGGTGTGGCTCCCGAGCTACAATAACTATAAGGAGATCTCCTCCTGCTCGAACTGCTGGGACTTCCAGGCACGCCGCGCAAACATCAAGTACCGCGATCTTTCCAAGTTTAAGGGAACCCGCCTGGTCCACACGCTGAATGGCTCTGGCTTGGCAGTTGGCAGAACGATGGCAGCCATTATGGAGAACTATCAGAATGAGGATGGCTCTATCGCCGTACCGGAGGTGCTGCGCCCCTACATGCACGATATGGAAGTCATCAAGCCTGTCAAATAGGCTATACGCTCACAAATAGATCGAGGCTCTCGGCAAGCTGATCTCAGCAGGGTACTTGTTGGGGTCACCGGTTTTTTAGAGGGATACACAACCATCTGTAAGGTTCGGTCTTTCCTCACAGTCTCTCCAAAATACGAACATATGTTCTAGTTAGACACAGAATCGTACTATAGTGAGGGTACAGGCAAGGACAGGAGACGCCATGGACCAACTCAAACAGCACACAACAACGTTTACTATCCATCAGGGCGATGAGGAGCGCTGTGTCAGCATTGGGGAGACACCTTCCGGCATCGTCGTATCCGAGCGCTCTTGGGGTGCCCTCACCGAGGCCATCCACGACCAGCCGGTGTACAAGCAATCGATTCTGATCAAACCGCTCAGTATCGATGCAGCCGCCTATGTGCTGGGGGTTACGAAGGAGCAGATCTGTGAGGCGCTCACGCAGTTCTTTGTCTGTGCGCCCTACCGTATGCTCTGCGATCTGATGGATTACCTTGACCTCAACGATGTGCCTTTCGATTACTATGCGGTCGATAAAGCCGGCGGCGCGATCCGTCTGGCATAATGGGAAAGGAAGCTGAGTTAATAAAAAGCCCCAACGAATGGGGCTGAAATACTCTGGTGCGCCGTATAGGATTCGAACCTATGACAGACTGATTCGTAGTCAGTTCCTCTATCCAGCTGAGGTAACGGCGCAAAGCAGTAGTTATGATGCTCCTTCTTGAGCTGTGAGTCAAGTAGAGATTTTTAAATGTGAAGATAGGCGCCAGTTAGGTGCCCGATTCAAAAGGTAAGAAAAGAGCCGCACAGGAATGCGCGGCTCTCAGCAGGTTCTGGCGGAGAGCTGGGGATTTGAACCCCAGATAGGATTTGAGTCCTATACTCGCTTAGCAGGCGAGCACCTTCAGCCACTCGGTCAGCTCTCCATGAGGGTGATTTAGCATCATACCCCACATGGAGGGTGTATCTCAAGGGCTATGTGTAAAGAAACTCGGGATTGACTACAATATCCGCACGATGTTCTCGAATAGCGGCCCACGAGAAGCGTCCGATTAAGTCTTCCACTGAGAGTCTCTCATTCGGTTGTGCCAGCCCAAAGAGAGATGCGAGCTTTACGATGAGCGGCTCTGGACGGCCGAACTGCTCACGCAGGACGCCCATGTCGAGGTCTCTGTCCCGCTTGGAGAGCCTTCTGGTGGGGCTTCCCATAAGCAGCGGAACGTGGGCGTAGTGAGGTTGGGGATATCCAAGCAGCCGCTGCAGATAGATCTGGCGGGCACAGGAACCGAGCAGATCGTGTCCGCGGACCACTTCGGTGACCCCCATCAGCCCGTCATCCACCACCACGGCGAGCTGATAGGCAAAGACCCCGTCGGAGCGCTTGATCAGAAAGTCTCCGCACTGCGTTGCCAAGACCTCACGCTGCGGTCCGTAGACCTCATCGGTAAAGGTGATCGTCCCTTTTGGATCGTCTGCATCAGGCACGATCAACCGTGTGGCGGGAGGGCGCGTGGCTGCCTTTTGGGCACGCTGCGCAGGCTTGAGGTGTCGGCAGGTCCCCGGATAGACGTAGGTGCCGTCGGACATATGGGGCGCGGTTGCGGCATGGAGCTCAGAGCGGGTGCAGAAACAGGGGTAAGTGAGCCCCATGTCGGTCAGTTTGTTGACTGCGTCTTCATAATATTCAGTGCGTTGGCTTTGGAAGTAGGGCCCCTCATCCCAGGTAAGCCCGAGCCAGTCGAGATCCTCCATCAGGAGGTCAGCGACAGGTGGGCGTTGAGCCCTCGGGTCGAGGTCTTCGATGCGCAGCACGCAGGTCCCGTGCTGCGAGCGTATAGAAAGCCAGGTGAGTAGGGCAGAACATATATTACCGGCATGCATGCGCCCTGAGGGAGTTGGCGCGAAACGTCCTTTGAGTGGCTCTGTCACCGTAAAGCCTCGCCTTTCTTTTTGGAGCAATTCTGTGTGTGCGTGCTGAGACTGTGTGAAAAACATTCTAGACTTGTAAGAACTTTCGGAGTTGTAAGCTCTATGCGAGTCAAACCATAGAGGAGTTATCGAATGCCTGAACATACCTCACACAATACCAACGTCAGAAGTACCGCGGCGATCCCAAAGGATTTCCATATGGGGAAACCGGTGCTCGTGTGTCGCTGGCGCCTGTACCATCAGGCGCTTCCGCTGCTCAATCGGCATATGCGGGCACTTGGGAGCAGGCGTCTGGGAGGGGTGCCGCTCCCGGGGGCGCTGCTGCAGTGGGCAAAACAGCACATTGAGTGGACCCTTGAGGACGGCTCGTACGACAATCCTGAGGGTGTATTGATGATCGTCGTCGACGATAGGGAACAGGCGGCGATGTCAGTTGGCCCCTACAAGCCGCTCGACAACACCGGGGCGCGTGAGCTCGCAATCCGCGCGCTCAAGTCCCGCATGGAGTTTGAAGAGACGAGGATCGCGCCTGAGACCATCTGGGTCGTGCAGCGGGACGGGACCCTCCTTATGGGGGCGGAACCTGATGAGCGTCCCTCCGGTGTCGCTTCGCTGATTGAAGACTTGGCCAAGACGCTAGGGATGACCGTGCTTAGGGTCCATGAGCTGGCATCTCAGTACCTGGAGGGAAGTATTGAGGCACAGGAGGTATTTTTGGTCTCCGACGAGTACGGCGTGGTGCCGGCCCGCGATGCCGCTGGAGTGACTGCGACAAAATTTCGCGCTGGATACGCTAAGCTTTTAAAGAAGACCAACAGAAAGTAATACTATGGATACACAGAATATCACTCCCTCAGATATGGCATATGAGAATATCCTTGCGTATCTTGCACAGCACCACCTCAAGGAAGGCGATAAGCTGCCTGCCGAACGAGATCTCTGTGGAGCTTGGGGTATCTCCAGAACGGCCCTGAGGGCGGCCCTCAAAAATCTGATCAGCCTGCACGTGTTGGAGAGCCGTGGAGGATCGGGGACCTATGTCGCGATGAGGCGCCCACAGTCAAATTGCCGGGGCTACAACGGCTTTTCCGACACGGTGCGTGCGGCTGACAAAGTGCCGAGTTCCCAGGTGATCTACGCCCGTGAGGAAGTGGCGGACGAGCATGTAGCGCGCAAACTCAAGCTTAAGGTCGCCGACCCTATCTTCGAGCTGAGACGTTTGAGGAAGATCGACAACAAGCCCTGCATGATCGAGACGGTGTACCTCAACACCGCAGTCTGCCCCGGCATCTCGGAGTATGACTTCACGGATGTGTCCCTTGTCGACACGTTGCGCGAACACTACCATGTGGATCTGCCCCATGGGGAAGTAAAGCTCTCTATCACGCGGGCCGATGCTCAAGAGGCAACATATCTGCAGATTGTGGAAGGGACCCCCGTCTATTTCCAGACCGGCGTATCCAAGCAGGAAGACTTGAGGTGTGTTGAATACTTCAAGGCGGTCATTCGGCCGGATATGTATAGCTTCTATGCGCGTCAATCGGGCCTTGCCCGAGGAAAACGAATACCGGAGCGGGTGATCGGCAATGGCTGATACAGATACCCACATGCCACGTTACCAGCAGCTGCGGGAAGCTATTCGCACTAAAATCGAGGATGAGGACTATCCCGTAGGGACTATGCTGCCCTCTGAGCATGAGTTGGCGCAGGAGTTTGGTACTACATGCCAGACCGTACGCAATGCCTATGCCGCGCTCGAAGACGAAGGGCTTGTGAGACGGGCCCAAGGCAAAGGGGTCTTTGTCGATGCGGATCAGCTCGGCACCTTGGATGTCGGTGACGGGAGGAGCTTCCGCCAAAGTACGATCGCCGAAGGTGCGCAGCCGAGCGTCAGGATCCTCTCACATGAGAAGCGGGAGGCAGGACCCTGGTATGCTCGGCTCTTCTCGATCGATGTCCATGATCCGCTCTACGTGATCCGAAGGGTGAATAGCGTCAACAAGACGCCGCTCTCCTATGAGCGCACGGTCGTGCCGCTCATGCGGTTTCCCCGTCTCGAGGGGATCAATATCTCCGTCTTCTCACTCTATGAGGTGTTTGGGTTCTACGGGAAAGTGGTCGATGCAACAGCTGAGCACTTGGAGATCGTGGAGCTCGATGCAAAGGAAGCCCGGCTCTTAGGTATGGAAGCGGGAAGACCGGCGATGGCATACAACTGCCTGAGCTATGACCAGGACGGCTTGGTGATCGAACAGACCCGTACCCTCAGGAGAGGCGATCTGGGTTTCTATACGGTGCACTATTGAGGCTATGAGGTTCGTGATGGAGAGAAAAGAAGGGGTGTCGCCAGAGCTCGATGCGCTCTCCTGTAACCTGATGGGACAGGTGTTTGACCTGCTCGCGGATGGCAAGGAAGTGCCGGTACTGCTCGCGGTGCAGGACCCTCAAGGCCATATGGTCTCCTATCAGTTCTCCGATGATGGAATTGAAGCGTGCATCGAAGGGGCGCACACCTGCGTGCAGAATCTGAAGAGATCTAAAGGAGACAAAAGAGCTGGCATCGGGGTACCCCAGCGTTACGCGCTTGTCTATGAGGGCGCGGTGGCGGATGACAAAGGTGCCTATCAGGATGCGATTTTGCTCGAATTTGGTGAAGTCGGCTACCACACGTACTCTGCGTACTCGCTCTATAAGGGCCGAGGGGATGCGTTCCAGTGGACCGATCCGGCCCCTGCAGGCGAACTCGACGACCTCCTGTAGCTGCACTAACTCTTCTAAGACCGAAAATTCAATGGAAGAGTCCACTTTCTACACACACAGCGTTTTTTCTTCCACTATATTTGCAGGTGTGGATAGATAGACGGGGACATATTTTTGACTGCTGTATAACGAATGAGCTATCTGCAGTAAATATGGAAGGGATATATGCTTCAAAAGCAAATCAGAAATATTGCTATCATTGCGCATGTCGACCACGGTAAGACAACGCTCGTTGACAAACTCCTGAAGGCCACCGATGCCTTCAGAGCGAACCAAGAAGTTCAGGACCGTGTCCTTGATTCCAACGCTCAGGAGCGTGAGCGTGGCATCACGATCCTTTCAAAGAATATCTCGATCGAGTATAAAGGCATCAAGATCAATGTGATCGATACACCTGGCCACGCTGACTTCGGTGGCGAGGTTGAGCGTGTCCTCAAGATGGCTGACGGCGCGCTGCTCTTGGTCGATGCCGCTGAGGGTCCGATGCCGCAGACTCGCTTTGTCCTGCGCCGCGCAATCGATGCGAGCCTCGCTATCATGCTCGTTATCAACAAGATCGACCGTGAGGGCGCCAACCCTGAGAAGGCGATGGATGACTCGATCGACCTGATGATGGATCTGGGCGCCTCCGACGAGCAGATCGAGTTCACGATGGACCACGTGATCTACGCTTCCGCGGTCAACGGCTATGCTCGCCTGAAGCCGGACGACGGCAACATGGACATGTACCCGATGCTCGATATGATCGTTAACGATATGCCCGCCCCCGATGTGGATCCTGACGGCCCGCTTGCGATGCAGGTTGTCACGATCGACCACTCAGACTATGTGGGTAGAATCGGCGTCGGCCGTGTGTACTCCGGTACCATCCACCAAAACGATAGGATCCTCGTCGTGAAAAACGACGGTTCCCGCACTACTGCCCAGGTGAAGCAGCTCTTTACCTTTGACTATCTGGGCCGCAAGGAGTGCGACGAGGTCGTCGCCGGCGATATCGGTGCAGTCGTCGGTGTCGACAGAACCGATATCGGTGATGTCTACACTGATCCGGACAAGCCGGTTGAGCTGCCCCCGATCGAGATCGGTCCGCCGACCCTGTCCGTAATCTTTGAGCCTTCTACTTCACCTCTGGTGGGGCAGGACGGTGATATCGTTGGTGGCCGTCAGCTCAAACAGCGTTTGATGCAGGAGCGTGAGAACAATGTCACGATGCGTATCGAGGAGCTCCCTGACAAGACCGGCGTTGAGGTTGCCGGCCGCGGCATCCTGCACCTGTCAGTCCTGATGGAGGACATGCGCCGTGAAGGCTACGAGTTCCAGGTCGGCCGTCCGCGCGTGCTCTACAAGAAAGATAAGGACAACAACCGTCTCGAGCCGATCGAGCAGGCCGTAGTCGAGTGCCTGGGCGAGTACTCCGGCAAAGTGATCGAGCTCTTCGGTAACGTGGGCGGCAACATGATGCAGATGGAGCAGGGCAAGACTATGTGCCACCTGGAGTTCGAGATCCCGACCCGTGGCATCATGGGTCTCAAGAACCGCATCCTGAATGTGACACATGGTGAAGGTGTCTTCTATCACACCTTCCTGAAGTATGGCCCCTATGAGGGAGAGATCGGTGGCCGCACCAACGGCGCGATGATCTCCATGTCTACGGAGAAGGCTGTCGCCTATGCACTGGGTACCCTTCAGGATCGTGGCACCCTGTTCATTGAGCCGGGTACGCAGTGCTATGAGGGTATGATCGTGGGTGAGCGTTCGCGGCCAGGTGATATGGTCGTCAATGTGGCCCGCACGAAGAACCTGGGCAACCAGCGTTCCTCCACGGCGGATATTGCGGTGCAGCTGACGCCGCCGCGTACCTTCACGCTCGAGGAGGCCCTCCAGTACATTATGGATGACGAACTTGTCGAGGTGACGCCGAAGCATGTCCGCATGCGCAAGCGTATCCTGAATGAGATCGAGCGCAGAAAGTGGCGCGTCCGCCATGGACTGGTCAACAAATAGTTGTGTGTCTCTCGTGCCTGCTTCGAAAGGAGCAGGCATTTTTAGCGCCGGTGATGCTGATCGATGCGCTTGGCACGCCTGAGTGCCCGCACTTTTCTCATTCTCCGTTCAGCTCTCGAGACTGAGCTTTCCGCTCGGTGGACCTGCGAGCGTACGCGGGGAGTCAGGTCAACATTGGTCGGGGACATGATGTGGTAGCGCATGGAGGTGTGGCGAAGTCCCACCGTCACCAGGGTGCAGACGAGTGCACACACAATCTTGTTGAAGCCGATCGCGACGCAGAAGAGATAGGAGAGGGAGCCTGCCACGGCGCACAGGGCGTAGAGGTTGGATTTCCTAAAGATCCTGGGGATGTCACCCAAAAAGACATCCCTGAGCATGCCGCCGCCCACGGCGGTGAGCGTACCCATCAAGACTACGGCCCATGGATTCAATCCCCAGACAACTGCTTTATCGGTGCCTGAGATCGCAAAGAGGCTCACCGAGAGGATATCGGACCATTCCAACGCAGCAGGATTTGAGAAGAACGGCGTCGGAAAGAAGAAGGTAACAAGGGCGATGATCACGGTTCCGGGGATCGCGTAGTGGGAATCCAGCATGTAGACGCCGCCGCGCTGCATAACCATATCGCGCAGGAGCCCGCCGCCGAGCCCGCAGAGTATGGAGAGTGCGATAAATCCGACGAGATCGAGGTTCCGTTTCTTTGCCACAATGCAGCCGGTTAAGGCGCCGACCACAACGGAGGTCAGATCCAGCCAGGGAGGAATCGGGATTGCCGCGCCGCGTGAGGCGCCGGTAAAGAGAAAATCAAGCATCGAAGCGACCGTTCAGCGACGATTCAGCAGAGTTCCGTGTGAGTGTAGCATCTCATGAAGAAAAAAATAATGGTGGTAAATACGGTGCAAGTATTGTACACTTTCCTATGCGGTTTTAGGGAGAGTTGTCCGAGTGGCCGAAGGAGCACGATTGGAAATCGTGTATACGTCTAAAGCGTATCCTGGGTTCAAATCCCAGACTCTCCGCCAGCCAATGTCTGTGGCGTCCCGCTGGGGGCGCCACGTTTTGTAAATGGAGAGGTGGCAGAGTGGCCGAATGCGGCGGTCTCGAAAACCGTTTACCTCTATTTGAGGTACGTGAGTTCGAATCTCACCCTCTCCGCCATTTTTATTTGAGGCCACACCATTGATACATTGATATATACCTCACCCTCCAGGTTCTTTTGATCTTTCGGTATATGCCGTGCGATATGTAATTTACATAGTGACGTCGCCTTTGTGCAGTGGTGCGGGTAATAAGATGAGGTATAGATAACTGACGAAGCTATAGAGCCAACCATATTGAGCGAGGAAGCTATGGCCTATACAAGAGATCGCTACATCACGCGCTCGTGGGAGATGCTTTCCCATGACAAAGGATGGTATAAACCGCTGCTAGTAATTCCACTTGCTCTGGTGGTGCCGGTGGTGGGCTACCTGGGGGTTCAGGGGTACCGGTTTGAGTGGGCCCGGCTCACCGCTTGGGGCCTTGATACCTATCCCAAGCAGGAACGTGTGTCTTGCGGCAAATGCATCCGGAGCGGCTGGCGCGTCTTTGTCGCTGGATTAGGGTATTTTCTGGTCGCGCTGCTGATCGGCATGTTTATCTTCCCGGACAATCCCAAAACGACGCCCGGGCTCTTCGAGCTTGCCCTGGCGGCGATTTGGGTGACCATCGAATGCGTCGCTTGCCTGCGTGCGGTGATCTACCAGCGGTTCTCCGCCGGCTACCAGATCAACCGGGTCTGGGACATGCTGAAGCATGACTTCGGCAACCTTCTCGTTATCGCCGGCTTCTATTTTCTGGGGCACGTGATGGCGATGGGAGTTGGAACGCTCCTTGCCCTGAGCATTGCGGCTTCAAACCTTTCCAGCATCGGTTATGCACTCATGGGGCTGATGAGCGGCACCTATCCCGGTGCAATCCTGCGCATGCTTCTATCCGTCACCTCGCTGGCCCCGGGCTTGATCCTTGCCGCCTACGCGTATGGGCTGCTCGACAATGTGATCCGCATGGTGAGTATCAATGCCGTAGGGCTCTGGATGCGGCAGTTTGAGGTCGCCAACTGGAAGGGTTCAGGCGATCCGCTTCCGACCGCGGCAGCCGATAAGAAGCAGGCTGAGGCAGCACCTCGCAATCCGCAGGCAGAAAACCAAGAGTTGCCTCAGGAAGAAACCCCTGCAAACCCTGTTGGGGAAGCGGTCCCTGTAAATCTGGCTGAAACTCCTCAGCAGGCACCGGATGTACGTCCCCAACAGACGGCTGAGGCAGGCGATAAGGAAACACAGACTGCGACCCTCCCGATGCCACGGCCCCCTGAGGACACAGATCATCCGCAGAAATAGCTCGGGTTGATGAGAAGCGATTGAGTTCTTCTGACAGGCAGGCATAGCGGTGCTTGTCTGTACGACCACTGATCGTAAGTCTGATATTTCTGTCAGAGGTCTCCTCTACACTGGTCGTGTGCAGGAATGGGCTCATTGAAATGTGGAAATATAGGCAAACAAATATCGATGTGTTACTATAAATCGTCAGGCCTATCCTACTTGGGGCTATCCTTCTTTAACCCTGAGTCATTTGTCCAGAGGGGGTGAGCGTTCATGAAGGCTTATGAACTATTGTTTTTCGTCGATCCGGCTACCGACGAGCAGACACGCGCGGGTGTTATGAAACGTGCCGAGGTAGCTATCACTGCCAACGGTGGCAAAGTCGACGACGTCGATAACTGGGGCAAGCGTAAACTTGCTTACGAGATTGACGGCCTTACCGAGGGTGACTACACCCTCATCAATTTCCATGCTAATGCGTCCGATATCGCAGAGCTCGATCGTATCCTGCGCATCAACGATGCAGTCAAGCGTCACATGATTGTGGCCCGTCCTGACAAGGATTAGTCATGGGATAGGTGGGGAAGACTCACCTTTTGAGAGGTAGTGAGAAGAATGAGCATAAACAGAGTCACGATTTCCGGCAACCTGACACGCGACGGTGAGCTCAGGGCTACTGCGAGTGGTACTTCGGTACTGACCTTTGGAGTAGCGGTCAATGATCGGAGACGCAACGCTTCCGGTGAGTGGGAGGATTACCCTAACTTTATCGATTGCGTCATGTTCGGAACCCGTGCCGACAGCCTTGCTCGATATCTCACCAAAGGCACGAAGGTTTGCATCGATGGCAAGCTTCGCTACTCTTCGTGGGAGACTGACGGCCAGCGCCGCAGCAGGATCGAAGTCATCGTGAACGATCTTGACTTTATGAGCTCACGTAGAAATGGGAATGGGGATGCTTCATACAACCAGAGCTCTTCCTATAGTGGCTCAGACCAGGCGCCTGCCTACGGCAGCAGAAATCAAAGCGAAAGCTTTGCTGCCCCGGCCCCGAAGCCTTCAACAGGAGGGTCCTCTCAGGATCGTCCGACGCAGGCACCGCCTTCGTCCGATGTCTACGACGAGGACATACCGTTCTAGTAACTTTAAGCAAAGAAATCAGGTGATTGACACTTGAGGAAGTCAAAGGACAAATCTCAAGATTATCAGCGCCAACAGCACCGTAAATATTGTCAGTTCTGCAAGGATGGAGTGGACTACATCGACTATAAAGATGTCCAGCTTCTCCGTAAGTACACGACTGACCGTAGCAAGATCAAGCCGCGTCGTGTGACTGGCGCATGCACGCAGCACCAGCGTGCTCTCGCAATCGCTATCAAGCGTGCCCGTGAGATGGCACTGCTCCCATATGCGGTGAGCGTAGTATCCAATCGTGGTCGTGGCCGCAATCGCGATCACGACTAATGCGCGACGAGTACTCGAGCGGAGTTAATGCGAACGTGGATGATGAGAGAGACAGACATCTGAATATGGGAGGCGGACTTGTGCCGTATGACACAAAGCCGTCGGATAATCAGGCTCCTGAGCCGTTGCGCTTTGGGGTGTTCTGGTGTCTGGCTGCAGGTGCAGTCGCAGGGTATATCCCGGTGCTGGCAAGTTTTGCCGGAGCCTATGGGACGTGCTTGTGCACCTATCAAAAAGGCTGGAAGCGGATCCTTGCTGCATTGATCTCGTTGCTTGCACCGAGTGTCGCGATCGCCCTTCTGGTGCCGAGCCTAAGAGTTGGCGATGTGGTGGTACCGACGCTGGTTGGGTTTGCCTTCGGGCTGCTCACCGCAAAAAAGCGCCTCAATGGGAACACCGTTGCACTGACCAGTGCGGCGGCTGTCGCAATGCTCATTGGAAGTGACGCAGTTAGCTCTGCAGCCACCGGCACGACCCTATCCCAGAATATGGCCTCGTTGATCAATGAGGCTGTATCCGCAGCGAATGTGGGCGGGGACCCACAGATGCAGGCTATGGCTGACCGGGTCCGCGAGAGCTTGTCGCTCTACTGGCCGTTACTCTACGGTGTGGTTGCTGTGGTCTACGGATTCTGTGCTTGGTTGGGTGTCGTGATGTTCACACACTCGGTCACGTTTGGGTCTGAGTACAAGGTACAGTTCCGCACCTTTGAGGCACCGACGTGGATCCTCGCAATCATGGTTGTGGGGTTTGCGATCTACATTGCCCAGCGCAATGGGACGCAGATGCCTCGGGAGGTCGTCTTTATCGGCCTCAACCTGATGCAGGGCGCCCGCTTCTTTGTGGTGCTCCAGGGTTTGGCACTGACGGTGTGGTTCTTGGCATCGCACGGTGTCGGGAAGTTCGGTCAGGCGCTGGCTTTCATCTTTGGTATCCAGCTTGAGTATTCATTTTTCGTAATGAGTGTCTTCGGCTTTGTTGATGGACTTGCCCACTTTCGGGATTGGCCGAAAAAGGACAAATCCGATGGGCAAGCCTGAGGCTAAGATTTAAGGAGTGTCCCAATGAAAGTCATCCTTATGGGTGAGCTCAGGGGCAAGGGCGGCGAAGGCGATATCGTCGATGTCGCTCAGGGCTACGCAGAGAACTATCTGTTCCCGAACAGAATGGCCCAGCCGGCTACCCCTGGCAATATTAAGCAACTTGAGGAGCGCCGTCACAACATTGCAGAGCGCGAAGCAAAGCGTATTGCTGATGCTAACGCGCTCAAGCAGACGCTTGACGGCAAATCTGTTACCGTCGAGGCGAGAATCGGCGACGACGGGCAGCTGTTTGGCTCCGTCACTACCTCGATGATCGCTGACGCAATCAAAGAGCAGCTCAACGTCGAGGTCGACCGCAAGCGTATTGAGCATGCTGCCGCTATCAAGACAGTTGGCCGTCACCAGATCACCATCAACCTCTACCGCGATATCGACGCTGAGCTGACTGTGCTCGTGGGCGTTGACGAAAAGGAGCCCGAGGAAGAGGCCGAGGCCTCTGAGGCAGACGAGGGCGAGAACGCTGAGGCTGAGAAGCCGGCTGAGGAAGCTGCAGAAGCGCCTGCTGAGCAGTAATACCGCCTGCTGAACAGTAATACCGCCTGCAGAATAAGCCTTACCTATGGGTGAGCCCCCTTTTGAGTGTTATGACGCTCGAGAGGGGGCTTTGCAGGTAGGCAGGCCCTCGATCGCGCTGATTGTTTGAGTCTTTAAGATCTGTGCTGTGATCCTTAGCAGACAGGCTAAGGCTGAAGGTCCGCCATCGGTGAGCGTGGTGGGCAGTATAGTAATGCTTGCCCACATACATATATAGATAGAGAGTACTTGTGATGTATCTCCCTCGGCGGTGAGGGAAGGAGAGACGATGCCCAATCCAGAAGATATGCCGGGTATACACGATGATGCTGCACGCCTGTCGCAGGCTGGCATGCCTCAGGACCGGGCAGCAGAGGCCTCCGTGCTTTCGGCGATGATCCTCTCGGAAGACGCCCGTCAGGATGCGCTGCTCGATCTTACAGAGGACGATTTCTACGTGCCCTCGAACCGTATGATCTTCTGGGCAATCCGTGATCTCTTTAACGAAGGGGAGCAGGCTGACCCGGTTACCCTTGCCGATTACCTCAAATCCAAGAATCAGCTTCAGCGGGCCGGCGGAAGTGCCTATCTTGTCGAGTTGGCGGGTAACTCATTTTCCCTGGCCAGTTGGCGCCACCATGCGGAAATCCTCAAACGTGACAGCACGCTGAGGAGGCTGATCAACGCCGCTTCCAATGTGACGGCGCTCGCCTACGATGCGCCTGAAGACGTCCAGGAGGTGGTTGATCAATCAGAGAAGCTGATTCTGGATGCCACGGAGTCCGACGTTAAAAGTGAGTACTCCACCATGGAACAGGTGATGGGGGAACTCTACAACGAGTTGGGTGAGATGGCCAAGCAGGACACCAAGCTCCTCGGTGTCAAAACGGGTTATCGCGGGATCGACCGGCAGCTCTTGGGGCTGCGCCCCGGACAGATGATCGTAATCGGCGCACGCCCAGGCGTCGGCAAGACCTCGTTTGCCCTGAATCTGGCGGTCAATGCGGCGGCCGACGGCACGAGCGTCGCCCTCTTCTCACTCGAGATGAGTAAAGCCGAAATCGCGCAGCGTTTGCTAGCGGCTCAGGCGCGCATCAAGCTGACGGACATCCGCGCCGGCAATATCCGCGACAATCAGTGGGAACAGGTGCTGCAGGCGACGCAGGACCTCTCGCAGCTTGACATTATGATCGACGATACGCCGGGCACGACGATCACCGAGATCAGAGCCAAAGCGCGGCGTATGCTGCACGGTAAAGAGGGCAATGCGTTGGTCATCATTGACTACCTCCAGCTCGTTTCCCCGCCTTCGGGCGGCAGGCGCTCCGACAGCCGCGCCACCGAGGTCTCCGAGATGTCTCGCGGCATTAAGATCATGGCAAAGGATCTACATGTACCGGTGGTCGCGCTCTCGCAGCTCTCCCGTCAGGTGGAGTCGCGTACCGGTAAGACCCCGCAGCTCTCCGACCTGCGCGAGTCCGGCGCTATCGAGCAGGACGCCGATATCGTTATCCTTCTCGATCGGTCGATGACGGAGGAGGAGGCAGCCCGCAACGACCGCCCGGACAAAAACATTACGAACTTCATTATCGCGAAGAACCGTTCAGGCCCGCTCGGGGTGGTACCGCTGACCTTCCTGGGAGGCTCCACGAAGTTCGTGGAAGTCGACCAGCACCACGAGCCGTAGCTACTGCTGGTGTGCTGACACCCTGTGCACGCGCCTTATTGGCGCACATAGGGTGTCTGCTGCCGTATACTGGAGAAGTCCTTAAGATCGTGAGGCACAGATCAGTTGAAACTACCGTCTGGGGGAGGATTCACATGCCAGCATCAGTGCTTGTCGGCACACAGTGGGGCGACGAAGGCAAGGGCAAGGTCACCGATCTAATCTCTGGGGATTTCGATGTAGTTTGCAGATACGCTGGAGGCGCTAACGCGGGCCATACGGTCATCGCGGGTGGCCACAAGCTCGCACTGCATCAGGTACCTTCGGGCGTCATGTACAAAGGCGTCTACCCGGTTATCGGCAACGGCTGCATTGTGGATCCTGAGGTCCTGCTCAACGAGATGGATATGCTCGAGAAGCAGGGTATCTCCTGCGAGGATCTGAAGATCTCCGGCAATGCCCATATCGTGATGCCCTATCACAAGGATCTGGACGGCGCACACGAGAAAAAGCTCGGCAAGAACCTGATCGGCACGACCAAACGCGGCGTCGGCCCCTGCTACATGGACAAGATGAACCGCACCGGTCTGCGTATGCAGGATATGCTCGATGGACACATCTTTCGTGAGAAGCTTGAGGCGGCGCTTGCCTACACCAATCCGATTCTAGAGAAGGTATACGGCCTGCCGACCTACACGGTCGATCAGATCTGTGAGACCTATCTGCCCTATGCGGAGCGCTTGAAGCCCTACATTATCGAGAGCTCCCGCTTCCTCAATGACCAGCTTGATGCCGGGAAGAACATCCTCTTCGAGGGTGCGCAGGCAACGATGCTCGATATCGACCACGGCACCTATCCGTTCGTGACGAGCTCCAACTGCACCGCCGGCGGCGCGGTGACCGGCTCTGGAGTAGGACCGACCCGCATCAGCCGTGTCTTGGGCGTCGCAAAGGCGTACCTCACCCGTGTCGGGTCAGGCCCCTTCCCGACGGAGCTCTTCGATGAGACGGGGGATAAGCTCGGTGAGGTCGGCCACGAGTACGGCGTGACGACCGGGCGAAAGCGTCGCTGCGGCTGGTACGACTCCGTCGTTGTCAACTATGCTGCTCGTGTCAACGGCTTAACCGATCTGGCGATCACCAAGCTCGACGTATTGGGCTGTCTGGATGAGATCAAGGTCTGCGTCGCCTACGAGTGCGGCGGAAAGACCTATCACACCGTCCCGGAGCACCAGAGCGTGTTCTACCATGCAAAGCCGGTCTATGAGACGCTGCCAGGTTGGAAATGCGACATCTCCAATGTGCGCAATTTCTACCAGCTGCCGCGTGAGGCCAAGGACTACATCGACTTTCTTGAGCAGCTTGCCGGCGTGAGGATCTCCATCATCACCGTTGGTCCGGATCGTGAGCAGACCATCAACCGTTACTGGAATTAATCGGATATGACAGGTAGGAAGGGTGCTCCAGGCACCCTTCCTACGTAGTTGGCAAAGGAGAGATGAAACGTGGCGAGCGATACAACCCTCAATATTTTGCTGTTGGGCTCCGGTGGGCGTGAGCATGCGCTGCTGAAGAAACTGGCTGAATCCCCGCATGCAGGGAAGCTCTACGTGGCTCCCGGCAACGGAGGCATGTACGATCTGGCCGAAAAAGTGGAGCTCGATATTGAATCTCCTGAGGCTGTCGCTGAGTTTGCCTCTGACCACGATATCGGCCTTGTAGTAATCGGCCCGGAAGCCCCACTTGTGGAGGGCGTCGCAGACGCGGTCCGCGCAAAGAATATTCCGGTCTTTGGTCCCGATAAAGCCGCTGCCCGCCTGGAGGGTTCCAAGCGGTTCGCCAAGGAGATCATGCAGCGTGCAGGCGTGCCGACCGCGAAGTACAAGAGCTTCACTGATGAGCAGGCCTGCCTTGACTATGTGCAATCGATCGGCGGCCCCTGTGTCGTGAAGGCCGATGGCCTTGCGGCAGGCAAGGGCGTCGTGGTTGCCCAGACAACTGAAGAAGCCCTTCAGGGCGTCAAGAACTGCTTCGCGGGACAGTTTGGCCAGGCCGGCTACACGGTTGTTATCGAAGAGATGCTCCAGGGGCCTGAATGCTCGCTGCTGGCACTGAGCGACGGCAAGGCCTTAGTTTCGCTGGCGACGAGTCAAGATCACAAACGCGCATATGACGGGGATCGTGGCCCCAACACCGGCGGCATGGGCGTCTATTCCCCGGTACCGATTCTGTTGCCCGGCGAGCTCGACCAGATGGTTTCAATGGAGCAAAAGGTCATCGATGAGCTGAGAAGTGAGGGTATCCCCTATACAGGCTGCCTCTATGGCGGCTTCATGCTCACTAAAGGCGGACCTAAGGTCCTCGAGTTCAACGCGCGCTTCGGCGACCCTGAAACCCAAGTCGTGCTCCCACGCATGAGGGGCGACCTCGTTGAAGCCTTCCTGGCCTGCGACAAGGGAACTCTGAGCCCGGACATGGTGAGCTGGGACAACGATTGGGCTGTGAGCGTCGTCCTCACGAGTGCCGGCTATCCGGGACACTATGAGGTCGGAAAGCGTATCTACGGTGTGAAGGATGCCGACGCAATGGACGGCGTCTTCGTCCACCATGCGGGAACCGCGCTCGATGACGAGGGAAATCTCGTGACGGCTGGTGGCCGCGTCCTCGATGTCACCGCGCTTGCACCGACCTTTGAGGATGCCCGTAACCGCGCCTATGAGGCCTGCGACAAGATCTGGTTTGAAGGGAAGACCTATCGCCACGATATCGGTATCAAAGCGATCAAAGGAAGAGAACAGCTCTAAACAAAGAGAGACAAAGCATGGGATCAAACAAGGAGCTACAAGAGAACCTTCCTTCTCAATCTGATATAGATTCAGCGAGGAATGAGGCACTGGACTCGCTGGGCAGAGTGACCGATGCCTATACCGTCGATGGGGAACGGTCGCACCACGATCACACCTCGGGTGCCCCGGAGAAACGTGACCTGGTGTTGGGGGAAGATGACCCCCGTGACAAAGGCCTGGAAGAGACCATCAACTCCGAGGATGTCGTCTATACCGGCACGCTCTTCAATGTCGACAAACTGACAGTGACGCTGCCAAACGGATCGAGAGGGGAGCGCGATGTGGTCAGGCACCCCGGCGCCGTCGCCGTCGTCGCGCTGACGGATGACGGGCATATCTGCCTGGTCCGCCAGTTCAGGGCGGCTCTGGGACGGGTAACCGTGGAAATCCCCGCGGGCAAACTGGACCCCGGCGAGGATCCTCTGGACTGCGCGCACCGTGAGCTCAGAGAGGAAACCGGATTCACCGCAAAGAAGATGGCCTACCTGACCACTATCGCTACCTCTGCGGGTTTTGCGGATGAGCTGATCCACATCTATATGGCTACCGGTCTCAGCCTCGCACGGAGCGATCCGGACGACGATGAGTTTATCAACGTGGATCTGGTCGATGTGTCTGAGCTGGTAAGTGCGGTGCTCGACGGCAGAATCGAAGATGCAAAGACGGTGGTGGGTGCACTGATCTGCGATTCCGTCCTCCATCGGCTGACGCCTGACAAGCAGGAATAAGCATTTGTGGTAGACACAACCAAGGCACGGTTCCTACGTGGGGACGGTGCCTTGATTGTTCAAAAACCGTGCTGTAGTGTTTGGCCGCAGATCCACCATGTTTTGTTGTTTGCCGCCCTTCTCGCATATACTGATACTATGTGGTGCAGAGTCTCTGTGCGTGTAGATGCATGCGCACGAAACGGCTCTGCCTACCTACCTTTAACAACCGGCGCCATTGCACCAAGAAAACGGGAGTACACATGCCCATAAAGCAGAGAAATGCTCTCAGCGGACAACAGGCAGAAGAGCTTTTTAAGAAAGTTGACGAGACTGGCCACAGCAATGAGGAAAAGGCTCGTCGGCAACGTTCCCGCAGGAGCCATAAAGGGCATGGGGTCGATGTCGATCCGCTTTCCGGCGACGACGCATCGGGGGATACCGTTGAGAAGTCGATCACCAAGGTCGCGGTTATCTTTATCGTGGTCGTGCTCGCGGTGATTGTCCTGTCACAGGTAGGTTGCGGCATCGTCCGAAGAATGAACACTGCCAACCTCTCCGAAGAGGTCAGCGTCAGAACGGTCGCCAGTGCGCTGCGCGGCGGCGTCGAATGGGGTAACGGCTTTACCCAGTTCCCTGAGGACTTCACCGTACAGGAAGCTTCCGAGCAATCTGGCCGTGTCGAGGTTACCGTTATCGACGAGAGCTCCCGTGACTCAATGGAGTGCTTCGCAGGTTCCCAGATTCAGGCAACCGCCTTCGCAGTCAATGCGCTGCTCAACCAGCATGTCGATACCGTGGTCTATCACGTGCAGGTCCACCGTGATGAGAATGGGAAGATCCAGCGTTCAGCCCTCTTCGGCTTCCTGAAGCCGAACGGTAACCTTGATTCGTTCATGACGTTCATCTGGAGGAAATCCACCTCCGCGAACGGCCGTGTGAATTTCACCTGCACGATCGCCGGTATGGACGAAGATATTCAGAGTAAGCTGCGTTCTGAGATCACGACGTGGTCGCCTCAGGAAATCCTGGGGCTCGGCAACAATGAGGCTAATATCACCACCAACACCGATACTAATTCATCCAGTTCCTCGGATAGGCAGTCCTCATCCGATTCGGGCACAACGGCTGACAGTTCGACGTCAGATACGTCGATGTCGACGGGTGAATAACTATTACCGGTGGCGCAGGGGTGTCCACCGACTGAACAGGGAGGTTTGATTTTCATGGCAGAAAAGCCGCTTGTCGGTATCATCGTAGGTTCCAAGTCAGATTTACCGACTATGGGAGCCTGCACCCAAGAGCTCGAAGAGTTCGGCGTCCCCTATGAGCTCGAGATCGCCTCAGCGCACCGCGCACCGCTGAAGGTGCAGAAGTGGGCGACGACCGCAGAGGAGCGGGGGCTCAAGGTCATTATCGCCGCAGCCGGCAAGGCGGCGCACTTGGGTGGCGTCGTGGCAGCCTATACGACGCTTCCGATCATCGGTGTTCCGCAGAAGACCTCTGATTTGGGTGGCATGGACTCACTTCTGTCTATGGTTCAGATGCCCTCCGGCGTGCCCGTTGCCTGTGTGGCAATCGGCGGTGCCAAGAATGCGGCTATCTATGCGACGCAGATTTTAGGTGCGACGATGCCTGAGTACCGTGAGAAGATCGCCGCTATGAAGAAAAAGATGGCTGAAGCTTAAACAGAAAGAAGTAGATAGCGTTGACAAAGGAAGAACTCTTAACTGAGATCAAAAATTCAATGAAGGCGCACGATAAGGTCAGGACCTCGATCCTGCGCCAGGTGCATCAGGCTATTAAGCAAGTTGAGATCGATGAGCGCCGTGACGCCACTGAGGATGATATCGCTGCGGCGGTGCAGAAACTGCAGAAGGTGACTGGGCAGGAGATCGATGGCCTCAAGAGGGGCGGAGCTAAGAGCCATGCTAAGCGTATCGCTGAGCTCTCCAAGCAGGCAGATATCTTAGGTTCACTGATCCACGTACTTTCAGGAAAAGAACTCGAAGATAAGATTGATACCCTGATACAACAGCTCGGTGCCACGACGAAACACGACATGGGCAAAATGATGGGTGTGCTAAACAGGGAAACCAAGGGAAGCTTCGACAAATCTGCAGCTGCCGCGTATCTCAACAAGAAGCTTTCATAGAGCAGTTAGGGAACCAGGTATGGCACGCCACTTTGCCAAAGAGAAACCTAACTATGGAGATGCCGCTGCTGCCGAGCAGGGGCAGCAGGCGGCCAATGTGTACGACAATGAGGAGGATGGGTACGCACAGACCCAAAATCCTTACAGTGCCGGGGCTGAGGGCACCACAATCCGCGAGGGGTATAAGTCGCTCGCTGACAGTGACCATGTAGTCACCAATGGTGCCAACCAGAATCCGAAAATGAGAAAGCGCAAAGGCGAAAAGCAGGAGAAGACCTACAAGCACCCTGCCTTACAGGTACTCTCAATCATCCTTCTGATCGCCGGCATCGTCCTGATTGCACTGGCAGGCTACTTATTCTGGCAGCAGCATGAGCGCTACCAGCAGCAGGAAGAGGTCAACGAACAGCTCGCCGTCTATGAATCGGGGAATGAGTCCGATGCCCCTATTATCGATTGGGCGGGCCTCGAAGCGATCAATTCAGATGTCGTCGGCTGGATCAAGATCCCCGGCACAGTGATCGACTACCCGGTCTATCAGGGTGCTACCAACGATACCTACCTGCGCCACACTGCAACCGGCGAGTACAGTCTGGGCGGGCAGGTCTTTATGGATTACCAAAATCAAGAGCCGGGCATGCTCGATCAGCAGACGCTCATCTATGGGCATCACCTGCTCGACGGCTCCATGTTTAAAGCGGTATCCGATATGGTCGACCAGGCTACCTTCGATTCGCATCCCACTGTGTGGTATGTGGACGAGAACAATACCTACTATGAGCTGGAACCGCTCCTGGTCTATAAGACCGTGGCAAGCGATGGCAATGTTCGCCAACTGAATTTCGATACCACCGATGCATTCCGTCAGTACCTCGCCGATTTGCTCGATAAGGTATCTGCCTCACGCCAGGATGCTCTGTCGGTCATCGGGCACACTGACCATGTGCTGACACTTATCACCTGTAACTATGATCATGGCTTAACTAATCCGAATCGAACGATTTTGATCTGTGTCCCAAAGTCTGAGGCACAGGATTCGTAGACGGTTGCATCGACCATATGGTGGTTGTGACAGATAGGGAGACACGATGGGGGAGAACCCAAACGATATGGACCATCTGTACGAGGAGTGCGGCGTTTTTGGCATCTGGGGACCGAACCGAGACGTTGCCCGCCTCACTGCCTTTGGCCTTCGTGCGCTGCAGCACCGTGGCCAGGAATCTGCCGGCATCGCGGTGGGCAATGGGGAGACTGTCCTAGTCAGAAAAGACCTCGGACTCGTCGATTCTGTCTTTACCGATGCAGACCTCGCAGCCATGCGCGGCAAAGTCGCAATCGGCCATGTGCGCTATGGCACGGCGGGGGCCAAGAGCTGGGAATCGGCACAGCCGCACCTCTCGACCATCGGGACGACGATCATAGCGCTGGCACACAACGGCACCTTGGTGAATACCGATGAGCTGAGGCGCGAGTTGATCGAGCGTAACGTCTTCTTCCGTTCCAATACGGACTCAGAGGTCGCTGCTCAGCTCGTAGGGTACTTTACAACCCAAATGCACCATCTGCGCGAAGGCATCCGCTGTGCAATGCGGATGATCGATGGTGGGTATGCGATCGTTCTGCTCAGGGAGAATGCGCTCTACGCTTTCCGTGACCCCAACGGGATCCGTCCGCTCGTCTTAGGGCTTTTGGGACACGATGACTATGTGGTGGCCTCGGAAACCTGCGCCCTCGATATGGTCGGCGCCAAGTATCTGCGTGATATTGCACCCGGTGAGATCGTCCGCATCTCGGATGATGGGCTGATCTCTGAGAAAGGTGTAAAACCGCGGCAGCAGGCGCGCTGTATCTTTGAAGATGTCTATTTTTCACGCCCGGATTCCTATGTCGACGGCAGCTCAATCTACAGCATGCGCTACGAGATGGGTCGTCAATTGGCGCGGGAGGCTCCGGTGGCTGCAGACATGGTATTCGGTGTCCCTGACAGCGGCCTTCCACCTGCGGAGGGATACGCCCACGAGTTGGGCCTTCCCTACGGGGAAGGCCTGATCAAGAACCGCTACATAGCGCGTACCTTCATTCAGCCGACCCAGGAGCTGCGTCAGCTTGGTGTGCACCTGAAGCTCAATGCGCTGCGTGACAACGTTGCAGGTAAGCGTCTGGTGATGGTCGATGACTCAATCGTGAGGGGCACCACCTCAAAGCAGATCGTCAAGATGCTGCGCGAAGCCGAAGCAAAAGAGATCCATGTGAGGATCGCTGCGCCTGAAGTGAAGTGGCCCTGCTTCTATGGGATCGATACGGGGACCCAGGATCAGCTGATCTCCGCCCGATACAGTGAGGAGCAGGTCTGCAAGTACATCGGGGCAGACTCCCTGCATTTCCTGTCGGTCAAGGGGCTCGTGCACGCGTGCCCTAAAGGGGGATACTGCACCGCGTGCTTCACCGGAGATTATCCGGTATCAATCCCGGATGACTTCTCAAGCGAGCGCTTCCTGACCGGATATCGTCCACACAACCTGACGAAGCCCCCAAGGGGAGCCCGGATGCAGATAGCGGACTTTGTCCATGAATACCATGAGGAGGATAACGCATGACAGCAAATACGCATATCAGTTATGTGGACGCAGGCGTCGATGTCGATGAAGGGGCCCGTGCCGTCGACTTGATCAAAAAGGATGTAGCGCGCACTACCCGCCCTGAAGTCATCGGAGGATTGGGTGGCTTCGGCTCCTGCTTCTCCCTCAAATCCTATAAGTCGATGGATGATCCCGTGCTGGTTTCCGGTACCGACGGAGTCGGCACCAAGTTGGCGATCGCGCAGCTGCTGGACCGCCACGACACCGTCGGCCAGGATCTGGTCGCCATGTGTGTGGACGATATTGTGCCGCTCGGCGCTGAGCCTCTCTTCTTCCTTGATTACATCGCTATCGGTAAGCTCAAGGCAGAGCATGTCGCCCAGATCGTCAAGGGCATCGCTGATGGCTGTGCAATGAGCGGATGCGCCCTGGTCGGTGGTGAGATGGCAGAGCATCCCGGCGTTATGAAGCCCACGGATTACGACGTGGCAGGCTTTGCCGTCGGTATCGTCGACCGCGCCAAGATGTTGGGCCCCGCGCTTGTCCAGGATGGTGACATTATCATCGGTCTTACGAGCTCAGGCATCCACTCCAACGGCTATTCCCTGGTGCGCAAAGTAGCGATTGAGGGGAAGAGCATCGAGGAGCTTGAGCAGCCCGTCGCGGAGCTAGGGGAATCCCTTGCTGACGCGGTGATGAGACCGACGACCATCTACGCAGGCAAACTGGTGGAGGTCCTGCGTGCCGGCGCCCCGATTCACGCGATGGCGCACATCACCGGCGGTGGCATCACGGAAAACCTCAATCGTGCGCTGCCGTCCAACTTGAATGCGCTCGTCAACCGCGGCGGGGAGGCAGGTCCTGATTGGAATGTCCCGCCCATCATCACCTACTGTGTGAAGGCAGCGGGGTTGACCCTCGAAGAGGCCTATAGGACCTTCAACATGGGTGTCGGTATGAGTCTGCTGTGCGCTGAGCGGGACAAAGACAAGGTTATAGACCTCCTCAACAAGGAAGAGCTCCATCCGTTTGTGATGGGGAAGTGCGTCCCGGGCGAAGGCAAGGTGGTGTATCGATGAGCAAAGAGATCAAGCCGATCAAGCTCGGCGTACTGATCAGCGGTAATGGCACCAATCTGCAGGCCATGATCGACAGGATTCAGGAAGGCACGCTCGATGCCACGATCGAGCTTGTCGTCTCCTCCCGCCCCGATGCGAAGGGGCTCAGGCGGGCTGAGAAGGCAGGCATCCAGACGCTGACGCTGGATAAGTCGATCTATGCGAATCCTGAGCAGGCGGACCTCGTGATTGCCACCGAGCTCAAGCAGCACCACGTAGAGTACGTGGTGATGGCGGGATACATGCGAAAGGTACACGATCCGATTCTTGCAGCCTTCCCGAACTGCGTCCTCAACATCCATCCGGCGCTTTTGCCGAGCTTTAAGGGCGCTCACGCGATTCAGGACGCCTATGACTATGGCGTCAAGGTGACCGGCGTCACAGTCCATTTTGCCAACAGCGACTATGATTCAGGGTCGATCATCGCGCAGCGGGCTCTGAACGTTGAGGAGGGATGGAGCGTCGATGAGCTGGAGGCGCATATCCATGAGATCGAGCACGAGCTCTATCCTGACGTTATCGAGGCGCTTGCACAGGGTCGTGTGCACCTCGAACCTTCTTCGCGCCGTGTTGTTATCGATCCGATCCAATAAGTAAGCTCAGCCAACCAGCAGATCATGCTACGGTGATGGAGTGCCACGCAAGCATATTCCTGCGGGCCTATACTCTATATGCTGCGATACATCTCCTCTGCTGTGGAGGGAGACACAATACATGAGTCTACGTTCATCGTTTGCAACCGGGGTAGGCAGACTCTGCACCTGGGGGTTGCGTTCCGTTTTTCACCACAATGCGTCCCAATTGCCGGGGCGCGTTGCGCTTTCCGTTGATCCGCAGATAATTGCGGACCTCTCACACAAGCTCCGCTATGGCTCCGTCGTGGTCTGCGGAACGAATGGCAAGACTACCACGACGAATCTGATTGCCAATGCGGCGGAAAAGACAGGGTTTTCGGTCCTCTGCAACCGCGCGGGTGCCAACATGGCGCCGGGCGTCGCTTCTGCGCTGCTTCCGGGTAGCCAGGCCGATTGGGGCATCATCGAGGCTGATG
The DNA here is from genome assembly GCF_018128285.1 of Atopobium sp. oral taxon 416. Classification (NCBI taxonomy): domain Bacteria; kingdom Bacillati; phylum Actinomycetota; class Coriobacteriia; order Coriobacteriales; family Atopobiaceae; genus Atopobium; species Atopobium sp. oral taxon 416. Next base: position 95,977 of record NZ_CP072380.1, read on the forward strand.
AGCTTTCGACGATCCAGATTCTGCCGCAGCTGAAGCCTAAGTATCTCATCCTGCTCAATCTCTTCCGCGACCAGCTTGACCGGGCCGGTGAGATCGACCGTGTGCAGGATACGATTGTGCGGGCGCTTGCAGCTTCACCTGACACCACGCTTGTAGTAGACGGTGATGATCCGCTCTGCGTCGGTATCGCGACGAGGGCCCACAGAGTGGGGACCAAGGTTATTGCGTTTGGCATCGGGGAGGATCTACACCTTCCGCCGGACCGGGTGCCGGAAGCGCGCTTCTGCCAGGTGTGCGGCGCCCCGCTCAACTATTACTATCGGACCTATGCGCAGCTCGGGGATTTTTACTGCCCCAACGGTGACTTCCAACGACCGAAGCTCGACTATGTGGCGACCGGCGTCAAGGTGGCCTCACAGGGCGTCTCCTTTGACTTCTCGCTGCGTAGCCACCTCAAAACGCGCATTACGGCTACATTCGGTGGCGTCTACATGGTCTACAACCTGCTTGCGGCGGCCACGGCGGCGCACCTTGTAGGCGTTGATCCGAATGTCTTCCAAAAGACGCTGAACACGTACCATCCGGAGAACGGACGGCTTCAGCATTTTGTGGTGGGTGGCAGAGAGGTGATCCTCAATTTGGCGAAGAATCCGACCGGCTTTAACCAGAATATCTCGCTTCTGCAGACGGATACACGTTCCAAAGCAGTCTTCTTTGTGATCAACGACAACTTCAACGACGGCAAAGATATCTCCTGGATTTGGGATGTCGATTTCGAGCGGCTACTCTCAGAGCAGGACCTTAAAGTTTTTGCAGGGGGACACCGGGCAAACGATGTACAGGTGCGGCTGAAGTATGCGGGCATCGATGCTCCGATTTACCAGGACATCAAAGACATCCTGGCGCAGCTGGCGCAGAGTCCCAAGGACCATCCGCTCTATGTGCTGTGCAACTACTCGGCGCTGTGGCCCAAGAAAGCTGAGCTGGAGAAGATGGGAGAGAGACATGAGTAGTACGCAAAAGGGTCTTACGATCTGCCATCTGTATCCGGAGCTTCTCAATCTCTATGGCGATTCAGGCAATATCCTGTGCCTTAAAAAGCGGCTGGAGTGGCGCGGGCTTACCGCGGATATCCGCCAGGTCCATGTAGGGAGTGCCCCTGATTTTACTGGGGTTGACATTGTGTTTATCGGTGGTGGCTCTGACCGCGAACAGCGGATCGTGTGTGATTGGCTGCTGAGGCAACAGCAGGAACTGGAGGCCTATGTCGAGGACGGTGGCGTGCTCGCAGCAGTCTGCGGTGGCTACCAGCTGTTGGGGTCCTCCTATCTGACGGAGAAGGAGAAGGTAGAGGGCCTATCCTTGGTGGACCTCTACACTGATCACGGAGATCCGCGCCTTATCGGCAACATTGTCGTGCAGAGCTCCATCTCCCCTCAGCCGATTGTGGGCTATGAGAACCATGCGGGGAGAACCTACCTCGGTGAGGGCGTGAAGCCCTTAGGTAAGGTACTGTATGGCAACGGCAACGACGGGATCACCGGGCTTGAGGGTGTTGTGTACAAGAATGTCCTCGGTACCTATATCCATGGTCCGTTGCTGCCCAAAAATCCCGGCGTCGCCGACTGGCTGCTCTCCCGGGCACTCGAGCGTAAGTACGGGACAGCGGGGTTGGAGCCGCTCGATGATACAGAAGAGCTAGCTGCCAACAAAGTCATGTACGACCGGCTGATGGCGGGAGACGTCAAAGAGAAGTAACGCAACCGCTCACTTCTGTACGATAAGCGCGCGTGGATGTTTCAGAAAACATCCACGCGCTTTATATCGGGCTATATGGTTCTCATACACTACCGGTCGCTCCCTCTCTCGTCATACAGCACAACAAACACCTCAAGATGGCTTGAGCGTATCAAATGGATGTCAGAACGCCGTTCCCGTACACGGGAAAAGGTCAGCGGCATTTTCAGGATGAAAACAGGCGACTTTACGTGCAAAGGAAAAGGTCGAGAGAGGAATCGGTACCTTATTTATATGCCTGGCCCTGTACATTGCATTTCTTCCTCGCTGCTTCAAGGGTTAGGTCTGAGGAAACAGGTCTGAAATCCCGCCGTCTCGACTCTGATGGCTTGATATCTTGGTCGGTAGCTTAGTCACTTTTCTTAGCTGCTAACTGACTAAGCTATCTCTTTTTGCATTTCTGGTTCTGACTGTTCGACTTGTCCGGTATAGACATTTCCACATATCCCTGCTCCAATGCAGGGTTCAGATAATTCTTCCGGAAGGTCGGTCTGTGTGAAAGTCCAAGCCGACGCATAATTTCCACAGCCGAAAGCTCCTCATCACCGAGAGTGTCCAACAGCTTCCGTATATGAGGATTTATGCCTGGATTCCCGTCTTCCGGATTGCCGACAACCGAAGTCTCTCTCAGCGTATCCAGAATAATCTCCAGCATCAGTTCTACAAAAGCCACACTGTCCGCAGTCTTGCCAGACTTTCCAAGCGCACTATAGAGGATTTGTGGCGTGAAAACCCATGGGACTTCAGTTCGCGGGATGAAACGCTGTCCGATCATGTCTGCCTTAGCTCTCAAGTGTTTGAGGGTTTCGGTGCTGACTTCACCTGTGGTGGCAATGAGCTGTCCACTTGACCAGAACGTATGTTTATGCCAGCAGACATGGCACAACTATGATGTGTGGGCCTCCCATATGTGGAAGGTGGTGAGTGCATACAAAGTACGCACGAACTCGCTTGGGCAGTGGGTGGATCATGTAGTGGATATGGTCTTTATCGGTTTGCATGTGGAGTATTTAGATGGTGTGCTGTAGAGCGATTCTTTAGTGAGAGCTAAGTGATGTTTGTGATCATCACCTAAGCGATGAGTGTCTTCCTTCGCTAGTTGGTGGAAAGGATGAGGTGGCAGCAAAGCAGGTATCTCGAAGGGTTTTTGTGCTCACAGTGACTGTTCAAGGTGGCGCTTCTTGCTCTTAGGTGTCAGTGAATATATTGCATACAGCAAGCTATCGATATTTAGGCAGGTAAGACAAGCATGCAGTATGGAGTGCAAACCAACTACAGCTGCCATCTCAGTGCCAACCACTATCGCAAGTTGAAATGTCTTTGCCTATATGCGAACAACCTCTACAGCAAGGCTTTGTATCAAACAAGGCAGCATCTCTTCATTGCAGGCGGGCTTTTCAGCTGAAAGACCAACTATCATCTGTGCAAAACCAACGATACCTACAAGATGCTGCAAGCCTAAGGGGCCCTACACACGGTAAAGGGTATCGCCTATAGCTTGAAAGCTTCCCCTACACTATTGAGAAGATACAAGAGTGGCAACTACAGCTACTCTCAAGTGTTGATCTCACACTACAGGACAAAGGGCAGCGTGTTTTTGTTGATACTTCCCACGAACGGGTTGTAGAAACTGCCCAAAAGCAGGTAGCTTCTACAGACCTATCCTAGCCATGTCGAACGTTTGGATGGGGCAGTGTATCAAGGGTATCCTCTCTAGGGAAACGATGATTAATGCCCCATAACGTGTTAAAGGGGACCGACCACACGACTTTTTTAGGCCGGAATGCGGGAAAGGCAGGGAAGGATACTCATCCAGCATGTACAGGAGCCGCTATCCTGGCATTTATCCTGCCGCATGCACCGCAAGAAGGCTCCAAGACAGATCAAACGACGCTGGGAGCCGGGAGGTGCAGCCTGCCGGCAGAGATACACATGGCAAGGTTTGCAAGGGCGAGGCAGACTCGAGCATACAGGAGTTCTTCTCTATCCTTCTGTAGCGCTTCCTTAAGGGGTCGAAGCGGCGCTTCACGATGAGGAAGGGATGCTTCTGCCTTTGAGCGGCCGGATGCCTTCCTGGACTCGATGCCTTTTTCGGACAAGAGTGCACAGGCAAGGCCTTCTATGGTCGAAGGCTTTCTTAGCAACGCTTTAGCGCATAGATGAGAGGTGTGGGTCTTTATGCGTCCTTAAGGGCGCTTCGCTATACCTATATAGCCTAAAGTCTGCGCAGCAAAACCTATCATCTTCCCTTACGAGTGTGTGTGCCACAGGATATGTCGGATACATTCTAGGCGATCGTCTCCACACCATGCACAAGGCCACCTGCGGCATCCACGCCGATATGCGCCTTGTATCCGATACGCCAGACTCCCCCTTTCTTGGACTGATGCGCTTTAAGGGTCGCGCGCATGGTCCTTGTTCTTCGTTTAAGCTTTAGGGCCCAGGTGAAGGTCACATCCACCATGGAGCCGCCTTGCACCGTGATCCCTGCCTTCTTAAGTTCTAAGTTCAGGTCGTGAAGCACAAGCTTTACCGAACTCCTCTCGCTTTAAGGCTATGGCGCATCTTCGCAAGTGTCGTTGCATCTGGCACCTGCGCTTGCATGAGGTCTACGTGCACAGAAGCGCTACCAGGACCGACAATCCAGGATAGCATCTTTAAGTTCCCTCGTCTTAAGAGAGCAAACATGACCTAAAGCAGGCTACATCCAAAGCATCGTCTTTGCAGCGCGCACATGCCTGCCACGCGCCTGTCAGTGGTAGCTGGTATCTACCAGTGCAATCCAGCTGTCCCACACAACGATTACATCCATTTGCTCCAGGAATGCCTCCCGCCGGGTCTTCTTCCTAAGACCTTAGGATTTAAGGTCCCCAAAGCTCATCTGGCTGCTCATATCTTCCTTTTGGATATGCTGGAATACGTTGCTGTAATTATAACATATCCGCAGGCAGATAGGCATCTATGTGGGTATGGGCACTGTGTGGTTCGAGACATTTTGAGCCGATGTCATACAGCGTGCGGCTCCAGCTACCTCATCGAGGCGAATTAATCATCGTTTCCCTAAACAGCCAGCAGCTGCTTTCAAAATCCAATATGTGCTTAAAGCCCGACAACCCCTTAGCTTGAATGAGTGCTGTGTTATGGAAGTAGATATAGAAGCTGACAATCTCGCCGCGCGGCTCACCCCAGAGCATGGGCGCTTGGTTGGCAGGCGATAGCTCAAGTCAGCTAACCACTATTGCAACAGGCACTTGGCGTATCTGAAAAGCCGACTAGACACAGACAAGTTCCGACAGGTAGCCGACAAAGGGAGTCGGCGTGTGCAAGACTGCATGCTCAAAGCGCCACGCACCATCGCCAACCTGTTCATAGAGAAGAACACAGACACACTGATTGTTGGATCCACCATGGGATGCAAGCAGGGAGCAGCTACGGCAGAAAGAATGGTCAAGCGTTCATACAGATTCCCTGTAGGCTGTCCAAACGCTAGCTTGCATACCGATACATACAGCAGAGAGAGACCTACACGTCCAAAGCATCCTATATGGGTGGGGATCGAATACAAGCCCGCTGACAAGTAAGCACACCTTTTCTTAGGCAAGCACATCTGAGACGGCCTATAGCGAACCCAAAGGTAGCATCTTGGTGAGTGCAGATATCAACGCTGCCGCAAACATTGCATACAAGCAAAAGCCAGCAGAGCGGCAACTGTGTAGAGGTGTTGTGGCAACACCCCAGCAAATTCACGTCGATTAAGACATGGGTCACACCGAAATCCCGTAAACTGTAGTTGACGGGAATGCCAAAGCGGTAATGGATCGGAGTGCCCATCCCGACAATGGAGGCAAGCGTGCCGCCGGATTCCTACAGCGTGGAGGTAAAACTCTCTTCGATGGAAGCCTATTTGCGTTTGAGCTGTATGGGATAGGGGACGGCAAGCCATTCGCAGTTTCCGCAGCAGCGGTCAAGCGAGCAGGTGTAGGTCTTGTATCCCATGGGAAAGCTCCTTTGGTACTTGGCGTGTAACCTTAGCGCCTCTCTGTCGTTAACCCTCTGAAAGAGAGGGATTGCGCCTATCATGTGCGCAAACTATCACTACACTATATAAGAAGAGGTGTACGAAGTGCGCAATGCTGCCCTAGCGTTGGGCTTAAAACCTTGTGCGGACTTTCTTCGTGAAAAGGACGTAGCGCCAGTGGTGGAGAAGAGAAAAGAGCGAACATGAGCATTACCAAGGTCGGAATCATCGGCGTAAACCACGTGGGAGAGCATGTCGCAAATGCCCTTCTGGCTCAGGGGCTCGTATCTGAGCTGTATCTGTGTGACAAAGAGGGAAACGACAGGTTCTGCAAGGCGCAGGTCAATGACCTTCAGGACGCAATGGCCTTCTATCCGCACTCCGCAAAGGTGTTTGAGTGTGATGACCACTATGAGGAGCTGGCGGACTGTGACGTTATCGTCAACGCCGCCGGCCACATTGCCGCAGCCCGCAACGGCCGCGACGGTGAGCTGAAAGTGACTACCGACGAGGTGAAAACCTTTGCCAAGCGCGTTATGGATGCCAGCTTTAAAGGCGTCTGGGTCAGCGTTGCAAACCCGAATGATGTGGTGGCTGAGGCCCTGTGGCAGGAGAGCGGCCACTACGACTGGCACAAGGTGATCGGCTCCGGCACGACGCTGGATTCCCTGCGTCTGCGCCACGCGATCTCCGCAACCACGGGCTACGGTCCCTCAAGCATCAATGCCTGGATGCTCGGTGAGCACGGCCTGGGTGAGTTTGCCTGCTGGAGCCATGTGAGCTTGGGGTGCCTGAGACCTGATGAGGTTGAGAAGCAGGCCGACATTACGCTCGACAGGGAGGATCTGGAAGAGCAGGCCCGTCGCGGTGGCTATGTCACAATCAGCGGCAAGGGCTGCACCGAGTACTCAATCGCCAATAGCACCACTGAGATTGTAAAGGCGATCCTCAACGATACCAAACTGATCACCCCGGTCTCCACTCGCATTGAGGATGTCTATGGGGAGAGCGGCGTCTGGGCGTCGCTGCCGACCGTGATCGGAAAGAGCGGTGTCGAGAAGATCTTCGTGCCGACCTTTGACAGTGAGGAAGAGGAGAAGTGGCACAAGGCCTGTGCCCATATCCGTGAGAATGTTGAGAAATTGGGGTGGCTGAAGACATTTTAAGGTGTGCCTGCGCAGAGCTTAGATGTGTGGGTATACTTAAAATTTGAACTTGCGTCAAAAATCTGTTGTGAATATGGAGTTAGGTATTTCATACGCACAAAGGGAGTAAAGTACATAGTCAGAAAATTGAATCAGCGTCAAAAATATTTTTTCTAAAAAGTATGGCTGATTCTGCGCAAGTAAAAAGGAGAGTGGAAATGCAATCTAAGCTAGCGCATACCGCAGAGCGAAAAGCTTTCAGCTTCGCTTTGGATCAAGCCATCAAGAGTGTTTCAGGACCTGATCGTGACAAAAAGATCGACTCCTTTATCAATATGGCTGCCAAGCTTCTGAAAGACACGAACCCAGGCGCTACCCGTGGCATGAAGGCAGCACTGTACCCGGGATCCAAGTGGGAGAAGTTCCTGTTCGACATTATCGACAACACCAACCCCCACGTGCTCCACACCGCAATCCTGAATGGTGGCTATGAGGCGGCGTTCCGCGGCCTGCGCAACACCACCGAAAATGCTAATAAATACCAGTGCAACGTGCCTTGGATCGTCCTGTTCGACCCGACGAGCGCCTGCAACAAGCACTGCATCGGCTGCTGGGCTGCTGACTATGGACATCAGCTCAACCTGACCTACGACGAGATGGACAAGCTTCTGAGCGAGGCTGAGGCACTCGGCACCCACCTCTTCATGCTCACCGGTGGTGAGCCGTTGGTCCGCAAGGCAGATATCTTGAAGCTTGCCGAGAAGCACAACACCTCGCTCTTCAACATCTTCACGAACGCATCGCTCATCGACGATAAGTTCTGCCAGAAAGTGCAGGAGCTCGGCAACATCGTCTTCTCCGTCTCCATCGAGTCCTATGAGCCGACGGTCAACGATGCACGCCGTGGCAAGGGTTCCTTCCAGGAGGTTATGGACGCCTTCGATCTGATGCACAAGTACGGCCTGCTCTATGGCACCTCTACCTGCTACACTCGTGAGAATGTCGAGCGCGTCAGCTCCGATGAGTTCATCGATCTTCTGATCAGCAAGGGCTGCCGCTATGCCTGGTACTTCCACTACATGCCCGTCGGCGACGGCGCCAATGCTGACTTGATGCCGACCGTCGAGCAGCGTGAGTACATGCTGCACCGCATCCGTGAGATCCGCGGCGTCACCGGCGGCAAGCCGATCTTCGCGATGGACTTCCAGAACGACGGTGAGTACGTTGCTGGCTGCATCGCAGGAGGCCGTGCGTACTGCCATGTCAACGCCCGTGGCGATGTGGAGCCGTGTGTCTTCATCCACTACTCTAACGCCAACATCCGTGATATGAGCTGGCTTGACTGCCTGCATCAGCCGGTCTTCCAGGAGTACCGCAAGTACTATCCGTGGAACGACAACATGCTGCAGCCGTGCCCAATGCTCGAGAACCCCTACCTGCTCCCGAAGTTCGTCAAGGAGTCCGGCGCACACAACTCCGATTACGCTGCACCTGAGTCCGCTGACGATCTGTGCAAGCGTACCGCACCGTATGCAAAGGCCTGGGCGCCGAAGGCTAAGGAGCTCTGGCTTGAGGAGCATCCGACGGGCAAGAAGGTCTACGCTGACGCAATGAGCGTCAAGGGCGTCGACGTGAAGGCTAGACTCATCGCTGAGGAGGATGCTGAGTCAGAGAAGGAAACAGAGAAAGCTGTCAAATAGCCTTACCATCCGGTAATACCTGTGTGTGAAGGAGCATGTGGAGCGTATCCATGTGCTCCTTTTTGGTTTGTAGAGCGGCCTTGGTAGAGTGGAGCGTCGAAGGTGATAGTTCTTTGTCAGCCTGAGGGCGTATATACTTAAACTCTACCCTTTGAATATTTTTTATATGGGAGTCTAGATGGAGTCACTCTACAGAAAATATCGTCCGTTGACCTTTCAAGATGTTGTGGGGCAACAGCACGTCGTCTCGACCCTCGAGCACGCCGTGCTCGAGGGGAGGGTGACGCACGCCTATCTCTTCTGTGGTCCCCGGGGCACTGGCAAGACGACGATGGCACGAATCGTGGCCAAGGCGCTGCTGTGTGAGAAAGGACCCCGCCAACTCCCCGATGGTACCTGTGAACAGTGTCGCCTCATTGCCGAAGGATGCCATCCCGACGTCTACGAGCTCGATGCGGCAAGCCGTACCGGTGTGGACAATGTGCGCGATGAGATCATCAACCGCGTGAACTTCGCTCCGGTCCAGGGCCACTACAAGGTCTACATTATCGACGAGGTCCATATGCTCACGACCCAGGCCTTCAACGCGCTGCTGAAGACCTTGGAGGAGCCGCCTGAGTATGTGGTCTTTATCCTGTGCACCACCGACCCCCAAAAGATCCCCGCCACGATCCTCTCGCGTGTGCAGCGCTTTGACTTCCATGTGCTTTCGCCTACGGAGATCGAGGATAGGCTTTCCTATGTCTGCAAGCAGGAGCACTTCCAAAGTGATCCTGAAGCCCTAGCACTCATTGCCCAACATGCGCGGGGCGGAATGCGCGATGCTCTGGGCATGCTCGAACAGATCTCGGTCTTCAACGACGACGACATCTCGGTGGAGGCGGTCAAGAGCGCCCTCGGTGAGGTCACGAGCAAAACCCTCGAGAGCGTCGTCACCGCTATCGCCCAACGCGATGTCTCCACGTTGTTTGAGGAGATCGCACATCTTGTGGACGATGGGGAAGACCTCCTACAGTTTGTGCGTGAGCTCGCACGTGTCATCCGTGATATCTATGTCGTGTCACTCGTAGGGATCGATCAGACTGCGGTGTTGGACTCAGCGGTGGATCCAAAGGAACTGGAGCGGGAAGCGAAGCTGTTTGGCTCCTCTGACCGTCTGGCGCGGATCCTTGCAGTCTTGGGCGATGTCTCCAATGAGATGAGGACGGCGACAAACCAGCGCCTCGAGTTGGAGATTGCGATGACAAAGATTGCCCGGCCACAGGGCGATCTGACGCTCGAAGGTCTGGCTGAGCGTGTCGATGAACTGGAAAAAGCAGTTCAGGCGCTCTCGGTTCCAAGAGCGATGCCGCAACGGGCTCCTGAGCCCGTGACCCCACAACCGACAATACCTGTAAGACCAGGTAGCCGTCCGCAGGCGCCACAGCCGCGTCCCCGCCAAACATGTCGGACCTATCGTCAGGACGCAGCGCCGGCACAGCGCCAGGCGGCTCCACAGGCAACAAGCGCTTTGACACCGCATACTACGTCGCGCTCAGATGCAGCCAGACTCCAGCGGGCTTGGAATCAGGTTGTGTCCCGTCTGAGACAGCAGGATGCGGCAAAGGCGACCTTGCTGACGAATGCCCATGCGGTGGCGGATGATGGGCAGACCTTAACGATTGAGTTTCCGCCGGGATCTTCCTTCTCGCTGAACATGCTCACCAGAAAAGATGTCGACTCCGTCGTCCGTCCTACGATCAGTGCGGTCTTTGGCAACAGGGTGCCGCAGTATGTCGAGCAGACCAAAAAGACCTCACAGTCAAAGCCACGTACGCAGCGGGCAGCAAACCCCGTAAGGCAGGCACCACAACCGGTTCAGCCGCCTCAGGCCCCCGCGGCTTCCAAGCCTGCACCGTCGAACAGCCAACCAGATCCTCAGGAGCCTGTACCATACAGCCAACCGGCTCCGCAAGAGCCTACACCGCAACCACGGCCTCAGCCACCGGCACCTGAACCCCAACCTGAGCCAAAACCAGCCCCTGCGCCTGTGAATACTGAAAGCAAACCGCAGGAAGAACAGGCACCGTGGGAGGATGCAGCCGCTGAAGAACCGGTCGACTACGAACCGAGGGACTATGATCAAGCTCCACCGGTCGCAGCAGCCCCTGAGTCGGCTCAGCCTGTTCAGAAGGCGCCCCAACCGCAGCACGTGAGCACGACGGATTATCCGACCCAACATAAGAAACAGGATGTGAAGCCTGGGGTACCTATACAGGAAGCTGATGGAATTCCTCAGGATTTGGCAGATATGCTGGAAAATGTCTTTGGGAAAGGTATCAATGTGGTGATCAAGCCTTCCCCAGACGATACCAAGAAGAACAACGGTAACAACCGGTAAGCCTGCCAGTGAGGGTTGATCCTATTGTGGCAGGCAAGGTAAGGAGCGTGCAACCATGGCACAACTGGACATGAATGAGATTATGAAGCAGGCCCGTCAGATGCAGGAGCAGCTCGCTTCTGCGGAAGATAGCCTCAAGGACAAAGAGGTCACCGCAAGCGCTGGTGGTGGAACCGTGAAAGTCACTGCAACAGGCGACATGAAGATCACCTCCATCACGATCGATCCTGAGGTCCTGAAAGACGGGGAGGTGGAGCTTCTGCAGGATATGATCATGGCGGCAGTTAACGACGCGCTTGCAAGCGCTCAGGAGCTTGCAACGAGTAAATTAGGCGACATCACCGGCGGCCTCAATATCCCGGGAATGTTTTAGCCATGGCAACAGCAGCAGAACATGACGGTCACGCGCTCGCACGGCTTTTGGATGAGCTCGGTAAGCTGCCGGGCATCGGGCCGAAATCGGCGCAGCGCATCGCCTACTTCTTGCTCGAGGAGAGCAAGACCGACGTCGATCGCCTCGCGGATGCGATCCGTGAGGTCAAAGAGGAGGTCCACTTCTGCCCGATCTGCTTTAACTATGCGACCGGCGACACCTGTGCGATCTGTGCGGACCCGACGAGGGACCGCAGCACCATCTGCGTGGTGTCCGAGCCGCGCGATGTGACCGCTATCGAACGTACCGGGAGCTATCACGGCCTGTATCACGTCCTCGGGGGCGTCATCAGCCCGATGGACAAGATCGGGCCTGAACAGCTCCATGTGCGGGAGCTCCTCAAGCGCCTGGCGGACGGCAGCGTCAAGGAAGTCATCCTTGCTATGAGTCCCAATGTCGAGGGGGAGACGACCGCGAGCTATCTGAACCGCACGATCAAGCCCCTGGACCTCACGGTTAGCAGGCTCGCCAGCGGCTTGCCCGTTGGCGGAGACTTGGAGTATGCAGATGAAGTGACCCTTGGCCACGCTATCGAGGAACGCCGTAACATCTGAGATTTCAGGGTTTGTGGACAGACTATTGTTTTCTATATATTGTGGTCAAAGAACACCTGTACCATCGGTTGTGTTTGACGATGGACCTCATACGGACCAATATAGATATGTCGACCGAAGTGACGGGGCTCGAATTCCTTCGGGCGACACAATCGTTTGATCTTTCGAGAGGGTAGGAGAGCCAAATCATGCCTTTCAGCACAAATAACGATCACGAAAGTAAGCATACCCCCCGTCATGCCCGTTCGACGTGTCGTGGCACACAATCGCCGACAGGCTTTGATCCCAGTGTTTCGGGATATGTCAACGCCCCTACCAGAAATTCCGGGCGTCCGATCGTGGGGGAGGATCCCCTGATGCCCGATGGAGCTCCGCAGCCAATCGGGGTCGATCCGGCGAAGACGGGATCTTTCAGGAAACTGAGCGCCGATGAAGGCGCAGTCCTTACGAACCGCGATAACGCCGAGAATGCGGCCAAAGCGGCGCGGACCCAGCTCAGAGAAGCGGATAAGACGGGAAGCTTCCGGTTGCAGGGGAAGAACCGTCCCCATGTCGAGCATGAGACCCAACACTACAAGAAGAACTGCAAGCTCTTCATCGGCATCGGCATCGCTGCTGTCGCAATCGTCGTCCTCATCGTCGTCGCGATGAACAGCTTCTTTGACGCTGCACAGCAGGCAAACCAAGGGGACAACAATCAGGTGCGGGAGCAGGAGCAGGTTCAGGCGAATGACGTTATCTCCTACCGTGACCAGAACTATGGGTTGGTGCAGGACGGTGACACCTGGTCGCTGGCACGGCTCGACGACAGCGGGAACGTGCAGGCGAAGCTCGTAGACTTAAACGGCACCCCGGTGTCCTTCGTCCACTACAATGGCGCCTTCATTATCCCTGAGAACCTCTCGGGCGGTACCTGGGATGTGCTGTCCTATGTTCCGGCCGATGGCTCCGTACCGTCGCCGGTGGCGGATGCTGACGGCAATCCGGTTTCGGGGAACGGGACGATCCAATCTGCCTCGCTCAACGGCTCGACGCTTTCGGTCCAGACCGATTCCGGTGAGACCGATGTAGATCTCGGCTAATCTCTCCGATGTATTAGATTCATTTTGATTGTTGATTTGGCCTATGAGCTGTTCTTTTGGCTCAGAGGCCAAAGAGTTGGGCCTGAATCTCAAACTTTTTTCAATTTTGACTAGACGTGAGCCCCACCCTCTGTGTACAATAAATTTCGCACTGTAGGGGGTATTAGCTCAGCTGGTTAGAGCGCCGGCCTGTCACGTCGGAGGCCGCGGGTTCAAGTCCCGCATATCCCGCCATTGCATGTTCAGAGGCTCCTACGGGAGCCTCTTTTTGTACAACGGTAAAAAAGCATTCGGTATGTTCAAAAATCCATTTGAGGGCAGATGCACGCCGTCCGAAATATAAGATGGAGAACAGACTGTAAACGATATGCATAGCGATATGTAATGGTTCTAGTGGGAGGGCAACCTATGGGGGATACCCCAAATACAAGTTCCAGCTGCGTGCAGCTTGCGGTATTCGATTACGACGGAACTTGTATCAGCGGTCAGTCAGGTGCCCTCTTCGCGATCTATCTCAACCACCGGCACTATTTAGGGTTTCGCCGGGGTTTCCGTCTCAGTTGGTGGGGGGTCCGCTACAAGCTTCATCTCCCATATCGGCAAAATGAAGCCCGCGAAGTCATCTTTGATGCGCTCTCCCAGTGCCCACGGGAAGAAATCCAGAAAATCATGGTGGACTTCCACGATGAGTCCCTGCTGCCCCGCTACCGTCCGCAGGCGATCAAAGAGATCGAACGCCGCCACCGCGAGGGCTGCGTGACAGTGTTAGTTTCTGCAACGTTTAATACTATCGCACAGTGTGCGCAAAAAGTACTCCGGACAGATGAGGTGATCGCCACTGATATGGAGATCGACAGTGAGGGCCATTATACCGGTAAAGTATCCGGTGAGGTCACCGAAGGGGCGGCAAAACCGCGCGCGATCAAGCAGTGGGCCGACAAGGTTTACGGCCCGAGAAAGTGGGAAATCGCCTACGCCTACGGCGACCATTTCTCAGATGAAGCCATGCTTTCTGCAGCTCGCAAGGGGTATGCCGTGACCCCGGATAAAACCATGCGCAAGATAGCCAGACAGTGCGGCTTCACTATCCTCAACTGGAAATAACAGTTGTAACTTTTATTGTAAGTGGGACTATTTTCATTCTAACAGTCTAGATAACAGGTGAATTATGGGTGGCCATCAAGCCAAAGCTTGCTATGCTTTTGGCTGGTGAATCCTCAGAGCAAGTGCAACGACTGGTGATGGTAGACCTCCCAGGGACACCTCCACTCCAGACGCTTGCGCGGTCTTCGGTTGAGTAAATCGTATACCTTTTGCACCTTTCTGTCGTCGACATCGTCGAGGCTTTTGCCTTTCGAAAACCAGTCCCTGAGAAGGCTGTTAGTGTTCTCATTGGTCCCCCTCTCCCAAAGATGGTGGGGCTGGCAGAAGTATACGGGAGCCCCCAGTGCCTCCTGGAGCCCTTCTGCATCTAAGAACTCCTTGCCCCTGTCGAGCGTGACGGTCAGCACGACCTCGCCGGCAAACGCCTTCTTCGTGGCTTCGTTGACCTCGGCCCTGGTCTTCCTGGCCGCCTTGCCGCCGACAAGGTATCCGCTCATGTGATCCACCTGGGTGATAAGGCAGGCGCCTTCCTGCCACAGTATCGCCCTCCCAGTCGCCGATCCGTCTCCTGCCGAAAGCCTCTTCTGACCGCTTCGAGATGTCATGGGTGATGCGCAGCTTGCCTGTGCGCTTTTGGCCACCCTTGCTGTGCCTGCGCTTGCCGTGATGAGTGAGCAGCCTTGTGGCCTTCCTGCGCCCCTGAAAGCTCACAGTCGAGGGGTCCCGACTCCACGACACGCTAGATGCTAGCGTCGCTTGCGGCAAGGTCCGGGCGCTCCATCGCGATGCGGCCCGCTATCTCCTTCGAAGACCAGTGCTCGTCCCGCATGAGCCTCACGGACCAGGGAGCGCTTATGCGGATCGTCCATGAGCCTGGGGCCTGCAGCACAGCCGCCTTACGTCCGCACGCCTTTGCGCGCTCGATGCGCGGTAGGGCCGACCCACCCATTGCGCCTGATCTTGTAGGATATGGTCGACTTGTCCCGTCCGAGCTCCCTCGTATCTGGCTGACCCCCTCATAGCCCTTCCAGCAAACCATGATGTCCTCGCGCTTCTCGATGCTAAGATGGCTGTAGCCGTCCATGGTGCCTGCAATGGATGCATGTCTTTGCAAGCACCATCATAGGTCGCGCCTGGGCGGCTAGCTTGTATTTCCCTGTTGCACTCGGAGTGAGGATTCGCCCTTCTAAAAAGACTTCTCTCTGTAAGACCACCATTGACTTCGGCCCTTGTCTTCCAGCAGTCCCAGAGAGGCTGGGACATGTCGACAAGCGCGCCTCGTGTGTACATAGCTGCCTTCTGTGAGCTGGCCTGAGAGCATCGCCTTGCTGTCCTGCTTCGAATGCTTCGCCTGCTTTGTCCACAGCAAGCAGGCGAAGCAAGCACTGCAGCCATTTCGTCGACACCCCCGTAGAAGGAAAGTAAGAACTTGCCTGAGCCTTCACTGCATCGCATTGACAAGGCCGCTTCTCGCTGTCCTTGGACTCCTTCACCACGCTTGGCGTGTACTCAACAACGCTGGGTAAGGAAAGGATGCACGCATACCCTGCATGGTTGTCTGTTGCGACCCAAGAGCTGTCGGCGATACCTGAAAGGGCAACCTTTAACTTTGAATCAGTGGGCCTTCCGCGAAGTGTTATATACTCGCTCCCCCGGCTCGCTTAGCACTCTGTGCAGACCTTGAGACTTGATATACCGCTTGAGTACACAGTATGGCTGTGGCCTGTGTGCTATCGCGCATCTGCACATCCGACCTTGCCCTGCTGCCCACAAGCGACTCGTCGAGGGAGAGCCCCTCTGCCTGGCAGCAGACGGCATGGGCGCTCCTGGGAGACTTCAGGGCAGACCCCACTACCTCAAAGAGCCTCATGCACATGGAACCCATGAGGTCCTTAAGGCTCACATGGCAGCTCTTCGTAAGCTGGTTGAAGCGACATGCCCACAAGCGTGTCTTTTGCATGCTTTGTCCCTGTGGTAGCGAAAAGCTTCGATATCGCTATAGCCGATCCTATCTTCGCTGAGAAGGTCCTGCCACAGGAGCGACACTTCCATGATGGCCTTGTGCAGAGTGCCCCTTACAGAAGAGGTCTGCAGATCTGTACCTTAAGCATCTTTTGGGTTTACCTGCGAGAGCGGATCCTGCTATCTTCTTAGCGATGCCCATCTTCTCGATCCGCTGCAGTATCATTGAGTCCGGCCCTCCCATTTCTCGATGTCTTTGTTTGGTGACATGCATTGTAGGCAAAGGTCCGGACAACACTGGACCCTTCTCAGGTCAATCGTGGTCTAACAGAGAGAAAGACTTAAACTGAAGAGGAAAGAAGACAGGGTAAACAACGTTTAAGTTTTGATGGGAGGCGGCAATGGATATTTCGCGAGAGACAGATTATGCTCTCCGTATGGTAGCAGCGCTTATAAACCATCCCGGTGACAATCCATCAGTGAGAAGCGTTGCCGAAGAGTTTGGGATTCCGTATTCGTTCGCGCAGTCCATACAACATTCTCTGACCGAGGCTGGCGTTATCGTCAGTACCCGTGGTGCCCACGGCGGCATGTATTTAGCGATTGATCCCGATCAAGTCACGCTGCTCGATTTTGTTCAGATGCTGCAGGGCCCCGTTCTGCTATCCGCATGCGAAACCTGTGGCGAAAATGGTGAGGACTGCCCACGTAAGCCGTACTGTACGTACGATCCAATTTGGACGTTTGCACAGGATAATCTACGTAAATGTCTCTCCTCATTCACACTGAGGGAAGCCGCGAATGGTATTGGCCCTGCCAGGTTGAGAGAACTCTCAAACAAAGAATTGGGAGTACTCGACTTCAAGAAGGAAGATACGCCTGAGGATGACTCGGACGACGAAGTGGCTGACCGCATTCAGGTACTATGAGGAGCACCCCTACATCGAGGGAGCTCGCTGCCTTTCACAAGGAAGTCCTGCAGGAGGGCAGAAAGCTCTACCGTGATCTTCCTTGGAGGCACACACAGGATCCCTATGAGATCTGGATCTCCGAAGTGATGCTCCAGCAGACCCAGGTGTCCCGCGTCGAAAAGCGTTGGCCTGCCTGGCTCGCCGAATTCCCCACGCTTGAGACACTGGCGACAGCTACACGCGCCCAGGTGTTGAATGTGTGGCAGGGGATGGGCTATAACCGGCGTGCGCTTGCGTTGTTGCGCGCTGCACGCCAATTGGTTGATGCGGGCACTTCCATCCCCTCAGAGGAGAATGCACTCGTGGCCCTTCCGGGCATTGGGGCTACAACTGCAGCGGGGATCCGCGCCTTTGCGTTCGACCTTCCCAGCGTGTATCTGGATACGAATGTGCGCTCTGTCTTCCTGTATTATTTTTTTCGTGGAGAAAGTAAAATCTCTGATGCAATATTGCGGCCGATTGTATGCGCCACCTGTCCCAAGAACGATACCGATCCAACTGATGATCCGAGAACTTGGTACTATGCCCTGCTCGATGTTGGGGCTTGTTTAAAAAGAATGATTCCTAATCCCTCAAGACAAAGCGCTTCGTATTCGAGGCAATCAAAGTTCGATGGATCGCACCGGCAGAAGCGTGCAGAAATTTTGAAAATAATTTTGGGAGAACCTGAGGGGATAACGACAGAGGGCATTGCGGACCAGGTAAATGAGGTTGAGGAGTGTGCAGGTAGGCCGCCAGTAAGCACGCACGAAATCCAAAGGATTCTAAACGAGCTACAAAAAGAAGATTTTTGTAGGTTTAATGATAATGATGTATGGTTAGCCTAGTGGATATAGGATGTTGAACTGCGGTGGAAAGGGAACTTACCGCAGACAGAGATAGATACACCGTGTAACCCAAAAAAGGAGTGTTGACATGGCTGTAAACTTTGATGAGTCACAGACTAAGAAGAACCTTGAAGCGGCATTCGCCGGCGAGTCTCAGGCGAGTGTGAAATATTCCTATTTTGCAAACCAGGCAAAGAAGGACGGCTACAACCAGTACGGCGACATCTTTACTGAGACTTCCAACAACGAGAGAGCCCACGCGAAGATGTGGTTCAACTATCTGCACGGTGGCAAGACCCCCGACACCCTCTCCAATCTGAAAGAGGCTGCAGGTGGCGAGCACTATGAGTGGACCGAGATGTATCCGGGCTTCGCTGAGACCGCACAGAAGGAGGGCTTCACTGAGATCGCTGCCAAGTTCCGTATGGTTGGCGACATCGAGAAGGGCCACGACGAGCGCTACAACAAGCTGATCGAGCATGTTGAGAAGGGTGACGTCTTTACGCGTCCGGGCGTCAAGGTCTGGAAATGCATGAACTGCGGTCACCTGCATGTCGGCCCGACGGCTCCGAAGGTCTGCCCGGTCTGTGGACATCCACAGTCCTTCTTTGAGGAGCAGTGCGTCAACTATTAATGGTTGTAAGCAGTGAATTTTGCTGATTGCCAGCGTGTCTGGAGTATCTCTCCGGACACGTTTTTTGTTATATTCTGCCTGATTGATAGGGCTATCAATTTCATAGATAACTGACGGCAGGATCTGAGAATAGCGATGTGGAGCTTAAAACTCTAGGCGTGCGCTAGTATTTCGGTCATGGAAACGTTGATTCAGACATACACGAGCAGGCGAATGATTGAGCCCGGGTTCTTCTAGAAGCCGCACGGGCGGCACAGGACCGCGGGCAGGAGACATCCCCTTGAACACATTTGGAATACACGCCTCAAACAGAAAGCGAGCAGCACATGCCTTTCGAACTCAACCCTGATTTTGTCAAAGACCCTGAGAAACATTTTGAGACTCTGCAAGTTCACGCTGGGTGGTCTCCCGATCCGGTCACCGGTTCCTCAGCCCTCCCGATCTACGCCTCTGCAGCTTTCCAGTTCGACGATGCTGCTGACGGCGCCGCAAAGTTCGCACTGACCAAGCCGGGCAACGTCTATGGCCGTCTGACCAATACCACCACCGACGCGCTTGCCGCGCGTATTGCAGCGCTCGAAGGCGGCACCGGTGCAGTCGCGGTTGCCTCCGGACACGCGGCAGAGATCCTGGCCCTCACCAACATCGTCGACGCGGGTGATGAAATCGTCGCGTCGAGCTCGCTGTACGGTGGCACCTGGAATATCTTCCTGCACACGCTGCACGATCTTGGCGTCAACACGACAATCGTCGACAATAACGATATCGACGCGTTCGTTAAGGCGACGGATGAGAAGACGAAGCTCTGGTACGTCGAGACAATCGGCAACCCGTTGGTCGACGTCGCGGATGTCCCGGCGCTCGTTGAGGCCGCGAACTCGCTGCCGTCCAAGGTGCCGGTATTCGTCGACAACACCTTTGCGACGCCGTACCTGTATCGCCCGGCAGAGGACGGGGCGGCGGTTGTGATCGAGTCTTTGACCAAGTGGATCGGCGGACACGGTGCAGCCCTCGGCGGCGCAGTCATCGACGCAGGCAGCTACGATTGGAAGGCCCAGGCGGACAAGTATCCGACGATCGCCGGACCGGACCCGTCCTACCACGATATGGTCTTTGCCGATGCGGCCCCGAAGAATCCGTTCTCGACGCGTGTGCTTGCCAACAAGCTGCGTGACTTCGGCCCGACGCTCTCCCCGTATGCGGCGCAGGTCATCGCGCTCGGTGCAGAGACCCTCTCGCTGCGCGTTCAGCGCCAAAGTGAAAACGCGCTCGCAGTGGCAAAGTATCTGAAGGACAGTCCGAAGGTCAGCTGGGTCCGCTATCCCGGCCTGGAAGATGATCCTACCCACGATATTGCGAAGCGGCTCCTGCATCATGGGTACGGTGGCGTTGTCGTCTTCGGCGTCAGGGGCGGCCGTCAGGCAGGCCTCAATGTGGTGAACAACGTGAAACTCTTCACACACCTGGCTAACGTCGGTGACGCAAAGTCCCTGATCATCCATCCGGCTTCCACCACGCACTCTCAGCTGACCCCTGAGCAGCTGAAGGAGGCGCACCTCTCAGAGGATCTGATCCGCCTTTCCATCGGAATCGAGAACATCGACGACATTATCGCCGACCTCGACCAGGCGCTGGCAAAGGCGTAACCGATCAGGCGACACAACCTAGTGCTGGTTTACGGCATTTCGCTTGCGCGAGCGAGATGCCGTTTTCTTTGAGGCGTGCTTGCCGTGCTTGCGGAACCGGTCGGGATTGCCAAACGAGGGGCATAGATCCGCCAGGGGACACCCGTCACAGTGCGGGTGCTGCGAGCTGCAAGTTTCACGCCCGAAGTGGATCCACTGCTCATTGACGGGGCTCCAGAGCTCCTGAGGGATGAGCTTCAGCAGATCCTGCTCTGCTGCCAGTGGCGTCGAGGCTTTGGTGAACCCTAGGCGCGTTGCGATACGGAAGACGTGGGTGTCGACCGCGATACCCTCGGTAATGTGGAAGGCTCTGTTCAAGACGATGTTGGCGGTTTTTCTGCCGACGCCCGGAAGTGACGTGAGTTCCTCCATCGTGTGGGGGACCTGCTCGTTGTAGTCGGAAACCAGGATCTGGGCCGTCTCAACGCAGTGCTCAGCTTTTGTGCGCCAGAATCCGATAGAGCGGATGACCGTCCCCACCTCAGCGGGATCGGCTGGCGCTAAGGAGGCGGGATCGGGCCAACGCCTAAAGAATTCGGGGGTCACTTTGTTGACGGAGGCGTCGGTTGACTGCGCGGAAAGCATGACACAGATCAACAGCGTGTAGGGATCCGTGTACTGGAGTGCACTCCTGACATCCCCGTAGAGAGCCTGCATGCGATGGCAAACTTCGATCGCTCTCGCACGCTTAACGGCGAATGACTCCTTAGACATAATTTACTCCTTCTGATAAACGGGAGTATGGTAGTTTATCTTCTAAATAAGATACGGTGACACAGGCTCACTATACCCGTTTAGAAGTCTCGTTACCCTCCGCTCGGGCAACATCTGCGCGGCGAGGGCGTCAAAGAGACGTAAGATAAATCGAGGCTCTCGAAAATGAGGAGGGTTTATGGCTCTTGAGACAAAGGATCCGACATATGTGATCAGCTCGGATGACTTGTATCTGATGGCTCAGGGAAACTGGTATCGCAGCTATGACAAGTTGGGGGTGCACCCCGCTACTCAAGATGGGCAGGATGGCTACAATTTTGCGGTATGGTGCCCCGACGTTGTTTCCGTCTCCGTCGTCGGAGAATTCAACAATTGGGATCCTAACGCCGACCACCTCTATGAGACGAAGACCGGTGGAGTTTGGACCGGCTTTATCCCAGGAGTACATCAGGATCAGTGCTATAAATACGCGATTGAGCCGCAGCAAGGGGCAGAGCTCATCCATAAAGCGGACCCGTATGCCTTCCATGCGCAGTGCCCACCCAACACCGCCTCGGTGACGACCGATATCAGCACCTATACCTGGAAAGACGACACCTGGATGAAGCGGCGCCACAAGCGCGTCATGCTCAAAGAGCCGCTCAACATCTTTGAAGTCCATCTGGGCTCCTGGAAGCGCCACGATGATGGACTTGAGGGTAACCATACGCAGCCGCCTGAGGGCGAGACCGCTGGCGGGTCATATCTGACCTACGACGAGCTCTCGGTCGAGCTCGTAGACTACGTCAAGAAGATGGGATACACCCACATTGAGCTGCTCCCGGTGATGGAGCACCCGTTCGATGGCTCCTGGGGCTACCAGGTCACCGGCTACTATGCCCCGACTTCACGCTATGGCTCCCCGACGGAGTTCATGCACTTTGTCGACGCCTGCCACCATGCGGGCATCGGCGTGATCCTCGACTGGGTTCCTGGTGGCTTCTGCAAGGACGCCCACGGCTTGGGACGCTTCAACGGCCAGAAGCTGTATGAGGAGAAGGAGCACCCCAACTGGGGTACCTACAAGTTCAATCTGGGCCGCGGTGAAGTCAGGACCTTCCTGATCTCCAACGCGCTCTATTGGATCGCTGAATACCATGCGGACGGCCTGCGCATGGATGGCGTGAGCTCCATGCTCTACATGAACTTCGGTATCGATGACCCGGCGCAGAAGCGCTACAACTCAAAGGGCACCGAGGAGGACCTGCAGGCTTCTGACTTCATCCGTAAGACCAACTCCGCGGTGGGACGCTACTATCCTGACGTTATGATGATCGCCGAGGAGTCCACGGCCTGGCCGCTCGTCACCTATCCGCCTGAGGTCGGAGGCTTAGGCTTCAACTTCAAGTGGGATATGGGCTGGATGAACGACACCCTGCACTACTGCCAGACCGACTTCCCGTACCGTCCAAAGAACCACCGGATGCTGACGTTCTCGATCATGTACACCTTCAACGAGAACTTCATTTTGCCGCTCTCGCATGACGAGGTCGTGCATGGCAAGTGTTCACTGATCGGCAGGATGCCGGGAGACTACTGGCGCCAGTTTGCCGGTATGCGTGCCCTGGCGCTCTACCAGATGACCCATCCGGGCGGCAAGCTCAACTTCATGGGTAACGAGATCGCCCAGTGGATCGAGTGGCGTGAGTATGAGGGCATCCAGTACTTCCTGACTGAGCAGCACGAGGCGCACAGAAAGCAGCAGGTCTTCATCGCGGCACTCAACCATCTGTTCACGAGCGAGCCTGCGCTGTATCAGCGCAACTATGACTCCGCAGGCTTTGAGTGGATCGACGCGGACGACGACAAACAGTCGCTCATCTCCTTCATCCGCAGAGGTGACGACCCGAAGGACGACCTCGTTATCGTTATCAACTTCGACGTCGCAGCGCATGAGGACTTCCGCATCGGCGTCCCGCGCTCCGGCATCTACAAGGAGATCTTTACGAGCGATGCGGAGAAGTATGGCGGCTCCGGCATCCACAACACCGGCAAGCTCAAATCTGAGGATGAGCCCTGGAACGGGCAGGACAACTCAATGGTCCTGCGTGTTCCGGCACTCGGCGGTATCGTGCTGAAGCGCACTGGTGACCTCCCGAAGCCCAAAAAAACTGTCAGGAAAACAGCGGCCAAAAGGGCCGGAACCGCAGCGAGAGCTGCAAGAAAGCAGAAGACCACAGCGACAAAAACTACCTCAACGAAAAAGCAGACTGAATCTTCGACGCGCTCTGGTGTATCCTCAACAAGGAAGACAAGAAGTGCAGCGGGTACGGCTGGCACAAAAAAGTCTTCCAAGACGAAATCACCCAAGACCGCGCGCCCCAGCAAAGGCAGTAAGGCTTAAGCTGCGCTGGTATAGAAGAAAGGTAGTTATGGCAAATCTCTTCAAAAGCAACAAAGCTCCTAAAGAGCCTGTAAACACGCTGTTTAAGAGCAAGCAGGATTTCATTGATCAGCTGCGGGATATGTGTCAGACCGAGCGGTCACGCACGTTTGAGGAGTGCACCGATCGCGAGCGCTTCCTGTGCTTAGCTCGTCTCATCTCGCAGAAGGCGCGCCACATTGAGGGTAGCTGCTGTGAGAAGGCCACGAAGCAGGTGTACTATTTCTCCCTCGAGTTTTTGCTTGGCCCGCTCCTGGACAACTATCTGATCAATTTCGGAATCCGCGGCTTTGTTGAGGATGCCCTGAAAGATATGGGGACAGACCTTGAGACGCTGTGCTCAAAGGAAGCTGACCCGGGTCTCGGCAACGGCGGCTTAGGACGTCTGGCAGCATGCCTGCTTGACTCCATGGCTGCCCTGGGGATCTATGGCAACGGCAACGGTATGCGCTACCACTATGGTCTTTTCCGTCAGGAGATTGTCGGCGGCCGACAGGTTGAGGAGACTGACAACTGGCTGCAGTACGGCTTCCCCTGGGAGGTCAGGAAGCTGGAGAGCAAGATCGTTGTGCGCTTCGGCGGTGAGGTTATCCGCCACCAGGAGGGTGGCCACTACTGGTACACCTGGGAAGGCGGACAGAAGGTCGACGCGGTGCCGTACGATGTGCCGATCGTGGGCTACGGCGGAAAGACCGTCAACAAGCTCCGTATCTGGGGCGCAAAGCCGCACACGCCTGACTTCGATCTGGACGCCTTCAACGCCGGCGACTATGCCAAGGCCTTCAAGTCCCGCTCGGATGTCGAGGCTATCTCGACGATCCTGTATCCGAACGATGCGGGAGAGCACGGACGCCTGCTGCGCTTAAAGCAGGAGTACCTGTTCGTCTCCGCAGGCATTCAGTCGATCCTCAGATACTATGAGAAGCAATATGGGGATGCCTGGAAGGACCTGCCCGACCACGTACGCATCCACACGAACGATACACACCCTGCACTGTGCGGGCCTGAGCTCATGCGTATCCTCGTCGACGAAAAGGGGCTCGACTGGGACAGCGCGTGGGATATTGTGACCCACACCGTGTCCTATACCAACCACACGATCATGCCTGAGGCGCTCGAGAAGTGGCCGATCAGCATGCTGCGCGCTCAGGTTCCGCGTACCTACATGTTCATCGAGGAGATCGACCACCGCTACCGTGAGAGTTTCCCGCACGACGCGCCGAACTGGAAAGACCAGCTCCAGCGCACCTCGATCCTGTGGGATGGCCAGTGCCGGATGGCGAACCTGTCCGTCATCTGCTCGTATTCTGTCAACGGCGTCTCCGCGCTCCACACCGAGATCCTGGAGACCTCGACGCTGAAGGACTTCTATGATCTGAACCCGGAGAAGTTCAACAACAAGACCAACGGCGTATCACACCGCCGGTTCCTGGGTGAGGCCAACCCGGCCTACTCAAAGCTGATCACCGATGCGATCGGTGACACGTGGATGGCTGATGCCAACGAGCTCGAGAAGCTGATCCCCTATGAGCAGGACGAGGGCTTCCTGAAGCAGGTCCATGAAGCAAAGCAAGCGATGAAGGTGCGCCTGTCGAACTACATCGCCAAGACCATCGACGTGAAGCTCGACCCAAACAGCATCTTCGATGTACAGGTCAAGCGGTTCCATGCCTACAAGCGCCAGCTTTTGAACATCTTCAAGGTGCTTGACATCTACAACCGCCTGCTGAATGATCCGGACTATAAGCCGCAACCGACGTCGTTCATATTCTCAGGTAAAGCAGCACAGAGCTACGATTTTGCAAAGGAGGTTATCCGTCTTATCAATTCCGTCGCAGATGTGATCAACCACGACGATCGTGTGAACGACACTATCCAGGTTGCATTTGTGCCAAATTTTGCGGTTTCCAATGCACAGCTGATCTACCCGGCCGCTGATATCTCAGAGCAGATCTCCACCGCTGGCACCGAAGCTTCCGGTACCTCAAACATGAAGCTCATGTACAATGGTGCGATTACGCTTGGGACCTATGACGGCGCGAACATCGAGATCGCAAAACTGGTAGGAGACGAGAACATCAAGATCTTCGGTCTCAGAACTGAGGAAGTGAACGACCTGAGGGCTTCCGGTTACTATGCGTGGGATGAGTACAACGCAGACCGTAACCGGTTGGGCAGGGTAGTCGACGAGCTGGTCGATGGCACGCTCAGCCACCTCTCCGGCAACTTCGAGAGCATCCATGACTACTTGATGGTCAACAACGACCCCGACCTTGTCCTGAAGGATTTCCACTCCTATGTGGATGCGTGGGAAGAGCTTTCCAACGATTATCCAGACACGATCAAATGGAACCGTGCGGCCCTCCACAATACCGCTAAGGCCGGATATTTCTCTTCTGACCGTACTATCCGGGAATATGCGCGCGATATATGGCATATAGATATTGAGGAGTAATGTTTTTCCATGCACTGAAAAGTGCTGAGTAAAGCTGAAAGGGGAGAAGTCAGCATGAGTAAGAAAAATGAATGCTTAGCTATGCTTCTTGCTGGCGGGCAGGGTTCCAGGCTCAAGGCTTTGACCAAAGAGGTCGCTAAACCTGCTGTTTCGTTTGGCGGAAAGTTCCGCATCATCGACTTCGCGCTGTCCAACTGCGCCAATTCCGGTATCACGACAGTCGGTGTCTTGACCCAGTATCGCCCCTATCTGTTGCACTCCTACATCGGATCCGGTGAGGCATGGAATCTCGACGTCAGAAACGGCGGCGTATCCATCCTTCCACCGTTCGCGACCCAGTCAGGTGGCGCGTGGTACGAGGGCACCGCAGATGCAGTGACGCAGAACCTCGGTTACATCGAACACAACGATCCTGACTACGTGCTGATCCTCTCTGGCGACCAGCTCTATCGCATGGATTACAACGATATGCTTGAGAACCACAAGCGCCATAACGCCGATCTGACGATCGCCGTTATGCCGGTAGCCTGGGAAGAGGCTCCGCGTTTCGGTATCCTTACGACTGACGACGATGAGCGCATCCTGAAGTTCACCGAGAAGCCGGCGCATCCGGATTCCAACCTGGCCTCCATGGGCATCTACATCTTCAACAAGGACCTGTTGGTTGAGACCTTAAAAGAGGATGCAAAGGATCCAAACTCCTCGCATGACTTCGGCAAGGACATCATCCCGAAGCTCTTAAACGAGGGCAAGCGCCTGTATACCTACCGCTTCGAGGGCTTCTGGCGTGACGTGGGCACCATCGCCTCCTTCCACGAGACGAACATGGAGCTTCTGGGCTCTGAGCCAGCCTTCGATCTGTACGATCAGGCTTCCCCGATTATGTCCAACACCGTCCCGATGCCGCCGCACTACGTCGGTTCCGACGGCTCCATCGATGACTGCATCGTGGACAATGGCTGCCAGATCTACGGAGCAGCGAAGCATTCAGTGCTTTCAAGCGGTGTCTATATTGGGCCACACGCGGTGGTGCAGGACTCAGTCCTGCTCCCGAATGCCCGCGTTGAGCGTGGTGCGCAGGTCGTGAACGCGATCCTCGGCGAGCGTGCGGTTGTCAAAGAGGACACCGATTTCGGTAGTAGTGACGAAGATACAGCAGTCGCCGGAAACGATGCTGTATGTGGAAAGGAGGAGTAACCGTGCCTAAGGTAGTTGGTTTAATCACTTCCAATTATTCAGTCAAAAATCCGAGCCCATTCGTAGAGGGCATTCGGCCGGTTGCCGCCGTCCCGTTCCTTGGCAGATATCGCATGCTGGACTTTACGCTGTCCAACATGGTGAATGCCGGTATCCGTACGGTCGGTCTCATTATGCCGGATAACTATCGTCCCATCATTGACCACGTCGGCGCAGGCAAGGACTGGGGGCTTGACCGCAAGAACGGCGGCCTCTTCCCGCTTCCGGGTTCCTCCTTCGGCACCAGCCGTATCGGCGTAGGAGGTCGCTTCCTCATCCGTGATTTTGAGTCGAACCGTGAGTTCTTCGAGCGTTCCAACGCCGACTATGTGATCCTTTCAAGCTGCAACTTCGCCTATACGACCGACTTGAACGAGCTCGTGAAGTCACACATTGACTCCGGCGCTGACATCACCCTGGTGGCCTACCGCTCCATCGAGGATTCCAAGGACGTCAACGCAATCGTGACCGACGACGACGGAAACTTCGCCGGTCTCAAGAGCGGCTGCGCCTTCGGTGAGACCGCCTTTATGGACCTGGCCGTCGTGAACGGACCGGTCTTGAGAGAGCTCCTCGACTGGTACAAGAACGTCGATCACCTCGATCTGTTCGAGGCAATGACGCAGGACCTCTCCATGGTCGATAGTAAGCTCCACGAGTATCAGGGCTACGTCGCCCCGATCTTCTCAAAGGCGGCTTACTTCAAGCGCTCCATGGAACTGCTTGACCCGAAGGTCTCCAAACAACTCTTCCAGCCGGACTATCCGGTCATGACAAAGGCGCACGACACCACGCCGGCCAAGTATGAGCCGGATGCCCATGTCTCCAACTGCCTGGTTTCCTCAGGCTCCAAGATCTACGGTACCATCAAGAACTCAATCATCGGCCGCGCCTGCGTCATTGAGCCGGGAGCTTCCGTCACCAATGCGATCCTGGTCCGCAGCGTCCATGTTGGAGCTGGCGCCCACATTGAGAACGCGATCATCGACCGCAGCAACGATATCGCTGAGGGCACTGAGATGCGCGGTACGCCTGAATCGGTGTTGGTGCTTCCAAAAGGCAACGACTAGAACAACAAGTAGGCGTAAGCGATACGTTCTCAAAACAAATGGAAGATAAGATGGGTGATTCAAGACAACTCAATGTACTCTTTGCCTCTTCCGAGGTTGTTCCGTTTGTGAAGACAGGCGGATTGGCGGATGTGGCAGGCTCACTTCCGCGGGCCCTCAAGGACGCCGGATGCAATGTGTCGGTGATCATGCCGAAGTACTCTCGCATCCCGGATGAGTACAAATACAATATGCAGCACATCTGTGAGTTCTACGTGCCGCTGAGCTGGAGGAACGTCTGGTGTGGCATCGATAAACTCGCCTACAACGGTGTGGACATCTACTTCGTTGACAATGAGGGATATTTCAAGCGCGACGGTATCTACGGATACTTTGACGACGGGGAGCGCTTCGCGTTCTTCTCCAAGGCGATCCTCGAGTGCCTGCAGTACGTCCCTGAGCTCAACAACATCGACATCCTGCACTGCAATGACTGGCAGACTGCGTTAGCCCCGGTCTTCCTGTGTGAGTTCTACCATGGGGTCGGGAACTACGACAACATCAAGACGGTCTTCACCGTCCACAATGCGAAGTTCCAGGGCCAGTTCTCCAACCGGATGCTCAACGATGTCCTAGGGCTCGGCGGTATCCCGGCTGCGGCAGATCAGCTCTACTGCGACCGCGACTCGATCAACTTTATGAAGGGCGCGCTGTGCTACGCAGACAGGCTCACGACGGTGAGCCCGACCTACGCTTGCGAGCTGCAGATGCCGTTCTACGGCGAAGGCCTTGACGGTATATTTCGCAGAAGGTCCAATGTGCTCTCCGGCATTCTCAACGGTATCGATACCCAGGCCTGGAACCCCTCCAGCGATTCGCAGATCGCCGCCTACTACTCTATCTACGATATGAGCGGCAAAGCGGAGTGCAAACGTGCGCTGCAGGAGGAGCTCGGCCTCAGACAGGATCCGTTGCGGCCTCTGGTCGCGATGGTCGGCCGTCTGACCGAGCAGAAGGGCATCGGGTTGGTCCGGTACGCAATGGACTACCTGATGAGCCGCAGTGTCCAGATCGCCGTCCTCGGCACCGGCGACAAGGATCTCGAAGATTCGTTCAAGTACTTCGATTGGAAGTACGGCGACATGATGTCTGCCCGTATCACCTTCGACAGCGCGTTGAGCCACCGCATGTATGCAGGTGCGGATCTCTTCCTGATGCCTTCTGAGTTTGAGCCCTGTGGCCTCTCTCAGATGATCGCAATGCGTTACGGCACCCTGCCGGTTGTCCGTGAGACTGGCGGCCTTAAGGATACCGTGAAGCCGTACAACAAATACACGGGCGAAGGAACCGGCTTCAGCTTCGCCAATATCAACGGCGATGAGATGGTGGGAGCCCTAATGGACGCCTGCGAGGTATTCTGGACTGACCAAGACGCGTGGAAGAAACTCCAATATCAAGCCATGACTCAAGATTTTAGTTGGAGAAGAGCTGCAAATGACTATGTAGGCTTGTATCATAGTCTCCACCCGGAAGTATAGAGGTAAAATATTTTCCGGAATTCATTCGGAGAGAAAGTTGAGTCAGTTTGCGCGTTCAACACACGAGCTCTAATGCGTATTTCCGCAATCCTGTCGGTGCTGTCCCTGTGGGCAGCACCGTTTACTTGTCTCTAGACATTTGGGATGACC
The DNA here is from genome assembly GCF_018128285.1 of Atopobium sp. oral taxon 416. Classification (NCBI taxonomy): domain Bacteria; kingdom Bacillati; phylum Actinomycetota; class Coriobacteriia; order Coriobacteriales; family Atopobiaceae; genus Atopobium; species Atopobium sp. oral taxon 416. The sequence continues at coordinate 125,833 of NZ_CP072380.1, forward strand.
CCAACGCCACAGCCCAGATCCGTACCTGGGTCGACGAGCGCGGAGAGACGCTGATTGATATGGATAGACATCAGGAGGGCGATCGCCTGCATTTCACTGGCACGATCACTCCTGATACGCCGGAGCTTCTTTGGTATTACTTCAAAATCAAAGCCGGAGATGGTGGGACGTGCTATTACGGCACGCTCAATAACGCTACAACTGGAGAAGGCATACTCTATGGGCATGAACCTTCCAGCTGGCAGGTAACGGTGTATCTGACCCGGCAGGTCAGACCAAAGTGGTGGTTAAACGGAATTGTCTACCAGATTTTCCCGGACCGGTTTAACCGCGGGAAGGATTGGAAGGCGCGTGTCCAGAAGGGACTCGTCGAGGACTGTAAGGACCGCAAAGGCCCCGGCCACTATCTTGTCGAGGATTGGAACCAACCGGTCCGCTATCAAAAAGATGGGGATGGGCGTGTCACCAGTTGGGATTTCTATGGGGGTACCTTGGAAGGCATCACCGAGAAGCTCGACTACCTGGCGGCGCTCGGTATCACGGTTCTCTACATCAACCCGATCTTTGAGGCCTCATCCAACCACCGCTATGACACCGCGAACTTTATGAAGATCGACCCATTGCTGGGCGACGATGAGAGCTTCGAGCGTCTGTGCTCCGAGGCTGCCAGATACGGCATCTCGATCATGCTGGATGGCGTATTCAACCACACCGGCTGCGACTCGGTCTATTTCAATAAGTACGGCAACTACCCGGATGTCGGCGCCTACCAGAGCGCTGACTCCCCCTACCGCAGCTGGTACCAGTTCGATGAGAACGGCAACTATGCCAGCTGGTGGGGCAACGGGGATCTGCCTGACGTCAATGAAAAAGACCCCGGCTACCATGAGCTGATCTGCGGCAAAGACGGCGTAGTCCGCCACTGGATGCGCCTCGGCGCCCGGGGATGGCGGCTCGATGTCGCCGACGAGTTGCCGGAATCCTTCATCCAGGACATCTACAGCGCGGCTAGAGCTGAAAAATCTGACGCCTGCGTGATCGGCGAGGTTTGGGAGGATGCCTCCAATAAGATCTCCTATGGATATCAGCGCCACTACCTCTTAGGTAACGAGCTTGACTCCACAATGAACTATCCCTTCAGGGGAGCGGTGCTCGACTTCCTGCTGAACAAGGTCGGTGCCCCGGAGACCGTGCAGCGTTTTGAGCAGCTGTTCGAAAACTATCCACACGACGCTTTCTACGGCGCCCTGAATCTGCTCGGAAGCCATGATCGGTCGCGTGTACTCACGCTTTTGGGTGGGGCGCCGAACCCGGATTCGATGGACGACAATGCGAAGTTCAACTTCCGTCTCAGCGACGGTCAGCTGAGCCTAGCGAAGAGTCGCCTGTGGGCTGCGGCGTTGATGCAGATGACGATGCCGGGTGTGCCGAGCGTCTACTACGGAGATGAGGCAGGCTGCCAGGGCTATACCGATCCGTACAACCGTGGGACCTTCCCCTGGGATCGCATCGATCGGGACTGCTTCAACATCTACCGCAACGCGATCGGCCTGCGCAAGACGCTCCCGGTTCTCACGAGCGGTGACTTCAAGCCCTTCGCAATCAACGACAACGTCTTCGGCTACACCCGCTACAACGACGACTGCTGCGTGATGGTCCTCGTCAACGCAAGCCTGAGCGAGCGTGCGGACTTCACCGTCGATATGCGCTACGACCTCGTCGATGACGTCGTGAGCGGCAAGAACGTCGAGGTAAAGGACGGCAAAGTCCAGGTCGGCATGTGGCCGCTGGGCACCGTGGTCCTCTATTTCCGTAAAGCCTCGACGCTGGCAAAGCCGCTTGAGCCCGGCGCCGGTGTCCTGTGCCACATCACCTCGCTTCCCAACAAAGCGGGGCACCAGGGCACGCTCGGCAAAAATGCACGGCGCTTCGTCGACTACCTCGCCGACACGGGGGTGCGCTATTGGCAAGTCTTGCCGGTGAGTCCCTGTGATCAATACGGGAGCTCGTATGCGGGACTTTCCGCCTTTGCGGGCAACACCGCGCTGGTTGAAGGCGGGGAGAAGGAGCTTAAGAAGCAGGCTGAGCGTATCAGCTGCCTTGACCCCGGCTTCAGGGACTTCTGCAAGCGTGAGGAAGTCTGGCTCACGCCCTATGCGCTCTTCAGGGCAATCAAACACCTGTGCAGAGAGCTTCCCTGGCAGAAGTGGCCTAAGAAGTGGCGCACCTATGATCCGGAGCTTGAGCACGATCCGAAGCTCAAAGCCGAGGTGGCAAAACACAGGAAGCGCCAGTACATCTTCTCCCGTGAGTGGGGGGATCTCCACCGCTATGCCAACAGTAAAGGCATCTCCATCATCGGTGACATGCCGATGTACGTCTCGCTCGACTCCTCCGACGTGTGGAGCCACCCTGAGTACTTCATGTTGGATGAGGACGGCTATGCCGCGGAGATCTCCGGCTGCCCACCTGATCAGTTCAGTCAGGAAGGGCAGGTCTGGGGCAACCCCTGCTACAACTGGCAGAAGCTGAAAGAAGACAACTACGCCTGGTGGCTCAACCGCCTGCACCATGCAAGCAGGCTCTACGATTACGTACGGCTTGATCACTTCCTGGGATTCTCGTCCTACTACACGATCGCAGAGGGTAAATCCGCTACCGAAGGGCAGTGGAAGTATGGCCCGGGAGCGGATCTGTTTATCCGCTACTGCAAAAAATACGGGCCGCTCAGTGCTATCGCGGAGGATTTGGGGAATATAACCCCTGCGGTGAGAGCACTGCTCGCCCGCACCGGATTTGCCGGTATCGACGTTATCCAGTTCAGCGATGAGGACGTGCGGCAGGGCTACACTCCAGCGCACCACAAGATCAGCTACACTGGCACCCACGACACGCAGACGCTCAGGGGCTGGGTCACCACCTGCTTTCCAGATGCGGATGCCGATGAGCTGACCGCTCAGCTGACTGAGCGGGTACTCAAGAGTGACGCTCCGGTCGCGATCATGCCCCTGCAGGATGTCTTGGGGCTCGGCGATGACGCGCGTATGAATGTGCCGGGTGTCGCCGAAGGCAACTGGGCATGGCAAGCTACCTGGGAACAGATTGACGGTGCCAAAGATCATCTGACTGAGTTGATCGAAGCATCGGGGCGTTCGACACACAAGCGCGAAGGCGCACCATCGGACGAACAGTGACTGTTTGGTATGGAGCCACAAACCGAAAGGCTTGTGGCTCTCGTGCCCCTGTCGGCCGTGAGAATCCGGCTCTAGAATATCTATGGAACCCTTAAGTGAGGTAATTCTTCTCTATGTTTATTAACCGTGTGGCGAGAAAGCTCTATACGGCTCCTGAACTGCGCAAAATCTTGCCGGATTTTGATCACGGAAACGACGTGACCCTCTCGGTCGGACAGAGCGCCCGACCTTTGGTCTTAGCTGCTCTCTGGTCGCGCAGTCCCCGCCCTACGCTCTTAGTTGTTTCAGGGGAGGAATCCGCGGAGCGCAGTGCCCACGCCCTCGCCGCTTGGCTCGGTATGGAAAACGTGCTGCGCTACCCCGAGCGCCCGGACTATCCCTGGTCTGACAGAGCGCCGGACATGGCGCTGATTGGCAAACGTTGCCAAGCGGTTGACGCGCTCTCCGAAGGCAAGCCCTGCGTCGTGGTGGCAAGCGCGAGTGCCCTGATGCGCCGCGTGCCGCCTAAAGGCTCAGGCTACTTCGCTTCGAGCACCTTTAAGGTGGGCGACGTGGTACCTCTCGAAGAGGTCTCACCCTTGCTGGTCGGTATGGGCTACGCGCAGGAGCGCGATGTGGATGCCCCAGGTGAATTCTACGTGCATGGGGACAGCGTCGATGTCCATCCCGCTCAGGCGACTTCGCCGGTGCGCCTGGAGTTCTTCGGGGATGAGATTGACCGCATCCGTCGCATGGTGCCTTCAACCGGTCAGACGATTGGTGAGCTCAAAGAGGTCACGATCCTGCCGTGTCGGGAGATGGCGTACTCGCCTAAGCGCATCGCCCGCGCCACTGAGAAGCTCTATGCGCAGGCGCAGATGAATACGAAGGTGGCGGAGGATCTTGAGCTGATCAAGCAGGCCTCGAGCGCCCCTGCGCTTGACTGCTATATGCCGGTGCTCTATGGGGGATCTGCCTCTCCTTTGGAGTTCATCGCGACCGACACCTTGGTGTGCCTCGCTGAGCCGCGGGCGCTCTTCGATAACTGTCAGCGAGCCTTCGACGATATCACCTCCGCCGCGCAGAGTGCGGGCGAGCATATCGAGGGGCTGTATACGGCTCCGCGTGAGATGGACTTCGGCAAGCAGCAGCGCCTGTCCTTTGCTTCGATCCTGCAGCAGAAGACACGCTTGAGTGCTACGCTTCGAGTCCATCATCCCAATATCGCGGGATCAGACACGAAGCTCATAGGCTCAGTGCGCCAGATGCTCAACGATAAGATGTCGGTGATCTTCGCGGTGCCTGACCGTGGGGCACGCGAAGCGTTGGAACTTACCTTCAACGACGAATCCATCCCCTTTATCGAGTCTTTGGGCGCCGATCCGAAGAACAGAGTTCCTGTCCTGGATCCCATGGCGAACACCGATGTGGTGCCGCTGCCGGAAGCTGAAGTCACCTTCTTTGACGCGCCGGTCCCGGCGGGCATCATTATTCCCACCGCCAAGTTGGGCGTGCTTTCGATCTCCGACCTGACGGCCCATATGGCCAAGCACCATCACCGCGTGCGCCGGATCGACCCGACGAGCGTGACCTTCCCATTTAAGCCGGGCGACTACGTCGTCCATGCGACGCACGGTATCGCCCTCTTCAGCAAGATCGTGCGTCAGGAAGTTGCGGGCAAGATGCGCGACTATTTCCTCTTGCAGTACGCCGGAGGGGACAAGCTCTACGTGCCGCTCGAGCAGGTAGACCGCATCACTCGCTATGTGGGACCCGACGGGGAAGCCCCACGGCTCACCCGGCTCAACACCGCTGACTGGTCACGGGCGACTGGTAAGGCGCGCAAGAGTGCCAAAAAGCTGGCCTTCGACTTGGTCGATCTCTACACCCGCCGTGCCTCGGTTGCTGGATTCGCTTTCGGTCCCGATACTCCGGCCCAGGAAGAGATGGAGTCAAGCTTCCCCTATGAGCTGACGCCGGATCAGAAGTCAGCGATCCAGGACATCAAAGCGGACATGGAATCCCCCAAACCGATGGACCGTCTTCTATGTGGGGACGTGGGGTTCGGGAAGACCGAGGTCGCGCTGCGCGCGGCCTTCAAGTGCTGCACCTACAAGAAGCAGGTCATGGTCCTCTGTCCGACGACGATCCTGGCTGAGCAGCACTTCCAGACCTTCTACGAGCGCTTCACGCCCTTTGACCTCACAGTCAAGGTCCTGAGCCGGTTTGTCACGCCGGCCCAGCAGAGAAAGACTCTGAAAGGCTTTGAGGACGGATCGGTGGACGTGCTGCTCGGAACGCACCGCCTACTCTCCAACGATGTGAACCCCCACGATCTGGGATTGGTCATTATCGACGAGGAGCAACGCTTCGGCGTGCAGGCAAAGGAGCAGCTCAAGAATCTCCGTGAGCAGGTCGATGTGCTGACCCTCACCGCTACCCCGATCCCGCGCACGATGCAGATGGCGATGAGTGGGGTGCGCGACATGTCGCTGATCATGACGCCGCCACTGGGAAGAAAGCCGGTCAAAGTGAGCGTCTCTGAGTGGGACCCTGATGTGGTGAGTGCGGCGATCAGGCGTGAGATCCAGCGCAAGGGACAGGTGTACTATGTCTCGAACCGTGTGCAGACGATCGACGATGCGGTCGAGCGCGTGCGCCAGGCGGTGCCGGAAGCGCGCATCGGTGTAGCGCACGGAAAGATGAGCCCCCGTGAGGTTGAGGATGTTATGATGCGCTTTGAGGAGCACGAGATTGACGTGCTTGTCTCAACCACGATCATCGAGTCCGGCATCGATAATCCCCACACCAACACTCTGATCATCGAGGACTCACAGCGCTTAGGATTGGCTCAGCTCTATCAGCTGAAGGGTCGCGTGGGCCGTGGCGGAACGCAGGCGTACGCCTACTTCATGTTCCCCGGAGCGGTGTCGCTCACCCCTGAGGCACAGGACCGCCTGACCGCGATCAATGAGTACCAAGATTTGGGAAGCGGCATGCGCGTCGCAATGCGCGACCTCGAGATCCGTGGCGCAGGTTCACTGGTGGGAGCCGAGCAGCACGGCAACCTTTCCTCGGTGGGTTTCGACCTCTTCACCCAGATGCTGGGTGAGGCGGTGAGCGAAGCGCGCGGAGAGGCGCCCTCGATGGATCAGGACGAAATCACGATCAATCTGCCGGCCGACTTCTATCTGGCTGAGGAGTACGTCCCGGCAATCGATAAACGTGTCCTCATCTACCGGCAGTTGGCTTCCGCACAGGAGCTGCGCGTCGTGGACGAACTGCAGGAGCATACCGAACATGGATTCGGGGCACTCCCGACAGCCGGAAAGAACCTCTTCGACCGGGCTCGGATCCGCATCCGTGCACAGCGCATGGGGATCTCGGCGATCTCGCTGATATCAGGCAGATTGGTCTTTCAGGGCATCGAAGTCCCACGGAACAAAGCGCGGGATTTACGGGCAAAGCACGCGCTCTACTACGCCAAAAGCAAACTGCTCCGCTATCCCTTCCACAAGGAAAGTGAGGACCTCCTCCCCGCCGCTTTGGGCATATTGGAAGACATTGGCGGAGGAGACGACGAGGACGAAGAGGCAAGCGCGTAGAATGCTTGCGGAGATCATCTCCACATACCCGTTCCTGATATACAGTAAGTAGGCACAGGCTGTAGACAAACACTAAACGAAGCAGGCAGCTATGAGTTTTAATGGGGATACAAACACGATGAGGCTCCCGCACCTGTCAGCCCAAAGCCGCAGTGATCGCAATGCGGTCTCCCGGCTCAGAGCAGAGGGTGGCACACAGAAGGAAATAGTTGGTTGGAGGCCCGCGGTTTTTGTGGGACCCAACAATCATGGAGTTCGGCTGTCAGGTGACCGCACGAGGTCTGTCCGACGTCCCCGTGAGCGGACGTCTGCCCGCGATGTTGATCCTGAGGTAGCTGAGCGTCGCTCACGTCGGCGTGAGCGTGCTGCCCAGCACCACGCGATGCAGGTGCAGACTCAAGACGGGACACGACGGGATACCAGAGGCGCCTCGCGGTCACGCACCCATCGGAGATCCTCACCGTCATTTTCTGAGATTGCCTCTCAGCACAAGGGGCTTGTCGCCCTCATTATCGCCGCACTGGTAGCTCTTTCGCTCTACGGGCCGTTGCAGGGTTGGTATGTCGCGCAGCGCCGGAATCAGGATCTCCAAGCACAGTTGGATGCGTTATCTGCTTCCAATGAGGATCTGCAGGCAGACGTAGAGGACCTGCAGTCAGAAGAGGGCATCGAAGACGAAGCCAGGCGGCGTGGCTATGTCCAGGAGGGGGAAACCCCAGTGGCGATTGAGGGCTCCCAAGGCCAAGACGCTTCAGACAACAGTGTGCAGGATAATTCCCTGGCGGACGGTCAGGCAACCCGCGCTCAGACGAATATCGGAACGGATATCTTGGACTTTATCTTCCAGTATCACTTTCAGGAGTGAAGGGCTATGAGAATCGCGGCCATAGACATCGGTACCGTGACAGCGCGCCTGGCGGTCGTGGAGCAGCTTGGAGCGGAGCCCCCGCAGCTGTTAGTCAAGCTCTCTAACATCTGCAATATGGGCGAAGGCGTCGCGAAGATCAGCAAGCTGGCTCCGGCGGCGATTGACCGGGTGCGTGCCTGCGTCGAGGACTACGTGGCTCAAGCTCGCAACTATAAGGCAGAATCCATCGCTTGTACACTGACCAGTGCGGCCCGTGATGCTTCAAACTCTGATGAACTCTTGGATGCGCTGAAGCAAGCCGGGGTAGCGCCCACGGTGATACCCGGTACCCTTGAGGGGCGCCTGGCGTTGCTCGGGGTCGCTCAGGATTTCCCTGATCAGGAGATTGCTGTAATCGATTCCGGGGGAGGCTCAACAGAGTTCTCGAAAGGCTGCCTCGATACGCACAACCACGAACTTTCTGTCGCTGACGTTATCTCCGCCCAGGTAGGAGCGCGTCGTTTGACTGAACTCTTTCTTTCAGAGGAGGCCCCCGACCCTGAGGCGATCTCACGGGCGCGTGACTTCTGCGATCAGGCCTTCAGAGGCGCGGTTGATACGTTGCGCAAATACCTGCCGCGTGCGCAGGTACCGGTGTTGGTTGGCGGCAGCGCAACGTCCCTGGTTGCAATGCGCGAAGCGCTTGACCCTTACGACAGCCGGAGGGTACATCTCTCAACGCTGACCCGTAGGGATATCGAAAAACAGATCAAGCGGTTGGCGGGAATGACAGTAGCAGAGCGTGCCCAAATCAAAGGGCTGCAAGCAAAGCGAGCCCCGGTGATCCTAGGCGGGTCCCTCGCGATCAGCGAGGCGCTCTCCTGCGGCGGCTTTGAGTCCGCCCGCGTCAGCGAACGGGACCTTCTGTGGGGACTTTCGCTCGTCTGCCTCGATGAGGCTCAAAGCAAACCCGAACCGCTCAAGTGGGCTCCGACGCTGCAGTCGCTGTAGAAATTCCGCCGTTTTGTTCGTCTGTGCTTCACCCAAGGCGCACACTTGCGCTATTCTTAAGCAGTGCGCCTGTGGGGGCGTGGTGAAATTGGCATACACAAGAGACTTAAAATCTCTCGCTGCAAAGCTTGTGGGTTCGAGTCCCACCGCCCCTACCAGCTTCTATTGTGTATAGAGCGCACTTCCCAAAGCCGGAGATATTGCGAACTTTAGCCGTGAGGCCCACGTGGAGCTGTGTTCACGCTATCATTTTCTGCAAGTTGTACAGAACCTGTCCTGTCCATAAGTTGTCTCTTCGAGAGACCAACCGGTAAGGGAGTGTTCGTATGGAAACAGAAAATATCGGAATACAGTCACACACTGTACCCGCCTTTGATCAACAGACTCCATCCAGCACAGCCTCAACGACGTTGAGAGCAAGCAATGAGAGCCAATTGCTGCATGAACTGCTTGCGCATGTGCTGAAGGATCGGATCATCTCAGGGGAGTGGCCTGCTGGCAGTCGCATCATGAGTGAGCATGCCCTCCAGGAGTGCTATGGAGTCTCTCGGGGCACGGTACGCCGTGCCTTGGCGCAATTGGTGCAAGAGGGGCTTTTGGTGCAGAGAAAAGGCAAAGGGACGTTTGTGACCCGCTCTGGCGTCGCCCATCCCGCCAGCGCCCGCCCGCTTTCGTTTGCCCGTGCCCTGAAAGAGCAGGGCTATGACTTTGTGACGCGCGTGCTGACCAAAGAGGTCCTCCCGGCACCAGCAGAGGTGACCAAAACCTTAGGTTTGGCTCAGCGTACCCCCGCGCTGTTCATGCGCCGCGTGAGATATGTTCAGGACCGCCCAGTGGTGTGCCAGGAGAGCTGGGAAAATCTCAACGCGTGCCCTGACCTGTCGACGCATGACTTTGAGCACGAATCGCTGTTTGATGCGGTGGAGAGAAGCTCGGGTCATACCATCGCTGCTTCACAGATTAAAAGTACCGCTCAGAAGGCTGGGCGTGAGCATGCGGGCTACCTGGGTATTGCACCTGATGAACCGGTCCTAGTCCTCGAGCAGGTTATCAGCCTGGACAACCATGTACCGATCGAGTGGAGCCTTACCTGGCTCTGTGGCGGACAGGGCGTGTTCGGGGTGGCCTCACAGCAGGAAATCAGCCCGGTAAAGGTACCGCACGCCGCAATGCCGCAACCTGCCGCAGAAGAGGGTCTCTCAAAAGAGAAAGAACAGGAACTGCGCCTTGCAGCCCTCGATATCAGGCAAGCTGTTGTCAACACCGCCCATCGCTATCGCGACCTCGCCTTCCACTTCGGTGGAGCGTTGAGCGCCGCTGAGATCTTTGCGGCCCTCTTCTTGGATGTCATGCACACCGGCCACGACGGAACACCGTGGGAGCAGCGTGACCGCTTTGTGCTCTCTAAGGCACACGCGGCGATCGGGCTGTATCCCGTGCTCCTCAAAGCAGGCTTTATCAGCCAGAAAGACATTGACCGCGGGCTCTTCGGAAAAGATGCGGTCCTCTTCAAGCATCCGCAGCGGGACCCGAGCCGAGGCCTTGAGACTTCTGGAGGATCTCTCGGTATGGGCTTAGGCTATGCTGCAGGATTGGCGTTGGCTCTCCGCAAGAAACAGCCAAAAGTACGGGTCTTCTGCCTGGTCGGTGATGGGGAGTGCAATGAGGGAAGCATCTGGGAGGCAGCCTCCTTTGCAGGGCACTACAAGCTTTCCAACCTCGTGTGTATCGTCGATGCAAACGGCATGCAGTTGGACGGTACGACGGCGAAGGTCTCAGATTCTGGACCGCTGGCGGCAAAGTTTGCAGCCTGCGGGTTTGAGGCTCTCGACGTCGATGGCCAATCGGTGCAGGAGCTGCATCGGGCCCTAACGCATCCACATACGCTTCCGCTGGCGCTGATCGCCCACACCACCAAAGGTGAGGGCTTGAGCTTCAGCGAAAACAAGGTGGAATGGCATGACCACAAGCTGGACGAGGGTCTCTTCGAGCAGGCCTGCGCAGAGATAGAGCGGCAACGGGAGGCAATCGAGCATGCTTAGTGTGGATACAAAAGAGTCGACCATGGATACTGCCCAGGCCCGGGCGCTCGACGCACTCGATGCCCGCGCCGTATTCGGCTCCACAATGGAAGAGCTGGCCAGACAGTATGAGGACCTGCGCGTCGTGGTATCCGACTATGGGAGACGCCTCGAGTTGGGTAAGCTGCAGGCACAGCATCCCGATATGGTGGTCCAATGCGGCATCGCGGAGCAGAACCAGATTGAGATCGCCTCAGCCTTAGCTAACGAGGGGTCACTGGTCTTTGCGGCTTCCTATGCCCCCTTTATCACAGCACGGGTGCTTGACCAGATACGGGTGAATTTGGGGATGATGAAAAGCCCGGTGATCCTGGTTGGATTGGGCGGTGGCTTTAGCTCAGGGGAGTTGGGAACCTCCCATATGGGTCTTGAGGATATCGCTGATCTGAGAGCGATCCCTGGTATCTCGGTGATTGCCCCCTCTGACAACGCCCAACTTAGCCTGGTCCTGAAGGATCTGGCACGGCATCCCCGTCCCTGCTACGTGCGTATCACTACCGGGCATGATGCAATAGCCGCCTCAAGCGAGGGGACTCGGTTTGGCTTCGGCAAAGCCCGTACCCTGAAGGCATTCGATACAGGAAAGCCCCACAGTGTCGCCATCCTTGCCACCGGTACGTTAGCCGGAAGCGCGCTCCGCGCGGCACATCAGCTCACAGACCAGAGTATAAACGTCTGTGTTACGGAAGTCGCTACGATCAAACCGCTGGATACTGCAGCGATCGCCTCGCTTACTCACGGTGTACGGTTGATCGTCACGGTTGAGGAGCACAGCATCATCGGCGGGCTGGGAGGGGCTGTCGCCGAATATCTTGCTGGCATCCCCGCAGGAGCACCGCTGCTGCGCCTCGGTGTGCCGGACACCTATCTGGAAGCGGATGTTCAGGAACATCTTCTAGAGCGCTGTGGCCTTACTGCTGATGGCATCGCACAGGCAATCAGCGCTGCTTTGGTCAAACAGAGCGCCCCTTCACTCCGATAATCGGAAGAAAAATGACCCCGGCAGATCAGAGATCTACCGGGGTCATTTGCGTTCGAAAATGGTGCCCCCAACGAGATTCGAACTCGTGTCGCCGCCTTGAAAGGGCGATGTCCTAACCGTTAGACGATGGGGACCGCGAAACAGAGTATACCAGAGTAGTGGACACAAACGAAGTGCGACTCAGCCGAAACTGAAGTTCCACAGACAGTTTCCCGTCTGTGGCACACGCGTATCCGGAATCTACTGTGATAGCAACAAGGGACAGTAGTTCCCACCGCACGGCAGCGCGAACGGTAGCGAAAGCCTCCGATATGTATACAGAAATGTGGTCATTTACCTGGTCTTATATATAGGTAAGATTCATATTATAGCGGACCCTATGCCAAAGCTCTATCCCACAACCGCTCGCCCAATAACGGAATAGAGGTGCATAAATCACCTGGGGTGGGATAAATAATAGTACTGGTGAGGATCTTGTGCATAGAACGTTATGCGCCTGGTCCTCGATTAGAGAGGCGCCGATCGCAGCGAGACGTATCGGCGTAAAGCCGTTGCACATGCAGCGGGTACGAAAGGATGGGCTGTATATGGGCCGTTATACCAATCCACGTGATATCTATTTTGGAGAGGGCTCTCGTCACGAAGTAAAGAATCTTAAAGGCAAGAAGGCATTTGTTGTCTCTGGCGGACACTCTATGCGTCGTGGGGGCTTCCTGCAGGAGCTGCAGAAGGACCTCGAGGATGCCGGCTTTGAAGTAAAGCTGTTTGAGGGCGTTACGTCTGATCCTTCTGTCGATGTTGTTATGGAAGGCGCCAAGGCAATGCAGGAGTTTCAGCCTGACTGGATCGTTGCAATCGGCGGTGGCTCCCCGATTGACGCTGCTAAGGCTATGTGGGTCTTCTACGAGTATCCTGATGAGAAGTTCGACAACATTCTTCAGCCGTTCAGCTTCCCTGAGCTCCGCCACAAGGCTCACTTCTGTGCAATTTCCTCTACGTCCGGCACCGGCACTGAGGTGACTGCATTCTCCGTCATTACTGACTACAAGAAGGGTATCAAGTACCCGCTGGGTGACTTCCAGATCACCCCGGATGTCGCAATCGTCGACCCTGAGCTCACCTACAGCATGCCTGCAAAACTCGCTGCCCACACCGGCATGGATGCACTGACGCACTGCATTGAGGCGTATGTCTCAACCGCCGCTTCTATGTTCACCGATGCAGACGCACTGCACGGCATTCGTGAGGTCACCGAGTGGCTGCCGAAGAGCTACACGGGCGATCATGAGGCTCGTCAGCATATGCACGGAGCACAGTGCCTCGCTGGTCTGGCATTCTCCTCTGGCCTGCTCGGCATCACCCATTCCATGGCCCACAAGACTGGTGCAGCCTTCAGCGGCGGCCACATTATTCACGGTGCTGCTAACGCAATGTATCTGGGTAAGGTCATTCAGTGGAACTCTCACGACAGCCGTGCGAAGGAGCGCTACGGCTACATCGCCAAGGAGATCCTGCATCTCCCGGGCGACACCGACGATCAGCGTGTCGCGAACCTCGTCCAGTATATCCGTGGTATGAACGATAAGATGAACATCCCTCAGGCAATTGACAACTACGCTGAGGGCGGCGTTAAGGCTGACGCAACTGGCAAGCCAGTCATGGTCTCTGAGAAGGAGTTCCTCGAGAAGCTGCCGAAGATCGCTGAGAACGCTGTCGGCGACGCCTGCACGCCTGAGAACCCGCGCAAGACTGATGCTGCTGACTTCGAAAAGCTGCTCAAGTGCTGCTACTACGATGAGCCGGCCAACTTCTAATTGAAGCTAGAGTATAAGCGCTAAACAAAAGGAAGGAATCCTCGTGGCAATGTCATTAAGTTAAGACATTGAAATTTGGAAACTGATCTTTTTAGGAATCGAATCATTTAGATTCGATTCCTTTTTTACAAAACTCGCTGTTAGACCATGATTGACCTGACGCCCCTGTCCTTCCAATAGCTCCAGAAGGGCTGCTCCATGTCTATGAGCGCACGCCTGGTATAGAACATACCTGCCTCCTGCAAGCTGGCCTGAGAGTATATCCTTCTTCTCCCGCTCAGAATGCCTTGCCTGCTCTATCCACAGGAAGCAGGCAAGACAAGTGCCCCAGCCACTTCGTAGAAGACCCCATGGGAAAAAGCAGGAACTCGCGCAGCCTTCGCTGCATCGCATTGACGAGGCTAAGCTCGCTGTGCACGGCCTTCTTCGCCACGCTCGCCGTGTGCTTGATGAGCCCTGTCCATTATATTGACAGGGCTCACCCAGCTGCCGCGGGGTGGCGGAGCGCATATTCCAGTCGTATGCGTTCGAGGAGCAGGCATTCAATGCGTGGCCTCGCAGTGCTGAGGCTCTCGCGCAGATACGGGAGCGCCCGGCTCGAGAGGGCATGCGGGATGGCGCTCGCATCCGGCAGGAGGTCGCCGCGCTACCGCGACATAAAGCCGGTCCTGAGGTCGGGGCAGGATTCGGCAGCGGTGCAGCAGCCAGCGCACGAGGAAGGCGGATGCCTCCGCGGAGAGGACTGGTACGGAAGGGATGGTGCACGATGAACATCGGATAGCAGACGCGCAGGAAGATGAGGGACATGGGAGCGGACGGGCTGCTCGAGGCGCTCCTTGCCCAGGACGATTCCGTCTGCATGGGGATGCCCCTCGAGCAGAAGATGCAGATGGCGGTCGGTAAGGCGCATGCAGGATATGTCGCCGACAAGATCTACAACCTCGTGAAGAGGGCGAACCTCAGATATCCGCAGGCAGACGTGCGCCGCATCGACTATGCAAAGGAGCGCGGGCTCGACCGCGTGCTCTCAGGCGAGCTCGCGACCTGTGGGTTCGCCACGAGAGGCCAGGACGTCGTGCTCTTCGGGCCTGCAGGCACGGGAAAGACCTATCTCGCCTGCGCGCTTGCAAAGGAGGCGTGCGCCTGGAAGGATGCGCACGAACTACATCAGGTGCCCCGACCTTAAGGAGGCCTGGAAGAATGCGCAGGAGCGTCCGGGAGGGGTCGCGAAGGCCGTGAGGAAATACGGGGCCTTCCAGGTCCTCGTCCTCGACGAATGGCTGCTCAGCAGGCCGGACGACGGCTTTTGCCGCTTCCTGCTCGAGATCTTCGAGCTGCGCTACGACGAGAGGTCGACGATCTTTTTGCACCCAGTACCGGCAGAAGGACTGGCATGCCCGCCTCGGCGCGGATGTGACTGCCGAGGCGGGCATGGGCCGCATCGTCCACAAGACGGCATGGGTCGACATGGGAGAGATGAACATGCGTGCTGCTGCCAGGGCTGCAGCATCTTCCGGTCCCAGATCCTGATGCAGTGAGCTGAGCCCTCATGAGGGGGCGGTGCTGCATGGCACTGCCCCCGGTGCCGATTCGCGACGCAGCCGGTGCTCAGCCGCAATAATCACTGGTGCCTACACGCGCAAATGCTCGACCTTCTGAATGAGTTCGCCGTTGCAAAAGCTATGAACACACAGGACAAAGTAAAGGCGGTATACAGAAAGTTTGACCTACTGATCAATGATGAATGGCTGCTAAGGCTGCTTCCGGAGGCTAAGGTGTATAATCTCCTTGAAATCATCGAGGCCTGCAGCCGCAAAGGGGCTATGATTCTTTGCACCCACTACGACACAGATGACTGATACCTCAGGATTGACTGTGACCGTGGAGAAGATGAAGACTGCGCTGTTGCTGAAGCCATCCTTGACCGGATTATTCACAACAAGTATTCGATCGATGTTCAAGGCAGAGTATCCATGCGCAAACGCCATGCCTTCTCAGAGTCATAATAAAGCGGTGGTCAATGCCTATCATAGTTAAGTAAGATTATGGCTGTTCTGCTTGGGTCGGCAAGAAATGCTTACTCAGGCAGAACTGCCGCTACTGATCTCTTGTCCATGACAAGTGATCTAAATCTCCGCTAAAGGTGATCTATTCGGCCGTGCAAAGTGATCTTCTCAAGCGGAATATACAAAGATCTGTGCCGATGCCTGGAAGCGGGATATCGGCGGGGCTGGATTGCTTTCTGCGAGCTCGTCCAGAAAAAGTACAACAGCTCATACGATGACACCTCGCTTCCCCTGAGGTCTGCAGGCTCATCTCGAATATCAAGGTATATGTCGAAGGAGTGTTCCACAGCCTTCCGAAGGCCCATATACAAGTCGTATGCCGACTCGTTCAACTAAAGATACAGCCACAGGGATTCTTTTGATGCTTGGTGCCGATCTCCTCCACGGGATGTGCCTCACACACATCCCGCTCGCAGACATCGCAACCACATCCACGGTGCAGCCAAAGTTGTCTAAGCAGCTTACAGTTCATGGAGCCTAGCTGTGCCGCAAGTCCTTAGTCATTTTCTAGATAAGCGGTGGGGATTTCGGTACCAAAGCTTAACAACTTCTGATACCAGTAATAGGAGTCTTTTAACGTCCTTGTGTAGCTACCATTACCGTTATCATCCAAATCCACATAGATTAAGCCATAGCGCTTTGACATTTGTGTCGTTGACGCCGAAACCATATCTGTTGACCCCCACATCAGATAGCCCATTAAGTCAATACCATCATTTTGGAGGGAAAGAAGCATTTGCTTAATATGCTGACGCAAATAATCTATCCGATATTGATCATGAACGTAATTATTTGAAGTTAAGGCATCTTTAGCACCCAAACCATTTTCTACAATAAACAGTGGCTTTTGATAACGATCAAATAGATTAATCAAGATAATTCGTAGACCGACTGGATCAATCTGCCAGCCCCATTCACTTTCAGGTAAATATTTATTGTAAACACCTGTCGTACGGTTAGCTTTAGTAATTTTCAATCCTGTCGTATCATATGCTGTGCAGACTGATGAGTAGTAGGAAAATGCAACAAAGTCAGCTGTATTAGCTTCAAGCAAAGCTTTATCTTCTTGAGTGATCGGGATGTCCACACCTATTTTTTTCATATGATCCAATAAAACTTTAGGATAAGCACCTCGAACTTGAATATCACTAAAATTATAGTTTTCGCGCATAGTCTCAGTGGCTTTAAACATATTTCGAGGGTCGCTATTGTAAGGGTAGACCATCGTACTAGTAATCATGCTACCAACTTTAGCTTCAGGATAATTCTTATGAATGTAAGCAGTAATCTTAGCTGAAGCAATAAATTGGTTATGCATTGCCTGATAAATTACTTGCGTAAAATTTTGATCAGGAAAACGATCTTCTACTAATCCTGCTGACGAGAAGGGGTGCCGAACAATGCTGTCGATTTCATTGATCGGAATCCAATATTTAACTAAATTATGATAACGATCAATAACTGTTTTAGAAAATTTAACGAAGTAGTCTGCTACCTTCTTGTCGAACCACGCATCATACTTCAACACGAGATTTAAAGGCATTTCATAATGCGATAAAGTTACGATAGGTTGAATGCCATAATCTTTCATTGTCTTAAACAATGAATCGTAGTATTCTAACCCCTTTTGATTAGGTTCAGAATCATCCCCATTCGGATAAATTCTGGTCCAAGCGATAGAAATTCTAAAGGCATTAATGTGTGCTTTAGCTAGTAACTTTAAGTCGGAGGGGTAGCGATGGTAAAAATCTACGCCGTGACGCTTGCCCCATTTTTTAGTGGAATGATCCTTGATAGCCTGATTTAATTCTGCAGTCGACATGCTATTGACTCTTTTATAATCATTCAAGTCTTGATGCGGATTGTATCTCTCACAATCAGCGATCGACATACCCTTGCCATCCTCATTCCAGGCACCTTCGACCTGATTAGCAGAAGTAGCAACACCCCACATAAAATCTTGCGGCACTGTATAACATTTCATATTAGCACCTACGCTAAGACCATAACATTATCGCCGGCTTTAACTGATTTAGTCATCTCTTTGTCTTGTAATGAGGGTAAAACTTCTAAGAAGTCCTTACTATTTAAGACAATCATAATGACAGTTGGATCATAACCTGCTTTTTTGATTTCATCAATATCAAAGTCAACTAGTTCTTGTCCCTTCTTAACATGATCACCTTTATTAACTAATTGTTTAAATCCTGTACCTTTCATTTGAACAGTATCAATTCCAATATGAATCAATACGTCAGCATCATTATCTAAATGTAATCCAATTGCATGGTGAGTTTCAAAAGTAGCTGTAACGATACCGTTATCTGGTGCAAAGATTTTACCTTCACTAGGAATAATAGCAATACCTTTACCCATCACTCCACTAGCAAAAGTAGGGTCATCAACCTTGGAAACATCTTTCAATGTACCATTAGCTGGACTATGTAATTCATGCTTTTGATGATCTTGTTTAAAGTTCTCTTTTTCTTTAGCTGCTTTCTTAATTTGATCCTCGTCAACTGGATCTTTGAATCCAATGATCCAAGTTGCAATAAAGGTTGCAATACTAGCAATTACAATTATATAAATTGCTTGAATAACAAAGTTTTCAGTCTTTGAAATCCACATTGGTAAGCTCAAAAATGCTGGAGTTACATAAATAAATGCTTTTAACTTTAAGAAACTTGCAACAACACCAGCAATAGCACCACCAATCATGGCACCGTACATTGGCTTCTTTAAACGAAGGTTAACACCAAACAAAGCTGGTTCAGTAATACCACCCAAGTAGGCAGTAGCACTTGATGAAAGAGCTAATGATCTTAATTTTTGATTTTTTGTCTTTAAACCAACTGCTAATGAAGCGGCAGCTTGTGACATGTTAGAACATAAAGCGACAACACGAATGATCGGATCAAATCCCTGCGTTGCAACTAATTGAATACTAATTGGACTCAGAGCTTTGTGGATACCGATAGAAACCAACCAAGGATAGGCAGCAGCCAAAATAGGAATAGCAACCAATCCTGCATTGTGGTACAACCACATTGCAATAAATCCAATACCTTGTGAAATCCAGTTTGAAATAGGTCCAAGAACTATGAATGTCAACGGTCCCATGATTAGCATAGTTAACATTGGTTCCAGGAAAACTTTGACCATTCCTGGTGTAATCCTACGTATAAACTTATAAACATAAGACATAATCCAAACTGACAAAATAGCCGTAATTAAAGTTGATGAGTATTGAATCAAAGGTACGTTAACGCCTAAAAAATGAAATGGCTTTTCAGCATTAACGATTTGCACCCATAAGGGATGCTCAGTTACTAAACCTAGAAAAGCGCCAAGCATTTGATTTGTGTTAAAGACCTTGGCAGCTGAGAAACCAACGTAAACAGGCATAAAGTAATATCCTGTGTCAAAGATCAAGTTAAGCATCTGGTAAGTTTGACTTTCATCTGACAAACAGCCAGTGATTGTCAAAATTAAAAGCAAAACCTTTCCCATACCAGCACCAGCCAGTAATGGAATAGCTGGCGCAATTGATCCAGTAATTACACTGATAATCGTATCAAAAATATTGCCCTTTTTCTTTGACTTGTTATCAGTAGAATCGGTATTGCTATTATCCAAATGGAGTAATTGCATTAAATCATCGTAAACATCTTCAACTGTATTACCGATAACTAACTGATATTGCCCGCCCTTTTTAACTACCTGTAAAACACCATCAATATTTTCGGCTTCACTATCGTTAGCTTTACTTTCATCTTTTAGAACAAAACGCAAACGTGTTGAACAGTGAACAACGGAGCTAATATTGCTTTCACCACCAACAGCCCTAATGATTTGCTCACACATTTTTTTATATTTCATTTCTTATTCCTCTCATCCTGTGCAATCTTATCGAATTGGCTGAAGTAGTGAGACACAGAAGCTCTATTCCTCCCGAGTCCCTGGCTTTCGCAACCTTACCATTGTAGGCTTATGCAGTCTCAGCTATGCCGCTCATGTACCATTTTCTTCCAGCGTGTCGTAGCTAAGCGTATAGTGGATCCGCCTGCTGTTGTAGAACTCGACGAACTTTGCGATAGCGTCCCTAAGCTCTGGCAGGCGTGCTGTATTTTGTCTGCCTTTAGGCATTCGCTCTTGAGGGTCTTAAACCGGTGCTTCGCCAGAGCGTTGTCCCTCCATCTCGCCCTGCCGTCCATGCTCTGGGATATTCCCTCTGGATGTGAGCAGGAAGACGTATTCCTTAGAGTCGGAAGCGCTCCTATGATGCCTTTCTAATTGTCAAGTCGTTTTGAGCATGCGACTCTGGGCAATGATGTCATAGTACAGCTCGCGCACTATGTATCGCTTGACGCATCGTATCGCCTCGAGCTTGGAATGCCCCTTAGACATCTTGCGGGCCACCTCAGCGCGAGTCCTGTCGTCCGTCCTCAGCCTTCCTGGTGCAGCGATGTGTATCGCGCTGTTCGCTGCCCTGCCAGCGCCCCTGTTGAGCCTGTGGAGTGTCGTGAGCCCCAACGACGCAGGACGCGCTGCCACCCCGCACAGCAATCGCGAACGACGACTCGTTGCTTGAGCCTCTCCGGATTGTCCCCCACTCTGATCATCAGCTGGACAGCGCCCTGCGAGCTGGCGCACTTCTCCTCGAGCAGGAGCGGCGCCACCTCCTCGAGGATGGCCCCGATGGCTGCATCGAGCTCGCCCACCTCGTCGAGATCCTGGTAGCGACTGGCGAGTGACTTGAGGGCGATGCGACCGGTGAGCGCGGGGCCACGCTAGCCGGACGCGCCCGGCCTTGATGCAGCGTGACCTGGGGACGAGGCGGGCGGTTGTCATCGCGCACTACTGGTCTCGCACAGCGTTGGGGGGCCGAGACGATCAGGGAGCGGATCTGCTCGATTGCGGCCTTGTGCGCCTTCAGTGCGGATGCCCTCGCCCTGGTCAGGACCCGCAGGCTCTCGACCATGTCGTCCCTACCCTTCAGCGTCGCGCACCACACCTCGCTCCTGGCGGCCTTATGCGCCATCGCGGCGTCGTCCTTGCCCCTGCTGCGCCTGACGAAGCGGTCGGGGGTGCTCACCTCGACGACCTGCACGTGCTCGCGCGAGAGGTGCTTAAAGCAGCTCCGGCACCGTAGGTCCCTGTGCACTCCACGCCGAAGCGGGCCACCTCGCCGCCTCGAGCGGGTCCACGCGAGCATCTCGGCGCACCCCCGCCTGCTCCTCGGGAAGAAGGTACGCTCGACCTCCGTCCCGCCGGTGTCGACGCCAATGTAGATGACCCTTTCCACCTGTCCTTGTTGCATGGGCGACTGCGATCCCACCTTGGCGGCGGGCCTCTGGCTCGCCCGCCTTTTACACCACTTTACGGACACGACCAACTTCTGAAGACGGAGATGTTCAGGAAGCGCAAGTGGGATAGCGTGACCCTTAAGGAGCTGGAAAACGCATCGACCGCTACATCGTCTGGTACAACACGACAAGGCGCAAGCGCTCGCTTAAAGGAGTGAGCCCGATGGAGTTCAGGCAGAGCCTCGGCCTCGCACTGGCAGCTTAGGTTTGTAGGTGGAATGGTACGGAAAGCAGTTACCACCCTCATCTGGCGCATTCCTCTGTCCTGATTGGCAGCTTCTAGATTGCCATTAACACGCTGCGGTGCTTGAGGGAGCACTGTCTCGAATGAGCCTGCCCCATCGTGGCCGGCCAGGCTCTTTGCGAAGTGTTTGCCGACGGCGCGCAACAACTTAAGCCTTAACGCTATCGCCTCACATGCGCGCTGGCACATGAACCAGGCGCTGTACACTCACCCGCCGCATCTCTTTGCACACCTGTGCAGTGTGAGCCTGCCAGCCAGGCACTGGGTAAGCTCCATCCACTGGGATGCTGCTGGCTTCGACTGCGCGAGCAGCTTGCCTGTCCCTGCTGTGAGTGAGCACCCGTGCCTGGTGAGCTGCAGGCATGTGGCGGACTTGTCGGCCTGCAATGTTAGCTTCTCGGCTATCATGCGCTTGAGATCGGCGGTAAGCGCGACCTTCTCCTTGCGGGTCAGCTACTTTGCTAGTTGTCGTATCGTGTCGAGCATGCGGGGCCTTCTTCAGGTCGGTTTCTTAGTCGAACCCGATTGTAGGGTGACCCCGTGACATCTTTTCGCTTCCCTATATCTACAGTGGTCTAACAGAGTCTAACTTAATGACATTGATCCCCGTAGATTCCTTCCTTTTTTATTGCGCGTTAACGAGCGAACAGTTGTAGGTGATAGCGAGGGCCTGTGAACTTAGGAGTGGCGTTTCACAGCGTCGTTGAAGAGGTCTGCATCGAGCGGGGCAGGTACCAGTTTGCCTTTGATGTGCTCAGCGCCTTCAGTCCCCCGTGCCAAGAGGCATACGAGGGTGGGCTGGTCGCACGAGTAGGCGAGATCGACGGCCCGCTGCACCGCATGTGCGCGGTCAGGGATGATCTCATAGTCAGCTCCTGCCGGGGTCGCCTCTGCCATTGTCCTACAGATGTCTTCCACCTTTTCATAACCCGGGTCATCGAGCGTGTAGATCAGTTTGTCCGCGTAGGGTGCTGCAGCCTTGGGCAGCTCGTAGCGCCGTTCGACTGCTTTGTCGCCAGTGGCCCCAAAGACCGCGATCACCTTGTAGCCCGGGAATTCCTTCTTCACATTGGGGAAGAACTTCTCAAAAGACATCTTGTTGTGCGCAAAGTCGACGATTCCCATCACCTGGCGGCCCGGGGTGGGGATAAGCTCCATCCTGCCGGGGACCTTCGTGTGGGCGAGGCCTTCAGCGACCTGCTCATAGGGGATATGCAGATACTCGCAGATCGCGATTGCGGCAAGCGCGTTATCGACGTTGAAGAGGCCGGGCATCACCAGTTTGATCGGGTCCTTCCAGCTGGGGGTGGTACACACGAACTGGATGCTTCCGAATGAGGATTGAATGTCGCGCGCTGAAACAGTCGCCGTTGAGTCCGTGGTGCTGAAGGTCAGTACTTGCGTACACTCGTGGGAGCGCGCCAGGATACGGTCCGCATGGTCCGAGTTGAGGTTGACGACCGCCGCCTGTGCATGGTCAAAGATCTTGAGTTTGCTCTGGAAGTAATCCTCCCAAGTGGGGTGCTCTAAAGGGGAGATGTGGTCATACCCAATATTGAGGAACGCGCCGACATCGAGACTTAAGTTATCCACACGGTTGTATTTGAGCGCCTGGCTTGAGATCTCCATTACCGCATAGGGAAGGCCGCTGTCACGCATATTTGCGATGTGGCGCCAGAGGTCCGGAGACTCCGGGGTGGTGTTGACCGCTTCCTCCTGCACGATCCCGTCGAAGTATTCGACCGAGCCGATTAAACCGCAGGTGGGATGCTGAGATCCCGCTTCAAGCACCGAGCGCACCATGTAGCCTGTGGTCGATTTGCCTTTGGTGCCGGTGATACCGATGGTGGTGAGCTCCCGGTCAGGGTGTCCGAAGGCCGCAGCGCTGACGTCTGCCATTGCGGGACGCAGCTGGTTGGTGACGAGCGCGGGAAGCGTCGGCTCTATCGCCTTGAGCTCGTCTGCGCGTTCCTCATCGCACAGATACGCTACAGTACCTGCCTGTTTGGCGGCGCTCAGATAGTTGCTCTTGAACTGTGCACCCTTACAGATAAAGAGGTGGTGGGGCTTAACGACGCGGGAGTCACAGTCGGCTCCGGTGATGGTCAGCGCCGCCTCTTCTGCAGTAAGGGGCTCACTGACCGGAGAAAGGGAGCCCTTCTCCTGCAGCAGACGGGAAAGGTCTGCCAGTGTAGGTGTCTTTGCAGTGTTCATAGTAATGAGTATATATACTTATGCGCGTGGATGACCTGAAACTTAGACTGTGATACACTGATTCCTCGTACGGGCGTTTGGCGCAGTGGTTAGCGCAGGTGCTTTACACGCACAAGGTCGGGGGTTCAAATCCCTCATCGCCCACCATATGATCTGATGAGAGGTTGGAAGCCACGTACGGCTTTCAACCTCTTTTGCTATGAGGGGGACCAATACATGGATAGTGGACGCTCCTACAACCGTGCCGCAGACGAGACACGTACGGTGACCATCACCCCAAAGGTGCTAGACAATCCTGCAGGAGCCTGTTTCACTGCGACCGGAAAGACCAAGGTTCTGTATACTGCAAACTTTGAGGCAGGCGTACCTCGCTGGCGGGAAGGGTAGGGCTTAGGCTGGGCCACCGCTGAGGTCGCGATGCTGCCGGCGGCCACCAATACCCGGACCTGGCGCGAGCACCTCAAACGGAAAGGGCGCTCCATGGAGATCGAGCGGTTGATTGGCAGAAGTCTGCGCAGCGCTGTGGATATAAAATCCTTCAGGAAGAACACGATTACGCTGGACTGTGACGTCCTGCAGGTGGATGGAGGTACGCGGACCGCTTCGATAACTGGAGCCTGAGTGATACTGAACCTGGCACTTCAGAAGGAAGTCGCCGCCGGAGCGGTGAAGCCTGGGGCTTTTGGTACAGGTTGCGGCAATCTCGTTGGGAAAGGTGGGTGGGAAGCTGCTGTGCGATCTGGACTATTCGCAGGACAGTCAAGTCGATGTCGACCTCAACGTGGTAGAGCAACCCAACGGCGGCATCGTGGAGATCCAAGACACCGGGGAGCGCTCACTGCTTACGCGTTCGGAGCTCACTTCCCTCCTCGATATGGCCGAACCTGCTCTCATAAAACTCCCTGAGAAACAGCGCGAGGTAGTCGCTGCCGCAGGCGTACAGTAGGGGTGAGAGACATCAGGAGGAACAAAATGAAGAGCGGATATACCCCAAACAACACGATTGTCGTGGCAACCGGAAACCTCCATAAGGTCACTGAGATTGAGGCGATTCTGGGCCCGATCCTGGCCGACAAACACTTTGTCGCGCTGGGGGAGCTGGGTGACTTCCCGGACCCTGAAGAGAATGGGACGAGCTTCGACGAGAATGCCTTGATCAAGGCACACGCCGCCCTCGATGAGACTGAATTTACCCAGGCGATTGCGGATGATTCGGGTCTGTGCGTCGACGCCTTAGATGGTGCGCCAGGAATCTTCTCTGCCCGCTGGGCCGGAGAGCACGGTGACGACAAAGCGAACAACGAGAAGCTCAAGCGTGCGATGCAGGAGGTACCTGACGGTAAGCGCCAGGCTCACTTTCACTCCTCAGTGGTCTTGGTGACCCGCGGTGAGGATGGGGAGGAGGATCTCTTCGGCGAGGGCGACTGTGTTGGCACGATCGGATACGAGTGCCGCGGTATGCACGGCTTTGGCTACGATCCACTCTTTCTACCGACGGATGCGCCGGGGAAAACTATGGCGGAACTGACACCGGAGGAGAAGAACACAGTCTCCCACCGATTCCACGCCCTGGTGGATTTGGCCCAGAAGCTCAAGGAATAGGCTAAAGAGACGGGTTTGCCTCTCGAACTCGACGAAATTGGTATTAAAAAGTGGAAACTTGGTTTATCGTGTTGCTTCGGATGTGAGCTCTCTATAATCAAAATTGATATGAGAGACGCCCACTAATTTCGTGAGAGGGGCAATCATGCGCGTCATTCGTTGCAAGGATTATCACGATATGAGCCGCAAGGCCGCCAACATTATCTCCGCTCAGGTCATCCTGAAGCCGGACGCAATCCTCGGCCTGGCAACCGGTTCTTCCCCAATTGGAACCTATCAGCAGTTGATCGATTGGTACAAGAAGGGGGACATTGATTTCTCCCAGGTCCACACCTATAACCTGGATGAGTACCGTGGCCTTACGTATGAGGATCCCCAGTCCTATCACTACTTTATGCGTAAGAACTTCTTTGACTCCGTGAACATTGATCTTGCCAATACCCATGTGCCTGACGGCGCGGATTCCGACATCGAGCATGCCTGCACAAGCTATGACGCAATGGTCAAAGCGGCAGGGTACGTTGACCTGCAGCTTCTGGGCATCGGACGCAACGGTCACATCGGTTTCAATGAGCCGGATGAGGTCTTCAGCAAGGGCACGCACTGCGTCGATTTGACCCCGAGCACGATTGAGGCTAACTCCCGTCTCTTTGATTCCCCTGATCAGGTGCCAAGACAGGCTTATACGATGGGCATCCAGACGATTATGCATGCCCGTCGCATCATCCTGGTTGCCTCCGGCACTGAGAAGGCTCAGGCGGTCAAGGATATGATTTACGGTCCGGTGACGCCGAAGGTACCGGCCTCAATCCTGCAGCTTCACACTAACTGCACCGTCGTCGCAGATGCTGCGGCACTGTCCCTGTGCCCCAATAGCTAAGTTTCTTCTGCGTATAAGGATTTGATCTCACACAGTGGATTCAACTCCCAGGTTCCGAATGCAAGCCTGGGAGTTTTCTACTGCAGAAGCCAGGTAGCCTCTCTCTTGACGCAATGAGTTAAAAAAGCCAATCTCACATTGAATGTGGGATTGGCCCTGAGATCCGAGGACAGTCTGAAGACCTATCCGTAGGGTTAGTCAACAGAGACGATCGTGAGGTCCTTCGGATAGGAATTGAGTACCTCGCAACCATGGTCAGTGACGAGGACTAGGTCCTCGATTCTGACACCGAAACGGCCGGGGATGTAGATGCCCGGCTCAATCGAAAAGATCTGGCCCGGCTCAACCGGATCAGTGTGAGTGGAGGACACATCCCCTGGCTCATGGTCGGAAAGGCCGATCTGGTGCCCTAAACGATGCGTAAAGTACTGCCCATACCCGGCATCGGAAATAATAGAGCGGGCACAATCGTCTAGTTCAGCGAAGGTGACGCCTGGCGCCACTAAACTCTCCGCAGCCTCATTTGCTCTGCGCACGGTCTCATAGGCCTTCTCTTGCTCATCCGTTGGTTCGGCGGTAAAGAAGGTGCGGGTCATATCGGAGCAGTACATATCCTTCTTGCAGCCGACATCGAAGAGTATCATATCACCAGGCTTGAGCTTGGTATTATCCGGCATATGATGGGGGTCAGCGCTATTGGCTCCAAAGCTCACAATCGGACTGAAGGAGTGGTTCTGTGCGCCGAGTGAGCGATAGGTCCCTAAGAGCCCCTCAGCGATCTCCTGCTCGGCCACGCCGACACGAATCT
The DNA here is from genome assembly GCF_018128285.1 of Atopobium sp. oral taxon 416. Lineage (NCBI taxonomy): Bacteria > Bacillati > Actinomycetota > Coriobacteriia > Coriobacteriales > Atopobiaceae > Atopobium > Atopobium sp. oral taxon 416. The sequence continues at coordinate 152,526 of NZ_CP072380.1, forward strand.
GGCCCTGCAGCCAGCCCATCGCTTTATCGTTGATGCGGGAGGCGTCACGCATCAAGTTCCGCTCTTCCTTATCCTTGTGGGATCGTGTGTCATCTACGGCGAAGGAAGCGAGGATGAACTGCTTTGCGACGTGGTTGTTGATCAACGGCAGCGTCCAGCGGGCTGGAAACATTTTATCCAAACCCAAGGTCTCATCCCTGTGTATGTGCTTTACCACGGCGGGCAGCGGGTTGTCCGTATCATCGTGAACCTCGATGCGGTCGCAGTACTGCTCAGCTGAAGGGAACAGCTTGTTGACAAAGAGAGTGCAGTCATCGGGGCTGATATAGAGGGCCAAAAAGCGCTCATAAGGCTCAGCGTAGTAGCCCGTAAGGTAAAAGATCGACAGTGGGTCGGCGATGATGGCCTGCCGGCAACCCTTTGTTGCAAGGTTGTCGAGTACGCGTTGAACACGATTCTGATACATAGTGTTCCTTCCTCTGCAGAGCCAGGTAGTTTCTCTGCCGCCGTAACTATATACCCGTTGCAGCGGGGTCCTACTTTGTGCATAAGAACCTTTAAAATCTCCTATAAATATGGAGAAATAGTGGGTAGGTGTAAACTAACAATTTGTGAAAAAATCAAACTTTTAGATAGAGCTCACTCGCACTCAAGGAGGTCGCTATGGATATCGACATGCCGCCAATCAATCGTGTCGATCAGATTCGTGAAAAGCTAGCTACCTTAGAAGGCAAACGCATCAAGGTACGCGCAAATATGGGACGCTCACGCATCAACGAGGGCACTGGTGTATTGGTACAGGTCCATCCCTCGCTGTTCGTCGTGGAGGTCGAAGAGCGCCGCGGCCGCAAGAGCCGTCAGTCCTACCAGTACGTTGACATTCTGACCGGCAGCGTAGAGGTCTTTGATGCAGATACCGGTGAGAAACTGTTCAACTACTCTGCCGAAGAATAAACCGCTGTGAAGGGTACCCCGGAAGCTGTGTAGCGACTTCAGGGGTATTTTTCTTCTGCCTGCACTTCGAAGGGCCCTCTGATGAGAAACCTGTTTGCCCCTGCAAAAATCAACCTCTATCTCGGCGTCCACACCGAGCGCGATGAGCGTGGCTATCACCGTGTCGATTCAGTAATGACAACACTGGATTTCGGTGATGAGATAACTATCGAGCCGTCAGATTCGCTGACGCTTAAGTTCAGCCCGGCGATCCAGGCCGCCACTGAGAAAACGACAACCTATCGGACGGTTGAGGCGTTGGGGAAGGCCTTCCAGCGTCCGACCAATTTCGAGATTCACGTGAAGCGCGGAATCCCCGAGCGCAGCGGTTTGGGCGGCTCTTCCACCGATGCTGGGGCAGTATTGAAGGCAATCTGTATGGGCTGGGGTATTGGCCCGCTTGACCCCCGTGTAGTTAAAGTTGCGCAGCGTGTAGGCGCGGATATCCCCTTCTTCCTAAGCCCACACACGAGCTATCTGGCAGGGACAGGGGATACCTTAGTAGAGCAGTTTGAGGCGCCGAAACTTTCGGTCGTAGTAGTGAGACCACCGATCCATGGATCCCATGCGCAGGAAGCCTACCAGGAGTTTGATCGGCACCCTGAGAAAGCCGGGGATCTCGAAGTGATGCTCGAAGCGTTGCGCGCGCATGACACGGCACGGATTATGGAGAACATCTCAAATAATCTGCAGACGGCGTGTGAGCGGCTGGAACCGGACCTTGCAGCGGTCGTGGTGTGGCTCAATCAACAGGAAGGTGCAGTCAGTGCCGCAGTCAGCGGATCAGGTGCCTGTTGCTTTGCTCTTTGTGAGAAAGATGAAATGGCAAAAGAGATTGCTGATAAAGCGCACAAAGTTCAGCATTGGTGGTCAAAATCTGCTAAAGTAGTCGACGCAGACAGTTTTGGAATAGGATGTCTGTCATAACGGGTTGTGGCTCAGCTTGGTAGAGCGCTCGGTTCGGGACCGAGAGGTCGCTGGTTCAAATCCAGTCAACCCGACCAGAAATGTTTGAAGCCAGAGGCGGTGAGCCTCTGGCTTTCGTTTTATACATAAGCACTACCCAAAATATGAGGGGAAATACGCGTATATCAGGTGCTCAAAGATCTAAGGCTCAATGCTGTATAGTCCGCTACGGCCTCGCAGATAGATACGTAATGCTCTCGTGGGTGAAATAAAACATAGGGCGACCATTGACTGCTGTAAGGCTCACTGTCAACGCTTAAACCTCTATGTGCCTATACGCTCTGATGGAGCATGTAGACGGCCTTTTATTAGACTCTGTTAGACCACTGTGGGTATAGGGAAGCGAAAAGATGTCACGGGGTCACCCTACAATCGGGTTCGACCAAGAAACCGACTTGAAGAAGGCCCCGCATGCTCGACACGATACGACAACTAGCAAAGTAGCTGACCCGCAAGGAGAAGGTCGCGCTTACCGCCGACCTCAAGCAGATGATAGCCGAGAAGCTAGCATCGCAGGCCGACAAGTCCGCCACATGTCCGCACTGCGGATGTCCTGAGTCCACCAGGCGCAACGGCGTCTACCACACCGCCCAGAGAGGCTACGTGGGTATGCCGATTGCGTTCCCTAAGCACTGGGAACAGGCGACATGACCTCATATCCACAGTGGTCTAACAGAGTCTTTTATTATGACAAGGCCTTACCCGAAGCCGTACTTGCGGCATTACAATCATGGGAGAGTGTACACGATAGATGGGGATGGGTAGTGACATGCAAGAGGGCAAAACCGTAAGCAGTTTGATGCTGGCAAATTATGATACGTTGACTGCTTCCGAAAAGCGTATTGCGGATTATATGTTGCACCATACGGCCGAGGCCACCACGCTCAATGCCTCAGAGATCGCCGAGCGCTGCTCCACGTCGAATACGACGGTCACGCGCTTCGTCAAAGAGCTGGGCTTTGAAAGCTTCTCACAGCTCCGTTTGAATCTCGCCCGTGAGACGGCCCGTGAAACCGTACCGCAGAGCGATGATGTGTCGTTTAGCAGCTTTGAAAGTTCGGTCAGACTGGTGCTGCGCAACAAAATTGCCGAGCTGAACGAAACTGTCGTAAACCTCGACGTCGATGCCTTAAAAGATGCTGTCCAGGTTATCGTGCATTCCGATAACGTGTTGGTTGCGGGCGTCGGCACTTCGCTTTCCTTTGCCCAAATGTTTGCCCTCAAACTCTCACACGTGGGGGTTAAGGCGGTTTCTAGTGCTAGCATCGACGCGGAGATGGTTTTGGCGCAGCTCTACTCCACAGAAGACTGCATCATCTTCGTCTCCAATTCCGGAAGTTCTCGTCGGCTCAGTACCCTGATGGGCATTGCTCAGGATGCTTCGATCAAGACCATCGCTATTACCGGAAACGGGGAGTCCCCGATCGCACAAGCAGCGGATATCTCCATCTCTGTCGTGAGACGTGACCGTATGCTTACCCCTGATTTTGATTCTTCCCACAATGCGCTTAACTTCATCGCCGACGTAATCGTGACCTTGCTCTTCCATATGAACCAGGACGCAAGCGAATATATCCGGCTGTTCCACAAGACCTTCGGCGAGGAGAAGAACGAAATGGGTGAGGAACAGGGCCAGTCTGAACAGGGCGTATCCCCACTCCGAGTGCAACAGGAAAATACGAGCTAGCCGTCCAGGCGCGACCTATGATGATGCTTGCAAAGACATGCATCATTGGAGGCACGATGGACGGCTACAGCCATCTTAGCATCGAGAAGCGCGAGGACATCATGGTTTGCTGGAAGGGTCACGAGAGGGTCAGCCAGATGCGAGGGAGCTTGGACGGGACAAGTCGACCATATCCCACAAGATCAGGCGCAACGGATGGGACGGCCCTGCCGCGCATCGAGCGCGCAAAGGGGTGCTCGAAAGATTGCTGGCGCCAGGTGGGGCACGACCAGCTCTGCCATACATCGAAGATAAGGGCGGATGGCTGGAGCGGCAAAGCTTGCCGGCCTCTCCTCGTTTTGCGGGCTCGTCTAAAGAAAGTACGACAGAGCGGACGGGGATGCATCCCTTCCCATGGTCCACAGGGTGATATCCAACTTCAAGGCCTACGTTGAGGGCGCCTTCCATGGCCTTCCCAAGGCCCACATGCACTCCTTGCGGACTCGTTCAGCTAAAGATACAGCCACAGGGATGTAAGGGATGGTTGCATGGAGCTGCTGCACGAGATGTGCCTTATCCATGTCTTGCTCTTCGGCATCGCAGCCACCGCGACGGTCCAGCCGAAGATGCCTTCGATCTTGCCTTAAGCCGCTTACAGTTCAGGGAGCCTAACTATGCTGGAGGTACTCAGCCATTTTACGTTAATAGGAACTGGGCTAAATCAGCCCTGATCTCTATAAATTCATCTGCCGACTTTCAGCAGGTGGTGAAAACACCTTGAAAATACGCTGTTTGTGCCATATGCAGTACTACTTTGTGTTGATTGAGAACTATATCTGAGGTGTATTTATTACGTAGATTACGTATATATGTGAGGTGTTGTAATGAGTATTCCAGAAGCTATTAAACAGAAGAGGCCTACCCAGTTTGGGGCGGTGGAGATCCGCTGTATCGGCGGTCATTACTATACATATCTTGTCTCCTCCAGATGGAATGCTGTGAAGCAGCGTCCTCAGAAAGTGACCGGACACAGCATCGGAAAAATTACCGAAGCGGACGGATTCATTCCGAACGCAAACGGCCTTCGTCTGATGCAGTCCATGAGGCTTACTCTGAATGTCGCTCCTTGCGTCAAGAACTATGGCGCTTATGAAATGTTGCAGCAGCTCTCGCCTGATCTTAACAAACAGCTAAAGAAACACTTTCCGGATACGTTCCGAGAGATAGAGACCATCTCGCTTCTGCGTCTTGTGGACAGTATCTCCTGTGTCAGGATGATCCAACCTATGTTCCTTGATTCCTACATGAGCGATATATGTGCAGATATCGCCGTCTCAAAGAACTGCGTAAGAAGGTTTGTGGCTGAACTCGGTTCGAAACAGGACCAGCTGGACGAATTCATGCGAGATCAGGTCATGCCTGTCTCGACACTTCTGTTCGATGGGACATCTATCTTCATGCGCGGTGCGGATTCACTTGCAGACAAAGGTCATAATCCTAACCATAGCCTGGATCCACAGGCAAGGATTGTGTATGTTTTTGAAAAGGATTCCCACCGGCCGGTATTCTGTCGTGTGGTACAAGGATCCATCGTCGATAAGACGGCCTTTATGGATACCGTGCAGGCTGCAGGATGCAGGAACTGCATCATCATTGCCGATAAAGGCTTCTACTCCAAGAAGAATGTTTCGGCACTGCTGAGTGCCGGAATGAAGTATATCCTTCCGCTTCGTAAAGACACCGTCAATGTCGAGACTACGTTTTACGAGAACAACGATGACAACAAGTGGGACGATGTCTTCACCTACAACAAGCGAGCCATATGGTATCGGAAGAAACCAAGCGGCAACAAGGGAAACTTCATCTACACGTTCCGCGATGATTCCAGGAAGGCAGAACTTGTAGGCCACTGTGTCGAGCGTGTCAAGAAGGACTATGGCGAAGAGAAGCACACGCCCAAAGATGTCATCCGGCAGACCCGGATGGGATATTTCTCGTTCTGCAGCAACCTTGATCTTCCAGCGAAGGAGATCTATCTCGACTACAAGAAGCGATGGGACATCGAGCAGTGCTTCGACTATCTCAAGAACAGCACTATTTCAAGTGCTTCCCATGCACACACGGATGATTACTTTCGTGGCTGGGCATTCCTGAACCACATCAGCCTGCTGTACTACTATGGTCTGCTGAACGCTCTCAGAAACGCAGGGCTTACGGATAAGTTTTCTGCGGAAGATGTCCTGAAACTCACAAAGAACATTTACCGTGTGGATAACGGAGACAAGCAGGGGTTCAAGGTATCCGCAATCCAGAAGAAGACAAAGAACGTGCTGGATAAGCTCGGCGTCGACTTATTACGTAAAATTTGAGGTTACAGTGTTACAGATAGGGTATCTTTCATCATGGCAGTATGAGCTGAGAAACCAATACGATTTGAATAAACTCTGTTAGATAGTTACTGCAGATGATTCATAGAGTCCTGCAATGCCGATTCCTTCATCTGGAGATATAGGACAAAATAGGCTCTTCGCTGTTTCTAGTGGGTAGCGCATGCCAGCTGCCTCTGGGCTGTGAAGTCCAGACGGCTTAGCCTGAGGAAGATCATCGTCCTGAAGTAGGCGATGCTCCTGAAGCCCCTGGCGATGCTGCGAACGGACTGGACGACCGAGTTGAGGCCTTCGAGGAACGAGTTGGTAGATCCCCTCTTCCACCAGTTCAGGATCCCCTCCCGCTCCTTCCTGAGGGTCCTCGCCACGCTCTTCATCTCGGCCACGGCAGAGTGCATCATCCACGAGCAGAGGCGCTCCAGGGCCCTGGCTGCCGATTGTCTGTCTGCGCATGAGTACACGTCCTGCAGCGCCTCTGCTATCTGGCAGGCGCGTGCCTCCCTGAGATGGGTCTTCGCGGGGTCGAGCTCCTCCCTCTTGGCGAGCTGGCGCTTTGTGAGCGACTCCTTCTTCTTCAGCCATACGTACTTCGTCTGGGCAAGCTGCCTTGTGCTTCTCGGCGGACTCGCGCCTCTCTTGGCACCTCACAGGGTCTGTCGCCCTCATCAGGAGCTGCACCACATGGAAGCTGTCCCACGCTCTGTGTGGCCTGGGGCATCTGCGCGGCGACCCCCAGCGAGTATGCCCCGGCCATGTCGCGTATGACCTCCTGGACCTTTGACCTGTCCCCTCCTGTGCTCCTTAAGCTCGGCGCAGAGCCTGCCTAAGGCCCCTTGTCCCTGCCTTGCGTGACGGCTATGGCACGCTGGTGGTCGAGGTTGGCCATGATGCTGATGTAGCTTTGGTTGCACCTTTTGGCGGTGTCGTCTGTACCCACACGCACGACATCCGAGTAGTCGGCGGCATCCCTCGCCTCGTCGACGGCCTTGCCCAGCAGCCTCCATATGCGCGTGGGCTGTCTCGTGCATCAGATACGCTATCGCCGCCACGGTCATTCCCGAGAGCGCCATCACGATCACCTGCGCCTTAAAGAGCGCTGTGAAGTGCGAGTTCGGCCGCACCTCCCAGGGCATCCTTGTGGCATGCACGCCGTCTTTGGGGCAGTCGGCCCTCGGCACGGCGCAGTGCACGATTGTCTCGTATTGCCAGATGCTAAGATGCCACAAGGTCCTCTCGCGCGTGTCACAGGTGCCGCACTTCCTGTGGCATACGGGGCTCACCACCACCTGGCCCTTCCTGTGCGCGACCCTCACATGGAGCTCGTCCTGCGCTTCCTCGCGCTCCTTAAACCAGACACCCGTGACCTCCCATTCGTCCTTAAGTCCCATCGACCTCTTAAAGAGCCTTGCCAGCATGCCTGCCTGAATATCCATATCGCGCCTCCAGAACGCAGCCTCCTGTCGGGGAAAATCCTACCGTTTAAAGGCCACGCCCTCAAGGGGATGCAGATATGCTACCCACCATAAGTAGCGAAGAGCCACAAAATGACTCCGATTATGTCTGGAATTCCTCAATGTGATATGCCTCATGCATATCCTACTCTTGGGTATCGTTGCTGCCATCGCTTTGCGGTAGAACCTGGCAGAGAAGCTTATAGTTCACGAGCATAGCCATGCCGCATGCCCCTCGTCAATCAACAGAAATCTAATATAAAGATACAGAGTCGTTAGCCCTGAATGGTACACGGATTAGTCTATTAGGGCATCAAGGAACTCTTCAAGAGTATCTGACTTCAGAGCGTGTGACATCACGCTAGTTGATGAGAATCGATCGACTAGGAAGTCGAATATGGGGCGGAACTGCTTCATGTCTTGTTGGGCTAGCCCTATAAGAAGGACGATATTTACACTGCTCCTGCCCCATGGAATCGGCGTGTCATTGTGCAGAATGCAAACGAACGAAGTACTGGGAAGGAGACTGATGCTATGTGGGATGGCAAGACCATCGACGAATGAGGTTGATGAAACCTTTTCGCGTAGTATGATATCCTCGATGAACGTTGCATCTATGAGTCCACACTGCTGTGCAATGCTGCCTAGATAGCGGATACAAGCTTCCGGTCCGTCGAAGTCGACATTTCGGACGAAGCAGCCTGGTTTGATGAGATGTAGGAGAAACTCCTTTGCATTGCGTGCTAGTTTTTCTGACTTTATTAGTTCGATTTCCTCACGAATGACGCGGATATCACGTATACCGAGAAGTGGGCTCACGAGCACCTTATGGGGGTGCATATATGGGATGTCGGTCGTCGTGATGAGCAGATCGGAATCGATGGGATAGGAAAGGAATGACCGGATGCCTCCTGTTCCTTCGATGATGAGGTCTTGACCGAACGAGCGCTCGATAGTGTTGATGAACTGCTGCCCAAAATCGTGGTATTGCTCTACAACGATTGAGCAGCTGATGAAGTCATGTATCCGTTCTGTACGCTCTATATAGGCGCCCATATGGAACGCAATGAAGGCTATCTCGTTTTCGGAAAGCTCTATGCCGTAAGCAGACTCGATTTGATGTGCAAAGTACACTGCCATGTCATAGACGGGTGCATAGCTCTTCTTGATTTGAGGTCCGATCGGATTTGCTATGCCGACATGATAGATTGCGCGCTGATAGGCGTTGTAAACATGCATAGCAAGCTGCAGATTGAACTCTTCTGTGAAGGCTGGTATGCCATAGCGCTCGCAGAGGTCTGTGCCGGCTGAGATGACACAGTCGAGGAAGGGCCTGTCGGTTATGCGTGCTACAGTATCGAAGTCGAGCTTGTCATAGTCGTATCGGTCGATGGACAGAGCAACTAGCAGAATGACCTCCTGAAAGTCGCGGTTGGGCATCGCAATGCCATATTCGTGTTCAAAAAGGGCGCTCATCGCTTCGGCGCATCGTAGGATGGCGGATTTCTGGGAAGAGTGTCGAAGCAGCTCAGGTATATCTGCAAACTCGTCAGTATCTTCGAGGGAATTGTGATCTTGGAGCCTAATTAGGATGATCAGGACATGAATCAGCAGGTTTTGGAGTGCATAGTTGTTGAGAAGCAGTCCGGAATCCTGACAGATTTTTACCAACCTTGCTAGCATATAGCTGCAGTCGATGTTGGGGAACATCGCCTCGATAGTGTGTTCAGAGCTGAAAAAGCCAGTTGCGTTGCTCCGTGCAAGATAACCCAGCACGCGTCTCTTATCGGTCTCCGTACCCTCGAGTGACAGACGGAAATCCTGTTCTATGAGCTTAATGTTGAAGCGCATCAGTATGGTCCGCATCTTCGGCATGACCTTTGTGAGAATGGTTGACTCGCTTACTGCAAGGCTATTCGCTATATCGAATATTGACAGTGTCTCCTTGCTTGAGATAAGCCTGACCACGATATCGCGTGCCCGACTGTCATTGTCGGCTGGGCTTGTTCGAACGGTGCCGTCAGGATCATCTGTTGGTGCGCTACCTTTATGAGACGATTCCCCAGTCAGCCGGTATCCAAAGGATGAGGATTCTATATCGTAGCGGGGGGTAAGCTCGTGAATGTAGTTGCGGATTGTTCGTTCGGTCGTGCCAAGCATCCGGGCAAGCGTCGCAGCTGAAACCCAAGAATCTGCAGTCGAAAGAAGGGCAATCAATCGGTTTTGCCGGTCCAGCTTTTTCGACATGTAGGTGCTCCCGGGATAGTCGTGTATCTCTGCGTACAAGTACCGCAGTCTTCATCTTAACATCTAGTTTCGTTCAACCGCAGACTAGGTGCGTATCTAGAATCTTCAGGGGATCAGGAAAAACCGGAGGATGTATTTAAGCGCTGAACGGTACTTTTCCGTTGGGCGGAAATTTCGAGAGTGGAACATGGCTGTGTATCTCCGTATCTTGAGCATCAACACAGGGGCCCAATGTTCGATGTACATCATGAACGAGCCGGAGTACTAAGGAGATGCGTTATGGCTGTGCAAGAAGGAACGATAAGGATTCTGCTTGCCTGCGGTATTGGAGCCTCAACTGGCTTCATGGCGGCGAACATGCGCAAGATGGCAAAGAAGAAGGGCCTGAACGTCTCGGTCCATGCAGTTAGCAAATCTGAAGTGATGGAGTTTGCGGACAAGATCGACGTTCTGTTACTGGGTCCGCACTTCTCTGGAGAAGTGCCTGAGTATCAGGAGAAACTCAGTCCTTATGGCGTTGTGGTTTCCTCTATCAATCCCAAATACTATGGCTCGCTGGATGCGGAGCACATCTTGGAAGATGCTGTCAAGCTTTATGGGCAGAGGGGTGCATGATGAGCGAATCAGGAACAGCTAAAACTGAAAGCAAGTTGCAACAGGCCATCGAAACCAAGGTTGTACCTGCACTCAACAAGGTGACATCGAATTATTGGTTTAGTCTCGTTGCCGATGCCGTTCTAATCATTGTACCTTTCTCTATGGTAAGCGCTGTACCGAGTCTCTGGTCGGTCATACGCAAGTTTCTCCTTCCGGATTCTCCCGATCTTACGCCAATCACCACTTACTCCTTTGGCCTCATCGGCCTTTTCGTCTCCTTCATCATCCCTTATAACTGCATGGTGAAGGAGGGGCGCAAGGAACGGAGCCTCATTGCCGGCTTCACGGGGCTAGGTACGTTCATGCTGTGTATGAAGGCCCAGACCACTGATGTGGGAACCGTCTTTACGATGGCACAGTTCGGAGCAGGCGGTATGTTCACCGCTATGTTCCTTGGGCTCATCATTGCGTTCATCTACAAAATTTTTGCTACTCGTTCGTTCTTCGGCGAGGATTCCCTCATCCCTGATTTTGTACGCAACTGGTTCGATAATATTATCGCTATCCTTATTAGCCTCTTCCTCGGATGGATTGTCACCTATCTTGCAAACGTCAACATCTTCTCTCTCATCACTTATGTCATGAGCCCGCTGACCTATTTCGCCCAGACGCTCCCTGGCGTCATCTTCATGACCTTTATCATGGACTTCTTCTATTTCTTTGGTGTCTCCGGCTGGGTCTTTACGCCAGTCACCCGCACCATCCAGCAGATGGGCATGGCTGAAAATATGGCTGCCGTGGCAGCCGGTGGCGTCGCTACCAATATCAATGCCTATGGTTTCACCCGTTACACCATGATTGGTGGTGAAGGTGCAACACTTCCGCTCGCTTTCTACTTAACCTTCCTTTCGAAGAGCAAGAAGAACAAGCTCGTGGGTAGGGCTACGTTCGTTCCGGTTCTCTTCAATATCAATGAGCCGATCTGGTTCTCAACAGTCGTTGATAATCCCTACATGCTTGTGCCGACGATTCTGGAATCGATTATTCTCCCCGCCAATGCTTGGATTTGGCAACACTTTGGATGGGCTGGCTGCCACTTCGTGAACTTCGATGCCAATCAGCTTCCGACTGCTGTTTCTGCATTCTTCATGTCAGGTGGCAACTGGGGCAATGTCGTGCTTGTGCTTGTAAATCTCGCACTTGCAGCAATCATCTGGTTCCCCTTCTTCAAGGTATATGACAAGCATCAATGCGAAATCGAAGCTAAAGAAGAGCAGGAGATTAGAGCGCAAGAATCGTAATACGGCAAAGACGCTGGCTTGCCTCTTGTGGGGCCAGCGTTTGCTCTTTCCAAAGAGACGAGTATTCCATGGAAGAAGAAACAGACTTGCTTACTCAGGTAGCCTTCCAAGTCATCCTGAATGCAGGCGATGCACGCAATACTCTCGACAAAGCGCTGGATGCTGCAGCTGAATTCAGGTTTGATGAGGTGCGGCAGATGATCGAGGATGCTGAGAGTCTCATAACGAAAGCCCACAATGCACAGACTGGTCTCATCCAGCGTCAGGCAGCAGGAGAGCAATTTCCGTATTCGCTTCTGTTTGTCCACGCACAGGATACGCTCATGACCATCGATTCGGAGATTCATTTCCTGAAGCGTCTCCTGCCCACGCTCGAGGCTCTCCATGTAGCAGCTATTAACCATTGAGATACATCTGATAACGCTATTCTCATGAAAGGATATTCTATGTCACAGCATGAATCTGTATTTCCCGAGGGCTTTCTATGGGGTGGTGCGACGGCTGCCAACCAGATAGAAGGTGCTTGGAATGAGGATGGACGCGGTCCTGCGGTCTCGGACTACGCAATTCTGCTCAACAAGGAGATGCGTGAGCGCGAGCATATCGTCGAAGGCGGCCCTCTTAATGCGGTGACACGTCAGTCCCTTTCCGAACGTATGGCCCACCCCGAAAAGTATGATTTCCCCAAGAGGAGGGGCATCGATTTCTATCATACCTATGCAGCCGACATTGCTCTTCTGGCTGAGATGGGTTTAAAGGTTTTCCGCATGTCCATATCTTGGAGCAGGATATTCCCGAACGGTGACGATCTGGAGCCCAATGAGCTCGGATTGGCGTTCTATGATAGGGTCTTTGATGAATGCCATAAGCATGGTATTGAACCGATGGTTACGCTCTCTCACTTTGACATGCCGCTTAACCTTGCAGTGAAATACAACGGCTTTGCGTCCCGCCATGTTGTCGATGCGTTCGAACACTTTGCTGAAACGCTGTTCAAGCGATATAAGGGGAAGATTCGCTATTGGATGACCTTCAACGAAATCAATCATGTGTATGCTAATCCTTGTACCTGTGATGGCGTTATTTGGGATGAGCTTCCGGACGGCGGCAACCCCTATGCGGGACGCTGGCCCAAAAAGTTCCAGATCGCTCACAACCAGCTAGTGGCAAGTGCGCGTGCTGTCATCAAGTGCCATGAGATTGATCCCAAAGCCAAGATTGGCAACATGCTCTGCAGGCTCGAGAACTATGCAGAGACATCGAAGCCTGAAGACGAACTGCAGGTGCTCTTTGAAGACCACTTCAACTGGTTCTTCACGGATGTCCAGGCAAGGGGAGAATATCCCTATTACATCAAGCGCTTCTTCAAGGACTATGGCGTTCATCTTGAAGTAGAGCAGGGAGATCTGGAGACCTTGAAGCGGGGGGCAATCGACTACATTTCTATCTCCTATTACATGACCTACATTATGCGCTACAAGGGAAAGATTTCGCCCGAGCCCTCAGGCCAGCTCCTCACGGTAATAAAAAATCCGTACCTTGAGCAGACTGCTTGGGGCTGGCCAATCGATCCAATCGGCCTGCGTATCACGCTAAATCATATCTATGATCGCTATCACCTGCCAATCTTCATCTCGGAAAACGGCTGTGGCCTCTATGAGCAGCCAGACGAGAATGGGCGCGTAATCGATGATGCTCATATTGAATATATGAAAGCGCATGTCGAACAGCTTGCCGAAGCCATCAGAGATGGAGTTGATGTCTTCGGGTATGCTTGGTGGGGACCGATTGACGTCGTATCGTCTGGGACCTCTGAGATGTCCAAGAGATACGGGCAAATATATGTCGATCTTGACGATTATGGGAAAGGAACCGGTAAGCGTCTCCGTACAAAGTCGTTCTACTACTACAAGAAGCTCATTGAGAGTAATGGGGCTGATTTGGAGAACGATATTCCTGAAGACTTTACCGTATAGCACACATCCACGATGGGAGGCTCATGAAATCCTGCACTGTCGTCGTGCATGATGTGCTTGGTCTTCATGCGCGGCCCGCTGCGCAGCTTGTCGAAGAGACATCGAGATTCGTATGCGATATAGCGCTTTGCCGGTACGGTGATGAAGCTATCATACAAGCAAATGCCAAACGGATATTCGATGTACTGAAACTCGATATCAGACGAGGGGAACGAATCGAGTTCATTGCTGATGGACTAGATGAAGATGCTGCCATTACTGCTCTTATAAAGCTCTTTGCTTGACCTGCAATCAGCCCCTTCTGGCTTCTCTGGCCGGAAGGGGCTTTGATGATGAAGAGAAAGATGGACGGAGATGTACCAGACAAATCAGATGGACTGTCTAAAGAATTTGGCTGCTAAGCCATTCGAGGGCTTTCCTGATGGCTTTCTTTGGGGAGCTGCTCTAAGCGCAAAACAGTATGAGGGAGAAGAGGGAAGAGGAACCACAGTTGCGGATTTACAGGAGTATGATTCAGAAAATACCAAAGGTGCACGAGGGGATTTGAGTTTAGATGAGATTGAGGAGCGGCTGGACCACCCAGAACGTTTCTGCTTTCCGAAAAAGCTTGGAATCGAGGGATTTAAGAGGTTTGAAGAGGACCTTTCGCTTCTCGGCACATTGGGCCTTAAGGCATTCCGATTCTCTCTAAGTTGGTCACGGATATTTCCGAATGGAGACGACAGGGTCCCAAATGAAGCTGGACTTGCATATTACGATAGGGTGATAGACTGCGCATTATCGCATGGCATGCAGCCAATTGTCACCATCTATCATGATGACATGCCAGTATCGCTTGCGCTCCGATATAATGGTTTCTTAGCTTCTGAGGTTGGCGATGCCTATATGCGTTTCGCAGAGCTTGTTCTCGATCGCTATGGCAGCAGGGTGCATTGGTGGATTCCCTTTAACCAGCCGAACCTGACCAGAATCAGTCTTTCATCTCTAGGCGTAGTCAAAGATCGAGTGCAGAATCTGGAAGAGGCTAAGGTGCAGGCATTGCATAATAAGCTGGTACTTGGCGCCCGGGTGGCCGCATATGGACGGGGCAAGCATCCTGATATTCATTTTGGCGCGATGCTGGCAGATTTTCTGGTTGACCCTCTTAGCTGTAAGCCTGATGATGTTCTGCTGGCAACTCAGAAGAATGAAGTTACCATGTATGCGTCAGCAGATATACAGTTGAGAGGCGGCTATCCAAGGTACTATTGCAGATTATTGGCCGACAGAGGCATTGAGTTACGCGTTGCACAACAGGATCTGGACATTCTGTCTGAGAATAAAATGGACTTCCTTGCAGTGAGTTATTACAACTCGAATGTAGTGGAAGCTGGTACGAATAGCATAGCAATTGGTGATGCTCTTCCGAATCCATATCTTGAAGCCACTCCTTGGGGTTGGACTATAAATGAGAAAGGGCTACTAGATCATTGCCTTAAGTATTGGGATCGATATGGAGTGCCCATAATGATTGCGGAGAATGGCATAGGGGAAGTCGAGACTCTCGGTATTGGTCGAACTGTGCATGACGGCTATCGGATTGACTACATGAAACGGCATCTGCTGAAGCTTGAAGAGGCGCTGCGCCAAGGGGTGGATATCTTTGCCTACTGCTGTTGGTCTCCTCTGGACATGGTCTCTTCGGGAACCAGCGAGATGAAGAAGCGTTATGGTCTCATCTTTGTCGACCAGGATGAATATGGAAATGGCACACATGACAGATACCCCAAGGACTCCTATGCTTGGTATAAGAAGGTTGTTGGAAGCAACGGCAAGGTTTTACATCTTGTGTAGAGGTAGATGCCCTTTCCCAGTATCATCCGTTAATCTACTTGTATTGTGAGGATATCGTCAGTTATCTGCATGTCTGTAGAACTAAATAAAAGAATGCATAGAGTGCTGTTTCTTGCGCTTAAAGGTACTCCGCTGCTTAAAGATAAGATAAAGTAGCCTCGATGGGACAAAGCTGAAAGAACCCTATTCCCTGAAGCCATGTGGGATAGGGCCCTCTGCCCCGCTGTAGCGGTCGTGTCGAGAATGACGCTCCTATGCTGTGTCAAGCCATTTTCAGGTTCGCTAACTTGCTCTTCATGAATGCGGAGTACCTATCGCGAATCTCGTAATGCTTGCTGGCCTCGCGCTCGATCTTACTTATGCGGATGTGGTCGGTGCCGAGTGCGGCGGCGACCTCTTCCTGCGTCATCGCGGCTTCGGCCCTTTTCGCCCTGAGCGACCTTTTGTCCTCGTGGGTGTTAGCTGTTGGGTTCATCAGTGCGCAATAGACTTCCCGGGCGATGTATCTCTTGAGGCATCTGATTGCCTCGCGCTTCGATGTGCCCTCGGCCATCCGCTTCGCGACATACTCCTGCGTGCGCCCATCGTACTTCATCCGGTTGAGAGCAATGGTGTGCAGGGCCCTGTTGGCCTGCCTGTTACCTCCCCGGTTGAGCCTGTGCCTGACGATCTTGCCGCTCGACGCCTCTATCGGCAAGGCGCCGCAAAGCGAGGCGAGTGCCGCTTTTGAGCGAAGCCTTTCGGGGTTGTTGCCCGCGGCGCCGCCGAGCGCCACAGCCGTCGATCTCCAGCAGGGCCGGCGCGTTGTCGCGCACCAGGTCGGATATGAGCGCCTCGAGCTCGTCGGCCCGTTGCTTGGCGTCGATCCACGTCTTCGCGAGAACATGGAGCGAAGTGTGCAGCGCATCCGTGACGGCACTGCCGGTTGCGGACCTTTTCCTGGCGAGCGACTTCATCATCGCCGAAACGCTCATCTTTTCGTACTTCGACCTTATGGGCTCCGGCGCGATGTTGACTAGACACAGCAACCAGGATTTCTAGGTAGACAGTCAGCATTTGGGGAGTACCTCCAATGGCGTGTTGAGCTTCTCGAAGAGCTCGACACGCCTCTTCTTGCAGTTGCAGGCCATCCAGACACCATGGCGCTTGGCAGCCTTGACCTTGCGGGCCTCGACGAGCATCTCGGGGAGCGAGATGCCGAGCTCCGAGACCTCCTGGTGGACGAGGGCGCTCACGAGCAGGATGAACGCCAGCCCCTGCATCCTGTGGTAGTCCTGCTGGCACAGGGTATGCGCGTCTTAGCCGTTCTTGAAGTAGTCGAAGTAGGTCTTAATCGCCCAGCGCTTCTTGTAGAGCGCGAAGACCTCCTCGGCAGGCGTGTCCTGCAGGCTTGTCTGCAGGACGCTCACGCCCATCAGGTCCTTGGCCTTTAGGAAGCCCTCCTGGGTGTAGGTCCTGTCGCCGCGCTTCATGTGGCAAAGGTAGTTCACCTTCATCAGCCCAGCCTCGGCGGTGTTACGGAAAACGAGGACGCGCCTGCTCCCAACACGGCACTGCTTGAACTCGACGCTCGCCGACTTGCGCCCCTGCTCCCAGACGAACGCGCCGGGGAGGGCCAGGCCCGAGGTTGCCTGTCTGCAAGCCGAGAGCCCCTTGGAGAGCGGGATGAGCCCTGTCAATATAATGGACAGAGGAATCTCAGATTTTTTATGCGGTCTGCATCGCCTTTGGATCGTACGCAAGGCCTCTCTCGAGGCGCTCGAAGAACTCCTGCATCACCTCTGCCGGTACGCGATCTCCTATGGACTTATGCGGGCGGAAGCGGTTGTAGTACGACTCGATTAAACTCGTGTGCCTTGTGCTTGGTCGTGGATGCATCGAAGAGGCGCTTATGGTAGTACCATTCGTTCTTGAGCGTGGCGAAGAGCGATTCGGCGAGCGCATTGTCGTGACAGCTTTCGGTTCTCCCCACGGAGAGCCTCACGTCGGGTACGGCTGAGCAGGCGGCCAGCTTTGAGCTTATGTACTGGCTGCCTGGGCTGCTTAGAATATGGCCCCTTTGGCCACGTATCCGCGCGAATATGCCATCTTCAGGGCAAAGACGACAAGGCCTGCCCTCATGTTGTCCTGTATGCTTCAGCCCACCACCATGTGTGTGCACAGATGGTGCACGACGGTAAGATATATAAAGCCTGCCGTGGTCCTGCGATAGGTTATATCACCCACGAGCTTGGCTGTCGGGACGGGACACGAAAAGCCACGCCGGGTGAGGGCAGCGCGCTCGGGGGTATCAGGTGCGGGCAGCGTCGTCTTCTTCGATGCATTGGATCAGATACCGCAGATGCCCAAGCTCGACCATGCACCTGCGCACGCGGTAGCGGGTCGTCACTGTAAATTTTGCGTAACTTTGGATCTCCTGTGAGCTTGGATCAGACCTAGCAAAAGCTAAAGCGCCTGTCGCTTTCCTCCCATATCGCGCAGATAGCTTCCTTAAGGGGACCCCACGGGTCCTCACCGCCTTTGGCCTTGAGCCATCTGTAGAAGTGAGCCCTGCTCACCTCCAGTACGCGTGCCATCATCGAGACGCTGTAGGTTGCCCTCTTCTCCAGCATGAGCTAAAACCTGTCCTTCGTCAGAGGCTTCCGGCGAAGAAGGCTGCCACTTTTTTAGGAACTTATTTTCGCTTTCGAGCTCGTGCATGTGCCTGTTTACTGCGTCGAGCTGCTTGTGCTCGTCTATCCTTTCCTGGGTGACCCTTCCGGTCTTTGAGTGCTTGATGATCCAGTCGTTTAAGGTCTTGTCGTTGGCCTCAAGCTTCGCGGCGCATCCTTTGATGCTCTTCTTAGGGTTGGCCTTACGTGCCTTCCTGTAGTAGTCGATAGCCTCGAGGCGGTACTCCTCAGTGTAGTGCCTGGGTGTTTCCGGCTTCGTGCGGGACTTTGCCTTCTCTATCTCGCTTGCGCTTAGCGACATCTCATCTCTTCAATCTGTTGACTGTGCTGGGTGGGTATCTGGACAGAGCATATCTGTTGTTAGTCCCTGAATCCCACTGTCTACCAAAAGATTACAGCTCAGGATGATGTAGTTTGAGCCGCCGGCGGTGAACAGGGCCAGGTTCTCCTCGCTGTAGAAGCCCCTGTCCACCAGGAACAGCAGATCGTGCAGGTCGGCCTGGTCCACGAGGTCGCCTACGCACACCCTGTCGGCGGCACCCCCCCTCGTAGAAGCGGGACATGAAGGGGATGGCGGTGTTGACGTCTAAGGCCATCAGGAGGTTGGCCTGCTCCTCGCCGAGCTTTACGAACTTGTATCCCTTGTCGGCGAGGTCCCCCTCCCAGGAGCGCGTGCCTATGGCGTGGCCGTCGATGGCGATCTGCCCCGAGCACCTGTCGATCAGGGCCTGCTCGAAGGACAGGACTTGAGCCCCTGCCTCCTCCCCAGGTCCCCATAAGAGGCACTCGAGCGCGTCGTAGCTAAGCCTGAGGCACGCACAGCGCAGCTGCAGCGCGCTCATCTCGTAGAGTGGCGCCACGTCGCGCATGTAGATGAAGCCCTGCACGAAGTGGATGAGGGCGATGGCATATATGCGCTCAGCGTCGCAGGCCGAGAAGTGCTAGCGCAGCATGGCGAGCGTCTTCTTCGAGTTCGCGAGCGCCACCGCCCACTCGCCGAAGTCGAGCGCCGAGACCTCCTCGTCGCGCAGGGACCCCGCATTGGGGACGAGCTCGCGCGCAAGGTCGATCTTTCCCACGCAGCGCCCCATCCTGTTGCGCCACTTCCCGTCGGGGCGCTTCTCGCATGCGTACTCGTAGACGTAGTAGCCGCCGGAGATGGCCTTGACCATCGTGTGCTGCGGCCTCATCGCCCTGATCTCGGCCGGCAGCGAGTATTTTCCCATGTCTGCTCTATTCACCACCTGAACTACTACCTATGCTATATCACCTCCGATAAGGAATGGGCCCTAAGATAAAAAAGAAAGGCCCACGTAAATGGGCTTTTCTTTGCAGAGGCAGCATGTGGAACAGGCCGACATCTACCTAGATATTCAAAAGGTTGTGTCCAGGGACTTCGCAGCGCTGGATGCCGCCGTCGGAGTCCTTACGCATAGCTCTCTTAAGTCCAGCAGTGCCCTGACGGCTTCGGACCACCCATCCCTCGACTTTAGGATACAGGTACCGTGCCCCGCTGCCGCGTTCCGCGCGGTGGTCCCCGCGTCTATGGCGTCGTTTTTGCTGGAGCCCCTGCGCCTCTTGTCGCGCTTGGACCGCAGGATCTCCATGACAGTGTAGCCGCGCTCACGCAGGTAAGAGCAGATCCCAGCGCCGTATAAGGCTGTACCCTCGATACCGACGAGCGCGCAGCGGCCGGCGTCGCTGATGGTGTGGGCGAGCGATCGGTAGCCGGCGCCGTCGGCGGCAAACCCGCCCTCGTAGACGAGCCTGCCGAGCGCGCCCAGCACACACAGCACGTGCGCCTCCTTGTGCGTGTCGATGCCGGCGTAAACGACAGACGTGCCTTCCATGCAGCTTCCCTGTCTTCACCGGGCACCCCGCCGGTGGGCCAGACATAACACTGAAAGGGGCGCTAGAATCAGGCTGTTCGGCCTGCTGGCAGCGCCTATGCTCCTGTGAAGTCATGGCGGGCCTTCGGGATGCCCGCGGCAGGGCGCGGCAAGTCATTTCAAGGTCAGTCCTTGTGACGACGGTTGGTGTATGGGCCAGCGCCCTGTCGCAAGCTACTACGATGGGAGTATGCGCTCCCACGGTCGACTTTGCGCGAGTGTTGGCGCAATTGCAACCGCGATATCATTATCAGTGTTGGTGTAAGCACCTGACTGCCTGAAGGGCATTCCTGCGGGAAAGAAGGAGGCCTGCGTCCTGGAATTTGGAATCGCAACATAACAGGTCTATGGAAAGGACAAAGACCAAAGGACAGCATAGCAAAGCAGGCCGTGTGCGCGGCCGCGGCGGCAGAGATGCCGAAGCTGGCAGACGGATCAATCAACCTCCAGGAGCTCTTCTGCCAGCTCGCCGAGATGGTGGTAAACGCCGTGATGGACGCCGGAGACGAAGGAGATATGCTCGGCCCGTGGCAACAGTAGGAACGCATAGCGTTCGAGGACGCTCAACACCTGTGTGGGAACACTGAACCTCAAAATCCCCAGGTTCAGGGGCGCAAGCTTCTTCCCCGACGACATCCTCGAGCACTACCAGAGGATGGACAGGGCGCTCATAGCCGCCGTGACCGAGATGTATGCGATGGGCACGAGCACCAGGAAGGTCTAAAGGATAGCCGAGAGGATGGGCACAAGACAGGCTCTCGAAGGACCAGGTGAGCAGCATAAGCCAAAAGCCTCGATGCCGATGTCGAAGAGCTGCTGGAACGTCCCCTGAAAGACCTTGACATGCCCTACATCTGGCTCGATGCTACCTACGTGAAGTGCAGACGGGAGGGCCATGTCTCTCCACGGCTATCGTCACTACCATAGGCTGCGATGCTAACGGCTGGAGGTACATCTTGGGGCCTTGCCGTCGTGGATAGCGAGTCGTACGGCTCCTGGAAGGGGTTCTTGGAGAAGATGCGCGACAGGGGTGTCTCGGGCGTGCAGCTCGTGACATCCGATGCCCATGAAGGCCTCAGGCAGGCGATATCGGAGGTGTTCCTGGGAGCTGCATGGCAAAGATGCGCCGTTCATCTCATGAGGAACTGCATAGCCGCCGCAGGCTCCAGGAGCCTGAAGAAGAGGGTGGCAAGGATCATGGCTCCCATCTTTCGTGCCAAGGACACCAACCAGGTGCGCGCCCTTTTCCACCTCGCGGCTAAGATGCTTGAGAAGTGCTGCCCCAAGGCGGCAGAGATCTGGGCGGATGCCGAGGTAGATGCCCTTGCCTACCTGGACTTCCCTGCATCCCACTGGAAGCGCCTGCGCACCGACAACCTACAAGAGCGCACCAACCACAAGATCAAGCGCCGCACGAAGGTCGTGCAGGTGTTCCCCTCGCAGAGGTCGCTCATGAGGCTTGTGGGATCGGTCCTCGCAGAGCAGGACGAGATATGGGCAGGCGAGCGCTACTTCTCTGAGAAGGTCATCGCAGAGCTCTTCGAGAAGCGCAGACCTTCTCTGCCTCCCACGCCGGAGAGGCTGGCAGAACTCAGGGAGCTCTCCAGGAAGTATTACGAGATTCGCGATAGGTACTCCGCATTCATGAAGAGCAAGTTAGCGAACCTGAAAATGGCTTGACACAGTATAGGAGCGTCAATTCCGACACGACCGACCAACGAGAACGCCAACGGCCTTCTCAGGGACTGGTTTTCGAAGGGCAAGAGCCACGACGATGTCGACGAAGACGAAGCGCAGAGGACATACGATTCACTCAACCAAAGATCGCGCAAGCGTCCGAAATGGAAGTATCCCTGGGAGGTCTACCATCACCAGTCGTTGCACTTGCTCTGAGGATTCGCCGCTGTTTACCCGGTGTTCATCAGAATTTATGTAAATATTAGTGAATAAAAATGAATACCGCAAAACGAATGTTTATAGAAAATCATTAACGTTCACACTACTCTGTACTTAGACAGCGATTCTCGGACTAAGGGGTGTGTGATGGATACAATACCTGAAAATTGCTACGCTGCAATTGATCTCGGAGCCTCAAGCGGACGTGTGCTCCTAGGCTGGTTTGACCAAGGCATGCTGAAGCTCCAAGAGGTTCATCGCTTTGATAACCTGCAGCAGCGATTGCATGGGCACCACTGTTGGAATATCGATGGGCTCTTTTCTGAGATCGTGAAAGGGCTTGCCCTCTGCAAATCCAAGTACGGAGTAGTGCCAAAGAGTATCGGTATCGGCACCTGGGGCGTTGACTTTGTCCTTTTGGATAAGGACGACCACATGCTCGGTGATGCGGTGGCCTATCGCGACTCCAGAACCGATGGTATCTATCCGGTAGCCGATGCGATCATGTCCGCCTCCGAAGTCTATGCGCGCACCGGTATCCAGCGCCAGACCTTCAACACGCTCTATCAACTGTTAGCGCTGTCAAAGGAGCATCCAGAACAGCTCGAGCAAGCCTCGACGTTCCTGATGATCCCGGATTACCTGAACTTCCTTCTGACCGGCGTCAAGCTCAATGAGTATACCGACGCTTCTACCACGGGCATGCTCGACGCCCGCATCGGTGATTGGGATAAGGACCTTATCTCCCAGTTCGGTATCCCCACCGACATCTTTCAGATTCCGTCTATGCCAAGCACCGTCGTTGGAGCGCTTACCGACGATGTTGCAAGCGACGTCGGCTACCAAACTACTGTTGTTCTGCCTGCTACACATGACACTGGATCTGCGTTCTTGGCGGTACCTGCCCGTGATGAGAAAGCCGTGTTCCTGTCTTCTGGGACCTGGTCGCTGATGGGCGTTGAGAATAAAGAGCCTATCACGACCGAGCAGGCGCGCGGCCTGAACTTCACCAATGAGGGTGGGTATGAGCGCAGATACCGCTTCCTGAAGAACATCATGGGCCTCTGGATGATCCAGAGCATCCGCCGTGAACTCAACGGCGTAAACTATGTCCAAGCCGGAGACGAAAAGGCTCCCAAGATAGCGCCGCAGCATACCTATGGCTTCGGAGAGCTCTCCGAGATGGCACGTCAGTCTGAGAGCTTCACCTCTGGGGTGAATGTGAACGACGAGCGTTTTCTATCACCAGACTCGATGATCGATGCGGTCAAGAGCTGGTGCAAGGAGTACGACGAAGCCATTCCTTCAACAACCGGGGAGCTTCTGCAGGTGGTCTACCGTTCGCTTGCGCATACGTACGCAATGACGGTGGATGAGCTGAAGCGGACTACCGGTAAGGAATTCACTTCAATCAACATCGTGGGCGGTGGTTGCCAGGACACCTATCTCGATGAGTTGGCCTCTAAGGTCTGCGGCATGCCCGTCTTTGCGGGACCGGTGGAGGGCACGAGCCTCGGCAACCTTGAAGTGCAGATGATCCGGGCTGGTGAGTTCAAAGATCTTCA
The DNA here is from genome assembly GCF_018128285.1 of Atopobium sp. oral taxon 416. Lineage (NCBI taxonomy): Bacteria > Bacillati > Actinomycetota > Coriobacteriia > Coriobacteriales > Atopobiaceae > Atopobium > Atopobium sp. oral taxon 416. The sequence goes on from NZ_CP072380.1 coordinate 175,965, forward strand.
AGAGGCGCGCGATTGCGTCGCGCGTTCGTTCAGTGTGAAACAGATTGGCTAGAGCAGCTCCGTACAAACAGAGCTTGAAAATAGGCTGCATGTGTGAGAGGAGAAAGTCATGGCAGATGTAGAGAAACAAGCGTATGAGCTCGCAAAAGGCAAGTACGCCGAGCACGGTATCGATGTAGAGGCAGCGATGGACAAGCTTTCAAAGAAGGCAATCTCCATGCACTGCTGGCAGGGCGATGACGTTATGGGCTTTGACCAGCCGGAAAACGCAGCCTCAGGTGGCATCCTGACGACCGGCAACTATCCGTACCGCGCCCGCAACTTCAAGGAGCTTACGGAGGACTTCGAGAAGGCTGCAAGCCTCATCCCAGGTAAGAAACGCATCAACCTGCACGCAAGCTATGCGGTCTTCACCGATGAGAACCCCTGGGTTGACCGTGACCAGATCGAGTACAAGCACTTTGAGCCCTGGATCATGTGGGCAAAGAAGAACGGCTACGGTATCGACTTCAATCCAACCCTCTTCTCCCATCCGATGGTCAAAGAGGGGCTGACGGTCTCCTCACCAGAGAAAGAGGTGCGTGACTTCTGGATTCGTCACTGCATCGCCTGCAGAAAAATCGCTGAGCGCATCGGCGAAGAGATGGACGATATGGTCCTCAACAACTTCTGGATCCCCGATGGCCTGAAGGATTATCCGGCTGACCGCTATGGCCTCCGCAAGCGCCTTAAGGATTCCCTGGATGAGATCTACTCCTTCGAGACCCCGCACGTAATCGACTCCGTTGAGCAGAAGGTCTTCGGCATCGGCCTTGAGGGCTTCACGGTCGGCGATCAGGAGTTCTACGTCTCCTACGCGGCAAAGAAGGGCGGCAACATTGTGCCGCTGATCGACCTCGGCCACTTCAACCCGATGGAGAACGTTCCTGAGAAGCTTTCCTCACTGGCACTGTTCTTCCCGTATCTTGCGCTGCACGTCACGCGCTCAATGCATTGGGATTCCGACCATGTGACGCTCTTCGACGACACGATGCGTGAGCTTTCCTACGAGATTGCTACAATTCCAGGCGCCTGGGGCAAGTCCCGTATCGGTATGGACTTCTTCGACGCCTCTATCAACCGTGTTGGCGCTTGGGCGGTCGGTATGAGAACTATGGAGAAGAGCCTGCTGTATGCGCTGCTCCAGCCTGCAAAGGAAATGAAGCACCTACAGGATACCTACCAGTTCTCTGAGAAGATGATGGTGTATGAGGCCGCCAAGACGATGCCGTTCGGTGCGGTGTGGGACAAGTACTGCCGTCGCCAGAATGTCCCGGCAGACTCGGATGTCTGGGCTGAGGTCAAGAAGTACGAGGATGAAGTGATGTCTCAGCGCTAATGCTGATTCGAGTGTGAGAGGACTTTACGATGTCGATTGAGGAGCTTGATTTTGTCAAGGGCTTCTGCAGAATGTGCGATGACGGATTCAAACAGGGCTGGCATGAGCGCAACGGTGGAAACCTCACGTATCTGATGGATTCAGACGAGGTTACAGCCGCAAAGCCTGACTTCCTGGAGCCGCATGGGTGGGTTGATCTGGGAATGCAGGAGACGAGCCTTGCGGGCCGCTATTTCCTGACGACCGGTTCTGGCAAGTACATGCGCAATGTGCTTGAGGATCCTGCGCACAATATCGGCATCGTAGAGATCAACGATTCCGGCACCGCATACCGGATTGTCTGGGGCCTGCTCAACGGCGCAAAGCCGACCAGTGAGTTCCCGACTCACTGTATGAACCATGCGGCCAGACTGGAAGTCGATCCGTCGAATCGTGTGATCTATCACTCCCATACCCCGGGCATCATCGAGATGAGCAACTTGGTCGAGCTTGACGACCGGACCTTCTCCCGTATCCTGTGGAAGATGATGACGGAGTGCGTCGTGGTCTTCCCGCAGGGCGTCGGCGTGGTGCCCTGGATGGTACCAGGTGGCGTCGATATCGCGAAAGCCACGAGCAAGCTGATGAAGAAATATCCCGCTGCCGTGTGGGCACAGCATGGCCTCTTCGCCTCCGGCTCTGACTTTGATACTGCCTTCGGCCCGGCGCATACGATCGAAAAGGCGGCAGAGCTCTACATCGCTTCCCGTGCTGCAAACGGTGGATCGGATAAGTTCCTGAACGCGATCACCGATCAGAACCTGAAGGACACTTGCTGTGACTTCCACGTCCAGATCAATCAGGACTTTGTCGACTGCAGATAACGACATAGATAAGCCAGACATAGGAATCTGATCGCAGGGCCCACGTGCATCAAAGCACATAGGCCCTGTACCTTAATAGCTAATCTAACCGTCAAGCACATGAGGGCTGATGCAGGCCGGCCGGCTAGCCCAGGTGATACAACTTTCCATGCCAAAGGGAGCTGTGCCCTGGAGCCTACTGGGCTCTGTGTTTGGTGACAACCTCTTCGGCTAGCCTTCAAGGAGAAAGTGGAACCGTCAGGATCCATGGTACGCAAAAGTCCCTTCCACACCCGCAGTGCCAAGGCCGAAGATACCAAGATCTGCCGGCCTAAGAAGGCCACAGTCGAGTGTTGCTGCTGTAAGCACATAGGCTTTGCTACCTTCGCTAAGCTAAGTGCCAAGATGGGAGTGTCCTGACTGCAGGCGCACGTACAGCTCGCTTACAGGGACAGTCTTTAAGCACACCAGGCACACACCCTGCCGAAGTAGGTATCACCCATCAGGCTCATGCGCTACAGTGTGCCCCTTAACTGCAAGAGACAAAGCGCTCAGATATCGCATCAAAAGCGCCTGGGGATGGTGGCATTGGGTCTTTCGTCCTCAAGGAAGTGCCTCTGGATCGACAAGGCCTACATCGCTGATGCGCACCTCTCCTGCGCCTTCGGGCAGGCGAGCAAGTATGCCCTGTCGGCGGGTTGGCACAGACGTCCACACGAGCCCCTATACCGTAGTCTGTGGCCACAAGCCGTCCACGGAAAGGATCAGAAGACCTTGCGGCCACTGAGCTGAAGGCACAAGCGCGCCCACAGTAGGGTTGATGAGGGATTCAGGGGCTGTCACTGAATCCTACAAGGCCAGTTGTGCGCGATCCGCACTATCTGGACAGCATGGCGCTTGTGGACAATCTCTGCTTTTGGCTCAAGAGATACCTGTGGCACCTCACAGGGATGTCCAAGGCCAACATGCAAAAGCTACCTCAACTGGTAGGTCTAGCTGTTTTGTGCCAAACAGGCAAGGCACAGATGGGTTGAAACTGCAAGGGCACCATATGCTTGTGGCCGATGTGGGTCTTCGCAGCTCGGCATGGGTCTAGCAGCCCTCATTTGCTTGACTGTTAGGCTAGGGAAACGATGATTAATTCGGCTCGATGAGGTCGCTGAGGCTGTACGCTGTATGCCGCCGGCTTAAAATGGGCTCTTCGCTACTTATGGTGGGTAGCATATCTGCATCCCCTTGAACACGTGGCGCCCGGACGGTAGGATTTTCCCCGACAGGAGGCTGCGTTCCTAAGGTGCGATATGGATGCTTAAGGCAGGGATGCTGGCAAGGCTCTTTAAGAGGTCGATGGGGCTTAAGGACGAGTGGGAGGTCACGGGCGTCTGGTTTAAGGAGCGCGAGGGAGCGCAAGATAAGCTCCATGTGAGGGTCGCGCACAGGAGGGGCCAGGCGATGGAGTGTCCCGTCTGCCACAGGAGGTGCGCTACCTACGACACGCGCGAGAGGACCTTGTGGCATCTCGACATCTGGCAATACGATACGATCGTGCACTGCGCGCTGCCCAGGGCCGACTGCCCCAAAGACGGTGTGCATGCCGTGAGGATGCCCTGAAAGGTGCGGCCGAAGACGCACTTCACCGCGCTCTTTACGGCGCAGGTGATAAGTGATGGCACTCTTTGGCATGAGCGTCTCCGCGATAGCGCATCTGATGCACGAGACAGCCCACGCGCATATGGCGTCTGCTGGGCAAGGCCGTGACCGAGGCGAGGGATGCCACCGACTACTCGGATGTCGTGCGCGTAGGCATAGACGACACCGCCAAAAGGCGCAACCAAAGCTACATCAGCATCATGGCCAACCTCGACTGTCAGCGTGCCGTGGCCGTCACGCAAGGCAGGGACAAGGGGGCCTTAGGCAGGCTCTGCAGCGAGCTTAAGGAGCACGGAGGGGACAGGTCAAAGGTCCAGGAGGTCACGCGCGACATGGCTTAAGGCATACTCGTTGGGGGGCGGCGCCAAGATGCCCCAGGCCACACAGAGCGTGGGACAGCTTCCATGTGGTGCAGCTCCTGATGAGGGCGACAGACCCTGTGAGGTGCCAAGAGAGGCGCGAGTCGGCGAAGAAGCACAAGGAAGCTTGCCCAGACGAAGTACCTGTGGCTGAAGAAGAAGGAGTCGCTCACAAAGCTCCAGCTCGCCAAGAGGGAGGAGCTCGACCCTGCGAAGACCCATCTCAGGACTGCAAGGGCCTGCCAGATGGCAGAGGCGCTGCAGGACGTCTATTCATGTGCTGACAGAAAATCGGCGGCCAGGGCCCCAGAGCGCCTCTGCTCGTGGATGATGCACTCTGCCGTGGCCGAGATGAAGAGCGTGGCGAGGACGCTCAGGAAGGAGCGGGAGGGGATCTTGAACTGGTAGAAGAGGGGATCTACCAACTCGTTCCTCGAAGGCCTCAACTCCGTCGTGCAGTCGGTCCGCAGCATCGCCAGGGGCTTCAGGAGCATCACCTACTTCAGGACGATGATCTTCCTCAGGCTAGGCCGTCTGGACTTCACAGCCCAAAGAAAGCTCGCATGCGCTACCCACTAGAAACAGCGAAGAGCCTCAATTTAGCATGGAGATTAATGCTAAACTACAGAGCAACATTACCACTATGTTGGCATTTGTATGGGTACACTATAGCATATGTAAAGCATTATGCTCTATTTGGGGGTGAGAATATGGCGTCTACAGTAATGGTAAATATCCGTATGGACCCAGAGACCAAAAAGGGTATGGAAGAGACTTGCCGTGATCTGGGCATGAGCATGACCACAGCGTTCGTGATCTATGCGAGAAAGGTGGCACGTGAGCACCGCATCCCTTTTGAGGTATCGGTAGATCCCTTCTACTCGGATGAGAACCAGGCACACCTTCGCCAGGCAAAGGTAGACCTCGATGCAGGCCACAGCATCGTCCATGAACTGGCAGCAGACGATGGCGCTGAATAAAGTCTGGGCCCCAGAAGCCTGGGATGACTACATATGGTGGCAGACGCAGGACAAGAAGACGCTCAGGCGGATAAACGCTCTCGTGAAGGATATCGAACGCAATGGCGTGTCCTCGGGCACAGGAAAGCCTGAACAGCTACGAGGCGATCTTTCTGGGTTCTGGTCAAGACGCATCGACTCACAAAACCGCCTGGTCTATCGCGTCGTCGGCGCTAATCTTGAGATTGCCCAGTGCCGTTCGCACTACGGAGATCACTAAGCAAATCATTTTTACGATGATCTTGTATCCAGATAAAACCTTATCGAGCTAATCCGTATTGGGCGCCTTCTTGAGCTGTTAGTCAGAAGCCGGAAATTTGCGAAAGCGTGGCATCGATGGCACCAAGCGCCTCGTCAACTAGGGGCGACATGCAGACGTGGTAAACTAACATCAATTGCGGCGTGTGGCTTCGGCCCACACCTGGAAGAGCCCGATGTGTCGGGCTCTTCTTATATCAAGGCAGCTTACATGAATGCATGACATGACAAGGCCCAGCCCGCCGTGTGCCGGACTGGGCCTCTTGATGCTTCTATGAGCTGCTTTGTGCTATCCCTCTACGACAGCACGGCCGCGACGGAAGGCTTCGATGTTCGCCTCAATCGTCTTGGGGGCACGCAGCGCCTGATGGCAGACTCCCAGGCTTCCTCGTCGAGGGGAAGCATCGTTGAGAGGGCGCCGACAAGCACGACATTGGTCGATTCCGACCCCCCCCTGCTGCACGTGCGATGACGCCAGCATTGATCTTCTTGGCTCCCAGAGCATCGAGCCTTGCTTCCACATCGTCCGGCATCTTGAACGTGCCGATGGCTACGGAGACCGGCGCAATCGTCTCGTCATTCACGATCACGGTGCCGCCCTCCTTCAAGTACTGCCAGGCACGAAGTGCCTCTATTGCCTCGAAGGCAACTATTGCATCAGCGCAGCCTGGATCTGCCCATCGAGTCCACATGGCTTCCCACGCGGATGACCGTGGAGACGGAGCCGCCTCTCTGGCTCATGCTGTGAATCTCGGAGATCTTCACGTCGAGATCAGCCTCTGCTGCTGTCATGGCCAGGATATTGCCTGCCAGGATCGTGCCCTGGCCGCCGACACCGACGAGCAGGACGGTACGGGTGCCTTCAAGCTCTACCTGCTTGCCGGTAAGCTCGACAGAGGAGCTCTTGGTAGATGCTGTTGCGTGCGGCATAGCTACTCTCCTCATATATTCTTTCTGCCACTTCTCGCGCAGTGGCCGCGCTCTTTTCCTGTAGATGTGAATATGGGATAAAGGGCGTGCATGGATCGCAGGGTGCTTGGCGTGTTCTGCTGGAGTTTGGCTCTTGCAGACGGCTGGTGCCTTTGGCCCGCAGCTGGACGCGAATTAGGCAGGATGTCGTTAGGCGATGGATGTCCCCGTGAGGTTGCGCCTGCAAAGACCAGAGGAAAACCTTAGCCCCTCAGTCAAGTAAGAGGTAGGAGGTAGCTGCATGGTATATATCGGCATAGACATCGCTAAGCGCTTCTATGTGCTGTCAGCCGTGAGTGAGGATGGAGGGACCCTCATCGAGTCACTCAGATTTGCCAACAGCGCCGGCAGGCTTCAAAAAGCTGCTCGAGCGGCTGAAGAAGGCCGGTATCGGTCCAGAGGGCAGCCTGGCTAGTATTGAGGCCACGGGGCACTACTGGGTTGTTCTGCTTAACTTCATGGCCGCTCATGGCTATGACGCTGCGCACGCTCAAGACCGATGCGATCGGTGCAGCCCATGATCGCAGAGCTTATGCGCTACAAGCGCTATGAGCCCTGCGCACTGGACGAGCGGAGAGCTGCTTGCGCTTGGGCGCACTACCGCGCGTCGCTTGCCGAAGAGCTCGACTATGCTCAAAAACCGCGCCACAGCCATCCTCGACGGCCTGTTCAGCGGCTCGTTTAGGCCCACCTGGGGAAACGATGATTGATTCGCCTCGATGAGGTCACTGGGGCTGCACGCTGTATGCCACCGGCTCAAAATGTCTCGAACCACGCAGTGCCCATACCCACATAGATGCCTATCTGTCTTCTGGATATGGTATAGCTACATCCACACATTCCAGCATATCCAAGAGGAAGATATGGATAGCCAGATGAGCTTTTAGGACCTTAAATCCTAAGGTCTGAGGAGAAAGATCAGACGAGAAGCACTCCTGGAGCGGATGGATGCGATCGTTGTGTGGGACAGCTGGATTGCACTGGTAGATACCAGCTACCGCTGACAGGCTCTTGTCAGGCATGTGCGCGCTGCAAAGACAAAGCTTTAGATAATATGAAGTGACCTCACATTAGTAGCAACGTGGATTTGCCGCTATACGATAGGTGTTTAACATAAAGTAAGCTGGTTTACCACATACAAAAGGAGATCACTAATGAATAGAGTACTCAAAATCGCAATGGATGTCCATAGTTCGAATTACACTTTGTGTGCAATGGAGCCTGTGGTTGGGGCAGAGGACAGGGTCTTTTCCAACATCCAGGTACCCCCTGATTATAAAAACGTTCTCCAATTTATTGAGAACCTTAAAAAGAAACTTGGCCTTACCGATACTTATTCTGTTGAATGCGGCTACGAAGCCGGATGTCTTGGATACTCCTTATACCATCAGCTAACGAACGCCGGTGTAAAATGCGTCATTCTTGCGCCGAGCACAATGCTAGCCCCTCAGGGCAAGCGGGTGAAGACGGATGCACGTGATGCCAACATGATCGCCCAGTGTCTTTGCTATGGCGGATATCTTGCGGTTCATGTTCCCACCGATAAGGATGACTCTGTAGAAGAATATCTCCGTATGAGGGATGACCACAAACTGGCACTCAAGAAGATCAAACAGCAGATCAATGCTTTCTGCCTGCGTCATGGCTTCTTCTATGATGGCAACAAATGGACAATCAAGCACTGGAGCTAGCTGAAGACACTTGGAACTGGATGATCTGCTGCGTAAGACCCTCGACGAGTATCTGGCATCCTATAAGGAACACTCATCAAAGATAGAACGCTTCGACAAACGGATCGAGGAACTTGCTGGCGATGATGATTACAAGGAAAGTGTCAAAAAGCTTGGCTGTCTTCTCGGTATAAAGACTCATACGGCACCTTCACTGATTGTAGAAACCGGCGATTTCAGTCGTTTTGCCAAAGGCAATACCTACGCTGCATTCCTCGGGCTTGCGCCGGGAGAATCTTCCAGTGGAACAAAGATCCAACGTAGCGGAATTTCAAAAGCTGGCAACAGTCATCTTCGTACGCTTCTCATTGAAGGGGCCAGAGGAATCTGCAAGGGACAGATCGGACATAAATCCAAGGAACTGCGCTGCAGGCAGGACGGGAATACAGCTGATGTCATTGCATATGCTGACAGAGCAAACACAAGACTTCGAAGCAAGTATTACCGGATGATCCGCCATGGGAAAAAAAGAAATGTAGCGGTTGCTGCAGTTGCCAGGGAACTTGCCTGCTTTATATGGGCAATGATGACAGGCACTATCGCTTTCAGAGAAGCCTAAAAGAAGGCAGCATGAGTAACATCTGGTCCATTTGTCTGTCAAGGGTGCTATGCACCGCTTACGCGGCAAGCCCTGTGACAGCCATCTGTCCATGATGTCTATGGGCAGCCAAGGCATAAATCCACAGGAATCTGCGGATTCATGCAGTAATAAACAAGATAAATACCTGACAGCATCTGGAGGGAGCTGTGATCACTGTAAGGTTTAAGCCATCCGCGTCCATCCTATGTTGGCACTGGAAACAGTAATCCACGCTTTTAGATCGCAGGGCTCACGGCAAAACCATTAGCCTGTTGGTAGCCAATCCACGTATAACAGAGTGGCCACATGCCGGGAACTGTTAAATCAGAGCTCTTTCCAGATGCTGTCAGAGAAACACAAATGTGGCCAGCCAGGGGGGGAGGAAAATTTCCTGAAATTGCCTCTTGACAACGGTCACTTCATAACAGGATGTATCTGTTACAGGTCATGCTTGCTCTCTTAAGACGAGAGAACCTAAAGATGCTATCCTGGATTGCCACTCCTGGCAGCGCTTCTGTGCACGCAGACCTCATGCAGGAGCAGGTGCCAGATGCAACGACGAGCGCGAAGATGCGCCATAGCCTTAAAGCGGGAGGAGTTCGGCAAGGCTTGTGCTTTACGCCTGAACTTAGAACTTAAGAAGGCAGGGATCACGGTACAAGGCGGCTCCATTGTGGATGCGACCTTCATCTGGGCCTTAAAGTTCCACAAAGAACAAGGACCATACGCGTAACCCTTAAAGCGCACCAGTCTAAGAAAAGGGGAGCCTGGCGTATCGGATACAAGGCGCATATCGGCGTAGACGCCGGTAGCGGCCTTGTGCATGCTGTGGAGACGACCGCTTAGAATGTATCCGACATATCCTGTGGCACACGTACTCGTAAGGGAGTATGACAGGTTCTGCTATGCAGATTCCGGCTATACCGGTATAGCGAAGCGCCCTTAAGGTCACAGCAGACCCACACCTCTCATCTATGCGCTAAAGCGTTGCTAAGGAAACCTTCGACCATAAAGGGTCTTGCCTGTGCGCTCGCATCCGAGAAGGGCATCGAGTCCAGGAAGGCATCCGTTCGCTCAAAGGTAGAGCATCCCTTCCTTATCGTGAAGCGCCGCTTCGGCCCCTTAAGGAAGCGCTACAGGGGGATAGAGAAGATGCCTGCACACTCAAGTCTTTCTCGTCCTTGCAAACCTTACCCATGTGCATCTTTTACCGGCAGGCTGCACCTCCCGGCTCCCAGCGTCGCTTGATCCGTCTTGGAGCCTCTGCCGGATACGGTGCATGGGGCAGGATAAATGCCAAGATGGCGGCTCCTGCACGTGCTAGATGAGCATCCTTCCCTGCCTTTCCCGCATGCCGGCCTAGAAAAGTCGTGTGGTCGGTCCCCTCTGGCACGTCATGGGCATTAATCATCGTTTCCCTAGCTGATGCATAGATGTTGGTTCCCTATACCTCTAGCGGTACCGCTTAGGTTCTGAGGGAGAGAGGATCGAAAGCTCATGGGGGAGCACATCGACCGTGAACCGTGAGCCGGCCAAGGGTTCCCCATCCACTTGGCAAGGAGGCTTGATCCCCAGAAAATCCGCCTCAAGATGCTCAAGCCGTTGCAAGTGCACGGTGTGGGAACGTGTATGGCCCCCGAAGCGTGCGAAGCAGAAGAGCTGCAGGAAGTGAGGAATGTTAGCATACTTCACGTTGAAGCAGGTATCGAGCTTCCCGTCGTCGATGTGTGCCTTCGGGCAGATGCGGAATCCTCCTCCGTAAGTCGGGCCGTTCTGCACAGCGAAGATCAGGATGGGGTAGCGATGGGGAGGCTGATGGTCAATCGATACATTGCAGACGATACCGTTTCTGCCGGTGGCGATGAGACGCAGACCTGAGGTAGCAAACAGGTGGGCCCCTCTAGCTGAGGTGTGCTCTTCTCGACGCTTAATCGTGTCCAGGCCAATCGCTGCATCGGTGCCAAAGGAGAGCGTTTCGATAAAGCAAGCGTGCTCACCGAAGTCGGTTTTCACTTCTCCTAAGTCAATCAGTTTTACCGTACTTGCATAGAGTTGCTGTAAGGCGTTGATCGGCTTATTGATGTACATGCCGATAGAGCGCGCAAAATCATTGCCGGAACCCATAGGGATTAAGCCTAAGGCAGGGCGGTGATCACGTGGAAGTTGCATCAAACCTGCGACGATCTCGTGCACGATTCCGTCTCCGCCCAGTGCGATCACACTGTCATACCTTGCAGCCTTCGCGACAAGTCTTTCAGCCTCATGTGGGCCTTGCGTAAGTACGATGTGCGGAGGCGTGAGCTCCGTGTGCTGATCGAAGTACTGTCTTATAGTGGTAAGCGCTTCAGCGCCCTTGCCACTGTGGGCGGCGGGGTTAGCGATGAGAAGGCTATGTTCAAAAGTGAATGAAGGCATAACGCTAATGGAGAGTGTGCTTCAGATCTGTGGACTGTCTGAGGCGCAAGGTCGTAGGGGTATAGATCTGCTGTTTTTGGCCATTGGGGTCCGCGATACGTTTGACGACGAGCTTTGCAGCCTCTTTACCCATCTCTTCTGGATCGGTCTCGTAGGTTGAGATGCCCTTGCCAAAGGTGGCGGACCAGTCCCACCCCATACGGCGGGCCCAGCCCCAGTCATCGGGGCCGCACAGGCCTATAGGGTCGGGGATTGTAAGGTTCATCTCGCGGATTGCATTGTAAGTGGCGATCATCGTTACAGTGTTTGTGGCGAGGATGCAGCAGGTCTCCAGTTTCCCGTCGTCCCCTTTGAGCTTCTCTATGAGCTTCTTGATGGCGATACCCGCACTGTTGGCATCCCAGGGGTCCACGATGTAGACATCCTCCATCGGCCTCTCCACACCGAAAGCCTCATTGTCGCACTGCACAAAAGCGTTGAGTCTGGTCTCTCGTGGTGAGTTCTCTTCGTAGGGCTGGGTGAACATCGCGATGTGTCGGTAGCCCTCGTTGTGTGCGTGCATCAGAAGGTCGATGGTTGGCTTGCTGTACGGGGCGAGCACAATATCAAAGTTGTGGTCCCTGATAAAGCGGTCGATCAGTACGATCGGGGTGCCTGCATTTGAGAGCTCGATCAGGTTGCGGTTATCCTCGGTGGTGGTGTTGACAATCAAGCCGTCCACCTGGTGCGACATCAGTGATTCCGTCAGCCTAAGCTCGGTTTCGGGTGAATCCTCTGCATCCGCGAAGATCGGGTTATAGCCTGCATCGCGCAGGCCCATGCTGATACCGTGGAGAAGCGAGGTCGCAAACGGCGTGGTGATGTTTGCGATAACGACACCGATGAGGTAGGAGCGCTGGGTCTTGAGCGAGCGCGCCACCGCACTGGGATGATAGTTAGAGAGGTGAATGGCCTTTTCGATGCGTTTGCAAGCAGCTGCGCTGATCATGTTCTGTTTGCCGTTGATGTAGCGAGACACGGTCGTTTTAGAGACGCCGGCTGCGATTGCGATATCGGAAATCGTGGTCTTCTTTCTTGCGGGCATACTGCTCCTCAGCCAATATTTGGTAACGGTCACATTGTTAGGGAGTCCTACTTAAAAAAGCAAGTGCAAATATGTGAGCGGTTAGAATATGCAGATGCATTGGGCGCCAGCAAGCTTTGGCATATACGCTTGAACGATAGTGCCCAAAGTCTATAGGGTGGTATACAGAAGCTCTTGTTCAGCACGGTAGGCAAGGGGATAGCGAAGACCGCGTGCAGCATCCATGCCCCGGTAAGGGCTGCCCGATCGCAGTGTGTGCTGTACTGTACGATGCAATCTATGCAGTGGAATTCTGGACAGAGCGCTGCGAGGTGTGCGGAAACTTCAGGTGGTTGAAACCTTGAAATAGATGTGAATATGAAACCGTTTGCATATACGGAGCCTCCACACTCGGGTGCCTCAGAGAGCACTGACACTAGTATTTCGGTTTTTTAAAGAAAATATCTTGCAAAAAACAAGGTACTTGGTATACGTTCAAAGTGTCAGAACTGACGTGTCAGTTTTCATCGGTCAAAGCAAGTGTAAAATAGAGCAAATGGAAACGGTTCCATAAAGGTACGAAACATCCACAAAAAAGGAGCGTGTGGGGATGAAAGAGTTTCTGAGCGACAAGGATTTCCTTCTTTCGACCAAGACAGGCGAGCAACTATTCCACGATTACGCACAGGGTATGCCGATCGTTGACTACCACTGCCACATCTCACCGAAGGAGATCTTTGAGGACAAGCAGTTCTCTTCGATCACCGAGGTCTGGCTGGGTGGCGATCACTATAAGTGGCGCCTGATGCGCGCAAACGGCGTGGACGAGCGCTATATCACCGGTGACGCTCCTGCCCGTGAGAAGTTCCAGAAGTGGGCTGAGACCCTTGAGCGCTGCATCGGCAACCCGGTCTATGAGTGGAGCCACCTGGAGCTCAAGCGCTTCTTTGGCTACAGTGGCATCCTGAATGGCAAGACCGCTGAGAAGGTGTGGAACCTCGCTCATGAGAAGCTCGCAACTCCGGAGTTCTCCTGCAGAAATCTCATCCGTCGCTCCAACGTCCGCCTTATCTGCACGACCGATGATCCTGCTGACTCCCTTGAGTGGCACAAGAAGATCGCGGCAGACAAGAGCTTTGATGTACAGGTGATCCCGGCAATGCGTCCGGATAAGGCTCTGGGCATTGAGAAGAAGGGCTTCGGAGCCTACGTCGGCAAGCTCTCAAAGGTGGCAGAGATGCCGATCAATTCCTTTGAGGACTTCAAGGAGGCCCTTTCAAAGCGCTTTGACTTCTTCAATGAGATGGGTTGCAAAGCATCCGACCATGCGCTCGACTATGTAGTCGACGTGCCGGCAACCGGTGAGGAGCTGGAGAATATCTTCCAGGCCCGTCGCGCCGGAAAGCAGGTATCTGAGCGTGACATCCTCAAGTACAAGACGGCATTCATGAAGTTTGCAGCGTCTGAATACGTCCGCCTTGATTGGGCGATGCAGATCCACTTCGGCTGCAAGCGCGACAATAACACCGCGATGTTCAAGCGGCTTGGCCCTGACACTGGCTATGACTCCATCCGCAACGGTCAGTCTGCGGCCGATCTGGCTGACTTCCTGAACGACGTTAATGGGACCTGCGGGCTGCCTAAGACGATCCTCTACAGTCTGGATCCGAACGACACTGAGATGATCGACACCGTGATCCAGTGCTTCCAGGAGGCTCCGATCCCGGGCAAGCTTCAGAATGGTTCCGCCTGGTGGTTCAATGACTGCGAGCAGGGTATGCGCGCCCAGATTACGACGCTCGCCAATGAGGCAGTCCTCGGAAACTTTATCGGTATGCTCACCGACTCTAGAAGCTTCCTGAGCTATCCGCGCCACGAGTACTTCCGCCGTGTCCTGTGCAGCCTGTTCGGTGAGTGGGTTGAAGACGGCAAGTATCCAAACGACCAAGAGGCGCTCAAGAGGATCATCAAGGACATCTCCTACAACAACGCTGTCCGTTACTTTGGCTTCAAGCTGGATGAGGAGAAATAACCGATGGAAAATCTGAGCTACGAGTTACTCAAGCGGCAGGGTTATCGGGGATATCTTGTTCCTCAGGATGCACCTGAAAAGGTACTCCAGATCGGTGAGGGCAACTTTCTGCGCGCCTTTGTAGATTGCTATTTTGATCTTGCCAATGAGAAGAGCGGTTGGAACGGCAAGATCGTGATGATCCAGCCGATCAAATCCTCACCGCGCTTCTCTGACGAGTTCAACAAGCAGCAGGGCCTGTACACGGTGCTGATACGCGGTAAGCTGGACGGCAAGACCTACAATGAGCCGAGGATCATCTCTTCCTGCAGCCGCAGCCTCTATCCATTCCGTCACGAGGATTACGAAGAGCTCCTTGATGTTGTCGAATCAGATGACCTGGAGATCGTCGTCTCCAACACCACTGAGGCAGGCATCGCCTATGATCCAAGCTGCAAACCGGACGATGAGCCGCCTGCGAGTTTCCCGGCAAAGCTGGCACAGCTGCTGCATGTGCGCTGGTCAGCCCATAAGGCGCCGGTGATCATCCTCTCCTGCGAGCTGATTGACCACAATGGAGCGGAGCTCTTGAAGATTGTGAAGCGCTACTGCGCTGACTGGGGGTGGGAAGACGAATTTATCTCCTGGCTCGAGAACGACTGCACCTTCTGCACGACGCTCGTTGACACCATTGTCCCGGGCCGCATCCGTGATCCGAAAGAGGCTGAGCAAGTCACTGAGAAATTAGGTTATGAGGACCCGTTTCTCAGCGTGCGGGAGCCCTTCCAGATGTGGGGCATCCAGGGCGATGATAAACTCGCGGAGAAATTGCCCTTCATCCAGGCAGAGATCCCAGGGGCGTTTGTAACTGACGATGTGACCCCGTACAAGAAACGGAAAGTCCGTATCCTGAATGGCGCCCACACCGGCTTTGCCCCGGGCGCTTGGCTTGCCGGCTTCAACATCGTGCGTGACTGCATGCACGACGAGGTCGTGAGCGGGTTCATGAAGTCAGTGTTGCACGACGAGATCATTCCGGTCCTCACCACAGATCTGGATAAAGATGACCTGGAGAAGTTCGCTTCTGAGGTTGAGGACCGCTTTGACAATCCATATATCGACCACCAGCTGCTCTCCATCTGTCTGAATTCGACCGCTAAATGGCGTGTCCGTGATCTTGTCAGCCTGAAGGATTATGTTGAGCAGAAAGGGAGACTCCCGACGTGTCTGACCATGAGCCTGGCAGCATTGATCGCCTTCTACACCACCGGATACAAGAGGTCGGATGACAGGGGCTTGGAGCTTGAACGCGCAGATGGCACCGGCTATACAGCGCAGGATGATCCGGCAGTCCTTAAGTTCTATGCCGAGCATCACGCCGACAGCGACGGGGATCTAGTGAAAGCCGTGCTCAGCAACCAGGACTTCTGGGGCGAGGATCTCACCACGATTGCCGGACTTCAGGATCAAGTCACCAAGGATCTTTCCTTCATCAGAGCAAACGGCACGGAGCAAGCCTTCGCGCAGTGCTTACAGAAATAGGTTTTCACATGAAATCATTACTGCGCATTAAACCTCAGGACAGTGTCGCCGTAGCGTTGAAGCCCCTGAGAGCGGGCGAGACAGTACAACTAGATGGTACGACGGTCCAGGTTAAGCAGGATATACCGCAGGGCCACAAGATTGCGCTGGTGCCCATAAAATCTGGTCAAGATGTTATCAAATACGGCGTTGTCATCGGACGTGCGACAGAGGACATCCAGCCTGGCTACTGGGTGCACACGCACAACATGAAGACAAACCTCGACGGGGAAGTGCACTACACGTATAAACCGAGTTTCCCTGAGCTACCGAAGGTGAGGCCAGAGACCTTTATGGGTTACCGTAGGTCTGATGGTCGTACGGCTACCAGAAACGAGATCTGGATTATCCCGACGGTAGGCTGCGTCAACGAGATCGGGCTCAGTCTGGCGAGACGCTGCCAGGATCTGGTGGGGGGCGCCGTTGATGGGATCTTTGCCTTCACGCATCCCTTTGGTTGCTCGCAAACCGGCAACGACCTTGAGACCACCCGTAAGCTGTTAGTCTCCCTTTCCCGCCATCCCAACGCCGGTGGCGTATTGTTCCTGTCACTCGGCTGTGAGAGCTGCACTCACCAATCAGTGCTCGACGAGCTTGGGGACTACGACCCTGAACGGGTGAAGTTCTTAACCTGCCAGGATGTGACTGACGAGCTCGAGAGCGGGCGCAAGATCATCGCGGGGCTCGCAAAGCGCATCGGAAGATGCGAGCGTGAGCCGATTCCAGTCTCTGAGCTTGTCATCGGTATGAAATGCGGCGGCTCTGACGGCCTGTCTGGCATCACCTCAAACCCCGTGATCGGCCATGTGAGCGACATGGTGGTCGAGTGCGGCGGATCTACAGTCTTAACTGAAGTCCCGGAGATGTTCGGCGCCGAGAGCTTCCTGCTCAATCGCTCTATCAACAGAAAGGTGTTCGACGAAGCAGCCGGCATGATCAACGGCTTCAAGGACTACTTTATCAGCCATGGGGAAAAGACGAGCGACAACCCGAGTCCCGGTAACAAGCAGGGCGGCATCACAACGCTCGAGGATAAAAGCTGCGGTTGCGTGCAGAAGGGTGGCACCGCTCCGATCATGGATGTACTCCCGTATGCAGGTATCGTCCACACCAAGGGCCTGAACCTGCTCTGCTCTCCCGGTAACGATATGGTCTCCACTACCGCGCTCTGCGCGGCGGGCTGCCACCTGATCCTGTTCTCAACCGGCCGCGGCACCCCGTTTGGGGCACCGGTGCCGACGCTTAAGGTCTATTCCAACTCAGCGCTTATGAAGAAGAAGCTGAACTGGATGGACTTCAATGCCGGCGTAGTCGCTGACGGTAAGCTCTCTATTGAGCAAGCAGGGGAAGAGCTCTACAAACTGGTACTTGAGGTAGCGAGCGGTAAAAAGACCTCTGCGGAACTTCGAGGAAGCCGCGATATCAGCATTTGGAAAGACGGAGTCGTGCTGTAGGCGAACGCCGGCTCTCTGTTTGGAGGAAACATGCAGGCAAGTGTTATCTGGAGGAATGCGCGTGCCGCCATCATTGAACTCAATGATGGCGGGTTCTTTGAGACGGACAGCACCTGGGACATTGAGGTCAATGGTAAGGAGGCCGGCACAACCGAGCGCATTGAAACCTTTATCTCAGACTTGACACCGGGCATCCGCAACGTCGTAAAGTTCACCCACGATAGGGAAACAGTCGAGGTCGGCGTCACGACTCCGGACGAGACCGCTACGATCAATGTGCGTGACTGCGGCGCCAAGGGTGACGGAAAGCACGATGACACGGTCAATATTCAGGCGGCGATCATGGCATGCCCGAAGGGCGGCCGTGTGCTGGTGCCTGCAGGTACCTACCTGGTGAAGTCCCTGTTCTTGGTGAGTGACATCAACATCGAGCTTCGGAAGGATGCACACCTACTCGCCAGCATCGACAGAAAGACGCTTGCCTATATTCCGGGCACGCTGCACGGTGAAGCCGGGAAGGGCTATACCCGAAGCGATCTGTATCCGCTAGGCCGCTGGGAAGGCGTCTCAGTCAACACCTACTGCTCGCTGATCACCGGACTCTCGGTGCACAATGTGAGCCTGTACGGCGAAGGAACCATCGATGGCCAGACTGACTTCGGCGACGATAACTGGTGGCACGATTTCAAGAATCTCTACCGTCCGGAAGAGGGCAGGGAGATTGCCCGTCCGCGTATGGTATTCCTGTCCCAGTGTTCCCATGTTTCACTGGCCGGCATTCACGTCCAGAATGCTCCGGCGTGGAACTTACACCCCATCCTGTCAGACCATATCGACGTCCTGTGCCTCAAGATCTCCGGTCCAAAGAACTCTCACAACACCGATGGGTGCAACCCGGAGAGCTGCAGCTTTGTGCGGATCATGGGCGATGAGTTCTCAGTCGGAGACGACTGCATCGCAATTAAGAGTGGCAAGCTCGGCATCGACGAGCAGCTGCGTCCTGCCACGCACGATATCCTGATCGCGCACTGCCTGATGCACGATGGGCACGGAGCCGTGGTCCTCGGCAGCGAAGCCGCGGGCGGTATCAAGGATGTTATGGTCCGTGACTGCGAGTTTGTGCGCACCGATAGGGGGTTGCGTATCAAGACTCGCCGTGGCCGTGGTGAGAAAGCGATCAATGAGGGAATCACCTTCAAACATATCCGCATGGACCATGTACTGACCCCGTTTGTCGTGAATGCCTTCTACTTCTGTGATAAGGACGGAAAGACTGACTATGTCCAGTCCAGAAAGCCGTTGCCGGTCGATGAACGTACCCCGGGCTTTGGACCTTTAACCTTCAGCGATATCAAGGCCACCAACTGCCAAGCTGCCGCTTCCTATATCACCGGCCTGCCCGAGCGCAAGATTCCGAGCCTGACCTTCGAGGATGTCGATATCTCCTTCGATCCGGATGCCGAGCCGTCAAAGCCCGCTATGGCCTCAGGTGTTGGTCCGATGGCGAAACAGGGGCTTATCGTGCAGAACGTCCATGACCTGGTGCTGCACAACGTTTCAGTGACGGGTCAGATCGGCGATGCTGTACAGGCGGAGAAGGTGGACAACATCATGAGACGCTAGAGTTCATTCAGCTCTCTGGGAGGCCCCTCCTCGCGGAACTTCTCCTTAATCCATCATATGAAATCGGTTTCATAAAATAGCAGGAAAACTCTTTCTGATCCCTTTGAAACTGATTCCATCAACCGTTTACCGGAAGATACACGAAGGGATCAGGGGATCAGTTGACGCATCGAAGCGATGCTCTTATAAATGAAAGTGCAGATAAAACCGGTTCTTCAACCACTTCATTCGATAGATAGAAGCTTTCTCTATCAATGTTTGAGTCTCTAAAATTCGGTGCAGCATGAGGGACAAAAAGCTCTGAAGAGAAGAAGAAAACGGTTTCATTAAATGTTCGGGAATGCGGGGCTTAACCGATTGGGGAGGAGCGAGTTAGGTATATGAGTAAGATCGGTAAGAAGAGGAAGATCACTAACTGGACGCGAATAGGCTTTGGCTTTGGTGGCATGGCCAACTCCGGTGCATTGACCTTCACACACAGCTACATGGTCATGTTCCTGTCTACACAGGTCGGCCTTTCAGCTGCTGAGGCGGCAATCATCGCATCAGTTGCGCTGTATCTGAACGCTTTTCTGCAGCCGGTCATGGGCTTCATCGCAGATAACTTCTATACGACAAAAGTTGGGCGTAAGTTCGGTCGTAGACGTTTCTGGATCCTGATCGCTATCCCAATGATGGTTGCAGAGCCGTTCATCTTCGTCGTGACGCCGTTCGGTGTGCCATACTATCTGACGCTCTACATCATTTACAACATCGCCTACTCATTCGTCGCAAGCAACCTCGCACCACTGACGATTGAAATGACCGATGACTACAAAGAGCGCTCACTGCTCACCGGTTACAAGCACATCTTCGGTAACGTCTCCGGTTTCGTGATGGCACTGCTCGTCGGCTTCGGCTTTGGTATGTTCGGTGAGGATAACGCTATCTCCTACTTCGTTATCGCTACCATCAACGCAACGATCATGGTTGTCTCCTGCATCATCGTTTACTGCTCCACTTGGGAACGTACGCCGGATGAGGTTGCAGATGAGACCATCACCAACCTTGGTCAGGCGATCAAGAAGTTCTTCATCGACCTCTTCTCCACGTTCCGTAACCGTTCATTCCGTCAGGTTCTTAGCGTTATCCTGAGCATGAAGATCGCTGCTGCCTGCTGGTCTGCCTGCTTGTCCTTCTTTATCGTCTACGTTCTCGGCATCGCAAAGTCCTATGAGGCCGTTATGGAGATGCCGGGCAAGATCGTCGCAATCGTCTTCACTGCTGTGTGGGTCGCATGGATGGCCAAGAAGGGCTTCCACACCCCGTGGACTGTCTCTACCCTTGGCGCTGCAGCCTGCATCATTGCCTTCAACTTCTTCGGCTTCGGCCGTGTCTTTGGTGGCTTCGATGTCTCTGTCGCAATGATCGCGTACCCAATCATCTTCGCAATCTGGAAGTTCTTCTACATCGGCTTCCAATATCTGCCTGATGTGCCTCTGAACTATGTCCCTGATATTGACGAGCTGATCACGCTCCGTCGTCGTGAGGGCATCTACAGCTCTGCAAACCACTTCGTCATTCAGATCGCTTCCGCACTGGCCTCCAGCATCTGGGCTGCTGTCATCGGTGCTTCCGGATTCATTTCCACCTCCGGTAGCCAGGCTGCAGACGTTGTCCAGCCGATCAGCGTTCCTATCTCCATCTGCGCTTACATGCTCATCGGTTGCGCCGGCTTCTTCATCCTTGCCTGCATCCTGGGCGCCAAGCTTCATCTGGACAAGAAGCAGTGCGACGTTATCACCGACGAGGTCAAGCGTGTCCGTGAGGGTGGCTTGATGGAGGACGTTAAGCCCGACGTCAGGAAGCTCTGCGAGCAGCTCAGTGGTATCCCGTATGAGAAGTGCTTCGCTCACAACAACATTGGTTACCAAGAGGAAGGCATTACTCCTGCTCAATGATGTGAGTGCGCACCGTATACAAGCCCGTGTCGTCGATGATGGCGCGGGTTTTTATTACAGAACCTAAGGAGCACTGAGTATGGCAGCATCAAGTTTCCTTGAAGTATCTCCCGCCGGTGAGGCCCCATATAACACGATCAACGCAGCGATCAATGCGTTGATCGAGGTGGCGCCCGATGAGACCCAGCCGGCCACCATCCATCTCAATCCCGGCACCTATCACGAGCGCGTTGAGATCAAGCGTCCGAACCTGACGCTTGAAGGTGAGGTAGCCAACCAGGTTACGATCACCATATCCTATGGGGCTAACGATCAGATGCCCGACGGCAGCAAGCGGGGTACCTTCCGTACCTTCACGGTCTTTGTCGATGCAGACAATGTGACCCTGCGCAACCTGACGATCGAGAATGAGGCAGGCCCGGGGAAGATCGTGGGCCAGGCTTTGGCGCTCTACGCCGATGGGGACCGGCTGGTCGTAGAGAACTGTCAGCTGATGGGGCACCAGGATACCCTCTTCTGCGGCCCGCTTCCTCCCAAGGAGGTCAAGCTCGGCGGCTTCATTGGGCCGAAGGAGTTCGCTGCGCGCATCGTCGGCCGGCAGTACTACCGGCGTTGCCTCATTGAGGGGGATGTCGACGTTATCTTCGGTGGGGCCTGCGCCTACTTCGACGGCTGTGAGATCCGTTCCCTCTCTCGTCATGAGCCCGTCAACGGCTACGTGACCGCACCTTCAGCGCCGGAAGGGGAGCCCTATGGCTTTGTCTTCCACGGCTGCTCCTTTACCGGTGAGGGCGTGGAGCCGAAGACCGTCTACCTTGCGCGCCCCTGGCGTGACTGGGGCCAGACGGTCTTGATCAACTGCTGGATCGGCCCCCATATCCGGGACGACGGATGGTGTGACTGGAACAAGCCCCACGCCCGTGAGTGCTGCCTCTTTGCAGGTTATGACCTGACCGGACCGGGTAGCGACACCTCTTCCTGGGCGAGCTTCGCAAAGGTCTTGACCCCTGAGCAAGCTTCTCACTATACCCGCCAACAGGTGCTGGCAGGCAACGATGGCTGGGATCCGCTCGGTGGCGCAGAGGAGGCAACCGAGACTGAGTCTCTCTCCGACAATGGTCGCACGCTGCACATCGGACAGTACTATGAGGACGAAGCGAGCATGCATAAGCGATTTGCGGAACAAGCCCGTCAAGATGCCTTCACAGGGACGACCAAGCAGGAGTTTGAGGATTGGCAGCAAGCAGCCCGCACCAAGCTCTCCGATCTTCTCGGTACCCGTAAGCTCACAAAGGCAGCGCTCCAAGTCAAGAAGCTCAGCCACACTGAACTCTCCGGGGGAATCGTGCGCACCAAAGTGTTACTGCAGGTTGAACAGGATGTCTGGATGCCGGCTTACCTGCTGCAACCAAAGCATCCTCGCACTGCTCCAGATGGGAAGATGGAGTGCTTCATCTGCCCCAATGGCCATCAGGGCGCCGGCGCAGCCTCCGTAGCAGGCATCATGGGCGTGCCTGCGGTTGACAGTGCCATCAGGATCTTCAACTATGATTACGGTTTAAGGCTTGCACGGATGGGCTACTTCGTTGTCTGTCCCGAAGCCCGCGGTTGGGGAGAGCGCCGTGACTACAGAGGGCAGGGAGACGATGAGCGGGAATTCCTGCAGGGAACCTGCCTCAATCAGGCACGCATGGCAGAACCGCTGGGCTTAAGCGTCTTAGGCCTTTTGAGCTGGGATCTGATGCGCCTGGTTGACTACCTGCTCAGCCGTGGGGATATCAGTGAGCAGACACTCGGCTGCTTCGGCTTCTCCGGTGGTGGCATGCAGACGCTCTACTTCACCGCACTGGACGAGCGCATCAAGAAGGTCTTTATCTCCGGGTATTTCTACGGGGTAAAAGATTCACTGCTGCACCTGAACGGCAACTGTTCCTGCAACTACGTACCGAACCTCTGGCGCTCGTTCGATGTGGGCGACATTGTAGGGCTCATCGTGCCACGCCCATTGATGGTGCAGAGTTGTCGTGAGGACCATCTGAATGGACCGCGGGGCCTCAAGAACGTCGAGGAGCAGCTTGATATCGTGCGTTCACTCTACAAGCTCGAGGGCGCTGAGGCCAATGTCAGCTGGGAGATCTGCCCCGGTGAGCACCATCTTGGTATCGCCCATCTCGCAGACGATGTGGCCTGGCTCGATGACAGAGCTAAACAGTCAAGATGAAAAGGGTGATAGACATGAGCCTTAAAGGAGAGAAAATCGCGTGCTTTGGAGATTCAACCACCTGGGGTGATAACGGAATCGGCACCGGTGGCAACCAGATCTCCTGGACGACGCAGATCAAGCCGCTTGTGAAAGCCTCTGAGGTTACCAACCTCGGCGTCAAAGGTTCCCGCATGGGTATCAAGGCGGACAGAACGGATAGTTTCGTCGAGCGCTGGCAGAGGGGCATCGACCTCTCCGGTGATGTGATCGTCGTCTTCGGTGGTGTCAACGACTTTGAGCGTGCGGTCCCGCTGGGCAAGATGGGATCTGAGGATCCGCATACCTTCTACGGGGCGGTGAATACATTGGTGACCGGCATCGTCGGACGTTACCCCGAAGCGCAGGTTGTATTCCTGACTCCGTGCAAATCAGGTGGTGTTGTCCGCAAGGGACTCCCTCCCTTCTACCAGAAGAATGAGGTAGGGGAGTACGAGGAAGCTTATGCTGACACTGTGCTCGAAGTCTGCGCACACTACGCAGTGCCGACCATTGACCTCTTCCGCACCAGCGGCATCTCGCCCCTGATTCCTGAGCAGCAGAAGCTCTACATGCCAGATGGGCTGCACTACTCCTGTGCCGGATACGGCAGGCTTGCACACCGCATTGCTGCGGGACTCAACGCGCTCACTTACTTTGAGGACTAGCTGAGAGTAATATACCTATATTAGAAAGAGCCGGGTACGTGCATGCGTACTCGGTCTTTGCTGTCTGTCTCCTAAATGATAGTGCGGACGTTGGGTACCTCAAACCTTCTCTGCGATACGGCGGACCAAAGCGAGTTTGTTCCACTGATCTTCTTCGGTGAGGACATGGCCCCCTCGGTAGAGGAGAAACCACATTGGGTGGGAAGGTGCAGCTGCTCTAAAGGCAGATGCTGCTCCACCTCATGGATCCGTTCGATCACTGCATTTTCGCCCTCCAACTTCCCGTCTTTAGAGGTGATGAGGCCGAAGACGACGGTGTGGTGATGCTCGGCAGCCTCTGCCAGTGTGAATCCCCCGGCACGGTCGGTGTCGTATTCTAAGAAGAATCCGTCATAGTTCAGCTGGAAGGGATAGGGTGCGACCGGGTCGTAGCCGCCGGAGCTGAATCAGGTGCCGCGGAAGTTGCTGCGACACACGTGTGTCGCGGTTGTCATGTCCTTTGGTTTTGCTTCAAGCGCAGCGTCGATCAGATTGACACAGCTTGCTTTCAGAGCGTCGAAATCGATGCCGGAGTGTCAGCAGGCTGTGCGTTTCTGCTTGTCGCAGAGCTCTCCTCCAGGTGGCGTCATCAGATTGCAGATAGCAGCATCCGAAGTCATAGAAGGCTTTCGCGTGTCGATGAGCGGGGACGATATCACGCAGGAGATCCGCTTCGGATTGGTAGCGCTCAATCGGCTCGTAAGTTGCCTTGCTGCGTGCGCGGGGGATCAGGTGCAGCATTGTAGGTGAGGGGACCGTTCGTTTTGTGGGGTAACCATCCGCAATTGTCTGCAAGTGCGGGAAGGCACCGGGGAAGGGATGGTCCGAAGTCGACCTTGCCAGTGAAGGTGAGCTGGGTCCCTTAGGCTTCAGCTCCCTTGAACTCGACAGACCAGTTCTTCGTGTCGATACGTTCGACGCCCTCGAGTGCCTCACGGAAGTTCAGCTGCCACATCGCGCGGCGGAATTCTCCGTCAGTGACGGTGTGAAGGCCCGCTTTCTTTTCCTTGCTGACAAGTTCGGTAATTCACTCATCCTCCACCTTGATGAGTTCTTTACAGCTGAGCTTTTCTGCTGCAAAACTGCCCGTGCCTGTTTCAGGCGCTGGGGACGTAGAAAGCCGCCGACAGTATCAAAAGTATGAGATGGCTCTTGGAGTTTCATGAGGTCGTGCCCTTTCGCTGTGGGTTTGTTCGATCCCAAAGTGTGACACGAACCTAAGTTTAAAGATACTATCTATATGCTATGTCTAGATATAGCTTGAGGCTATAGCAAAGGGTGAGACCTCTATCACAGTATGGATTTTCAGGCCAGCCTTACTGCAGGGAGAGCCTTGGCGCTGTGACCCCACCGCCAGGCAGGACATAAAAATAGCGGGGAACACGTCCTCGCTATTCTCACTAGTATGAAACGCTGCAGGCGATACCTGAGTCTTTAACCTGTTTCGCAATCTTATCGAGTACATCTTTAGGTGCCTTTTCCAAACTGGGTGCCGGCGTGTCACGCGCAATGGTGTAGACCGTGACCCCGGAAGGCTTGATCTCTTTGAGGGCCTCAAGCCAGGGCCGAACGAATCTTTGGGAGGTGTTATCGAAGTTTCGTCCGTTGTAGGTACCCCGCAGAAAGATCGTCTGGATGATTGCATGCCCATTAAAGGAAGCAAAGGTCTGGATCTGATGATGGATATCGTAGGCCACCTGTGGGCGGTCGAGCATCCTGATGTATTGGGGATCGACGGTGTCGAGCTTCAGGATATTGTCGTCCACCTTCAGCAATGCTCTGTGCACCTCAGGCCTTCCGGCGCAGGTACCGTTGGAGAGCACCGCTATCTTAGCTGAGGGGGCATACGCATCTCTGAGCTTGATTGCGGCATCGACCGCCTCCGGAAAGATGGGGCTTTCAGTCGGTTCTCCGTTGCCGGCAAAGGTCAGGACATCCGGAGTGATGTTCTGACCTTTGAGGTCTTTGAGTTTCTGCTCCAAGGCCTGTCTAAATTCATCGAGGTCAACATAGGTGTCGTCCGTTTTGCGCGACTCGTTAAACCCGTTTTCGCAGTAGATGCAGTCAAAGGTGCAGATTTTCCCTGTTGAGGGCATCAGGTTCAATCCGAGTGAGATGCCTAAACGGCGGCTGTGGACCGGGCCGAAGACAGGGCTGTCATTAAGAAACGTACTCATAGTTCCTTCCTGTATTGGTTGGGCAACAGTATCGAGCGCAACGCTCGCCTCTTCGTTGCTATAAACTTACACACTAGGCTACTTATCGGTAGAAGCGCAGAGAGTTCCCAGAGTTGTTACTTCAGCTTTAGAAGCGCTCTGTCACACGTAATGTCCGCATGCCAGCATAGAGGTGAGCTATGTCAGAACTGCTCAAAGTTGTCGAGGTAACAGATTCCACAAACGACGATGTGGCAGAGCTTGGCCGCCGTGGTGCTCCCCACGGCGCCGCTGTCGCCGCACACCGACAGCGGCGGGGCAGAGGACGGCGTGGCCACACCTGGGTCTCTCCCGCAGGCGGCCTCTACCTCTCGGTCCTGCTGCGCCCGCAGGTTTCCCCAACCTACTGGAGTGTGTTGCCTTTAGTGGCCGGGACGTTCGTGCTGCAAGAGCTTGGGTGTCTTTCAGCACAGAACTTAGCGCTTAAGTGGCCCAACGATCTGGTGATCGTGCCTGAAGGTGCCGATCCGCAGAAACTGGCGGGCATCCTCGTGGAACGTAAGCAGGATACGCATGGCCAGGATTATGCCGTCGTCGGTATCGGCATCAACCTCACCCATCCTGACCACGAGATCATTCGGCCTGAGCTGGTGCACGACGGGCAGGCGCATCCCTTATCCACCGGCTATCTCGAAGATTGTTTGGCCCACTCAGCAGATGTATCTGATCTCGAGGTATTTGATCAGCTGGCAGAGCGGGTACGCAGCGCAATTGTGGCCGGCTGTGACCGGTGGGTGCATGCGCTTACTGTAGATGCAGGCGTGGATCCCCTCGAGCCCCTCAAAAATATATATGAGGAGCATCTCTATCTGATACACCGGAAAGTGAGGGTGTACATTCCCGACAATAAGGTAGCTGAAACCGGTCAGTTTTTAGGGGTCGATGGATGGGGAAAAGCGCGGATACAGCGAGGCGACGGTACCTATCTGGCGCTGCTGCCCGAGCAAGGATCGCTGCGGAGTAGCACATAAAATATTTACCATACGTTTGAATGTGGAGCGTCTGTGTAAATACCGAGGAAGCAATATATCGTATACGGTGCATGTATTGCCCCCGAAGATTATTTAGTTAGACTAAATAAATGAAAATTTAAGAAGATGAGTGAGCACTTCTTTGGATGACTCACGCGTGTCAGGTGAGGCTTAAATGAGCAAGAGCATCGGGAGACATGCACAGGTGGTTATGCCGGCAAGCATTCCTGAGAGCGCTGACTCGACTGAGGAAAAGCATGTCGACGTAAGCGACGAGGCGGCTTTTATCGCCGAGATATCCCGCCTGCTCTCCCGTACCTATGACGTAATCGACAGCCTCGAAGACATTGTGCGTAAGTCGCATGGCATCGACCTCACGGTAAGTGAGCTGAACACGATCGAAATCGTGGGCCACACCGTGCTCCACGACAAAGGGGAGATGAGTGTCTCACAGCTCGCTGATTGCTTGCACGTGACTGCGCCGAGCGCTACTGCGGCAGTCAACCGTCTCGTGCGTAAGGGCTATCTGGCAAAACAGAGAAACAGAGAGGATGCCCGGCGCATCAATATCGTCCTGACGCGGGCAGGTGAGCGCGTCTTTCGTCTGCATGCAATATTCAATCGGCGGATGGAAGAGGAAGTCTCGCGGGGATTAACGCCTGACGAGCGTACAATGCTGCTCAAGGGTATAGCACGCCTCGAGCACTTCTACACCACGGTTCAGCAGGCAGAGGAAGAGCGCCTGAAGACCTCCAAATACGAGGGGAAGCGGTAGCGTGAGTTATACGATTATAGGAACAGGCTCCGCACTTCCCCAACGCGTCGTATCAAACGATGAGCTTTCCACCTTCTTGGATACCTCCGATGAATGGATCCGCACGCGCACCGGTATTGTCACGCGACACGTAGCGGCCACCGAGACCCTCGATGAGCTCGCGGAGGCGGCGTGCAAGCGCGCTTTGGAATCTGTCGGGGTCACGATCGACACAATCGACCTGATCGTGTGCTCAACTACCTCTGCCGACCATCTGATGCCGGCGGAGGCTTGCGCAATCGCCGAGCGCTTAGGCGCCCACGGCCCCGCCTTCGATGTCAGTGCAGCCTGCTCAGGCTTTGTATATGCGCTCGATGTCGCCGACGGTTACTTTGCGCGGGGACGTGCCAAGCGTGCGTTGATCGTCTCTGCGGAGAAGATGACGCGGATCATGGACTGGACCGACCGCTCCACCTGCGTACTTTTCGGAGACGGTGCGGGCGCCGTTGTCGCGCAGGCACAAGGGGAAAGCCCCCTGTGGACACGTCTCACGTGTGATCCCAATGTCGCCGCCCTGGAGGTTCCGGGTGTGGCAGGCAACTGCCCTTTTGATCAGGGCCGTGTGGATGCCCGACCCAGCGTGCTCTCTATGAAGGGGCCCTCCGTCTTCCATTTTGCGGTCAGCCACGTGGCGCGTGAGCTTCAGTGCATGGAACAGGAAACTGGCATCCCTTTAGATCAGATCGACCACTTTATTTTCCATCAGGCCAATGAGCGGATTCTCGACGCAATCGCAAAGAAGCTCTCCATCCCCAATGAGAAGATTGCCCATACGATTGCCGAAACCGGGAACATCTCAAGCGCCTGTATTCCGTATGCACTTGATCAACTCAATCGAGCCGGAAAGCTCAAGACAGGGGAGCTTATCGTGCTCGTCGGTTTCGGGGCCGGGCTCGATATCGGTTCGACACTTATCCGCTGGAAGACAAGCTAGAGGCCTCCGGTGTCAAGTGATAGTAGGTAAATCGCGCCCAGGAAGGGTAGGGCGCCGTCTAAAGGAGAACAAACCATGGCAGAAGAATCAACATTCGATCGCATCGTCAGCATCCTGAAGGATCAGGAGGGCCTCGACAACGTCGACCTTAAGCCGGACACCAAGCTCTCTGAGGTTGGCCTGGACTCCATGTCAACCGTTGAGGCAGTTATGGCGTGCGAGGACGAGTTCGGCATCGAGATCGACCCTGAGGCTAATCCTCAGACCGTTCAGGAGTTCGTCGACCTCGTAGACGAGCAGCTGAAGGACAAGGACAAGGACTAAGCCTCAGTAGTTTTAGGACGGGAAAAGCTTAAGGATTGCGCGACTATGATCAAAACTCCTCTGTGTGACCTTCTAGGGATAGAAAAACCCATTTTTCAAGGCGGAATGGCATGGATCGCTGACGCGGGGCTTGCCAGCGCGGTATCGAATGCGGGTGGCCTCGGCATTATCTCCGCAATGAACGCGAATGCGGACTGGCTGCGAGGACAAATCTGTGAGTGCAAGCGGCAGACCGACAAGCCGTTCGGCGTCAACATTATGCTTCAGAGCCCGTTTGCCGATGGGGTGGCGAAGGTCGTCGTCGAGGAGAAGGTTCCAGTGGTCGTCACCGGAGCCGGCAATCCGGCAAAGTACATGAAGGATTGGGAGGCCGCGGATATCAAGGTGATCCCGGTTGTCTCCTCCGTCGCACTTGCGCGGCTCCTGCAGCGGGTAGGGGCCTGCGCGGTTGTGGCGGAAGGTGGCGAGTCCGGCGGTCACATCGGCGATGTCTCGACGATAGTGCTGGTGCCGCAGGTCGTTGACGCCCTGAAGATTCCGGTCATCGCCGCTGGCGGTATCGCGGATGGCAGACAGGTTGCCGCCGCCTTGATGCTCGGCGCCGTAGGCGTCCAGGTCGGCACACGCTTCCTCGTCGCCAAAGAGTGTAGTGTCTCTAAGGAGTACAAGAAACGTATCCTCAAGGCCAACGACCTCTCGACGATCGTCACGGGCCGCTCAATGAACGGCGCGGTCCGCTGTCTCAAGACCCCGTTCTCCCAGCGCTTCCTGAAGGCAGAGAGAGAGGGCGCGAAGCCGGAAGAGCTAGCCCGGATGGGCGCAGGATCTCTGCGCAAAGCCGCGGTGGACGGCAACTACCAGGACGGCAGCTTCATGGCAGGTGAGGTTGCGGGCATGGTGAAGAAGGAGCAGACCGCACAGGAGATCGTCGATGATCTGATGAACGGCGCTGAAGCCTGCCTGAAGGGGGCTTCCAGATGGCTCGCATAGCATTTCTGTTTGCGGGGCAGGGATCCCAGAAGCCGGGCATGGGCAAAGCGCTCTATGACTCGAGCACGGCGGCGCATGACTTGTTTGACAAGGTAGAGGCAGTGCGCCCCGGTACGATCCACCAGTGTTTCGAGGGGACGGCCGAAGAGCTCAAGCAGACGATCAACACGCAGCCCTGCGTCTTCACGACCGATCTTGCCTGCGCCTATGCGGTGCAGGAGAGAGGGATTGTCCCTGAGACCGTCGCAGGACACTCCCTAGGTGAGATCGCTGCGGATACTTTCTCCGGCATCTTCACGCTTGAGGAGGGCGTCTCCTTTGTTATGGAGCGCGCCCGCCTGATGCAGCAGTGCTCAGAGGAGCATCCCGGTGCGATGCGCGCGGTGCTTAAGCTCAATGCTCAGCAGGTCGAGGAGCTTGCCCGTGAGGCAGGCGATGAGGCGTGGCCGGTCAACTACAACAGCCCCCAGCAGACTGTTGTAGCGGGGTCAGCTGAGGCCTGCAAGAAGCTCGATCAGCTCGTGAAGGAAACCGGGGGCAGAAGCCTTCCGCTGAAGGTCTCCGGTGCTTTCCACAGCCCCTATATGAGTGAGGCAACGGCCGGGCTCAAGGCATACCTGAAAGACCATGCCCCGCACAGCCCCAAGATCGAGACCTACGCCAACTACACCGGCGAGAGCTATGACACCGATCCTGAGGTTATCGCTCACACCGTGGCCAACCAGGTCTCCCACCCCGTGAAGTGGACCGGTGAGCTCCATGCGATCCGTGACGCCGGCATCGATACCTTTATCGAGGTCGGTCCGGGGCACACCTTAACGGGACTCGTAAAGCGGACACTCAAGGATGTCGCGACTTACAACGTGGAGACTGTGGAGCAACTGGATCAGGTTGTGGCAGCGCTGAGGGGGGACGAATAGTGGCAGATCAGGCAACAGGGACCCTTGAGCGGGACGCCTCAAGACGTGTTGCGCTCGTGACCGGTGGCTCCCGCGGTATCGGCAGAGCCTGTGCGCGCTCACTTGCCCGTGAGGGTTTTGATATCGCAATCATCTATGCCGGCAATAGAGAAGCTGCGGCAGACTGTGTGCAGGAACTTAGCAAGCTCGGCGCTACCGCGAAGGCCTATCAGTGTGATGTCGCGAATTCCGCTCAGGTCAACGACACCGTCAAAGCAATCATCGCAGATTTCGGTCCGGTCTGGGCCCTCGTTAACGATGCAGGTATCAACCGTGATGGCCTCTTGGCACGCATGAAGGACGAGGACTTTGACGCGGTTATCGACGTGAACCTCAAAGGTGCCTTCAATATGATCCGAGCGCTGAGTAGGAACTTTGTCCGCCTGCGCGGTGGCCGCATCATCTCGATCAGCTCCGTAGTCGGACTCTCCGGCAATGCCGGCCAGGCTAATTATGCCGCTTCAAAAGCCGGTTTGATCGGCTTGACCAAAGCGGTGGCCAAAGAGTTGGGCCACCGCGGTGTGACGGTCAATACGGTCGCTCCGGGCTTCATTAAGACGGATATGACGGACAAGCTGCCCGAGAAGACCGTCAAAGCGTACCAGGCTCAGATTCCCATGAATAGACTGGGAAGCGTCGACGAGGTGGGAGACGTTGTGGCGTTCCTCGTATCGGATGCCGCCAGCTATATCACCGGCGAAGTCATCCGCGTAGACGGTGGACTGAGCATGTAGCAGCACTCGTGCAAACAGCCAAACTATTCAGGTTTTGGAGGGGATATACAGGATGAAGCGCAGGGTAGTCATCACCGGTATGGGGGCAATCACCCCTGTAGGTCTTACGGCTCCCGAAACATGGAAGTCGCTGGTGGCAGGAAAGGTCGGTATCGGCGAGATCAAATCGTTTGACACGACTGATTTCCGCGTAAAGGTCGCGGCAGAAGTCAAAGGATTTGATCCGGTTGCCGCACTGGGCCGTGTGGAAGCAAACCACAACGATCGCAATGTACAGTTCGCGATGGTCGCCTCTGATGAGGCAATGAAGGATTCTGGACTCTCAGCGCCGGGCGCGATCGAGCCTGAACGCTTGGGCGTCTATGTAGGCTCCGGTGTCGGCGGCATTGGCACGACCGAGCAGCAGATGAAGCGCTTGATTGAGGATGGCCCCCGCAAGATTTCCCCGTTCTTTGTGTCGATGATGATCGCGAACATGGCAGCCGGCCAGGTTTCCATCCGCCACAAGGCAAAGGGCCCGACGCTTCCGGTCGTTACGGCCTGTGCAACGAGCACCAATGCGATCGGTGAAGCTTTCCGCGCAATCGGGGGCGGCTATGCTGACGCAATCCTCGCGGGTGGCACGGAAGCCGCTGTTGTTCCGGTGTCAATCGCGGGCTTCACGAATTGCCGTGCGCTCACGACCAACCCGGATCCGACTACGGCCTGCCGTCCGTTCGATAAGAACCGCAACGGGTTTGTTATGGGCGAAGGCGCCTGCATTCTGGTCCTTGAGGAACTCGAGCACGCTCGCAAGCGCGGCGCGCACATCGTGGCGGAGATCGCCGGCTACGGAAATACCGCAGATGCGTATCACATCACAAGCCCCGATCCGGATGCCGCCGGTATCACCCGCGCGATCAAACTCGCGGTTGAAGAAGCTGGCTTGGATCCGAAAGAGGGCCTCTACATCAATGCCCACGGCACTTCGACGAAGCTCAACGATTCCTCTGAGACCAAGGGCATCAAACAGGCACTTGGGGATGAGGCAGCGCATGCGGCACACGTTTCCTCGACTAAGTCGATGACCGGCCACATGCTCGGCGCCACCGGTGCGCTGGAGGCTATGGCTTGCGCCTGCGCGCTGAGGGACAGTGTGATCCCGCCGACCATGGGCCTCAAAGATTCTGATCCAGCATGCGATCTTGACTATACGCCAGGACAGTCAGTGAGCTTCGACGGACGCTGGGCGCTCTCCAATACCCTTGGATTCGGCGGCCACAATGCAGTCATAGCGCTGAAACGCTACGAGGAGGATTAATAGATGGATACCTCAATCGATAGACTCGATAAGATTGCGGCTATGATGCAACAGCGTGGCGTTGCGCGTGTCCGCATCGAAGAAGGGGATGCCTCCATCGAGTTGGAGGGACCCGGAGCATTTCCCGCTCCCGTAGCGCCTGCTGTACCTGTATCGACACAGCCTGTTGCTGCTGCAACGCCGGCAGGCGCTGCTCCGCAGGCTGCAACTGCAGCTCCGGCTGCCCCTGCGACCTCTGATGCGTCTCCGGACACGGGAGACGGCGAAGCGCCGCTTGATATGACCAAGGTTATCTCGGTGAAAGCCCCGATGGTCGGCATTTTCTATGCTGCACCCTCTCCGGGAGCTAAGCCCTTTGTACAGGTAGGCGACAAGGTCAAAAAGGGCGACGTCCTCTGCGTTATCGAAGCGATGAAAGAGATGAAGGAAGTCACCGCTCAAGCAGACGGCGAAGTCGTCGATATCTGCGTCTCAGACGGCGAGCTCGTTGAGTACGGTGCCGTTCTGATGAAGCTGTACTAGGGGGGAATGGTCGCGATGAACAAAAAGGAGCTTGAGACAATCCTCCCCCACCGTCCACCGATGCTTTTGCTCGATGATGCGACGGTCGAAGGGGATCACGCAATCGGTCATGTCACGATCACCGGTGAAGAGTTCTTTGTCCAGGGACATTTTCCGGGCAACCCGATTGTCCCCGGCGTCATCCAGTGCGAGATGCTCGCGCAGAACTGCTGCGTCCTACTTGCGGATGACCCCCACGCACACGATTCGATCCCGATGTATGCCGGGCTAGATACGGTGAGATTTAAGCACCCGATCCGTCCCGGTGACACGGTGACGCTCGACTGCACCCTGACCCGTTCCCACGGGATCTTCCATTTTGCCCATGGGGAAGCGCGCGTGGGTGACAACGTGTGCTGCACCGCTGATATGTCTTTTGCCTTGGTACCGAAGAAACAGGTCTAACGCTCATGTTCCAGAAGATATTGATTGCTAATCGTGGTGAAGTCGCGGTCCGTATCATCAGAGCCTGCAAGGAGATGGGGGTCAAGACAGTCGCCGTCTACTCAACAGCGGACGCTGAGGCGCTCCATGTGGCCCTTGCGGATGAGGCGTACTGCATCGGCGGCCCGAGACCTCAGGACAGCTACCTCAATATGAATGCCCTGATCACTGTTGCCCTTGAGGCGGGTGCCTCTGCGATCCATCCGGGCTACGGATTCCTCTCAGAGAACGCAGAGTTTGCCCGCGAATGCCAAGAGCACGGGCTGGTCTTCATCGGCCCGAGCCCTGAGGTGATGGAACTCATGGGCGACAAGGATGAGGCCCGCAAGACCGCAAAGAAGGTTGGCGTGCCGATTGTTCCAGGGTGTGAGCTGCTGAAGTCGCCTGAGGAAGCCGAACAGGAGGCGAAGCGCATCAGCTGTCCGGTTCTGATTAAAGCCCGCGCCGGCGGCGGTGGTCGCGGTATCCGTAAGGTTATGAAGCCCGAAGATGCCCCGGATGCCTTTGAGCAGGCGAGGGCGGAAGCCCAGTCTGCCTTCGGTGACGGTGAATGCTACATGGAGAAGTTCATCTCTCCAGCGCACCACATTGAGGTACAGATCTTAGCCGACAACTATGGCAACGTCTTTTCGCTGGGCGAGCGCGAGTGCTCGGTGCAGCGCAGAAACCAGAAGCTCCTGGAAGAGAGCTCGAGCCCTTGCCCGGAGCTGACTCCAGAGATCCGTGAGCACATGTATGAGTGTGCGCGCAATCTGGCTAAGGAGACTGGCTACTCCGGACTCGGCACCATCGAGTTCCTCTTCTCTGACAGCGGAGAGTTTTGGTTCATGGAGATGAACACGCGGCTGCAGGTTGAGCATCCGATCACGGAGTTTGTGACGGGTATCGATCTGGTGAAGTGGCAGATGAGAGTCGCCTCCGGCGTCAAGCTGGACACATGGAAGCAGGAAGATATCCACATCAGCGGCCATGCGATTGAGTGCCGTATCAATGCGGAGACTGCAGACTTTATGCCTTCGTGCGGCGAAATCACGATGTTGCACGTCCCGAATGGCCCTTGGGTCCGCTTCGATTCCGCTCTGTATGTCGGCTCTATCGTGCCACCCTACTACGATTCCCTGTTGGGGAAGCTCGTTGTCTACAGTCCCACCCGTGCCGAAGCCATCAGAAAGATGCGCTCTGCATTGGGTGAGCTCGTGATTGACGGCGTCGACTGCAACGCGGATCTGCAGCTCGATATCCTCTCGAATGAGGAGTTTTTGTCCGGGAACTACCATACGAATCTGATGGAGCATCTCTATGCGTGAGCGGCCAAATAGTACCAACGAACTGGAAGGTCCGATAACTGAGGTCCCGGTCGATATGCCTCAGCGCACCATGCTGGTGCGCTGCCCCCATTGCCGGCATGCGATCGACGCCCAGAAGCTCTCTGAGAACCTGGATGTGTGCCCCCGCTGCGGACAGCATATGCGTATCGGAGCGCGTCGGCGCATCGGGATCACAATCGACCAGGGAAGCCTCAAAGAGTGGGATGCGGATTTCACCACGGAGGATATCCTCCACTTCCCCGATTATCCCGATAAGCTTAAAGCTGCCCGGGAGCGTTCCGGAGGGGAGCGCGAAGGCGTCGTCACTGGTGAGGCGACGATCGTCGGGGAGCGTTGTGCCCTCTTTGTTATGAACGGCGACTTTATGATGGGGTCGATGGGAGCGGTTGTCGGTGAGAAGATCACCCGCTGCTTTGAGCGCGCGACGAAGGAGAAGCTTCCGGTTGTCGGCTTCACCGTCTCCGGCGGTGCCCGCATGCAGGAAGGCCTGACCTCCCTCATGCAGATGGCAAAGGTCTCCGACGCAGTGCGTGAGCACAGCGAAGCCGGCCTGCTCTACATCGCGGTCTTGACCGATCCTACCTCCGGCGGCGTCACTGCAAGTTTCGCGATGGAAGCAGACATCACATTGGCAGAGCCCAATGCCCTGGTGGCCTTTGCAGGACCGCGCATCGTCGAGCAGACCACGCACAAGCGCCTGCCGCAGGGGTTCCAGCGCTCTGAGTTTCAGTTGAAGCACGGCTTTGTCGATGCGATCATCGAACGCAAAGACCTTCCCCTGACCCTCGGTTATCTCCTGTACCTGCATGATGGAGAGGCCCTGGACTCCGACAAGGAGGCACCGAAGTGCTCGGCGGCCTTCCCGGATGAGCCACGTTGGCCGGCTCCGCGCCACCTGCAGGCACCGCTCAAAGAGGGCGCCTCTGCCTACGATAAGGTGAAGCGAGTCCGCGCCAATGACCGACCTTCGATCCCCACGATCGTGGAGCAGGTTTTCCAAGGCTTCTTTGAGCTGCACGGTGACCGTGAGTTCGGTGATGATCCGGCAATCGTCGGCGGCATCGGCCTTCTGGAGGGCAAACCGGTGGAGGTCATCTGCACTGACCGTGGGCGCGGTATCCGTGAGCGCCTCGAGCGCAACTATGGATCCCCTGAGCCTGAGGGCTACCGTAAAGCGCTGCGGCTTATGAAGCAGGCGGAGAAGTTTCACCGTCCGGTCGTCTACCTGATCGATACTTCGGGCGCCTACCCCGGTATGGAGGCAGAGGAGCGCGGCCAAGGTGCCGCAATCGCGGATAACCTGGTCGCAATGGGCGGCCTTAAGACCCCTGAGCTCGCCGTCATTATGGGCGAAGGCGGTTCCGGCGGTGCTTTGGGCCTCGCCGTGACGAACAAGGTTTTGATGCTTTCCGACGCGGTGTATTCGGTGGTCAGCCCTGAGGGTTGCTCCTCGATCCTGTGGAAGACCCCGAAGCGTGCGGATGAGGCGGCGGAAGCCTTGGGCATTACGGCAGACTTCCTGCAGCACATAGGCATCGTGGATGGGGTGATCGACGCGACGGGGTTAGGCACTCCGGAGTTCGCCGATACCTTCAGAGCGCGCATTGAAAGAGAACTGAGCGATCTGGAATCAATGGATTCTGATCAATTGATAGAGCAGCGTCACGATAAGTTTCGCGCTATCGGGAGGAACAGACAATAATGGGAGAGAAGAATGCATCGCCCGATGCAACTACGAGACGGGAAAACACGCCTGCTGAGGTGAATGCTGACGCACAAGTCACGCAGGGGACATCAGATAGACGTCCCATTGCGATTCTCTGTGACACTACAGCTCCACTGAGCAGAAAGGTGGCAGATGAGCTCGGCGTTACGTTGATACCGATGCACTATCTGGTCGATGGGGTTCGGCTCGCCGAGAACTATGAGGGGGAGAATGGGGACTACGATACCCTGTTCCGCAATGCCCGTATCCTCGGGACCGAAGCGGTCTATCAAAACGTCTTTGCGAAGCGCTTCTCGAAGCTTTTGGAGGCCGGATCTGACATCCTGTGCCTTACGATCAGCTCACGGCTCTCCGGAACCTATCGGAGCGCCCGGGCTGCGGAGGAGCAGCTGGTGCACGAGGGAGCCGAGGCTTCCCGCATGGCAATCGTGGATTCTTGGACCACCTCAGGTGGCTTGGAGTTCCTGGTCCGCCGCGCCCATGAGCGGGTTGAGCGGGGTGAGAGCCTCTCAGAGATCGCCGCAGGGCTGAAAGAGGACCGGAAAGACCAAGGCATCGTCTTTACCGTACCGGACATAGACGTGCTGCGTCGCAGCGGACGCTTAGGCGCGACCCGCGGGGCTGTGGTTGGTAAGCTCGACCGCTATCTGATCATGGCACTCAAAGAGGGCGGCATCGAGGACATCGATGTGGCGCACGGTATGCGCAGCACCGCCCGGGCGCTGGCCAAGCAGGTGCCCCATGAGCTTGCAAACAACGGATTGATTGTAACCGGGTACGGCGAGGCGACTGAGGTCAGCGACACATTGGTGAGCATCCTTCACCACCTGTATCCGGATGCCAACGTCGCCGTGCGCGACGGCAATCCGGTGGTGTCGCTGCACCTCGGCGTGGGTTCCATCTCACTGGCCTGGAGAGGCTATAAGAGCTGAGCGATATGCCTCTCTGCTCGAGAGGCATATCGGGCAAAGCATGAATTGTGGAGAGCTCGGCTGTGACATTAGAAGAAGCAGTCGAGCCCTTTTGCTGTAAAGATGCGCTGATAGTCTTTGAGATTCTCAGCTCTGAGAGGCTGCTGTCCCTCTAAGGCATAGTTGCGGTTGAGGAAATGGTATTTCTTCTCCCCAAGCTGGTGGAAGGGGAGGAGCTGTACCCGTGTAAAGTCAAGCTTCACCAGGAGATCAGAGAGACCCTGGGCATCCTCGAGGGTGGCGTTGAAGCCGGGAATGACCGGGATACGGGGCAGAATTGGGATCTGATGATCATGTGCCCAGCGCAGGTTCTTGAGGATCAGTTCATTCGTGACACCGGTTCCGACTCTGTGTTTGGCGGGGTCGTATTGTTTGACATCAAAGAGCAACAGGTCAAACTGTGGAGCCAGCTCGTGGAAGACCTCCTCGGGTGCATAGCCAATTGTCTCGATTGCGAGGTTGATTCCGTGTGCCTTGAGCGCCGCAAGCAGTTCCCGCAAAAAATCGGGTTGCGCCATCCCCTCGCCGCCGGAGATCGTGACGCCGCCGTGGCTCTCGTCGTAGAAGTCCTTATCCTGTAGGCAGACGTCGACCACCTCCTGTACGCTTTTCTTTTCCCCCTCGCTGGTCAGGGCACGGCCGGGGCAGCCTTTGATGCACTTGAGGCATCCGTCGCACTTTTTCTCATCGATATACACGTGGTTGTCCTCAAAGCGTACTGCCTGTACGGGACAGGTGTGGACACAGGTTCGGCAGTGCAGGCACTTCGATTCGTCGTAGAGCACCTCTACTTTGGAGAGCTGTGATTCAGGGTTTGCGCACCACCTACAGCGCAGCGGGCAGCCTTTCAGAAAGACCGTGGTGCGGATTCCTGGTCCATCGTGGATCGAAAACTTCTGGATGTTAAAGATGATGCCCTCAGTCATATACGTTCTCCTGATCGGTCTGTGAGTGGTTGCTGTATCCAGTATAGAGTATTACGAACGAAACAAAAGTAAACTTTATTAGAAAATATATGCACATCATATTGAAAAATATGATACAGTGTAGTCAAGAAAGAAAGAGAAAAGGCTTTTGTATGAAAGGTGAGTGACAGCCATGGAGAATGCGGAGCATTTTGGAAGGTTGACGCCCCGGATGCGGCACTTCCGGGAGGCGGTTCTCGATGAGAGACCGTATATCGATGAGGAACGGGCACTGCTGGCCACACAGACCTACGAGGAGCACCGCGATCTGCCGAGAGTGCTCCTGCGTGCGTACATGCTGAAGAACATCCTGGACCACATGACCATCTACATTGAGGACGATACCTTGATCGTCGGCAATCAGGCGACCAAGAACCGCAATGCCCCGATCTTTCCGGAGTACACAATGGAGTTTGTGCTCGATGAGCTCGATACCTTCGAGAAGCGCGATGGGGATGTCTTCTACATCACGGACAAGACGAAGCAGGCCCTGAGAGGGATTGCCCCTTTCTGGAGGAACAATACCTTGCGTGACCGCGGGGAAGTGCTGCTTCCGGATGAAGTCAAGGTCTTTATGGAGACCGGTTTCTTCGGTATGGAAGGCAAGCTCAATGCCGGGGATGCGCATCTCTCCGTCAATTATCCGCGCCTGCTCAAAGAGGGGCTGCGCGGCTACGAGGAGCGCGCAAAGCGCTACCAGGCTGACCTTGACCTGACCCAGCCAGAAAGCATCGACAAGAACGTCTTCTACAAGGCGGTGCTTGTCGTGATCCAGGCGGTCAAGGACTTCGCGCACCGCTATGCCGTACTGGCGGCTGACAAGGCTCAGAGCGCCACCGGACAGCGCAAGCGGGAGCTCGAGGAGATCAGCCACAGCTGTGACACGGTGCCTTACGAGCCGGCGCACTCCTTCCGCGAGGCGATCCAGTCGGTGTGGTTTATCCAGCTCATCCTGCAGATCGAGTCGAACGGACACTCTCTCAGCTATGGGCGCTTTGACCAGTACATGTTCCCGTACTATGAGCACGATCTGGAGTCGGGGACCCTCACCAAAGATCAGGCGCTCGAGCTGCTCGACAACCTGTGGATCAAGACCCTCACGATCAACAAGGTGCGCAGCCAGGAGCATACCTATAGCTCCGCAGGTTCCCCGATGTATCAAAACGTCACGATCGGGGGCCAGACGCCGGACAAGAAGGATGCAGTCAATGCAATGTCCTTTTTGGTCCTGCAGTCAGTCGTACAGACCCGCCTGACGCAGCCGAACCTCACGGTGCGCTACCACAAGAATATCGACAAGCACTTTTTCGATGAGTGTATCGAGGTGATGCGTCTGGGCTTCGGTATGCCTGCCTTCAACAGCGATGAGATCATCATCCCCTCCTTCATCGCCCACGGCGTCAAAGAGCAGGATGCCTACAACTACTCTGCAATCGGCTGCGTCGAGACTGCTGTGCCGGGCAAGTGGGGCTACCGCTGTACCGGCATGAGCTATATGAACTTCCCGCGGATCCTGCTCGTCGCGATGAACAACGGTGTCGACCTCACGAGTGGCAGACGCTTTGCGAAGGGGTATGGCTACTTTAAGGATATGAAGTCCTACGATGAGCTGATGCAGGCCTGGGACAAGACCGTCCGTGAGATCGCTCGCTACTCCGTGATCACAGAGAATGCGATCGACAAAGCCTCTGAGCGCGACGTCCCGGATGTTCTGTGCTCGACCCTTACGGATGAGTGCCTCGCCCGTGGCAAGACCATCAAGGAAGGCGGTGCGGTCTACGACTTTATCTCCGGCCTGCAGGTCGGTATCGCGAACATGGCGGACAGCCTAGCTGCGATCAGGTATCTGGTCTTCGAGCAAAAGAAGATCACCCCGGCCGAGCTCTGGGGCGCGATCCTCGACAACTTCACGTCGCCGAAGAACCAGAAGATCCAGGACATGCTGATCCACGACGCCCCCAAGTACGGCAACGACGACGACCGTGTCGATCAGCTTGTCGTTGACGCCTATGACTCCTACCTCGACGAGATCAAGAGATACCCGAACACCCGCTACGGCAGAGGCCCGATCGGCGGCATTCGCTACGGCGGCACCTCCTCGATTTCCGCAAACGTGGGGCAGGGTATGGGGACCATGGCGACACCGGACGGCAGGCGTGCACATGAGCCTCTGGCGGAAGGCTGCTCACCGGCGCACGGCTGCGATACGCATGGGCCGACCGCAGTTTTCAAGTCGGTCTCAAAGCTCCCAACTGAGAAGATCACCGGAGGAGTGCTGCTGAACCAGAAGATGGCACCCGCGATGCTTGCGACGGAAGAGAACCGGCAGAAGCTTGAGATGCTGATCTCGACCTTCTTCAGCCGCCTCAACGGCTATCACGTACAGTACAACATCGTGGATCGCGCAACGCTGCTCGATGCACAGAAGCATCCTGAGAAGCACAAAGATCTGATCGTGCGTGTTGCCGGCTACTCTGCGTTCTTCAACGTCTTGTCCAAAGCCACGCAGGACGACATTATCGCCCGTACTGAGCAGACCTTGTAAGACACAGAACAGTATCGGGCGAAACAGACAGCCGCATCCCCGATTTGAGAGGGTGCGGCCGTTGTTTAGAGGCTCTGACACAATCACTCTACCGTGATGAGGTCACATCCATGGGCTTTGAGGGTGTGCGCAGTATCCGGCTCGATGCGGCTGTCGGTGATAACCGTCGTGGGTCGGGAAGACACATTGAGCGGTACCGAACCGTGTTGGTAGAACTTCTCGCTCTCCGTGAGTATGATGAGCCGGTCGCACTGCTTTGCCATGTCACGCACCGCCTGAGCCCGCAGCTGATTGTTGTTGGTGAAGCCGGTGCGCTCGCTGTATCCGTCGGTCCCGATAAAGAAGGAGTGCACGAAGTAGTTCTGTGCGCACTGGCTGACAAGCGGTCCGGTCATCACCTGAGCGTCCTTCTCATAGATGCCGCCCAGACAGACAATATTGATATTATTGTAGTGGCGGATGAAGTCGGCGATAAAGGCACTGTTGGTGACGATCGTGACGTCGTGCTTTGTCTGGGCGAGCTCTTCGGCGAGCAGCGCACAGCAGGAGCCGGATTCGATCATCACGGTTTCTCCGTCGTGGACGAGCGTAGCGGCCCGTTTCGCGAGCTTGCACTTCGTATCGTAGTGGTAAGCGATGCGGCCTGCGACGTTGTCCCTGGACCTCAGGCGGGCAATTCCGTGCTCGCGCTGTATCAAGGTCTTCTCCTCAAGCTCGTTTAGGTCTTTCCGGATCGTGACGGGGGAGACCCCGAGCTGCTCTGAGAGGTCTTTGACCTCCGCCTCGCCCTCCTGTGCAAGAATCTCAAGGATCTGATTCAACCGTTTTGTTTTTGCAGACATCTCTCTACTTCCGATCGCAGTGTCACGTTTTCTATATTTTCTGTGCTCAGTATAGACGAATCGGTCTGCTCTTCTTTCAAAGAAAAATTATGAACGTTGCATATGAAATATTATTTTTGGCGGATTGTCAAGCTGAGTACAACATCTCCCTAAAGACCTTGTTGGCTGTCCTGTATTTCAGGGCCTTCCTCGCCCTGTCACAGATCAGCTCCACTGTATGCTGCACCTCCTCGTTCGTGACCTTGCCGAAGTCGCTGCCCTTAGGGGAAGAACTTGCGCAGGAGCCCGTTGGTGTTCTTAACTGTTGGCTTCTGCCATAGATGGTGAGGGTCGCAGAAGTAGAACTGCACGCCTCAAAGGGCATCTGTAACATCTGTATGCCCTGCGAGCTGCTTGCCCCACTTAGGCGTGAGCGTCTCGAGCGGGCGTCCCTGCAAAAGCCCGAAGGCGGCCTTAGAGACGCTCCCGCTGTCGTGGTGGCTCTTTCCGCGGCAAGCAGCCTCACTGCCCTGTCGGCAAGCACGAGCAGGCACACGGGTCCCGCTGCCACGAGCGTGTCGTCTGCCCACTCGCCGAGGCGAGACCTCTCATCGGCCTCTTGGGCCTCTCCTTTACGCTGTGTAAGATCTCGATCTTGCCCCTCGTCTTAGGCCTCTTGCTGCGCAGGTGGTGCCGCATCTTGCCTTCGGGGCCGGTTTCCGGCAGCTCGAGCGTGGTGACTATGGACCTCACGGTAGAATAGTCGAGAGGCTCAACGGTGCACCTGCCGCCACCCTCGAGCCTGAGATGTCGTCTATCTCCTCCAGGGACCAGTGTCTGTCCATGATGAGCAAGCGCACCTTCTGCGTAAGCGCAGGGTCTGAAAGCCGCCTTTTCGCCCTGCATCTCCTGCGGCGCTCATCCGCCCTCCTTTTGGGCAGCACATACCCTAAAGTGGCCGTGCCGGCCATTCCTCTTGAGCTTGTGGCAGATGCTGGAGCTGTCCCTGCCGATCTTTCCCGCGATATAGCCGATGGAGCTTCCCTTGTGCCACACAGCTCGGCTATGCAGTCCCTCT
Organism: Atopobium sp. oral taxon 416; assembly: GCF_018128285.1. Classification (NCBI taxonomy): domain Bacteria; kingdom Bacillati; phylum Actinomycetota; class Coriobacteriia; order Coriobacteriales; family Atopobiaceae; genus Atopobium; species Atopobium sp. oral taxon 416. The sequence goes on from NZ_CP072380.1 coordinate 219,464, forward strand.
CCTGTGGGCTTGAGATGCTTGTAGTGGCACATTCCTTCCAGCTTTCGACGTTGATGTGGACAACCAACATCGTAGCCTTCCGGAGTGTGCCACGCTTGCATCCAGCGGGTCATTGTGTTGCACTTAGAATGCTAATCCACCTTTCAAAAAAGGATGTAAATTCATCGCTGGATGTGATACATTACGTACAGAAGGATATTTTATTACTAACGAAAGGATCTATAGAGGGGAAAGGTCTTTTGAAATGAAACTTTTGATTGATGATGCACACATTGATGAGATCAAACGCATAGAGGACCTCTATCCGATTGACGGGGTGACGACCAACCCGACGATCCTCTCCAGAGTCCACCAGGATCCGGTCAAGACGCTCACTGAGATCAGAGAGCAGATCGGTAAGGACGGTATCCTCTTCGTACAGGCTGTTCCCGACGATGCGGAGGGCATGGTCCGCGATGCCCGTGCGATCGTCAAGGCCTTCGGTGAGAGCACCGTTGTGAAGATCGCTTCAACCCCGCAGGGCTTCAAGGCGATCAAGCAGCTGACCGCAGAAGGCATCCACACCTGCGGCACTGTCGTCTACACTCCGTTGCAGGCCTTTCTCGCGGCAAAGTCCGGCGCAGACTACGTCGCGCCCTACATCAACCGTATCGACAATATGGGCTATGACGGTGTGGCTACCGCAGAGCAGATCCAGGACATCCTCGAGGTCAATGCGCTGGACTGCGAGGTACTCGCGGCTTCCTTCAAGAACAGCCAGCAGGTGCTTGAGCTTGCCCAGTACGGCGTCGGCGCTGCAACTGCCGCGCCGTCCGTGATTGACAGCTTCGTTAAGAATGCCGCCATCGACGCAGCGGTGGACCAGTTCAGGAAGGACTTTGATTCCCTGGCTCCAGGGAAGACCATGGCAGATCTACTGCAGTAGTCGTCGCTACGATCAATGGTTCTTTTTCGCCACCTCACACCGCGCCGGGGTGGCGTTTTTATGGTGAGAGTTTCTCTTGAGGGATATAAGCCCAGGAAACACCAATATACCTGCAGTGCATAGCGGATATTCAGTGGGTACCTGCATCCTTCGCGGTAGGATAAAAAGCATGAAGAATATCATTAAAGCAGCAACTGCCAAAAGCTCAGAGCAGATCTATAGAGAGATGACGGAGGGCCCAGTCGGTCCTGTTATTATCAACCAAGCCTGGCCAGCTATCTTGTCAAACATGGTCACTGAGGCCTACAACCTCGTCGATACCTACTTTGTAGGGCAGCTAGGTACCGCTGCCTCCGGCGCGATCGGGGTCTCTTTTGTCGCAATGGTCGTGATTCAAGCTGTCGGCTTCTATTTCGCGCAAGGCACCGGTACGGCGATGTCCCGCTACCTTGGCGCTAAGGAAGACGAAAAAGCCAATGTGTTGGCCTCCACCGGCTTGGTGTGCACGATTACGATTGGCCTAGCGATCGCAATCCTCGGCAATATCTTTGATGAACAGATCTGTCTGATTGCCGGAGCAACACCTACGATTTTGCCCTATGCCAGGACCTTCATCAGCATTATCTTCTTAGGTGCTCCTTGGATGTGCTCGGCGCTGATGCTCAACATGCAGATCCGTTTCGAGGGCGAAAGCCTCTCTGCGATGATCGCAATGGTCGCAGGCGCTATTATCAATATCTTCCTGAGCCCGGCGTTGATCTTCGGCGCGGGGTTTGGTATTGCCGGCAGCGCATTGGCCAATATTATCTGCCAGTTCATCAGCTTCGTTCTTCTGCTCTACATGATGCAGAACAGTGGGATCACCCCCTTCCGGTGGAAGTACGTGCGCCCTTCCAAGCGACTCTTCTGTGAGATCACCCAAGGCGGCGTGCCATCTTTCGTCCGCCAGTGCATGTCGGGGGTAGCGGCTACCTTGCTCAACAACGCTGCGGATCCGTACGGTGATGCGATGGTGGCGGCGATGGCAATCGTGAACCGCATCACGAGCCTCGGCAATTATGTGCAGATTGGTATCGGCCAAGGCTATCAGCCGGTTCTGGGTTACAACTTGGGAGCCAAAAACTATAAGCGCGTCCGTAAGGGATACTTCTTCTCCCTGCGCGCCGCTTCGATCTCGGTCTTTGCGATCGGCGTCGTGACCTCAATCTTTGCACCGCAGCTTATCAACTTCTTCAGAGATGACCCTGAGGTTGTGCAGGCAGGTACTCTGACGCTGCGCATGACTTCCTTCTCCATCGTGCTGACCGGCGCCTCCATGATCACCAACTTCCTGCTCCAAACTTCCGGCCACATGTGGAGTGCAACCTTCATCGGCGCCTGCCGACTCGGGCTTGTTCTGGGTTCTGTCGTTGTGATCCTTTCACACACGATGGGTATGCTCGGTGTGCAGATCGCTCAGCCGGTCTCCGATGTGATCACCGCTATCATCACGATCCCGTTTGCACTGTGGTGCCTGCATAACTTTGATGAGGCGGACAAACAGGAACAGGCGAAGGCACAGCCGGTGACGGATAAGCGCTGAGGTCAGCTGCGCCGGTGGTGTGGGAACCTCGATTCTTTTGCAGGCAAAATAGGGAGATGTTCATCTACACCTGCAGATAGCTCTGAATACTCTTGATCGCTCGCTGCTGTGATTCCCTGTCTGAGCGATTGACGATGCACACCTTGTCTTCGATGAGAAGCCTCACTGCACAGCCCCTGCACAGCGAAGCTTTAATTTCCTACTCTGCATCAAGAGCGTGTCGAGCTGCACAGGCGGGGAAATCGTGGCAGAGAGCTCAGAGCAGGTGTATCAGGCAATGAGGAAAGGGCCGCTTAGGCCCACCATCCTCAAACAAGCAGCGTTGGCCTGCCATCCTCTCGAGTCTCGCAGTGGTGCTCTATAACTTCGTCGATGCCTACTAGGTAGGGTAGTTGGATACCTCCGCCTCAGGCGCGATCGGTATCTCCTCTATAGCGATGGGTACGATCCAGACCATCGATTTTTTATTTTGCGCATCTGATCGGCAACGCGATATCTCGCCACCTCAGTACCGAGGAGAATGAACAGGCGGGTATGCTAGCCTCAACCGGATTAGGGTGCTCGCTTACGGTTGGGACGATCGTGGCGCTGTTCGGTAATATCTTCATGGAGGCGATCTGTTCGCTTGCCGGAGCAACTCCCTCGATCCTGCCCTGTGCCAAGGCCCTCATCGGGACCATCTTTTGGGGATGGTCCTGGATGTGCTTTGCGCTGATGCTCAACATGCAGATCCGCTTTGAGGGTGAGGGTCTCTCCGCCATACTCGCTATCATGTCAGGTGCCCACATCACGGTATTCTCGAATCCGTCGTCGGTGTTTGGTGCCAACTTAAGGGTTGTCGGCAGCGCGCTCTCAAACATAGCGTGCCAAGGTATCAGCTTTGTGGCCCTGGTCACGATTATGCAGTGCAACGGGCTTACGCCTTTTCACTGGAAGTATGTGCGCCTCTCGAAAGCCTTCTTCCACGGGATCAACCGGGGCGGCGCCCCCCTCTTTTGCCTGTCAGCGTATGTCGGCGGCTGCAGGTGCGTTGCTCAACAATGCTGCGACAGCCTTTGGGGATGTGGTGGTGATGGCGAGCGTGAATCGGATCACGAGCTTTGCCAACTATCTGCAGAGGGGAATCGGACAGGGCTTCCGGTCAGTTTTGGGCTACAACCTGTGAGCCAGAAATTTCAGGTGGACCGAGCAGGATTTTCTTCTCGGTGCATCTGGCGTTCTGTATCGTGCTTGCAGCCGGTGTTGCTACTGCGATCTTTGTCCCACAGCTGATCTATTTCTTCAGGAATGAAGAAGAGGTCGTGGAAGCCGGGACGCTCACGCTGCGCTTAACTTCGTTCACGATAGCGCTCAGTGGGGCTTCAATGACAGCGAACTATATGCTGCAGATCTCAGGATACATGTGGATTGCGACCTTTATCGGTACCTGTCGGTTCGGTCTTGTCTTAGGACTTGTGGCGGTGATCCTCTCCAGCGTCTTCGACCTTTTGGGTGTACAGACCGCCCAGCCAGTCTCCGATATCATCGCCACACTCGCCACCTTACTATTGGTGGTGAAGTGTCTGTACGGCTTTGATGCAGAAGAGAAAAAGGATCAGGCAAAGCGGCGCAAGGGAGCAGGGGGGACCGCACGGCGACGCTGCTCAGGCAGCTCTGATCTGCTTTGTGACCACAGTAAGACGAGTTGGCCAGAGGTTCAGTATGGTGGAGTGACTGCAGGGTTTAAGTATCCTGTATACGTCGATGGCTATAATGCGGTGTGTCTGATATGAACACAACGATACGGCGTGAAGGGCTATGGCACAAAAGCGCACACGAAAAAGAAAAGGCCGTAAGAAACGGCAGACCAAAAGACAGCTGAGGCTGTATTCGCGGATACGGTTCATCTGTGCCGCGGTGCTGTTAGCCTCCTGCCCGATCCTGATGGCACTGTTTCGGCAGTCGCCGGAGTCCTTCTTTCCCGTCTACCGGGAGGGAACCAAGCAGCTGGCGACCATCCTCGGCGCGATCAATGTCTGGTGCCCGATCGCGGTCTGGGACTGGCTCATCGCCTATGCGGTGGTGATGGCGTTAGTTACGCTGATCCGTCACCTGTGGAACAAGGAACTGGTCTGTGGATGGGCAAGCTGGGTGGTGCTCGTCACGAGCATGCTCATTGTCTGTGCCGTTGACGGCTGGGCGCTCAACCATTATGCCCCCACGCTTGCCTCTGAGATGGGCTTTTCAGTCCAGGAATACTCAACCAACCAACTTGCAGAGACAACCAGTTACTATCTCGATCAGGCCGCGCAGCGGGCGGACTCGGTGCGGCGCGATAAGGATGGAACCCTGCAGCAGCAGGACTTCTTCCAACTGGCGAAGGCTGCGGGAAGCTCCTACCAGAAGCTCTCAAAACAGTATCCGATCTTCCAGGGGCCGACAACGCCGGTGAAGGCGCTAATACTGTTTGGGAAACCCCTGCTGTATTCCGGTCACACCGGTATCTACTGGGCTGACTCCGGAGAGGCGAGCGTGCCGATCGATGATGCGAACGCAGAGATTGAGTTCGATATGTGCCATGAGGTGGCGCATCGCCTCGGGATCGCCCGCGAGGAAGAGGCCAACTTCGCTTCGTTTGTAGCTTGCACCACCAGTGAAGACGACCACTTTGTCTACTCCGGCTACTTCAGCGCATTCAACTACTGCTTCAATGCGCTGTGTAGGGAGGATCCTAATCTCGCACAGCAGGTTATGCAGACAGCGTTGGAACAGAACGAAGACGGGGTCATGCTTGTCGTGCACGACCGGCAGGAGACCCAGAAGCACTACCAACAGTTTCAAGGGCCCTTTGAAAACGTAGGGACGACCGTCAACGATTCCTATCTCTCAAGTTTTGGCGAGCGGGGCGGTATCCGCTCCTATGGGCTCGTCGTCGATGATCTGATCGCATGGCACGAAGCAGGAAACTAAATTCTTGCACAGACTTCTTACCTGTAAGTATCCCATGCATTTTGGAGTGGCAACGGGAATCCGTACCTGTCTTACCTAAGCCGCAAGCCCTAGGCTGCGCCTGTATTGGAGCGAGCTCATGCTCCCAAGTGACCTCTTCTGGCGCTTTTCGTTGTGCCAGACGATATATCCGTCCATCTTCACCCCCAGCTCATCCAGCGTCGCGGCAGACCAGTTCCTGCCGTAGAGCATCTCGTTTTCCATCGTCTCGAAGAAGCCCTCCTAGCAGGCGTTGTCAGAAGAGCAACGCTTGTACGACTGGGAGCAAGTAATTCTGGCCTTCTTACAGATGGCTATCCACTTCTGGCCAGCGCTAGTGGCAACTACAGTCTAAGTGGATCACCAGATGCCTGCGCTCTTGCTTGGTGGTGGTAAGCGCCGAGCCAAGCATGAAGTTGGCCATATCCGCATCAGATAAAGTAGAGGACGTCCAGCTTACAGTTGCCGCAGTCGAGGATAGGGCTCAGGCAGAGCTTGCCGGCAGGTATCTCAAACTGCGTGACGCCTGAGAGTCACAAGGAAGTTGGGAAGGCCTGCCGCAAAGTCTTGCCTCACCCTGTTGTTGGGATGCGCCGATATCTCACCCTCCTGCGAGCTGTAGCCGCACTTCTTCTTGGGCGTGCCCCGGGACATCAGGCCTTCCTTACCCATGATGCGCGCCACCCTCCACTCACCTATGGCGTGGCCTTGTGCCTTCAGCTCGTCGCTTACGCGCCTGCCCTACATGTCGTCGGCTCGCAGCGAAGCCGGCGTAGACGAGCTCGCAGGCCTTACCATCTCGGCTACCGGCTGGAGTGGCGCCTAGCTGGTAGTGGTAGCTCGAAGTGGGAAGCGAAAGGGCACACAGCAGCTCAAGAGAGCCTCCACTTCGGACACAGGCTATCGCTCAGCAGCGTCTTCTCCCTGTTCGTCAGCTCATTTTTTGGGGCTATCATGGAGAATCGGACGAGCTTCGCAATCGCGCACCGCCTCTCAACGATCATCGATGTGGATCTCATCCTCGCTATGGGCCATAGCACCATCATCGAGCAGAGAGCCCACAGGGAGCTTCCCGCTAAGGGCGGCGCGGAGCTTTACCGCAGCCAGTTTGCATACAGCAAGCAAACAACCACTACGCGTTGCAGGCACCTGGCCTCTGGTCGGGTGCTTTTTGAACCCGGGACACAGTGGATCTGTGCCTGCGTGCTATGATACGGACGCACTCAAACGCGCGAGCATAGGGAAGAGCCTGTGAGCACCGAAACGACGGGAACCGATAAACGACTTCAACGTGAGCGGCGTGTCAGCCGAGGGATCATCTGTACACTTCTGGGTGGGACCCTTTGGGGCCTCAATGGGGTCATATCGAAGATCCTGATGGATACCTATGCGGTCGATCCGTTGTGGCTCACCTTTATGCGTGAACTCGGTTCCTGTTGGTTCTTTATCGCGGCAGCGGCGCTGACCGATCGGAAGCGTCTTTCAAGCGCTGTTCACAGTGCACGGGCACTGCTCACGATTATGCTAGTCGGCGTCGTCGCGCTGCTCTTCTCCAATGTGTCCTACATCGAGGCGGTGAGTTGGACCAATCCTGCTACCGCGACCGTGATGCAGAGTTTGGGGATGGTCGGCGTTCTGGTCTACATCTGCTCAGTGTCGAAACGTGCTCCTCGTCGCCGTGAGGTCCTCGGAATCCTTCTCGCCTTGATCGGTACCTATCTGGTGGCGACGGGAGGCAATCCCGGAGAGTTGAACCTGCCGGTCGGCGGCTTCATCTGGGGCCTGCTCTGTGCCGCCGCCAGCGCATGCTTAGCGATCGTGCCGACAAAAGCCCTCAACAAGTGGGGCTCCTTCGTCGTGAACGGCTTCGGGTTCCTCTTCTCGGCGATCCTTTTGGGCCTCTTCATCCATCCTTGGACCAATGTACCGGCGCTTGACCTCCACGCAATTCTGCTTCTGATCGCAATCATTGTCCTCGGATCCTTTGGGGCTTATGCACTCTACCTGCAGGGCATAAAGGACGCCGGGTCACTCAAGGCAAGCCTGCTCGGCACGATTGAGCCGGTAGTCTCTACGATCGGCACCGTGCTTCTTCTGGGCTATCACTTCTCACTGGCGGACATCCTCGGCTTTGCTCTCATTATCATTATGGTCTACCTCACCGCGTAGCAATCCTGCCTCGAGGCACGTGTACGGTAACGAAAAAGCCGCATCGGCACTCTTGTCGATGCGGCCTGGAATGTACGCGGTTTGGAACCAATCAGTTGTCTGCCTGTTTGGGATTCTTGGGGAGCTTGCCCTCATCCCGGGCAATACGGATCGCATCCTCCATGTGGAGGTACAGCGTATCCGGGGATGTATTGTGGGCAAGGGCGTCCTGGGAGCACATATCCGGTTTTGAAAAATCCGGCTCGGGGAGTGGGTTTCCCTCATGGTCCACACCGAACACTCTCGCGACCAGATCTGGCAGCGGATTGAAGGCGGGCGCATCCTGGTCCATATCGCCTGAATAGCCCTCAACGGTGTAGCCGGCAGCTTCCAGCGCCATAGCGATGATCGGGATACCGATACCGAGTTCGTGGGCGAGCTCCGGCAGCGTCTTGGAGGTGTCGGGGATCGTGATATCGAGCTCTGAGAGGGTGTCCTTCAGTTCAGGGTTAGAAGCCAAAAGCTCAGAGATTGGCTTCGTGATGTCCAGTGTCTTGGTTGTTTCAGCAGCCATACGGCCCCTTTTCGTCTTCGCGTTCAAGTGGAGCAACGGTACCTATCACAGCAGTAAAAGAATAGCCTATCTAAGACAAATTCTCAATAATTTCTCAAAAACTGTATTAGACTCATAGTAAATACTGAAGAGAGGTTTGATATGAATTTTCAAACAAATACTACAGCTCGTGGTGATAAAGCTTCAGAGAGACCGAAAAAGCAACCAAACGCCTACCAAACTGAAAAAGTGCAGGTGCCGGGGGTAAGCAGCTCTACATCAGAGGCCCCATCCTCTTGCGGGGCGAGACGGCGCCTGAGCAGACTTCCTCACAGAAGTTCCTCGTAGCGCACAAGAACACAGACTGGCAGCATGAGGACCCACGGAGGGCCGGGCAGACAGAGTCTGTGGGTGACTTCGATGCACTCGCGAACCTCGGGCCTGCGATCGCCTGCTTTGGCTTTGCCCGGACTCCGCAGAGTTCGCCCTACTACAGGCAGGCGCAGGAGGCAGGCGTCAAACTTGGGCAGCACTGCGGCGATCACCGGCGGTGGCCCCGGCATTATGGAGGCCGCAAACCATGGGGCCTACGATGCGGGAGGTGTCTCAGTCGGCTTGGGGATCGAGCTGCCCCACGAGGAAGCGCTCAACTAGCGGGCCAATGTGGGTATGGTGTTCTGGTACTTCTTCGTGCGGAAGACCACATTCGTCAAATACTTCCCAGGCGCCCTGATCTTCCCGGGAGGCTTTGGGACCTTCGGTGGGATGGTTGAGTTCGTGACGCTGATTCAGACGCATGAGACCGGCTATGCCCTGCTTGTGCTGATTGGGCGTGACTGTTGGACCGGCTGGTTGAGTGGCTGCGCAATACAGTTGCCCAGGCGGGCGATATCTCTAAAGAGGAGCTTGACCAGCTGATCGTGGCAGACGATATCGAACAGGCGATCTCTATCGCTACCGGCAGCCAACGTGATTAGTTCCTTTACAGCTCTATTTCAGGACAGGCGTGCACGCTTGCGCCGCCTGTGAAGTTCGTGTATGCTCTACTGCACAGCTACTTTACTAGACTAAAGTACTACAGACAGCGATTGCAGAGGCGATCTTCGAAGGGGGTACGAGCCATGTCTTCAATGAGTCGTCGTCAATTTCTTTCACTTTCCGGCAGTGCGGTAGGCTGCGTGGCGCTTTTTTCGCTCGCAGGCTGTGGCGGCTCCTCGAGCTCCACGGCGGATGCAGGCTCAGGCAGCTCTGTTGCATTCACCGGCCCCTTCGTGCTCGGGTTTGACCAGGAGTTCCCGCCCTATGGCTACATCGGGGACGGCGGACAGATTACTGGCTTCGATATCGACCTGGCTCAGGCGGTCTGTGATAAGGAAGGCTGGGAGTTCCAGCCGACCCCAATCAACTGGGACGCTAAAGACGCAATGCTCAACTCTGGCCAGATCACCTGCATTTGGAACGGTTTTACGATCGAGGGGCGTGAGGATGACTACACCTTCACGGATCCCTACATGGAGAACCGCCAGGTGATTGTCACGAGCGCTGACTCCGATATCAATTCACTCGCGGATCTGGCCGGCAAGAACGTCTGTACTCAGACCGACTCGGCGGCCTACTACCTCCTGACCGAAGGGGGAGACCAGGCGGATCTGGGCGCCAGCTTCGCCAAGCTCGATACGATGGGCGACTACAATACCGCGTTCATGATGTTGCGGCAGGGAACCTACGACGCCCTGGCGGTTGACTACCCGGTCGCGGTCTTCAATATCGGCGGCTCAAAGGGCTTCAAGATCTTAGACGAGCCCCTCAACTCCGAGCACTTTGCGGTGGGCTTCCAGAAGGGCAACGACTCCTTGGCACACACCGTTGAGGCTGACCTGCAGCAGCTCGATTCCGAAGGTAAGGTTGAGGAGATCTGCAACAAGTACGCGGACCAGGGCGTCTCATACACCGCCTGGTGCCTGCCAAAGGTCTCCAATTAGTATGTGTGAACGATAAGGAGAGGGTGTAAGCGTGAGTATATCCACCATGGTTCCGATGCTGGCGCAAGGTTTCCTTGTGACCCTCGAGATCTTTGGGCTGACGCTCTTAGGTTCGATTCCGCTCGGCATTCTGGTCGCAATGGGCAGGCTCTCCAAGTGCAAGCTGCTTTCGGTGGTCCTGGGTATCTACATCTCGCTGATGCGCGGAACGCCGCTGATGCTGCAGATGTTCGCGGTCTTCTTCCTGCCATATTACGGCTTTGGGATTGTGACCGGCCCGAACTACATGTTTGTGGCCTGCATCATCGCCTTTATCGTGAACTATGCCGCTTACTTTGCCGAGATCTATCGCGCCGGTATCCAGTCGATCCCCCGCGGCCAGTATGAGGCCGCTGAGGTCTTGGGTTACCGCCCCTCACAGACCTTCTTCCATATTATCCTGCCCCAGATGTTCAAGAACATCCTGCCGGCGATGGGCAACGAGATTGTGACCCTGGTAAAGGACACCTCACTGGCCTTCTCGATTGGCGTTGCGGAGATGTTCACCGTGGGTCGTGCCCTGGTGGCAAGCCAGCGTACCATGGTCCCTTTTGTGATCGCGGCGATCTTCTACTGGGTTACCTGCCTCTTGATCGAATTTATTCTGCGTCGGATTGAAAACAACTTGGATTACTACCATGACTGAGGATACTACGTGCGCGGTGAGCTTCACCGGGGCCTATAAGTCCTTCGGCTCCAAAGAGGTTTTGCACGGACTGAATTTCCATATCGAGAGAGGTGAGGTCGTCTCGCTGATCGGCCCTTCAGGCGCCGGCAAGTCGACGACCCTGCGCTGCCTCACACTTCTCGAGCGTCTGGACCGCGGGCGCATCGCCTACGGGGATACGGTCGTGTGCGACAACGAGGGTTCAAAAGGTGCAGTCTATGACAGGACGGCTGAGCAGGCGGCGCGTATGCACTTCGGTCTTGTCTTTCAGGGCTACAACCTCTTCCCGCATCGCACGGTCCTTCAGAATGTCTGTGATGCGCCGGTTGTGGTGCAGAAGCGGGATGAGGAAGAGGTGCAAAAACAAGGGAAAGAGCTGCTTGAGCGACTCGATCTGAAAGAGCAGGAGAACATGGTCCCCTGTGAGCTCTCCGACGGCCAGCAGCAGCGTGTGGCGATCGCGCGGGCCCTCTGCATGAACCCCGATGTGATGTATTTCGATGAGGCGACAAGTGCCCTCGATCCGAAACTGACCTGGGATATGCGCGATCTGATCCGCCAGCTGGCGCAGCAGGGGATGGCCGTGGGGATCGTCACGCACGAGATGGACTTTGCCGAGACGGTCAGTGACCGCATCTGTCTTCTGATCGGCGGAGAGATCATCGAAGAGGGTAGCCCGCAATCCATTGTAAAGAGCGCCACAGACCCGCGCACCCAAGCCTTCTTAAGCTTCGCGAATAAGGCATGAGGGGAAAGAAGCACCCCGGTATTGCGCGATTTGGGAAAGCTGCTCTGATCCTGTGGGGCCTCTGCCTGGTTGTTGAATGCCTCATGTCGCTGCGTGACGCACTGCCGGCAGGGATCATCGACCCTGACCTATTCCTCATGGTGGGGCGGCAGACTCTTGTAGCGCTGCTGCCGCGCTACCTGGGGTATCTCGCAGCGATCCTGATCGTGTGGGCCTGCATCGCCTATCTGGCTGTCTCGCGGCCCCGTCGCCGGATCCGCCGGCTTGTGACGGGCTCCAGGAAGCTCACTCCCCAGCAATTCTTTCAGGTACGGCGCCCTCACGGCACCCTTGCCCCGGATTTCCCGGGCATCTATCTGATCTACAATGCTGACCGCCGCAGGTACTATGTGGGGCAGGCCCATCAGGTGCTGAGCCGTGTCAACCAGCACTTTACCGGCAGGGGAAACGGCGATGTCTACGCCGACTATGTGGCGGGGGATACGTTTACAATACAGCTGCTCGCCTTAAGGGGGAGCGGGTATCACAGCCTTGATGACTTTGAGCGCGATGCGATCGAGACGACCCACGCCTATACCGAGGGGTACAACAAAACTGCGGGGAACCGCCCCTGTACTCGCCATTTTATCCGTTAATAGAATAGTGCCACGCTCTGAGTCCGCCCACCGCTACACTGGATAGAACAAACCAAGACAAGAGGTGCATCAGAAAGGAATCTTCATGGCAAGCAACGAAGACGAAATTGACTACATTACCTTAGATTACGAAGATGGCACCTCAGAGGAATGCGAAGTCCTCGGTGTCTTTGAGAGTGGGGATTCCGAGTACGTTGCGCTCTCTCCGGAAGCCCATTCAGACGATGTATATCTCTATGGCTACAATGAGACGCCTGACGGGGATTTCTATGTAACGGAGATCCCGGATGCCGATTATCCGCAGGTATCGACTGATTTTGACAACCTGTGGTTTGCGGAACCTGACGATAACTAGGCAGGTCAGCGGGGCTAGATAACGTTAGATTTGAGGGTCGCATAGAGTTCCGGTGCGGTGTGCACTTCCCAGGTCGCCTTTGGGTGCGAGGTGGGGGCGTGGCGCAGCCGGTGGTTGTACCAGAGCGATTTTAAGCGGGCCCGGGTGGCGCCGATAACGTCGAGGGCAAAGGCATCCCCCACGTAGATGCTCTTTTCGGGATCCGCTCGCACCTGTCTGCAGGCGAGGCTGAAGATCTCAGGCTTCGGTTTGGCGACGCCCACGGCATCGGAGACAAAGATTCGATCTGCGCTGATCCATCTGTCCACCCCTAAGGCCTCTACTTTGGCAATCTGTCCGCGCAGTTTGCCGTTTGAGATGATCCCCAATCCGCGGTTGGTGTGGTGGGAACACCAGTCTAAGGCCCGTGCGATTGAGGGATCGAGGTGCATTGCGTCGGCGGTGTTGCCGGCATAGACTCGCTGCAGCTTGAGCGCGGTCTGATCATCCAGATGGATCCCGTAGTCCGCAAAGGTATCCTGCATCCGGTGGATGTACACCGTGTCGGTCGGGCGATAGCCACGTGCAAAGGCCGCAAAGACCTCTTGGGAGTGCAGGCGGCTCGTTTCAAAGAGCTGGGCCCCCGAGATCCCCTTCAGATCGCCGAGCACGTGTTTCACCGCATAGGCAAAGGGCTCAGACTGATCGTAGAGGGTATCATCGAGGTCAAAGAAGACCGCATCAAAGTGATATGAAGCTTTCGTAGTCACAATCGGGACGCTCCTCGAGCCGAAACGATACAGTTTTTTATCCTTGTATTGAAGTATGCGCAGTACCCGTGAGGATTGTATGCCGCATTGAGGAAACGCCAGCAATATCCTACAATTGTTTCATTCGTGAGAGAGCACTATCTGTGCTGTAATATACTAACTCTGGTTATACTATGGTATTCGATGCTGAATAGGGTCTCTGTAGAACACATATCACAGAGACGCAAGAGAGAGGGATTCCATGAACCTCGGACCAATGGAAGTTATTGTAATTCTTATTGTGGCTCTTCTTATCTTCGGGCCGAAGAACCTCCCGAAACTGGGGAAAGCCCTCGGTAAGACTGTTAAGAACGTCCGCGAAGGCATGAGCGGTGACGACGATAAGAAGAAGGATGAAGAGAAGGCAACTGAGACTGAGGCCCACCTCGAAGAGGCCTCCTCAGAGGAAGCAAGCACAGCTTCTGAGGCAGGGGTTGTCTTTTGTCCAAAATGCGGAGCGAAGAATCCAGCTGACGCCGCGTTTTGCTCCAAGTGCGGCGCGAAGTTGACAAAACCGGAAGCCGCAGAAACTGCGGACACTGAAGAATAACAGTACAGTGAAGGTGTTGAGCTTAAAAGCTGAACACCTTCTTTATGGAAGGGCTTTTAGATTATGACGGATGAGATCGTACTGACTCCGGAAGGCCGGGATAAACTCGTTGAGGAGCTCAACTACCGTGAGGGCCAGAAACACGATGAGATCGTAGAGCACATCAAGATTGCCCGCGGCTTCGGTGACCTCTCAGAGAACTCTGAGTTCGATGACGCAAAGGACGAGGAAGCAAAGAACGCCTCCCGCATCAATGAGATCCGCACCATCCTTGCGACGGCCCGCGTCGTCGAGAATGAGGACGCAATGGAAGTCTCCCTGGGTTCCACTGTGGAGCTCAAGAACGGCAGAGGCAGGAAGACGACCTTCACGATCGTTGGTACGACCGAGACGGATTCGCTCGCACACAAGATCTCCAATGAGTCCCCCGCAGGCAGAGCGGTGATCGGCCATGGGGTGGGGGACACCATCTCTTTCAAGTCCCCGGCGGGTAAGGTGCGCATCTACACGATCACCAAGGTGACGCGCTGACCAACAATCTGTGAGAGAGCCACGCCCCGCGCCTGTGGTGCAAACCATAGGACGGGGCGTTTATTTCTGCTAGGAGAACACGATACATGGCTGAGACAACAAGTACGGGACAGGGAAAGCCATCCCAAAACGACGAGCGCGCACAGCGCAGACAGCGCCGTACCGAGCTGATGCAGGAGGGCATCAACCCGTATCCGATCAAAAGTACCGTCACCGCCCATGCCGCTGACCTCGAGAAGAAGTACGCTGACCTGGCTTGTGGGGAGGACACGACCGATTCCGTGACCGTTGCGGGCCGCATCCGCGCGCTGCGCAAGCAGGGCAAGATCGCCTTCTTGATTCTGGAGGACTGCACGGGCTCGATCCAGCTCTTCTGCCGGATCAACACCATGGCCAAAGAGGACTGGGATCTCCTCTCTATGCTCGATATGGGCGATATCCTGCAGGCGAGCGGCTACGTCGTGCGTACTCGCCGCGGGCAGCTCTCCATCTCGCCGACCAAGCTCATCCTGCTCTCAAAGAGCCTGCGTCCGCTGCCGGAGAAGTTCCATGGCCTGCAGGACAAAGAGGTCCGCTACCGCCAGCGCTACGTTGACCTGATCATGAACCCGGAGATCCGTGAGGTCTTCCGCAAGCGCTCCGCGATCATCTCGCTGATCCGCCGCTATATGGAGGCCGATGGCTACCTCGAGGTGGAGACTCCGATCATGCATGCGATCGTGGGCGGCGCCAATGCGAAGCCGTTCGTCACGCACTTCAATGCCTTGAACCGCGACTTCTATCTGCGTATCGCCACCGAGCTTCCTCTGAAGCGTCTGATCGTCGGCGGTATGGAGCGCGTCTTTGAGATCGGCCGCCAGTTCAGAAACGAGGGCATGGACTTGACGCACAACCCGGAGTTCACCTCGATGGAGGCCTACTGCGCCTACTCCGACCTCGAGGGTATGAAGCGCTTGAGCGAAGGCCTCTTCAAGGCGATCGCCCGTGAGGTCTGTGGCTGCAAGGAAGGCCATGAGGTGATCACCTACCAGGGACAGACTATCGATATGTCCGGTACCTGGAAGAGCATGTCGGTAGCTGAGGTTGACTCGCAGGTTGTCGGCGAGCACGTCGATATGGACACCCCGATTGACCACCTGCGTGAAGTGTGCGAGAGAAATGGCGTTCAGACGGAGAAGAACTGGGGTGTCGGCAAGCTCCTCTTCACGATCTATGATCAGCTGGGCGAGGATACGATCGTCAATCCAACCTTTGTCTGCGACTTCCCGGAAGAGGTGAGCCCGCTCTCCAAGCGCAGAGAGGACGATCCGCGCCTCACCGACCGCTTTGAGTTGCTGATCGCCGGCCGCGAGTATGCCAACGCCTTCTCTGAGCTCAACGACCCCATCGACCAGGCTGGCCGCTTTGCGGAGCAGGTCGCTGCAAAGGACTTCGGCGACGACGAGGCTATGGGCTACGACTACGACTATGTCCGCGCCCTCGAGTACGGTATGCCCCCTGCCGGCGGTGTCGGCTACGGTATCGACCGCATGATCATGCTCTTCTGTGACCAACCCTCTATCAGAGATGTCCTGCTCTTCCCGCAGATGAAGCCGGAGAAGATCGCGAAGGAGGACATCGCCTCACAGCTGCCGGATACCACGGACAACCCTGCAGCCTCCGCCGACGCCCTCTTTGACAATGCAGAGAAAGGAGCCAGTGAGGATATGGCATCAGAAAAGAAAGAAGAGGCAGAGGCAAACCTGAGTGAGCCTGCTGTCGAGGACAACGGGCTCTCTGAGGCTGCCCGGGCGGCGATCGATGCCGATATGTCAGGCAAGCTTGAGGCGGGGATTTCCCGCGATCAGGCGATGAAGCTTCTGAAGAAGTACAACAAGGAGCCCTTCCACGTCGAGCACGGTGAGACTCTTGAGGGATTGATGCGCTATTTCTCAAAGCAGTATGACCCGGACAACGTTGACTTCTGGGGCATCGTGGGCCTGCTCCACGATCTCGATTGGGAGAAGTTCCAGGACGAGAAGAACCACACCGTCAAGACTGCAGAGCTCCTGGCTGAGGTGGGTGCTACGGCGCAGCTCGCGCATGCGATCATGACGCACAACTCTGACAACAACGAGGCGCTTCCGAAGCCGAAGCTGCAGATGGAGAAAGTCCTCTTTGCCTGCGATGAGGTGTCAGGCCTGATCCAAGCGGCCGCAAAGATGCGCCCCTCCGGCTCCGTCACCGACATGCCGCTCAAGTCACTGAAGAAGAAGTTCAAGGACAAGCGCTTCGCCGCGGGCTGCAACCGCGAGGTGATGCGTGAAGGTGCCCAGTACATGGGGCAGGAGATGAACGAGTGCCTCGACGCGGTCCTGACCGCAATGAAGGCGATCGCCCCCGTGGGAGATATCTACGCGAAGTCGAATGGCGAGCAGTAAATCTGGGTATATCTATCACCAGCACAAGGATAGTGGTGAAAAAGCTTCTGGGAGGTCGCAAGACTTTCGGAGGCTTTTTTCGACCCAGGTACCGCTGTGTGAGATGCCATGAAGTGAACAGAAGCGATGCGGTGGGATAAACAGGAACTGCCCGGGGTATAGAGAGAACAATCAACTGATGCCCCACATCTTCTCTCTCATGCAGTAGAAGATGGAGACCAATTTTAAGGGGGACTCAACCCAATGTTTGAAAAGTTTACTGGCAAGGCCCGCAAGGTCATATCCTTAGCCCAGGATGAGGCGCGAAACCTCGACCAGATGTATGTGGGCACGGAGCACCTTTTGCTGGCCCTCATCAAGGAAGGCGACGGTATCGCCGCCGAGGCCTTGAAGAATCTCGATGTGACCTATGACCAGACCCTTGAGGCGATCAAAGAGATCACCCGGGATGGCACCGAGCCAATCCCCGGTGGCCATATCCCGTTCACCCCACGCGCCAAGCGCGTGCTCGAGGGCGCGTATCGGGAGATGATGACGCATAGCGCCTCCTACATCGACACCCAGCATCTGCTTTTGGGCATCGTCGATGAGGGCAACGGTGTCGCTATGGAGGCCCTCTCCCGCATGGGTGTCTCCGGTGACGCGGTGCGCAACGCGGTGGACGAACTGACGCAGGACGAGGTACAGCCCCAGCAGCCGGGGTCGCAGGGTATCCCCAACATGGGTGCCGAGATGTTCAGCGGGATGGGACAGCCTCAGCAGCAACAGCAGGAAGGCTCCATGCTCAAGGAGTATGGCCGCAACCTGACTGAGCTTGCGAGCGAAGGCAAGCTTGATCCGGTGATAGGTCGCGACCGCGAGATCGAGCGCATCATGCAGGTACTTGCCCGCCGTCAGAAGAACAACCCGATGATCCTGGGTGATCCGGGCGTCGGCAAGACCGCAATCGTCGAGGGCTTGGCGCAGCTGATCGTCGCCGGCAACGTGCCGGATATCCTGCGCAACAAACAGATCTGGACGCTTGATGTCGCAGCCCTCGTCGCAGGCTCTAAGTACCGTGGCGAGTTTGAGGACCGCCTCAAGAAGGTTATCAACGAAGTTCGTGACTCCAAGAAGGACATCCTCTTTATCGATGAGATCCACACGATCATCGGCGCCGGCTCCGCTGAGGGCTCAATCGATGCTGCTTCCATCCTGAAGCCGCCTCTGTCCCGGGGCGAGATTCAGGTGATCGGTGCGACGACTGCTGACGAGTACCGCAAGCACATCGAGAAGGACTCCGCGTTTGAGCGCAGGTTCCAGCCGGTGTATGTGGGCGAACCGACCGAGGAGGATACCTTCAAAATCCTCAAGGGCCTGCAGAGCCGCTATGAGAAGCACCACCATGTAAAGTACACCGACGATGCGCTGCGCAGCGCTGTGTCGCTCTCAGTCCGCTACATCCAGGATCGCTTCCTGCCGGATAAGGCCATCGACGTTATCGACGAAGCAGGCGCGCGTACCCGCGTGAGAAAGATGACGACGCCGCCTGACATCGCAAAGGTGGACGAAGAGCTCACCCACGTGAAGCAGGAGAAGGACAAGGCTGCTGCTGCGCAGGAGTACGAGGAGGCCGCGCGCTACCGTGACCAGGAGAAAGAGCTCACTGACAAGCGCAAGAAGCTCGAGGGGACCTGGCACAAGAAGATCAACGAGCACGTGACGACCATCACGCCTACCGCTATCGCAGATGTCGTGTCTTCGATCACCGCTGTCCCGGTGTCCAACCTGACCGAGGCGGAAGCCTCCAAGCTGCTGCGCTGCGAGGAAGCATTGCATCAGCGTGTCATCGGCCAGGACGAGGCGGTCTCCGCGGTGGCCCGCGCCATCAGAAGAAGCCGCTCTCCGCTCAAGGACCCGCACCGTCCGGGTGGTTCCTTCATCTTTCTGGGACCCTCCGGCGTCGGCAAGACCGAGCTTGCGAAGGCACTCGCAGAGTTCCTGTTCGGCTCTGAGGATGCCCTGATCAGCTTTGACATGTCTGAGTTTATGGAGAAGCATGAGGTCTCGAAACTTGTGGGCGCTCCCCCTGGCTATGTGGGCTACGACGAGGGTGGCGAGCTCACCAAGGTAGTGAGACGTCGTCCGTACTCGGTCGTGCTGTTCGATGAGATCGAGAAGGCACACCCTGACATCTTCAATATCCTGCTCCAGATTCTGGATGAAGGACGTCTGACGGATGGGCAGGGCCGTACCGTCGACTTCTCCAACGCTGTCATCATCATGACCTCTAACATCGGCGCGCGCGATATCGCACAGACCACGACGATGGGCTTCACTGGTGGCTCTGACGGGCTCTCCGACAAGGAGATCAACTCCCATGTCATGAGCGAGCTCAAGCGCCTCTTCCGCCCGGAGTTCCTGAATCGTGTCGACGAGATCGTCGTGTTCAAGTCTCTGAACCAGAAGCAGCTGCGCGGCATCGTTGACCTTATGATCAACGGCCTGCGTGATCGCCTCATCGCTAACGGTATGTCCATCGAGCTCACCGATGCAGCGCGTGACTTGGTGGCTGAGCGTGGCACCGACAGGATCTACGGCGCGCGTCCGCTGCGCCGCGCGATCCAGACGATGATCGAGGATCCGCTAGCAGAGGAGCTGCTGCAGGGCAAGTGGAAGGCAGGCGACATTGTCCTGGTCGACGCAAAGGACGAGAAACTGACCTTTACGAAAACGACCGGCAAGATCCCCGAGCCGTCGAAGCACATCCACATGGATGCCCCGAAGGCGCACGACAGCTGGTCACTGCCCGATTCAACCAGAGCGGTATCCGGCGGCAATGACGGAGAACTTCAAACCTCAGAGCAGTGATAGGTACCTGCTTCTAAAGAACCAAAGGCTGACGAAAGGACCGCGATTTGGTGCTTTGCGTCAGCCTTTTTATTACACTAGAGAAGGAACAACTAGTAAACTTTCTGTGTCTTCTAGCAACACTTAAAGGGGTAGATATGGGCGCCACAGAACATGAGATCAAACACAGCGATGCGGCCTCCCAGGTGAAAGAGAAAACAAAAGAGGAACGGATTCACGACGCGGTCGTTGCGACGGCGCCGGGTACTTCCTTGCGCCGCGCACTTGATATGATCATAGCCGGCAACATGGGTGCCCTCATCTGCGTCGGCGACACCGATGCGGTGCTGGCAGCCGGCAATGACGGCTTCCCGCTCAACATCTCCTTCACTGCTAATCGTCTCTTCGAGCTCTCAAAGATGGACGGCGCAATCGTAATCGACAAGGGTATGACCCAGATCTACCGCGCTAACTTTTGCCTCGATCCGGACCCCTCGCTGCCGACCTCCGAGACCGGTATGCGCCACCGCACCGCGGCACGTATGAGTCTTTTGACTAAGGCGATGGTGATCTCGGTGTCCGAGCGCCGCCACGTCGTGAGCGTCTTTGTTGACGGGCACCGCTTCCAGCTGAGAAGCGTGCCGGAGATCATGAGCAGTGTCAATCAGCTCTTGGTGACCCTCCAGAATAGTCGCCAGACGCTTGACAGAAGCCTTCTGCGCCTGACCACTCTGGAGTTGGATAACTACGTGACCTTGGGGGATATCTCCGAGGTCTTCTACCAGTTTGAGGTGCTGATGACCTCGGCCGAGCAGCTCCAGAAGTGCATCGATGAGCTGGGCAGCGAAGGCAAGACCGTCGATATGCAGCGCGACGAGTTCGTGGGCGACATGGACGAAGAGTACGACCTGATGATCCGCGACTATGCGACGGACTCCTCAGAGGAGCATGCCAAGGAGATCCGCGTCAAGTTCCATGCGATGAATAACAAGGATCTCCGCTCCACCAAGCGGATCGCGGAGCTTCTGGGCTACCACGACAAGACTGAGGATTCGATCATGACGCCGTTGGGCTTAAGAACACTCTCGCGGGTGTCAGTGGTCCGTGAGGGCATGGCAGAGAAGATCGTCGATGAGTACGGATCGCTGCAGGAGCTCCTTGACGATATCCAAGATAACCCGTCCCGCCTCGATTCCCTCGGCGTCAAGAACCCCTCTCTTCTGGCGGCCAGCCTGTATCGTATGTGGGGTAAGCACTGATGTATGGTGTTTGCTCCGAGATGTGTACGAAGACTGAGACGCAGCGCGCAACAATCAACTTCAGCCGCACCACCAAAGACTGTGCGGGCGTGATCGTCGCCGCAGGTTCCGGCATCCGGTTCGGTCGAGAGAAGCAGTTTGTCAAGCTCTGTGGGTTACCGCTGGTCTCTTGGTCCATTTTAGCCTTCGATGAGGCGCGCTCGGTCGCACAGATCGTGGCAGTGTGCCCACCGGGTAAGCGCGACAAGATGATCGACGAGGCGATCGCGCCGCTGAGCCTGAACACCCCGATTGCCGTCGTTGAGGGTGGTGCCACCCGCCAGGAGTCAAGCTACCTCGGCATCCAGGCACAGGATAAAACCTTACCATACTGCGCGATCCACGATGGGGCACGCCCACTCGTGACCTCGGCGACGATCGAAAACACGATCGCCTACCTGCGGGTGGATCCCGATCTCGCCGGTACCATTGCCGCACACCGCGCTACTGATACCCTCAAACTTGTTGAAAAGCAGACTGTGCTTTCGACGCCGGACCGCTCGCTGTATTGGGTCGCCCAGACCCCGCAGGTCTTCCGTACCAAGCGGATCCTGGCCTACCATCAGGCGGCGGTAGCTGAGCGCTACGTGGGAACCGATGACGCAAGTCTGGCGGAGCACTACGGCGGCAAGATCCGCTGCGTGGTCTCACCGCGCAACAATATCAAGGTGACAGTGCCAGAGGATCTCTCCCTAGCTGAGGCAGTACTTGACCAGCGGCTGAGTCAGTGGCAGGAGAGAAGCCGGAAGAGCGGAGAATAATATCGTGATAGAGCGCATCGGGCATGGATATGACGTACACCGTTTGGTGGAAGGCAGAAAGCTGATCCTCTGTGGGGTGGACATCCCCTCTGAAAGGGGGCTTTTGGGTCACTCCGATGCGGATGTAGCGACCCATGCGCTGATGGATGCGATTCTCGGAGCTTTGCGCGAAGGGGATATCGGACAGCTCTTTCCCGACACTGATCCTGCCTATGAGGGGGCTGACTCGCTCAAATTGCTGAGCCAAGTGATGGAGAAAGTGCGAAGCCACGGTTTTGAGCTGATCGATTGCGATATCACGATCGCCGCCCAGGCGCCCAAGCTTGCACCCTATCGGGATGAGATGAGAAAACGCCTAGCTGAAGCCATGGACGTTGCTCCTGAGCAGTGCGGCGTCAAGGCTACCACGACTGAGGGATTGGGCTTCGTAGGGCGCGGCGAAGGCATTGCAGCGTGGGCCGTAGCGCTGCTTGGCCGCAGCGCTTGATGTACAGAAAGCCTGAATGTGTCTTGTTCTGAGATACAGCCGTACGTACAATAGCGGGGCAGACAGAGCCGTCGACCTTTGAGGCGAGGGACTGGTGTCGCAGATAAAGGAGAAGCAAAGCATGCTTATCTATAACACCCAAACCAGGAGAAAAGAAGAGTTCAGGCCGATTGAGAAAGGCAAGGTCCGCATGTACGTCTGTGGGCCGACAGTATACGACGAGATCCATATCGGCAATGCCCGTACCTTCCTGTGTTTCGACGTGGTCCGCCGCTACCTCACCTACAGAGGCTACTCGGTGACCTTCGCCCAGAATCTGACCGATGTGGATGACAAGATCATCAATCGGGCCAATGAGCAGGGGAGAGCTGCCAGAGAGGTCTCCGAACAATACGCAGATGCCTTCATCAAACAGATGCACCGCTTCGGGATCCTCGACCCTGATATCCGTCCGCGCGCAACGCGCGAGATCGCCGCGATGCAGGAGATGATCCAAGGGTTGATCGACCAGAAGCACGCCTATGCGGTGCCTTTTGGGGATGTGTACTTCTCAGTGAGAAGCGATCCGCACTACGGCATCCTCTCCGGCCGCAACGTCGACGAGCTGATGAGCGGCGCCCGCATCGAGAAAAACGAGCAGAAGAAGGATCCGCTTGACTTTGCGCTGTGGAAAGCCACAAAGCCGGGTGAACCGAGCTGGCCAAGCCCCTGGGGTGACGGCCGTCCTGGCTGGCACACCGAATGCGTCGCGATGATCCACCGTTATCTGGGTGTCCCGATCGATATCCACGGCGGCGGCCAGGACCTGATCTTCCCGCACCACGAGAACGAGACGGCGCAGTGCATGTGCAACTGGCATACGCCGCTGGCCAATGTGTGGATGCATACCGGCATGCTCACGATCGACGGTGAGAAGATGTCCAAGTCGCTGGGCAACTTCTACACGCTCAAAGAGGTCCTCGACAAGTATCCGGCGGACGCGCTGCGCCTGCTGATGCTGCAGACCCACTACCGCTCACCTCTGGACTTCAGCTTTGAGCGCCTGAGCGGCGCCATCGGAACCCTGGAGCGTCTCAAGAGCTGTGTCAAGAACCTTAAGTGGGCGGCAAAGAATGCCCCTCAGGACGGGGGGCTCAGCGATCATGACCGGGCCTTAACGAAGGCGGTCAAAGAGGCGCAGGCCTCCTTCACCGCTCAGATGGACGATGATTTCAATACCGCAGGCGGCCTTGCCGCGATCTTTGGGCTGGTCACGGCAGGCAATACCTACCTGTCTGAGGCAGGCAGCGACACCTCGACCGCCGCGGCACTGAGAGCTGCGGATGCTCTGGTAGAGCTTTCCTGCGTCCTCGGTATCGACCTCTCCTCGAAGGATCCTGAGGGGTTGCCCTCAGAGCTCATTGACCTCGCAAAGCGCTATACCGACTTCGACGGCGACGATCCCGTTGAAGCGGCGCAGGCGCTCATTGAGACGAGACAGAATGCCCGTAAGGCCAAACAGTGGGATACCGCAGACGCAATCCGCGACGGAATCGCAGGCTTAGGCCTTGTTATCGAAGACACGCAAGCCGGCGCTCGCCTGCGCAAGAAAGCATAGCCACCATCTATGAGCGCGTATCAGTCTCAGATGTGCTGATACGCGCTCATGCGGTGTACTGCGGTGCAGCAGGTATGGGTCGGATCTGAGAGAGCATGGACATGGACAAGAGCAAACGCGAGCTGCTGCTCGTGGACGGGTACAATGTAATGGGTGCAACCCCGCGCTATGAGGGGCTGATCGATGAGCACACCGACCCGAAGAGCTTTGACACTGACCCCTTTGTCCGCGCACGCGAAGCCCTGATCAGCGATGTGGCGACCTATGCTCAGGGCCGCTTTGATGCGGTGGTAGTCTTTGACGGAGCCAGCAACGCTGACCCTGACCGCAATGCGACCCACGAGGCAGGACTCACCGTCGTATTCTCCCGAACAGGGGAAAGTGCGGATTCCGTGATCGAGCGCCTTGCGACTCAAGCCCGGCAAGAGGGGAGGATGGTGAGCGTCGCCACCTCGGACAATACGATCCGTGCGACGATCGGCGCTGGCCCTGGAGATGTGACTGCAATCTCCTCAAAAATCTTTGTCCGCGAACTCGAGCGCATCGACACGGAGGTCGCGGTTGAGGAGCAGGACCGTTCCCACCACAAGGCGACGATTGAGGACAGAATCTCACCGGACATGCGCAAAAAACTCTGGCATATTTTACGTAGTTAGAGGTATCATTACCAGGTATATGCCAGCATGGCTCAATGGCAGAGCAACGGTTTTGTAAACCGTGGGTTGTGGGTTCGACTCCCTCTGCTGGCTCCAGAAGCTGCTGAAAGGACCGGGTGACCGCCCGGTCCTCTTTGATGGCGGGAGACCGTATAGGGGCCTGCGTTGGGCGGTTTTACTACTCTGAATACCCTGGCTGCAGATGTGTGGGAATCGTGTGTGGGTGACGCCCGGGTGGGTGTCATGTGTTGACAGTGCCATTCTAAGGACGTACTATCTTTTCCGCTGCTGGGGATTAGCCCTACAGCATTTGCTTGATTACATATGGGGATGTGGCACAGCGGCAACTGCGGCGGACTGTAAATCCGCTCCCTCTGGGTTCCATGGTTCGAGTCCATGCATCCCCACCATTGCCTGTGTAGCTCAGTCGGTAGAGCACTTCGTTGGTAACGAAGAGGTCACCGGTTCAAATCCGGTCGCAGGCTCCATACTCAAGCACCTATGGCGGTGTAGCTCAGTTGGTTAGAGCACGCGGCTCATACCCGCGATGTCATCGGTTCGAGTCCAATCACCGCTACCAGATCTACCACGGTGCCTCGGTGCCGTTTAGGATAGTGTATAGTTAGGAGAAACCAACCAAAGGGTTGATTTTTGAAGGAGGATGGCAAATGGCCAAGCAAAAATTTGAGCGCACTAAGCCACATGTAAACATTGGTACCATCGGCCACGTTGACCATGGTAAGACCACCCTGACGGCAGCTATCACCAAGGTCCTATCTGAAACTCCGGGTTGCAAAGCGACCTATGAGCCGTTTGAGGACATTGATAAGGCTCCTGAAGAGCGTCAGCGCGGTATCACGATTACTGTCTCTCACGTTGAGTATGAGACCCAGAAGCGTCACTATGCACACGTTGACTGCCCGGGCCATGCTGACTACATCAAGAACATGATTTCCGGCGCAGCACAGATGGATGGCGCAATCCTGGTCATTGCTGCTACCGATGGCCCTATGGCACAGACTCGTGAGCACATCCTGCTCGCCCGCCAGGTCGGCGTTAAGTATATCGTCGTATTCCTGAACAAGTGCGATATGGTCGACGACGAAGAGCTCATCGACCTCGTTGAGGAAGAGACCCGTGACCTGCTCTCTGAGTACGGTTACCCCGGAGACAAGATTCCTATCATCCGTGGCTCCGCGCTCGGCGCACTCCAGGGTGATCCGAAGTGGGTTGACTCCGTCAAGAAGCTGATGGAGGCTGTCGATACCTACATCCCGACCCCGAAGCGTGATAACGAGAAGCCGTTCCTGATGGCTATCGAGGACGTTATGACCATTTCCGGCCGTGGTACCGTTGCAACCGGCCGTGTTGAGCGCGGTACGCTGAAGATGAACGACCCGGTTGAAATCGTCGGTATCCGTCCGACCCAGAAGTCAACCGCAACCGGTATCGAGATGTTCCGTAAGACCCTGGACTTCTGCGAGGCGGGCGACAATGTCGGTATTCTGCTTCGTGGTATCCGTCGTGAGGACATCGAGCGTGGCCAGGTCATCTGCGCGCCGGGCTCCATCACCCCGCACCAGAAGTTCGAGGGCGAGGTCTACGTTCTGACCAAGGAGGAGGGTGGCCGTCACACACCGTTCTTCTCCAACTATCGTCCGCAGTTCTACTTCAGAACGACCGATATCACTGGCACCATCACCCTGCCTGAGGGCGTCGAGATGGCAATGCCGGGCGACCATGTGACGATCAGCGTTGAGCTGATCCACCACATCGCAATGGAGCAGGGCGACCGCTTCGCAGTCCGTGAAGGTGGCCACACCGTTGCTGATGGCCGTGTCTCCAAGATTATTGAGTAGCTTTAATCTGTGATTCACAAAGACCTGGTGCTATGCTTGCATCGGGTCTTTCTCTATCTTGGGTATGTGTGCTTGTATCTGCACGTTTTGTGCAATACTATAAATAGTTGGGAAGATAGTTGACAGCATTACCAACTCGATGGTAGCGTACACTCTTGCGTCATGGTCGAGGTTGTCCCGACGATGACCTTAGATCAGGAGGATACGATACATGCGTACTTTAGTTACCCTTGCATGCACCGAATGCAAGCGTCACAACTACACCACGACGAAGAACAAGACTAACAATCCGGAGCGTCTCCAGATGAAGAAGTATTGCCCGTGGTGCAAGAAGCACACGCTGCACAAGGAGACCCGCTAAGCGGGATAAGCATACAGGCCAGTAGCTCCAATGGTAGAGCGGCGGTCTCCAAAACCGTTTGTTGAGGGTTCGAGTCCTTCCTGGCCTGCCAGAAATTTCACCGGCTTTCCCGTATGGGTTAGCCGGTTTCTATGTACAAGCCTTACTTGAGGAGTGGGGAATGGCTAATAAGGAGCGTAATAAGCGGTCTGCTCGCAAAGCGCGCGCTGCGGAACGTGCTCAACGTGAAGCGGCCCGTAAGGCCGCAAATGGTTCCTTTGCGGCTACCCAGGATGCTGAGAAGCAGAAGAAGGCTCCGAAGTATGTGAAGAAGGCTCCCGATAGTAAGAACACGAAGACGACCACCGTCGCGGTCAAACCAAAGAAGAAGGGACGTATCCGCAGCTATTGGAACGATGTGAGGACCGAGATGCACCGCGTCGTGTGGCCCTCCAAGAAAGAGCTCAGAAATTATACGGGCGCGGTTATCGTCCTGCTCATTATCTTTGGTGTCTGCACCTGGCTTGTTGATACCGGTGTCGTTGCATTACTCGTCGGATTTACAGGACTGAGGGGCTAGATCATGGTTGCTAAGCATTGGTACGTGGTGCACACGTACTCAGGCTATGAGAACAAGGTTAAGACGGATCTCGAGCACCGCATTGAGACCTTCGGGATGCAGGACAGGATCGTCGACATCCAGATCCCGACCGAAGAGGTTACCGAGGTGAAGGAAGGCGGCAAGCGCGAAACCAAGGAACAGAAAGTCTTCCCGGGCTACGTGCTGGTCCGTATGGAGATGGATGACAACACCTGGACTGTTGTCCGCAACACCCCAGGTGTCACCGGCTTTGTCGGTCTTGACGGCTCTAAGCCCGCTCCGCTGCGCCGCAGTGAGTACAACAAGATGATGCACAAGGACGACGCTTCGAAGAAGGGGCCAGCACCCAAACGAGTTGCCTCGTCCTTTGAGAAGGGCCAGACGATCAAGGTCGTCTCCGGTCCGTTGGCTGATTTTGATGGTACGATATCAGAGGTCGACACGGAGGCCAATAAGGTTCGCGTGATGCTGACGATCTTCGGTCGCGAGACCCCGGTCGAGCTGACCCTCGACCAGATCCGCAGCATCGACTAAGGCTTCTTAAGCACGGCGCTGTTCGGTGAGGAAGCTTCTCTGCGTCAATGCTTACAATATAGGGCGTATAGATTATTGGGAGTTTATCATGCCTAAGAAGGTTATCAATTTTATTAAGCTGCAGATTCCAGCCGGCAAGGCAACCCCCGCTCCTCCAGTAGGACCGGCACTGAGCGCCGCACAGGTCAACATCATGCAGTTCTGCACTGCATTCAACAACCAGACCAAGGACAAGGCCGGTGACATTATCCCGGTTGAGATCTCCGTCTACGAGGACCACAGCTTCGACTTCGTCACCAAGACCCCGCCTGCAGCTGAGCTGATCAAGAAGGCCCTCAAGATCACGAGCGGCTCCGGCGTTCCTCAGCGTGATAAGGTCGGTGAGCTCTCTCAGGAGCAGCTTGAAGAGATCGCAAAGATCAAGATGCCGGACCTGAACGCAAACGACATTGACGCCGCCAAGAAGGTCGTCGCTGGCACGGCGCGCTCCATGGGCGTCACAGTCGCCGAGAACTAAGGTTGTAAGGGACTGAGGGACAACAGTTAAGGCTGCTGTCTGAAGTGAGCGAGCAATCGCTCATCCAATGTGGGAGGGCACAGATCGGTGCCCGTTGACCACAGAAGGTAGAAAGAACAATGGCAAAGCATGGTAAGACTTACCGCGAGAACTCCAAGAGGGTAGAGAACAAACTCTATCAGCCGAGCGAGGCAGTTACCCTCGTAAAGCAGCTCGCTAGTGCTAAATTCGACGAGACTATCGATGTCGCAATCCGCTTGGGCGTCGATACCAGAAAAGCGGATCAGAACATCCGTGGCTCCGTCTCACTGCCGAACGGCACCGGTAAGAATGTCCGCGTCGCCGTCTTCGCTGAGGGCGAGAAGGCCCGTGAGGCTGAAGAGGCAGGCGCCGATATCGTGGGCTCCGACGACCTCGTCAAGCAGGTCCAGGGCGGCGAGCTTAACTTTGACGCTGCGATCGCAACCCCGAACATGATGAGCAAGGTTGGCCGTCTGGGCCGTATCCTCGGACCCCGTGGCTTGATGCCAAACCCGCGTCTGGGCACCGTAACTATGGATGTCGCAAAGATGGTCAAAGAGCTCAAGGCTGGCCGGGTGGAGTATCGTGCAGACCGCTACGGTATCTGCCACGTACCTCTGGGGAAGGCTTCCTTCGACGAGCAGAAGTTGCTTGAGAACTACGCAGCGCTGATCGCTGAGATCGTCCGTATCAAGCCGGCAACCGCCAAGGGTAAGTACATCAAGTCCGTCACGCTCTCGAGCACGATGGGCCCGGGCGTCAAAGTCGATCCGACCGCAACCCGCAACCTGCTTCCGCAGGCGTAGCTGGTACACACCATATGAGTGATGCTGTGGGGGAGGGCTTGGAGCCTTCTCCCATTTTTGTGTGTATATGCTGTACGTGAGGCCACACTTAAGCGCTTTGAGCTTGACTTTTGTGTCCCATGTTGTATAAATATCTATTGTTGTAAACAAAAGCACGTCTACTGCCAGAGACAGCCGGTACCGAGAAGGTTTAAAAGGGATAGATGCCCTGCCTGCCGAGGTGGTCTTAGGTATTTGATTGAGACCCCGTCTGGTATGGACCAGGCGGGATTTTCTATGTGACCTGCCGCTCTTGTAGTTCGTGCCGAGAGGTATGCAGGGAGGTGTCATACATGCCAAACAAGAACAATGTCGAAATGCTCAGCAAGGTCAAGGAGTCCCTGGATTCTTCCGATGGACTTTTTGTCGTCGATTATCGTGGCCTGAGCGTGAAGGAGAGCCAGGAGCTCCGCCGCAATCTTCGTGATACTGACGCATCCATGAAGGTGTACAAGAACAACATCGTGAGGATCGCCCTCAAAGAGGCCGATATGCCCGATTTGGATCTGAGTGGAACCTGCGCTTATGTCTTCTTCCAGAAAGATCCTGTTGAGTCCGCAAAGGTCATCAAGGAGTGCGCTCAGAAAACGAAGAAGCTTTCCTTCGTCGGTGGCATCGCGTACGGTAAAGCACTCTCACCGGAGGATGCTAAGGCTTATGCAGATCTGCCGGGCCACGATGAGCTTATCGCTCAATTCACGCACGTGCTCGCAAGTCCGCTGCGTGGGATCGCTTCTGTCTGCGCGGGTCCGGCCCGCGGCCTCGCAACTGCACTGGATGCTGTTGCCAAGCAGAAGGAGAAGGACGCAGCATAACCTACGTGCTGCTGCCTGAAATCAGTAACGAATCAATTGGTGCACTCGTATAAGAGTGCCTAGACAAGAAGAGGAAAAACAATGGCTGTCACAAAAGATGAGATCATTGAGGCAATTAAAGAGATGCCGGCACTTGAGCTCTCTGAGCTCGTTCACGACCTTGAGGACACCTTTGGTGTCTCTGCTGCTGCTCCTGTAGCGGTCGCTGCTGCTCCTGCTGCAGCTGCTGCTCCTGAGGAGGAGAAGACCGAGTTTGACGTAGTTCTCGAGAGCTACGGCGACAGTAAGATCCCGGTCATCAAGGTTGTCCGTAAGCTTACCAACCTTGGTCTGAAGGACGCTAAGGACCTCGTTGAGGCTGCTCCTAAGGCAATCCTTGAGGGTGCCAAGAAGGAGGACGCTGAGGCCGCCAAGAAGGAGCTCGAGGACGCAGGTGCTTCTGTAACCCTGAAATAAGCTTGCGTTTCCAAACACAGAGCGTTGAACAAGAGGGAGATCAGGCTTCGTGCCTGGTCTCCTTTTTGCACGGCAGATTGTCAAGCTGAGTGCACCATCTCCCTGAAGGCCTCGTCTGCTACCCTGCTAAAGTCCGTCCCCTTCGAGAAGAACGCGCGCAGCAGCCCCGTCAGTGTTCTTAGCCGTCGGTTTCTGCCAGGGGTGGTGCAGCTTGCAGAAGTAGAGCTGCACGCCTGCAAGAGCCTTTGTGACCTTAGCCATGCCTTGTGAACCCCTTATCGCAATTCGCAGTGATGGTCTCGAGCGTAGCGGCCTGGGCCTGCCTGCAGAATAGTCGAGAGGCTCAACGACGCAGCTGACACCATACTCGGGTCTGAGATGTCGTCTATCTG
This sequence comes from Atopobium sp. oral taxon 416, assembly GCF_018128285.1. Taxonomy (NCBI): domain Bacteria; kingdom Bacillati; phylum Actinomycetota; class Coriobacteriia; order Coriobacteriales; family Atopobiaceae; genus Atopobium; species Atopobium sp. oral taxon 416. Next base: position 250,362 of record NZ_CP072380.1, read on the forward strand.
CTTGGGGGACCAGCGCTTGGCTTATGATAAGCGAGCGCATCTTCTCTGTAAGCGCAAGGGACCAAGAGCCGCCTTTCCGCCCTCTCCCTGCCATGGGGCGGGCAGCTGCTCTCCTTTGGGCCGCACAGGCCCTAAAGCGTTTGCGCGCTCGTTTTTCTCGATCTTGTGGCAGATAGTGGATCTGTCCCTGCCGATCTTGCGTGCGATACACCTGATGAACTTTCCTTGTGCCACGCAGCTCGGCTATGCAATCTTCCTCCTGTGGGTTTGAGATGCTTGTAGTGCCGGACTTTGGTTTTTCGATCCCCGATATGGTGCTATGGGGCCCTTCAGCCGCGCTTCCTGCCGGCAGAGGGGCCCTTCCCTTCGCCGCGCAGCATGGGCGAGCGTGCATGAGGAGATTGCCTTCACGTCGCCTTCGGTGAGGTTGAAGTGCAGCAGCGGAGGCCCTGTCCTTGACGCCAGCTCCTCGATGATGGGGCTTCTCCTGGATATGTTGGCATATCTCCTGTCGGAGGTGCGGCACACATCGAGGCCGCGGCAGAGCCCCATGATGTCTCTGGAGGAGAACCTATCTCCCAGCACCTTCATCTGCAGGAGCCTCATGAGCAGCACGGCGATGTAGCACACGAGGAAGTGGCCCGTGATCGTGCTTTGCCTCTGGAGATAGACGGGCCTAGCATCGAGCTTGGACTTCATCACCCTGAAGCTCTCCTCGATCCTCCAGAGCCTGTGGTAGGTGCTGTATATGGCCAGGGGCTCCATCATGGTCTTCGAGGTCACGATCATGCTGTAGCCTGCCAAGGCCTTCGCCTTCCTGATGGCCTCGTGGTTTAAGGTGGCCGCGACCTTCATGTCCTTCCTGAGCTCGCCCTCGCCGTCGACGGGGGAGAAGGTGACATACTTCGCGCTGTCGCCATAGTCGGACCTTTTCGCGGCTGCCGCCTTAAGCGACCTCGCCTTCTCCACCTGCCGGTCTATCTCGTATTTCTGCTTCCTGGCAAGCGAGGGGCTGTACGTGACGACGCGTCTCTCTAGGAGCTCGACCTTGCGCCTTCGTCCACGAACGTGTACCTAAAGTCGTCGTCGGCCACCTTGTAGCGAAACGATGTCTCGCCCCTTCCGTCGGGGACGTCTGTCCAGCCGTCGCCGGAGAGCGCCCACGTGCGCTCCTTGGCGGGAAGGGTCTTCACCGACTTCGAGAAGATGTAGCCGTCCCCTGCAAGCACGGCCCTGGAGATGTTCGCCGCACAGCTGAGCCCCTTGTCGGTGACCCGCATGGTCCTGCCGGACATGGAGCTTCTCTCCTTCATCTGGGCGATGCACCTTCCGAGCTGCAGCCTGTCGCTCTCGCTTTTGGGAAACAGGCTCATGGCCACCGGGATGCAGTCCGCATCGAGAAGAAGCCCTATCGCGACTGTCGGCTCCGGCCTGTGCTCCTTGGAGGGCCCCTTCCTTCTGAAGGAGTCCTTGCGGTCTATCTCGAAGTAGAAGTTCGTGCAATCGAAGTAGGCCAAGGACATGTCGTGGCCGAAGGCCTCCTCCACGTGCGCATTGTAGATCTCGACGACCTTGTCGTACTCATCGCCCAGATAGGCGAGCCCGTCTCAGAGCTGGTCCAGCGTGAAGGATGCGTCCACGCCCTCCATCTGGGGCAGCACGTCCTCGAAGGTCCTGAGCTTGGAGCAGGGCCATGTCGCCTGCAGCTACAAGCGCCGTGTCCTCCGCCTTCAGGGCGAAGTGGCCGAGGTGCCTTGCGGCGGGGACATCGGAGATCTCCCGCACCCTCTCCCTCTCCATGCCGGCCTTCCGCTCGGCATTCATGCGGGCCACCTCGCGCTTGTAATGTGAGACGGGGTCGGCGATGCCCTTCTCCTTCAGCTCGTCCTCGTAGCCTAGCGCCTTCACCGACCTGTTCGCGGTATGCCTTCGCTCGGGGTCCCAGTGGCTCTCGTATATCTGGAGATAGAGCCCTTTCTTTGTTGCGCGTCCTCGTGAGGAAGTAGGCCATCTTCCACTCCCTGTCAGACGAAAGCACCATAGCACCGCATATAGATGACGCCAGGAAATTCCCCACAGATCAAGCATCGGAGTATAAAAAAGCCAGCTCAGGGCTGGCTTTTCGGGTTCCGGACCATGTTCCGGGTCCTGAAGAATCGTGGTGCTAAACGCTAAAGACGGGATCTGCTCGGCCGACTCCGCGAGCAGATCGGCGTTGAGCGACTTCTGCAGCATGAGCTTGAACTCCTCCCCACTGGAATCTTCGAGCAGCCGCATTATCTCGTCCTGGTTAAGTGTAATATTGATCTGAGCCATGTTCGGGCCTTCAAGTCTCCTTGTTCTCTGGCGATTGCAAATGATACTTGGAACCTGAGCCTCTGGCTCGTTCCTCTATTTACACCACTTTACGGACGTGACCGCACCGGTTATACTCAATGGTGGTGCTGATATGAGCTGCGACCTCGTCTTCGGCGTTCTTGGTGTTGGCAGCACTAAGAACCTTTGGCCACCAGTATAAACCCGCCCGCCTTATTTGAACTGCCTCCCATTTCCTGGACATAGGAAATGGGAGGCATATTCATGCATACCGATCTGAGGGTCAAGCACGACATCGAGGCAAGGAAGAAGGCGGCAGAGCTCTTCGGGAAAGGGCGTGGATACAAGAGCGTGGCGAAGGAGCTCTCCATGCCGCGCAGCACCGTGAGAAAATGGCAGCAGATATGGAAGGCGTTCGGAAGCGAGGCGCTGCTGTCGATGGACGGCAAGCAGGCAAGGTATACATACGGACAGAAGGTCGCAGCCGCGAAGGCCGTCGTCGAGGATGGCATGTCCAAGGGCGATGCGATGGCCAGCTATGGCATCATGTCGCTGGCCCCGCTCGACAGGTGGTGTAGGGCATACCGCGATGGAGACGCTGAGGCCGAAGCCCAAGGGACGCCCGAAGGGATCGGGGGCCGCAGCGAGGCCGCTCACGCGCGAGCAGCAGCTCGAGCGCAGGGTTCAGCAGCTCGAGGCCGAGGTGGCGTACCTAAAAAAACTGCGGTCCCTGGCCGGAAGGGGAAGGATCTGACCAGGGCGAAGGCAGAGGCCGTGCATGCGCTCGCGCAGGAGGGCTACAGGCTCGACGACCTGCTGGCGGCAGCGGGCCTCGCGAGGTCGACGTACCACTATGCGCTCTCCCATCCCGCCAGACCCACCAGGCCAAAGCTCTGGAAGCGCGTGGCGGAGATATTCTCGCGCTGCCCCAACGGATGCGGCCACAGGGAGATAGCCATGTGCCTGCGCAGCGAGGACGGAGCGCGCATAGCCGACAAGACGGTGCTCAAGATCATGCACGAGATGGGGATATCCTGCGACATCAGGCGCGAGACTGACTACCACAGATACAACTCGTACAAGGGGGTCGTAGGCAGCACCTTCGAGAACCTGCTGGGACGCGACTTCGCGGCCGAAGGGCCATGGGAGAAGATGGGGACGGACGTGACGGAATTCAGGTGCTCGTTCGGCAAGGCATACCTCGCGCCGCTCTACGACTTCTCGAGCAGGGAGATCGTCGCATGGTCCATATCGGAGCACCCCGACATGGCGCAGCAGATGGACATGCTCTGCATGCTCATAGAGAAGCTCCCCGCATGGAAGCATCCGCTGCTCCACAGCGACATGGGATGGCAGTACCAGCATGAGGCCTATTGCTCCAAGCTCGAGGGGGCAGGGATCGTGCAGAGCATGTCCAGGAAGGGCAACTGCCTCGACAATGCCTGCACCGAGGGCCTCTTCGGCCATATGAAGGACGAGTTCTTCCGCGGGAATGACTGGGACACGTTCGAGGCGTTCAAGGCAGACCTCGAGGCATATATAATCTTCTGGAACACCCGCAGGCGCCAGAAGGCGCTCGGCGGCCTGACCCCAGAGGAATTCCGGAACCAGGCCGTCTAGGTTCAGTCTCTATTAGGGCGTCCAGGATTTGGGGCGCAGTTCAATTCCGGTAGGGCGGGCTTTTTCTTTCTAATCGCAGACTAGTCGCGACGAGACCCTACGTACCACGTCGAGGTAGTCCCCCTCGACACCATCCTCGCAATACGTTATGGCCCTGACGCTCTGCATAACCCAGCGCTCCCGCACCAGGCGCGCCAGTGCCACTGGCTGTGCCCTGAACTCGTCTGCGCCCTCGCGCGCCTGCCACGTGCCGCGAGCCACGCGGACGTTGCCGTAAGGCTCCACGAAGGCACCCACGCGGTCGTACAGCTCGTCCGCTGTGGCCCCATGTGCGGCGGCCCTCTGCTCGTCGAACTCTATCTCGAAGCGCCACGGCCTCCTGCGCTCGACCTCCCCGGCCACGAGGCCGCTCACGTACTCGCCGAGGCTCACACCAGCCCTCGCGGCCTGCTCGGACGCCACCCGTGCCGTCCGCTGCGCAAGCTCGACCGAGACCGTCACCGTGCCATCGTCACATGCCATGCCGCTCGACCCCAAGCAGCTTGTCGGCCAGCGCCGCGCGGGCATACGCGCTCGTGCTCATGCCTGCACTCTTAGCCTCGCGCTCGACGGCCCTCTTCATACCGATCGGTACCTTGATCGAGATGACCGCCGTCCCCTCGGTCGAGAGCGGCGGGCGACCGTGCACGACACCACCCACGGTGCGCTCGCCCTCCGGGAACTCACCGCGCTCGTAGGCATCGCACCAGCGGTCTATCATCTCCTCGGTTATCTCCTGGCCGTTGGCGGCGACCCACGTCCGCTCGCTCATAGCGACTTCCTCTCTGTGTCCTCTATCTCTCTCGCGAACTTCCTCTGCACTGGCGCCATGGCGTGTATCACAAGCCAACCAGAGACCGTCTCGGCCGCTATCAGCTCAACGTCCCTCCCATCGGCCAGCCAGCCGACCATAAGCCATCTAGGGAGCTTCTGAGGGCTCTGGCGCATGATGCTCTTCGTCACTGACCCCCATGCCTGAAGCACCTCTCCACGGCTTAGGTGCTTCAGGGCGTTCGGATGAATCTCCGGCTTCATCACGCCCCTTTCGTCATACCTATAGTATACCCTTTTAGCACCACAATCCTAGCACACTAAAGCGTACCGAAAAGACCTCAATGGAGTAGTGCGGCGTTGCACCACCCCAGCGGTGTGCAAGATGTAGGAAGCGTACGTACAAATTCAACTTTAGTGGAGTTTGTATATACGCTTCCATCTTGCCCCGGCGGCGGGGTCTAGGGATGACGCGGCGGCGCGTCATCGAGGGTCAGCCGCGCCAGGCGTCGCACAGACGGCGCCACCGGCTCTCAAACTGGCCTAAAAATACGGCCACTCTGACCTGCGTTTGTCACCTGTCACAGACTATTTAGGTCGTAGTACCTAAATAGTCTGTAGCGGTCTTGTGCATGGTCACAATAACCGCAATACCATAGAAGACCTGCGAAACATGCACCCCAATTTAACTGGGAAAACTTTACGTTACCGCAGGTAAACAGGGTTCGGGGTTCGGATGCCCCCTGCGTGGGGGTCGTAGAAAGACCCCACGCAGAAAATCAAAAACGAACCCCCTCTGAGTGGTAAGTTCGTTAACACCCAGGGAAAGGGTCGATGGGAGAGGTGCGTCTCATCGACCCTTGCCACAGTCTCTCATGTAGCTCAACCGCTGCGTCAACTACGCAATCCACGGATCTGCGCCTAGGGAAACGATGATTAATGCCCATAACGTGTCAGAGGGGACCGACCACACGACTTTTCTAGGCCGGTATGCGGGGAAGGCAGAAAAGGTTGCTCATCCAGCACGTGCAGGAGCCGCTATCTTGGCATTTGTCCTGCCCCATGCACCGCAAGAAGGCTCCAAGACGGATCAAGCAACGCTGGGAGCCGGGAGGTGCAGCCTGCCGGCAAAAGATGCACATGGGTAAGGTTTGCAAGGGCGAGAGAGACTCGAGTGTGCAGGCATCTTCTCTATCCTTCTGTAGCGCTTCCTTAAGGGGTCGAAGCGCCGCTTCACGATAAGGAAGGGATGCTCTACCTTTGAGCGAACGGAGGCCTTCCTGGACTCGATGCCTTTTTCGGCTGAGAGTGCACAGTTAAGACCCTTTATGGTCGAAGGTTTCCTTGCGACACTCCAGCGCATAGATGAGAGGTGTGGGTCTTTATGCGTCGGTGGATTAGCATTCTGAGTGCAACACAATGACCCGCTGAATGCAAGCGTGGCACACTCCGGAAGGCTACGATGTTGGTTGTCTAGTCAGCGTCGAAAGCTAAAAGGAATGTGCCACTACACACATCTTAAGCCCTCAGGAGAGGGACTGCATAGCCGAGCTGCGTGGCACAAGGGAAGGTCAATTGTCTATATCGCGGCAGAGATCGGCAGGGACAGCTCCAGCATCTGCCGCGAGCTCAAAAGGAACGCACGGCACGGACACTTTAGGGCATGTACTGCCCAAAAGGAGGGCGGATGAGCGCCGCAGGAGATGCAGGGCGAAAAGGCGGCTTTCAGACCCTGCGCTCGCACGGAAGGTGCGCTTACTCATCATGGACAGACACTGGTCCCCCGAGCAGATAGACGGCAGGCTCAGGCTCGAGGGTGGCGGCAGATGCGTCGTTGAGCCTGCCGACTATTCTACCGGGAGGTCCATACAGGCGCCCTCGAGCTGCCGGGATCCGGCCCCGAAGGCCAGATGCGGCGCCACCTGCGCAGGAAGGGGCCTAAGACCAAAGGCAAGATCGAGATCTCACACAGCGTAAAGGAGAGGCCCAAGCAGGCCGATGCGAGGTCTTGCCTCGATGACTGGGCAGACGACACGCTCGTGGCAGCGGACCCGTGTGCCTGCTCGTGCTTGCCGACAGGGCAGTGAGGCTGCTTGCCGCGAAGAGAGCCACCACGACAGCGGGAGCGTCTCTAAGGCCGAGGTCGGGCTTTTGCAGGGACGTCCCCTTGAGACGCTCACTTCCGGATAGGGGCAAGCAGTTCGCAGGGCATACAGATGTCACAGATGCCCCTTGAGGCGTGCAGTTCTACTTCTGTGACCCTCACCATCTATGGCAGAAGCTAACAGTTAAGAACACCAACGGGCTCCTGCGCAAGTTCTTCCCCTAAGGGCACAGACTTCGGCAAGGTCACAAACGAGGAGGTGCAGCATGCGGTAGAGCTGATCTGTGACAGAGCGAGGAAGGTCCTGAAATACAGGACAGCCAACGAGGTCTTTAGGGAGATGTTGCACTCAGCTTGACAATCTGCCGTCCTTAAGGGCGCTTCGCTATACCTATATAGCCTAAAGTCTGCGCAGCAGAACCTGTCATCTTCCCTTAACGAGTGCATGTGCCTGGGATATGTCGGATACATTCTAAGCGGTCGTCTCTACAGCATGCACAAGGCCGCTGCCCGCATCCACGCCGATATGCGCCTTGTATCCGAAATGCCAGTTCTTCCCTTTCTTGGACTGGTGCGCTTTAAGGGTCGCGCGCATGGTCCTTGTTCTTCGTTAAGCTTTAAGGCCCAGGTGAAGGTCGCATCCACCATAGAGCCGCCCCGCGCCGTGATCCCTGCCTTTTCGAGCTCTAAGTCCAGGTGCAAAGCACAAGCTTTGCCGAACTCCTCTCGCTTTAAGGCTATGGCGGATCTTCGCGCTCGTCGTAGCATCTGGCACCTGCGCCTGCATGAGGTCTACGTGCACAGAAGCGCTGCCAGGAGTGGCAATCCAGGATAGCATCTTTAAGTTCCCTCGTCTTAAGAGAGCAAACATTACCTAAAGCAGGATACATCCTAAAGCTTTGTCTTTGCAGCGCGCACATGCCTGCCACGCGCCTGTCAATGGTAGCTGGTATCTACCAGAACAATCCAGCTATCCCACACAACGATTGTATCCATCCGCTCCAGGAATGCCTCCCGCCCAGTCTTTCTCCTTAGACCTTAGGATTTAAGGTCCTAAAAGCTCATCTGTCTGTCCATATCTGTCTTTTGGATATGCAGGAATGTGTGGATGTAGCTATACCATATCCAGAAGACAGATAGGCATTTATGTGGGTATGGGCACTGCGTGGTTCGAGACATTTTAAGCCGATGTCATACAGCGTGCGGCTCCACTGGCCTCATCGAGGCGAATTGATCATCGTTTCCCTAGAAACAGCGAAGAGCCCAAAAAATGAGAGGGTTAGGGTTTACACCCGGTTCCCTCTTTGGTATGCTTACGTATGTATCAAGGAGCCTCTCACAGCTTCTCCATATATGGACACTGACTATCTATACAGATTAAATAGGGTGTTCAGCTAAATATACTATTTTAATTTTTATGTCAAGCGCTGAGCTTGACTGTATTGGTATCTTTCTCTATATTACTAGCTTGCGGCATAATGCCGTGAATGTGACTGTATGAAGGAGGAAGTGCCTGGTGCATACCGCAAAGTCTTCCAAAGCCCAATTCCAAAAACGTCAGCGTGTAAGTTTTAGCAAGATTCCGCCAGTAATGGAGTTGCCGAACCTCATCTCTGTACAAAAAGAGTCTTACCATCGCTTCATGACTGAGGGGCTCGCCGAATCATTCGCAGAGTTTTCGCCTATCGAGAACAACGCAAATACCATGGAAGTCACCTTCGGCGATTTCCAATTTGGAGATCCTGCTCACACGATGGATGAATGTCGTGCGAAGGACATCACCTATCAAGCACCTCTGCTGGTCGATGTCAAATTCGTCAATAAGGTGACCGGCGAGATCAAAGAGCAGCTTGTCTTCATGGGCGATTTCCCGCTCATGACTGAGCGCGGTACCTTTATCGTCAATGGCACCGAGCGCATTGTTGTTTCTCAGCTTGTCCGTTCCCCGGGCGTCTATTTCTCCCAGGAGACCGATAATGGGGTACTCACCCATCATGCGCAGTTCATCCCTGCTCGTGGTGCCTGGTTGGAGTTTGAGGTCGATAAGCGTGGACAGCTTGTCGTCTCTATTGACCGCAAACGCCGCCAGAGTGCAACACTTCTGCTCCGCGCTCTTGGCATCGCTGAGAGCGACGATGAGATCATCAACCTCCTCGGTGATACGGATGTCATTCACTCCACGATCGAGCGCGATTCTGCAACGACGCGTGAAGACGCACTGCTTGAGATCTACCGCCGTCAGCGCCCTGGTGAGCCGCCTACAGTTGACTCCGCAAAGGCACTGCTGAATGGTCTGTACTTCAACCCGCAGCGCTATGACTTAGCCCGTGTCGGCCGCTATAAGATCAACAAGAAACTCGGCTTTGACTCCGAAACCCATACGGAGCGTACGCTCACCAATGAGGACATCGTCACCGCGCTCAAGTATCTGCTTGCGTTGCACGCTGGCGATACCACCAAGAAGACCGACGATATCGACCATTTCGGTAACCGTCGTGTCCGTACGGTCGGGGAGTTGGTACAGAACCAGTTCCGCATCGGCCTCTCCCGTATGGAGCGTGTCGTCCGGGAGCGTATGGCTTCACAGGATGCGGACGATATCACCCCGCAGAGCCTGATCAACATCCGCCCGATTGTAGCAGCTATCAAAGAATTCTTCGGTTCCTCTCAGCTTTCACAGTTCATGGACCAGAACAACCCACTGTCCGGTTTGACGCATAAGCGCCGTCTGTCCGCTCTGGGACCTGGCGGCCTGGCAGGACATAAGTCCGGGTCCAGCCGTCGTACCAATGTTCCTACTGCGGTCCGCGACGTCCACAACTCGCACTATTCCCGTATGTGCCCGATTGAGACCCCTGAGGGCCCGAACATCGGCCTGATCGGCTCACTCGCACTCTACGCGCACGTCAATGAGTACGGCTTCATCGAGGCACCGTATCGTCAGGTGATCGACGGTAAGGCAACCGACAAGATTGACTGGATGACCGCAGACGAGGAAGAGGACCACAACATCGCCCCGGCAAACACCCCGATCGACCCGAAGACCGGTCAGTTCGTCGAACGTGACCCCAAGACCGGCAAGCTTGCTTTGGCACAGCGCGTCGTTGCGCGTACCCGCGACTTCGACGGTTCCTTCGGTGCGCTGGCAGAGGTCGACGTCGATACCGTTGACTACATGGATGTCTCCCCGAGACAGTTACTCTCGGTCGCAGCTAACCTGATTCCGTTCCTAGAGCACGACGATGCTAAGCGTTCCCTCATGGGCGCAAACATGCAGCGTCAGGCAGTGCCCCTGATCCGTTCCCATGCTCCATTTGTGGGCACCGGCCTTGAGTTCAGAGCAGCCCTTGACTCTGGCGAACTGATCAGCGCTGAGCATGAAGGCGACGTCACGGCCGTCGATGCAGCGCATGTCGAGGTCACGACTGCTGACGGTCAGGTCGACACCTACAATCTGCCGAAGTATCAGCGTTCCAACCAGTCAACCTGCATCAACCACCGCCCGATCGTGCACGTGGGCGACCACGTCATTGAGGGCGAGCCACTGGCTGACGGCCCTTCTGTCGACCAGTCAGAGCTGGCACTGGGTACGAACCTCACCGTGGCGTACATGCCGTGGGAAGGCTACAACTACGAAGACGGCATCATCGTTTCCGACCGTCTTGATCGCGACGATCTTCTAACCTCCATCAATATCTCCCGCCACGAGATCGATGCTCGTGACACGAAGCTCGGACCTGAGGAGATCACCCGCGAGATTCCGAACCTATCTGAGGACATGCTCGCAAACCTCGACGAGGATGGCATCATCCGCATCGGCGCTGAGGTTGGACCGGGTGACATCCTGGTCGGCAAGGTCACCCCGAAGGGCGAGACCGCGCTCACCGCTGAGGAGCGCCTCCTGAGGGCAATCTTCGGCGCCAAGGCCCACGATGTCCGCGACACCTCACTGAAGATGCCGCACGGTGCCTATGGCCGTGTCGTCGACGTTGTCCGCTTCAGTCGTGAGGCGGGCGACGAGCTGTCGCCAGGCGTAAACGAGCTCGTTCGTGTCTTCGTGGCACAGCGCAGAAAGATCCAGCAGGGCGATAAGATCTCTGGCCGCCACGGCAACAAAGGTGTTGTGTGCCGGGTACTCCCGATGGAGGACATGCCCTACATGGCAGACGGTACGCCGATCGACGTGCTGCTCGACCCGCTGGGTGTCCCGTCCCGTATGAATGTCGGCCAGCTGCTCGAGTGCCACTTGGGCTGGGCTGCCGCACATGGCTGGGACCAGGAGTCCGATCACTCTGAGCGTTACGTCCCCGGCCCGACCTACGTGTCTACGCCGGTTCTGGATGGCGCAACCGACAAAGAGGTCGCCGACGTTATCCAGCGCACCAACATCAACCTGATGAATAAGGCCAAGCTGGACTACGGTGACCACATGATGAGCGAGTTCGTCCCGCAACTGAATATCCAGGGCAAGACGACCCTGTATGACGGCAGAACTGGTGAGCCTTTCAAGAACAAGATCACGGTCGGCGTGAGCTACATCCTGAAGCTCGGCCACATGGTCGACGATAAGATTCACGCCCGTGCAACCGGCCCGTACAGCCTGGTTACCCAGCAGCCGCTCGGCGGCAAGGCGCAGTTCGGCGGCCAGCGCTTCGGTGAGATGGAGGTTTGGGCACTGTATGCATACGGTGCAGCCAACGTCCTGCAGGAGCTCATGACGGTCAAGTCCGACGATACCAACGGTCGTGTGAAGACCTATGAGGCGATCGTCAAAGGTGAGAATGCCCCGAGGCCGGGTATCCCTGAGTCCTTCGAGGTACTCGTCAAAGAGGTCCGTTCCCTGGCGCTCGATATGGAGCCGATCTCCTATTCAAAGCGGGGGGACAAGGGCTCAGGGTTCCACGATCACACCTCGACCGAGAAGAATCCGGCAGAGGTCTTCGCGAACAACGATGCTGACGAGCTGATCGGCGGCAAACCGGAGAATACAGGTCACAAAAGTGACGAAATTTTAATTGGTAACTCTACGGACAAGAAGGAGTAACGGTGGCAGATTTCGATACCACAGATTTTGATGCGGTTAAGATCTCTCTCGCTTCTGCTGATACTATTCGCAGTTGGTCTCACGGTGAGGTTAAGAAACCTGAGACGATTAACTACCGTACCCTCAAGCCTGAGAAAGACGGACTGTTCTGCGAGAAGATTTTCGGTCCGACCAAGGACTGGGAATGCGCTTGCGGAAAATACAAAGGTATCCGCTTCAAAGGTATTGTGTGCGAGCGCTGCGGCGTTGAGGTAACGAGCGCGAAGGTCCGCCGTGAGCGGATGGGCCACATCGAGCTTGCCGCGCCGGTCAGCCACATCTGGTACTTCAAGAGCCCGACTTCATTCCCCCTGTCCCGTCTTCTTGACATCAAGAGCAAGGACCTGGAGAAGGTTCTCTACTTCGCTTCCTACATCATCACTGATGTCGACACCCAGGCCCGTGACACTGACGCCGCTGACCTGAAAGAGGAGCTCGCTGCTGACCTCGAAGAGCTCGACGCTGAGCGCGACGATCAGATCGACCGCGTCAAGGCGCAGGGCGCCGATCAGGGGGGCTCCGAGTTTGACGGCGTTGAGCCGCTCTCTGAGGATGAGATCAAGGCTGAGGTGGCTGACCTCGAAGCTGAGTATGAGGAGGAGAAGAAGCTCCGCCAGGATGCTTACAATCAGTTCATGCAGCTCGAGAAGCGCCAGCTCATCTCCGATGAGTCACTCTTCACCGAGATGAAGCGCTATTACTCCATCTACTTCAAGGGTGGCATGGGTGCTGAGGCTATCCGTGATCTGCTCAAAGGGATTGACCTTCAGGAGGAGGCCAAGAAGCTCCGTGAGATTGTCAACAACGAGAACTCCCAGAAGCAGAAGCGTGAGAAGGCTATCAAGCGCCTCGAGATCGTCGATGCCTTCATCAAGGGCGGCAACGATCCTGCGAACATGATTCTGGATGTTATCCCGGTTATCCCGCCTGATCTGCGTCCTATGGTGCAGCTCGACGGTGGCCGCTTCGCAGCCTCTGACCTGAACGACCTCTATCGCCGTGTCATCAACCGCAACAACCGTCTGAAGCGTCTGCTCTCTCTTGACGCTCCTGACATCATCGTCAACAACGAGAAGAGAATGCTGCAGGAGGCCGTCGACGCCCTGTTCGATAACGGTCGTCGTGGCCGCCCAGTCACCGGCCGTGGTGGCAGAGCGCTCAAGTCCCTCGCTGAGTCCCTCAAAGGCAAGCAAGGCCGCTTCCGTCAGAACCTGCTGGGCAAGCGTGTTGACTACTCCGGTCGCTCCGTCATCGTCACGGATCCGCAGCTCAAGATGCACCAGTGTGGTCTGCCGAAGACCATGGCGCTCGAGCTTTTCCGCCCGTTCGTGATGCGCCGTCTGGTGGAGCTTGGCAAGGTCGAGAACATCAAGGGTGCCAAGCGCGCAATCGACCGTCAGCAGCCGGCTGTCTGGGATGTGCTCGATGAGGTGATCAAGGACCGTCTGGTCCTCTTGAACCGTGCACCTACCCTGCACCGCCTGTCTATCCAGGCCTTTGAGCCGGTTCTGGTCGAAGGTGAGGCAATCCATCTGCACCCGCTGATCTGTGCACCGTTCAATGCAGACTTCGACGGTGACCAGATGTCCGTCCACGTGCCACTGTCTACCCAGGCGCAGACTGAGGCCCGTGTACTGATGCTTTCGACGAACAACCTGCGCTCACCGGCATCGGGCAAGGTGCTGACCGTTCCTTCACAGGACATGGTCTTCGGTGTCTACTATCTGACGACTGAGAAGAAAGGCGTCGCCGGGGAAGGCAATGTGTATGCCAACTTCGAGGATGCTGTCAATACGATCTCCAACGATGTTGACCTGGATATGCAGGCGAAAGTTACCGTGCGTGTGTATCCGGCTGACGCTAACACCGAAGAGGGCGGCAGAAAGATCTTCCGCGTCAAGACCTCTGCGCACGACGTGCAGGATTACGACGTGACCGATGGCCCGATCCACTTCGAGACCACCGCTGGCCGCATTGTCTTCAACCGTTCCTGCCTGCCTGCGGATTTCCCCTTCATCAACTACAAGATGGTCAAGAACGACATCTCACAGCTCGTCAACGAGTGCTGCGACCGCTATACCAACGCACAGGTCGAGCCGATCCTCGACGCAATCAAGTCCATCGGCTTCCACTATGCGACGATCTCGGGACTTACCGTCTCCGTGTGGGATGCTGTCATCCCACCTGAGAAGCAGGAGATGCTCGATGCCGCACAGGCGAAGGTCGACGAGATCAACGAGAACTACGAGGATGGCTTTCTGACCGAGGAGGAGCGCCACATCGAGGTCGTCAATGCGTGGACTGTCTGCACCGAGGCGCTCGGCACCAAGATGCTCGACGGCTTCAGCGAGGACAACCCAATCTACATGATGGCGGACTCCGGCGCTCGTGGTTCCAAGACCCAGTTGCGTCAGCTCGCCGGCATGCGTGGCCTGATGGCTGATATGTCCGGCGACACCATCGACCTGCCGATTAAGTCCAACTTCCGTGAGGGTCTGCAGCCGCTGGAGTACTTCATCTCCACCTACGGCGCCCGTAAGGGCCTGGTCGATACCGCGTCGCACACTTCTGATTCCGGTTATCTGACCCGTCGACTCGTCGATGTCGCCCAGGACGTTATCGTTCGCGAAGAGGACTGCGGCACCGATGAGGCCTGCACCTACAACATCTTCCTGCCCGGCACGAAGAACTTGAACACCGACCTGATCGGTCGCTGTACCCTGCACGATGTGGTTGACCCGAAGACCGGTGAGGTCCTTATCAAGGCCGGCGACTACGTCACGAGCGCAGACGATCTGCAGAACTTGGCAGACCACGGCCTGAAGAAGGTTGAGCTCAGAGCGTTGCTCACCTGCAAAGCCAGGAACGGCGTCTGCCAGAAATGCTACGGCTGGGATCTTTCTACCCGTCGGCCAGTCAACATCGGCACCGCTGTCGGCGTTATCGCCGCGCAGTCCATCGGTGAGCCGGGTACTCAGCTGACCATGCGTACGATTCACTCCGGTGGCGTCGCAGGCGCCGAGGATATTACCCAGGGCCTGCCAACCGTTGCTCGTATGTTCGACGTTGTCGGCAACATCAACGAGAAGATCTTGGGCCGCGAGGCTGACCTGGCTCCCGCCTCTGGCACGCTGCGCATCACGACCGAGGGCACGCAGTACCTGATGCAGATCGTAGATTCCGACGATAACAGCCGAGTTTTGACTGAGAAGCGGATCCCGGCATCCGTACGCTTCATGCCTGAGATCGAGGACGGCGTACAGGTGCGCGCTGGCGAACAGCTGACCCGTGGCTTCGTCAACTTCAGAAAGCTTCGTAAGCTGACTGACATCGAGTCGACGATGCACACCTTCGTCAACTCCGTCAAGGAGGTCTACAGCTCCCAGGGCGTCGATCTGAACGACAAGCACATTGAGGTTATCGCTCGTCAGATGTTGCGCCGCGTCCAAGTTACCAACTCCGGTGACTCCGACTACCTGCTCGGCCAGTACGTTGACCGCTATGTCTTCGCAGACAAGGTCCGCGAGATCACGCTTGCGGGCGGTACGCCTCCTGAGGCAGAACCGGTTATTCTGGGTACGCTCAAGGTCGCGAGCTCCATTGACTCCTGGCTCTCCAGTGCCTCCTTCATCCGTACTGCGGGTGTACTTACCGAGGCTGCTATCAAAGGCGAGGTTGATCACCTCCAGGATCTGAAGTCCAACATCATTGTTGGCAAGAAGATCCCGGCTGGCACCGGCCTTCCGGCTTACGAGGACGTCGAACTTACCTACAAGGGCAAGCGCGTTGAGCCGACGAGCCCGAATGCCAAGACGCTGCCTGAGTGGGCTCCGGATGACTTGAAGGCCATTGAGGATAAGCTGCCGAAACATGAGCTCTCCTGGGTCGGCGACGACTACAACGGATACGGCGGAGTCTATTCAAAGAACGGGCGTACGCTCAGCTCTGAGGACGCAAAGCTCTATCTGTACGATGACCTCGGCGTGTCACAGCGCTGGACCAATAAGTTCTCCGAGGAGGGCATCGAGACGGTCGGTGACCTGATCGGCAAGACTGAGGATGATCTTCTGAGGATTGACGGTATCGGTGCAAAGGCTATCGAGGAGCTCCGCGACGGCCTGCAGAAGCGTGGCCTGCTCTATATCCTGGAGCCGGACGACAATGAGGCGGACTCTGAGGATCTGACCCAGCTGCTGAACATCGTGTTCTCACCGGATGCGGACAACGACGTGATGCTCGGCCAGGCGGCACCGTCGACTCACCAGTACGACGATGAGCTGATCGGCGGCCCGACTCAGACCAAGAAGGAGGACGACAAGAACTCTGATGTTATCAACGAGGACCTGTCTTCCTTGGACGATCTGCTGAGCGAAGTCGTGAAGAACGAGGCTGAGCACGATAAGGAAGAGAAGAGGAACAACCACTAATCACTGATCCAGTTCTTGGTGTGTGGGACCTGCTGCGAATGCGGTGGGCCCCACGTTTATTTTGTGAAGCCTAGCCCGGCATTCCAGGCTTTGCCGATCTCCTCTCTGATCGCATAGTAGCCATTGCGTATCTGATCGAAGGCGAAGGCGCGTACCTTGCTGGCGTCGATCTCCCTCTCTCAATAAGTGCTGTAAGGCTGTGTCTGTACCTCGACGAGCTTGTACTCGAGTGTAATCGGGGGCTCCTCGATGATCGGTGCGTCTACACGCTCGCTCTTGTGTGCGTGGAGCTCTGAACGCTCAAACTTGTCCGGAGTGTTGCTCGAAGAGGCAGTGCCAAGGTAGTCGGACTGCTTGAGGGTGTCGGTATCGGGGACCGCTAGCGTGAAGGCCTTCTGTGCCTTGATATTCGTGAGCGTTTTGCGCTCTATTTCCAAGCTCAGGGCAACCATATTCTGCGCAACGACGCCGCCCATGCCATCATCATTACAGCGACGGTGTCATCCCTGTTGTAGGTCCCGATCATGTAGGTCGGCATCGGGAACCGGTAGGGCTGTGGTTTAAAGTCTTTTGCCATCGCTCGTCCCTTTCAATGGAGGCCAGACAGGTCCTTACCTCTATGTCCAGGGCTGTATGAGTGCAAAATCAAGTACGCACATTGAGGTTACGTACTCACTTAAAGGAAAGCGAACCATCGACAGAGCGATGGCATACCGGCCAGATTATTACGGTCGAAATCCCTTCTTGCAGTGTGCTGACATCTGTCCTGCCTAAGGGCCAACTAGGCTAATAACTGGATGCGAGAGCTTGGCCACCATACGAGAGCGCGATGGCGGGCAGCGGCGCTCTTGCGATGTGGTAGTCCTTGGCGGCACTGCTGACTAGCGCTGCCAAGGACTTATCACCCATCTATGGAAGATGGAGGATGCCCGCAGTGTCCACCACGCCCAGAGGCGGTACTGGTGAGTCTTCACTCACGCCTGCTTGAAGGCTCGCGATGGGATGGCAAAAGGAGCACTACGAAAGGCTGCATCGGCAGGGTGGAGAGGCCGAGGCGGCGCTCTTTGATGCCTTTGAGCACAGTTCCTGCCCGAGGTGTGGTTCGAGGTGAATAGCGATGCTCGGCCATGAGCTCCAAAGGGTGCGCCGCTGGCGCTGCAATGCGTGCGGGTGCACCTTCATACCGACCAGCAGGATGATCTTCGAGGACAGAAAAGCTCTCTGTCCAGGGATGGGGAGAATTCCTGCTTACCCTCATATCCTTCGAGAGCCTCTCCGGCATAGCTCGGTGCAACCGCAGGTCCCAAACCACCCCTCCCTATCAGCTCGTCAAGCTCTTCGTCCAGATAGACGAGATGATGTATGCCGTGCCCATCTTCGAGAGAGCTCTCGTGCTCGAGGGCAGGCATACCGCTAGGTACTTAAGGAACAACACCTGCATCACCCTCGCTTATAAGGAGCAAGACAGAGGGCCCGTCGGCCTTCTGCATGGCTTAAGACAGGGCAAGCCGAGCGGCGAGTGCGCCTGTGTCACCTATTGCTCCACTCTCACGTAGGGCCTCACTCTCGTCTATGACAAGAAGTACTCTTACAGCACCATCGTGAGGAAGCTCGATCTTACAAGTGAGGCCTGCGGCTCTTACATCATCAAGAAGCTTGCCGACAGTGAAAACCCGCTCTGGAAGGTGGAGCGGCTCTGCTTCCTCTTGAGGCTTGTCTTCGATACCCACACCGGCTTTCAGCAGCTCTAGCCTTACAGGCTAGCTCGATCTCTTCTTGACCATGATGGATCTGTCGAAGACAGGCTCTAGAAGGCAGCGATGGTCCTTGCCCAGGCAGTGTCTTTCCCAAATACGCTTGGATGCCGTGACTGCTGGGGATAGAAGCTCCGCTCAGACGAATAGGCGGCAGCCGGATTATCAACACGTTGCAGGAAGGGATTTGAGCTTGCTTTGTCTGGTGGTTCTGTCGAAACCAGCACGCCAGACAGAGACAAAGAGGTCGCACAGCGCAGCGATATCACACAAACACCGGGAGCCGAGCTCTACTTCTGCCTGCCCCATCACCTATGGCAAAAAGCGACTGTTGAAAAACACCTGCGGTCTTATCCGGGAGGTGGTCGAACCTGTAAGACAGGGAAAGCCTGATCTTTTCTGAATCCCCTCCCGTCCGGGCAGCACCATTGAAGGGCACGCAGCCTCGCAGACGATGCTCCTGTACCATTTGTGCCGGCGTATCGCAGCTAAACCCATAGTGGATCCGCTCTTCGTTGTACCACGTAACAAGCTTCTCGATGGTCGCCTTTAAGCTCTGGCGAGCGTACTGTACTCCTCCTGCCGCAGGCATTTGCCCTTGAGCGTCTTGAGCTATCTTTTCATGAGGGCGTTGTCCCTCCATTTGACCCTTTCTGTTCAGGCTCTGCTCCACATGCATAGAGGCGAGCAGCGACTGCGTACTTATAGAAGCCAAACATACCTCCCTACCCAAAGTTCATGATGGAGAGGGTCACGTGCTTTACGAAGGCCTGCCTGGCGCAGGCGACAATCTCTTTGGCACGCATGGTGTCAAAGGGCCTCCAGGAGACGATGTAGCGGTTGAACCGATCGATGACGGTCGCCAAGGTAGGTATGCCTTTCCTCCCTGTCTGGACGTTTGTGGAGCAGACCTGGTTGGAGAAGAGGACCTTCTTGCCCTTCAGCAGGTACGAGACCCACCTCGACTCCCTGCTGGGCGCCGAGAGCAGGCAGCAGGGGCAGATACCTATGAGCTTTCTCAGCCTGTAAGCGGGTGGCGCATACCTCACCCTGCCTCTTTAGCATCCTCGTGCCGAATGTGGGGCTCACGATATGGATGTGGTCTATCTCGGCCGCGCGCCGCTCGTCCTTTACAGACCATATATCCGCGCCACTGCCTTCTTCCCCTGCCATATCGCGCTAGGCACTTACCCTGCTCACGCCGGATAGCTTGCAGGAGAGCTGCCTGAAGAGGCCTTCCGGAAGCTCTCCTGTTGCCTCACGCCTTGGGGTTCTATCCGTTCCTGTCGCAAAACCGCTAAAGGGAAGTCGTGTTTCAACGGTAGAGCTGCCCAATCGGCGTCCGGGCTTTATCGTATCGCCTTCGCGCGGTCTTCTTTTGCTCTCTCGTCCTGTTGAATACGGTGTAGGCAGTGCCAAGCAGCTCGTCTTTTCGTGAGGGTGTAAGCGACGGGTTCACGTCTGTGCTTTACGGCAACCTGTAAGAGTGTCTTTTGCTTCTTCGCCACCTCCAGCGCGACTGCCATCTTGAAGCTCGCACTGTATGCCTGTCTTTCTTATGGTCTTCTACATCCTTGCTGTACAGTCTGTGTCCTTTGGAGACATCTTTGCGGGATTTGAAAGGATGGTCAAATCGATGTCTCAGAATCGCCAGCCATATCACTCATACGGCTTGTGGCCCTGTCTTACTTGAGCAAGACGATACCCACCAACTGAATCGCTGCATGTTCAGTCAAACAACCTATCACACACCTATGGTTCTGACGTACGAGAGAACCTCTCATCTATTGCAGAAGAACAACAAGCGCCTCTGGCCACTTGAGGAAGGAGATTGTGCGAAATTAATTTACATACAAAAAGGGCTTTACTTGTCTATGCAGGGGCTATAAATTGAAAACAGGTAAAACTTCCTGAATACAGTCTCAGAGCAACGAAGCGATTTTCCATATAGCATTGAAGGTCGCTCTTGGATGTGCCGACGTGCGAGGAAGGTTGCCGCGCGGGGATATCTGAGAGGAGGCACAGATTCATGGGACAGGATGCTGCAGGCGTTCTGCAGAGGCAGGATGCCGGGTCCCGCAGGGCAGAGGGGAAGCATCCCGGATCTGCCTTGAGATATGCAAGCGAAGAAGATGGACAGTACAGCTGCCTGGATTACGAGGCAGCAGCTGCTGCAAAGAAGCTCGAGGGCCGCTATGGCTACCGCATCGCGAAGCGTGCCTTCGATATCGCATTCAGCCTCCTCGTGATTGCCCTCTTCGGTTGGGTCTACATCATTACGGCCATAGCGATCAAGTGTGATAGCGAAGGCCCTGTCCTCTTCAATCAGGAACGCATCGGGAAGGATGGTAAGCCCTTCAAGATGTACAAGTTCCGCTCGATGTATACCGATGCAGAGGAGAGGCTCGAGAGTCTCAAGGACCTGAATGAGAAGGATGGACCGGTCTTCAAGATCAAGAACGATCCGCGCATCACCCGTGTTGGCCACTTCATCAGGAAGACGAGCATCGACGAGCTGCCGCAGTTCTTCAATGTCCTCAAAGGTGACATGTCCATCGTGGGCCCGCGCCCGGCGCTTGCCCGCGAGGTCTGCCAGTACACGCCCTACCAGCACCAGCGTCTCCTCATCAAGCCGGGCATCACTTGCTACTGGCAGACGCGCAGGAACAGAGACGACATCAGCTTCGACGAGTGGGTCGGGCTCGATCTGCTCTATATCAAGAAGTGCAGCGCCTGGTCAGACATCAAGCTCATCGTTGAGACGGTAGGTGCCGTGCTGATGGCGCAGGGAAACTAGGAAATCGAAAAGCGGAAGTCATGGATGACCTCCGCTTATTTTAGGCTCTTCGAAACTTCTAGTGGGTAGCACGACAGCGCCGCATTGAGTTCGCAGGTCCCCAACGGCAGTATTTCCCCAACAGATGGTTCTTGTCGGGGAAGTCAAAGATGAATACGCAAGCAGGCATGCCAGCACAGCTCTTCGAGCGCTCGATGGAGCCTTGGAGAGGAGTGGAAGATCTGCGATGTCTGGTTTAAGGAGCGCAGGGACACACCCGATGAGCCCCACGTCAGGGTCGCCCACAAGAGAATCTAGGCTGTGGAGTGTCCCGTCTGCCACAGGAGCTGCACTACCTGTGGCACCCGCGAGAGGACCTTGTGGTACCTCGACATCTAACAATACGATACCATCGTGCACGGAGCAGTCCCCAGGGCAGACTGCCCTGGGAGGTGGCGTCCCTACTCCCACATCAGCGCCCTTTTCAAGGCCCAGCTGATCGCGATGGCGCTCTTTGGCATGAGCGTTACGGCGATAAGCCAAGCAGCTCAAGCAGCCCGACAGCCGCATCTAAACGATGCTCAGGTGCGCTGTCCTTGAGGCAGGCAGTCCTTAAAGACTACTTAGATGTCAGCAGGGTCAGCCTCGACAAAGAAAGGGTGGTAGCCATCATTGAGGAACCAGCTACGATATGGGCTAAGGCCTACTCCTGAGGGGTTGGCGAGAAGATGCCCAATGCCTCTCAAAGCGTCGAGCGCTTCTATGTGATGCAGCTCTTCTCAAGGGCCACAGACAAAGTGAGGTGCACAGAAAGGCGCAAGACAGACGGGAAGCGTCGTATGCTTACAGGGACCGACTACGTCTGGCTCAAGGGCGAGGAGAACCTGACAGAGCGCCACAGGGCCAGCAGCTCGACCCAAGAAGGAGCCACCTGTAGCGTGTGCTCCTGCCAGATGGCAAAAGGCCATGCACGTCTGTACGTCCCCAAAGCGTGCGTCTGACACCGCAGCTCCAGACAAGCACATCTTTTGGATCATGCACTCCAACGTGGAGTAGATGAAGACGCTGGCCAAGACCCTCAGAAAAAGAGCGCGAGGTGATCTTAAACTGGTGGGACAAAAAACTCCACCAACGCGATCCTAGAGGGTCTCAACTCTCCTGTCCAGAGTCCATCAAGCGGGCAGCAAGAGGCTTTAAGGACACGTCCTACTTTGAGACGATGATCTTGCTCAGGCTGGGAAAGCTCGACTTCTTAGCTCAGACATCCCTGGCCTGTGCTACCAACTACAAACGCGGAAGAGCCCGATTTTCCCGTCAACCACCGCTTCAAGGACTTTCCTCGGGTTACCGCCAAAGAAGGTTCCTGAGATGACCACGTTGGTGTCAATCACTATTCTCACGCGTGCCTCTTTGCTCTAACGGACTTGATAACGTCGTCTACGTCAGACTCCTGGTAGCCAACCGACTTGGTCCATGCCTGCGCCTCGTCCAGCCTGGCACGGAATTCCTCGGCGGTGGGCATCTGAATCCTCTTGAGCATGATGACATCACCAGAGGTGTATATGGCAAGTTTGTCGCCACTCTGAATCGAAAGCTCCTTGCGCAGCTTTGCAGGCAGCACAACTTGGCCTTTGGAAGAAACAGTAAGAACGTCTGCGCTCATGATAACTCCTTAGGTAAGAAATTCTTACATATAGTATACCCATCGCAGAACTGTCCAGTCATGAACGTGGAATTGTGAGTAGAAATGAGCCGAATGCGTCCTGTTCTACACCGCTGACGAGAGGTTGGATCAAGTATGCCGGTCGTCCGCTGACTTTAGGCCCCTGCCATCGCGACGGTCGAGGTGGCGCTCAAGCAGGCGGTGGCAAATAGCATGGGGACGATATGCCTCGCGTCGGAGGGACACGCGAAGGCCGAGTGCACGGGCGTACAGCCCGTGCAGCGGTAGACCACACCCGCCGAGGGGGGCTGTCTGCATCGCCGGTCCCGACCCAAACACACCGGCATTAGCAGCCCGAACGAATATATCCGCGCCCGATGTTCGGCGGGTCCCTCCCATTCCCTGGCGAGCACGCACAGGCGGTGCCGTTACGGGTCATGGTCCACCGTGACCTGCGAGAACCCCGCCTGTGCCAGGTAGTCGTGGAGCTGCCCTGCCGTGTAGATCTGCAGGCCGTCGATGATCTTCTTCCATTGTCATCGGAGGGGTCCGTGTCGTCCGACTTGTCCACGATGAGAAACGCTCTGCTGTCCACGAGCACGCGATACACCTCCGCAAAGCTCTCGACCGGACCCGGTCAGAAGTATACGGTCTCGAACGTCGTCGCTAGGTCGAGGGTGCCTCCCAACGGCAAGTGACTGACGTCTTCCTCCAGCAGCTCACAATGGCCCTCCGTCACGGAGGCCTGGTCGACCTGTGCAGTCTTTGCGAGTGATTCGGTGGAATAGTCGACGGCTACCAGGTGCGCGGCGGGGTACACCTGCAGCAGTTTTCCAACGTTGCAGCCACCTCCGCAACCCAGCTTGACGATGCTGCTGGCATGAATGCTACTCAAGTGGCCCATGCCCCAGTCCGGCACCTGGGCGTGCTTTCGGTTCATGCCGGCGAGTACGCTCCTGCCCAAGACACCTTCAGACTTGCATGTGTTGTTGAAGTACGTACGAAGAAGGCCCCATGGCGCCGCTTCCGATTGGTGTGCTGTTGTCAGTCTAGGCTAACTATCATTGTATACGAATGCGTGCCCGTGTCGTTCCGAAGGTCCCCGCGGCTTGTTCGGCCCTTTGGGTTAACCCCTGCATCGTCTGGTGCGGGGAAGCCTGCTACTCCTCGATATGCTCAGGCAGCCGAAGTAAAGAATGCAGTTTCCCTAGCGATGGCAAAGTACAACAATAAAATCCCATCTCTACAAATAGTGAAGGACTGCGAGAGGGTTAACTGTCGGCGAAGGAGGAACGCGGTTCTCGACGTCGTTGTCGAGACGGCGCGTGATGCAGGCGACTCCAGGTGAAAAATCGCGAAATTCCCTCTACTCGATGATGCTGGCACTAGTGAGAGCTCCTCGCGGCAATCGTCATGTATGTCTGTGTCTTTTCCATTTCTCGTTTCGTGGTCGGTCGTGAGCGTCACAGAACTCTCCTTGTTAGTGGTACATATCATTGACCTGCGCAAAGCGCATCTTCACATCGGTCTCGTGTGCGAGTCGTGAGAGCTGTTTTGCCTGTTCATGCGATGCGACAAAGAACATGTAGTCGTCGCTGTCAATATCAAAGTATCCCAAGGAAAGCCCACGCAGCGCCAGTTCGTGTTGCGTTATCGACTGCGTCCATGTCTCGGTGCTCCCGTTGGGTATCGTGCGGTTAAGCTTGCGCTCGACCTTATCCCCACGCGACACCTAAATCTTCCACATGATGCAGATGGGCAAGGCCTGGGATCAGCTCGTCCAGCTCCACCTTCCAGTTGAGTTCGCAGACATAGTCGGCATCGTACAGCATGTCGATAAGCATGATAATCAAGCTGCCATCGATTTTGTATAGTTCGGCCTTATCGCTATCGACTCCAATCATGCCGCACTCGTAGAGCTCATCTTCGTATCTGGCTATGAATTCCTCAGGGGTGTCGAAGTACAGCTTGAGATCGGACGCGACCCGCTCGTCTTCTCCCGAGATGAGACGCGCCATGCCCATGAAGCGCTCCTTGAAAAACGCACGGCAGTCACGCTCGATATCGGCGTACACCTTGTCACATTCCCCCCAGGAGAACAGGGCCGTATAAAGCTCACTTTTCCCTTCGAAGCGGTCTTGAATGGCAGGGAGGTAGATGGGATCGTAGTATACGTCGACAAAGCCGTGCACCACCGGATGCCGCTGCAGTAAAGTTTGCCATCGAGCATTAAGTTGAGATAGGCATAAGGCGTGTCCTCGCGCCTGCGCACGCTATCTTGCAGCCTCTGGCTTTCCTCGTCGTAAGGCTCGATGAAGTCGTGCGAGATGAGCCAGTTCACAAAGCAGCTGATGTACAGGGCGCTGCTCTCCCAGATCCTTTCGTCGTCCTCATCAGTGATGTCATCGGGACCCTTGCGGTGACGAGCGCGGTAGGCACTCAGAGCGCTGTCGTAGTGCCACTCGTAGGAATCCATCGTGAAGGGCTCGACCTTTTCGTCGGCCTGCGAGCCGATACTGTCGTAGAGACCAACGGATGCCGCTGGTCTCGAAGTACTTGACGACCCCGCAGTCACTTCTCCCTTCGCAGCCGACCCTTCTCCCGAACCGGCCGCTGTGAGCTTGCCGAGCTTGCCGCGGCGATAGTATGTCGTGCACGTAAGCGCGCCGATGAGAAGGACGAACGAGATTCCAATCCCGGCAAAGTATGCGTATCCCATCGGGGTATCTGCCCAGATGCCGTTGGGGGTTGGCATAGAGTTCTCCACCGCTTTCGCAGGCAGTAATGGTAGTGCCCCCTGTAGCCCAAGAGCTGTTCTTAAGCTATCGGGTGACCTGTCATATTTGACAGTGACAATGGCGGACGGTGTAATTTTGCCATTGAAGAATGCCTACTAGAGATGTTCTCGTCTCACACTGACCACACGTACCTCAACCTCGGTATAGCTGACCTGAGAGGATTCTGCCTGGAGCCTCAAGAACACGGTTCCGCAGACGACAAGTGCCACCAGCACCCATGCGACGATTGTCGCCGACAGGGTACCCTGCGTCCCAAACGATTTGCTTTCATGCAACTCCCATCCTTCAGGAAGATGATTTGAGCACGGGAATATTGGAAGCGCATTCTAGCATGCGCAAGCAATTCCTGTTCCGAGCTGAAGGCGACAAACGATGATATCCCGCTGAGCGCACGAGAGGGATACCTCGGTATCAGGCCAATAATGAAGGGGCGTATGGCTCAAGTGCTTGCAAATTGCACTAGGAGTTGTCTTGAACTGTTGAGGCCCGTTTTCCAATCATGACGTATGAATCAGCACACGTCTCGCCTTCACTTTCTACTGGTTGGCGCAGGCGCACATTGTGCTCTATTGTGTGTGGTCACGGTTCTTCAGGACCTGAATGAACTCGTCGAAGTCCTTTGCTGCGACGATGCGCTGCTGGTTTCGGCGGCTGTTGGTGACGTCAATGAGAAGGTCGTACAGGCTCTCTATGTTCGTCTTGTCACCTAGCTTCGCAGCGAGGAGGAAGACGATGCGCACCTCAGGGGAATTCTCGTCCCAGTAAATAGGGCTGAGCAGGATGGCAACCGCGACCATGGTCCTGCGACTGACGGGTCTCATCGAGTGGGGGATGGCGAAGGAGGCGCTCATTCCCGTGCTCGAGAGCTCCTCTCTCTTCATTACGAGTGGCAGGAAGCTTTCATCGACGTCGCCGGTCGACTCCAAACGTTCCGCGAGTCTGCCGAGGACCTCATCCTTGGTGAGTGGTTCGCTGAGCTGCAGGAAGAGCCTTGAGTCGAAGAAGCCCGTAATATCGGACTCTCGCGATTCATCAAGTGTGCCAAGCGCGCGGTCGACCTTTTGCACATCGGAGGGGCCAATCGTGAAGTCTACGAGCACGCTGGGTACAGGGAACCCCTCCAATGGCACAGTGGAAATGACGAGGTCAATCTCGCTCAGGGCATCTTTGGGGAGGTCGTTGAGCTCGTGGTAGGAGAGCACGCCCATTACTTGCACCTTGTTTCCGAACGATGATTCGACTCTGCTTTCTAACATCTGTGAGATGGACCTTCTCGAGCTGCACACCACAAGAACCCGATATTTCCCCTTAGGCTCCTCGCTTTTGCGCTCGATGGACGCTCCAAGATGGAGAGCAACATATCCGACCTCGTCTTCTGTGAGCTTGTAAGGATCGGTGTCGAAGACTTTGCTCGTGCTTGTGAGGGCAATCTCGAATGCGAGGGGGAAATTCGTCTTGATTGTGTTGAGCATGGGGTTTCTCTTGATGATCTTGTAGTCCCTCGCCCCAAAGGTGAGGGAGAGATGTTGGAGGAGGTTCTTTCTCAGCATCATGTCGTCACGTAGATCGAACCCGTAGTCCTCCCAGATGATCTGGAGCATCTTAGTGATGTCTGCTTGGAAGAGCCTGCCATCTGCGTCCGAGGCGGCGAGTTCGGTGTTGGCGAGCAGGTGGAGATGCAGATAGTCCCTCTCTGCGTCGTTGATGCGAATCTTAAACTCGGACTCCAGCCTGTTGCAGAGATCGTTTACGAGGAGTGCCGTTCGTCCCGATGAATTGAGTATGCCAGTCGACTCGACGGTGTGGCCATTCTTGATTCTGTTAACCATCAGAGCCACATGGATGAGGAAGTTCTTGAACCCGTAATCGGTGGTTATCACGTTCGCCTGGGACAGGTACTCAGAGACGACCCTCTCAATGCGGTCCAGGTCGAGGTTGGGGAAGAGGCACTTCTCGTCATTAGTGAAGCCCTTGACGTAGGTTTTCGAGTTCCTGACGATTACCTTGTCGACATAGCAGCGGCGCTTGTCGCATTCCATACCGATTACCTTGGTGCCAAGACCCGGCTTGTTTACCAGCACGAGGTCGTACGGCGAGAGCAGCCCTCGTAGCTGGCGCACGTAACCCTGCAACGTGTTTTCCTCGACGAACACCATGTCGGCGAGGCTCTCGTAGGAAATGTATGTCGAGCTCTCGAGGAGCGCTCTGAGTAGGAACCGAATCCGATCGTCAACATCGGAAAGGTCGGGTTGCCCTCTGGTGGAGTGTAGGCTTTGGGAGAGAAAGCACTCGTACGAGACTTGGTCGTCAATCACGAGGTGATAGCCGCGTTCCCGCTTCATGATGATGCTCCCGCCCTGTCCCTCGAGAGCTTGGTTGATCTTGGCAATGTCCGAACGTACCGTGCGCTCAGTGACGCCAGAGGTCTTTGCGAGCAGGTCGGCGGGGGTGTAGTCAGAGTTTTGGATCGTTTCGAAGGTCCTGTCTAATCGCTTGTTACCGAACATCGTGGCCCCCCTCCACGGTAAACGTCCTAATTGCTCATGGTGCATCGCCACACTTCTACTCAGACCAAGTATAGGGGCCATTCTCCTACTCTGAATATCCCGATCTTCCACTTGCAACTGGAAAACGATAGCACTTATGCGTTTTTGACTTCCGGCATAAGTGGAAGTCCGGAAGCTTGAAAGAGGGTGCATCTCAACCCATCATCTGGATGTAAGGAGAAGGACTTCCGCCTTGGAGAGGGGATCTGGTGAGCAAGAGCAACGAAATCTTTACACCTGACCACGTGTTTCTTGACCTTGACGCCAAGAGCAAGCGCAACGTCTTCGAATGCGTTTCGAAGATGGCCGAGAAGGTGGGCGTCACCAACTCCGCTTCCAGCCTTTGCGATGCAATTGCCGAACGTGAAGAGGAGGGCATGACGGGGCTGATGGACGGATTTGCGATACCGCATGCCAAGACTAGCGTGGTGAGTCGCCCCTCCATGTTCTACGTGAGGACCAAGCATCCATTGGAGTGGGAGACCCTCGATGGCGAGGGCGTCTCGAGCCTCTTCGCGTTGGTCTCACCGGATGGCGACGAGGGAGGCTCGCATCTGAAGATGCTTTCCGCATTGGCGACGTGCCTTCTAGAAGACGATTTCAAAGAGACGGTCAAGAGACTCGGAACAGCGGATGAGCTTGTCTCATACGTCAACGATTGCATTGCAAAGGAGAGTGACGAGAGATGAAGGTCGTAGGAGTGTCTGCCTGCCCGGCTGGTCTCGCGCATACGCCAATGGCCGCGAAGGCGCTCATGAAGGCCGGCGAGAAGCTCGGTTGGGACGTGAAGATCGAGCAGCAGGGTGCCATGGGGTCCATCAACAAGGTGTCTCGCGAGGAGGCGAGCCAAGCCGACTTCGTCGTGATTGCATCCGACCAGAAGATCAGGGAGATGGACCGCTTTGAAGGCAAGCCGACAATGCGCGTGGACATCAACACCTGCATCAAGGCTCCGGAGGCTGTGTTGAAGAAGTGTGCCAGCGCCGCGAGAGCATATCAGGGCAAGTAATCCCTTCGGCAGTTATTGGGCGGGCCCCGGTCCGCGGGACGAAAGGTGAGGAAATATGAAGCAGTTCTTTAAAGAGGCGAAAGGCCACCTGATGACGGGCATTGGCTACATGCTGCCAATGATCATCGGCTCGTCGCTGGTCGTCGCAATCCCAACGCTTATTGGGCTTGCAATGGGAGTTACCTCTCTTACGGATGATTTGACAGGTTTCCCCGGATTCCTATATCGGCTTCAGCAGGTTGGCTGGACAGGCATCGGTCTTGTCAATACCGTTCTCGCCGCATTCGTTGGCTACTCGATTGCGGATAAGCCCGGCCTTGCCGCGGGTCTGGTCGGCGGAGCCATGGCTACTTCCACGAAGGCCGGCTTCATTGGAGCCGTTATCTACGCCTTCATCGGCGGCTACACGGTGCGCTGGGCAATCAAGCGCATTCACGTGCAGGAGAAGTACATGGCAGTCATGCCAAATGTTGTCCTTCCATTTCTGGCCACTGGGCTGGTTGCCATCGTTGCTGTAATCCTTGCCACTCCACTTTCAGCAATCAACAATGCGATTGTCGCCTGGCTTGAGACCATGTGCAAAAGTGGTACCAGCAAGGTTATCATGGCCGCTGTGCTCGGTGCGATGATAGGTTTCGATATGGGCGGCCCCGTCAACAAGGCTGCCTGGATGGCAGGCAACGTACTTCTTGCCGAGGGTATCTACACCCCGAGTGTGTTCATCAACTGCGCAATCACCATCCCGCCCTTGGGTTATGCAATCGCTGCCGTCATCCGCAAGGCTCGCTTCTCTGATTCCCTGCGTGACTCTGCCTCTGGCAACTGGGTTATGAGCTTCATTGGCATCACCGAGGGTGCCATCCCATTCACTCTGGTCAAGCCGTCACGCCTGATTCCGATCAACGTTATTGGCTCCGCGCTTGGCGCCACTGTCTGTGCCCTCCTTGGCTCTGATGCCACGATTCCTCCCTTAGGTGGTTGGTATGGTGTAATTACGATGCAGAATCCTTGGGGTTACCTCATCGGCATCGCGGTTGGTGGCCTGTTCATTGCCCTTGTTGCTACGGCGTTGGTTGACTTCAACGTTGACCCTGACGCCGAGGAGGAGAGCGTCGACGAGGATGATATCGAGATCTCGTTCGAGTAGTACGGCCGAGGTTCTCGGAAGCCGATTGTAAGTCGGCACGGCTTTGCGGTCTGCATGGTCGGGGCCGTGCCGCCTTTGTTGGATCTGGCAACGAAGCGTGAGATGGGGTGAGTATGAGAAGGACTATCCACGTTGTGCCTCACTCGCACTGGGATCGCGAGTGGTACTTCACGACTTCGAGATCGAAGGTCTATCTCATGAAGGACCTCGCCGACGTCCTCGACACCTTGGAGAAGAATCCCGATTTCAAGACATGGATGCTCGACGGTCAGGCCTCTCTCCTGGATGATTACCTCGCCTGGAGACCGCAGGACGAGAGTCGCATTAGAACCCTGGTGTGCGACGGTCGCCTGGTGGTTGGGCCTTGGTACACGCAGACCGATGAGATATTGGCAAGCGGTGAAAGCATCGTCCGGAATCTCTTCTACGGGATGAGGAGGTGTGAGAAGCTTGGGCCATACATGCGCGTGGGCTACATGCCAGACTCGTTTGGCCAATCGGGCAACATGCCCCAGATTTATCGCCAGGCGGGCTTCAAGGATACCCTCTTCTGGCGTGGTGTGTCGAATGATATGGTCGAGAAGCTAAACTTCATGTGGCGTGGGGATGATGGCACCGTTGTGTTCGCGACGCAGATGCCGAATGGCTACTACATCGGCGGCAATGTGCCCGAGGATCCTGACCAGAACGATGTGTGGTGGCGCGAGCAGTGTCTGGACAGGCTTGCTCCACGATATGCTACCGAGCACGTCTATTTTCCCTGCGGCTTCGATCAGGCTCCTATCCGCCGGAACCTTCCCGAGCTTGTTGCGGAGCGTGCGAAGCGCGATCCCGACAACACGTACAAGATGAGCAGCATCCCCGAGTATCTTGCAGACCTTCGCGAGGCGGTGGACCGGGAGGGCGTGAAGCTTGAGGAGGTGCACGGTGAACTGCTGAATGCCAAGCACATGCGCATCCACCGTTCAATCTGGTCCTCGCGCTCGGACCTCAAGAGGCTGAACACGAAAGCCCAGTTCTATGTCGCGAACGTACTGGAGCCGACGCTCTCGCTCTCGGCCAGCCTCGGAAACGAATATCCAAAGAGGGCCGTTGAGCATGTCTGGAAGCTCCTGCTCGAGAATGCAGCCCATGACTCGATGGGGTCATGCGTAGCGGACTTCGTCAATGCGGACGTCGGGCTTCGCTACAGGCAGGCGATGGACATTGCCACGAGCCTCGTCGAACTTCACAGCCGCCTGATTGCCACGAGCGTGGACTCGGGTGGTGCCCCAATGACCGTCACGGTCTTCAACTCCGATGCGCGTCCGCGCGGCGGCGTAGTCGTTGAGCACATGTATCTTCCAGGTGAGGACTTCAAGATTCTGGACGAGAAGGGCAATCCAGTCGTATACACGATCCTGAGTAGCAGGGACCTGACGGATTACGTGCTTTCCCAGATGATAAGGTTCGATCCCAGTAGGAAGCCATACGTTCCAAACAAGGTTCTCGATGCAGAGGTGGCAATCGAGGCGCATGGGGTTCCCGCGATGGGTTACGCGCAGTATCGCCTGGTGCTGAACGAGTGCTCCGCTCGTCCGCTAAGGAAGCTTGACAGGGACGACGTACTGGAGAACGAGTACTACCGGATCTCTATCAACGCTGATGGCACGCTCAGGGTCGAAGACCGTGCGAACGGCTACGTCTACGACCACCAGGCCGTCCTAGTTGAGAGCGGTGATGACGGCGACTCCTTTAACTATTCCCCTCCGATGCAGGATCTGGTGGTCCGCTCGGACGAGGGTAGACCGGAAGTGTCGATCGAGGGCTCCGATATCTACCAAAGGGCCACAATCGACTTCTCCATGAGCGTTCCCAAGGACCTGGGCGAGAGGGCGAGGGGCATCCGCTCTGCCAACCTCTCCGTTCGACTCACCGTTACACTTAGGCGTGGCTCCCGTATCATTGACCTCGAGGTTCATGTCGAGAACCATGTTCTCTCGCATCGCCTGTGCATCCTCTTCGACGCCCAGATGGCGACGAAGTTCAACTTTGCCGATGAGCAGTTCGGGGCCATCAGACGTGAGAACGTGCACGCTCGCGAGATGGCGCTCTACAACGCCTCCCTCGGCAAGGAGAATGAGGACGCGACCGAAGGCGAATCCGCGCTTCCTGCCAACTGGCGTCAGAACGCAGAGACCTGGCAGGAGATGCCGGTTGCGATTGAGCCCACACAGAGCTACGTGGCGCTTGGCAATGGGACGAGAGGCATCGCAGCGCTGCCAAGGGGGGTTCGCGAATACCAGATCGTCGGGGACGAGGAGAACAAGATATGTCTCACCCTGTTCAGGACCTATGGGTTCATGGGAAAGGAGGACCTTCTCTATCGTCCTGGGCGCGCCTCGGGCGAGAGGACGATGGAGACGCCTGACGCACAGCTGCAGGGGCCAATAAACTTCGACCTTGGTTTGCTTCTATTCGACGGTAGTGTCGACGACGAGCGCGTGGCCGAGGAGGCTCGCTCCTACGACGGCGAGCTCCGTGCCTATGAGTATGCCGAGTTCCTCAACGGAAGGCTGATCTTCTCGGAGCCCGAGGTCGACGGGTGGCGCTCTCGGACGGGCTCGCTCTTTGAGCTCGAGGGAGATTCAATCGTCTCCGCGGTGAAGGTTTCAGAAGACTGTGAATCTGATGGGTTCATCATTCGCCTGTTCAACGGCTTCTTTGATAAGGACTCAACAGCGACCCTGAAGTTCTCGCGTCCGGTGAGAGAAGCCTATCTGTGCGACCTCAGGGAGCATCGCAGCGGAGACGTCGCGTTCGAGGACAATTTGGTCAGCTTGCCGAGTCTTGGGCGCTGCAAGTTCCTGACGCTATTCGTGCGGTTGGTCTCCGCAGATTAAAAAAGTGCTGGTGGGGTAGATATTGTGGCACGACGCCTATGGTGTCGCGCTTCGCTCTCAAACGAGAGGCCGCTTTCGAAATCATCGGTGGCGTAAGCCACTTTGGTCTTTTATTGAAACGTTGCTTTGGTCGTAACTGGAAATCTCGCCACGCTCGTGCTCCAGTCGCTTGCGGATGTGGTGCTTCTCTCCCTAGGGAAACGATGATTAATTCCCAATAATGTGCCAAAGTGGACCAGCCATGTGGCCTTTTGCGGCCGGCATGGGCATTAATCATCGTTTCCCTAGGCCGTCCGCTGGCTCGTGGCGTGGAAGTTGTACGATATATGCTCGCGTACGCATGCCGCGCCCCTTCGCATTCAGAATCTCCCCGGCGAACATCCAATGCGGTTCCCATCCGCCGTAGACGCCGTCGCCGATCTGCCATTCCGGCGCTACCGGCTATCGAATATCTCGAAAGCTTTGTAATCCTCTGCCTCGAAGCCACGCATGCCGTCCATCCTGCCAGGCCTGCTCTCACATGGACGCTATCGCCTCTGCGACGGGTGTATTGCCATTCGATATCTTGATGATTTTCCCGTAGGTGTTCCTGGCTTCGAGGACGCCGGCGAGCGCTGCCGCCACGTTCGGGGTTGCATTCGGGACGGACTTTTCCGCTGACGGGCTCGTCCACGAGGTCCCCGGGCTGGACGATCGTGTAGTACAGGCCCGAGTTGCGCATGAGCCACTGGTCGGCGAAGAACTTCGCGATGCTATAGTTCGCGATGCCTGCGAGCACCGGGTTGTCCTACTTCTCCGGCTCGTCGACAAACACCGAGCTGAACAGGGCAAAGCGCCTGATGTAGGCTTTTTGGCAGCTTCCATCAGCTTGACCGCTCCTTGACAGCTGCTTGAGATAGGAGGGTATGAATAGGTTTGGCTCCATCTGCGAGACTGCATGCTCTACAGCCGGACATTTGAGGTCGTAAATGGGCAGCTGATAGTGCAGCAGATCAGGCCCACGAAGGTGGCTGATCCTCCTATTGCCCCAGGTGATTGCTACAGACGACAGAGATGAGCCGAGGTGGTCGAGATCAAGTTCCTATGAACGCCCTGCCGGCTCTACCATTCTCGATGGCTCGCTTCTTTTGCTGCAAGCCCCTGTGCAGGGTCAAGAGCCGGAATGTTTTTGTGTTGTCTCCCAGCTCTTCGAGACAGATGCCCGCACCAGCTCTGCGCATGCCAGTCACAGGACGTGAGGCAGCGGGAGAGATGTGAGAAGGGAAGGCAGGGGAAGCGACCCTATGTAGGCGTATGCCATCTGAAGGTCCATGAGCGACTGGGCATGCTCCGTGCCGAAGTGGGGGGGGTGTCCCTATAGTCCTGTCAAGCCATAGCAGGTGATTTTTCTACATTGTCCACTGGCGGCTCCACATATGGCACCCGGTCGCGCATCACTGCATAGATGACGCGCAACCTCTTGCGGGCCACTGCCTTGAGCGCCTTGTTGTACCTCATGCCCCGCGCCACGCAGGCATCGTAGTACCTCCCGAAGCGCCTCTTCGTCCCCACGAGGGAGTTGCAGCTGAATATGAGGAGGTTCTTGAGCGCCTTGTTGCCTCCGCGGGCATCCTTCTGCGACCTGATGGACGATCCTGAGTCGTGGTCCGCAGGCACGAGGCCGCAGTATGCAGCGAGCTTGCTGTCTCTTAGGAAGAGCGAGGTGGCGAGCGCCGAGGCGCTCTTGGGGCCTATCCCCAAGATGGTGAGCAGGCAGCGGTAGGTCTTATCGTCCTGGAGCAGGCGGCCCAGCTTGGAGAAGAGCTTTGCCCTCTCGGAGCTGGCCGCAAGGATCTCCCTGGCAAGGCTACTTGCCAGCATGTCCTTTGCATCGGGATGGAAGGACGAGGGGAAGAGCGCGGACAGCTTCCAGAAGGCATCCCTTGCCTGTACAGGCACGCCCTGTCTCGCGCACAGCGTGCAGTAGTACCTCCTGCCTGCAGCGGCAAGCCCTGTTGCCCCTCCGTCGGCCATGGCCACGAGCTGCCATGCGCTCGAGAGGTCCGCTGCGGCTCGGACTTAAGAAGCACCGCATGGAGCCTGTTGCAGGCCGGAGCGCCTCGTGGCATATGAGAGCTGCAAGGACAGCAGCGAGACGCAGGTGCTGAGGTCGTCGGTCTCGGCGATCGGCCTGATGGCCGTCCTGCTGCCGATCCCTGCCTGCGCGATGAGATCGGTATCTGTTCGGTCGTTCTTGACCGTTCCGGGAAACATCTCCCGGGCGTACTTCATCGCCTTCCCCGGGAAGGTATCTAACATCAATCCTTTTCGCGCACCACCTGTACACGATAAGCAAGCCGATGTTGTTCTTCTGGTCCACAATTGACCAGGGCGCCCGATCCTGCCTCGTCGAGCAGCGCCTCGATGTTCTCCTGGCACCTGTCCTGCCTGCGGCTGATCGCGATGGTGCCACCCAGTTTCAGGTTCACTGCCCGGAGGAATGGCCTCCCGACATCTATCCCGAGATAGAAGCGCTGCGGCCCGAACTAGTCTTTCTGCTTGCACTCCATGGTGGTCATCTCCTCTTTTGCCGGCAGGCCAGCGTGTCTGAGGGACGACATCCACACTACCCTGCTTATCGTGTGGCACATCCCTATCAGCCGTTCTCAGACAGACCACCATCCCTTGGCAGCAACATCCCCTCGGGCCTTCGTAAGAGACAGGGGCACACGGCTGTCCGGGGGAGGTCGGCCAGCAGCCCCTTCAGGGGCTATATACAAGGTTAGGGAATCCGCAGGCAATGCATTGTCGAAAACCCCAAAGCTTGGAGAGGCTCCTAGGGACCGTCTCTCACTGTAATGGGCGTGAGCTGGGCCATCTGCGGACAGATGGGAGTGCATCCGAGGCCGAACGGCACGATGCCTGCTGTGAGAAGGAGCAGAGAGCCTGCGAGAGCACCATTGTGGCTCATATGCAAAACCTGGAAAAGGTAAGCGATATTGCGAAGAAATAAGGCAACAGAGGTGGTTGATTTTGCAGTAAATTGGGGAGATATAGGTGACTGATATTGCAGTAATCCCATATAATGAGTGATATCTACAATGGCTAACGTGACGGAGCAATGATCATGTTCGAGAGAAAGCTCTATAGAACGCTGCTCGACTGGAAGAACGAGTCGAATGGCAGAAGCGCGCTGTTGATAGAAGGTGCTCGACGGGTGGGCAAGACCACGCTCGTCAAGGCATTCGCAGCCAATGAATACGAATCGAGCCTCTTCATTGATTTCTCGCAGGTTGATAAAGATGTGCGGGATATCTTCAACGAGCATCGAGGGGATATCGATACGCTCCTGCGCATGCTTCAGCTCTATTTCGGTGTTGAACTGGTTCCTCGTCATTCGCTGGTCGTCTTCGATGAAGTGCAGCGTTTTCCGGTTGCTCGTGAAATGATTAAGCATCTAGTCGCTGATGGCAGATTTGATTACATGGAGACGGGTTCGCTGATTTCCATACGCAAGAATGTCCAGGACATTGTCATTCCTTCGGAGGAGGAGCGTGCGGAGCTGTGGCCGCTTGATTTCGAGGAGTACCTGTGGGCATTAGGGCGCAGGAATCTTGCAGACGAGATTCGCCGCTGCCGAGATGCCTTCGAGCCGCTGCCAGACAGCCTGCATCGTCAATGTACACGACTCTTTAATGAATACATGCTGGTAGGGGGTATGCCGCAATCAGTCAGCGATTTCATTGAGAACGCAACCTTCATGCAAAGCGACAAGACCAAGAGACAGATATTGGCACTCTACGCTGAAGACATCGAGAAATTCGGTGCAAAGGATGCGCGCAGGGCTTACTCCATCTTCATGGGTATTCCGGGTCAGCTCTCTCAGGGGAGCAAACGCTTCAAGTTCTCTTCCTTAGGCAAGGGAAGCCGCTATCGTCAATATGAATCAGCGCTTCGGTGGCTTGAAGACGCACACTATGTGAACATTTGCCGACTATGCAACGATCCAAACGTCGGATTCAAGCTTACCGCAGATGAAGGCGAGGACAGCTCGCTCAAATGCTATATGGGAGATACCGGACTTCTTGTGTCGAGCGTTTTCGACGAGGGAGCAGAAACCGAGCAGATCTATCGTGCTCTGCAGTTTGGCAGGCTCTCCATCAATCGGGGCATGTTCGTAGAGAACGTTATAGCCCAACAGCTACGCGCAGGAGGACGGCCTCTTTACTATTATTCATGGAACGAACCTCCGCGCGAGGAGAGAAAGCGCCCGCGACCGCGAGAGATAGATTTTCTGATAACAAAGGGCTTTTCAGATGCTGCCGGCAAGCCGCGCATTGCACCCATTGAGGCTAAATCCACCAAGACGTATTCGATCATCTCCCTTGATGACTTCCAGAAGCATTTTGCCAGTCGCATTGGCAACGAATTCGTCTTGCACCCGGGCCAGTTTAAAAGACTTGGCAACCGAGTTTATCTCCCGCTCTATATGTCTTTCTGCATCTGATGCCGAGCCATACATGGGCGGCACATCATCCGAGGATCAAGAATCAGAGCTTTTCGAGTCGTTCTGGTGGTCGGGGCGTGGTTTGGGAGACGCACAACTAAGCTCTGCCAGGAGCTTGCTGAAGTTTACTCCTGCTATTTTCAGATGACACGTGCCTGTGGGCTCAATCCGCTCGAGATCATGCGTGTCAAACCCTGCGTGAACGAACAGAAGCATCCGGTCGCGCTCAGCCGTAGCTGCTCGAAGAAGTACACAGAGCTCGGGACTGGGCAATAGATGTAGTGCGAGGCAGGCTCGTTCAATCTGGCGAGCCGTATTTTCTGCAGCTCGCCATGCCCAGCTGAAAAAGCGCTAGGCGATAGTGCAGTAAAATCGGTCTATAGAGGTGGCTGATTCTGCTATTGTCCCAGGTGATTGCTGCAGACGGCAGAGACGAGCCGAGGTGGCCGAGACCAAGCTCCCATGAACGGCCCCGCCGGCTCTGCCATTCTCAATGGCTCGCTTCTTTTGCTGCAAGCTCCTATGCAGGGTCAAGAGTCGGAATGTTTTTGTGTTGTCTCCCAGCTCTTCGAGGCAGATGCTCGTGCCAGCTCTGCGCATGCAGTTGCAGGACGTGAGGCAGCGGGAGAGATGTGAGAAGGGAAGGTAGGGGAAGCGACCCTATGTAGGCGCATGCCATCTGAAGGCCATGAGCGACTGGGCATGCTCCGTGCCGAAGTGGGAGGGCGTGAGCTGGACCATCTGCGGACAGATGGGGACACATCCGAGGCCGAACGGCACGATGCCTGCTGTGAGAAGAGACAGAGAGCCTCGAGGCGCGAGGATGAGGCAAAGGACGCCTGCGCTGATGATGCCCTCGTCAAGATGCAGAAGCTGCTGCCCTGTCATACGCAAGG
Organism: Atopobium sp. oral taxon 416; assembly: GCF_018128285.1. NCBI lineage: Bacteria > Bacillati > Actinomycetota > Coriobacteriia > Coriobacteriales > Atopobiaceae > Atopobium > Atopobium sp. oral taxon 416. The sequence goes on from NZ_CP072380.1 coordinate 288,679, forward strand.
TGAGGTATACGGGGACAAACGACAGCGCGAGGAAGTTCGTCCAGGAAATGGAGACGTCAGGCACGGTCGACACTATCCGCAAGGAGCCTGGCAACCTGAGGTACGAGTACTGGATTTCCTTCGACGACCCCGAGACGGTCCTTCTGATCGATTTCTGGGTCGAACAGGCGGCGATCGATGCGCACTATGTCTCTCCGATGGTGAAAAGGCCATTGCGGGTCTGCACGACAAGTACGATCTGCACATGACGTTCGAGCACTATGTCTCGGAAGAGGCGGGCATGCCTGCTGTGGACCAGAAGCTCATCAGGAGGTAGAGGGGAGTATCGGCGAGCTGCCGAGGGGGGCCGGTTCCGATGACGATGGGATACTCATGGACTGTGCGGCTGGCGGGCTGACGTACATCGGCGATGCCATGTACGAGGGGGACGATGAGAGGCCAGGCATTGGGAGAAGCCGACCTGCTGCACAGTGCCGGACGACCCACTCGGCTCGAACGGCGTAGGGGAGAGGGAGGTCCTCGTTGCCAGTCATGGCAATGCCTGCGTGAACGACCTTGTTGCCATCGCCTTCCCCAGAAGGTTCAACTCCGTTGCCCAGTCGACCGGGAGCGCCGCCAGGGGCTTCAGGATCACGGTCTACTTCAAGACCGTGATCTTCTTCAGGCTCGGGAAACTAGACTTCACCGCCCGGATGCAGCTGTCATACGCTATCCACCGAAAGCAGCAAGGAGCCCTTTTTGGATCTTTTGGACATGCCGCATCAGCTTCTTTTTGCAGCGTGGAAACGGACCGGCCTCTACGGCCCCCACGTCACAGGTTCTACCACCCATCCGAACATGTACAGCTGTCTTCCGGAGCTGTTCGCTTGAAGTCTGAAATCTAGGGAAACAATGATTAATTCCCAATGATGTGCCAGAAAGGACCAGCCACGTGGCCTTTCTAGGCCGGAATGCGGGAAAGGCAGGGAAGGATGCTCATCCAGCACGTGCAGGAGCCGCTATCCTTACATCTGTCCTGCCCCATGCACCGCAAGAAGGCTCCAAGACGGATCAAGCGACTCTGAGAGCCGGGAGGTGCAGCCTGCCGGCAAAAGATGCACATGGGTAAGGTTTGCAAGGGCGAAGCAGACATTGAGTATACAGGAGTTCTTCTCTATCCTTCTGTAGCGCTTCCTTAAGGGGCAGAAGCGGCGCTTCACGATAAGGAAGGGTGCTTCTGCCTTTGAGCGAACGGATGCCTTCCTGGACTCGATGCCTTTCTCGGACAAGAGTGCACAGTTAAGGCCCTTTATGGTCGAAGGTTTTCTTAGCAACGCTTTAGCGCATAGATGAGAGGTGTGGGTCTGCTGTGACCTTAAGGGCGCTTCGCTATACCTATATAGCCTAAAGTCTGCATAGCAGAACCTGTCATCTTCCCTTACGAGTGCATGTGCCACAGGATATGTCGGACACATTCTAGGCGGTCGTCTCTACAGCATGCACAAGGCCGCCTGCGGCATCCACGCCGATATGCGCCTTGTATCCGATACGCCAGGCTCCCCCTTTCTTGGACTGGTGCGCTTTAAGGGTTACGTGTGTGGTCTTTGTTCTTCGTTAAGCTTTAGGGCCCAGATGAAGGTGGCGTCCACAATAGAGCCGCCCCGCGCCGTGATCCCTGCCTTTTCAAGCTTCTAAGTTCAGGTCGTGAAGCATAGCTTTACCGAGTCCCTGCCGCTTTAAGGCTATGGCGCATCTTCGCGCTCGTCGTAGCATCTGGCACCTGTGCTTGCATGAGGTCTGCGTGCACAGAAGCGCTGCCAGGAGTGACAATCCAGGATAGCATCCTTAGGTTTCCTCGTCTTAAGAGAGCAAACATTACCTAAAGCAGGATACATCCTAAAGCTTCGTCTTTACAGCGCGCACATGCCTGACAAGAGCCTGTCTGTGGTAGCTGGTATCTACCAGTGCAATCCAGCTATCCCACACAACGATCGCATCCATCCGCTCCAGGAATGCCTCTCGCCGGGTCTTCTTCCTAAGACCTTAGGATTTAAGGTCCTAAAAGCTCATCTGGCTGCCCATATCTTCCTTTTGGATATGCTGGAATACGTTGCTGTAATTATAACATATCCGCAGGCAGATAGGCATTTATGTGGGTATGGGCACTGCATAGTTCGAGACATTTTGAGCCGATGTCATACAGCGTGCGGCTCCACTGGCCTCATCGAGGCGAATTAATCATCGTTTCCCTAGGGCTGCTAGATATTGCGCTAACTTTAAGAATCAACCAATGATTTTTACGATGTGGACTAGAATAAAAAAACACGTTTGAAAATAAGCACCGCCGTTTTCATGAGAGGGTCCAATAGATGACCTTGCTAGAACTGTTCCGCCTGCTGAAGAAACATCTCAGGCTTGTGATCCTTTTGCCTGTGGTCTGCGCCCTCGTTGTCGGGCTCTATTCCGTCTTCTTCGTGCGCAATACCTATACAGCAACGGCCAGCATGTACGTGTTGGCACAGGGTGAGAGCTCGAGCTCCACGAACCTCTACTCCGACCTCAATGCTTCACAGATGCTCACGAACGATGTCGCGAAGCTCCTGAAGAGCGACCGTATCGTGGACCAGGTAGGTTCCGAGGTGGGCGTGGAGGAGCTCAAGGGCTACAAGGTGGACGTTACGAGCGAGACCACATCCCGTGTCATCACGCTTTCCGTCACTGGGTCCGATCCACAGACGGCAGCAGACATCGTGAACAAGATGATAAAGGACGTCTCAGACGTCGCCCGTTCTGTCATGAACATCCGGTCCGTGAACCCGATCAACCAGGCACAGGCACCGATCTCTCCGTCCGGCCCAAACCGTCTCCTTTATACTGTAGTGGCATTCCTGGTAGGCCTCTTTGCCGCAATCGTAATTGTCGTCGTGGCAGACATGCTCAATACCCGTGTCCGCGGGCCTGAGGATCTTGAGGAGCTCATCGATGTGCCCGTGATCGGCCGCATCCCGACCATCGAAGGGGGACGATGAGATGCCCAGGAAGAATGGCTCTGCCGGCAAGGTCGTCATGCAGAATGCGCCCAGGACCCTTGCTGCAAACATCCGCTTCTCGTCGGTCGACAAGCCGATCCATACGCTTGCCGTCGTCTCGTCTGTGCCGTCCAAAGGTAAGACAACTGTAGCAGTCGGCCTCGGCAAGGCCTTTGCTGCCAGTGGCGCTCCTGTCCTTATGATCGAGTGCGACATGTGTCGTCGCTCCCTTGCCAGTGTGCTTGCAACCCACGGGAACTATGGACTCTACTCTGTCCTTTCCGGGCGCCGTTCCGTGCAGGAGGCAGTTGTCATGGCAGGTATGCCGAACCTGTATCTCCTCGATGCAGAACCAAGCATCCCGAATCCGGCAGCTGTCCTGCAGTCGCGGAGGTTTCACGAGCTTGCAGATATACTGGCATCGATGTATTCCTACGTTATCTTCGATACGCCGCCTGTGAACGCGTTCGTCGATGCGGCTATAGTCTCCTCCATCGCTGATGCGACGCTTCTCGTCGCGTGTCAGGGCTATGCTCACCACGAGGATGTGGCTGATGCCCGCACGCAGCTCCAGCAGGCAGACGCCCACGTGATCGGTATGGTCTTGAACTGCGCTGACGTGGAGAACTCGGGCAAGTACTACGGCTACTACCACGAGAAGAGGAATGTCTCCTACGGGATGCTTGCCGGAAACGAGGCGTCGTAGAGCTTCAGGACCACAGCCCCTGCTGCACGCAAAGTTGAGGCGGTACATGAGGAGGTGGCTACTCCGCACCTGAAGCCGCTGCCGCAGAAGAGGAGCCACCTTGCCGGTAAGCCGCATCCTCGCCGGACGAGACGAGCGAGTTTCTGAAGAGCGCTGGATACGGAATCAGGATGCCGTATGGAACGTGGAGTCAAAAGAGGTAGGACTGTGCTGCCGTACTGAGGAAGAGCTGCAAGAAGGGCTGGCGGCATGCTGCTGCCAGCCCTTCTTGATGTGACAGCAGCTTCCTTGATACGGGAGCGTGTTTGATGAGTGCCAGACATGAGTGGAAGGGAACGTATCTCATGGCAGAGCATATGCAGCATGACGGACGGCACAATGTGGGAGCGGGAAAGCACTCCCGTGGGCGGGAAGAGGGACAGACGCAGGCCCGCATCGTGAGACCGAAGCCCGTTCGAGCAGTCTCCAATGCGCATGGAGAGGCCGAAGGCGGGAAGTCAGGCCAAAGCCGCGCTGGCACAACTATGCCGGGCGTGCAGACCGATTGGGACCCCTATACGGCAGCTGGCTTCAGCAAGGTCCCTCACGACCATCACCACCACAGGTCACACAGGACCCTCATCACGGTGCTCTGCGTCGTGGCCGCACTCGTCGTGGTACTTGGCGTTTCAGGCTATCTCTTCTACAAGAGTGCCAAGGCCGTGGCGGCAGATGCCTCCTCCCTTGTGCCCGAGGCCACGGCATTCTCGAAGAGCCTCACCTCAGGTGACACCTCCTCGCTTCAGGCAAGCGCAGAGAAGATAGAAGGTCTCTCCTCGTCCATGGAGGAAGAGACGCGCAGCCCGCTCTGGAGCGCAGCAACGCTTGTCCCGGTCGTCGGACCCGATATCTCGAGCGTGCGTACGCTTACCTCGGCCGCACATGACCTTTCCTCGAAGGTCGTGACTCCCGCTGCGCAGGAGCTCTCAGGCATAACGATGAAGTCGGTCTTCAGTGACGGAAAGATCGATATCGCGACGGTCCAGACGCTCTGCAATACGGTCTCGAAGCTCCAGCCCGAAATCGACTCTGCTGCAAAGCGCGTCGATGCGCTCGGTACAGCAAAGCTTGACCAGCTGAAGGACCCGATCGGGAAGGCAAGGACGACACTCGATGAACTTGATGCAGCAGCGACGGGTGCAGCAGCAGTTGCGCCGACCTTGCCTGCCATGCTCGGCGCCGACGGGGCGCGCACCTATCTCGTCGTTGCCCAGAACAACTCTGAGATCCGCTCTACAGGCGGCTTCCCGGGTGCGCGCATGCTTCTCACGATCGACAACGGACGGATCACCCTCGGCAATTTCGAGGCAGTGGGCACTCACTTCGCACCAGGTACGATTCCTCTCACGGACGAGGAGTACCATATCGTGAATGACATCATGCAGACAGGCGCCACGTTCGCACCGGGAGACGTGAATGCCGTGCCGAGCTTCCCGCGTGCAGCCCAGCTCATGAAGTGGTGCTGGGAAGCAGAGGGAAACGACAAGGTCGACGGCGTTGTTGCAATAGATCCGGTGTTCCTTCAAAGCCTCTTGAGCCTCACGGGCGGCGTAACGACGGATGATGGGTCGGTTGTGGATGGCACGAATGCCGCAGAGGTCCTTCTCAACAAGACGTACTACCTGCCTACGGACGAGCAGGATCCCTTCTTCACTGAGGTTGCCAGCCTTGCCATGAACAAGGTCATGAGCTTACTCGGATCTGTCAGCACGGCAGATTTGGCGCAGACCGTAGAGGATGGCGTCTCTCAGGGTCGCTTCCTCATCTACATGGATGATACAGATGAAGAGTCGGCCATCACGGCACTCGGTGCAGAGGGGGAGGTCAACAAGGATTCCCACAACCTCGTCACAGGCTTCTATATCTATGACAAGACGGGCTCCAAGCTTGACTGGTACCTCGACATGCGGAGCAACGTGAGCGAGCCTACCGTGAATGCTGACGGCACGAAGAGCTACCAGGTTACAGTCACGCTGCACAACACGACGACACTCGAGCAGATGAAAAACGAGCTTCCTGCTTATATCACGGGCCTGCTGCCCGAGTCCCACAACTACTCGATGGTGACATCGTACCTGGCCATGGCGCCAGCGGGAGGGACGATCACAGACTTCAAAGTGGATGCTGACGAAGTGAACTCCGAGGCGGAGGCAACACTTTACGGCAACGACGTGTGGGCAGGCTATGTGAACATCTATCCCTCTGCCACAGCGACCTTCACCTACACCGTGACTTGCGCTGCTGGAGCGAGCGATCTCTCGATGTGGATGACGCCAACAGGACGCAGCTTCGAATAGGGGCATGGCTCATAGCGGAAAGCGAGCAAGCTCTGGCATATCCCAGGATGACGTACAGTTTCTTTCGCACTTTTGAAACCGGATAGCCGCATAGAGAGGCATGGCTCCGTCTCGCTACGATTGGAAGCGACCAAGCAAACCACTCGAGACGAGGAAGCGGAAACCATGCCACACGAGACAGTATCATTCGACGAGCCGAAGCTTCAGGGCTACCTCGGAGAGCTCGTCAGAAAAACCGTACAGGACTCACTGAATGCCCTGCTGGATAAGGAGGCAAACCAGATTGCCAACGCCGGCCGCTACGAGCGGCAGGCCTGCTGCTTCGGCCACTACAGGCAAAACCTCACCACGACCTTAGGGGACGTGACGCTCAGCATCTAGTCACAACAATCCGGATTCTTAGGTAACAGCATATAGCACATGCGTTTGCATCGAGAGAGGAATGCCCCATTTGCCAGGCATTCCTCCCTCTTCCTGTCTTGGTTTCCTGCCTTTCCGCCGCTGTGATATAGCTATGGTGTTAGATATGCTGTAAGGCTCCATGGGAAGGTACTCCGTGCCGGTAAAGATCCGCGCGATGAAGCCGAAGGGCACCATGGTCAAGGCGATATCGAGCCACTACTGTGTCTGCGAGTACTGAAGCATACGAGAGGGCAAAAGACGCAGGACAAAGATGGGCCGCTGCATCGGCAGGATCACCGAGGCGGAGGGCTACCTCAGCAATGCGGAGACGAAGGTCGCAAACAGCGAGCTTGCCTGCGTCGAGTTCGGCCAGTATGCAGTTGCGCTTGCCTGCTTACAGGGGACCCTTACCCTGCTCAGGGAGCATTTTACACGCGCCGATGCCGACAGGATATATGCCTGCGCGCTCATCCACTTCGTCGAGGGCTTCCAGCGCATGGGGGCGCTCGCGAGGCTCTACAAGATGAGCGTACTCTCGCTTCAGGATGCTGGGGCTGAAGATGGGATACGATGCGCTCGCCGGCCTCTACGGGGACCTCGGCAGGAGGCAGGGGCCGCTCATCTCCTTCGAGCAGGACCTTGTCGAGCCGTGCTCGGGCGAGGTGGCCACAGACGGCCACGTGATAGGCTCGCGCTCCTGCGCCAACTCGCTTAGCGAGAAGGGGTACAGGCTCTAAAAGCTCGGCGAGCCGCAGGTCAGCATGCTCATGGCCTACGACGTGCGCAGCGGCATGCCGTTGCTGTCGCGCATGTATAAGGGAGGGGCTGCGGACGCCGTCTTCGTGAGGGAGCTCTTTTGGCAGGCGCATCTTGCGGGCATGCTCTTCCTCGCGGATAAGGGCTTTCTCAGCGAGGAGAACATAGCGCTCTTCACGTCGGACAGCCAACCAGTACGTGATCGAGCTTTCCAAAAGCGACAGGCGCTGCAGGGCATCGGTCGCTCTCGAGGCGAAGGTGGGCTCCTAGGGGCGCTTCGTCTGGACGCGCTACAGGAAGGCGTGCGTCGTCGAGTGGTGCGACGACATGCTCGCAGGCAGGCGCGCTCTGCACTTTTGCGACCTCTTACAGCAGGCGCAGATCCAGGAGAGCTACCTCAGGCACATGGAGATGGGCACGTCTGGATACACGCAAGGAGAAGCTCGATGCGATGCTGCCCTACATGGGCGTGACGCTGCTGCAGACGAGCCTCGGGGCCAAACGCTCTGCCCAGGACATATGGGCACTCTACAAGAGGCGCTGGTCCATCGAGACTCTCTTCGACTACTGCCACAAGCAGGGGCTGGCGTCCGTCCTGCTTGTGAGCGCCCTCATCATGTGGGAGGTCTCTGACGCCGCGCAGGCATCGGGGCTGGGGATGTCTGTCGGCGACATCCTGCTCGATGCCAGGATGGTCAAGGCATGCAGGCGCTTCGGGAAATGGGAGGCGCTCAGCTGCAAGAAGAAGCGGCTCGAGCTCTTCTCGAAGATGAAGACGGACTTGGAGGTCGTCCCCAGGCCCGGGCAGCATACCTAGCAATCCGGATTGTTGTGTCTAGAAGCTTTAGGGGTGCGACCTTCGCGTCGAAGGTTATCGAGCGCTACCGCAGACAGGAGAGCTTCCTCGAGGAGGCGATGATGGAGATGTATGACCCCTGTCAATATAATGGACAGAGGAATCTCAGATTTTTTATGTGGTCTGCATCACCTTTGGATCGTATGCAAGGCCTCTCTCGAGGTGCTCGAAGAACTCCTGCATCACCTCTGCCGGTACGCGATCTCCTATGGACTTATGCGGGCGGAAGCGGTTGTAGTATGACTCGATTAAACTCGTGTGCCTTGTGCTTGGTCGTGGATGCATCTAAGAGGCGCTTATGGTAGTACCATTCGTTCTTGAGCGTGGCGAAAAACGATTTGGCGACCGCATTGTCGTGGCAGCTTCCGGTTCTCCCCACGGAGAGCCTCACGTCGGGTACGGCTGAGCAGGCGGCGAACTTTGAGCTTATGTACTGGCTGCCTGGGCTGCTTAGAATATGGCCCCTCCAGCCACGTATCCGCGCGAATATGCCATCTTCAGGGCAAAGACGACAAGGCCTGCCCTCATGTTGTCCTGTATGCTTCAGCCCACCACCATGTGTGTGCACAGATCGTGTGCGACGGTAAGATATATAAAGCCTGCCGTGGTCCTGCGATAGGTTGTATCGCCCACGAGCTTGGCTGTCGGCACAAGACACGAGAAGTCGCGCCGGGTGAGGTCGGGGCGCTCGGGGGCGTGCAGATCGGGCAGCGTCGTTCTCTTGGAGGCATTGGATCAGATGCCGCCTATCCCAGTTCAGCCATGCACCTGCGCACGCAATAGCGAGTCGTGCCTGTAAATTTTGCGTAACTTTGGATCTCCTGTGAGCTTGGATCAGACCTTGCAGGAGCTAAAGCGCCTGTCGCTTTCCTCCCATATCGCGCAGATGGCTTCCTTGATAGGACCCCATAGGTCCTCACCGCCTTTGGCCTTGAGCCATCTGTAGAAGTGAGCCCTGCTCACCTCCAGTACGCGCTCCATCATCGAGACGCTGTAGGTTGCCCTCTTCTCCAGCATGAGCTAAAACCTGTCCTTCAACAGAGGCTTCCGGCGAAGAAGGCTGCCACTTTTCTTGGGAACTTATTCTCGCTTTCGAGCTCGTGCATGTGCCTGTTCACTGCGTCGAGCTCCTTGTGCTCGTCAATCCTTTCCTGGGTCACCCTTTTGGTCTTTGAGTGCTTGATGATCCAGTCGTTTAAGGTCTTGTCGTTGGCCTCAAGCTTCGCGGCGCATCCTTTGATGCTCTTTTTCGGGTTGGCCTTACGTGCCTTCCTGTAGTAGTCGATAGCCTCAAGGCAATACTTCTTCAGTGTAGTGTTTGGGTGTTTCCGGCTTCGTGCGGGACTTTGCCTTCTCTATCTCGCTTGCGCTCACCGACATCTCATCTCTTCAATCTGCTGGTGTTGGTAGGTGGGTATCTGGACAGAGCATATCTGCTGCCAGTCCCTGAATCCCACTGTCTACCAAAAGATTACAGCTCTGCACCAGGCTGATGCCCAGGAGCTCGGCCAGCTGCCGCAGACCCGCGCCCTTGTCGACGCCCGCAGGGTTGAACTCCAGGTAGCGCTCCGATCTGAAGGTCGTGGAGGTTCCCGCCTCGAGGTTAGAGGGTATGCCCCTCTCGATGGCACGTAGCTCGTCCATCCCATTGGGGATGCAGTAGAGCACCTTCGTGATGGGGACGTCCCTAAGGAAGTCGAGGGTGGACTCGTCCGTAGGCTTGTAGTCCATGTGGTTCTGGAGGCAGCTGACCTTCTCGGGCTACAGCCTCCAGGCCCAGACCTTGCCGGACACCTCGCAGAGGTGCAGGCTGACGCTGCCCAGGCCCATGCCGTAGAGAAAGAGCGCCTCCGCCTTCTGGTGTGACAGCGTGTGGTAGGTGCGGGCCTGGGGTCACCGATGCGGTTCAGGCAGCCGCCATTGTAACTATAAGGTAGGATATAAGGTAGGAGCCCCCAGAGGAGCTCGGGTGGGATGGCGGCAAGGGAGCTCATGACCGGGCTGTAGGCGCGGCCGGACGCCGGAACAAAGAGGCAGCCAAGCTCGCGCATCTCGCGGATTGCCACGATGTTGGCCTGGGGCACCTCATGGTCGGAGCCCAGGAACGTCTGGTCCATGTCGCTTGCAACGAGCTTGTGCATGCGTCGCGTCCTTCCCTCGTCGATGCCACCTCAGTATGGCATGTACGCCGAAAGCCCGCCGACGAATTGCCGGCGGGCTTGCGAGCAGGGGACGGGGGAGCGCTCGCCACGCGCGAGCAGGGGCGTAGAAGCGCTCACACCGTATGGTCAGAGGTCCAGGAGCGTGTCCGAGTCCAGTATCGTGACCTTGCGACCAGACCGTGCGATAAGCCTGTCCTCCTCCAGCTGGCGGAACTTGCGCGAGAGGGTCTCGGGCGTGGTTCCCAGGTACCTGGCGAGGTCCTTCATCTGCATGGGGATGGTCAGCATGTCCGTGCCCTTCTCCTCCATGAGATCGAGCAGGTAGGCAGCGATGCGCTGCTCGACGCGCTCGAGGGAGACAATCTGCACCTGTCGCTCCGTCTGCGCCCACTTCTGCGAGCTCAGCTCGAAGAGCCTGAGGGCGATCGCGGGGTCGGCCAGGAGCACCTGGTTGAAAGCCCGCTTGCCGAGGCAGCAGATCTCGGACTCCTCGAGCGCCTCGGCGTAGAGCGTCTGGTTGCTAACGCCGAAGAGCCTGCTCTCGCCTTCGTAGCCTCCGGGGCGCACGACGCGCAGGAGCTGCTCGTGGCCGCTGGGGGAGAGCTGGTAGACCCTCATGCTGCCGCGCTCAACGATGTCGAACTCCTCGCTGCCGGGCTGGAAGACGAGCTCACCCTTCTGGTACGTCTGGTGGCGCAAGAGTCCCTCGATCTTCTCCTGCTCGTCCTCAGGAAGCTGGTTGAACAGGGGGACGAGCGAAACGCACCTGTGCCTTGCCATGCTCTCCTCCTCTGATGGTCGTGGGTATTGTCGGTGGCTGCCCTATGCCCGGGACAGCGCGTCGAGCTGCTGGAGCAGCTGGTAGGTCAGGGCGAGAGCACCGCAGGCATCGTCCGGGATGGCGTAGCCGTGGGTGAGGGTGCGCAGCTGCGCGAACTCCTCTGCCAGGTCGGTCCTACCGGCGCGGAACTTGCGCTGCAGCTCCTCGTAGACCTTCCTCACGCCGAAGATCTCGGGGTGGTGCGCGCCGTGCGCCTTCGTGATCGCCTTGGTGTAGAGGTCCAGCGTCTCGTCCTGCTGCTCGAAGAATTGCCTTGCGTTCATGATTGTTCCTCTTCCTAGTCTATCCGTCTATCTAACGCGTGTCGTGTCTCATCGCTCGGAGACCCTGAGGACGTCGTAGCCGATTGCCTGCACTGCATCCGCTATCTGCTGCGCGCTGGTCTGCGCCGGGTCGAACTCCGCCTTTGCCTTGCTGGCGTTGAAAAGGACCTTCGCGGATTCGCCGACGATCCCGGGGACGCCCTTGATGGCACCCTCAATCTTCTGCATGCAGGTGGGGCAGGCCAGGGTCTCAAGCTGCAGGGTTGCCTTCTTGTTCATGGTCGTACTTCCTTTCTGGTTGGTTTCGTTGCTGTGCACACTATCGCGCGGATTGCGGCTGCGGGAATTGACGTCTGTCAAGTGCCATGGACTTTTTTGGGTCTCTGCCGTACCCCAAGAGGCGCATCGCGTTCAGGATGACGACAAGGATACTGCCCTCGTGCACGAACATGCCTATGGCCATGTTCATCCACGTGCTTGCCACAAGGTTCACCAGCAGAAACGCCACGGTCACCAGGGCAATCGAGATGTTCTGAACCATGTTTTGCTGTGTGGCCCGGGCCAGGCCCAGAGCGTGCGGAATCCTGTGGAAGTCCGAGCCCGTGAGCACGACGTCGGAGGTCTCGATGGCCACATCTGTGCCGCCGCCCATGGCGATGCCGATGTCGGCTAGGGCTAGGGAGGGGCTGTCGTTGATGCCGTCGCCCACGAAGGCCACGGTCTGGCCCTGCATCTGGAGCCTCTTCACGTACTCGGCCTTGTCCTCGGGCAGGAGTCCGCCGTGTGCCTCCGTGAGGCCCAGCTGACGTGCCACCAGGTCGACCGTGCCCTGGTTATCGCCGGAGAGAAGCACCAGGTTCTTCACGCCTAGCCTGCGCAGGACCATAAGGACATCCTTTACCTCGTCGCGGGTGCGGTCGCGGATTCCAACTGCCAGCGCCAGACTGCCGTCCAGGGCGAGAAGGACAATGGAGTCCCCCTCCGCCTCGCGGCCGGCGAGGTCGGACTTAGCACGCTCGTCGAGCACGACGCTATGGCGCCGCAGCAGGCGTTCGTTGCCCACCAGCACCTGGTGGCCCTCCACCTGGGCGGCGATGCCCTCTCCGCGGACGGCCTCCGTGGAGCCCACCTTGTGCCTCTGCACGTCGGCATAGTGGCCGGCGATGGCCCGCGTCAGCGGGTGGTCGGACTCCGCCTCGACGCTGGCGAGAATGACCTCGGCTTCGGTCGGATCGTCCACGTAGGGGATGGTCCTTGCCACTTGTGGGGTGCCGTACGTGAGTGTGCCCGTCTTGTCAAAGAGGATGGTATCGACATGACTGAAATTGGTGATCACGTTGCTGCCCTTGAAGAGGATCCCATTGCGCGCGCCGTTGCCGATGCCCGCTACGTTCGAGACGGGTACGCCTATCACGAGCGCGCCGGGGCATCCCAGGACCAGAATCGTGACGGCCAACTCCACATTGCGCGTGACCAACCAGACGAGCGCGGCGATGAGAAGGACCGCGGGGGTGTAGTAGCGCGAGAACCGGTCGATGAAGCGCTCCGCCTCGGACTTGGAGTCCTGGGCTTCCTCCACCAGCTCGATGATCTTGCCGAACGTGGTGTCCTCGCCCACCTTCTGGGCGCGCAGCTGGATGGTGCCGTTCTTCAGAATGGTGCCGGCGTAGACCTGGCTGCCGGGTGACTTCTCCGCAGGCAATGGCTCGCCCGTGATGCTGGCCTCGTTTGCCAGTCCAGAACCCTCGACTACGACTCCGTCCACCGGGACCTTACCGCCGGTCTTCACTCGCAAGACGTCGTCCACGTCGACCTCATCGACGTCCACCTCCTCGAAGTCGCCGTCATCCGTCAGTCGATACGCGGTCTCGGGTGCCATTTGGGTGAGGCCCTTGATGGCCGAGCGGGTCTTTGCCAGGGTCCGCTGCTCGAGCCACGCACCAAAGAGGAAGAGGAATGCGACGACCGCGGACTCCGCGTACTCCTGGATGGCAATGGCGCCGAGCATTGCGATGGTCACCAGAAGGTCGATGCTCACGACCCTGACCCTTAGCGCCTTCAGCGCTTGGATCAGGATGGGTAGGCCTCCTGCGATCGATGCCGCCAACAGCAGCCAGGCGGCCGCCTGCTCGTTTGTCAGGACAAACCTGGCCGCGAATGCTACCGCAATGAGTATACCCGTCGCCGCGGTCAGCCCGATGCGGTGCTGTAATATAAGCCTTTTCATCTGCTCTACCTCCGTCCGAACTCCTTTGACGATTCGTAGAGTAGGAGCAGGGGAACATTTGCGAATTGACCTCCGTCAAGTTCGGAGAAATGAATTAAGGGAGGGGGAATTGGGTACGGGGGGAACGCCCGACAAGCAGGCCCTAACGCTTAAGTGAGTTCACTGTACCAAGGCGCGGGTAATGGGCGTCTGGCTCGGGTTTTGCGTTCGAGACCGATGAAGCTTAGACGGCCGGCAACTTCCGAGGGGTACGGCGTCACCGTCCCGTAGCCAAGAAAGTGTCACACAGCCTCTAGGGAAACGATGATTAATGCCTATGCCGGCCGCGAAAGGCCACGTGACTGGTCCTTTCTGGCACATCATTGGGAATTAATCATCGTTTCCCTCCTAGCGAGAAGGCTTTGCAACAAGAAAGGATGCCACACATGCGCTAGTTGAATTCATTGAGGGCTACTACAACAGAAAACGTCCCCACTCAACGACCAACAACAAAATTCCAGCGAAGGTAATGGATGCTTTCTTTGAAAGAACGAAATCTATATCAGAAGAGGACCAGATATCACCATCCAATGCAGCGGCGGATTAGCATTCTGAGTGCAACAGGATAGCCCGCTGAATGCAAGCGTGGCACACTCCGGAAGGCTACGATGTTGGTTGTCCAAGTCAACGTCGAAAGCTAAAAGGAATGTGCCACTACAAACATCTTAGCCCTCAGGAGAGGAACTGCATAGCCGTACTGTGTGGCACAAGGGAAGGCCAATCGCCTATATCGCGGGAAAGATCGGCAGGGACAGCTCCAGCGTCTGCCACAAGCTCAAGAGAAACGCACGCCACGGACGCTTTAGGGCATGTACTGCCCCAAAGGAGGGCAAGCCCGCCCACGGCAGATAAAGGCCGAAAAGGAAGCGCTCAGACCCTGCGCTTACGCAGAAGGTGCGCTTGCTCATCATGGACAGACACTGGTCCCTGGAGCAGATAGACGACATCTCAGGCTCGAGGGTGGCGGCAGGTGCACCGTTGAGCCTGCCGACTATTCTTACCGGCAGGTCCAGGCCGCCACGCTCGACCTGCCGGGATCCGGCCCGCAAGGCCAGGTGCGGCGCCACCTGCGCAGCAAGAGGCCTACGACGAGGGGCAAGATCGAGATCTTACACACCGTGGATGAGAGGTCCAAGAGGCCGATGCAAGGTCTCGTCTCGGAGAGTGGGCAGACGACACGCTCGTGGCAGCAGGACCCGTGTGCCTGCTCGTGCTTGCCGACAGGGCAGTGAGGCTGCTTGCCGCGAGAAGATGCCACCACGACAGCGGGAGTGTCTCTAAGGCCGCCTTCGGGCTTTTGCAGGGACGTCCCCTCAAGACGCTCACTTCCGGATAGGGGCAAGCAGTTCGCAGGGCATACAGGGCTCACAGAGGCCTTGGGAGGCGTGCAGTTCTACTTCTGCGACCCCCACCATCTATGGCAGAAGCTAACAGTTAAGAACACCAACGGGCTCCTGCTAGAGTTCTTCCCCTAAGGGCAGCGACTTCGACAAGGTCACAGACGAGGAGGTGCAGCATACAGTGGAGCTGATCTGCGACAGAGCGAGGAAGGTCCTTGGATATAGGACAGCCAACGAGGTCTTTAGGGAGATGGTGCACTCAGCTTGACAATCTGTCGCTGCATTGGATGGTGATATCTGGTCCTCTTCTGATATAGGCTTCGTTCTTTCAAAGAAAGCATCTACTACCTTCGCTGGAATTTTGTTGTTGATCGTTGAGTGGGGACGTTTTCTGTTGTAGTAGCCCTCAATGAATTCAGCTAGCGCATGTGTGGCGTCCTTTCTTGTTGCAAAGCCTCCTCGCTAGTACATCTCACCTTTAAGAGGCTCTTCGCTGTTTCTAGTGGGTAGCGTATGCCAGCTTCTTCTGGGCCGTGAAGTCCAGACGGCCTAGCCTGAGGAAGATCATCGTCCTGAAGTAGGCGATGCTCCTGAAGCCCCTGGCGATGCTGCGGGCGGACTGGACGACCGAGTTGAGGCCTTCGAGGAACGAGTTGGTGGAGCCCCTCTTCCACCAGTTGAGGATACCTTCTCGCTCCTTCCTGAGGGTCCTCGCCACGCTCTTCATCTCGGCCACGGCAGAGTGCATCATCCACGAGCAGAGGCGCTCTGGGGCCTCTGCGGCCGATTTTCTGTCAGCACATGAATAGACGTCCTGCAGCGCCTCTGCCATCTGGCAGGCGCGTGCCTCCCTGAGATGGGTCTTCGCAGGGTCGAGCTCCTCCCTCTTGGCGAGCTGGAGCTTTGTGAGCGACTCCTTCTTCTTCAGCCACAGGTACTTCGTCTGGGCAAGCTGCCTTGTACTTCTCCGCCGACTCGCGCCGCTCTTGGCACCTCACAGGGTCTGTCACCCTCATCAGGAGCTGCACCACATGGAAGCTATCCACAATCTGTGTGGCCTGGGGCATCTTGGCGCCGCCCGCGAGTATGCCTTAAAGCCATGTCGCGCGTGACCTCTAAGACCTTCGTGCGGTCCCCTCCTGTGCTTCTTAAGCTCGTCTCAGAGCCTGCCTAAGGCCCCCTTGTCCCTGCCCTGCGTGATGGCCACGGCGCGCTGGTGGTCGAGGTTGGCCATGATGCTGATGTAGCTTTGGTTGCGCTTGCGGGCGGTGTCGTCTATCCCTACGCGCACGACATCCGAGTAGTCGACGGCATCCCTCGCCTCGGTCACGGCCTTGCCCAGCAGCCGCCATATGCGCGTGGGCTGTCTCGTGCACCAGATACGCTATCGCGGAGACGCTCATGCCAAAGAGCGCCATCACTTATCACCTGCGCCTCGAAGAGCGCCGTGAAGTGCGTCTTCGGCCGCACCTTTCAGGGTATCCTCACGGCATGCACGCCGTCTTTGGGGCAGTCGGCCCTGGGCACGGCGCAGTGCACGATCGTATCGTATTGCCAGATGTCGAGGTGTCTCCAGGTCCTCTCGCGCGTGTCACAGGTGCCGCACCTCCTGTGGCAGACAGGGCACTCGAGCGCCTGCCCTTCCTGTGGGCCACCCTCACATGGAGCTCGTCTTGCGCTTCCTCGCGCTCCTTAAACCAGACACCGCAGACCTCCCACTCGTCGCTGAGTCCCCTGGGACCTCTTAAAGAGCCTTGCTAGCATCCCTGCCTGAATATCCATATCGCACCTTAGGAACGCAGCCTCCTGTCGGGGAAAATCCTACCGTTTAAAGGCCACGTCCTCAAGGGGATGCAGATATGCTACCCACCATACGTAGCGAAGAGCCCTTTAAGAGTGGCAAAGACTTCGCCACGGCATTATCGCAGCAGGTGCCCCAGAGGTTGCAGGAGAGCCTCACATCGTTTCTCTTAAGCCCACAGAGCAGACAAGCCTAAGAGGTGTATTGGGCACCTTTGTCTGAATGAAAGGCTGCATTTTCTGCCACATATCCTCGACACTGAGCCACTTTCAGTGTATCTAGCACACTATCGGCTCCCGCTCTATCTGACAGCGACCAAGCCCACCACCATGTAGGTGTTTAAGCCTCACACAGCAAGAAAGATAGAGCCAGCCCTTTTCCGTGAAGAGATAGGTAATATCTCCAACAAGCTTATAGGTGGAGTCAGGGCTTTATGAGGTCACAATGTATAAGATCAGGCTTTGGTTTGGCATATCTGTCAGGGACAGTGGTTCTCTTCTGATCTGTAAAGGGGGTGAGCCCTTTATTCTTAAGCTCGCGCATGCATTTTCTTACCCTGTAGGGGGTAGTGTGGGAAAACTCATCAGCTAGATAGCAGTGGGTGTAAACCTAGTCCCAAAACCTCTGTCAGAGTCCACCCACAAGCGCCTGATAGCCTCTGTAAGCTCACCTCACCCGTTTTCTGGTGCTCCTGCGAAACACCCATGAATAAAAGCTTGAGCGCAATACCTTAAGGATTAAAGCCTGTATCTTGATCGGGAGGTTTTCCTTCTCCTTAAGCACCTGCTTGTAACAATCTATTGCACTTGATCCTTTGCGAAGAAGGCCGCGGCTACCTTTAAGCAGGCATGTTCCATCTCAAGCTCTTTGCTGCGCTTAGCATAAGGCTTTTGAGCTTTTCCTCTTTAGCCTCGCTGCGCTTAAGCACCTGATAGCCTATCTCTGTACTCTTTTACCCAGCGGATCTGTGTTTTGGGACTTAAGCCCTAATTCGGTGGTAAGGTGGGCTATCGACTTGCCGGTGGAGATAGCACACTCAGCTGTTTTCAGGCGCTACTTATCGCTGTATTTGGTAGCAAGATTGTTTGTTACCTGTAGTCCTTTCGGTCGGCTTGTCTTGCAGTTAAGAGGAGTCTCATAATTCCTCAAGCCGCACTGTCCGAAAAAATGATACAGGTCATAAGCTGGGAGACTTCGCTACTAAGGTGATGAGGAAAAACTCAGATCTTGCCACCAGCGAGACGTTCACCAACTCCGCCGAGCTAAGCGTGGTGAGCCAGCTCGACTACTTCGACCATGGTATCATGAAGGGCGAGAGCATTGGCAACTACACCGTGGTCGAACCTGACGACTTTGTGTACAACCCGCGAATCTCGGTCGCTGCACCTGTGGGTCCCATCAACAGAAACCGCCTGGGTAGAGCTAGAGTTATGTCTCCGCTCTATACGGTTTTCCGGACAGATGAAACCATTGACAAGTGCTTCTTGGAACATTATTTCGAGACGACGCTTTGGCATGGCTTCTTGAACTTAGAGGGAAATTCGGGGGTACGCTCCAGCAGATTTTCGATAGCTGAACCGGCCTTCTTCGAAATGCTGATTTCTTGCCCGATAAAGGCCGAGCAACAGAAAATCTCATCATTGCTGGAACACCTCGACTCCCTCATCACCCTTCATTAGTGTAAGCTGGACTTGCTCAAAAAGGTCGAGAGGTTCCTGCTCGAGAGGATGTCCGTCTAGACAGTCAGAAGGAGGATTGGTATGGATCGCAAGACGCTCGTAGAGGAATCGATTCACTCGGGCGAGATGGAAGGCGCCTACGTTTCCGCGGAATTCCGCAAGGACGCCGACGAGTACGTGAAGGGCAACATTCCCATAGAGGACCTCATGCGGCGCACCAAGCGGCGCTGGGACCCAAAGCGCAAGAAGGGTGCACCCCATGTCGGATGAGTTCGTGGACCCCTACATCGACCCGGAGACGGGGGTACTCCGCAATCTCGTTGGTGCGACCTCGTACGACGAGCTGGCCAACGCCGAGGGGGAACTCGTGTCATCCCGCGCTGCCGAGTTCGTGAGCAAGTTCTCGCCTCACGTCGTAGGGACGCTTGACGACTTGAAGATCATCCACCATTACCTGTTCCAGGACATCTACGACTGGGCCGGGGAGATCAGGACCGTGGAGATACGGAAGAACGAGGAGGGGTCGCAGTTCTTCCTCCCGTCGGTGAATATACCCATGGGTATTGTCTGGTCCCTGTCCGAGTTGGAAAAGGATGACCACTTGAGAGGAATGGGACGTGACGAGTTCGCACGATGTCTCGCCTACCACTACGACAACTACAACTTCGCGCATCCCTTTCGTGAGGGGAATGGTCGCACGCAGAGGCTCTTCTGGACACTCGTGTGCCACGATGCGGGATACGATCTCATGTGGAGGTCGGTGTCGGGCGAGGAGAACGACCGGGCCAGCCGCGACGCGGCGGAGAAACGCGACTACGGCGGCCTCATCGACATGTTCTTGAGGATCGCCATTCCGTGCGACCCTAAGATTCCTCTCAACGCGGGGCTTGTGGATGCCAGGCACCTTAATGGATGAGCCAACGGCCCATTATCAGAAACAAGGAAATCGGGTAGGTTAAATGGCTGACGCATTCAAATCCGAAGCCGCCTTCGAGGACGCAGTCGTGCAGCGCCTCAAGCCCTACGGTTGGAGGGGAGGCGTTCTGCATAACCCTACCGAGCAGGACGTGCTGGACAACTGGGCCCACATCCTCTACGAGAACAACAAGGGTATCGACCAGCTCAACGGCTGCCCCCCCTCACGCAGGACGAGATGGGGCAGCTCATGGAACAGATCACGGCCTCGCGCACTCCCATGCGTCTAAACGGCTTCATCAACGGCAGAAGTGTCTTCATCACCCGCGACAACCCCGATGGTACCCTGCACTTCGGCCGTGAGGTGAGCCTCTACGTCTACGACCGACGCGACATCGCTGGCGGCAGGAGCGTCTACCAGATAGCCGAACAGCCCGTCTTCGCCGCTAAGTCGGGCCGGCTCAACAGCCGGCGGGGCGACCTGACCCTGCTTATCAACGGAATGCCGCTTATCCACGTGGAACTCAAGCGTAGCGGGATTCCGGTGGCCCAGGTCTGCAACCAAATAGAGAAGTACGCTCATGAGTGCATCTTCACCGGGCTCTTCTCGCTCGTACAGGTCTTCGTAGCCATGGAGCCCGCCGAGACGCTCTACTTCGCCAACCTCGGGGAAGGCGGTGACTTCTCCCTCGATTGTGTCGAGTTTTGTGGTGTAAGAGTAGGGCCGCGCCAGTCTCGATATCGGCAGCCTCCTGCGTTGGCGTAACTTTATGCCGCTCTCTCGTACTTATCAATCGCTAGCTTCATGATCACCCTCGCTTCGGAGTGCGCCTCCTCGCCCTCCTCCAGCTTCCCGATGCGCATCTTTGCCCTCTTAAGGGAGAAAACGGGCTCTAGTGACTCCTTCGACATGAACAGCCTTCCGCACTCCCACTCGGCGTTGAGCTTGCCGATAATGCCGGCGAGAAGCCGCATGACTGACCCCGTCGACGGGAACACCTGCACGATACGGCCCCTGCGCTTGAGCTTGCCGTTCATGCGCTGCATCACGTTGTTGGTGCGGATCTTCAGGCACTGCTGCCTGGGGAAGGACAGATACGCGAGGGCGGCAAGCTCGGCGTCCTTGACCACCCTGGCCCCCGACGGGGCGTCCTCCCTTAGCTCGTCGATGGCGCGCCGTCAGGTGCTCCCCGGAGTCGATCCTGGCGAGTACGTCGCGCTTGACGTGCGCGAGGCCGCGCTACCAGGTCGCCCACCCAGGGCGTCTGAGGTGACCAGGCGCACGTTGTGCACCCCGCGCTGCTGCAAAAACCCGCGCCAGGAGGCGTAGCTCTTCGAATTCGCACACGCGAACCCCACGAAGTGGCGCTGATCGTCGTCGCCAACGCCGATCGCCACGATGAAGGCCTCCCTACACCACGCGCCAGCTCACGTAGGTGGCGTTAAGGAACAGGTAGGCGAAGCGGAGCGGCG
This sequence comes from Atopobium sp. oral taxon 416, assembly GCF_018128285.1. NCBI lineage: Bacteria > Bacillati > Actinomycetota > Coriobacteriia > Coriobacteriales > Atopobiaceae > Atopobium > Atopobium sp. oral taxon 416. Next base: position 309,483 of record NZ_CP072380.1, read on the forward strand.
AGCACCCCCTCGCCAGCAACGCATCCACCTTACCCTCTACCACCGCGCACAGGCGTAAGAGCTAGTCCTTGGACAGGGAGTCCCTTGGACAGGGAGTCCACCTTCTCGACCTTGCGCGTGGAGGTGGCGGTGACATACATCTCGGCTAGCGCACGGTCGGTGCGCGATGCAGCGCTCGAAGAGGTCGGTCGGGAAGTACGAGCCGCAGCGCAACTTGGGCACCATCAGCGGGAGCGTCCCGACCGCGGTCGCGATAGCCGCAGCGGGTGGCGCCCTCGGCCCCGCACGCCTCGTTTGCCTGGATGGACATGATCTCGTTGAGCACGGCGGCCATGGTGGTACTCATCATGTCGCACAGGCTCGAGACGCTGTCCAGAAAACCGAGCAGGACCTCCTTCAGCTGCGGGTCCCCACGCTGTATTCTGTTTAAGCTGACCATCGTCGTTCCCTTCTGTCGTCATCGATGCAACCGACATTCTAGGACCGGCGATGGTCTTCTCGTAGCTTCCCTCTCATACACCACTTTTTTCGACACAACCCATTCTAACATCGGGGCATGGACGGCGCAGGAGTGCTTCTGAAAGCCTGCCATCGGCGTCTTGCGAGGCAGGCTGCACGAGACTTGTCCCTGCCGGATACTCAAGACTAAGGATGTAAAGGTCGTGCCCATAGCGCCCTCAAGGATGTCCACCTTCTGCCTACTCCCGCACGAGGGAAAACGACAGGAACGACTCCATGAGGCTCACAAGACATGGCAGATGCAGACAAGCTTTACAGGGTGTGGGTGCCCACACAGGAGATAGCAGAGCTAAAGGGACGCGGTGTGTGCCCTTAAGGACCTCAAGGAACAGCAGAAGAAGGCACATCAGCGCGTGCTCGCCCTGCTTGCCGCCACGGGATCGTCTGGGTGGAGAGGACGCCCGCAGACAGGCAAAAAGAGGCTTTGGGGAGTCGACTTCTGGGCATGGCTGCGTGCCTGCGCCCTTGTCAATCCAGGCTCGCAAGCGACGCTTCTTGCCGACATTCGGGCTGCGAAGTCCGCAGACGAGCAGTACGGCGCGATGATGGAGAGGGTGCATCCCCTTGCATCCTCATGCACGCTCGCCCCTGCCCTTAAGGTGCTCTTATGCCTTTCGGGCGTCGGCTTCAGGTGCGCCTTTACCTTCTGCGCAAAGATGTGTGACTTCTCCAGGTTCTGTTCGGGGAGGAGGGTCACATCCTGGCTGGGGCTCGCTCCCGTCGCAGTCGTCAAGCGCCGCCTCCCACAGGATGGCAGGCATATCGAAATGCGGCCCCAGGCTGCTGAGGGCGCTCCTTATGGGATGTGCCTGGGCGTGCGCAAGGGCGAGACCTACTTTTTCGAAGAGCTGCCCTACGTCGGTGGATCTACACATCAGGGAACGTGCACGGCTGCTCTCGGAGGAGGCAGTTGCTCGAGAGGGACGTCTTACCCTGCAAGGCTAATGCCGCCACGGCAGCCGAGCTGGGAAGGTTCATGCTCTTCATCGGCCAGCAGGTACAGGAGCGGGCCTCAACCCAGGCTGCATAGCGCCACGCCGCCATCCATCCGCTCCCTTCGTTGCCTTATACTGCCAATCTCCACGAAAGCCCTGAATGCCGCTGTGTGCGTGAGACTCAAGGCGGCAGGGACGCCCGCATGTCTCATATACAGGATGCGTCCGCAGCGGAATTCGTCGAATATCCTTCATCCCTGCAGTTCAGGAAGCCTTGTAGGCGCCTGTTTCGCGACTGCATTGCCACTTGACAGGGGTTTAAGACGTATGAGAATCGCGGAATTACAGGTTCGTGGAAAGGACGAAAGACCAATGGAAAGCATAGCAGAGCAGCTCATAAACGCTGTGATGGACGTGGAGGCGAAGGAGATGTGCTCCGCCTGCGGCAACAGCAGGAACGCATAGCGCCCGAGGACTCTCAGCGCCTGCGTGAGAACGATGAGCCTTAGGATCCCGGGATTGAGGAAGGAACGCTATTTTCCGGTACTTCCTGATGCACTCAATTGCTGATTGAAAAGACTGTTATTGCTAGCTGTGCGAATAATCATTGGGGCGACAGATTGTCAAGCTGAGTGCACCATCTCCCTAAAGACCTCGTTGGCTGTCCTATATCCAAGGACCTTCCTCGCTCTGTCGCAGATCAGCTCCACTGTATGCTGCACCTCCTCGTCTGTGACCTTGTCGAAGTCGCTGCCCTTAGGGGAAGAACTCTAGCAGGAGCCCGTTGGTGTTCTTAACTGTTAGCTTCTGCCATAGATGGTGGGGGTCGCAGAAGTAGAACTGCACGCCTCCCAAGGCCTCTGTGAGCCCTGTATGCCCTGCGAACTGCTTGCCCCTATCCGGAAGTGAGCGTCTTGAGGGGACGTCCCTGCAAAAGCCCGAAGGCGGCCTTAGAGACACTCCCGCTGTCGTGGTGGCATCTTCTCGCGGCAAGCAGCCTCACTGCCCTGTCGGCAAGCACGAGCAGGCACACGGGTCCTGCTGCCACGAGCGTGTCGTCTGCCCACTCTCCGAGACGAGACCTTGCATCGGCCTCTTGGACCTCTCATCCACGGTGTGTAAGATCTCGATCTTGCCCCTCGTCGTAGGCCTCTTGCTGCGCAGGTGGCGCCGCACCTGGCCTTGCGGGCCGGATCCCGGCAGGTCGAGCGTGGCGGCCTGGACCTGCCGGTAAGAATAGTCGGCAGGCTCAACGGTGCACCTGCCGCCACCCTCGAGCCTGAGATGTCGTCTATCTGCTCCAGGGACCAGTGTCTGTCCATGATGAGCAAGCGCACCTTCTGCGTAAGCGCAGGGTCTGAGCGCTTCCTTTTCGGCCTTTATCTGCCGTGGGCGGGCTTGCCCTCCTTTGGGGCAGTACATGCCCTAAAGCGTCCGTGGCGTGCGTTTCTCTTGAGCTTGTGGCAGACGCTGGAGCTGTCCCTGCCGATCTTTCCCGCGATATAGGCGATTGGCCTTCCCTTGTGCCACACAGTACGGCTATGCAGTTCCTCTCCTGAGGGCTAAGATGTTTGTAGTGGCACATTCCTTTTAGCTTTCGACGTTGACTTGGACAACCAACATCGTAGCCTTCCGGAGTGTGCCACGCTTGCATTCAGCGGGCTATCCTGTTGCACTCAGAATGCTAATCCGCCGTCCGAAATATTGACACAGGTCAAGCGTTTTTTTCCGGAGACTGCACTGATGATGACGGAATCGAGCTGGGCACCGAGGGACTCGATGACATTGATCAGAAGGTTGTGCGTCATGGACCTGTCCATCGTGCGGTGAGAGTCGTTCACCCATTACAGTGAGAGACAGTCCCTAGGAGCCTCTCCAAGCTTTGGGGTTTTCGACAATGCATTGCCTGCGGATTCCCTAACCTTGTATATAGCCCCTGAAGGGGCTGCTGGCCGACCTCCCCCGGACAGCCGTGTGCCCCTGTCTCTTACGAAGGCCCGAGGGGATGTTGCTGCCAAGGGATGGTGGTCTGTCTGAGAACGGCTGATAGGGATGTGCCACACGATAAGCAGGGTAGTGTGGATGTCGTCCCTCAGACACGCTGGCCTGCCGGCAAAAGAGGAGATGACCACCATGGAGTGCAAGCAGAAAGACTAGTTCGGGCCGCAGCGCTTCTATCTCGGGATAGATGTCGGGAGGCCATTCCTCCGGGCAGTGAACCTGAAACTGGGTGGCACCATCGCGATCAGCCGCAGGCAGGACAGGTGCCAGGAGAACATCGAGGCGCTGCTCGACGAGGCAGGATCGGGCGCCCTGGTCAATTGTGGACCAGAAGAACAACATCGGCTTGCTTATCGTGTACAGGTGGTGCGCGAAAAGGATTGATGTTAGATACCTTCCCGGGGAAGGCGATGAAGTACGCCCGGGAGATGTTTCCCGGAACGGTCAAGAACGACCGAACAGATACCGATCTCATCGCGCAGGCAGGGATCGGCAGCAGGACGGCCATCAGGCCGATCGCCGAGACCGACGACCTCAGCACCTGCGTCTCGCTGCTGTCCTTGCAGCTCTCATATGCCACGAGGCGCTCCGGCCTGCAACAGGCTCCATGCGGTGCTTCTTAAGTCCGAGCCGCAGCGGACCTCTCGAGCGCATGGCAGCTCGTGGCCATGGCCGACGGAGGGGCAACAGGGCTTGCCGCTGCAGGCAGGAGGTACTACTGCACGCTGTGCGCGAGACAGGGCGTGCCTGTACAGGCAAGGGATGCCTTCTGGAAGCTGTCCCACGCTCTTCCCCTCCTCGCCCTTCCATCCCGATGCAAAGGACATGCTGGCAAGCAGCCTTGCCAGGGAGATCCTTGCGGCCAGCTCCGAGAGGGCAAAGCTCTTCTCCAAGCTGGGCCGCCTGCTCCAGGACGATAAGACCTACCGCTGCCTGCTCACCATCCCGGGCATAGGGCCTCAGAGCACCTCGATGTTCGCCACCTCGCTCTTCCTAAGAGACAGCAAGCTCGCCGCATACTGCGGCTTCGTGCCTGCGGACCACGACTGCAGATCCTCCATAAAGTCGCAGAAGGACGCCCATAAAGGCAACAAGGCGCTGAAGATCCTCCTCATATTCAGCTGCAACTCCCTCGTGGGGACGAAGAGGTGCTTCGGAAGGTACTACGATGCCTGCGTGGCGCGGGGCATGAGGCACAACAAGGCGCTCAAGGCAGTGGTCCGCAAGAGGCTCCGTGTCATCTATGCGGTGATGCGCGATGGGGTGCCGTATGTGGAGCCGCCGGCTGAAGATGTAGAAAAGTCACCTGCTACGGCTTGACAGGACTATAGGGACACTCCCCCTGCCTGTTGTCATGGCCTCCACAGGGTCGATCTTGTTCGGCAGCTGCGCGTCGTGTGGAACCTCTTCGAGACACGGGGCTTCAGCGCCAGGAGGGAAGCCACGGGACCTCCGCCTACCACAATCGTCTGTATGTCCATCTGTATCAATGCCATGCTATCAGCCTCGTTCATATGCTTCTTTGCGGAGATATGGTACCTGTCTTCAAGCCTTTGCCGAGATGCTGTGGGAATGCATGGTGTGCCAATGCCCGTGTGGTTTCCACGGTGGCAGACCTTTCCTGCTGCTCGTAAGAGACTCGTCGATATACATCCAGCCTGTCTGGCACGAGACAGAAGAGCCGTTTCAGAGTGGCTGCAGGACTGTCTCCATCGCCTTGAAGCGAGTCCGTCAACAGTGCGTCAACAGTGGGATTTAGGATTTTCATGCAACCCGCGTTGCTTCTGGACCCAACGAGAATACTCTTTCGAAGCGCCCGTAGAACTCTGTGCGTGTCTGTCGGCAGTTGCAGGCACCCCTTGATACCAGAGACTTTCCATTCATACCTGAGTTTCATAGGACTCTCGAGGAGTTCTGCCGGCATGCAACAAAAGAGCGCGGCAGCTGCTCCCAAAGTAGGAACGCTTGCCGCGCTTCTTGCTATAAATAGAGTGTCAAGGGAAAGTGAATCTGTCCAGCCTATCTGCCCTTATCCCCTGATGTTACTGATTGCTTGTATTGTCTGTGGCTTACGAATCTGCGTTGCGGTAGGTGAAGTTGATTGTGTAGTAATCCTTGCCGAAAGCTGCATTGTAGAGGTTCGTAATTTCCTTCTCTGCATTGGTTTTTGCGTCGTCCAGGAGTCCCCCTGCGGTAGCTTCCTGCTCACTTCTCTCGATGCATTTCTTTTGGAAAGCATCAGACTCTCCGATGCTTATCGGATTAAGAAGGTTGTTGTTCTCTTCCAGTACGCCTGACAGATCCATATTGGGGGTATTCGAGACTATCGACGGCTGGTCGAGGGTGACATTGAGTACGTTTGAATTCTCGGAATCCTGTTCAATGGAGGCGGTCTTCAGGTTAACGCCGGCTTTGAGTGTCCCAGAGTAGCGGTACCAGAAGCTGTTCTCGGTGAAGGGGACATCGAACTTGTTGAAGAGGTCACGATTCGAATCGGTGACCTTGTCGACGTATGTATAGTCCTGCGACGCGCTGACGAGTTCGCCCTGGTCTTGGACACGTGAGAAGACAACGGTCGGCGAGAGCGTCTCGACCTGTGCAGTCGTCCCCTCTTTGGAGGACACGGCGAAAATGTAGTAAATGACTGCGCCACATGCCACTGCTCCTAATACCAGGCCGATGAGGAACATGAAAATACCGTGCTTGATGTTCTTGGCCTTGGTAGTCTTGGCCGGTTCTTCTTGCGTTGCCATGGTGGGTCTCCTTATCCGTAAAGTTTCCTTCTCACTATATGGCATGTTATTTTCGCGAGGATGTGACCATACGTGACATAAGTGACGATTTTATCTCAGAATTGCAGCGATTCTTGTATGGAATTTGGAGGTGCCGGCAAAAAAATCTGTACATCTGACTCAAAGATTGGAATGTCAGATATATCAAGAAGATCAAAAGAAATGCTTCATTGAAGAATATGAGTGTAACGGTCACTTCATTGGCAAAGCAATGCAGACGCTAGGGTATCCACGTGATAGGAAAACAGCGCACAAGTTCTTACAAGGACACAATGTGGATTATGTTCTCTGTTGCAAGAAGGCGGCGTGAGCATCTCTCTTAGGGAAACGATGATTAATTCGCCTCGATGAGGCCAGTGGAGCTGTACACTGTATGACATCGGCTCAAAATGTCTTGAACCACGCAGTGCCCATACCCACATAAATGCCTATCTGTCTTTCTGGATATGGTATAGCTACATCCACACATTCCAGCATATCTAAAAGGCAGATATGGACAGATAGATGAGCTTTGGGTACTTTAAATTCCAGGGTCTGAGGAGAAAGACTGGGCGGGAGGCACGCCTGGAGCGGGTGGATGCGATCGTTGTGTGGGATAGCTGGATTGCACTGGTAGATACCAGCTACCACTGACAGGCGCGTGGCAGGCATGTGCGCGCTGCAAAGACAAAGCTTTAGATAATATGAAGTGACCTCACATTAGTAGCAACGTGGATTTGCCGCTATACGATAGGTGTTTAACATAAAGTAAGCTGGTTTACCACATACAAAAGGAGATCACTAATGAATAGAGTACTCAAAATCGCAATGGATGTCCATAGTTCGAATTACACTTTGTGTGCAATGGAGCCTGTGGTTGGGGCAGAGGACAGGGTCTTCGCCAACATCCAGGTACCCCTGATTATAAAAACGTTCTCCAATTTATTGAGAACCTTAAAAAGAAACTTGGCCTTACCGATACTTATTCTGTTGAATGCGGCTACGAAGCCGGATGTCTTGGATACTCCTTATACCATCAGCTAACGAACGCCGGTGTAAAATGCGTCATTCTTGCGCCGAGCACAATGCTAGCCCCTCAGGGCAAGCGGGTGAAGACGGATGCACGTGATGCCAACATGATCGCTCAGTGTCTTTGCCTCAGTGTCTTTGCTATGGCGGGTATCATGCGGTTCATGTTCCCACCGATAAGGATGACTCTGTAAAAGAATATCTCCGTATGAGGGATGACCACAAACTGGCACTCAAGAAGATCAAACAGCAGATCAATGCTTTCTGCCTGCGTCATGGCTTTTTCTATGATGGCAACAAATGGACAATCAAGCACTGGAGCTAGCTGAAGACACTTGGAGGTGGATGATCTGCTGCGTAAGACCCTCGACGAGTATCTGGCATCCTATAAGGAACACTCATCAAAGATCGAACGCTTCGACAAACGGATCGAGGAACTTGCTGGCGATGATGATTACAAGGAAAGTGTCAAAAAGCTTGGCTGTCTTCTCGGTATAAAGACTCATACGGCACCTTCACTGATTGTAGAAACCGGCGATTTCAGTCGTTTTGCCAAAGGCAATACCTACGCTGCATTCCTCGGGCTTGCGCCGGGAGAATCTTCCAGTGGAACAAAGATCCAACGTAGCGGAATTTCAAAAGCTGGCAACAGTCATCTTCGTACGCTTCTCATTGAAGGGGCAAAAGGAATCTGCAAGGGACAGATCGGACATAAATCCAAGGAACTGCGCTGCAGGCAGGACGGGAATACAGCTGATGTCATTGCATATGCTGACAGAGCAAACACAAGACTTCAAAGCAAGTATTACCGCATGATCCGCCATGGGAAAAAAAGAAATGTAGCGGTTGCTGCGGCTGCCAGGGAACTTGCCTGCTTTATATGGGCAATGATGACAGGCACTATCGCTTTCAGAGAAGCCTAAAAGAAGGCAGCATGAGTAACATCTGGTCCATTTGTCTGTCAAGGGTGCTACGCACCGCTTACGCGGCAAGTCCTGTGACAGCTATCTGTCCATGATGTCTATGGGCAGCCAAGGCATAAATCCACAGGAATCTGCGGATTTATGCAGTAATAGACAAAGTAAATACCTGACAGCATCTGGAGGGAGCTGTGATCACTGTAAGGTTTAAGCCATCCGCGTCCATCCTATGTTGGCACTGGAAACAGAAATCCACGCTTTTAGATCGCAGAGCTCATGGCAAAACCATTAGCCTGTTGGTAGCCAATCCACGTATAACAGAGTGGCCACATGCCGGGAACTGTTAAATCAGAGCTCTTTCCAGATGCTGTCAGAGAAACACAAATGTGGCTAGCCAGGGGGGGAAATTTCCTGAAATTGCCTCTTGACAACGGTCACTTCATAACAGGATGTAGCCTGCTTTAGGTCATGTTCGCTCTCTTAAGACGAGGAAACCTAAGGATGCTATCCTGGATTGCCACTCCTGGCAGCGCTTCTGTGCACGCAGACCTCATGCAAGCGCAGGTGCCAGATGCAACGACGAGTGCGAAGATGCGCCATAGCCTTAAAGCGAGAGGGACTCGGTAAGGCTTGTGCTTCACGCCTGAACTTAGAGCTTGAAAAGGCAGGGATCACGGCGCGGGGTGGCTCCATTGTGGATGTGACCTTCACCTGAGCCTTAAAGCTCCACGAAGAACCACGACCATGCGCGCGACCCTTAAAGCGCACCAGTCTAAGAAAGAGAGAGCCTGGCGTATCGGATACAAGGCGCATATCGGCGTGGATGCCGCAGGTGGCCTTGTGCATGGTGTGGAGACGACCGCCTAGAATGTGTCCGACATATCCTGTGGCACACGTACTCGTAAGGGAAGATGATAGGTTCTGCTGCGCAGACTTTAGGCTATAGAGGTATAGCGAAGCGCCCTTAAGGACGCATAAAGACCCACACCTCTCATCTATGCGCTAAAGTGTTGCAAGGAAGCCTTCGACTACAGAAGGCCTTGCCTGTGCACTCTCAGCCGAAAAAGGCATCGAGTCCAGGAAGGCCTCCGTTCGCTCAAAGGTAGAGCATCCCTTCCTTATCGTGAAGCGGCGCTTCGATCCCCTTAAGGAAGCGCTACTAGGGGATAGAGAAGAGCTCCTGTATGCTCGAGTCTCTCTCGCCCTTGCAAACCTTACCATGTGCATCTTTTGCCGGCAGGCTGCACCTCCCGGCTCCCGGAGTCGCCTGATCCGTCTTGGGGCCTTATTGCGGTGCATGGGGCAGGACGGATGTAAGGATGGCGGCTCCTGTACGTGCTGGATGGGCATCCTTCCCTGCCTTTCCCGCATTCCGGCCTAGAAAAGTCGTGTGGTCGGTCCCCTCTAACACGTTATGGGGCATTAATCATCGTTTCCCTAGAGGCCACAAAGCGATGTTCGAGTCGAAAACTCGATAACTCGACGTTATTGTCGAATATTCGACGATACTTGCATCGAATATTCGGTGAATATATCATCGAGCTACCGAGTTTTATTGGACCTGCGAGAGCAGGGGGAGGTCCCTATAGCGATACCCATCAACTTCAAGGAGCTAGTGAGTGGTTCCGTTGTCGAGTCGTCTCGCATCGAGGCAAAGGAGGACTTCAATCCCGAGCGCGTCGTGCATACGATTTGTGCTTTCGCCAATGATATCGACAACATCGGTGGCGGTTACGTGCTCATAGGGGTTGCTGAGAAGAACTCTTTGCTCCAGTTGCCACCGAAGGGGATATCACGCGAGCAGGTCGACAGCGTTCTCAAGAGGCTGTCCCAGCTATGCCGGGGGATCGAGCCTCACTACGAGCCTATCGTGGAGCCGAAGCAGGTTGCCGAGAACAGGTATGTAATCGTCATATGGTGTCCCGGCGGACAGGGTAGGCCATACAAGGCGTACAAGAACGTTTACAAGAAAGGCTCGACCGAGAGGCTCTACTACATTCGAAAGATGGCCAGCACTCCTGTGGCTACGTCCGAGGAGGAGAGAGAGCTTTACTATGTGTCCAGCACCATTCCCTTCGATGATCAGGCCAACCTTGCCGCTTTTCCCAGCGACCTGAGCCTTGCGTTGATGCGTGATCACCTAAAGGAAATTGGAAGCAGCCTCTACGAGCAGTCCGAGCACGCAACTCTTGAAGAGCTTGCTGACGACCTGCAGCTGCTGTCAGGGCCACCTGAGAGCCTTCGTCCGCGCAACGTCGGTATCCTCATGTTTTCGGACCACATCCATACGTATTTTCGTTACGCGAGAATCGAGGTCGTCGATCTGCCCGACCCCACGGGTCAGAATATGGTCGAGAAAACCTTCACCGGACCTATCCAGCGCCAGCTGCGAGATGCTCTTACTTACATCAAAAACTACATGCTTGAGTCCAAGATCGTGAAGTTCGCCGATAGGGCAGAGTCTCAGACCGTGTTCAACTATCCCTATGCTGCTGTAGAAGAGATACTCTCCAACGCCGTGTACCACCGGTCCTACAAGGTCAGTGAGCCAATCACGGTGCGAAAGACGCCTGACGCGCTCGAGATCACCAGCTATCCCGGATTCGACCGCAGTATCAAGGATAGCGACATCCAGTCTCGCAACATCCGTGGGCGCATCTACCGTAACCGCCGTATCGGTGACTTTCTCAAGGAGCTCCACCTCATCGAGGGAAGGAACACAGGGTTCCCCACGACGTTTAGGGCTCTGGCGGACAACGGTTCTCCCATGCCCGACTTCCAGATGGACGAGAATCGCAACTACCTCTCGGTAATACTGCACGTCCACCCGGCGTTCCAGCCGCAGGAAAGCAGGAGGGACGCGGGGCGGCGGGAACTGGAGCAGCGGATACTCGACGCGCTGCCGGAACGACCGGTGCTCATCTCTGAGCTCGCGAGGCTCCTGGGCTATAAAGGCATCACGAAGAGGCTCCGCATCACGGTTGATGCGATGCTGTCGGAGGGAACTCTTCGATCCGTGCGGGACGGTGCTAGGAATAGGATCGCCAGGCCATAGAGCAGAGATGGGCGCAGGAGTCTACCGCCCGTCAAAGCTACGCTCCGTTGCTGGAGGTGACGGTAGCGGAAGAGAAGGACTTCCCTACGCCGCCTGCATGAACTTGGCCACCGCGCCGGCCGTCTGCTCTTGCTGATCCTCGGCGCTCACGATCATCGTGCCGCCTCCGTCCTGTGTTCCGTAGTCTCCAAACTGTGTATGGTTGTCGCCCTCAATGACCACCTCGGTGTAGTCGTCTGGGCGCAGGCCGGCGTACACGGTGGCCATGGTGCCTCCCAGCGAGTGCTCGCCTACGCACCAGTGCAGGTAGTGGTATGCGCCGCTGTCAATCACCCTGTCGGCTGCGTCTATGTCCAGGAAGGCGAAGTTCAGGGGCGTGCGTACCAGGAACACGTCGGTGCCCCTCTGGGCAATGGCCAAAAGCTGGGCGGCGTAGGTCTCGCACTGCACCTTGCCGCTGGGGTAGAACACCAGCGCGTCGTCGCTGCCGGCAAGTGCCGCCTCGGCCCGCGGTATCGCCCAGGAGTACGCGCTCGTGTATGTAAGGAACACTACAATTAACACGGTGATGGCGGTCAGGACACTGATCGCGACGCGTCGCAGAATCGTCCTGGGTCTCAATGGCTTTGTCCTCCGCGCGCACTTCTTGGCGCCTATGTATTCTCTTTCGCCTGTAAAGTCAGCTCGTGGTATCCGACCCAGATGATTTTGTGATAACACAGATGCTCTTTTTGGCTGCGAGAAACCCCGCTATCTGCACCTTAGATACTCGAAGACGAATTCAGCAGTGTATTTCTTTCCCCATAGCCCCAATGCTAATGGATAGCAGGGGAAACGCGGACATGGCCAAAGCATGGGCTGAGACATCCGAACGAACGCCAGAGTGCGAAGTGCCCACAGGGGAGGACCATGAGGGAATCGATTACTCGCAGGCAGCTTCTGCGCGGCACTGTGATAGATGTCATGGGGCTTGGGGTTAACGAGAGCCCTGGGGGCCTGCTCGTTCAACACAGTTGACGAAAGCGTCCCGGTGGTATCCGATAGCGGCGTGCAGGCTACCGATATCGTCTCTACGGCAGGTGTCCCCCTGCTGGACCTTTCGAACCAGGCGCAGCTCCCGCAGTTTGGACTGAGTACACAGGCGCAGGCGCTCGAGTCTGACTCGAGTGAGTCCGGTCGTGACCGCCTGAACGAGACTGTCAGACAGTCGGTCGTCACCGCGCTGTCGGTGGGGATCACCACCTGGACACAGTCCATGGCTACTACAACGAGCGATACGTGGGACAGGGAATCATTGACAGCGGTGTTCCTCGCGAGTAGATTTGGCTTACGAGCAAGCTTTAGCCCAGTGACTACGCTAACGCCTCTCGAACTATCGACGAAAGGCTCGACCGTCTGCTGGTAAACTACCTCGATTGTCTGTACTTGCACCATCCGGCTGGCGACTACATGGGCACCTGGCAAGCCTTAGAGGATACCTATCGCCACGATAAGATGCGTGCTCTGGGTATCAGCAACTTCGACAACCTGCCGGGCGCCTTCCAGCAGGTTGTGAACAAGGCACAGGTAAAGCCACAGATCATGCAGATCGGATGCCATCCCTACGCCCAGCGTCACCAGACGCAGCAGCTGGCGTCACAGTATGATATGCAGGTGTATTTCCTGGGCCATGCCGACCCAGCCCTGCTGGGCAACGACACGCTCATCGACATAGTTCAGGAGTACAACAAGAGTGTGGTACAGACAATCTTACGCTGGCACCTGCAGGAGAGCTTCTCCGCCATCCCTGGGCTCACGAATCCCGACCACATCCAGAAGCATATCGACGTCTTTGACTTCGAGCTCACCAACGACGACATGGCGCACATCAGGGCGCTGGACCGGGGAGAGGGAGGTCGGTACTTCAACATCGACTATCGCACTGCTGGCATCTTCTTCATGTCGCTGAACGAGCAGAGGGATGCATGGGGTCCTCTTGCTGGAGATCTCGTACGCATTCATGTGGATGGACTTTGACGTACAGGAGTAGGAACCGTGGGCTACTCGCCAGCCGCGGGCAGGACGATCTTCTCGAGGATCTCCTCCAGCACGCCGTCGTTGTTGGTCGACTGGGCTTGGTAGTTCGCCACCTGGTCCAGGCCGTCGCGGGCGCTAGCGACGCAGACGCCCACGCTGGCGGTCGCGACCATGCTGGCGTCGTTAGCGGCGCCGCCCGCGGCTATTGTGTCGGCGAGGTCGACGCCCAGGAGCTCTGCGAGCTGTTGAAGGCCTGCGCCCTTGTCGACGCCCTTGGGGTTGAACTCCAGGTAGCGCCCCGATCTGGAGGTCGTGGAGGTGCCCACTTTGAGGTCAGCCGGTATGCCCTTCTCAATACACCACAGCTCATCGGTGCCGTCGGGGATGCAGTAGAGCACCTTCGTGATGGGCACGTCCTTCAAAAAGTTGAGGGTGGGCTCGTCCATCAGCTCGTAGTCCATGTGGCCCGCCAGGTAGCTAATCTCATCCGGCTGCAGTCTCCAGGTCCAGGCCTTACCGGACACCTCGCAGAGGTGCAGGCTGACGCTGCCCAGGCCCATGCCGTAGAGAAAGAGCGCCTCCGCCTTCTGGTGTGACAGCGTGTGGTAGGTGCGGGCCTGGGGTCACCGATGCGGTTCAGGCAGCCGCCATTGTAACTATAAGGTGGGCCCTCTAGGGAAACGATGATTAATTCCCAATGATGTGCCAGAAAGGACCAGCTACGTGGCCTTTCGCGGCCAGCATAGGCATTAATCATCGTTTCCCTAGAGGGACTCTCGGTAGCATGAGTCAGTAGCTAAAATAGGTATGCCGTGGATCAGATTTCTATACTTCTTGGTATTTGAACGACTACGAGTAACGCCTACGCTAGTTTGTACTTAGATGCCCTAGCCTTTCCGATGCGTTTGACAGTGCCGTCTTTGATGAGGGCTCGTATAGCTGTGAGCGTGCGATCTCGGGTGAGGTTGCACACGACCTGTAATTGCGCACGGGAGAGTTCTGTGCCACCTTGAAGTGCCCGCACGATATCTTGTTCATCTTTTGTGCCCTTGTGTGCTGTTACAAATGGCAGCATAACTGAGATACTCTCTGGTCCAATCCGAAAGCTTGGAGTACATGATGTCTCTTCGTATGCGGCTTTTATTCGAGGTATTCCTGACCCCAAACTCTCAATGAGCTGTAGGCGCAAAAACAGTCCGGCCAAGATAGGGTTTCTGAGAACGGATACTCTGCCTTCTCGATACTCGAATTCAGTTATGCCAGAAGGAAGTCCTCCAGGGGAAGTGATGGAGACCTGCCCATTGTTGATGGCAACTTGTACATTTGCGTTGACATCCCATGTCCTGTGGACGATGGCATTAACGTAGGCTTCACGAAACGCACGTGCTGGCACTAATTCCCGCCGCTCTCTGCGGGTTCTGTCTATCACTTCGACAACGCAGTATGTCTCGTAATAGTCTAAAGCTAGTTGATACTGCTGGAGAACAGAGACGCCAGAGTTGCTGGAACGGGAGGCAATCACATCAACTGTCGAGCCATATCTGACAAAATCTGTGCCTGGGAAGGAATTCTTATCTGCTACAAGTGCGGCTGCGTTGGTATAACCGTCTCTGTTGAGCAGGCCCAGCGACTTCAGAACGTTGTCATCTGTATTCTCGATGTTTAGAGACTCTCGCAACGTGGAATCCAAAATCGAAAAAGATAGATCTTGCTGGGAGGAGGGAAGCGAGTCGAATGTTCTATTTTCCCCTTCTAGCACAAGACGAGATAGGGCAAGACGATCTACTGGCGCCGACGCTGAGTCGTTTCTGCAATATGCCTTGCCATGATAGAGGTAGGGCTTATCTAGGCCCTCTTCTACTGTGAGCGTTACAATACTCGATTGCAGATCGGGAAGTAGGCTGAAACGGGGTCGTGGCTCGATTGAATCATTAATTTTGTTTTCTATGTCCAGGCAAGCTTGAATCGGATTGGCAAGAGGCGCAGGGGAGCCATCGTCAGCGATGCCAAAGATTATTTTCCCGCGCCCATAGTTGGCATATGCGCTTACTGTTTTTAGAAATGATGATGTGATGGCAGCTTTGTATTCAAGGCTCGGTCCCTCACGGTTCATGGGTGCTCCTATCTACTGGGGATAGCATCGTAGAGAATCATAGCATACGATAGCTACGATAAAGCGCATCGTAGCTATCGTATGCCTACGAAACTGAGATTCGTATGAATGTGGAGAAAGACAGTACAGGGCATTTACTGCTGCGTGGCGATCCTAGGGAAACGATGATTAATGCCTATGCCGGCCGCGGAAGGCCACGTGGCTGGTCCACTTTGGCACATTATTGGGAATTAATCATTGTTTCCCTAGGAGCTTGCAGAGGCTCATGGGCTTGAGCTCGTATCGGAGGAGATGTATCTCACACTCGAAGAGGTAGAGCCACTCGACGAGAAGACGACGAGCTAGATCCTGAGACCTCGGGATATGCGGGAGCAGGGAGCTGCTCTCTTCGGATCCAGGAGATATGGCCGTACCTTCATCTGCTGCAATGGCGCCGATGTCTACTATGCGTCGCGCGGCTTCAGAGCCTGCCTGCCGCTTGGATAGGCGAGATCAGAATAGCGAACCATGAAGAAAGGGCACCCGCCTCTGCGGACGCTCAACGTGTGCACTACGGTATGTCGCGGATCCTAGAACTTGATGAGCGGAGTCTGTCGGGCTGCCGCATCTCCTACCTTGAAGCCTTCACACTCCTGGAAGGAGGAGCCGACAACGATGTTGCCCGGGGAGGTCTGGGCTGCATTGTCGTAGGAGAGCATGCAATCGTTGTAGCTCTGGCGAGCATAGAAGACACGGTTCTCGGCGTCGATGAGCTCTGCCCGGAGCTGCTGGAAGTTTGCATTGGCCTTGAGGTTGGGATAGGCCTCGGAGACGGCGAAGAGCTGGCGGAGGACCGCAGTGAGTTAGTTGTCGGCAGCAAGGTACACGCTGGTCGTCGTGGTGCTCGTCGTTAGTGGCACGTGCTGCCACCACGGCCTCAAGCGTCTCGGACTCGTGCTTCGCATAGCCTTTGACGGTCTCCACGAGGTTCGGGATCTGGAGCTGGGTGTCGATTGTCTTCAGCGCATTGTTGCACTGGCTGTTCTTCTCGACGATGCCATTGCGTAGAGTGATGAACCAGATAGCGAGGATAATTACGATTGCAGCGATGATGAGTGCGGCTGCCGTCGAACGTCCTTTCTGACTGGGACACCGCGTGATGCAGTACCTGTGACATACAACAGGTAGCTGCATTGCAAAAATGACGGAGGGGGGGGAGGAATTTGAACCCTCGAGATGGCTAGGCCGCCTGGCGGTTTTCAAGACCGCTGCATTCAACCGCCCTGCCATCTCTTCGTGGGCGTTTAACATCGTGCCCCAAACAGCATGTCTTCAGAACAGGCATCTGCTGTAGGGGAGTTCTGTACAGATTCCTGAATCCGCTCAGTGAAAATTGCTGGCCGTTCGCAGACTGAACTGAGGCGATTCCGAGAAGGGGCTCGATGTTGTGCTTATAAACAAAAAATATGTTTATAATATCTATATGCTCGGCTTTGAAACAGTATTTTTGACTGCTTGAATACAGAGAAATGGTGGGCGGAGGCTACAATGAGGATTCTAAAATTCGAGATTGACGGTGACAGGCTTTACAAGGATGGAAAATTCTTGATGGATCTCTATGCGACCGATCGCGTTGCACAGCCAAGAGATGGGAGTGCGCTGCGTGGTGTCATGCGTTTAGGCAATTCGAATATCTATACGCAGAATGTCATCGCGCTTTCCGGTATAAATGCTTCCGGCAAGACTACCACTATCAACCTGCTGAGGATGGTTGCTGATTACCTCTCTGTGTCTTCTGACATGCGTTACGATCGGTATTCCTCTGCGACAATTCCGGCAAAGCTAAATAAAAGCTTTGGACTGAAGGCAATATTTTGGCACAGGGACAAGTACTATGCGCTGGATGCAGAACTTGGCAGAGGCGCGGCAGATTCGATAGTCCCGTATGTCATCCAGGACGAAAGGCTCTACAGATTTAAAAAGTCGTATCCGACAAAAAAAGAACTAGCTACGTTTGATGGCTTCATTGCTCAATCCGAACTGCTGATACATCGCGCCGCGCAGGATAATGAACCTGGTGCGCTTTCTGCCGCAGAGAAGACGTTCCTGCAGGACAACATGAGTGTCGTTTCCGCAATTATTGGCAAACGCGTGAAGAAGTACGGGATTGTTACAGGGCATCTCGAGGAAAAATCATACGCAACACCCTTGGTCAATGCCTTCGATGGAAGTATCGAGTCTCTTGGATGGGATCCGGAGAGCGAAGTATATCGTCTCAAGTTCTACAGAGAGCCAGAACGTCAGCTTAGCCGCAATGCCGCAGAGAGCCAGCTTTCAAGCGGCACCTTGGTTGGTGCCGATCTCGTTCAGCATGCAATCTATGTTCTCAATCATGGCGGCATCATGATTGTGGATGAGATTGAGAGGGGACTCAACAAGTCTCTGGTCGAGACTATCATGAACATCTTTCTCTCTCCCACAATCAACAAGAATGGCGCCCAGCTCGTCTTCACGACGCACTATCCGGAAATCATTGATGGGCTGCCCAGGAAAGACAACGTGTACCTGCTGGTACGCGATGAGTCCTATAGGACAGAGGTCGTCAAATATTCTGACCGGGTCCACCGCATCGAGAACAAGAAGAGCGAAGTCATTCTCTCGAACCTTATCAGGGGCTCCATGCCCAGCTATCCCAAGGTACGCGATCTCATGGCTTATGTCCTTGCTTCTGTGAAGGACGGTGTCAATGAATAGTAGAAGAGAACAGCTCCGAAGCGAGCTTTCATCAAAATATGTTCTCTTCAGTTGCGAAGGCACAGCCGAGGCAGTGATCGTACAAAAGCTACTGGAAGACGATGCGTTGGTTGTGCCTCATGACAATGTTGTGTTGGATTTCGATACGCAGAAACCTTATACGCGGCTCAGGAAAGCAAAGGACATTGAGAGCAGGTTCTTCGGATACGATTATCCGAACGGACTTCTCATAGCCAGGATTGTCGACGTCAATCCTGACAAGTTTGTCATTTCGAAATGCTATAAGGATACGGTTGTGTACCATGACATCATTACGAGACAGGAGATCGAAGTCCTGATTCTTGTCAGCGAAGGTGAGTATGACGAATGGTATAGGCATGGCAAACAGAAGGTGAAGGCCAGCGACTGGTGCAAGCAGAAGCTGAAGATGGGTAGAGTCAAGGAACGCGTATTCCTGGAGGATTACTGGCAGCAGCATGACCTGGTTGCTGCCATTCACGGCTACACGCATCATCTAGGCAGCCAGAAGAATGCGCAGTTCAACCTCGAGGACCTGCTGAAGTGAGACAAATCACATCTAGTGAAGAAACGATGATTAATTCGCCTCGATGAGGTAGCTGGAGCCGCACGCTGTATGACATCGGCTCAAAATGTCTCGAACCACACAGTGCCCATACCCACATAGATGCCTATCTGCCTGCGGATATGTTATAATTACAGCAACGTATTCCAGCATATCCAAAAGGAAGATATGGACAGCCTGATGAGCTTTTAGGACCTTAAATCCTAAGGTCTTAGGAGAAAGACCAGGCGAGAGGCACACCTGGAGCAAATGGATGTAATCGTTGTGTGGGATAGCTGGATTGCATTGGTAGAACCCAGCTACCACGGACAGGCTCCTGTCAGGCATGTGCGCGGTGCAAAGACGAAGCTTTGGATGTATCTGTTGCAGGTCATGTTTGGGCTCTTAAGACGAGGGAACTTAAAGATGCTATCTTGGATTGCCACTCCTGGCAGCGCTTCTGTGCACGTAGACCTCATGTCTGAGCAGGTGCCAGATGCGACGACACTTGCGAAGAGGCGCCATAGCCTTAAAGCGAGAGGAGTTCGGCAAGGCTTGTGCTTCACGACCTGAACTTAGAACTTGAAGAAGCAGGGATCACGGCGCGGGGTGGCTCCATAGTGGATGTGACCTTCACCTGGGCTCTAAAGCTCCACAAAGAACAAGGACCATGCGCGTAACCCTTAAAGCGCACCAGTCCAAGAAAGGGAAGGAGTGGCGTATCGGATACAAGGCACATATCGGCGTGGATGCCGCAGGTGGCCTTGTGCATGGTGTGGAGACGATTGCTTAGAATGTATCTGACATATCCTGTGGCACACACACTCGTAAGGGAAGATGACAGGTTTTTCTGCGCAGACTTTAGGCTATATAGGTATAGCGAAGCGCCCTTAAGGACGCATAAAGACCCACACCTCTCATCTATGCGCTAAAGCGTTGCTAAGGAAGCCTTCGACTAGAGAGGACCTTGCCTGTGCACTCTTCTCCGAAAAGGACATCGAGTCCAGGAAGGCATCCGGCCGCTCAAAGGCAGAAGCACCCTTCCTTATCGTGAAGCGGCGCTTCGACCCCTTAAGGAAGCGCTACAGGAGGATAGAGAAGATGCCTGCACACTCAAGTCTTTCTCGCCCTTGCAAACCTTACCCATGTGCATCTTTTGCCGGCAGGCTGCACCTCCCGGCTCTCAGCGTCGCTTGATCCATCTTGGAGCTTTCTTGCGGTGCATGGGGCAGGACGGATGTAAGGATAGCGGCTCCTGCACGTGTTGGATGAGCAACCTTTTCTGCCTTTCCCGCATGCCGACCCAGAAAAGTCGTGTGGTCGGTCCCCTCTGACACGTTATGGGGCATTAATCATCGTTTCCCTAGATACTATCGTCGCTTGCGGCAAGGTCCGGGCGCTCCTCCGAGATGCGCCCTGCTATCTCCTCCGAAGACCAGTGCTCGTCCCGCATGAGCCCCACGGACCAGCGAGCACCTATGTGGATCGTCCATGAGCCTGAGGGGCCTGCAGCGTAGCCGTGAGGGGCCTGCAGCGTAGCCGCCTTACATCCGCACGCCTTTGCGCGCTCGATGCGCGGCAGGGCCTTCCCACCCATTGCGCCTGATCTTGTGGGATATGGTCGACTTGTCCCGTCCGAGCTCCCTTGTATCTGGCTGACCCCCTCCTCATGGCCCTTCCAGCAAACCATGATGTCCTCGCGCTTCTCGATGCTAAGATGGCTGTAGAGCCGTCCATGGTGCCTGCAATGGATGCATGTCTTTGCAAGCACCATCATAGGTCGCGCCTGGGCGGCTAGCTCGTATTTCCCTGTTGCACTCGGAGTGTAGATTCGCCAATGTTTCGTCACCGATATTTATGTTGACAAAGATAATGCGAGGTAATATAAAGTCATATAACGTAATATAACAATAAGGAGGTATAGACAGGATGAAGCAGGAACACATGCAGCAGATAGCGGCAGCTCGTCAGGCGATCGAAGGCCGCATGAAGGAGGGGAAGATATCGCGCATCTATTTCGTGGCATGTGGCGGTTCACAGGCAGTCATGATGTCAGCTCAGTACATGTTTGACCGTGAGTTGAATATCCCGTCTGCTACCTACACATCCAATGAGTTTAACTACGGTACTCCGAAGGCATTTGACGCAAGCTCGATCGTTATCACAATCTCGCATTCTGGGGCGACACCGGAAACCGTTGCAGCTGCTCAACGTGCTACCGATAGCGGTGCACTTTCGATTGCATTCAGCAATGTTGTCAATTCTCCGCTTTGGAGAGCTGCAGGATATCCTATCCATTATGATCACGGCGAGGAAGCTGACGAGGTCGACAAGGGAGGAACCGTCGAGCTCAGGGCATGGTTCGAATTCCTGAAAGCGCTGGATCCGCAGAATGTTGCCCGTTGGCAGGCTGCTTCAGATGCAGTCGAGAGCCTTCCTGACCTCAAGGCGAAAGCTGCAGAACTGTATCGTACCAAGTGCACAGAATATGCAGACAGAACAAAGCGCGAGAAGCTTATCTATACCATGGGCTCTGGCGCAAACTACGGTGAGATGTATTCGCTTGCTATCTGCTGGCTTATGGAGATGCAATGGGTCAATTCTAACTGCATTCATTCGGGAGAGTATTTCCATGGTCCCTTTGAAGTGACGGACTTTGATGTCCCCTTCATCATTTCAGTCGGAAATGGCGCTACTCGCCATCTTGATGAACGTGCACTGGCTTTTGCCAGCGAGTTCTCCAAGGAACTCCTTGTGATTGACGAGCGGGCCTTCGACTATTCTGGTGTGCCCGAAAATGTGCAGGAATACTTTGCGCCTGAGCTGCTTGGCGCTGTCATCCGCGTGTTTGTTGAAGCTCATGCACATGACACTGGACATTCGCTTTCTGTCCGTCGCTATATGTGGCAGATGAAGTACTAGAACATACTATACAGCATGAGAGTGCGCAAAGGAGGGAGGGAATTGCGATGAAGCTTATATCGGTTGGCGACTGTGTCTGCGATTGCTACCTGGATGATGGAATCTACTATCCAGGTGGTCAGGCAGTCAATATTGCCGTCGACGCACGTCGCTCCGGTGCGGAGGCTTCAGAGTTCATTGGAATCTTCGGCAATGATGACGCTGCGCGCCATATTGAGTCTTCCTTGATGGAGGAAGGAGTTTCCACCGGGCGCTGCCGGAGAGCCATAGGCGCCACTGCCATGCCTGGAGTTCGCATTATTGATGGCGACAGAGTGTTCTTCAGAGGAAAGCGAGATACCGTTGCCCATCTGTTGCGCATGAGGATTTCGCAGGAAGATCTGGACCGTATTGCAAGGTTCGATGTCTGCCACGCTACCAATGAAGCGGGGATTGACGATGAGCTCGCCCGTATCCACGGTGTCACTTCTCTTTCATATGACTTTTCAACCGAGTACGAGCGCTCGATGCTGGAGAGGCTCTGCTCCACGGTTGACATCGCCTTCTTCTCTGGTGCAAGCCTGCGTGAAGAGGAGTGCGAAGAGCTCGCAAGAACGGCGGAAGGCTTCGGATGTACTGTTGTGATCGTGACACGTGGAGCTGAAGGCAGCATTTGCCTTGCAAAAGACGGTATGCATCATCAGGGCATTGTGAGCTGCGATGCAATCGATGCGATGGGTGCTGGAGATTCCTTTGCTGCGGCATTCCTTGTTCTCTATTTCGAGACGCATGATGTCGATAGGGCACTTGCATTTGCAGCCGAAAGAGCGGCCCTGACCTGTACTTACCACGGAGCCTTCGGCCATCCTCACCCTTGCAATTAACTGTTATTCAATAAATTGCCCAACTGGGTAGGCGGAGTCTTTCTGCCTGTTTTTGATAGCTATTTTTATTGCTCTGACCAAATGATCGTTAGGCTCGTTGGCAGATTGGAGTACAAGATGAACTTCAAGTATGGTATACCCACTATGAGTAGGCGTGACTTCCTGAAGGTAGGCTCTACTGTCGGTCTTGTGTTTCTGGGCGCGGGACTTGCTGGATGTGGTGGCGGTACAAAATCGGGAACCTCTGCGAACATATCAGCTCAAAAGACGGTGAATATTGCCGTATCAAGTGCTGTCATGGCGCTCGATCCTATTGTTGCAGGAGATTCCGTCTCGATGGGCTTAATCTCGAACTGCTGTGAGGGGCTCTTCGTCAAGGATATCGACAATCAGTCGGTAAATGGCCTCTGCGACACGTATGAAGTGTCGGATGACCAGATGACGTATACATTCCACATTCGCGATGGTGTGAAATGGAGCAGTGGCGATCCTGTCACTGCAGCTGATTTCGTCTATGCCTGGCAGCGCAATGCCGAGGCGGAGAATGGTGCTGCTGACTTCCAGTACCAGATCGAAATGGCGGCCATCAAGGACTACAGTGACGTCCTTGCAGGCACAAAGGATGTGAGCGAGCTTGGTGTAGAGGCCAAGGATGGCAGCACCATCGTCATGACCCTTGAACACCCTGTGCCTTTCCTGCTTGACCTGCTTGCATTTACGCCTTGGGCTCCGGTCCAGCAGAAATTCCGCGAGGACAAGGGAAGCAGCTTTGCGCTTACGAAAGATGACATGCTGTGCTGCGGCGCTTATACGCTGACGCAATACGATATTTCTGGTAATACCATTACGCTTACAAAGAATCCTGATTATTGGGATGCCGTGAACGTCGATGTCGATGTCATCAATCTGCAGGTCATCTCGGATACCCAGCAGGCAGTCATGGCATTTGAAAATGGCACGGTAGACTATGTGCAGCTGACGGGAGACCTTGTCAACCAGTACAAGGATACTGATGGATTTGTAAAAGAAGCAGGCAACTTCAACTACTACCTGATGATCAATACGACGCTTCCGGGTCTCAGCAACCTCAATTTCCGCAAGGCAATTGCATATGCCCTGAATCGTGAGGATATCTGCAACAACGTCTTGAAGGACGGATCCACTCCGGTCAATCAGATGTGCATGGTGGGGCTCTTTGCCAAGGAAGATGGTACAGACTTCGCAGCGGCAAGCCCGCAGCTCTATACATACGACGTGGAAAAGGCACAAGAAACCTGGAAGCAGGCGCAGCAGGAGACTGATGTGAGGGAATTCACGATTCTTTACGATCAGGAGAAGGACTTCGCTCAGACAACCTGCGCCTATATACAGGACACTCTGCAGAAGACATTGGATGGTTTGACCATTAACCTGGAATCCACGCCGAAGAAGAATAGGATTGCCCGGGAGGGAACGCATGATATTGAGGTCTGCTTCCACGCCTGGGGTCCTGACTACGCCGATCCTACAGCAATTCTTGCCATGTATGAATCTGATCATCCTTCCAACTATTCGTGCTGGAAGAACGACGAGTTTGACAGCGCCTATGAGAAGGCCAACACGACTGATGCTGGCAATGCCGATGCGCGCTGGGATGAGCTTATGCGTTGCAATGAGATCTGCACCGAGCAGGCGGTCTGCATCCCTATCTATCAGACAGGGGCTGCAACCATTACGCGCAGCGGTATCGAAGGAGTGACGCAGCATATCACTGGCATTCCTTGCTACTATAAGTTCGTGACTTCGAAGTAGCAGTTTCACTCCAATAATCTGCCGGATCATGCTGGCGGGCAGAGCAGATTGATTGCTACTGCTCGCTAGCTATTGCAGAGGGGCATTGCGGTTTGCCAGGAGCGTTGAGCATCTCGGCATAAATGCAAGGAGGGCTTCATGACAGCTAGAGCCATAAAACAGGAGAGAAAGTTTGTCAGGCGTAATGGCATGGGACGCTATATAGTGAAACGACTCAGCATAGCAGCGATTACGCTGTTCCTCATCCTTTTCATCCTGTTCTTGCTGCTGTCATTCATGCCAGGATCTCCATTCAACAACGAGGAGAAGCTGTCGTCCGATCAGATAGCCGCGCTTAAGGCGTATTATGGGCTTGATAAGCCTCTACTTGAACGGTTCTTCATCTATATCGCTAATATGTTACATGGCGATTTTGGTGTGTCCTATAACATCCAGATCAATATGCCTATTTCGGCAATGGTCGGGCCCAGAATCTGGACTTCCGTCTCCATTGGTCTCGAAGCCGGTATCTTGGGAGCGCTTGTTGGCCTGGTGCTCGGCGTTATTGCGGCACTGAAACAGCACACTGGCTGGGATACAGCTGCAACTATCATTGCTGTTCTCGGTGTGAGCCTGCCGTCATTCGTCTTTGCGCTGGCGCTTTCTTATTTCCTTGGATTCAAGGCAAAGCTCTTTCCTCTGATCTTCGATTCAACGCATCCCTTCATCTCGTCAGTTCTGCCTGTGATCGCGCTTTCGATGTTTACTCTCGCCAGTGTCGAGCGCTATACGCGTTCAGAAATGGTAAGCATCATGGAATCGGATTTCATGCTGCTCGCTGAATCGAAGGGCCTTTCGAGGGGGAAGCTCATCCTGCATCATGCGCTGCGGAACACGCTTATCAGCGTGATAACGGTGCTTGTACCGCTGTTGGTGAGCCTTATGACAGGATCGCTAGTCATCGAGAAGATATTCTCGATTCCAGGATTGGGAAGCCTCTATATCACTGCAATCCAGTCGAACGACTACAATGTCGTCCTTGCAATCAGCTTCATCTATAGCGTGGTGTTCATTCTTGCCATGCTGCTGGTCGATGTCTTCTATGTGGTTATCGATCCACGCATCCGTATCACTGGAGAGGAATAGCGCATGGAAACCACTAATGACCTGTTCCGACTGAGCACAGCATCTCATGAAGAGGCAGACAACCGCGAATATACAAACTACTCATTTGCGAGAGAGACCATCAATCGCTTTCTCGCAAATAAGGGTGCAACTGTCGCCGTTGTCATTATCTTTCTGATCATTCTGCTCGCTATCATATGCCCTATGCTGAGCCCCTATACCTATTACGATGTGGATTCCTCTCAGGCGAACCTGCCTCCACGTATCCCTGGTATTGAACAGCTTGGAATCTTTGATGGCACACGCAATGAAGTCGACTATTATGCTACTTGTGACGCTCAAGATGCCTACCACTATTTCGGCACAGATTCGCTGGGACGCGATATCTGGACCAGAGTCTGGTGCGGCACGCGCATTAGCTTGGCCATCGCATTGGTTGCCGTCATAGTCGATGTGGCAGTCGGAGTCGTCTATGGACTTGTGAGCGGATACTTTGGTGGCAAGGTCGATCTGGTCATGCAGCGAATCTGCGAGATTCTGAGCTCCATTCCGCAGCTTGTCATCGTCACTCTGATGATTGTGGTGCTTCAGCCTGGTCTCGGCAACATTGTTATAGCCCTCTTCATTACAGGATGGATAGACATGAGCCGCATCGTGCGTGCTCAGGTGCTCAAGCTCAGGAATCAGGAGTTTGTGCTGGCTGCAAGAACCTTGGGCGTGAAGCCGCATGACATCATCCTCAAGGAGATACTTCCCAATACACTTGCGCAGATTGTGGTCACCTTCATGTTCAGCATCCCGAACGCAATCTTCCTTGAAGCCTTCCTTGCGTTTGTCGGTCTGGGCGTGCCAGCACCCACAGCTTCACTGGGCACGCTCATCAATGATGGCTACAAAGCAGCGACCATCTTCCCGTATCAGGTAGTCGCTCCTGTTGTAGTGCTTGCTGTGCTCATGCTCGGATTCAATCTGTTCGGCGATGGGCTTCGCGACGCTATCGATCCGGAAAGGTCGTGACGAGCATGGGAAATGCACGGCAGCAGGTTCTGAAAATGCGCGACCTCAAAGTGTCGTTCAAGACGGCAAATGGCATCGTGCATGCTGTCAGAGGTGTCAATCTCGATGTATACCGTGGCGAAACTGTCGCTATTGTTGGGGAATCGGGCTCAGGCAAAACAGTTACCGTCAAGCAGGTTATGGGCATCAGGTCGCATAACGAGATTGTTGAGTCCGGAACGATTGAGTTTACCTATACAGCAGACAATGGCAGTATTAAGATAGTCGATCTTATGAAGCTTTCAAACCGGGAGCTTACATCGCTCAAAGGCTGCCATATCGCTATGGTCTTCCAGGACCCGCTGACTTCTCTCGATCCAACTATGACCATCGAGCGGCAGCTGGCAGAAAGCATCGTAGGGCATACCGATCTGCATGGAGACAAGCTGCATGAACGCTGTGCGGAGCTTCTTTCTTTGGTCGGTATCACTGATGTGGAAGCACGCTTGAAGAGCTATCCCCATCAGCTGTCAGGTGGCATGCGTCAGCGTGTTGTCATTGCTGTTGCACTGTCCTGCAATCCAGATCTTCTTATCTGCGATGAGCCGACCACTGCCTTGGATGTGACCATCCAGGCACGCATACTCGAGTTACTACTGGAGCTCCAAAGAAAGCTCGATATCGCGGTCATCTTTATCACGCACAATCTGGGTGTTGTCGCAAAAGTGGCTGACTATGTGAATGTGATGTATGCAGGGAAAGTCATCGAAGCCGGAACAACTGAGGATGTCTTTTTCAATCCCCTGCATCCCTATACGTGGGGGCTGCTGTCCAGCATGCCGTCAGTTACTGCCAGCAGGGATACGCGCCTCTACACCATCAAAGGCAATCCACCCAACCTTCTGAATGAGATTGTCGGAGATGCGTTTGCACCGCGCAATCCCTATGCACTCGATATCGATTTTGTTCAGGAACCACCTGCATTCAAGGTAAGCGATACGCATTGGGCGGCGACATGGCTTCTTGATCCAAGAGCGCCCAGAGTCGAGATGCCTGAACAGCTGAAGCAGCGTATTGCTACGATGCGCAGGGAAGGAGAGCAGTGATGTGCGAGACGAAGAATGATGGCACGAAGGCCCTCCTGTCCGTACGCGATTTGAAGCAGTATTTCGAGATTCCTGGTGGACACATCGTCAAAGCGGTCGACGGCATCTCGTTTGATATCTACCCAGGAGAGACCTTTGGGCTGGTAGGTGAGTCCGGTTCCGGAAAATCTACAACGGGTCGGGCAGTGATCCGGCTCGATGACATTACATCGGGATCTATCACGTTCGAGGGGATGGATATATCAGGCAGGCTGATGCCTGATGTGGAGCAAAAGCTCCGCACTGACATGTCGATGGTCTTTCAGGATCCCATGGCTTCGCTCAATCCCTATCACAAGGTCATCGATACCATAGCAACTGGATTGGACGCTCATTTTCCACATATGAATCTCAAAGAACGGGAGACGAAGGTCTTCGAGATGATGGATCGTGTCGGTCTTTCGCACTCGCAGGCAAACCGCTATCCCAGTCAGTTCTCAGGCGGACAACGACAGAGGGTCGGCCTTGCGAGAGCCCTCATTATGAACCCGAAGCTTCTCATTGCCGATGAAGCCATATCGGCACTTGATGTCTCGATCCAGGCTCAGGTCGTCAATCTCATGAAAGATATCCAGGAGGAGACGGGAACTGCCTATCTCTTCATTGCACACGACCTGTCTATGGTCCGCTACATTTCTCAGCATATTGCCGTCATGCATTTGGGCCATATCGTGGAGCAGGGGACCACTGATGAGATTTTCAGGAATCCTATCCACCCCTATACAAAGTCATTGATATCGGCAATCCCACGTCTCAATCCCATCACTGAGCGCATGAGAAAGCCTCTCTCATATGACAAGGATGACCTTGGTATAAAATACGAGGAGGGCTGCTATCATCTGGTGGCTACTGGACATGCTGTACTGGGTACAGATGATGAGCTTACTCAATGGGTGAATTGAAGTTCTTCTCTCACGGGAGGATATGTGAATAGCATCAGGCAGGGGCACGAGCAGGAAGCGAGATCTCATACCTTCGATTCCAATACCAATGGGCTTCTGTATCTCCAGCTTGAGACAGAGCTCAAGCAGGCAATTCTGGATGGAAAGTACGGCGTAGGAGAGCGCATACCCACAGAGCAGGAACTCTGCGATATGTTTGGCATGAGCCGCATCACGGTACGGCGGGCTGTGCAGGACCTTGTGGAAGAGGGCCTCTTAAACAAGGTCCGTGGCCGTGGCACGTTCGTTGCAGTGCCCAAGCACATACTCGGTGCACAGCCAGCACCTGAACGCGGCTTTGGCGATATGTCGAGCACCGGAAAACGAACTGTTCATAAGGTTCTTGAGAAAAGTGTCGAACATGCAGATACAGATTTGGGCAAGCTTCTTGGGATAGCTCCTGGAGCCGAGGTGTACTACATACGTCGTCTAATCCTCGAAGAGAACTTCCCGATGGCAATTGACAATCTCTTTGTTTCGGCGAAACGCTTCCCTGATCTTCCTGATCTCCTGCATGATGACACGTCGTTCTATGAACTTGTAGACGAGCACTATCAGTATAAGTTTGGGATGGAGAGTCTTACACTGGATGCCTCTACGGCGCGTGGAGACGAAGGAACTCTCTTAAGGTGTCCTGTCGGATCCCCCCTCTTCATTTTGCGCAAGAAGATGTACTGCGCCAATGGAGTCCCGATGCACTATTCGAAGAGCATCGTACGGGCGGATAGGATTTCGTATCACTTCGAAGTCGATCGTGATGGACATGTTGTCAACCAAGGCAAGGAGTTCTCTCTGACAGTTGGAGGATCAGCCGTATAGCTGTGCCTGACCTGTGTCAATATTTCGGACGGCAGATTGTCAAGCTGAGTGCAACATCTCCTTAAAGACCTCGTTGGCTGTCCTGTATTTCAGGACCTTCCTCGCCCTGTCACAGATCAGCTCCACCGCATGCTGCACCTCCTCATCCGTGACCTTGCTGAAGTCGTTGCCCTTAAGGGAAGAACTTGCGCAGGAGCCCGTTGGTGTTCTTAACTGTCGGCTTTTGCCATAGATGGTGAGGGTGGCAGAAGTAGAACTGCACGCCTCCCAAGGCCTTTGTGAGCCCTGCATGCCCTGCGAGCTGCTTGCCCCACTTAGGCGTGAGCGTCTCGAGGGGACGTCCTTGTAGCAGCCCGACCTCAGCCTTAGAGACACTCCCGCTGTCGTGGTGGCATCTTCTTGCGACAAGCAGCCTCACTGCCCTGTCGGCAAGCACGAGCAGGCACACGGGTCCCGCTGCCACGAGCGTGTCGTCTACCCACTCTCCGAGGCAAGACCTCGCATCGGCCTGCTTTGGTCTCTCCTTTACGCTGTGTAAGATCTTGATCTTGCCCTTTGGTCTTAGGCCTCTTGCTGCGATCCTCTTCCCCTTCCTGCGCAGGTGGTGCCGCACCTGGCCTTCGGGGCCGGATCCCGGCAGGTCGAGGGTGGCGGCTTGGACCTGCCGGTAAGAATAGTCGGCAGGCTCAACGACGCACCTGCCGCCACCCTCGAGCCTGAGATATAGTCTATCTCCTCCAGGGACCAGTGTCTGTCCATGATGAGTAAGCGCACCTTCTGCGTAAGCGCAGGGTCTGAAAGCCGCCTTTTCGCCCTGCATCTCCTGCGGCGCTCATCCGCCCTCCTTTTGGGCAGTACATGCCCTAAAGCGTCCGTGCCGTGCGTTCCTCTTGAGCTTGTGGCAGACGCTGGAGCTGTCCTTGCCGATCTCTGCCGCGATATAGGCAATTGACCTTCCCTTGTGCCACGCAGCTTGGCTATGCAGTTTCTCTCCTGTGGGCTAAGATGTGTGTAGTGGCACATTCCTTCCAGCTTTCGACGTTGATTGAGACAACCAACATCGTAGCCTTCCGAAGTGTGCCATGCTTGCATTCAGCGGGCTATCCTGTTGCACTTAGAATGCTAATCCGCCGTGGCAAAGAAAGACCTCGCCACGGCACTATCGCAGCAGGTGCCCAAGCGGCTGCAGGAGAGCCTCACATCGTTGTTTTTAAGCCCATAGAGCAGGCAAGACAAGTGCCCCAGCCACTTCGTAGAAGACCCCATGGAAGAAAAGCAGGAACTCGCGCAGCCTTCGCTGCATCGCATTGACGAGCCCGAGCTCGCCGTGCACGGCCTTCTTCGCCACGCTCGCCGTGTGCTTGAAGACCCCAGGCGAGGAGAGCCACGCGCGCATATCCTGCATGGTCGTCAGTGGCGACCCATAAGCTGTCGATGATGCCTGAAAGGGCATCTGTCAGCTCTTCTGAGCTGTAATCTTTTGGTGGACAGTGGGATTCAGGGACTGGCAACAGATATGCTCTGTCCAGATACCCACCTACCAACACCAGCAGATTGAAGCGATGAGATGTCAGTGAGCGCAAGCGAGATAGAGAAGGCAAAGTCCCGCACGAAGCCAGGGACACCCAAACACTACACTGAAGGAGTATTGCCTCGAGGCCATCGACTACTACAGGAAGGCACGTAAGGCCAACCCGAAGAAGAGCATCAGAGGATGCGCCGCGAAGCTTAAGGGTCAACGACAAGACCTTAAACGACTGGATCATCAAGCACTCAAAGACCAAAAGGGTCACCCAGGAAAGGACCGACGAGCACAAGCAGCTCGACGCAGTGAACAGGCGCATACACGAGCTCGAAAGCGAGAATAAGTTCCTAAAAAGTGGCAGCCTTCTTCGCCGGAAGCCTCTGACGAAGGACAGGTTTTAGCTCATGCTGGAGAAGAGGGCAACCTACAGCGTCTCGATGATGGAGCGCGTACTGGAGGTGAGCAGGGCTCACTTCTACAGATGGCTCAAGGCCAAAGGCGGCGAGGACCTATGGGGTCCTATCAAGGAAGCCATCTGCGCGATATGGGAGGAAAGCGACAGGCGCTTTAGCTTTTGCTAGGTCTGATCCAAGCTCACAGGTGACCCGAAGTTACGCAAAATTTACAGGCACGACCCGCTACCGTGTGCGCAGGTGCATGGCTAAGCTAGGCATCTGCGGTATCTGATCCAATGCCTCCAAGAGAACGATACTGCCCGCACCGGATACCCCCGAGCGCCCCGCCCTCACCCGGCGCGACTTTTCGTGTCTTGTGCCGACAGCCAAGCTCGTGGGTGATACAACCTATCTCAAGACCACGGCAGGCTTTATATATCTTACCGTCGCGCACCATCTGTGCACACACATGGTGGTGGGCTGAAGCATACAGGACAACATGAGGGCAGGGCTTGTCGTCTTTGCCCTGAAGATGGCATATTCGCGCGGATACGTGGCTGGAGGGGCCATATTCTAAGCAGCCCAGGCAGCCAGTACATAAGCTCAGAGCTGACCGCCTGCTCAGCCGTACACGACGTGAGGCTCTCCGTGGGGAGAACCGGAAGCTGCCACGACAATGCTGTAGCCAAATCCTTCTTCGCCACGCTCAAGAACGAGTAGTACTACCACAAGCGCCTCTCGGATGCATCCACGACCAAGCACAAGGCACACGAGTTTATCGAGTCGTACTACAACCGCTTCCGCCCGCATAAGTCCATAGGAGATCGCGTACCGGCAGAGGTGATGCAGGAGTTCTTCGAGCGCTTCGAGAGAGGCCTTACATACGATCCAAAGGTGATGCAGACCGCATAAAAAATCTGAGATTCCTCTGTCCATTATATTGACAGGGCTCAATTTGCTTCAAGTTCTCTGCCAGCACAGAAAGTGCCCGGCAGATGTGGTGGACATCGCAGGAGGGTCCTTCTGTCAGCTCACGTGCGAACTGTGCAGTCGCCCTTTTGGACGAGGGCTCTATCACACGTCCGTATATGAGTCTGGACAGGATCGAGTCCAGATCGTCTGGACAGGATCGAGTCCAGATCATATTCGGCCTTGCTTCGCGACTGTATGCCCTTGCATATCTCAGGAAGCCCGAGTGCTGTGTAGATATCCTGCAAGAAGAGGTAGCCACAGTTGAACGTACGTCGTTTGCCGGCCTCTATCTGTCTTGTGGGGTCATAGAAGATAGTGACTTTGCGGGTGAGTTCGCCCTCCTGCTCTGTCATCCGCCTTGCCTCTTCCCTGGCCCAGCCCATCACGTCCGTGCCCGAGGGGAGCATCCCCTCGAGCTCGGATCTGGTCCCAAGTCTCCTTACGATCTTTGAGGTGGACCTGCCGGTCCTCCTGTCCCGATAGGTCTTGGCTATATAGAAGGTCTCGCTGGCCTTGGTCCTTGTTAGCTGAACCTTCATATCTTTACCCAATCCACATGCAACTGACACCAAATACCACAGATACATCTACCATAAACCGACGCATAAGAAAAGCCACAAATCCCAGGTAGATCCAGAAATTTGTGGCTTGAATTAGTTCGATGATTGTCGGCTAAGTGTCAAAGTCCCGGGATGCAGCAGCAGAATGATGTGTCTTGGCATAAAGGCACTTTGGGCATGTGGCCACGATAATCTTTGTGGCGTTTTGTGTAGCTCAAGTGCAGACATGATATGGAAACGGCTTAATTGCCATGCTGGCCTATAATTCTTCTAGCTGGTATTTAAAAACAAACAAGCAAATCGCTGTGCCGTTCATATGGAAGCTGGCTTGCGAATTGCTCCCGCTGCATGGGTGGACCAGTCTGCGAGGCATATGTTTTCTGGCGTTATAGATATCGAGGTTCTTCTGTCCTCTCAGGAAGGTAGCGGATATGCTTGCAATGATGCTTGTACGGATGGATGTGGTGTGAGTCGTTCATGCGCCAGGCGTCTGCGCGAGGTGGAAGATGAGTGACGCCATCTCGCTTGTCATTCCTACACTGAATGCAGAGTCTGAGATTGTCGCTTTGCTGGAAAAGCTGTGCAGTCAGACCCGCCATATCGATGAAATTGTGGTTGTTGATTCATCCTCTGACGATGGAACAGCTGAGAAGGCCGCAGCTTTTGCAGCAAAGCATGATCAGGTATCCGTGCACTCAATCGACCGCAAGGACTTCCGCCATGGCGGAACGAGAGACCTTGCGTTGCGCGAATGGACGACTGGCGACTTTGTGCTGTTCATGACACAGGATGCGGTTCCGGCTAATGACAGATATGTTGCAAGCATTCTTGCACCCTTCGAGGATGAAGCAGTTGCGGTATCTTCTGGCAGGCAGCTGCCTAAGGCTGATGCACGTTGCTTCGAGCGTCTGGTGCGAGGATTTAACTACCCAGAAGAGTCCTTCGTTCGTGGCAAGGATGATCTGCCGATATACGGAATCAAGACGTTCTTCATTTCTGATGTTTGCTCAGCCTACCGGCGTTCTGCTTATCTGGAATGCGGCGGCTTTGCCAAAGAACTTATGATGAGCGAAGATATGTACATGGCAGCAAAACTCGTTGTAGATGGCTATCATGTAGCTTATGCGGCTGATGCGCAGGTATACCACTCTCACAATCTCACTCCGAAACAGCAGTACTCGCGCAATTTCGCTATCGGGAAGTTCTTGGAAGAAAACAAGGACATCCTGATGGGTACATCGGAGATTGGCGACGGCAAGAAGCTTGCGACTCATGTAGCAGGTGAGCTTCTTCGCAGCGGACATATCGGCGAGCTCTGCGCATTCGGCGCCGATTGCACGGCTCGCTTTCTCGGAAACAGAGCCGGGCGAAAAGCTGCCCGCAAAGACATGACGGAAGGACGATAGGATTTGAAAGGCATCATCCTGGCAGGCGGCTCCGGCACGAGGCTCTACCCGCTCACTACGGTCACGAGCAAGCAGCTTCTGCCAGTCTACGACAAGCCGATGGTCTACTATCCGCTGAGCACGCTTATGCTGGCAGGGATCAGGGACATCCTGATCATCTCCACCCCACAGGACCTCCCGAACTTCGAGAGACTGCTGGGGGATGGCAGCCAGTTCGGGATTGGCCTTTCCTACGTGGAGCAGCCCGAGCCCGACGGCCTGGCGCGCGCCTTCCACTACGGGAGGGGGTTTGTCTCAGGGGATGCTTGCGCCCTCGTGCTGGGTGACAACATTTTCTACGGCAACGGTCTCTCCAGGCATCTGAGGAGGGCCGCAGAGAACGCCGGGAAGGGGCGCGCCACGGTCTTTGGATACCGCGTGGACGACCCCGAGCGCTTCGGCGTTGTGGAGTTCGACACTAGCTACAATGCAGTCTCCATCGAGGAAAAGCCGGTGCATCCCAAGTCGAGCTATGCCGTAACGGGCCTCTATTTCTACGACGAGAGAGTTACGGAGCTCGCAGAGAGGGTCGTCCCCTCGGCGCGTGGCGAGTACGAGATCACTGACCTCAACAGGATATATCTCGAGGACGGATCGCTCGACGTCGTGACGCTGGGGCGCGGCTATGCCTGGCTCGACACTGGCACTATGGAGTCGCTCTACGAGGCAGGCGAGTTCGTGCGCACCGTGGAGCGCGCCCAGGATCTTCCGGTCTCCGTCCCTGAGGAGATAGCCTACGAGAACGGCTGGATTTCAAAGGAGAGCCTCCTTGCATGCGCGGAGCGCTACGGCAAGAGCAACTACGGGAAGCACCTTATGGCCGTCGCCGAGGGCGGTATCGTGCCGGACGGCAGGAAGGGATAGATCAATGCCAGATATCTTCGAGCCGACAAATATCATCGTCACGGGCGGCTGCGGCTTCATAGGCTCCAACTTTGTGCGCTGGGTGGTGAAGAACCATCCGGAGTGCCACATCACGGTCCTCGACAAGCTCACCTATGCAGGGAACCCTGCAAACATTGCGGGACTTCCTGAATCGCAGGTGGAGCTCGTCGTGGGGGATATCTGTGATGCGGAGCTGCTGGACCAGCTGGTCCCCGGACACGACGCGATCGTCCACTATGCAGCGGAGTCCCACAACGACAACTCAATAGCAGACCCTGAGCCCTTCGTGCAGACAAACGTTGTGGGGACCTATAGGCTGCTGCAGGCGGCAAGGAAGCACGATGTTCGCTACCACCACATCAGCACGGACGAGGTGTATGGGGATTTGGCACTCGATGAGCCGCGCCGCTTCGAGCCGGACGACCCGTACAGGCCAAGCTCGCCGTATTCCTCCACAAAGGCATCCTCCGACCTCTTGGTCCGTGCCTGGGAGAGGACCTACGGGATCCGCGCCACAATCTCTAACTGCTCCAACAACTACGGACCCTACCAGCATGTGGAGAAGTTCATACCGCGCCAGGTTACAAATATCCTCTGTGGGATACGCCCCAAGCTCTACGGCACGGGCGAGAACGTACGCGACTGGATACATACCGAGGACCACTCCCGCGCCGTCTGGGACATCCTCACGAAGGGGAAGATAGGCGAGACCTACCTCATAGGTGCCAACGGTGAGAAGAGCAACATAGAGGTCCTGCGCGAGATCCTCTCCCTCATGGGCCAGACGGAGGATGCCTTCGACTGGGTGCGTGACCGCCCTGGCCACGACAGGAGATACGCTATCGACCCGACGAAGCTGGAGCGAGAGCTCGGCTGGAAGCCCGTCCACACTGACTTTGCGGAAGGCCTTGCCCAGACCATAGAGTGGTACCGCACGCATGAGAGCTGGTGGCGCCCTGCCAAGGAGGCCACCGAGCGTAAGTACTCCGAGCAAGGGCAGTAGGGAGACAGGTACATGTCTGAGTTCGCATTCGAAAAAGATCTTGAAGTCCACGAGACCGACATAGACGGCCTCAAGGTCGTGGAGCTCTCCGTGCATGGAGACTCGAGAGGCTGGTTCAAGGAGAACTGGCAGAGGGCCAAGATGGTGTACTTGGGAATCCCCGACTTCCATGTCGTGCAGAACAACATCTCCTTCAACGCGGAGAGGGGCGTCACGCGTGGCATCCATGCGGAGCCATGGAACAAGTTCATCTCCGTCGCCACGGGTTCCATCTTTGGCGCATGGGTCGATCTCAGGGCCGGCTCTGCCACCTTCGGGAAGGCCTACACCACGACGCTCGATCCCTCCCGTGCCATCTATGTCCCGAGAGGCGTTGGCAACTCCTTTCAGGCCCTGGAGGACGGCACGGCCTATACCTACCTCGTGGATGCGTACTGGTCGGCGGAGCTCAAGCGCACCTACACCTTCGTGAACCTAGCGGACCCCGATCTTGCTATCAAGTGGCCCATCCCGCTCTCTAAAGCCATACTCTCCGAGGCAGACCTCCACCATCCGTATCTCAAGGATGTCGTCCCCATGGTCCCGAAGAGGACGCTCGTGACAGGATGCAGGGGACAGCTGGGACGGGCCGTGCGGCAGCTCGCCGAGAGCAGGGGCCTCCTCACCTCCTTCGACTTCTGTGATATCGATACCTTCGACTTCTCGGATCCTTCTTCCTACTCCGAGTACGACTGGGACCTCTATGGTACCGTGATCAACTGCGGTGCCTGGACAGCGGTGGATAAGGCGGAGACCCCAGAAGGCCGCGTCTCCTGCTGGGAGGCGAACGCCCAAGGCCCGGCCCTGCTCGCACGCACCTGTGCAGAGCATGGCATCGTGCTCGTTCACATCTCCTCCGACTACGTCTTCGACGGGACGAAGGAGCCCCACACGGAGACAGAGCCCTTCAGCCCGCTTTCCGTCTACGGCCAGTCCAAGGCAGCAGGAGACCTCGCCGTCGCAGGATGTCCGAAGCACTATATCCTGAGGAGCTCTTGGGTCATAGGGGACGGTCACAACTTTGTGAAGACCATGGCTTCGCTCTCCGACAGGTGCGCAGACCCCGATGATACCCTTGACCACGTCACCGTCGTGGACGACCAGCTGGGACGTCTCACCTTCACGCGTGACATGGCGGCAGCTATCTTCCATCTTCTGGACACCCATGTGGCATATGGCACCTACGGCTGCACAGGATCGGGGGCTGTGAAGAGCTGGGCGGACATAGCACGTGCCGTCTTCCAGCAGAGGCACGGCAACGGCAGTGCTGTTGTGCCCGTCTCCACCAAGGAATACTACGCATCCGCTAAGGGACCCATAGCCCTCAGGCCGGTGCACTCTGCCCTTTCGCTCGCCAAGCTCGAGGCTGCAGGCTTCCACATGCCCGACTGGGAGGAAGAGCTCACGAAATACCTTTCTTCACTTCTGGAGAGCCGTTAGAAAATGAAATACGTACAGATAAACGCCTACTCTGGCGGATGGGCAGAAAACATCGTATTCAAGAAGCACAAGGAGCTCATCGCCAACGGCAACGAGTCTTGGGTCTTTTGGGCACGCGGTGACCATGAGCAGGATGAACACATGCAGAGGATTGCGTCTCTGCCCGAGGTATGCCTGGATGGCGGGCTGACACGCCTCGACGGTAGGCCTGGTTTCCACTCTAAGGGAATCACGCGGCGTCTGCTTTCAAAGCTTGATAAGATTGATCCCGATATCGTCCATCTTCACGTGCTCACTGGCTATTACATCAATGTGGAGATGCTCTTCGAGTGGCTTGCTCGCCATCGTTGCAAGGTCATCTGGACTCTCCATGATTGCTGGGATTTTACAGGTCACTGCACCCACTTCACCTATGTAAAGTGTGACCAGTGGAAGAATGGTTGTGCGTTCGCTGCATCTTGTCCCCAGAAGCGGGAGTACCCGGAGACCATTGCGGGTGACGCTGCCGTGCAATGGTCCTACGAGCACAAGAGGAAGCTCTTCACAATGTTGCCTCCCGAGCGGGTGCAGCTCATCACACCATCGCAGTGGCTAGCTGACCTTGTGAAGCAGAGCTATCTTGCCAAATACGATGTGGAGGTCGTGCACAACACCATCAACACGGACATCTTCAAGCCGACGCCCTCTGACTTCAGAGAGCGATACGGACTGGGAAATCGCTTTGTCGTACTTGGTGTCGCTTCCAAGTGGAGTGAACGAAAGGGCCTCAAAGACTTCGTGCGATTGGCGAATGATCTCGACTCTGAACGCTTTGCTATCGTTCTCGTTGGGCTTTCTGAGAAACAGATCAAGCAGATTAAGCACGAGGCAGAGAACATTGTGGCCCTGCCGCGTACGGAGAGTCAAGAAGAACTCGCGAAGGCTTATACGGCGGGAGACGTCCTCCTCAATCCGAGTGCGGAGGAAACCTTTGGGATGAATGTTGCCGAGGCGGAAGCATGCGGTGCCGACGCTGTCGTTGTTGAGGGTTCAGCTTGTGCCGAGGTAGCTGACCCGGCCAAGACTGTGACCATTCCCATGGATCTTTCGGGCTTGGAAGTCACCATTGTAAAACTCGCGAGGGGGGGTCGCATGATTCTGATGCCTAAGACACAGAATGGATTGCAGCTGGCGGCTATCTACAGCGCAGTGGATGTGCTCTTCAACCCGACGGTAGAGGACAACTATCCAACTGTCAACTTAGAGGCCGAGGCTTGTGGCACGTCCGTAGTGACTTATGACACGGGCGGGTGTCGGGAGACTGTTGCTCGATATCCCCTATCGTCGTATGTGGTGGATGGTTACGAGCCTGCGCTAAGGGTTCTTTTTTTACTGATGACCGGAACGGTGAATTATGGACAATGCTAAAGGTTTGATGCCATGCGAGGCCTTGCCGCCTTCCTTCGTCGGTTCTGGAGGAAGGCACTCTTTGACTTGTCGTAAGTCTGCCAATGCTCGTTTCGGCGACGACACAGCGGTACTTTCCGCGTTCATAATTCTTTCGACGCTATCGTCTACTTTCATTGGGGCGAAGTTCCTGGGCATATCTGTCCCTGTTGCCCTTCAACTTCCATTCATCATCTATGTCACGGTGAAGTACGGTGCCAGCCTTAGGATTCCATACAAGCAATCTCTTTTTTGGTTCGTTTGTCTGGGTCTTTTTTCCTACCTTTATTCGTTGCTTCTCTCTTACGCTGATTTGAAAGGTTACGTGTCCGACCACATTACCTACTGCGTCGAATACACCATCTGTATCATTCCTCTCATAGTGTGCTATAGCAATATTCCAGATGGTCGAGATCGCCTTCGATGGGGAATTGTCTGGGCGTGCAGACTCGAATGCATATGGGGAATACTGCAGCTCCTTCTCTACACTATCGCGGGCGTCAATATCAGCCAGGTTGTGTTTGGCGATTTGCTACACCTCACCAATACTAACGACTGGCTAACTACCTATAATGCAGGAGACGCCACTCACATTCGAACTGAATTGCGGCTCACTGGTACCACATCGGATGGAGCTTTTCTAGGACTCTTCCTTGTTGTGGGCCTTGTACTCGACCGTTCATTACTCATGAGAGTCGTTTACATTATGGCCGCCATGCTGAGTGTACAGCGTGCAACTGTTGTTTGCATGGTAGTTGTAATTGCGGTCTATGTTTATAGACGGATTAAAGCCTCGTTGAGCGAACAGAAAAAACGCTCGCACCTGCGAGTTAGGAATATCGCAATAGTCCTTGCGATTAGTGTAATCATTATTTTTTTCTTGTATCGATACTCGGATATTGTTATTTCTCGTTTCGGGCTGATGCTGGCCCGATTTAACACCTCAGGTACAGATGGAACCTACAGGCACGTGATGTATATACCTTGGGTCTTACAAGCGCTCATCTCCACGAATCCATTCGTGGCACTTTTCGGTGTTGGCTTAAGATCATCTGGTGTGCTGCTTTCTGATCCGGATGGCCCTTTCTGGCAGTATCTTAATGCCTACATGCAGAGTGGTAGGAGCTGGGCAATCGAATCTGACATCGCCTGCGTCTTTGGTGGATGTGGGCTTGTTGGAGGTCTTGTATATCTATACATGTTCGGCATGTTTTTTAGCCGATGCAGCAATGATTACAGAGTATTGGTACTGGCGGTCTTCTGCTTTGCATTTATGTACGACTTCAGCTCTCTTATTGTTGGCTACCTAATCTACACGCTTTTGATGCTTGATTCGATGCGAAATAGCGGTTACAAAATCAGATATGAGGGGATTGCTAGTGTTTAATAGCCTTGTCCTCTCCACCTACAACGGGGCACGATATGTACGTGATCAGCTTGATTCGCTGGTTGCGCAGACGCTGCCTTTCGACGAAGTACTCGTCTCGGACGACTGTTCAACCGACGAAACGGCCGAGATTGTGCGATCCTGCATTTGCGAGCGCGAACTGAACAATTGGTTTCTCTCGGTAAATCCGGAGAACAGGGGTTGGAAGCGGAACTTCCATGACCTGATCCGCCGGGCCTCTGGGGATTATGTGTTCCTCTGCGATCAGGATGACATCTGGCTTCCCGAGAAGGTCGCGTGCATGGTGGGGGTCATGGAGACCCATTCTGACATTGATTTACTCGCCTGTGACGTCGAGCCCTTCTACGAGGAGGGTTCGCAAAAGCTGACAGATATGCGGGGGACACTCTGTGATTGTGATGGGCGTATTGAGGCCGTTCAGGTGGACAACCATGCGGTGTACGTGCAGCGTCCGGGCTGCTCCTACTGCGTACGCGGTAGTTTCATCGGCCAAGTCGAGCCTTACTGGGACGAGAGCTGGGCCCATGATGCCGTCCTGTGGATGCTTGCTGAGTCCAAGGGATCGCTAGCACTCTATCGCAAGCCCTTGGTGCGGTTTCGACGGCATGAGGGGAATGCCTCTGCTCGCAAGAAGATGACCCGCGAGGCGAGGACTGCCGATATCAGGGACCTTCTCTCTCGAGTTGATAAGATGGAGATGTTCTCTCGTGACCTCGGGTGCTTGACACCAGAGAAGGAGGAGACGCTCGAGAACTTCCGCGCGTGGCTTGACGCGCGGGAGGGGCTTTTGGAATCGAGACGACTTGACCAGCTGGGGAAAGTCCTCAGTGGTCATTCACGATATGTGAGCACCAAGGGGATGCTCGTTGACCTTATACTGACCCTGTTCAGAAACGCAAGATTATGAATAAGCATGCAATCCTGCAGAACATGTCAGTGGCCTTCTTGGCTCAAGGCGTGAGCCTATCGCTGTCCGTCTTGCAAACTTTACTGGTACCTAAGCTGCTGGGTGTAGAGCAGTACGGCTACTGGCAGCTTTACATCTTCTACGTAAGCTATGTTGGCTTTTTCCATCTTGGGCTCTCTTCGGGCGTGTATCTGGCCACGGGTGGGCAGACGCGTGAGGAGATGGACAAGGCCTCCATCAAGAGTCAGATGCTCTTCGGAGCCTTCTACGAAACGATCATGGCCGTGGTAATCGTCTTGCTTTCGACTTTTCTACGGGCGGGTGCTGAGCGCACCTTCGTCATTGTGATGACGGCCATCTACTTGGTGCTGCAGAATCTGGCTACGTTCATGATGAATGAGCTGCAGTGTATGAACGAGACCAAGAAGTCGTCCTACTCGACCATCATTGAGCGATTGGCCTTCTTGGTACCGTTGCTTGTATTCCTGGTGATGAAGGTCGATAGCTTCTACCCCTACGTCTTCGCCTATACGGCCTCGACTGTAGTGCAGCTGGCCTACTGTGCCTGGAATCTGCACGACTTTTGGAAGGCCTCTTGGCTGGGAATGCGCCGAGCGGCAGAGTTGAGCTGGGAGAGCATCAAGATAGGATTTCCCATGATGCTAGCCAACATCATGAGCATGCTGATACTGGGCATCGGTCGTTTCTTGGATGTAACGAACCAAAGGAGGTGCCCATGCTTGAAGCGGCATTCTGGGCAACGTTAGCAGTATGGCTTTTGACCGTCTTCTTCCGGCGGAAGCGCTTCAAGATATACGGCATCAACAGTCTGATGCTTGTTGGTGTCGTCCTGCCGCTTGTCCTCTACTTCGCTGACTGGTCCATCCTCATTGACCCTATTGTCAGCCCTAACTTCTACATCATCTTCCTGTTGGTCAACCTCAGTATGATAGTCTATTCTCTGGTGGCGGATGAGACCCTCCCCGATAGTACGAGCAACATGCTCTCGCGGATGTCCGTTCGCTACCTCGATGGCATCAACATCGTGTTCCTATTTCTGTACGTCCTCGAGACATATCTCCTCTCTGGGCAGTTTGCCCCAGCGCTGCATGGGGTGGATGTGCACACTGCCTCCTTCCCCGTGGTCTCCTTTGTGACTAGGAATCTTGCTGTCCCTGCCCTTCTCGACCTTATCTGCTTCAGAAACACGCATAGGAAGCGCTATCTTTTCTATGTTGCCGCCATCGTCCTTTTGCCAATCCTCACACGAAATGCCCGCATGGTCTCATTCGAGGTCCTGCTTGCGCTCGCAGTCATGGCAGCGGTCATGTATTCTACGTCACCTCACAAGTGTTTGCGCAATATCCTTTACGTTAAGGTTCGCAGAATCGTCGGGGTCTTCGTTGTCTGCGTAATGGCAGTGAGTCTGGTTTTGTACGCCGTACAGCTCACGAACGAGCGCACGATAAGGAACGGCGCCGTTGGCTTTGACTATGGTGACTCGATAGGCTATACGGGTCCTCTCGGTAACGTTGGGGCAGTCTACTATGGATACTTCCCAATCTCCTATAACAACCTCAATATGCGGCTCAAGTACGATGTGTCGAACCCGAACCCACTCGGGTTCTACAGCTTTGCATCGCTGTGGTTTGGCGTGCTCGAGATCGACAACGTGTTCGATATATCGACCACGCAAGACGTGGCAAACCGCATCGTTACGACGAGTTCCGCCACCGTGCCCACGGCGTTCTGGACCTATTGGTATGACTACGGTATCTTCGGGTTTTTCCCAGTGTTAGTGATGGTGTGGCTCACCTACACCGTACTTACGAAGTGCAGAAAGAACGCGCGCGCGGGGGGTTCTCTCTTAGTCTATACCTTTCTTGGC
The DNA here is from genome assembly GCF_018128285.1 of Atopobium sp. oral taxon 416. Lineage (NCBI taxonomy): Bacteria > Bacillati > Actinomycetota > Coriobacteriia > Coriobacteriales > Atopobiaceae > Atopobium > Atopobium sp. oral taxon 416. Next base: position 352,610 of record NZ_CP072380.1, read on the forward strand.
TCGAAGATCTTCTTTGAGTCTTTCCAGAATACCTACTTTGCTACTCCTGTAATTTGGGGTGTCTTCATCATCTGGGTTATCTGCAAGCTTTGTGTGACGTACGAGGGCAATACGCATGAATAAACGATATATCCTGCAGAACATGTCAGTGGCCTTCTTGGCTCAAGGCGTGAGCCTATCGCTGTCCGTCTTGCAAACTTTACTGGTACCTAAGCTGCTGGGTGTAGAGCAGTACGGCTACTGGCAGCTTTACATCTTCTACGTAAGCTATGTTGGCTTTTTCCATCTTGGGCTCTCTTCGGGCGTGTATCTGGCCACGGGTGGGCAGACGCGTGAGGAGATGGACAAGGCCTCCATCAAGAGTCAGATGCTCTTCGGAGCCTTCTACGAAACGATCATGGCCGTGGTAATCGTCTTGCTTTCGACTTTTCTACGGGCGGGTGCTGAGCGCACCTTCGTCATTGTGATGACGGCCATCTACTTGGTGCTGCAGAATCTGGCTACGTTCATGATGAATGAGCTGCAGTGTATGAACGAGACCAAGAAGTCGTCCTACTCGACCATCATTGAGCGATTGGCCTTCTTGGTACCGTTGCTTGTATTCCTGGTGATGAAGGTCGATAGCTTCTACCCCTACGTCTTCGCCTATACGGCCTCGACTGTAGTGCAGCTGGCCTACTGTGCCTGGAATCTGCACGACTTTTGGAAGGCCTCTTGGCTGGGAATGCGCCGAGCGGCAGAGTTGAGCTGGGAGAGCATCAAGATAGGATTTCCCATGATGCTAGCCAACATCATGAGCATGCTGATACTGGGCATCGGTCGTTTCTTCATTGACGCAGCGTGGGGTATCGAGACCTTCGGGCGTCTCTCGTTGGCGCTCTCTCTGGTGAGCTTCTTCCTCGCCTTTGTGAGCCAAGCCTCGATGGTGCTTTTCCCGTCGCTGCGCCAGGCGAGTGGGGGCGAGGTCCGAGGCTTCTATAAAGCCGCACGGGATGCGATGGGCCTCCTTTTTCCGATGGCCTACGCGTTCTACTTCCCGCTGGCGTGGATTTTGTCGCTCTGGCTTCCCGCTTACGCGGACACTTTCGTGTACCTGATTTTTCTGTTGCCCATATGCGTCTTCGATAGTAAGTACAACATAACTGGTGTGACCTACTACAACGTGTTACGGCGCGAGCGGACGATGCTGGTCGTAAACTCGGTTGCTGCTGCGGCGTCGCTCGTGCTGACATTGTTGGCGGTGTATGTGGTGAAATCGGTCTTCGCGGTAATAGCGACGATGACTTTTGTAATAGCTGTGAGAAGCGTGTGGTCTGAGCTATATATGAACCGGCTCCTCAGTGTGGCTGCGAGCAAGATTGGGGTCGTAGAACTAGCACTGACGGTGGAGTACATAGCTGTGGCATACTTGCTGCCAGCGGTGCCGGCGTTTGCCGTGTATACAGCAAGCTACACGGTGTTCCTGGCGGTGTTCCGACAGGAACTGACAGAGACGGTGCAGAAGCTGCGAGCGTCATAGGCTTCCTGCTGCCTATTGATATGGTGGACGCGGGTCCCGAGATCTGAGGAGTGATTGCAATGTTACAGGAACAAGTTCCGTGCGTGAAGGGCGAGCTTTCCCTGCGTGAGGTCCAGCTGGCATCGCTGGCCATACTGAAGCGCATAGACGCTATCTGCCGGGCTGAGGGTATCAGGTACTGGGTGATGTACGGAACGCTCATAGGCGCCATTCGGCACCACGGATTTATCCCTTGGGACGACGATCTGGATATAGCCATGCCGAGACCTGACTACGAGCGATTCCTGGCATACTTTGCGGAGCACTCTGACGAGCTGCGGCCCCTGGTTGCCCTACGCGGTGACGGGTCGCCGACGCTGCCTTTCCTCATCACGCGGGTGAGCGACACTACCTACAGGATGGTCGGTGAGTACGGAGATGAGGTACCTGACCTCGGTGCGTTTGTTGATGTATATCCGATGGACGGAGCTGGAGACACGCTGGAGGGGGCACGAAAACACAAGGTTGAGTGTATGAAAGCCAGTCACAAGTACCTCCAGGCGGGAGATTTTTCTTATAACAACCGTGAGAATGGCGCGTTGAAACGCACCTTCAAGAAAATCCACTCGACGATGCTTGGAGATGCCAGTAAGTGGGCAAATCGTGTGGTTGAGATGTCGAAGAAGCTCTCCTTTGACGAATCGACTTTTGTGGCGTGCCTTGAGTGGGACTGGGCGCTAGAGGAGATTTATCCTTCAAAGCTTTTCTCCAAGGTGGATGACGTCACCTTCGAGGACATGAAGGTCTCTGTCCCTGTTGGCTACGATAAGATTCTTACCGCTGATTATGGTGACTATATGCAGCTGCCTCCCGAGCCAGAACGCGTGGGACACCATTTCTATGCGATTGTGAGGCGATGACGTTGAAATACATGGTAATTGCCGTTATTTTTGCTGGGGGTGTAGGGACGCGTATGCGCTCCAAAGATACGCCCAAGCAGTTCCTCGTGGTACACGGGGAACCCATTATCGTACGTACGGTGCGCCACTTCCATGAGCACCCTTGCATCGATTCCATTGTGGTCGTGAGCGTGGCCGATTGGCTCGGCTATTGTCGCGATTTGCTGGCCAGTTACGGTATGAGCAAGGTCACTGCTGTGGTACCGGGCGGGACTACAGGGCAAGAGTCGATATACAAGGGCCTCTGCGAGGCAGAGCGTAATGCGGACGGTAAAAGAGCCGTTGTTCTTGTCCATGATGGCGTGCGTCCACTCATCGATAAAAAGACAATTACTGCTAATATCAAGGCTGTTGAGAGGACGGGCTCCGCTGTCACCTGCGTGCCCGCCAAGGAGACTGTGCTCATGCGCGATGCATCGAGGGATGTCGTCTCGATACCGGACCGTTCGGCATTGGAACTGGCGCGTGCTCCGCAGAGCTTCTGGTTGGATGAGCTTCTGACCGCTCATCGCGACGCCATTGGCCGTGGTAGATGTGACTACATCGACTCAGCTTCGATGATGTTCGAGCGTGGCGTACACCTCACGCCTGTTGAGGGGCCCGATGAGAACATGACGGTAACGACGCCGGATGACTTCTTCCTGCTGCAAGCTATCCTCAATGCTCAAGAGAATCGGCAGATCTATGGGATATAGGGGAACCATGAGGTCAGAGATACTCGACAATCTTCTGGGCGACTTAGACGGCGCCCTCCTCGAGCCCTTCCGAGACAAGGCGGTCGTGGTGACTGGGGCCACGGGGCTTATAGGCTCGCTCGTCTGCAAGGCGCTCCTGTTAGCCGACGGGAATATTAGCCTGGGGTGCGTGGTCGTGGCCGTAGTGCGCAATAGAAAGAAAGCGGAGGACATCCTCGGAGACTATGCATCCCTGGGCGACCTTCGCATAGTTGTCTGCAACCTCGCGGAAGGTGAGGCTCCTGAGTTAGCTGAGTTAGATGGCGCAGATTTCATATTACATGCGGCTTCTGTGACCAAGTCCAGGGTGATGGTCGAGAGGCCCGTAGACGTTATTCGCACCTCCTTGAACGGTACTAAGGCCATGTTGGGACTGGCTCGTGACGCGGATGCTCGTCTGGTGTACCTCTCCTCCATGGAAGTCTATGGAACTCTTGTAGAGGGGCAGGTGGCCGACGAGTCATCTCTGGGCTGGATTGATCTCACAAGCCCCCGTACCTGTTACCCTGAGTCTAAGCGTATGTGCGAGTGCCTCTGTGCAGCCTATGCCAGCCAGTATGGGACGCAGGCGTGCTCCGCTCGCCTCGCACAGACCTTCGGAGCGGGTGTACTGCCGGGGGAGAACCGTGCCTTCGCGCAGTTCGCCCGGTCAGCCATGGCGGGCGAGGACATAGTGCTTAGGACGCGAGGCCTATCTGAAGGCAACTACGTGAACTCAATTGACTGTGTGGCCGGACTCCTCGTTCTGCTTGCGAGGGGGGAAGCCGGGCAAGCTTACAATGTGGCCAATGAGGAGTCGCATGGGACTATTCGTGAGGTGGCACAACTGGCCGCTGATGTGCTGGGCGACGGACATTCCAATGTTGTCATCGATGTGGACGGGGAGAACTCAGCTGGCTACGCGCCCGACGTACATCTGCGGCTCTCGTCCAAAAAACTCCGTAGACTCGGCTGGGAGCCTAAGATTTCGCTTACAAGCTCTTTCCGTCAGCTGGGCACTTACATGACTGAGCAGGAAGATGACTGTATAGACTGACGACAACGGTGTCAAGCATTCTCGATAAGACCGTCAGATTGTCAAGCTAAGTGCAACATCTCCCGATAGACCTCGTTGGCCGTCCTGTAGTCTAATACCTTCCTTGGTCTGTCGCAGATCAGATCGAAGACATGTTGTACCTCCTATCTTTTAGTTGTTGCATTTGAGAGCTGGGTCGTGTCGAGAATGTTGGTGTAGGTCTGATTCTGCCCGGGGCGAGGAGGCCGTCCTGGATCTGGAATGCTAGGCGCTACTCTATGCCGACTCCATCACGTCCACAAGCTCAAGGCTGGCATTATTGCCTTCCTGGCGAGCTCCCTGAGCTCTGCCAGCCTCTCCGGCGTGGGAGGCAGCGCAGGCTTCCGCTTCTCGAAGAGCTCTGCGAGGACCGATCCCACAAGCCTCATGAGCGACTTCTGCGAGGGGAACACCTGCACGACCTTCGTGCGGCGCTTGATCTTGTGGTTGGTGCGCTCTTGTAGGTTGTTGGTGCGCAGGCGCTTCCAGTGGGATGCAGGGAAGTCCAGGTAGGCGAGGGCATCCGCCTCGGCATCCTCCCAGATCTCTGCCACCTTGGGGCAGCACTTCTCAAGCATCTTAGCCGCGAGGTGGAAAAGGGCGCGCACCTGGTTGGTGTCCTTGGCACGAAAGACTGGAGCCATGATCCTTGCCACCCTCTTCTTCAGGCTCCTGGAGCCTGTGGCGGCTATGCAGTTCCTCATGAGATGGACGACGCACCTTCTGCCATGTGAGAGCTCCCAGGAACACCTTCGATATCGCCTGTCTGAGGCCCTCGTGGGCATCGCTTGTGACCAGCTGCACGCCCGAGACACCCCTGTGTCGCGGATCTTCTCCAAGAACCCCTTCCAGGAGCCGTACAGCTCGCTATCCACGACGGCAAGGCCCCAAGATGTACCTCCAGCCGTTAGCATCGCAGCCTATGGTAGTGACAATAGCCGTGGAGAGACATGGCCCTCCCGTCTGCACTTCACGTAGTAGCATCGAGCCAGATGTAGGGCATGTCAAGGTCTTTCAGGGGACGTTCCAGTAGCTCCTCGACATCGGCATCGAGGCTTTTGGCTTATGCTGCTCACCTGGTCCTCCGAGAGCCTGTCTTGTGCCCATCCACTCGGCTATCCTTTAGACCTTCCTGGTGCTCGTGCCCATCGCATACATCTCGGCCACGGCGGCTATGAGTGCCCTGTCCGTCCTCTGGTAGTGCTCGAGGATGTCGTCGGGGAAGAAGCTTGCGCCCCTGAACCTGGGGATTTTGAGGTTCAGTGTTCCCACGCAGGTGTTGAGCGTCCTCGGACGCTATGCGTTCCTACTGTTGCCACGGGCCGAGCATATCTCCTTCGTCTCCGGCGTCCATCACGGCGTTTACCACCATCTCGGCGAGCTGGCAGAAGAGCTCCTGGAGGTTGATTGATCCGTCTGCCAGCTTCGGCATCTCTGCCGCCGCAGCCGCGCACACGGCCTGCTTTGCTATGCTGTCCTTTGGCCTTTGTCCTTTCCATAGACCTGTTATGTTGCGATTCCAAATTCCAGGACGCAGGCCTCCTTCTTTCCTTCGGGAAGCCCTTCAGGCAGTCAGGCGCTTACACCAACACTGATAATGATATCGCGGTTGCAATTGCGCCAACACTCGCGCAAAGTCGATCGTGGGAGCGCATGCTCCCATCGTAGTAGCTTGCGACAGGGCGCTGGCCCATACACCAACCGTCGTCGCAAGGACTGACCTTGAAATGACTTGCCGCGCCCTGCCGCGAGCATCCCGAAGGCCCGCCATGACTTCACAGGAGCATAGGCGCTGCCAGCAGGCCGAACAGCCTGATTCTAGCGCCCCTTTCAGTGTTGTGTCTGGCTCACCGGCGGGGTGCCCGATGAAGATGGGGAGGCTGCATGGAAGGCACGTCTGTCGTTTACGCCGGCATCGACACGCACAAGGACAAGTATGTGCTGTGTGTGCTGAATGCGCTCGGCAGGATCGTCTACGAGGGCGGGTTTGCCACCGACGGCGCCGGATATCGATCGCTCGCCCACACCATCAGCGACGCCGGCCGCTGCGCGCTTGTCGGTATCGAGGGTACAGCCTTATACGGCGCTGGGATCTGCTCTTACCTGTGTGAGCGCGGCTACACTGTCATGGAGATCCTGCGGTCCAAGCGCGACAAGAGGCGCAGGGGCTCCAGCAAAAACGACGCCATAGACGCGGGGACCACCGCGCGGAACGCGGCAGCGGGGCACGGTACCTGTGTCCTAAAGTCGAGGGACGGGTGGTCCGAAGCCGTCAGGGCACTGCTGGACTTAAGAGAGCTATGCGTGAGGACCTCGACGGCGGCATCCAGCGCCGCGAAGTCCCTGGACAACATCGCGCCGGAGCCCATAAGGTCGAAGTACGAAAAGATGAGCGTTTTAGCGATGATGAAGTCGCTCGCCAGGAAAAGGTCCGCAACCGGCAGTGCCGTCACGGATGCGCTGCACACTTCGCTCCATGTTCTCGCGAAGACGTGGATCGACGCCAAGCAACGGGCCGACGAGCTCGAGGTGCTCATATCCGACCTGGTGCGCGACAACGCGCCGGCCCTGCTGGAGATCGACGGCTGCGGCGCTCGGCAACGCCGCGGGCGACAACCCCGAAAGGCTCCGCTCAAAAGCAGCACTCGCCTCGCTTTGCGGCGCCTTGCCGATAGAGGCGTCGAGCGGCAAGATCGTCAGGCACAGGCTCAACCGGGGAGGTAACAGGCAGGCCAACAGGGCCCTGCACACCATCGCCCTCAACCGGATGAAGTACGATGGGCGCACGCAGGAGTATGTCGCGAAGCGGATGGCCGAGGGCACATCGAAGCGCGAGGCAATCAGATGCCTCAAGAGATACATCGCCCGGGAAGTCTGCTGCGCACTGATGAACCCGACAGCTAAAACCCACGAGGACGAAAGGTCGCTCAGGGCGAAAAGGGCCGAAGCCGCGATGACGCAGGAAGAGGTCGCCGCCGCACTCGGCACCGACCACATCCGCATAAGTAAGATCGAGCGCGAGGCCAGCAAGCATTACGAGATTCGCGATAGGTACTCCGCATTCATGAAGAGCAAGTTAGCGAACCTGAAAATGACTTGACACAGCATAGGAGCGTCATTCTCGACACGATCGTGGATGCCGGCAGCGGCCTTGTGAATGGTGTGGAGACGACCGCTTAGAATGTATCTGACATATCCCAGGCACACGTACTCGTAAGGGAGGATGATAGGTTCTGCTATGCAGACTCCGGTTATACCGGTATAGCGAAGCGCCCTTAGCAGACCCACACCTCTCACAGATGCGCTGGAGTGTCGCAAGGAAACCTTCGACTAGGGAAACGATGATTAATGCCTATGCCGGCCGCGAAAGGCCACGTGGCTGGTCCTTTCTGGCACATCATTGGGAATTAATCATTGTTTCCCTAGAGAGGGCCTTGCCTGTGCACTCTTGTCCGAGAAGGGTATCGAGTCCAGGAAGGCATCCGTTCGCTCAAAGGTAGAGCATCCCTTCCTTATCGTGAAGCGGCGCTTCGACCCTTTAAGGAAGCGCTACTAGGGGATAGAGAAGATGCCTGTATGCTCGAGTCTGCCTCGCCCTTGCAAACCTTACCCATGTGCATCTTTGCCGGCAGGCTGCACCTCCCGGCTCCCAGCGTCGCTTGATCTGTCTTGGAGCCTTCTTGCGGTGCATGGGGCAGGACAGATGCCAGGATAGCGACTCCTGCACGTGCTGGATGAGCAACCTTTTCTGCCTTTCCCGCATACCGGCCCAGAAAAGTCGTGTGGTCGGTCCTCTCTAACACGTTATGGGGCATTAATCATCGTTTCCCTAGCGTATGAACCAAGAGCTCCACGAGGGGACGGTACTGTCCGATACTGGTGCTTGCACGTGCAAATACTCAGCTGTAGATATACTATGCGCGTTGTAACACGGAAACTAATACGTATTTATTTGCAGGCAGCCATATGTTACCCCATTCTGTAGATGAATTATCTTCTAGATAGCAGATCTGATCAATATTCAAGACCGGAGCTGTTTCATCGCAGTTCAATAACTTGCCCAGCATCTTGCCGGCTATCCTTGCGCCATAGCGTACCTTCGCATATCCAAGTTTTTTCCCAGAAACTTCTTCGATGGCGCTGAAGAGTGTTTTGTCCGCATAGTCAAACTTATCTATGCCGGGGCAAGTCAGCATATTGATACGGCTTTCCATATAGAGAAGGGGTCCGTCAGAGGTAGACCGGACACGCCTCAGATAATACACTGGTGCGTTTAGGGGGATGCCTAGACGTTGCGAACATGTCTTGTCAGCAGGAATGACTTCTGATCCAATGACCTCGGTTGAAAAATCTATGCCTTGCATACGTAATGATTCAGCAAAAGAAAGCAAGCTATTGCCGGTGAGGTGCTCGATATTGGGCTTTATTACGAAACTTCCCTTGCCTTTGACCTTCGTTATGAGGCCCTCGTTGACTAATATTTGAATTCCCTTTTGCACGGTACCTCTGCTGTACCCGAATTCATTCATGAATTCGTGCTCTGATGGAAGCTTCGTGCCTTCGGGCCATTCCTGAGAATAGACTTTATCCCGAATGTAGTCAGCTAGTTGGACGTGCAGAGGCGAAGAGCTATCAGATGAATATCCCATTTTATATCACTCACTCAATCCAATGTTGAGCCTAGGTCATTTCTGTAACAGCCCAAATTATAAGAGTAACCCCTCCAATAAAGAGGAGGAGAATAGTCAGGCCATTCAACCCTAAGAAAGTTGAATGGATAGCATTATACAATCCACTCTGCCATGTTTCTCCAGGCAGCGTGTTGCCTTTAATGACAACGATACATGCGCGAATCGCGAAGATAATAATAGCAATGCCAAGCGCAATGCGCACAACTCCCAAGGCCGTTTTCTCTTGTGCCAATGAGCGTACGTCAATGCCATAAATGTTAGGCAAGACATATGCAAGCAAGGCAATGATCGTCAAGGATGCCGCAAGATACGACAGCCCCCTCTGCATGCTATGGTCAAATTCTTTTGTAACGCCCTGCTGCTGGCGATTCGATTTCATAGTTGCCTCCACCTGCTGAATATAAATACATAGTCAAGTTGATATGGTTTCAACATAGATATAATTGTCCACAAATAAAAGAACAAGTTAGGGAGGTTTAGGTAAATGGTAAAGATTGCACCTTCACTAATGAACATGAGCTTGCTCCAAGTAAAAGCTGACTTGGAGCAATTGGACGCCATTGCTGATCTCTATCATGTTGACATCATCGATGGCCACTACGTCCATAATATGTGCCTAACTCCACACTTCATAGAGCAGATTCGGCCAATCACGTCGAAGCCGATAGAAGCTCATCTCTATGTTGAGGGCGTAGATAGGCAAATGATAGATGCGTGCATTGATGCCGGCGCTACGCTGCTCACCTTGCCTGCAGATGATGTCGCCCGGTCCATTCATAGAATGGCTGACTATATACATAAACGGGGAGCCGAGGTTGGAATCTTTCTAAACCCAACAATCCCGGTAGAGTCGATTATGGAATATGCCATTGAGCTTGATTCTCTTTTGATACTCTCAGTGGATCCTGGATTTACTGGCCAGAAGTTTCTTGAAGGGACGTATCGCCGTATAAGGAAGGCAAAAGAGATCCGAGTGCAGACCAAGGCACACTACAAGATTGCTATTGACGGAGGCTGCAATTCTGAGAACTTCTTTCAGCTCATTGAAGCAGGATGTGATGTGCTGAATCTCGGGAGAGGTTTATTTGAGAATGGAAGTAATCTCAAAGAGGCAGCCTACCGTACGAAGAAGGGGATAGAGGTTGCTGAGTCGCAGGTTCTGCGTGAGCACAAGGTATAGATGCCACAATGTTACAAAAACGTAGACAGGAACCATCCATCTTCAAATTGCAGCCGTCTACAGAATATCAAACATGACTATGAAATAATATACAAGAATATACACAGGTGCGGCACATTAGAAAGTCGACGAGGAGGTGTGTAATTTAATGGTAGGGATTGTCATCGCATCGCATGGCAGTTATGGGGACGGTCTTGTTGATGCATTGGAGCTGCTGACTGGCAAGCAGGAGAGGGTATGCGCCGTAGGTCTAAGGCGCGGCGAGGTACCCGACGATTACAAGCGAAAGCTGCAAAATGCAATCGCTGGTGTAGACGATGGCGACGGAACGCTCGTGCTAGTCGATTTGTTCGGAGGCACACCGTCAAATGTTACTGCGCAAAGCCTGCTGGATCCAAATGTAAGCGCAATAGCTGGAGTAAATCTAGCAATGCTGCTGGATGTTGTGTTCAGCCGCGATGAAATGAACCTCTCTGAGCTGACAAGCGAGGCATTGACTGCTGGGCACGGAGGCATCGTTGATATACGTCAGAAGCTTTCTGAGGTAGATGCAGAGAATGACGATGCCGATTTCTAAGGGAGCGTGGTGTTTATGCAGGCTGTAGGTATGAATAATGTCGTTTTGACACGAGTAGATGATAGGCTCGTTCATGGCCAAGTTATGACTTCTTGGCAAAAGGCGACTGGTGCGAATAAGTTCATGGTGGTTGACGATGAAGTCGCTGCCAATGACTTGATGAAGACCGTTTTGAAAGGCGTGGTCTCGAGCAACGTGAAGCTTGGCGTCTTCACTATTCAAAAGGCTGCTGACAGGTTAATTAAGGGGTTCAAGCCAACTGACAAGGTCATCATTTTGGTTAAAACACCTCTCACAATTCTTGAGCTTTCGGATGCAGGGATAGATTTTAAGACCCTGAATATCGGTGGTATGGGCATTTCCGGAAACCGCAAGACCTTCTACCAGAATATTGCTTGCTCTGATGAAGAGCTCGATGCGATGCGCACTCTTATCAAGAGAGGCTGCAACATCACGGTTCAGATTGTGGTTGACGATCCCAAGAAGGACGTCGCTGAACTTCTGAAGTAAGCGCTTGTCTTATTGGTCATGGTAATAAAGGGAGGTGCTCTGATCTATGCAGATTACTCTGTTACAGGCATTCTTGGTTGGTGTCGTGTACTACATGGGTTTTGTCGGCACGCCGTGGTTGATCGGTTGCCTTGGTAGCCTTTCGACAATCCAAAAGCCACTTGTGGCTGGCGTATTGGTCGGGGTAATTCTGGGTGACCCAGTACAGGGGTGCATCATTGGTGCAGCTGTGCAGATGCCGTTCATTGCTTATATCTTTGCTGGCGGTGCGCAGCCTAACGATCCTGGTCTTGCCGGTACTCTGGGCGTGGCGCTTGCTTTGGCAGCAGGTCTCGAACCAGACGCCGCGGTGGCAATTTCCGTGCCTATTGCGCTTGTTGGCACTATCGTTAACGTTATTCGCATGACTTTCGACGTAAGCTTCGTGCATATGATTGATCGCGCATGCGAACGTGGCGATATGAAGCGTGCGGTATTTCTCCACATTGTTCCTCCTCAGATTCTTTGCTTCATCCTCTGCGTTGTGCCGGTTACTTTGGGCTGCTATTACGGTGTCGATGCCGTTACGAGCATGATTAATGTCATGCAGGGAAGGCCGCTCTATACCCTCGAGGTTATCGGCGGAATCCTTCCTGCGCTCGGAATCGCTATGAATCTTCGCACCCTTGATCGTCCGGGTACGCTGCTTTGGTTTGTCTTCGGATTCGTCCTTAGCTCCTACCTCGGATTGGGCTCTATGCCTGTTGCAATCATCGGCTTCATCATTGCGTTCTTCTATGTCCAGCTTGAGATGAAGGCAGAAGAAGATCGTTCGTTGACTGAGGTACCAAAGCAGATTGTGACATCCGCTTCGACTTCCAGCGTCGCATCTGAAGATTCCGATGACGACTTCAAATAGGAGGAGATTGTCATGGCAGAGAATGTTGAGAATGTAGCAGTTACCGCTAATGCAGGAACCGGCCACCATCTTGACAAGAAAGATGTAACTAAGGCTTGGTTCAAATGGGTATGCTTGTCGAATACGAATTACAACTATGAGCGGTTGATGGCATCTGCCTTACTAGCATCGTTCTCTCATGTTCCAGACAAGCTTTATCCTGGTGACAAGCAGAAAAAGATTGAATTCATGAAGCGCCAGATGGAGTTCTACAATACAGAGCCTCACTTTGGATGCATTATTAATGGTCTTGCCCTTTCGATGGAAGAGGAGATGGCAAATGGCTCTGCGGTGACTCCAGAGGCAATCACTGCAGTGAAAACCGGCCTCATGGGACCATTTGCCGGAATCGGCGACACTCTGTGGCAGGGAACCCTCACGCCAATTCTCCTTGCAATAGCGATGCCGCTTGCTTCCCAAGGCAATCTTCTTGGCCCACTGCTCTACTGTATCCTGATGTACGCAATCATGCTCTTTATTTCTCACTCTATGTTCTTTACGGGTTATAACTCGGGCAAGGAAGGTATTGAATCGATGATGGCATCGGGTTCGATTAAGCGCCTGATTGCCACTGCATCTACAATGGGCGCTATCGTTCTTGGCTGTTTGGCGAATAGCTACGTCACCTGCACGTCCTATCTGCAAATTCCTGTCGGTGAGGGATACATCGATCTCCAAACTACCCTTGATTCAATCCTGAAAGGTGGAGTGCCGTTGGCAATTACACTGCTTGCGTGGTATCTTCTCAAGAAGAAGAACATGAATTCTACTCTTGTTCTTGTGATTCTTGTAATTATCGGTATTATTCTTGGCGCGACTGGCCTGTTTGGCGGTTCTGCTGCATAAGTAGAAGGGCCTGGCCTTGGTTGATTCCAAGGCCAGGCCCATGTAGATGATGATTCAGCTGCTATATACCATCTCAATATAGATGAGAAACGGTGCATATCATGGATAAGATCACGCTTAAGCGTCCATTCTTTGTAGTAAATCCCAAATCGTATCTTTATGGTGAGAAACTGCATCAGCTCGCAAAGAAGACGGATGAGCTTTGCGAAAAGTATAATCTCCAGTCACTATTTACCGCCCAACTTGTTGATTTGCCCTGGGTAGTTGCGAATTGTTCACATGTTATCCCCTGTGCACAGACTATGGAAAGCCTCAAGCCAGGTAGGGGTATGGGACATGTATTGCCTGAGGCGTTGGCGGCGGCTGGCGTAAGAGCGACGTTTCTCAATCATGCAGAGAACCCAATGACAATCGGTGAGCTTGCACGAACCATACAACGTGCACGTGAAGTGGGAATACTTACATGCGTTTGCGCCGACTCTGTTGAGGAGGCCCGTGCGATTGCAGAACTGCACCCAGATATTGTGACATGCGAGCTTAATAATCTGATTGGTACCAGTCAGATAGCGGGTAAGGATTACATTCGTAAGTCTACCGAGGCTGTAAAATCGGTGTCCCCACAGACAATGGTCCTTCAGGCTGCTGGTATCTCCACTGCGCAAGATGTCCACGATGCAATCTTCTATGGCGGCGATGCAACGGGCGGAACATCCGGCATTGTATGCGCGCCGGATCCGCTTGTAAAGCTGGATGAGCTGTTTGCCGTACTCGACCAGGTCCGTAGCGAAATTTAAAGGTGAATACGAACGATGAGCATATATAAAGATGAAGTAATAGTAAAGACAGCCGCAGACAAACCGACATATGTGAACATCACAATTGATGTATCGCAGGCTGTTGAAAAATCTGGAATTAAGGAAGGTATCGTTGCGGTAATCAGCGAGCATACTACCTGTGCTGTCTACTCGGATGAATATGATCATGACCGTACTCCAGATGGAGATACATTCTTGCAGGCAGATCTTTCTGACGGGCTGGAAAAAATCTTCCCAGAACAGCATGACTGGAAAACATATAGATATCCAGGAGTGGTGCATTTCAGCGAAGTTGAATCATGGCCCAATGTGGATTCCTATCTTCCAAATGGCGATCGCACGATGCTTTGGAATGGAGATGCTCACCTCCGCTCTACGCTGATTGGCGGGAGCCAGATATTCGAAGTCGCAAAGGGCAAGCTGCAGATGAATGGACTGGCAAGCATATTCTTTGCTGATTTTGATAGAACGCGTGAGCGTGTGAGAAAGATCAGAGTAATTGTACTGGGCGATTGATTGCTCGCCAAGAAGAAACGAGGAGCATCCTATGCTTATAAATCTCAAGGACATGTGCACAATTGCTGAACAAAACAATATGGCAATTGCTCAATTTGACACTCCAAGTTTGGAAGCAGTTAGAGCTGCATTGGATGCCGCTGAAGAGCTCGGCTATCCTGTTATATTGGCACATGCTGAGGGGCATGAACCTTTCGTTCCCCTTGATGCTATTGGTCCAGTAATGGTTGAGCTGGCAGAGCGTTCGAGTGCGTTTGTTTGTGTGCATCTTGACCACTGTGAGCGTCTTTCCTATATGCGGCGCGCGCTTGAGCTTGGCTTCAATGGAGTTATGTATGACGGATCATATCTTCCATATGATCAGAATGTTGAGAATTCGCAGTATGCAGCCGAGATGTGCGCTGGCTTTGATGCTGGCCTGGAATGCGAACTGGGCTCAATGGGTTCTCGAGAGGCTGGCCAGCGTGCTGAGGGTGGTACCGCAGAGGAATCAGGCGCAATATACACTGACCCGAAGCAGGCAATGGACTTCATTACATCCACAGGCCTTGATGCTCTTGCATGTTCGTTCGGAACTGTTCATGGCTTATACAAAGGAAAGCCCAATCTCAATTTCGATGTTCTGAGGAAAATAAGAAAGCAGTGCAAAATTCCGCTTGTTATGCATGGCGGGTCTGGGGTTTCTGATGATGACTACGTCAAGTCTATAAATGTGGGAATCAGGAAGATCAATTACTACACATACGGGGTATTGTACGCAGGCAACGCGGTCAAAAAGATTGTCAATGAAGCTGGCGAGGAGCCTGTTTATTGGCATGATATGACAATGGCTGCTTATGATGCGCTCTTGGCTGATTTCAAGTCTACAATGAAGGTATTTGCGAACGGGGCCAAGCCGCTGGTTTAAGCTATCCATGGAAAGTAATTGACTGAGCTTTAAGTGAGCAGTGAGGCAGGAGTCGCACCAATCGTTTGAAGCAATTGACTGATGTCTTTCATTCCCAATAGAGATGGAAGGCATTATTATGTCATAAGGACATATATTACATATGCCTGATGGATGCTTCGAAGTTCTTTGAACGTTCTTCTGCACCGATATGTTGTTGGCGCCGGGCGATAATCGCCAGCGGGGGTGGTAACGAGAATCCGTACATGCCTCGGTCCCGTCAATAGTCTTTCGCACTTTCTCCAGCCGGGGTCCCGCCCCGGTAGTCGAAGCTAGCCTTCCTGTCTCTTGAGCACCTCTCTGTCGTCCCATCTGTCCAGCAGGTCGGTGTCGAGGTAGCGCCTGGAGCCCCAGCCGCCCTCGGCCACGTACTTGCACTTCGCCGCCGCCAGCTTCCCCGCAGCGTCTTCCGCCGGGAAGCTGCCCACGGCGGCGCTGCGCCTCTTGATCTGCCAGCTCAGCCGCTCTATGCCGTTGTCCGTGCGGATCCTCCTTCAAGTGCTCCGGCATCAAGAGCACGTAGGTGAGCGTCTCCTCGACGCCCTGAGCTCTAAGGCTACCTCCTTTGCCTTTGCCAGGTACTTCGCGTAGCTCTTTTGTGATCGCCTTGAGCAAGGCCGCGACGGCCTTGTAGCGGGTCCTGGGCAGCTTGTCGAGCACGGTGCGCGTGGGTGGCAGCGCTGCTACATCGCGTGCAGGGACACCTCCTGTATTGCCCCAGCATACCTGCGGAGTTGTCGGCGCTGAACATGCACACTCCCGACAGGGCGCGCTCGTGCAACCTGACCCCTGTCAATATAATGGACAGAGGAATCTCAGATTTTTTATGCGGTCTGCATCGCCTTTGGATCGTATGCAAGGCCTCTCTCGAAGCGCTCGAAGAACTCCTGCATCACCTCTTCCGGTACGCGATCTCCTATGGACTTATGCGGGCGGAAGCGGTTGTAGTACGACTCGATTAAACTCGTGTGCCTTGTGCTTGGTCGTTGCTGCATCGAAGAGGCGCTTATGGTAGTACCATTCGTTCTTGAGCGTGGCGAAAAGCGATTCGGCGAGCGCATTGTCGTGGCAGCTTCCGGTTCTCCCCACGGAGAGCCTCACGTCGTGTGCGGCTGCCCAGGCGGTCAGCTCTGAGCTCGTGTACTGGCTGCCACGGTCACTGTGGAATATGGCCCCTTTGGCCACGTATCCGCGCGAATATGCCATCTTCAGGGCAAAGACGACAAGCCCTGCCCTCATGTTGTCCTGTATGCTTCAGCCCACCACCATGTGTGTGCACAGATCGTGTGCGACGGCGAGATATATAAAGCCTGCCGTGGTCCTGCGATAGGTTGTATCGCCCACGAGCTTGGCTGTCGGCACAAGACACGAAAAGCCGCGCCGGGTGAGGGCGCTGCGCTCGGGGGTATCAAGTGCGGGCAGCGTCGTTCTCTTGGAGGCATTGGATCAGATGCCGCAGATGCCAAGCTCGACCATGCACCTGCGCACGCGATAGCGAGTCGTCACTGTAAATTTTGCGTAACTTTGGATCTCCTGTGAGCTTGGATCAGACCTTGCAAAAGCTAAAGCGCCTGTCGCTTTCCTCCCATATCGCGCAGATGGCTTCCTTGAGGAGACCCCATAGGTCCTCACCGCCTTTGGCCTTGAGCCATCTGTAGAAGTGAGCCCTGCTCACCTCCAGTATGCGCGCCATCATCGAGACGCTGTAGGTTGCCCTCTTCTCCAGCATGAGCTAAAACCTGTCCTTCAACAGAGGCTTCTGGCGAAGAAGGCTGCCTCTTTTTAGGAACTCGTTCTCGCTCTCGAGCTCGTGTATACGCCTGTTGGCCCTGTCGAGCTGCTTGTGCTCCTCGGTCCTTTCCTGGGTCACCCTTTTGGTCTTTGAGTGCTTGATGATCCAGTCGTTTAAGGTCTTGTCGTTGACCTCAAGCTTCGCGGCGCATCCTCTGATGCTCTTCTTCGGGTTGGCCTTACGTGCCTTCCTGTAGTAGTCGATAGCCTCAAGGCAATACTTCCTCAGTGTAGTGCCTGGGTGTTTCCGGCTTCGTGCGGGACTTTGCCTTCTCTATCTCGCTTGCGCTCACCGACATCTCATCTCTTCAATCTGCTGGTGTTGGTAGGTGGGTATCTGGACAGAGCATATCTGTTGCCAGTCCCTGAATCCCACTGTCCACCAAAAGATTACAGCTCACATCTCGGCGAGCTTACTGCACAGCCCGGCCCTGAGCCCCTTCGGGGCGGCCTCGGCCACGTTGCGCGAGAAGTGGCCCCGGGCAGCGCCGAGTGGACGGCCGCCACCAGCCCCTCGCAGGCGTCGGAGGTGACCACGCGCATGCTCGCCAGGCCGCGCGCGGCGAGCGAGGACAGGAAGCTCGACCAGGCCCCTTAAGTCTCGCCGTCGGCGAGCTCGACGCCGAGCACCTCCTTGCCACCCGTCGGCGTCAGCCCGGCGTCCACGAGCAGCGCCTTCGGCTTGACGCGGTCGTCCTTGCGCGCCTTGAGGTAGGTCGCGTCGACCATAACGAAGGGGTGGGCGCCCTCTATGGGGCGGTTGCGAAACCTCTCGAGCGCTTCGTCGAGCTCGGAGCAGGCCTGCGAGACGGCCTGCTTGGAGAAGCCCCTGCCGCAGATCTCCTCCATCATACGGCCGACCTTGGCTATCGAGCGCCGCCGACGACCATCTCGGCCATCACGAGGACCAGGGCGGCCTCGGCACGCCTGTAGTTGTCGAACACGAGCGTCTTAAACGAGACGTTGCGGTGGCGCGGGACGGCGAGCTCGACCGTGCCGACCCTGGTGACGAGGGAGCTCTTGCGGGTGCCGTTGTGGAAGTCAGTCCGCTCCTGCGTTTGCTCGTAGGGCTCGGCGCGCAGCTGCTCGGCGGAGTTTGCCGACAGGATCGCGTTGAGAAACTCCTGCAAGAGGAGCCGAAACGCGTCCCCTCTAGAATCCGTAAGGACCTGCGCTATCTTGTCGCTTTCGAGGGTAATATTGATTCGAGCCATGCCCGGCCTTCGATTCTCTGTGCCTTTTGGTGATTGCAAGTTTACTTGGAAGACGGGCCTCTGGCTCGCTCCCGTTTTTACACCACTTTACGGACGTAACCCCGAACATGGCTCAGATCAATAGTACACTTTAACCAGGACGAGATAATGCGGCTGCTCGAAGATTCCAGCGGGGAGGCGTTCAAGCTCATGCTGCAAAAGTCGCTCAACGCCGATCTGAGGGCGGAGTCGACCGAGCAGATCGGTGCGGGGCGCTTGCGAGCGCGCCGACAGCCGCAACGGCACGAGGGCGGCGCAGTGTGCCCTTCAAGACCAGGGTGTTCGACAACTACAAGCGCAGCGAGGCCGCCCTTGTGACCACCATGGCGAAGATGGTCTTGGGCGGCGCATCGACGGCGAAGGTGGGCAAGCTCATGGAGACAATCTGTGACAGGGGCTTGCCCAACTCGACGGTCGCCGAGGCCTGCGCCACGCTCGACGGGGCCGTCGAGGAAGTTCCACACGCAGCGCATCGAGGGCGACTAGCTGTTTGTCATGGTGGACGCGACCTACCTCAAGGTCAGGGTCGACCACAGGACCCGCCCGATGGCGCTCATGATCGCGACGGGGATGACCATGGACGCGATGAAGGAGCTCATAGGGTTTAGGCTTAAGGCCTGCGAGTCGCGTAAGACCTGGGGGAGGTTCTGAGCTGTAATCTTTTGGTGGACAGTGGGATTCAGGGACTAGCAACAGATATGCTCTGTCCAGATACCCACCTACCAACACCAGCAGATTGGAGAGATGAGATGTCGGTGAGCGCAAGCGAGATAGAGAAGGCAAAGTCCCGCACGAAGCCGGGGATACCCAAACACTACACTGAAGAAGTATTGCCTCGAGGCTGTCGAGTACTACAGGAAGGCACGTAAGGCCAACCCGAAGAAGAGCATCAAAGGATGCGCCGCGAAGCTTAAGGATCAACGACAAGACCTTAAACGACTGGATCATCAAGCACTCAAAGACCGGAAGGGTCACCCAGGTAAGGACCGAGGAGCACAAGCAGCTCGACGCAGTGAAGAGGCGCATGCACGAGCTCGAGAGCGAGAATAAGTTCCTAAAAAAGAGGCAGCCTTCTTCGCCGGAAGCCTCTGACCAAGGACAGGTTTTAGCTCATGCTGGAGAAGAGGGCAACCTACAGCGTCTCGATGATGGAGCGCGTACTGGAGCTGAGCAGGGCTCACTTCTACAGATGGCTCAAGGCCAAAGGCGGTGAGGACCTATGGGGTCCTATCAAGGAAGCCATCTGCGCGATATGGGAGGAAAGCGACAGGCGCTTTAGCTTTTGCTAGGTCTGATCCAAGCTCACAGGAGATCCGAAGTTACGCAAAATTTACAGGCACGACCCGCTACCGCGTACGGAGGTGCATGGCTAAGCTGGAGATACGCGGCATCTGCCCGAATGCATCGAAGAAGACGACGGTGCCCGATCCGGACGCCCCCGAGCATCCCGACCTCATCGGACGGGACTTCTCGTGTCCCGTTCCGACAGCCAAGCTCGTGGGCGATACAACCTATCGCAGGACCACGGCAGGCTTTATATATCTCGCCGTCGTAGACGATCTGTGCACGCGCATGGTAGTGGGCTGAAGTATTCGGGACAACATGAGGGCAGGGCTTGTCGTCTTTGCCCTGAAGATGGCATATTCGCGCGGATACGTGGCTGGAGGGGCCATATTCTAAGCAGCCCAGGCAGCCAGTACATAAGCTCAAAGCTGACCGCCTGCTCAGCCGTACACGACGTGAGGCTCTCCGTGGGGAGAACCGGAAGCTGCCACGACAATGCTGTAGCCAAATCCTTCTTCGCCACGCTCAAGAACGAATGGTACTACCACAAGCGCCTCTCGGATGCAGCAACGACCAAGCACAAGGCACACGAGTTTATCGAGTCGTACTACAACCGCTTCCGCCCGCATAAGTCCATAGGAGATCGCGTACCCGCAGAGGTGATGCAGGAGTTCTTTGAGCGCCTCGAGAGAGGCCTTGCGTCCCGATCCGGAGGTGATGCAGACCGCATAAAAAATCTGAGATTTCTCTGTCCATTATATTGACAGGGCTCACGTCGCGCGCAACGTCTCCGACGCGGCCCCCAAGCGGCTGCGGGCGGGGCTTTGCTTAGAGCTCGTGGAGATGTTCAACTGCGCCACGCTTAAGGAGGCCAGGGCCCGCCGCGACGAGATCGCCGAGGAGGCGCCCGAGGCGGTGGCGCGCCTGGACGCCGGGTTCGAGGATGCGATGACGGTCATGGCCCTTCCACCGGCGATGCGCAGGTGCACCAGGACGTCGAACTACCTCGAGAGGCTCAACACAGAGGGGATGCGCCGGGCGAAGGTCATCAGCGTGTTCCCGAGCGAAGGCTCGCTAATAAGGCTCGTGGGGACCTACCTCATCGAGGAGAACGACAGGTGGGCCGCCAAGAGCAAGCAGTACTACCTGCCGGCGGTCGAGGAGCTATGAGAGGAGGAAGGGGGATCTCGAGGAGATAGCCCGCACACAGCGGCGGATGAGGTTCGCTTCGTGACGGCTCGCAGGGGCGTTTGCTTATGAGGCAATTTACACACGATTTCGGACTTGACTTGACTGAGCCATGACAGGGGAATGATTCCCCCATAGTGCCCTATTGACAGTTTGGCAAGGCGAGTATAGCGTTATAAAATAGACTCTGGTACACGTCTCCCAGAAGATGGCGATATAAGGACATGTATTTCGGCTGGGGCTGGCTGTGCCTATATTTTTTCGTGGGTGAAACACAGTGCTGTTCTTTTTTGTATGCATATTGCTATGGTCTTTAGTGGGGGTTGGGGTTCTGTTGAGACGGCCTGACAATCACATCGTGTCGTTTGACGGGCGAGAATAGACAGAAGGGCAATCATACTCTCATCATGAAGTTCGAGGATTCTGTGACTAAGCTTGAAAACTGTGGGGACACGCTTGTCGTGGCGCATAATGGATCCCATGGTGCCTACGAAGTGGGCAAGCGTACCTTTGACGTCCTGTCCCCCCTCTTTGTGATTGTGGAGTTCTCGTGGCTCTTCGCTCTGATAGCCCTTGCCATCAAGTTGGATGATTCCCAGGGGGTCGTTATCTTCAGGCAGACACGCGTGGGAAAGAAAGGGGACAGGACCTTCAGTATGTGGAAGTTTCGTTCCATGTGTTCCGATGCGAAGGAGCGGCTTGCGGGGCTCATGCGTTACAACGAGAAGGATGGTCCCGCCTTCAAAATGGCGCACAACCCTAGGGACACACGTGTCGGTCACTTCATATGTAAGACATCCTTGGACGAGCTCCCCCAGTTCTTCAACGTACTCTTTGGACAGATGCCAATCGTGGGGTCTCATCGGGCGCTACCCAGCGAGGTTGCCCAGTACGCGCCTTACCAGCCCCACCGCCTCCTCTGCGATGCTGGTATCACCAGCTACTGGCAAGTCCAGCGCAACCGTGACAGTCTTACCTTCAATGAATGGGTCGGCCTCCTCTACGTGAAGACCCGATCCTTCTTCACCGACTTGAAACTCATATTTCGGACAGTGGGCATGATCCTCATTGCGCGGGGATGCTAGCTGGCCTGTGGGTATGAGGATTGCCATGCTGGGACATAAACGCGTGCCATCGCGCGAGGGTGGCGTGGAAGTTGTAGTGACAGAGCTTGCCACGCGGATGGCCGCCCTCGGCCACGATGTGACCGTCTACAATCGCCAGGATCATGACGTGGCCGGCAGAGGCCTGGATCCCGTGGCGCCGGAGGAGTACGAAGGCGTTCGGATCAAGACGGTGCCCACTGTCGACGTGAGGGGACTTGCCGCTGCAAGTTCTTCGTACTTCGCGGTCCGCGCTGCCGTCGCCGACAGGCCAGACGTCATCCACTTCCATGCGGAGGGCCCCTGTGTCATGATTCCTCTGGCCCGTCGCGCGCACATCCGCAGCGTTGCCACGATACACGGACTCGACTGGCAACGTGCCAAGTGGGGCAGGCTCGCCTCGGGCTATCTGAGGCATGGGGAGCGTCTCGCCGCCGCCCAGGCCGATGAGCTTATTGTCCTCAGTAGGAACGTCCAGGACTACTTCCGTGACACCTACGGTCGCGAGGCGCACTACATCCCCAACGGAGTGACGGTGAAGGCACCGGTTCCTGTGCAGACCATCGCGTCCAAGTATGGTCTCTCGGCAGCCTCCTACGTCCTTTTCGTGGGACGCATCGTTCCCGAGAAGGGCGTCCACTACCTCATAGAGGCCTGGCGAGGCGTGCGGACGGACAAGCGTCTTGTTATCGCTGGTGGCCCATCCGACTCCCAGGCGTACTTCAACCGGATGAGGGACCTTGCGGGTGATGACCCTTCCATCCTCTTCACGGGCTTCGTGCAGGGTCGCGAGCTCGAGGAGCTCTACAGCAACGCCTACCTATACGTGCTTCCCTCAGATCTCGAGGGCATGCCTATGAGTCTCCTCGAGGCGATGTCATATGGCAACTGCTGTCTCACAAGCGACATAGCGGAGTGCGCCGAAACCCTCAGTAGTGCGGGAGCCATGTTTCCGAGGGGGGACGTGGTGGCGCTGCGGAGCTCCCTCATTCAACTACTCAAGAATCCGGCGCACGTCTCTTCGCTAGGCATCCAGGCGCGCATGTACGTGTCGTTTGCCTATGGGTGGGACGCCGTTGTAGCACGGACGCTTGCCCTCTATCGGGGGGGGGGGGGGGGGGGGGGGGGGGGTGAGCTCCTCGCCTATATGAGAGTGCTGCTCGTGAACAAGTTCCACTATCCTAAGGGAGGGGCAGAGACCTATTACTTCGCACTCGGCGAGCGACTGGAGCAGATGGGCCATGATGTGGCCTACTTCTCCATGCGGCACCCTTCGAACGTGCCCTGTGCGCAGGATGCGTACTTTGTCACCCAGCGTGAGTACAATGAGGCCCAAAACCCCATCAAGACATTACGGGACGGATGGTCGTTGGTGTATTCCCGCGAGGCTCGCAACAGCTTTGACGCGCTCCTGCGGGACTTCAGACCTGATGTGGTCCACCTGAACAACGTGCATCGCCAGATCACCCTCTCGATACTCGATGCACCCTCGCTTGGGGCCACTCCCGTTCTCTATACGGCACACGATTACATCACCGTGTGCCCCAATTACCTCATGCTCGATGGCGCCGGCGAGGTCTGCGACGCCTGCCTTGGTGGCCGTTTCGGCCAGTGCGTAGCACGATGTTGTATCAAGGGGTCGCGTGCGAAAAGCGTCCTCGCCGCCGTCGAGGCCAAGTACATTCAGCTCCACAGGCTCAACGAGAGAATCGACAGGGTTATTGCTCCCTCGCGCTTCATGCGGTCGAAGCTGGTCGAGGGGGGATGGCCCGATGACAAGGTCGTATGGATGCAAAACTTCGCGAGCGATGCCATCTACGACCAAGCTCGGGCACAAGGTGCCGACAACACGGACTACGAGCATCCCTACCTGCTCTTCTTCGGGCGCATCTCAAAGGAGAAGGGCGTGGACGTCCTTGTCAGGGCGTTTCAGGGCGTCATCGACACGCTTCCGGACAGCTGGCACATGGTCATCGCGGGCGAGGGTCCCGAGCGGACGGCGGTTGAGGCACTGTCCAAGAACATGCCAGGGGCCAATCGCGTCGAGTTCGTTGGCTTTCAGCAGGGAGATGCCTTGCGCGTAAATATAGAGAGAGCCTCCCTTGCCGTCACCGCCTCGCGTTGGCGCGAGAATATGCCCTATTCGGTCATCGAGGCATTTGGGGCGGGCACACCGGTCATCGGTTCGCGCATCGGCGGCATACCCGAACTCGTGATGGACGGTAAGACGGGTCTGCTCTGCGAGCCCGGTGACGTACGGTCGCTTGCGGACGCCATCATGCGAGGCGTGCAGCTCTGTTCGGACATCGTCGACTACCATGCCATGCAACAGCGTTGTAAGGACTATGTGCTCGACCATTGCTCGCAGGATGCGTACATGGAGTCCCTAGTCCATCTGTATGAAGGGCTTATCGATGCCGAGAGTTAGTGTCGTGGTGCCCATATTCAATACCAGACAGTATCTTCCCCAGTGCGTGGACAGCCTGCTCGGCCAGACGCTCGACGACATTGAGATTATCCTGGTCGATGACGGTTCTCCCGATGGCGCAGGGGAGGTCGCTGACGCGTATGCATCGTGCCATAGGAACATCAGGGTTGTCCATCAGCCCAACGAGGGCCTTGGTCCCGCGAGGAACGTGGGCATTCGCCGGTGCATGGGCGACTACGTCGCCTTTGTCGACTCCGACGACTGGGTCGAGCCCACGATGTACGAGCGCCTTTACGGCAAGGCGATGGAGTTGGGGTCGGACATCGTGGTGAGCGGACACTGTGATGTGACCAATGGACGCAAGACCTTTGTCAAGCCTCATCCCCTTGCGGGCAGGACGCTGGAGGACAAGCAGGACATTCTTGGTGTGCGCAGGGAGCTCTACGGGCACGCTCCCGGTGATGCGGCTGTCGAGTCATTCCCGATGTCCGTGTGCATGTCACTGTACAGAAGATCCCTCATCGAGTCCTGCGGGCTCGCCTTCAGAAACGCGCTTTCCGAGGACACGTTATTCAACCTTGATGCATATGGATCTGCCCGGAGGATTTCGTTCGTGGGATCGACCGACTACTGCTACCGAAAGGATGACCAGAGCTCCATTACCAAAACGTTCTCACGGGAGAAGCTGGGCCTCTATTCAGACTTTGTCGACGCCCTTGCCGCCCTCGCCCGCATGGAGCCCGATAGCGAGGACTGCATGCTGCGCGTAAGACGGACGGCGGTCGATTATGCCCGTCTGTACGTGGGCCTCGTGGCCACCAGCGACCTGGCGCCCCGAGAACAGCGCAGCGAGGTCCTCGGACTCATCGACTCGACGATGTTCCGGAGTTATTGCATGGACTTTCCCATCGATACCCTCCCCGTCCAGCAGCGTATCTTCCAGAGGAGCCTTGTCGGGAGGCACACGCGCACGGCGCTGTTTCTGCTGAGGATGAGACTTGCGATAAAGAAAGGCGGACGATGATGGCAGGTCATATGAATCTCAGACGAGTATCCCATCGCGTTGCCGAGGAACTTCATGCGACACGCGCCATCGCCGGCGAGACCTCATGGCGAGATGCCCTCGACACGCTACGTGCCAAGGTGGACATCCAGGTGATGAACCGCAACGGGTTTCAGGAGCCCCCCGCAGTCCGCAACCGTCTCATACGTAAGCATGAGACGGTACTCGAGTATCTCGAGGCGAGATCCCACGGCTACTACGAGTCGTATGAATATGCGGCAGAGTTACCGCCGGGCGACCCAGACTTGGAGGGAAGAATCTGGCTGTGCTGGTGGCAGGGCATCGAGTGTGCCCCTGCCATCGTGAGAGCCTGCGTTGAATCCATATGCCGCAATGCGGACGGGCATACTGTGACCATCATTACGGACAGGAACTATCGCGATTATGTGCATATCCCCGACTGGGTGATGAGAAAGGTGGCGGAGGGGATCATTACGAGGACCAACCTCTCCGACCTCTTGAGGCTCAGTCTGCTGGCGGAGCACGGAGGCCTCTGGCTCGACGCTACCTTCTTCTGCTGCGGCCCGTTGGGGGACCTGGCCTTTGGACAACCCCTATTCTCGATCAAACGGCCTGACTACCTGCACGCCTCCGTCGCTTCGGGCTATTTTGCGGGCTATTCGCTCGCCTGTAACACGGCGCACAGGAGGGTGTTCGCAACCATCAGGGACTTCTTCCTCGAGTACTGGCAGAAAAACGACTTCATGGTCGACTATCTCCTGGTCGACTACATGATCGTCCTGGCACAGAGGCATGACCCCTCCATAGCCGGGGCTTTCGATGCCATACGGCCGAACAACCCTCTCTGCGATGAGCTGGGCAAATGCTTGGGAGAGCCCTTCGACAGACAGAGATGGCGGGAGCTTTCGAGCAACACGAGCCTATTCAAGCTCACGTGGAAGCAATCGTTCCCCGTCCGCAAAGGCGAGGTACAGACATTCTATGGAGCTTTGCTAGGGGGAGATCTTACATGAACGTTTATTTATTAGAATAATCTGGTTGGCCTTGCACCGTTGGCCCGCTGCACCACTGAGGGGGATATCTTGATTGCCGGAATACATCAGCCATACTTCATGCCGTACCTTGGTTACTGGCAGCTGATAAACGTGGTCGATGTCTTTGCGTCCGCAGACAACTACAACTTTATCAGGGGAGGCTGGATACACCGGAACAGGATTCTGCGCCAGGGCAACATATGCTACTTCAACGTCACCATAAGCCACATGTCTCAGAACAGGTATATCTGTGACCACATGATTAAGCCTCTTGACGTGGGGGAGAGGCTTGGTATCCTGCGCGAGTACTATCGCAAGGCCCCCAACCTCGAGACGGGCCTGGACGTCATGCGCGATGCCTTGACCTGTGACACCCTTAACCTGGCGGATTTCCTATTTCATACCATCTCGGTTGTCTGTACCTACCTCGGCATCACTACGCGATTGGTGAAGACGTCTGACTATCCGCAGGATCCTACCTTGCGCAAGGAGGGTAGGATCTTCGATTACTGCAGGCAGCTGGGGGCTGACACCTACTACAACGCCATCGGGGGGCGGGAACTCTACACTTTTGACAGCTTCAGAGAGCATGGCCTGGCCCTCGGCTTTCTGGAATGCATCCCCGTCGCCTATCGGCAGCAAGCCCAGGAGTTTGTGCCTCGCCTCTCCATTATCGACGTCATCATGAACACCTCCCAGAAAGAGTCACAGGATATGCTTGCAAGCTGCAGGATCATCACGGAGCGCAACTAGCTCATGGGCGAACGGTACATTGACGTCTCCTATGACGAGGACAACGGCATCCGGTTGGGTGACGCCTTCAGGGTCGTGGGCAAGCATCTGCTCGTGTGCCTGCTAGCGGCTGCCACCTTGGGGATGCTCACCTTCGCGTACACGACGAGGCAGATTACCCCGCACTACCAGTCTTCCTTCACGGTGTATATCACCAACCGTCCTGCCAACCAGCAGGTGGCCACGGAGTCTCCCACCACTAACTACCTGAGCAGTGGTGACGTCGACGCCTCGAGCGCCCTGGCAAACACATACGCCTTCATCTTCGAGAGTAGTGAGATGGTCTCGAGGGCCGTCAAGGGCGCGGGCCTGGACGGCTATGATTCTCGGATACTCGATGGCACGCTTGTCGCCACCAAAGTCGAGCAGAAGACTCCCCTCGTGACCGTGACCGTGACAGCCGATTCCCCCCAGGATGCCTATGACATTGCGGTGTCCCTTATCGATATCGCACCAGACTACATCTCGGGTATCATCAAGGAGAGCTCAATGGCGGTAGTGGAGTCGCCAAGGGTGAGTACTACGCAGAGCTCGCCCTCCCTCCTGCTCAACACGGTGGCCGGCTCCCTCGTTGGGTTTGTAGTGGCGGCTCTCGTTGTCGTGGGTAAGGACGGCAAGAACAAGAACGTCGGGAGCAAGGAGGAGTTGAAGGAGCGCTTTGGGATACCCTCCGTCGTCGACGTTGGCGAGCTCTTGCCCCTGCTGCCGCGCCATGCCTCACGCACGATTGGAGTGATGGACGTTGACGGCAAGGGTTTGGCCGCATCGAATGCCATCGCGCTTGCGACGTCGTTTGCTGCGAGGGGCGCGCGGGTTCTCCTCATCGACTGTGATGTCAGTAGCGATGCCTGCAGCAAGGCGCTGGGGGCGAGACGGTTCGGCGGGCTGACGGATCTTCTCCTCAAGCATGGCCAGGCCTCCGAAGTCGTGCAGGAGGTAGGACAGGGGATTGACTTCCTTGCGTCGGGAAGGCCGATTGACGGCTTTGGAAGGCGCGTCCAGGATGAGCGCATGGCGTTGCTGCTTAGGGGGTTCGAAAAGAGCTACGACTATGTCGTTGCGGTCGTCCCCTCCGCTCTCTCAGATGACAGCGCCTTGGTCTTGGCGGACTTGTTCGGCAAGGTCTTTCTCTCGGTCTGTGCGGGAAAGACGAGGAAGGCCGACGTTGCCGAGACGCTGAGGCGCCTGCGGCTCGCAGACGTGCAGATTGTCGGCTTCATATACGGCGAGCGTCACCAGCGTGCCGGACACGTACCCTTACACCAGCGCTAGCCATGGCGGATGGTATGCACAGCGCTGGTGTCGAGCTACGATCATCACCCAGGAGGATGGAGGGTGCGGGTCGGTGGCTGACCATGCGCCGTCTGAGGGATGTCTGGATTGGGAGGAAGAGCGGGACCCTGATCTGGGGTGAGGCGTGCCTGCTGGCAACCTTTGGGTTCCTGCGTGATATCCTCGGCGCCCCAGCGATGATTACTTATCTTTTCGACGTCATCAATGTGTTCCTCTTCGTCGCTATCCTCGTGCGGAAGAAGTACGACAACAACGGGAGGTACTATCGTTCTGCTTTTGCACTCGTACTGGTGTTCCTGTTCCTTACGCTGCTAAGAGCCCTCACGGTTGGTGGTTCTGCGGTGCTGTATCTGTGGGGCCTCAGGAATACGTTCCGGTTCTATGTGTTCTTCACCTGCTGCGTGGCACTTTGGGGCGCTCGGGATGTCCTGCGTATATCTGACTTCCTCAAGGTCCTCTTCTTCCTGAACGTGCCCCTCTGCATGCTCGAATACGCCATGGGTTACTCCGGGGACTACATCGGCGGCTCCTTTGGCGTGCAGCAGGGGGGTAACGGTTATCTCAACATCCTGCTCGTCATCACGACGACCATCTATGTTACGGAGTATCTGGCAGGAAGGACGTCCATCTTCAAGCTCTCATTAGTGCTTGCCCTATCCTTCTATATGATGGCCGTCGCGGAACTCAAGGTATACTTCCTTGAACTGATGATTGTCGTGTTCGTGGCGACCCTCAGCGAAAGCCTGACCGTGCGTTCGCTGACCCTTGCCCTTGTTATGCTGGCGGGCATTATCGTCGGTCTGTATATCATGCAGTTCTTCTTCAGTGGCTCGGGCATCGACTTCTTCACAAGTGACGCGCTGGCGGCCTACATGGGAGACGCAGGCTACACAGGCACAGGTGACCTCAGTCGCATGAATGCACTGTCGCGTATCACGTCGATGTTTTTCTCGGGAGACCCGATGAGGTTCCTCTTTGGCTTTGGTCTTGGCAACTGCAGCTATTCCTCGAACTTCGCGATGCTAACGAGCTCTTTCTACCATTACTTCAGCTGGCTACATTATGCGTGGTTCTCGGATGCATACGTGTACCTCGAGACAGGGCTCGTTGGCCTTGTGTGTTTCGAGGCGTTCTTTGTCCTCGTTCTCGTCGTGAGCCGACTCAGGCGATACAGGGACTCGGGCTTGAGAACAGCGGTCAATTGTACCAGCGTCATTGCGCTGATGGCGATATTGCTCTCGGTCTACAACAGCTCCCTGACCGTGGAGTCGGGCTATCTGGTATATATGTTCCTTGCTGTGCCATTCATCTTGGACAAATACAGAAAGACGGGAGATGCTACGCATGGTTCCAGCGTTTAGTGGCGGCGTCTGGTATATGGTCGCCTATATTATCGGAGACGTCCTCACATCAATCTACCAGCCATTCCTGTTTGCGTTGACACTCACGGTTTTCGTCATGTTCTTCTTCATCTATACCCACGAGCACGGGTGGTCCCTGCATGAGTCCGCATCACGTGGGGCGAGGACGTGGATCGAGGCGTTCCGGACGTCGAAGCTCTTCAGGATAGAGTTCCTCCTTGTGCTGTTCGTCGTGCTGGTGCTCTTCAAGACACTGTATTCACGCGATATCTGGTTCGACCCGCTCTCCGACGTCTTAGGTGGTTGGGGGCTGTACGACAGAGACGGCAAGTTCACGGCCGAGGCGGTCGAGAACTTCATCCTGTTCGTGCCGTTTGGTCTGCTGCTCTCCGACGTGTTGTGCAGGAGGGGGAGTGTCGCCGGCACAGAGGCCCGCGCCTCTGCATTCATGAAGTCGGTCCAGGCCTCGGCGCTCCTCTCCCTCTTCATTGAGTGTTCCCAGTTGCTGTTCCACCTGGGAACCTTCCAGCTCTCCGACCTCGCGTACAACACGGCAGGCGGGCTTGTGGGTGCGGGCGCTTACTATCTCGTCTCCAGGCGGAGAGAGGGCCGTTAGCGTGGTTGTGGCAGCCGCGGAGAGCAGACGCGAAGAGGCTTGTCGTCGGACAGGAAGACGGAGGAGCGCGTGAAAGAGGAACAGCTCTCACCAAAGATATCGCTGGCCACCAACGCAGCGTTCAACGTTCTGTACAAGGTGCTCAACGTGGTCTTTCCGCTTATCTCGGCCGTGTACCTCGCCCGCGTGCTACTGCCTGCGGGCGTCGGCAAAATCTCGTATGCGCAGAACATCGTCTCGTACATGGTGCTGCTGGGCGCCTTGGGAATCCCGACGTATGGCGTGAGGGAGGTCGCCAAGCGGAGGAACAGCCGGGAGGCTACGGACAAGCTGTTCAGCGAGGTGCTGGTCATCAACTTCTGCTCGACAAGTGTTGCCCTCCTGCTCTACGCGTATCTGGTGGTCACGTACTTCTCCAGTGACGTCCCACTCTATGTGGCTTGCGGTCTGCCCATCGTCTTTAACTACATCAATGTTGACTGGTTCTACCAAGGCAAGGAGGAGTATGTCTACATCGCCGTCAGGAGCATCCTGATCAAAGGACTCTCTGTCGTGGCAATCCTCCTCTTCGTGCGCAGCCAGAGTGACTACGTGACGAGCGCCCTTATCTCATCGCTCGCGATTTGCGGAAACTACGTCTTCAACATCGTGCGTGCTCGCAGATATGTCACATTCACGTTCCATGGGTTACAGCTCAGGCAGCATCTGCGTCCCATCTTCGTCCTGGTGGCCTGCGCTGCCGGTGCCCAGCTTTACAACAACATCGACGTGCTCATGCTGGGCGCCTCCCAGAGCTCCAACGTGGTCGGCTGGTACAACAACGCACAGAAGGTCATCGGGTTGGTACTGACGCTCGCTACGGCCATATCCGAGGTTTTCCTGCCCAGGATTAGTTATCTGTACGAGACGGACAAGGAGCGCTTTGACAGGCTCGTCTCTATGGGCTTCCGGATTGTGCTCTTCTTTGCCCTGCCGCTGACCGTTGGAACCGTGCTTGTTGCCAACGATTTGGTGGTGGTCATGTTCGGAGAGCCCTTCAGGCCTGCTGCACTCACGATACAGCTGCTGGCGCCTCTGGTCCTCATCAAGGGACTTGGGGATATTGTGTCATACCAGGTTATTATCAGCTCCGGCCAGGAAAACAGACTCCTCGCTGCATACTTCCTAGCGGCGGCGGTCAACGTGGCGCTAAACATGGTGCTGATACTCCGATTCGCGCAGAACGGGGCTGCCCTCGCCTCCGTTGTCACCGAGCTCCTGGTAAACGCCATTCTGCTGCACTACTCGAGAAGGATTCTCAAGGTGAGCCTGGACTGGCCGTTCATGATAGGCACGTTCTTGGCATGCGTCGCCATGGCCGTGCCCATGCTCGTCGCAAACTTCCTTGTGCACAATGTCTTTGTCGGGCTTTTCGTGGACGTGGTTCTGGCCGTCATCACCTACTTCGCCTTCTGCCTGGTAACCAAGAACGAGGTTCTCCTCATGATTATGGACCTGGTCAGAAAGAAGAAGAGGCCCGCATGACGGAGGGCTTGGAATCTACGTGCGTTGCGGGGAAAAGGAGAAGTGAGGGAAGAATGGAGTACGGCGAGGTGGTGGTCACAGTCCTTTGCGTTTGCTACAACCACGCAAGGTCACTGCGACGCGCGCTGGAGAGTCTCGTGTCGCAGAAGACGGACTTCGCGTACGAGTTGCTCGTCCACGATGACGCGTCGACGGACGGCTCGCAGGATATCATCAGGGAGTTCCAGCGTAGATATCCCCAGATAGTGCGTCCCATGTTGGAGGAGGAGAACCAGTACGGGCAGGGCCGGAACTTCCTGGGCAAGATGCTCGCCGAGGCACGGGGGAGCTACATCGCCTACTGCGAAACTGACGACTTTTGGTCCGACTCCCTCAAGCTCCAGCTGCAGGTCGATGCTCTCAGGACCCATCCGGAGTGCTCGTTCTGCGTACACAACACCCAGGGAGTTAATATCAGGGGCGACCGGCTTCCGCAGCACTTCCCGCCCATCAGGGTAGACGCCGGCGCTATCACGCCCGAGGAGTATCTCCACCACGAACTGTTCGAGGACAAGTGGATGTTCCAGCTCAGTAGCTTCATGTCTCGGCGCGAGACGATGGTGGAGTACGAGGAAATCTCCGCTAGCGAGTTTCCCAGCAAATACTACCAAGTGGGCGACCAGCCGCTGTTCCTGTTCTGCCTGACGAAGGGGTCCGCCTGGTACATCGATAGGGACATGTCGTGCTACACTGTAGATAGCGGCGGGTTCATGACGAGCCTGGGGAAGGGCGGCTCGTTCTGCGAGAGGGTGCAGCTCGGATATATACAGGGCCTTGAGGCGTTTGATGCCTATAGTCATGGAAGATTTGCCACTGCGATACAGCGGGCCGTCCTTAGGCGCAAGTTTCTGTACGACCTCGCGACGCACAACTACCGTGCGATCTCTAATGGAAAGTACAAGGATCTCAACAGCGAGCTCGGCAGCCTCCGGAGGCTGCGCTACCGCTTCCTCGGCCGTTTGCGCCACGGTCGACTCCAGGACCATTCCGCCGAGGAACCCCCACACGAGATCGTAAGATAGCGACAAGGACGATTTGGAAGTACGATGTCATATGGACAACAAGACGTTGGTCACGCGCCCCTCTATACCCACGCTCGACGAGTACGTCGAGGAGATACACGACATCTGGGACTCGCGGTGGCTGACGAACATGGGCGAGAAGCACGAGCGGCTGCGAGGACTCTTGCGAGACTACCTGAGCGTGTCGCACATCGACCTGCTCACGAACGGGCATATGTCACTGGAGTTAGCGCTGCAGGCCTTGAAGCTCTCCGGCGAGGTCATCACGACCCCGTTCACCTTTGCCTCGACTACACACGCGATTGTCCGGAACAACCTAACCCCCGTCTTCTGCGACATCGATCCTACAGACTTCACGATTGACACGGCAA
This sequence comes from Atopobium sp. oral taxon 416, assembly GCF_018128285.1. Classification (NCBI taxonomy): domain Bacteria; kingdom Bacillati; phylum Actinomycetota; class Coriobacteriia; order Coriobacteriales; family Atopobiaceae; genus Atopobium; species Atopobium sp. oral taxon 416. The sequence goes on from NZ_CP072380.1 coordinate 385,996, forward strand.
GGATTGAGGACCTCATCACTGACCAAACGAGTGCGATTATGCCCGTTCATGTGTATGGGAACGTCTGCGACGTGGAGGAGATTCAGCGTATCGCGCGCAAGTACGGCCTGAAGGTCATCTATGATGCTGCACACGCCTTTGGGGTCCGCTACGGGGGGAAGGGCATCGGCAGCTTTGGTGACGTCTCCTGTTTCAGCTTTCACGCAACTAAAGTGTTCAATACCATAGAGGGCGGTGCCGCCTGCTACGATGACGAGGACTTTGGTCTGGAACTCTACCGTCTCAAGAATTTCGGCATTCGCGGACCAGAGAGAGTGGATGGCGTCGGGGCCAACGCAAAGATGAACGAGTTCTGCGCGGCTATGGGCATCTGCAACCTGAGGCACATCGATGACGAAATAGCCAAGAGGGGCGTGATCGTGGAGCGCTACCGAAGTCACTTGGCTGACGTAGGGGGCATCCAGCTGAACCCCGTCCAGGAGGGTGTCACGCCCAACTATGCCTACTTCCCCATCGTCGTGGACGAACGGGCTTTTGGTGCAAGCAGGAACGAGATTTTCGACGAACTCCAGCGTAACGGGGTCATGGCGCGCAAGTATTTCTATCCCATCACGAGTTCGTATGACTGTTACCACGGTCGCTTTAACTCCAATCTCACCCCCGTCGCCCTCCACGTGAGTAAGCGAGTGCTCACCCTGCCGCTCTATGCTGACATCAGGCTTAAAGAAGTGGATAGAATCTGTGACATCATCTGCGGTCTCCGCAGGATGTGCTACTAATCCGTCCACAATTGAATAGGTGTCAGTGTCCCCTGAAGGGGAATGGCTTACCCCTGGATGCGTGTCTATTGTGCACGCCGAGGGTCCACAGACGATTTGAACGGAGCACGACCATGTTCTTGACCGAGCTTGCAAAGCGTGTCGTCCTTCGTGAGAGGCGCAGCTCCGATGCGTACTGCGACTTCCTAAGGGACAAGGGTATACGGGTGGGGAGGGGGACCGAATTCTTCTCTCCCGGCAGTGTGCTTGTCGACCTCACGAGGCCTTACATGATTTCCATCGGGGACAATGTCCAAATCACCAGCAACGTGACCATCCTCACCCACGACTACAGCTGGTCGGTGATCAAGGGAATGTACGGCGACGTCTTAGGATCCTGTGCTGAGGTCTCCATAGGCAGTAATGTCTTCATCGGCATGAACACTACCATCCTGAAGGGGACCCACATTGGCGACAACGTGGTTATTGGCGCGGGGTCTTTGGTCAACCATGACATAGCCTCGGGGTGCGTCGCGGCGGGATCGCCCTGCGAGCCCATCTGCACCATCGAGGAGTACGCTGAGAGGTATCGTGCGCGACAGGTTGACGAGGCCTACTACCAATACCGCGGATACGTCTTGAGGTACGGTCGCCCCGCCCGCAAGGAGGAGTTCAGGGAGTTTTTCTGGCTCTTTTGCGATAGGGGGGAGGTCGTCGCCACGCCCGAGTTCGATGCGGTGATGGATCTTGTCGAGGGTTCGCGTCCCCTGAGCGAAAGGCGCTTCAACATCGTCGCGCCCACCCGCCCCTTTGAAACGTTCGAGGACTTTGTGGCATACTGTGATAGCCGCATGGCCGAGGAACTCCGCGGCGCATAGGTGCTTGCTAATTTGATAGGTGACGAGTCCGGGGCTGACGGGGAGGTTCTCAGTTCCGATCCAGGAAGGATGTACGTTGAAGAAACTGCTGATGCTAGGCACATCTTTGGGAAGCCTTGATATCGTCCGTACGGCACAGGCCCTGGGTTGCCATGTCATCGTGACCGACTACCTGCCACCCGAACTCTCACTAGCCAAACGGGGGGCGGATGAGCAGTGGATGATCAGCACGGGGGCGGTGGACGAGCTTGAGCTGCGATGCCGCAAAGAGGGCGTTGATGCCGTGTTCGCGGGCGTAAGTGAGTTCAATCTCGATCGCGTGCTCGACCTGTGCGAGAGGCTGGGTCTGCCTTGCTACTTTGACCGAAACGCTTGGGAGTATGCCCGCAATAAGGCGAGGTTTAAAGAGCTGTGCCGTGTGACGGGCGTGCCTGTTGCGGGCGAGTTCAGGCTCGACGAGGGTGATATTATCGCTCTGCACGCCGGTTCTCCGGAGGCACCCGACGCGTCGCTACGCTTCCCCGTTGTGGTCAAGCCCGTGGACGGCTGTGGCAACCAAGGCGTGAGTTTCTGCCATGACAGGACGGAGCTCCTCGAGGCATGGCAGCTGGTGAGAGAGGTCTCGGACAATCCGCGCGTGCTCGTCGAGGAGTACGTGAGCGGCGTGGAGTACTGCAACGTCTACGCCTTAGCCGACGGCGAGGCATCACTGCTGTGTGTGCGTACGGGATTCAAACAGCCTGGTTATCCCACCAACCTGTACATCCTTGGCACGACCGTCGCGGAACATGTGGAGGAATACGTGCGTGACATCAACCCCGCCGTGACCCGCATGCTCAAGGAGGCTGGCTGTCATGACGGCCTTGCCTGGATACAGACCATCCGTGATAATGAGGGCAGGTACAGCGTCCTCGAGATGGGTCATCGCCTCAGTGCGGACATGGTGTTCGATAAGATGGTTACCATGACAGGCTTCGATGCCGTGAGGTGGATGGTGGAGTGCCAGCTCGGGGTGAGGCATACTGCCGACCAGCTCCCCCAGTCGCAGGAGCATGCGTTCAGGGACTGTGCGAGCGCCTACTTACTGTTTGCGGAACGGGCAGGGGTCGTCTCTCAGATAGTGGGTGTAGAGACAGTTGCCAACTGGGCGGGGCCCTTGACCCGCCAGGAGGAGTCCGTCTCCGTGGAGCTGCTCATCCATCCCGGTGACGCGGTGAAACAGCACCAGCTTGTGGGGAAGGTCACTTTCCACTCGGTGGACTGTGACGGGCTTTGCGAGATGGTGCGGTTCATCAACCGTGAGTTGAGGATTGTCGATGATGACGGGCACAACATGTTCGTTCGCTTCACCGATCTTGGGCGTGTGTCCGCGACCTACGAGAGGTCCCTGGAGTCTTGGTAGATTATCCTACGCTTGCCAGTCACAGGCGGGTCTGCCATCTGCCATGGCGGCCCTCTCCCGGATTGAGGGCGCTGATGTGCTCAAACTCTGTCGAGAGCCAGTGTTCGCCGTCCTGGGGCGGCCATATCTGATTTGCGCGGCGCTCCAAATCATGCGTACTTCCGCGACCTCGTGCGGAAGCTCTTCTTGTAAGATGCACAGATATCAAGTGCGCTGCCACGGTGCTGGAGTCTGTATGGGCTTCGGTGCCGCTTGGCGTGGAGTGGTGCTGAACCCTCGAAAAGTGGCAAGCTGGACTACTCACTACGCTAGCTGCACCTTCTCCCGTGCGATTCGCGGGCTGTCAAGTGAGCCAACTGCATTGCTGCTAAACTTGACACAGATATATGAGTGCGTAGCCAACCTTGGACAGGGGCGATGGACATTCGACGCACGCTTATGGGTAGGCTCCGCACGCACGAGTGGCGGGAGTCGCTTTCTCTTTGGATGCCTTGGGGTGAAAGAGTTCCGTACGGGAGACGAGAAGGCTTCCAAAACCGATGGTGCCGTCATCCACGCGTCCGACGGGCATCTGCATTTCCAGTTTGCCTGTGAGCCATAGGGGGCTGACGGCTGGTGGAAGTGCGCCTTTGCGCCCAGCCCGGCGGCGCCACACCGGAGTGCAGGGCGCTCGTGCTTGCACGTTTCCGCAATGTATCCGCAGACCCTTCTCGCCCGAGGCGACGCTCTCGGGTGTGGGACGTCAGCACCAGCCGGATGAGCATTTGTGGTATCGGCGAACGTTCGATGCGTCCCCTTGGGACGAACGAGTGGCTATTGCTTCACTCTGATGCTGTTGACTACGCTTGCGCCTGCTTTGTAAACGGACGTTTTGCTGGTACGCATACTAGTGGCTACCTGCATCTCTACGTAGTGACCGACTCCGCTACGAAGGTCTACGACGAAACACTGCTCACGAGCGATACGGCACAATTCGAGTTCGACCTGCCTGCAGTCGATGGCCTCTCTGCCAAGGCGACAGGATTCATCACCGATGTCGGCCTAGCGCCCGTATCGTCGATTACGGAATGGGACGCTCCACCGACTATGAGACTATGGCGTGATAGACGGTAAGGTCGGCACGCTCGAAGTGACGCTGGCGGCCGCTGCCGTGACGGCCGAATCTGCCACGAAGCCCTATGATGGCACGCCTCTTATGGCAGGTACTACGCTTGAAGGCTTCGCCGGCGGCGAGTCTGTGACGGTTGCTACAACAGGATTTCAGACCGATGTCGGGTCGAGCACCAACACCTATTCTGTAGATTGGAACGGCACAGCAAAGGAGAAGAACTACATGCTTTCCGAGAGCCTGGGCACGCTGACAGTGGAGAAGAATTCGTCGCTTGTGGTCATCGTAGTACCGACGCTTACGAAGAGCGGAGGACCACTTACAGCAACTGAAGCGGTCGCAGAAGGACTCTCCGATGTCCGTAGTGCCAAGACTACCTTTTCTGGTTCGCAGACCGATATCGGATCATCTGAAGTCGCTGCCGAGGGCTATCAGATCCTCGACAGTGAAGGAAAAGATGCTATGGCAAACTTCACGAATGTCTCTACGGAAATGAGTTTGCTCACGGTGACGCCTGCTTCGCTCACGGCCGTGACGCCTTCTACAAGCAAGGTGCATGACGGCGTGGCGCTCACGATGACAGAAGGATCCGAACTTTCATGCCTTGTTGCCGCAGACGAAGACAAGACGACCCTCATCATTATCGGTTCGCAGACCTAGGGAATCCGCAGACAATGCATTGTCGAAACCCTAAAGCTCGGAGAGGCCCCCAGGGGCTGTTTCTCACTGCAATGGGATTGCAGCTTCCTTTCCGTAGGGCCAAATAGCGCAGGAGAGTGGAGTGGAAGCGAAATAGGGTTTGGATTGTGCGGATGCCTCACGTTGGACGACGCTTTGCTCCCACGCGTCTTTCCGGAATCTAGAAGAACATCATCAGTTGCAGATGGGCAACGTCTGCTTATTTCTATGGTGCAGAGCAAGCACTTTCATGCCGAACAACAACGATTTACTACCGTTTACAGAAAAGCGATCCAAAGGGTAGCGGTAGCCCAAAAATCCGCTTGAAACGCAAGCTCAATGAGTGTAGAAATGTACCTAAGCGGTAATTGTACGGACAACCGAACAATCAGTAATCGTATCAATAAACATGCGATGATGAGTGGATGGAACGGAAGGACATGTACACCACACTAAAGAATGTTCTTGCCGAAGCGTCAGAGCTGAATATGGCAATTGGTGCTTTTAACACGCATAACCTTGAGATGGTTCAGGCGATTGTTAAGGCTGCAAACAACCAAAAGACCCCTGTCATCATCCAAACTTCCGAGGGAACCGCCATGTATGTTGGAATGAAGACTCTCGTTGCGGTGTGCAAGTCTCTCGCAGATGAGTATGGGGTCGATGTCGACCTTCACCTCGATCACGCCAAGAAATGGGACAACATTCGCGAGGCTGTGGATGCTGGCTTTGGCTCTGTTATGTATGACGGATCCGCGCTTCCCTTCAAGGAAAATGTCCTTGGCACTAAGCGTGTTGTTGAGTACGCCCACGCTGCTGGTGCTTCGGTTGAGGCTGAGCTTGGTACGGTTGGTGGGACCGAGGATGGCGTCGTTGTAGACTCGGACGCTGTTCGCCTCACCGAGCCGTCCCAGGCAGTCGAATTCATTGACAAGACTGATATCGATGCTCTTGCAGTTGCTATTGGTACGAATCACGGTCAGTACAAGTCCAAAACTCACATCAACTTTGAAGTTCTAAAGTCGATCTATGAGGTGGCCAAGCGTCCGCTGGTCATTCACGGCGGAACTGGCGTTTCAGACGAGGACATTCATCACGTGATTGATCTTGGCATCCGTAAGTTCAATGTTGGCACTGAGCTCCTGGTGCAGTGGAACAGGAAGTCCAAGGAGCTCTATGACACCAACAAGGAGAACACCTCAAACAGGAATAATGTCATTCCTGCCCTTGAGGCGATCACCAAGGTTGTCGAGTATAAGATCAGCCTGTTTAAGAATATCTAGTTGGTGCTGGTGCAAGCGGAGAACGGAAACTTTGGGGATGGAAACATGAGCATTTTCTGCGTCGGCCAAGCTGCGTATGACATTACTGCGCGGGTAGATGAAGACATCGTCCCTGACCAAAAATACCGCCTTACGACGCACACTGAGTGCCCAGGTGCTCCAGCTCTCAATGGCGCATGTGTTTGTGGCAAGTGGGGTGCGTCTTCCTATCTGGTTGCTCGCATCGGCGAGGATGCTTGCGGTACGATAATTAAGAATCAGGTGCGTAGCTGCGGCGTCAATCTCGACTATCTGCTTGATGCGCCAGGAGTGTCGACTTCGTTCAGCTTCATCGTTGCTAATGGTAAGACGGGAACCCGCACCATTTTTAACTTCCCGTCCCAGTCAATCGAGGCAAACGTTCGGTTCCCAGAGGAAGCGCCAGACGTTATTCTCTGCGATGGACACGAGCCAGAGGCAACCATTGCATTTACGAAGCGGTTCCCTCAGGTAGCGGTAGTGGTTGACGCGGGGACTTGCTGTGAGTCCACGATGCAGACCGCGTGTGTATCAGATTACATTGTCAGCTCCAGGGCATTTGTCGAGCAGTACACAGGTAAGTCGCTCCCTCAAGACGACGAGGGGATTGTAGAGGTTCTGCATGCCCTGGGGGAGATCAATCCAGGATGCAAGGTAGCGGTGACGCTTGGTCCTGAGGGGCTTGTCTACCTCGAGGACAACGAGCTTGTTCGGATGCCGGCGTTCCCGGCAAACGCTGTCGATTCTACTGGCGCAGGCGACATCTTCCACGGGGCGTTTGCATACGGGCTTTCACGCGGACTGAGTTTTGCCGATTGCCTGACTCTGGGATCGATGACGGCTTCCATCTCCGCCGCGAAGATGGGTAGTCAGCGTTCGATTCCCGAGCTTGACGAAGTGCTTGACGCCCTTGAAGCGCACGGTATTGCTATCGCAGGGCTTCGCTAATTCCATCTCTACCAGGACTTATGAGAAAAGACTGAAAGGACGAGATTCATGTCGGATAAGTTTGACATGAAGGACATGGTTAGGCTCCAGAATATCCAGATTATGGACTCTGTGGATACTTGGGAAGATGCCGTGAGGGCGAGCCTAAAGCCCCTCGTAGACGGAGGGTATGCCGAGCCGCGTTATGCAGAGAATGTTATTGCTGACATCGAGAGCGTGGGCCCATACATTGTCCTGACTGATGACATTGCACTGATTCATGCGCGTCCCGAGGAAGGGGCAATTAAGACCCAAATGGGTCTGACACTCCTTCGCAATCCCATCCGGTTTGAAGGGTCTGACAGTGACGTGACTTTGCTGTTTGCACTTGCGGCACAGGACTTCACATCACACGTTGACGCGATTCGCGTCCTTGCCAATCTCTGTATGGACGAGTCAAAGGTAGAGCAGCTCAAGTCCTGCTCTACTCAAGAAGAAATCTTTAATCTGCTCATGGACGAGTCTGAATCTAGCAACTGAGCGGGGCTGACCTTGCTAATAGAGATCGATTAGATACGAAGGGAGGTACATCATGGTAAGAATCGTGGCAGTGTGTGGCGCTGGCCTTGGTAGCAGCTTTGCCTGCCAGATGGCAATCGAGCAGGCGATGCAGGCCCTTGGCGTAAACGCGAAGGTTAGTCACACCGATACTTCGACAATTTCTGCAATCATCGATGACGCAGATGTTGTTGTCTCTGGTAAGAACTACCAGAAGCTCATGGAAAAGAAGAACCTTCATAAGCCTGTGGTTTTCCTTGATCGTCTGGTCGACAAGGTCGAGATTACTGAGAAGCTCACTCCGATCCTTAAGGAGATGAGGGAGCTCAAGTAGTGTAGCCAGAAGGTCTTCGTTTTTTGATTGCAAGCTCTCATTTTACTAGAAGAAAGAGGATGAAATGGCTGTCCTGAATTGGATTGTTAGCAACATTTTGACTCAGGCGTCAATCATCATCGCCCTCATCGCCTTCCTTGGTCTTGTGCTTCAGAAGAAGCCTGCCAACGAGGTATTCGCGGGTACGATGAAGACGCTCTTCGGCTTCATGATCCTGTCTGCCGGCTCCAGTGTACTTCAGGGTTCGCTGCAGTACTTTGGCAACGTGTTCAATTCTGCGTTCCAGATTGGTGCAAGCGGAGGGGCAGTAGTTGCTTCGATTGAGGGCATTAACGGCCAGGCTATGACCAATCTTGGCCTGGGTTCCGAGATTTCGATCGTTCTGCTCGGTATCTTCATTGTGAACCTGATTATTGCTAGGTTCACCAGGTTCAAGTACATCTTCCTAACCGGACAGGCCCTGCTCTGGGAGTCTACGCTCGCGGTTGTCTTTACATGGTTCCTTGGTCTGCGTGGTCTGCCCCTGATTCTCCTCGCCTCTCTCGTTGGCGGCTGCTTCGCAACCTTTATGCCGGCAATCGCTCAGCCGGTGGTTCGTAAGATCACAGGTAGTGATGACATTGCCCTTGGCCACTTCTGCACCATTGGCTACATGGTTACTGCTGGCGTCGCAAAGCTCTTTGGCGATTCGAGCCACTCCGCCGAGGACGTGAAGATTCCCGAGAAGCTGGACTTCCTGAATGATACGTACCTCGCTGTCTTTACCATCATGCTGCCGTTCTATATCATCGCTGCAGCAATTGCCGGTCCTGAGGCCTGCACAAGCGTAGCGGCTGATCTTGGCCTTTCGACCAGTCTTAACTTCATCGTCCAGGCATTCCTCGAGTGTTGTACCTTCGTTATTGGCCTCTATATCCTGATGATGGGCGTCCGGCAGCTCCTCGATAACATCGTGCCTGCCTTCCAGGGCATCTCGATGAAGCTCGTCCCTGGTGCCAAGCCCGCTCTGGACTGTCCCGTGCTATTCCCCTATGCTCCGAACAGTGTCATCCTCGGCTTTATCTTTACTACCATCGGCTCCATCATCGGCATGCTCATCTCTCCGGTTACTGGCTATTTCGTAATCCCCGGCGTCATGTCGAACTTCTTCGCTGGTGGCACTGCAGGCATCTTCGGCAACGCTGCCGGTGGTCGCCGTGGTCTGGTCATCGGCTGCATCGTGCATGGTATCTTCATCATGCTCATGCCCGCCCTTCTCACCCCGATGCTCGCGCAGATTGGTTTTGTCAATCTCACCTGTACCGACGTGGACACCGTGTCCACTGGTTTCCTGCTTTACGGCATCAAGTGCCTCGTTGGGCTCTTTGCCTAGTTTTATCTGTAGGGGGCTGGTCGCAATTCATGGCCAGCTCCCTCTTCCCGTTTTGGAGGTTTGAGTGAAATGATTTTTTCCCGCAGGAAGAGCAAGGAGTTCAAGCCCGAGGAGCCCGCCACCGAGGCTGAATCCAAGCCTGATCACGACGAGTTAGTTCGCCAGGCGGATGACTTGATTTCTCAAATAGAGAATGTAGGCGGAGTAGAGAAGTGCAACTTGCTTGAACGTCGTGGCGAGGCTCTCATGTCTGCAGGTGAGGACGATGCTGCTATCGAGGCGTTCGAAGGATGTATCAAGGCCGGAAGGCGCATGGGTGTTCCGTACCGTTCTCTCACAGCACTTTACAACCGCAAGCGCAGGATTGCAGCGGAGCAGGGAGACGAGGAAGGTGCAAAGCTCTACCTTGACAAGTTGCAGAGCCTCATGCAGAGTTCGAAGGACTTGTTGCGTGGCAAGTAACACGTAATTAGACATCAGTATGAAAATGAGGATGGGCATTGAATGAGAAAGATGCTGATTCTTCTCGCGGGTTATCCGGCAACGGGTAAGTCGACGTTCTGTAAGGAGCTGCTTGGAAGGCATCCCGAACTGCCTGTGATTGCTCCCGATGATATTAAGGAGCAGGTTTGGGATGAGTTTGGCTTTGATACGGCAGAGGAGAAGGCCAAGCTGGAAAAAGTGGTATGGGAGCGTTACTACAAGAAGCTCGAAGAATGTATGCCACAGGGGGAGAGCCTTGTTAGCGACTATCCCTTCTCCGATAAGCAAAGGCCGACGTTGGCCAAGCTCGTTGCTAAGTATGGTTACCACGCCATCACGGTGCGTTTTGTGGGGGGCTTGGACGAGATTTACAAGAGGTCGCTAAAGCGCGACCTGTCTCAGGAGAGACACCTGGGGCATCTTATGAACCATTACCGTAAGGGCGATTACCTTGCGGATAGAACAAAGGCAGATGCGCTGGTAACGCGCGAGCTGCTGGAACGCCGTTGCATAGAAAAAGGCTACAGTTCATTTGTGCTAGGGGATTTGGTTGAAGTGGACGCAACTGATATCGCCTCGGTTGACGAGGCGGCCGTGGTTGATCAAGTTGAGGCGCTTGCAGAGAAGTATGCATAGACTGATATGCCCCATGCGTTTTATATGCCCATCAGCCTGCCAATCGGCAATGGCGTCCCAGATCCGGATGGTTGGTCCGGATCTGGGGCCAGGGCATGTCTGCAGCCGTGGCATGCAGCCTTTCTGCTCTCGCGGACTCCGTGTCGCCATCTCCGCATTTGCGGATACAGCGAGAAATGCGCTCTCGGGGCCCACGTCCGTGAGGCAGGAGAGCGGGGTCGCATGGGGCTTCCATCTTGTTCCGGATCCGGAGGCGAGTGCCTGGTCGCCGAGCTATGTAGCCCATGGCACGCGGCCGCCGGCGCACTTCCGGAGAGCGGCGTTGCGTCCGTCCCATATAGCGAGGCGGCGCTCCCACCGAGCCATGTATCGTGCTGCTTGCTCCATGCAGGCCTGAGATTCCCGCTTGGACGGCTCCTGTTCGCAGGGCGTGTAGGGTTTGCTCCGAAGTCCCCGGCGCTGCCCATTCCGCTGCATCCGATGCTCCAGGACTGCCGGAGAGCCTTCCCAGGGCTGTCTCGCCGGCCTTCGTGCCAAGAGCCGCGATAGCTATCAATCTAGCATGCACATCTATCGCCGCGGAGTTGCCATGGCCGGCGGCGCCGAACCTGCCCATCCGACACCTTCCGCCTCGCCGGTCCCAACCATATCTCCGGTGCAAGGGGGTGGGATGGCATCGGGACCGGATGCTGATGGACATATCGTCTACTGGACTTATACTTGTATATTATGCTTGTAAATTAAAGATATCTGAGTATTGATTGGTACATGGTTAACCAACTGGAAGTTTGATAATACAGCTGTAGTGTACAAAAGCATTTGTATTCCATAAGTCGAAAATGTAAGCGAGCATGCATCATGGGAATAGCAATAACTGAGACAAGGTCCCTCGATCCAACTTCTCATGAGCAGCTGTACTACCAGCTGTATGACATACTCTTCCAGGAGATAACGGGGGGTTCTCTGGCGGTTGGCGACTTTGTCCCGTCAGAGACAAAGCTCGTAGAGCAGTTTGGAATTAGCCGAGAAACGGCTCGTAAGGCCATGCAGATGCTGGTGGAAGATGGCCTTATTGAGCGCAGGCGTGGAGTTGGATCGGTTGTTGTTGCAACTCGCCCCAAGACAGCCCTTAACTGGGCCTCTTCTGCTCTTAAATTGATAGATGACCAGCCTACCAATGCAGTCGGGAAAGTTGAGAAGCACATATTGAGTTCTGGCGTGGTTCTTGCGGACTCCAAAGCCTCAGGGGCCCTCAATCTTCCTCTTGATACGCCGCTCTTTCGCCTTGATCGAGTTAGATGCAAGGGGGAAACGCCATACTATCGCGAGACCGTTTGCTTGGAGGCAGGCTATGTCCCTAATGCACCTGAGCACGACTTCTCAAAGGAGTCGCTTCGTGCGTATTACAAGAACGTGCTTCATGTATCTTGGACTCGAGCTACCCAGATAATGAGGTCCACGGGGGCCGACGAGGAGACGGCAGTAATTCTGCATGTAGAACCCGGCTTTCCTCTTCTTGTTGTTACACGTGTCTCCTTTGATGCTAATGGCATTCCTCGTGAGTACGGTGTGTGGAAGTATCGCTCGGACCTGTACTATCTTGAAATGTCTCTAGTTAAGTAAAGCGACATGCCATAGCTCTGTAGGTAGGTATCTGACAACTAGAGAAACGATGGTTAATTCAGCTCGATGAGGTCGCTGGGGTCACACGCTGTATGTCGCTGGCTCAAAATGTTTCGAACCGTGCAGTTCCCATACCCACATAGATACCTATCTGTCTTCTGGATATGGTATAGCTACATCCAGCATATCCAAAAGGCAGATATGGACAGCCAGATGAGCGTTTAAGACCTTAAATCCTAAGGTCTGAGGAGAAAGACCCGGCGAGAGACATTCCTGGAGCGGATGGATGCAATCGTTGAGTCAAGTCCGAAATCGTGTGTAAATTGCCTCATAAGTAAACGCTCCTGCGAGCCGTCACGAAGCGAGCCTCATCCGCCGCTGCGTGCGGGCTATCTCCTCGAGATCCTCTTTCCTCCTCTCATAGCTCCTCGACCGCCGGCAGCCAGTACTGTTTGCTCTTGGCAGCCCACCTGTCGTTCTCCTCGATGAGGTAGGTCCCGACGAGCCTTATTAGCGAGCCCTTGCTCGGGAACACGCCGATGACCTTCTCCTGGCGCTTCACCTCTGCGTTGAGCCTCTCGAGGTAGTTCGACGTCCTGGTGCACCTGCGCATCGCCGGCGGGAGGGCTGAGCTGTAATCTTTTGGTGGACAGTGGGATTCAGGGACTGGCAACAGATATGCTCTGTCCAGATACCCACCTACCAACACCAGCAGATTGAAGAGATGAGATGTCGCTAAGCGCAAGCGAGATAGAGAAGGCAAAGTCCCGCACGAAGCCGGAAACACCCAAACACTACACTGAAGAAGTATTGCCTCGAGGCTATCGACTACTACAGCAAGGCACGTAAGGCCAACCCGAAGAAGAGCATCAGGGAGTGCGCCGCGAAGCTTGAGGCCAACGACAAGACCTTAAACGACTGGATCATCAAGCACTCAAAGACCAAAAGGCTGACCCAGGTAAGGACCGACGAGCACAAGCAGCTCGACGCAGTGAACAGGCGCATACACGAGCTCGAGAGCGAGAATAAGTTCCTAAAAAAGCGGCAGCCTTCTTCGCCGGAAGCCTCTGACGAAGGACAGGTTTTAGCTCATGCTGGAGAAGAGGGCAACCTACAGCGTCTCGATGATGGCACGCGTACTGGAGGTGAGCAGGTCCGGCTTCTACAGATGGCTCAAGGCCGGAGGCGGTGAGGACCTATGGGGTCCCCTCAAGGAAGCCATCTGCGCTATATGGGAGAAGAGCGACAGGCGCTTTAGCTTTCGCAAGGTATGGACCAAGCTCACAGGAGATCCGAAGTTACGCAAAATTTACAGGCACGACCCGCTACCGCGTGCGCAGGTGCATGGCTGAACTGGGATAGGCGGCATCTGATCCAATGCATCGAAGAGAACGACGCTGCCCGCACCTGATACCCCCGAGCGCCCCGACCTCACCCGGCGCGGCTTTTCGTGTCTTGTGCCGACAGCCAAGCTCGTGGGCGACACAACCTATCGCAGGACCACGGCAGGCTTTATATATCTCGCCGTCGCGCACGATCTGTGCACACACATGGTGGTGGGCTGAAGCATACAGGACAACATGAGGGCAGGGCTTGTCGTCTTTGCCCTGAAGATGGCATATTCGCGCGGATACGTGGCCAAAGGGGCCATATTCCACAGTGACCGTGGCAGCCAGTACACGAGCTCAGAGCTGACCGCCTGGGCAGCCGTACCCGACGTGAGGCTCTCCGTGGGGAGAACCGGAAGCTGTCACGACAATGCTGTAGCCGAATCCTTCTTCGCCACGCTCAAGAACGAATGGTACTACCTTAAGCGCCTCTTAGATGCATCCACGACCAAGCACAAGGCACACGAGTTTAATCGAGTCGTACTACAACCGCTTCTGCCCGCATAAGTCCATAGGAGATCGCGTACCCGCAGAGGTGATGCAGGAGTTCTTCGAGCACTTCGAGAGAGGCCTTGCATACGATCCAAAGGTGATGCAGACCGCATAGAATCTGAGATTTCTCTGTCCATTATATTGACAGGGCTCAGAGCGCGAGCCTATCACGTGGCCGTCTGTGGCCACCTCCCCCGAGCACGGCTCGACGAGGGCCTGCTCGAAGGAGATGAGCGGCCCCTGCCTCCTGCCGAGGTCCCCGTAGAGGCCCGATAGCGCATCGTATCCCATCTTCAGCCTGGGCATCCTAAAGCGAGAGCACGCTCATCTCGTAGAGCCTCGCGAGCGCCCCCATGCGCTGGAAGCCTTCGACGAAGTGGATGAGGGCGCAGGCATATATCCTGTCGGCGTCCGCACGCGCGAAATGCTTCTTGAGCAGGGTAAGGGTCCCCTGTAAGCAGTCCATCGCGACTGCATACTGGCCGGACTCGACGCAGGCAAGCTCGCTGTTTGCGACCTTAGTCCCCGCATTGCTGAGGTAGCCCTCCGCCTCCGTGATCCTGCCGATGCAGCGGCCCATCTTTGTCCTGCGCCTTCCGCCCTCTCGCACGCTTCGGTACTCGCAGACGTAGTAGTGGCCCGATATCGCCTTGACCATCGTGCCCTTCGGCTTCATCGCGCGGATCTTTGCCGGCACGGAATACCTACCCATGGAGCCTTACAGCATACCTATACCACAGCGGCGGAAAGGCAGGAAACCGAGACAGAAAGAGGGAGGAATACCTGGTAGATGGGGCACTCCTCCCTCGATGCGGCTGGGCATGCTGTATTCGGTAACCTAAGAATCCGGATTGTTGTGGCTAGACTGTTAGAAAGATATTGAATGCGAATCTCAAAGCTTTGGAAAAGGACCAGCTGGTGCATCGCGAAGAGTACCCGCAGACTCCTCCGAAGGTGGAATACAGTCTCACAGAGCGCGGGAAGCCGCTCACACAGATCTTGGATGTAATGTGCGATTGGGGAGAGGAGTACCAGCTTTAGCGCCTCTGTGATGAGCGTGTGTGTTTGCGAATGAGGTTAAAGAGCGGAATACGGATCAGCTGATCGAAGAGGGTTGCCACTGCGATAAAGGCGGCTGAGAAGAGGATGCCGATCCCGAAGAAGCTGCCCCAGGAGGCCGGAGCTGAGGCTAGGATACTGGCCAAGACAGCCCCGATGAAGGCTTGCCAACTGGTCCAGCTGAGTGACTGAATGATATAGAACGCTAAGGTTGACTGTGCGGTCTTCAGAATGATAGTGGTTCCAACAGATTGTTTCGGCTGGTTTGTATAGGTCCGTGCGAAGCAGAAAGCTGTGAGTGCGAGCAGAAATGAGATCAGCGAGGTCGATTTGTAGGAGAGTGCGATGAGCACGTCAATACTGTTGCTGACAGCGTAGATACCACATACCACAATGCTGAATGCTGCTACAACGATCAGGGCTGTTCGGCATTTGCGGCGTGAAAGCGGACGTTTTCTAGTCCAGTCAGAAAGTGCGGCTCCTCCGACATAGGTCATACAGTAGGTCCAGCCGCTCATCAGTTTCTTCCAGGAGAGGAGTGAGCGCGCCGCATCATCCGGTGAGACGAAGGCGATGTAGCCGTTGATCAGATAGGTAAGCACGAAGAGCATGAGAACAATCATGCTGCGATGCTTTGGAGCGGCCTGCCACAGGAGCGCTACGATCGGCGTGATCGCTATGAACACGATATAGAGCCAGATAAATTCCAGGTTCATGCCGAGCCAGGAGAGCGAAGCTGCTGAGATTTCGGGAAGCGGGACGATCCAGGTGCTGATCGCAAGCAGGATCAGGGCATAGAAGAGCAGGATTGCTAAGAGCCTGAGGGCGCGGCCAAAGCTTTTGGCGCACTGCACTCTGAAGGCTGCCCATGAGGGATGCGTGAGGGCCTGTGCACAGCGGGGAATCAGGAAGTATCCTGAGATCAGGAAAAAGACGTGGTTGCCTGCGGCTCCGAGAAACCCGATCCAGCCCAGTGCGGTGAGTGCCCCTCCGTTATAGATATGTGAGAGTGCCTCTGCCGTCTCGTTATAGGGCAGGAAGGTATGGAAGATTGCGATAGCGGTGATCGCAACCGCGCGGAGCAGCTCTATAGAATATTGACGGGTGGAACGCTGGGCCATGAAATGACTTCCTCAAGTTGTGGTGGGTCCATGTAGGATGGATACGCCTGGGTGCGTGGTATTTTGACAACAGCGGCCGAGGATCGTAAAGTATCTGCTTGCGCCTATTCTGGGCGATGTCGTGCTGTATCGCCTCTATCATAAGCGTGATGACAATCTTAGGTTCAAGAAGGAGAACAACTTTGCCTACTATTAATCAGCTTGTTCGCCAAGGTCGCGCGAGCGTTAAGAGTAAGTCGAAAAACGCTGCATTGCAGCACAATCCTCAGAAGCGTGGTGTGTGCACCCGTGTGTTCACCACGACCCCGAAGAAGCCGAATTCTGCGCTTCGTAAGGTTGCCCGTGTCCGCCTTGTCAACGGCATCGAAGTAACCGCCTACATTCCGGGTGAGGGCCACAACCTGCAGGAGCACTCGATCGTCCTCGTCCGTGGTGGACGTGTCCGTGACCTCCCAGGTGTCCGTTACAAGATCATCCGCGGTGTCTATGACTGCGCGGCAGTGCAGAACCGTATGAAGGCACGTTCCCGCTATGGTGCTAAGCGCCCGAAGGACTAGAACGTACCCGGGCTATCTGAAAATCGATTGAAGGAGATATACCATGCCGCGTCGTGCAGCAGCTAACCACCGCGAGGTTCAGCCAGATGCGAAATACAATAATCGCTTCGTGACTCAGTTGATCAACAAAGTTCTTCTTGAAGGCAAGAAGGCAACCGCAGAGCGCATCGTCTATGGTGCGTTCGATATCGTTGCCGACAAGACCGGTCAGGACGCTTTGACCGTGTTCAAGAAGGCGATGGACAACATTCGCCCGACCCTCGAGGTCAAGCCTCGCCGTGTCGGCGGCGCAACCTATCAGGTGCCTATGGAGGTCAACTCCCGCCGTGCAACCACCCTCGCGATCCGTTGGATGGTGAACTTCTCACGCGCCCGTAAAGAGAAGACCATGGCAGAGCGTCTCGCAAACGAGATCGTCGACGCTTCTAATGGTGTGGGCGCTTCCGTCAAACGCCGTGAGGACCTCTTCAGAATGGCAGAGGCAAACCGTGCGTTCTCTCACTATCGCTACTAGTTGAGAGTCAAGGAGCTAAAAGATAGATTATGGCAAAAAAGGTTAAGTATAAACTCGAAGACCTACGTAACATCGGTATCATTGCCCACATCGATGCAGGCAAGACTACGACGACCGAGCGTATCCTGTACTACACTGGCAAGACCCACAAGATCGGCGAGGTCCATGACGGTGCAGCCACGATGGACTGGATGCCGCAGGAGCAAGAGCGTGGCGTGACTATCACCTCCGCTGCAACCACCTGCTTCTGGAAAGATCACATCATTCAGATCATCGATACCCCGGGCCACGTTGACTTCACCGCTGAGGTCGAGCGCTCCCTGCGTGTTCTCGACGGTGCAGTCGCTGTCTTCGACGCCGTCGCTGGTGTACAGCCGCAGTCCGAGACGGTGTGGCGCCAGGCTGAGACCTACCACGTACCGCTAATCGCTTTCATCAACAAGTACGACCGTGTCGGCGCTGACTTCTTCCACGCTATCGACACCATGAAGGACCGCCTGGGTGCCAACGCTGTCGCCGCTCAGATCCCGATGGGCTGCGAGGCGAACTTCTGGGGCCTCATCGACCTTGTCACCATGAAGGCGTGGGACTTCAAGGAAGACGACAAGGGCATGATTTACCCCGAGGTTATGGACGAGATCCCTGACGAGTTCAAGGACACAGCTAACGAGAAGCGCGAGGAGCTCCTTGAGGCTGCTACCAACTACGACGACGACCTGATGGAGAAGGTCCTCGAAGACCAGGAAGTCCCGGTACCGCAGCTCAAGGCTGCGCTTCGTAAGGGCGTCCTGAAAAACGAGCTCAACCTCGTCTTCGTCGGCTCTGCCTACAAGAACAAGGGCATCCAAGAGCTGCTCGATGCTGTCGTCGACTACCTGCCGAGCCCGCTCGATATCGGTAAGACTGAAGGCACCGACCCGAGAACCGGCGAGAAGATCTACCGTAAGGCTGACTTCTCTGAGCCGTTCTCGGCACTGGCCTTCAAGATCATGACCGACCCCTACGTCGGCAAGCTGACTTACATCCGCGTCTACTCCGGACAGGCTGAGGCTGGCTCCTACGTCTACAACGTTAACAAGGACACCCGTGAGCGCTTGGGCCGCATCCTTGAGATGAATGCAAACGACCGCGTCGACCGTGACGAGTGCTCCGCAGGCGATATCGTTGCCTGCGTCGGCCTCAAGAACACCGCAACCGGCAATACCCTCGCCGACGAGAAGCACCCGATCCTGCTTGAGTCCATCACCTTCGCGAAGCCGGTTATCGACGTCGCCGTTGAGCCGAAATCCAAGGCTGAGCAGGAGAAGATGGCTGTCGGCCTTGAGAAGCTGGCTGAGGAGGACCCGACCTTCCAGGTCCACACCGATCAGGAGACCGGCCAGACCATCATTGCCGGTATGGGTGAGCTGCACCTCGAGATCATCATCGACCGTCTGCGCCGTGAGTTCCACGTCGACTGCAACGTCGGTAAGCCGCAGGTCGCCTACCGTGAGACCGCAGGACACGCCGTCAAGCATGCCCAGGGCAAGTTCGTCCGTCAGTCCGGCGGCCGTGGCCAGTACGGTGACGCAATCATCGATATGGAGCCCAACGAGGAGGGCAAAGGCTATGAGTTCGTCGACGCAACCGTCGGTGGATCCATCCCTAAGGAGTACATCCCCTCTGTTGATAAGGGTATTCAGGAGGCGCTGCAGTCCGGAGTTATCGCCGGCTACCCGGTTGAGGACATCAAGGTCACGCTCGTCGATGGCTCCTACCATGAGGTCGACTCCTCTGAGGCGGCATTCAAGATCGCCGGTTCCATGGCGATCAAGAAGGCCCTCGAAGAGTCCGATCCGGTGCTGCTTGAGCCGATCGAGCGCGTCGATGTCGAGACCCCTGAGCAGTACATGGGCGATGTGATGGGCAACCTTTCCAGCCGTCGCGGTAAGATTGAGGGCATGGAAGACCGCAGCAACACCAAGGTCATCCGTGCGAAGGTGCCCTTGGCTGAGATGTTTGGCTACGCGACAGACCTTCGTTCTGAGACGCAGGGCCGTGCGAGCTATACGATGCAGTTTGATAGCTACGAGCCGGTTCCGAAGAACATCAAGGATGAAATCGTAGCGAAGAATGCAGGAAAGACCGAGTAATAGACTCGTGCGTCTATGCTCTAAAATGGAGGTACCACCGTGGCAAACGAAAAGATTAGGATTCGCCTGAAGGGCTATGATCACGAAGTGGTCGATCAGTCCTCAAAGCTGATCGTGGACACTGCACAGAAGACGGGCGCCCGGGTTTCCGGCCCTATCCCCCTGCCCACTGAGCGCTCTCTGTACACCGTCATCCGCTCACCGCACAAGGATAAGGATTCCCGTGATCAGTTTGAGATGCGCACCCACAAGCGTCTGATCGATATCCTCGATCCGACCAACTCGACCGTCGATTCCCTGATGAGGCTTGAGCTGCCGGCGGGCGTTGAGATTGAGATCAAGCTCTAACGGCTGTTCCATATAACCAGGCAGGAGAGAGGATCTTCCACAGGCTGGGAGATCCTCTTTTTTGGTGCTGGTACACGCGCCCTAGCATCTGTTGATTTTCTCACTTTAAATGCGTATATATTGTGAAACTCACAGATTGAGTGTAAAGTAAAAAAGCTGCTGCTAGGGGACCTCTGTGTCAAGTCTCGCTGCAGCGTGAGAAGAGGATGTAGTCCGCTGGGGAGGACGTTAGTGTACGTCTTTTGGGTCCCATGACTACCGAAGGGTAAGGATTGAGTATGGTCACTACGATTCTCGGCCGTAAGCTGGGAATGACGCAGATCTTCGACGAGGATGACAACTTCGTCCCGGTCACCGTTGTTCTCGCTGGTCCCTGCACCGTCTCTCAGGTGAAGACTAAAGGCACTGACGGCTATGAAGCCGTTCAGATCGGCTTTGGCGACATCAAGGACAAGAAGGTCAACAAGCCTATGTCCGGCCACTTTGAGAAGGCAGGTGTCAAACCGATGCGCTATCTGCACGAAGTGCGCGTAGACGACGCAAGCCAGTACACCGCTGGCGATCAGGTTACCGTCAAGGACTTCGCCGATGTGAAGGCTGTCGACGTAACCGGAACTTCTAAGGGCAAGGGTTTCCAGGGTACCGTCAAGCGCTGGAACTTCTCACGCGGACCTATGGCCCACGGTTCTCGCAACCAGCGTGAGCCGGGCTCCATCGGCCAGTGTGCGTATCCCGCACGTGTCCGCTTAGGCCTTCATATGTCAGGCCACATGGGCGATGAGCGCGTCACGGTCAAAAATCTCAAGCTTGTGCGTGTTGACGCTGAGCAAAATCTGATGCTCATAAAGGGCGCTGTCCCCGGCGGCAAGAACGCTTTAGTTTCTATCCGTATGGCCTAAGGCCAAAACGCCACTTTAGGCTAATAAGGAGGACAGGATGTCCCGCATTGATATAAAGAATATGGCAGGAGAGAAGGTTGATGCTGCAGATCTTGCAGAGGCAGTCTTCAGCGTTGAGCCGAATATCCCTGTAATCCATCACGTTGTGGTGTGCCAGGCAGCATCCCGCCGCCAGGGCACCCATTCTACCAAGAACCGCTCAGCCGTCTCTGGCGGCGGCGTCAAGCCGTTCCGTCAGAAGGGCACCGGCCGCGCCCGTCAGGGCACCATCCGCGCACCGCAGATGAACGGCGGTGGCGTAGTCTTCGGGCCGACCCCGCGCTCACATGAGCGTCGCGTGAACCGCAAAGAGGTCAAGCTCGCACTTCGCGGCGTGCTCTCCGGTAAGGTGAAGGACTCCGAGCTCGTGCTCGTCGACGAGTTCAAGTTTGACAAGCCTTCCACCAGGCAGGCTAAAGAGACCCTCGCAAAGCTCGGTCTTGCTGACAAGCGTGTCACCCTCGTCGTAAACGACGAGGACGTAAACACCTATCTGTCATTCCGCAATCTGCCCAAGGTAGTAGTCATTGGTCAGACGGAGGCGAATGCGGAGTATCTTATCGACAACGATGCTCTCGTAATGCCTGTGGATGTCGCAAAGCATTTCGAGGAGGTGCTCGCGTAAGATGGACTCTCAGTACAATGTGCTCGTCCGCCCGGTGATCTCCGAGCGTTCATTTGACCAGATGGAACAGGGGAAGTATACCTTCGAGGTCGCTCCGAAGGTCCCGAAAGAGGAGATCAAGGGTGCGGTCCAGAAGCTCTTCAATGTCCATGTGGTGAAGGTCAACACCCTGTGGGTCAAGCCGAAGACCAAGCGTGTCCGCTATCAGCCCGGCCAGACCCGCACCTGGAAGAAGGCTATCGTCACCCTAAAAGAGGGAGAGACGATCGAGCTTTTCTCCAACCAGCAGAAGCAGGACGACGATTCAGCGTCTGAGTAGGTAATGATGCCCTCAGATATACTTGGGGGCTCAATGTTTGGTGCCGTATAGATACGCGCGGTACCGTGGTAATCCGGTGTCAGCATGCTTTGAGGCATGAAGCCTCATTCCCTTAAGTGTGTTGGCCAACGGAACAGAAGGGAACAAGAGTTATGGCTGTAAGGCACTTAAAGCCAACAAGCGCAGGCAAGCGCTTCCAGACGGTATATGACTTCAAGGACATTACCGTTAAAAAGCCCGAGAAGGCACTTCTCGAGCCACTGCCAAAGAAAGCCGGACGCAACAGCTTCGGCCGTATTACGACCCGTCACCAGGGCGGCGGACACAAGCGTCAGTATCGTGTTATCGATTTCAAGCGCCGCAAGGACGATGTCCCGGCAAAGGTCGCCGCAATCGAGTATGACCCGAACCGCTCCGCTCGCATCGCCCTGTTGCACTATGCGGATGGCGCCAAGTCCTACATCTTGGCCCCCAGTGGCCTCGAGGTCGGTGACACCGTCATCTCCGGCGATCACGATATCGATATTCAGCCGGGCAATGCGCTGCCGTTGTCTGAGATCCCCGTCGGTACTTTGGTCCACGCGGTGGAGTTCAAGCCTGGCAAGGGCGCCGCAATCGCCCGCTCCGCCGGCACCTCCATCCAGCTGATGGGCAAAGAGGGCAACTACGCGATCCTACGCATGCCCTCTTCAGAGATGCGCCGCGTGCTGCTCACCTGCCGCGCCACGATCGGTGAGGTCGGCAATGCTGACCACTCCAACATCGTGATCGGCAAAGCGGGCCGTCAGCGCTGGAGAGGCGTTCGTCCGACGGTCCGTGGTACGGTCATGAACCCAGTCGACCACCCACACGGTGGCGGCGAGGGCAAGAACCACACTTCCGGTCGTCCGTCTGTGACCCCGTGGGGCAAGCCGACCAAGGGCTACAAGACGCGTGATCCTAAGAAGGCTTCGAATTCTTTGATCATCCGTCGTCGTAGAACGAAATAACCGTCGAGAAGGAGTGAATAAATGAGCAGAAGTCTCAAGAAGGGACCGTTTGTGGAGACGCGCCTCCTCGAGCGGGTTACCGCAATGAATGAGTCAGGCAAGAAGGATGTTATCAAGACCTGGTCACGTTCAAGCACCATCTTCCCGGAGATGGTCGGCCACACGATCGCGGTCCACAATGGCCGCCAGCATGTCCCTGTCTACATCACCGAGTCCATGGTCGGCCACAAGCTGGGCGAGTTCGCCCCGACCCGTACGTTCCGTGGTCACAGAGTTGCAGAGTAGGAGGTCACGACTAGATGAAGCAGATTGAAAACGGAGCCTTCGCCACCGCGAAATACGTGCGTATGGCTCCCCGCAAAGTCCGTTTGGTTGTTGACCAGATTCGCGATAAGTCCGTCAACCAGGCACTCGAGCTGTTGCAATTCGCAAACGTTGCCGCTGCAACCCCGGTCGAGAAAGTGCTGCGCTCAGCTGTCGCCAATGCGGAGAACAACAACAATCTTCGTGCGAACAACCTCGTAGTTACCAAGGCCTATGTGGATGAGGGACCGACGCTGCGCCGTATCCGTCCGCGCGCAAAGGGCTCTGCATCACGTATCAACAAACGCACGAGCCATATCACGATCGTTGTCGCTTTGCGAAAGGAGGCGTAAGGGGATGGGCCAAAAGGTACAGCCTACAGGATTCCGTTTAGGTATTACTGAGAATTGGCGTTCCCGTTGGTACGCTGGAAAGGACTACTCCAGCAAGCTTGGTAACGATTTAGCAATCAGAGGATTCCTCGAGAAGAGACTCGCCCGCGCAGCCCTCTCCCGCGTCGAGATCGAGCGTTACGGGGACAAGATCCGCATCCAGATCTTCACCGCACGTCCGGGCATTGTCATCGGCAAGAAAGGCTCTGAGATCGATGCCCTCCGCAATGACCTTGAGAAGGTCGCCGGCGTCAAGAAGGGCCAGATCAACGTCGACGTCGTCGAGGTGAAGCGCCCTGAGCTCGACGCAAACCTGACCGCTCAGTCCATCGCCGAGCAGCTTGAGGGCCGTGTCGCCTTCCGCCGCGCGATGAGAAGAGCAGTGCAGTCCGCCCGCAAGGCAGGTGCCCTGGGCATCCGTATCCAGTGTTCCGGCCGCCTCAACGGCGCTGAGATGAGCCGCCGTGAGTGGTACCGTGAGGGCCGTGTCCCTCTGCACACGATGCGCGCAAAGATCGACTTCGGTGAGGCTACCGCACACACTCAGATGGGTTCCTGCGGCGTGAAAGTCTGGATCTATCTCGGCGAGAAGCTTCCGGGACAACCGGTTCCGAACCCGGCGCTCGAAGGCCCGTCGCGTCCTCGCCGTCGGAATAACGAGAGGAGGGGCAGATAATGCTAGCTCCAAAGCGTGTAGCACACCGTAAGGTTCAGCGTGGCTCTATGAAGGGCCAGGCAAAAGGCAACACCAAGATTTATAACGGTGAGTGGGGCCTCAAAGCTCTCGAGAGACATTGGATCACCAACCGCCAGATCGAGGCTGCCCGTGTCGCAATCACCCGTTGCATGAAGCGTGGTGGCAAGATCTGGATCACCATTTTCCCGGACAAGCCGATCACCAAGCACCCGGCCGAGGCCCGTATGGGTTCCGGCAAAGGTAACCCCGAAGAGTGGGTCGCAGTCGTCAAGCCGGGCCGCATTATGTTCGAGGTCGGCGACGTCGATGAGGCGACCGCCAAAGAGGCGCTGCATCTGGCACAGTACAAACTGCCGATCAAAACCAAGATCGTTAAACGTGGGGAGGAATAAGACATGAAGCCAAGCGAAGTCCGCGCACTTTCAGACGAGGAGCTCTCTCAAAAGTTCCACGACGCTCGTGCCGAGCTCTTTAACCTCCGCTTCCAGATGGCGACGAGCCAGCTGGACAACACCGCACGTGTGAAGCAGGTTAAGCACGATATCGCGCGTGTCCTCACCGAGCAGCGTGCCCGTGAGCTCGCAGCACAAACGACAGCAGACAAAGATTAGATCGTAGGAGATACAAATGGCTGAGACCGTTACAAGGAACTCTCGTAAGGTCCGTACCGGCGTCGTCTGCGCTATCTCTGGCGACAAGACGGTTGCTGTTGAGATGGCATACAGAAAGCGCCATCCTAAGTACGGCAAGATGATGACGATTCATAAGAAACTGCACTGCCACGACGAAAAGAACGAGTGCCACGTGGGAGATCGTGTCCGCGTCATGGAGACTCGTCCCCTGAGCAAGACAAAGCGTTGGCGCGTAGTAGAGATCGTTGAGCGCGCTAAGTAAGCATTGTTTTGGTAGATCACCCGGTGCGTCCTACAGATGAGGGCGCACCTCTGGTGAGGTGTAATTCGGAGGAACTTTCATGATTCAGATGGAGACTGTCCTCAACGTCGCCGACAACTCCGGCGCTCGTCGAGTGAAATGCATCAAAGTCATGGGCGGCTCCAAGCGTCGTTACGCAGGAATCGGAGATACCATTCGCTGCGCCGTGCAGGATGCTACGCCCGGTGGCAATGTAAAGAAGGGTGATATCGTCACCTGCGTTGTCGTCCGCACTGTCAAGGAGACACGTCGCAAGGACGGCAGCTATATCAAGTTTGATCAGAACGCATGCGTCTTGGTCCAAAATGATGGCACCCCGGTGGGCACCCGTATCTTCGGGCCGGTTGCGCGTGAGCTTCGTGACCGCAAGTACATGAAGATCGTCTCGCTCGCACCCGAGACGCTGTAAGGAGACGAAGTCATGGCAAAGATGAACATCAAGAAAGGCGATACCGTCGTCGTCCTTTCCGGCAAGGATCGCGGCAAGCAGGGGGAGGTCCTGCATGCCTATCCTGCTGAGGGGAAGGTCATCGTCGAGGGCGTCGCCAACACAAAGAAGGCACAGCATCCCGATCAGCAGGGCCAGAACGGCGGCTTTGTGACGCGCGAAGCAAAGATCGACGTTTCCAACGTTGAGCTCATCTGTCCGAGCTGCGGCAAGCCGACCCGTGTGGGCCACGATGTGGATGCCAATGGCAAGAAGGCCCGTGTCTGCAAGAGATGCGGAGCACAGTTCTAAGTTCGTTGCAGAGATGCTTTCAAGACGCTCTGAGTGCAAATGCGCGCCGGAGCGCCTTTTTTGTTACCGAGTACGGGTGCAAGCTGATAGAGTAGGGAGAGTCATGAAGCAAGGGAAGAGGAGCACAGCGTACGGCACTCAATATCTTGGTCGTTCTTCCGGTAAATGAAAAAGAAGCGCAGCGGTTTCAGGCGATGGCACCCCAGGCGCATTTCACTTTTGCTGCTCAGGTGGAGCACCCTGAGCAGCTCTCCAAGACGCCTGATGCGGTGTTAGACGGGACAGATATCGATACTGCGGACATTATAATCGGCAATGTAGCGTCGAGGCTCCTGACCCATGCAGATAAGCTGCAGTGGATCCAACTAGGAAGCGCAGGCGCCGATGCCTATGTGAAGCCGGGCGCGCTCCCGGATCGTACCCGCATCACCACGAGCGTGGGCGCCTATGGTCAGGCGGTCGCCGAGCATGCATTGGCGCTGCTCTTGTCACTGATCAAGAAGCTTCCCGAGTACCGCAAGATGCAGGAGGACCATGCCTGGGAAGATCTCGGACCCGTGACGACACTCGCCGATGCACAGGTGCTCGTGATGGGAGCCGGGGATATCGGCCTGCACTTTGCAAAGATGGCCCACGGGCTGGGCGCCCACTGTATCGCCTATCGTCAACACAAGCCACAGGAGCTCTTTGATGAATATACGAAGGCCTTCGACCTCACGATCACCAAGGAGCACCTCCTACACGTCCTGCCTGAGATCGACTGCGTCGCGAGCTTCCTGCCATCCACCCCTGAGACCCAGGGGCTAGTCAACAAGGAGTTCATCGATGCGCTGCCCAAGAGGGCCTATATCGTGAATGCTGGCAGGGGCGATCTGATTGTAGAGCAGGATCTGATCGACGCATTGACGAGTGGGGATCTTGCCGGAGCTGCGCTCGATGTCACACCAGAGGAGCCGCTGCCCAAGGAAGATCCGCTCTGGGAGGCGCCGCACCTGCTGATCACGCCGCACATCGCGGGATACTGGCACCTGCCGCAGACGCGTGAGCGCGTGGTTTCCATCGCACAGAGGAATCTCAAGTCCTATATATCGGGCAAACCGTTGCGCAACGAGGTGACCCGTGAGTGAGCCTTACGTGGCATATCAACGTTCTCTGCACCAGATAGGAGGGTTTCTCTCGGGGAGCCGCTCCTTTTTACTATCAAATGGGTACCAGTGATTGCTGGCGGGCGGCAGACTACGACGTATGCCCGAAGACCGATGTGGTGCTTCTTCACATTCCTGGATGATGTTTAATGGGGATGACATTCTCTCTGATACAAAGGGGTGTTCGATCATGGCAACAATGCAAGCGATCAGACTAACGGGGCCCTGCTCAACCAAGGAGCTTGTACCTACTACCGTTGAGAAGCCGACGATCAAACCAGGCTATGTCCTGATCAAGGTCAAAGCCTTTGGCGTGAACGAGTCGGAGATCACGAGCCGTAAAGGGGGATCCTCGTCGGACTTCAGCTATCCCCGCGTCCTCGGTATCGAAGGCGCAGGCGAAGTTGCTGAGGTAGGTGAAGACAGCCCCTTTCACGTCGGGCAAAAGGTGGTCACAATGATGGGCGGCCTGGGACGCGGGATCGACGGCTCCTATGCGGAGTACACGTTGGTCAGAGAGGACAGCGTGATTCCGGTCAACGTCGATGCCCCCTGGGATCTGATTGGATCCCTTCCGGAAATGCTCCAGACCGCTTACGGGTCACTTACAGAGGGGCTTGCCGTACAGGCAGGCGACATCCTGTTTATTCGCGGTGGCTCCTCAACCGTCGGCCTCATGGGGATTATCGTCGGCAGACTGCTCGATGCCCGGGTCATTGCGACAACGCGGCAGGAGCAGAAGCTGGCACCGCTCAAGGACTATGGCGCAGAATGTGCGGTGCTCGACGACGATGAGCTGCCGGAAAAGATGGCGGCGATAGTGCCGTGTGGCGTTGACAAAGTACTTGAGCTGGTCGGATGCTCGACGCTCTTCCAGGATCTGGGCTTCATGCGGCAGGGTGGCTACGCCTGCTTTACCGGAGCGTTGGGTGGTCAGTGGACGGTACCGGACTTCTCTCCCTTCAGCATCCCTAAGGGGTGTTACCTCACGAGCTATGACGGGGCTGCGAATGATCTTCCCGCCAGCTTCTTCAACTTTGTGTTGGGTAAAGCGGCAGCAGGGGATATCAAAATCCCGATCGCGCAGGTTTACCATGGCCTCTCCGAGGTAGGCAAAGCGCAGGGGAACCTCGAATCCGGGAAATTCATCGGTAAGCACGTCGTGGTGTTGGACGACTAGCTTGCAATAGCTTAAAGTGGGAAAACGCGCAGCAGTGCGAAGGGCATTCGCTGTGCGTTTTTTGTGTCTTGACTGGCATACCCTGTTCGCAGATTTTGGCCAAACATTGCGACAAGATGGTGAATTCTTTCTTTAGATGAGTTGCCACTAGCAATTCACGCAGCAAAACCGTATGATAGTAGTCTGTGTCTCTGTGCTGGTATGCTCCCGGTGCATAGGCATAGCTGGCTCCTGGCACCCGGCCAGGAGGCGTGAGGTTAGAAATCCCACGCTTAAAACCCCAAGATAGGAGCCTAGATGGCAGAAGAGAAATATGTTCCTCGCCTGAAGGAGAAGTATTACGCCACCGTGCGCGATGATCTTCAGAAGAAGTTCAACTACCCCAACCCGATGATGATCCCGAAATTCGAGAAGATCGTCGTTAACATGGGCGTCGGCGAGGCAGCGACCGACTCAAAGGCGATCGATGGCGCAATCGCCGACCTGCGCGCTATCACCGGCCAGCAGCCGATGATCACCCACGCCCGCAAGTCAATCGCTACCTTCCACCTTCGTCAGGGACAGGCAATCGGCGCTAAGGTGACCCTGCGCGGCGACCGTATGTGGGAGTTCCTGGATCGTCTGATCTCCATGGCTATCCCCCGCATCCGTGACTTCCGCGGTATCTCCCTGAAGAGCTTCGACGGTCGTGGCAACTTCTCCATGGGCGTCACCGAGCAGCTGATCTTTCCTGAGGTTGATTTCGATAAGGTTGATCACACCCGTGGTATGGATATCACGATCGTGACGACTGCACAGACTAACGAGGAGGGCAAGGCCCTGCTCGATGAGTTCCACTTCCCGTTCAGAGAGGAGTAGGGGACTCAAAAGGACGGTTTCAGTCCGTACATTCGGTTTCAACATTCATGTGAGTACGTGAGTGTTTTTGGTTAGGAGGATTTGTGGCTAAGACATCGATGATCGTCAAAGCTCAGAGAACACCGAAGTTTTCTACGCGCAAGCAGTACCGCTGCCAGAGATGTGGCCGTCCACGCTCTGTGTACCGCAAGTTCGGCCTGTGCCGTGAGTGCTTCCGTGAACTCGCGAACAAAGGCGAGCTTCCTGGTGTCACCAAGGCCTCTTGGTGACACCAGGGCTCTCGCGGTTAGGCACGCCTGCCACGGGTGGGCATGAACCAATCGCGCAGCTTCATCTCGAACAAAGGAGAAACATCAATGAAGATTACCGATCCCGTTTCAGATATGCTGACGCGTATCCGCAATGCGAATGCTGCCGGTAAACCGACCGTCAGCATGCCTTCAACCAAGGTATTGGCTGAGATCGCACGCGTTATCACTGAAGAGGGCTATGTGGAGGGCTATACAGTAGAGGACACCAAGCCTCAGAAGACCCTCACTATCACCTTGAAATATGGCAAGCGCAGGGCCCGCATTCTCCGCGGCATCAAGCGCATCTCTAAGCCGGGCCTTCGTATCTATAGTTCAGTCAAAGACCTTCCCCGTGTCCTGGGTGGATTGGGCACTGCTGTGATCTCCACCTCCAAGGGCATGATGTGCGACCGTGACGCCCGTAAAGCAGGCGTGGGCGGCGAGGTCATCTGCTACATCTGGTAGAACGCGACAGGAAAGAAGGGAGACGGCGTATGTCCCGTATTGGTAAGCAGCCTGTCACGGTTCCATCCGGTGTCACCGTGACGATTAACGGCTCTGATGTACAGGTCAAGGGACCCAAGGGTCAGCTTGAGCGTACATTTTCAGATTTAGTGGCCATCGATCAGAAAGACAATGTTGTCACTGTCACCAGAAACGACAAGGAGGACCCTGAGTCCAACGTGATGCAAGGCCTCGTCCGTGCCCTCATCAACAACATGGTGGTGGGCGTGTCTCAGGGCTATGAGAAGAAGCTCGAGCTCACGGGCGTCGGCTACCGTGCGCAGCTCAAAGGCAAGACCCTTGAGCTCACCGTCGGCTTCTCTCACCCCGTCGACTATGAAGCTCCTGAGAACATCACCTTTGAGGTCCCTGACAACACCCACATCACGGTCAAGGGCATCTCTAAAGAGCAGGTCGGCCAGGTCGCCGCTGAGGTCCGCATGACCCGTCCGCCTGAGCCATACAAGGGCAAGGGCATCCACTATGAGGGTGAGCACATCCGCAGAAAGCTCGGTAAGGCAGCTAAGTAGTGAGCCAAAAAGACCATTACCCTGTCAGGTGATGGCATGAAGAAGGAGTATCAATGGATAAGAGCCAGAAGAAAAGAGCGGGACTCAAGCGCCGTGAGCGCCGTGTCCGTGCCAAGATCTTCGGAACTGCGCAGCGCCCTCGTCTGAGCGTCCATCGCAGCAATGCTAACATCTACGCTCAGGTCATCGACGACGCAGATTCAAAGACTATCTGCAGCGCTTCAACTCTTGACCCTGAGTTCAAAAAGTCCGGCAAGATCGGCTCCAACAGAGAGGCTGCTGATATGGTCGGCAATCTGATCGGGAAGCGCGCCGTGGAGAAGGGCGTTACCGAGGTCACGTTTGACCGCGGTGGCCACATCTATCATGGCCGCGTCAAAGCTCTCGCTGAGGGTGCCCGCAAAGTGGGACTGAAGTTCTAGGAGGAATCGAATGCCACGTGATCGTAGACGTCAGGAGGACTCCGATCTTCAGGAGCGCGTCCTGTTTATTCACCGTGTGTCAAAGACAGTCAAAGGCGGACGCCGTATGTCCCTGCTCGCACTTGTCGCAGTAGGGGACGGCAAAGGTAAGATCGGCCTTGGTCTCGGCAAATCTGCTGAGGTCCCGCAGGCCATCGCCAAGGCTGTCGAAGATGCCAAAAAGCAAATGTTCAAAGTCGCCGTCACCGACGAAGGAACGGTACCCCACGAGGTTGAGGGTCACTTTGGTGCAGGCGACGTATTGATTAAACCGGCTATCGAAGGTACCGGCGTTATCGCCGGCGGACCTATTCGTCCGATCTTCGAGCTCGCCGGTGTGACGAATGTCTTGTCCAAGTCCCTGGGCACCACTAACCCGCTTAACATGGCTAAGGCGGCAGCCGTAGCCCTGCAGCAGCTGGAGCTTCCTGAGCAGACCGCTGAGCGCCGTGGCATCACCGTCTCTGAGATGTTCGCCGGAAAGGAGAACTAAGGATGGCTGAAGCAGAAACACTCAAGGTCAAGCTGGTACACAGCGCAGTCGCATCGAGGCGCAAGGACATGACGGGTACCTGCCACGCTCTGGGCCTGCGTAAGATCAATGACGTTTCCATACTGCCTGACAATCCAAGCGTTCGTGGGATGATCTTCAAGGTCAAGCACCTTGTTGAGGCAGAAGAGAACTAGGAGTCGCCAAATGCAATTACATGATCTTTATCCCGCGAAGGGCTCCAAGAAGGCTCGCAAGCGTATTGGCCGCGGAAATGGTTCCGGCCATGGTACGACCGCAGGTCGTGGCACCAAGGGCCAGCTCTCTCGTTCCGGTGGCGGCAAAGGCGCCGGTTTTGAGGGCGGCCAGACGCAGCTTGCCATGCGCCTTCCGAAGCTCCCGGGTTTCAAGGACCACAATCGTGTTGCGTATGTCCCGGTCAATGTGTCGCGTCTCGACGCCCTGTTCAACGACGGGGACACCGTTGATCCTGAGTCCCTCGTCACAAAGGGCGTTATCAAGAAGGACTTCATCCCGGTTAAGGTCCTGGGCGATGGCGATCTGACCAAGAAGCTCACCGTGAAAGTTGATGCCGTTTCTCAGTCCGCCCAATCCAAGATTGAGGCAGCCGGTGGAAAGGTAGAAGCAGTGTGCTAAAGGGAATTGTCAACGCGTTCCGGGTATCGGAGTTGCGCAACAAGCTTCTGATCACGATCGGCATCCTGGTGCTGTATCGTGTGGGAGCGTATATCCCTGTGCCGGGCATCCCCTTCCAGGGGATGCTCTCCGCTTATGCTGCGGCGGCTTCAGGTTCCGGAGCACTCGCTGTCCTGAACTTGTTCTCAGGCGGCGCACTTTCCCGTGTGTCCGTCTTCAGTTTGGGCATCATGCCGTACATCACGGCACAAATCATCATCCAGATGCTGCAGGCAGTTGTCCCGTCCCTCTCCGCAATGGCTGAAGAAGGCGAGGCCGGTCAGCGCAGACTCACGCAGTACACGCGCTATCTGACCGTCGCCCTGGCAATTCTTTCCGGCATCGGCTATCTCTTCCTCTTCACCAGCCCGCTCTACGGTATCACCTTTGAGGGGATGGGCATCCCGGTCTGGCTGGAGAACACTATCGTCGTCGCGACGATGGTCGTCGGTGCCATGATCATCATGTGGCTCGGCGAGGTCATCACCCAGCGCGGTATCGGTAACGGTATGTCGCTGATCATCTTCGTGAACATCATGGCCGGCTTCCCCGCTGCGCTGATCTCGTCGGTGCGAAACTCTGAGAACGGTTGGTTGATGACGATCATTACGTTAGCGATCATCATCGTAGTCATCCCGTTCATCGTCTACATCGAGCGTGGTCAGCGGCGCATCACGATCCAGTACGCGAAGTGCGTCGTCGGTCGCCGTATGATGGGTGGTCAGGCAACCTATCTGCCGATCAAGGTCAACACTGCCGGTGTTGTGCCGATCATCTTCGCTTCCGCGATCCTGTATCTCCCGGCGCAGATCGCCGTCTTCTTCCCGAGCGTGGGTTGGATGACTGCGTTTGCGAACGCTGTTTCCTCCGGCTGGCTGAACTGGGTTCTGTCGGTCGCGCTGATCGTCTTCTTCGCCTACTTCTACACGGCGATGATCTTCAATCCTGATGAGACTGCGGATATGCTCCGCAAACAGGGTGGCTTCATTCCGGGCGTGCGTCCGGGCAAGCCGACGGCGGCCTACATCAAAAACGTTATCGACCACATCACCCTGCCGGGTGCGCTGTTCATGGCAGTGATCGCTGTCGTTCCGTCGATTATTTTCGCCTTTACATCCAATTCATTGATCCAAGCCTTTGGCGGTACGTCTATCCTGATTATGGTGGGCGTCGGGCTCGATACGATGTCCGCTCTTGAGGGTCAACTCAAGATGCACAACTATGAGGGGTTCTTCAAGTAGTCCTTTTCTAGCGAAGGTGAGGAGTCACTATGAAAATCGTTCTGCTCGGTGGTCCTGGGGCCGGCAAGGGTACACAGGCTCAACGCCTGGTTGCTGAGTTCGGTGTCGCTCATATCTCAACGGGCGATCTTCTCCGTGCTGCCGTGAAGGCAGGTACCCCTTTGGGCAAGCAGGCCAAAAGCTATATGGACAAGGGACAGCTCGTCCCTGACAGCCTGGTCGTCGACCTGGTGAAGGAGCGTTTGCAGGAGGAGGATGCCCAGAGGGGCTTCATCCTCGACGGGTTCCCGCGCAACACTGCGCAGGCAGTGACACTCGACTCCGAGCTGAACACTATGGGCATCAAGCTTGATGCCGCGATTCTGATCGATGTGCACCCCGACGTCATCGTCAAGCGCTTGAGCTCCCGCCGCACCTGCAAGAAGTGCGGCTACACCGGTGGCGCGGATATGGAGGTATGTCCGCGGTGTAGTGGCGAGATGTATCAGCGCGACGACGATAAGCCTGAGACCATTCAGCACCGCCTCGCTGTGTACCAGTCACAGACTGCACCTCTGGTTGAGCACTACAAAGGCCACAGAATTCTGAAGACCGTGAACGGTGAGCAGTCGCAGGACAAGGTCTACCAAGACATTAAGGATCTGCTGAACTTATGATTACGTTGAAATCCCCCGAAGACATCAAGACGTACCGACAGAGCGCAGGGAAGCTCTCAAAAGAGGTCCTGCGTATGGTTGGTACCATGATCAAACCGGGCATTTCCACCCTCGAGCTCGATAAGGCCGCAGAAAGTTTTATCAGAGAGCGCGGCGGGGAGTCGGGCTTTAAAGGCTTCGAGGGATTTCCGTCTACCCTGTGCACCTCGGTCAACGACCAGTTGGTGCATGGTATCCCATCTCCGAAGGTCATTCTCAATGAGGGTGACATCATCTCCATAGACACCGGCGCTGACGCCGATGGGTGGGCAGGCGACAATGCCTGGACCTTCCAGGTCGGTGAGGTCTCCGACGAAGTAAAGGCGCTGTGTGAGTGCGCTCGCGATTGCTTAGCCGCCGGTATCCAACAGGCGTCGCCGGGCAATACGCTTGGTGACATCGGCCATGCGATCCAGAGCTTAGCAAAGGAAAACGGCTATGGTGTCGTACGTGACTATGTCGGCCACGGTATCGGACACGATATGCACGAAGACCCTAATGTCTTGAACTATGGGAAACCGGGTCGTGGCGTATGCCTGCAGGCTGGTATGCTCTTAGCGATTGAACCGATGCTGACCTTGGGGTCTGCCCGTGTCCACATGCTGAGTAACGGTTGGACAGTAGTGACCGACGATGAAAAGCCCTGTGCTCACTTTGAGAATGTCGTTGCCGTGACTGAGGATGGACCGGTGATTCTGAGCGCTGATGAGAAAGGGCCCTGGTGCCCGATGGTTGGTGGTCCTGATGCTGAGATCGAAGTGCCGGCATCATTCAGAGAGAATGAGGAAGGTACTGAGGTTTCAGAGGAGGAGAACAGTTCCTCTGAGGCTGAAAGCACCGATCAGCAGTAACTGAATTTAGCAACTAAATCAACTGTTGGAGGCCTCGCTTTTACGAGCGAAGCCTTTCTCTTTAGCCGACATCTACTCCACAGGTTCCTGGCTTTATGGTCTGTTGCCGGTTTCATAGCTGGTGAATCCACACTCTAAGTGTAACAACTAGTTACGAGGTAGCGACTCACGCACGACCTAAGTTGGTGTTTGCGGAGACATCATCTTGGAGGCAGGCATGGGCCACTACAGCTATCTTAGCGTCGAGGAGCACAAGAACATCATGGGATCCGGAGGATTCAAGTTCGAAATCGTGTGTAAGTTAGCTCATAAGCAACTACCGCCTGCAAGCCATCACGAATCAAGCCTCATCTGCCGCTGCGTGCAGGCTATCTCCGCGAGCGCCTCCTTCCTCCTCTTTAGTTCCTCGACCGCCAGCAGGCAAGTACTGTTTGCTTTTTGCCGCCCATCTGTCGTTCTACTCGATGAGATAGGTCCCCACGAGCCTGATGAGTAAGCCCTCGCGGTTCCGTCAATAGTCTTTGGCACTTTCTCCAGCCGGGGTCCCGTCCCGGTAGTCGAAGCTAGCCCTGCTGCTTCTTGAGCACCCTCCCTGTCGTCCCATCCGTTCAGCAGGTCGGTGTCGAGGTAGCGCCTGGGGCCCCAGCTGCCCTCGGCCACGTACTTGCACCTCGCCACCGCCAGCATCCCCGAGGCGTGTGTCTTGCGCTTTATTTGCCGGTTCAGCCGCTCTATGCCGTTGTTGGTGCAGATCCTCCTCCAAGTGCTCCGGTGGGAAGAGCACGCAGGTCAGCGTCTCTTCGACGCCGGACTCGATCAGCCCGGCAGCGGACTCGAGCTTGGACGCCTTGAGCGAGGCGGCTGCTTCCTTCCTGCTGCTTACCACCTTGTCGAGCACGTTGCGGTAGAAGTGGAGCGTGCAGCGCTGCTACATCGCGTGTGGGAAGACCTCCTGGATGGTGCTGAGCACACCCGCGGACTTGTCGCCGGTGCCATGCGCACGCCCGAAGCCCTTGCTCCCTGAGCTTGAGCAGGAAGGCTTTCCAGCTCTTCTTTGACTCCACGTAGCCCTCCTTACAGCCGATGACCTTACGGAAAGTCCCAGGCGCTGGACGCCTATGGTCACAAGCACACCCACGCCCTCCTAGGCCCCTACCCAGTTCCTCTTCATGTACGTGCCGTCCAGCTAGACGTAAAGGGGTACTTGCCCGTGAGGGGACGGCATCGCCACTCGCCGAAGGCCTCGCGCATGAGCTTTAAGAGCGTGGTGGACGAGACGCTTAAGCCCCCAGAGGATCTCTGAGACCTCCTGTATCCTTTTGGTGGAGACGCCCGCCAGCTACATCTCCATCATCGCTTGCCTGAGGAAGCTCTCCTGCCTGTGGTAGCGCTCGATGACCTTCGAGGCGAAGGTCGCACCTCTTAAAGCTTCTAGATGCTTAAGCGTCACGTCCCTTAAGGTCGTGGTGAGGTTTTGCCTGTAGTGGTCGGAGCAGCAGGCCTGCCGCTCGTAGCGGCCTGCGTTGACGATCTGGTTTGCCTGCGCATCCAGCAGAGCGTTCAGTGAGTCCTGCACGGTTTTTCTGACGAGCTCCCCGAGGTAGTCCTGAAGCTTCGGCTCGTCGAATGATACTATCTGGTGTGACATGGTCCCGCTTCCTCGTCTCGAGTGGTTTGCTTGGTCGCTTCCAATCGTAGCGAGACGGGGCCATGTTTCTCTATGCGGCTATCCGGTTTTCAAAAGTGCGAAAGAAACTGTACGTCATCGCCTTCGCTCGGGAATATAGTGATGAGCTTCGAGGTGCGCTTCACCTCGGCGTTGAGCCTCTCCAGGCAGTTTGAGGCCCTGGTGCACCTGCGTGCCGCCTGCGGGAGGGCCATGACTTCCAATTGCGTCCTTAACCCGGTGTCCAGGCAGTTCAGCGGTGGCTGCCGTTTTCTATTTCCGTTCCTGGGGCTCGACGTCGCTCTTTGCGGACTTCCAGAACATGAGGTTCTTCTCCTTCACGTCCTCGGAGTCATGGGAGAGAAAGAGGAAGAGTGTCTCGATGACGAAGTTGAGGGAGTTCTGCGAAAAGCTCAGGTCTGAGAGCATTCGATCTCTGTTGGCAGTTTCGATTACGATATCTGCCCTGCTTGCAAGGTCTGACTCTGGGTTACTCGTGATGGTAATGATCGAGGCTCCCGCGTCGTTGGCATTGTCTATGACGGGGATGAGTCGCCTAGAGTATCCCGAGCTTGATAAGACAACCAGACAGTCGTGGTTTGTGAGCTGTAGGGAGAGTTGAACGCTTCCATCTGTCGAAGCTGGGGCGGCACTGCGATAGCCAGCTTGCCAGAGCTTATAGGCTGCATTCTGTGCAATGGGAATGGTGTTTCCGACTGCGGCGAACATAGTTAGGTCGGCAGATTCGATTGCGCTGATTGCCTTCTTTAGTGTCGACTGATCCAGCATTGCCGCAGTGCTCTTGAGCTCATCCACCTTTGCTTTGAGGATGTAGTCCATCGACTCGCGAACGTTGTCTATCGAGATTTCAGTCTGAGCAGGATTTGAAGGCGAGACCGATTGCTCGTCGTGTGCCAGCGCAACTCTTAGCTGAGCAAAGTTGTCGAAGCCCAGTGAGCGCACGAACCGAGACATGGTCGCTCGCGATGTGCCTGACTTAACTGCAATCTCATAGGCATTAAGTGAAGAGACCTCATGCCGATTCTCGGCGATGAAATCCGCTATGCGCTTCTCCGAGGCGGAAAGGTTCTCATATCGCGAAAGGATAGCGTCGATAACGCTAACTCCACTGTCCATTGTTTCTCCCATCAGCTCGAGGAAATGGCGCGCCATACTCTGGGGTACGCCACCCTTCGAGTGCAAGCCAAACATAGCATTAAGGCACTTCTCAGCTGAAGTGAAATTGCATTTCGGGATTCTGAGCGCACAAACAACATCAACGGTTTGTCAGTTTAAGAAAATATGAGTTAAAACCCATTGATATAACTACGTTCAACCGAAAACTCATACCGAATACGGAAATATATTCCAAAAAATATTGCTTTAAATGAAATTAGATTTACTATTCCCGTAGTCGAAGAGGTACGACGGCAAGCCTCGCATAAGAGAGAGGAAGAGAAATGGCATTGATAAAAGTGAAGGATCTTCTGGAGCATGCGACCAAGCACCACTACGGGGTCCCTGCAATAAACTCCGTCAATCCCGAGACGGTTCGCTTTGCAATAGAGGCGGCCGAGCATGAGAGGCTCCCGATTATCGTGCAGTACTTCCCGGGATTCGCTGACTATATGCCTGTGAATGTAATGGCGTTCGCTGCTTGCCAATATGCTCGCAAGGCCAGCGTTCCCGTTGCGGTTCACCTGGACCACTCAAAGGGCTACGACATTGCGGTCGGTGGCATTAAAGATGGTTTTCCCTCTGTCATGGTGGACGGGTCCTCGCTTCCCTATGAGGAAAACGTCAAGCTCACGCAGGATGTGGTGAACATCGGTAGGGTGTTCGATGTGGACGTTGAAGCGGAGCTGGGGCATGTGGGCGAGGGCTCTAGTGTGGATGACATCAAGAACAGTGACCACTACACCAAGCCTGATCAGGCGGTTGACTTTGTGGAAAGAACCGGGTGCGGTTCGCTTGCGGTTGCAGTTGGCAATGCGCACGGACCCTATTGCACTGAGCCTAACTTGGATTTTGAGCGCATCAAGGAACTGCGCGCCGCGGTAAATATCCCCCTGGTTATGCATGGCTGCTCGGGCATTCCCGATGATCAGTTGCAGGAGGCCGTTAACCTTGGCATGAGCAAGTTCAACATCGCCACTGAGTACTTTCGTGCCATCTATCACTCGATGGAGAGGCACATGGCAAGTGGGAAGATCTATGACGGGGATGGAGTGAGCCTCGGGTCTTGTGCACGGGACGACGCCCATGAGTTTGTGGCGAAGAAGCTCCAGCTCCTCAACCCCAACCACTTCAGTCTCTAGATGGAGGGGAAGTGCGATGAGGCGGATTCTCCTAGCTTCACATGGTCACTTTGCCAGTGGCCTCAAGAGCTCAATCGACATCCTCGCTGGTGAAAGCTCTGGAGTTACTGCAATTGATGCCTATGTGGACAACAGTGACTATACAGCCGCTATTCGAGAGTTCATTGACTCCTGCACTCCAAATGATGAGGCGGTCATCTTCACGGACATCCTCGGAGGCAGCGTCTTTCAAAAAGTTGCGCTAGAGCAGCCGGAGCATCACGGTGTCATGCATGTGACTGGAATGAACCTCGCGGTGGTCATGGAGTGTCTTCTGACTCCAGAGAAACTGACGAAGGAATCTGTCGACGAGATTTGTGCTGCTGCTGCGAGTCAGCTCCGGCGAGTGCAGGTTCTGAACGAAGAAGCCACTGACAACTCAGGAGAGGGTTTCTTTTCATAGGGGACGACGAGAGGAGGTTCAAATGATCGAACAATTGCGCGTTGACGATCGACTCATACATGGACAAGTTGCTCTCATGTGGTCGAAGGCGCTGAATACCAGGGGTATCATCGTCGCAAATGATGGTGCTGCGAAGGATAAGATGGTTGCCTCTACCCTTAAAATGGCTTGCCCGAGCTCTCAACATCTTCTCATTAAGAGTGTTAACGATGCTGAGGAAGTCATCAACGACTCACGCAGCAAGGCAATGCCTATCTTTGTCCTCACCAACTGCGTCAAGGATGCCCTTGCATTGGTGGAGTCATGTTCTGGGATGATCAAAGAGGTAAATATCGCAAACGTAGGAAGGTTCGTGAACAGTGAGAAGACTCGCGTGATGCCAAATGTCGAGCTGACTCCCGAAGAGGTCGAGGCCGCCCGAGAGCTATGCAAGCGTGGTATTCCAGTGTTTCACCAGGTCACCCCGAATGATGCGAAAACCGGTGTTGAGACGGCGCTGGAAGACATTAGGTAGCTGGCCCTTCGTGGGTTGAAGATACGAGTCAAGGAGGAACAATGCTTGGTACAGCTCTACTCGCTATGCTGTCTGCATTCATAAGCATCGGCAGTAATTACATGTTCGGACAATGCATGTCCGAGCGACCCCTCGTAGCCGGCATGGTTGCTGGCCTTCTCTTTGGAGACGTGACCACTGGTGTCATCGTGGGCGCTGCGCTCGAAGCAATATTCATGGGTGCCGTTAATGTTGGCGGCGCAGTTACGGCAGAGCCGGTCACTGCCACAACGCTTGCCGTGGTCTTCGTTGTGGTGATGCACATGGATCAGGGTGTGGCAATTGCCCTTGCGGTTCCTATTGGCCTTCTCGCAGGTTTGGTGTATGAGTTTATCCACCTGTCGCTTTCCAGCCTTGGCGCGCCGTTCATCGATCGCGCGGCAGCTTCCGGCAAGGAGAGGAACATCAAGCTCGTTCACTTCTTGGGATGGGTCATAAAATATGGAATCTGCTGCATTCCCACCTTCCTGGGTGTGCTTCTCGGTGCTGAGCCTGTGAGCCAGATGATCAACCAGGTGCCTAAAAATGTTATTGCGGGATTCTCCGCCTCTGGCAACCTGCTTCCTGCTATCGGTATGGCAATGCTCCTGAAGATGCTCTGGGACAAGAAGCTGTCCATCTACTTCTTGCTGGGCTTCATCCTGGTTTCGTATCTGGGACTCGACATGGTCGGAGTTGCGGCATTTGCCGCTGTGGTCGTTGTTGTTACTGCCCTGAGGGATAAGCAGACGCTGGATCTTCAGCATGAGTGCGAAGGCCGTAGGCCCGCGCTGGAGTCCAGTCCTGATGCAGATAATGAGGAGGAGGCGTTCTTCGCATGAGTGACGAGATTGAGAAGACTTCCTCGCCAGACGAGATGAAAGTCAACATCAGTGCCAAGGGTCTCTCGCCCGAGGACAGGAAGATGCTCAACAGCATCTATTGGAGATCGTTCACGGAGTACTGCTTCTGGGCGGGCGAAGCTGAGGCAGGTTCGGATGGCTTCATCTATTCGCTGATGCCTGCCTTCAAGCGCTTCTACAAGAGTGATGAAGACCGCACCAAGGCAATGGTTCGCCACACCACGTGGTTCAACATGACCGAAAATGTGTCCACTTTTGTCATGGGCCTTGTCGCAGCAATGGAGCGAGAGAACAGTGAAATTGAGGATTTCGATGTCAGCTCCATCAACGCGGTGAAAGCGTCTCTCATGGGACCGCTTTCGGGCGTGGGCGATGCAGTGTTCTGGGGCGTGCTCAGGGTCATCGCAGCCGCTGTGGGTATTTCCATCGGAGCAACGGGCTCCGTGCTTGGACCCATTCTTTTCCTGCTCATCTACAATATCCCCTCGATGCTCTGCCGCTGGTGGATGCTGATTCTGGGTTACAAGCTGGGATCCTCGTTCCTCTCCAAGGCGTACGAGTCTGGAGTCATGGGAATCATCATGAAGGCGGCAAGCATTCTTGGTCTTATCATGATTGGCGCAATGTCTGCAAGCTTTGTCAAGTTCAGCTGCGCCCTTAGCATTCCGGTTCCCAATACGGATGCCGTAAAGGTCCAGACGTACCTGGATGCAATTTTCAAGGGACTCGTTCCCATTTCGCTCACCCTATTCTGCACATGGCTTCTACAGAAAAAGGTCAATGTGGTTTGGCTCATCCTTGGTATCATGGCACTTGGTCTGCTCTTCGGAATGACTGGTGTTGTTTCGGCATAGCATTGTTCTACGAGGTCAGGCGAGTGCGGCAATGGAGCCGTGCCCGCCTGTTTCCGATTGTTGGAAAGGGGAGATCGCGATGACAGGGAAGTCAGAGTGCTCTCATATCCGTGAGACTAAGGCTAAGCCTGTAGGTGTGCCGACATACGACGAGAAGTCGGTGAAAGCTGTAGCCGACATCAAAGTTGCCTCAGTGATGCGTCGGGATCGGTCGATGCTCTGCGTCCTATGCGGATTGCTCTGCATTGCTTATGTGACCCTGTATAGGCAGACCTCAGCGATTACATGGGTCATACTTGCTATTGCCACGGGTGTGGCGATGGTCTGGTTTGGCATGACTGCGATGGCAGCGCGAAAGTCGGTGAAGAAAGCTGTGCTTTCGATCGATCAGTCCACTGAGGACGGAGTTGGTGCTACTACTGCAGGGGAGGGAGCTAAGTGACGCGTGAAACTAATAGGGGCTTCGATGTGGAATCCCTTATCAGGGGTGTCTCCTCCTCGAACGGTATCGTTTGCGTCTTGGGTTCCATGAATGCCGACTATACCGTTACGACCGAGCGGCTCCCCCTCCCGGGGGAGACAGTCCCGGGTGGCCCCATTGCCCTGCTTCCTGGGGGAAAGTCGGGCAATCAAGCGGCATCTGCCGCGCGAATTGGTGCAAACGTAAGGATGTTTGGCGCCCTTGGCAAAGATGAAAATGCTGACTTCCTTGCTGGGAAACTCATGGAAGCTGGAGTGGACGTCTCTCATGTGGCAAGACTCGAAGGGGCCAGCGGCTCCACTCTCATAACGGTCGACGCCGCTGGAGAGAATACGATTGTCTATTCGGCAGGATCGAATGCACTTCTCTCGCCATCATATATTGACTCTGTGCAATGCGACTTGACGGAAGGGGCGGTATTGGGGCTTTGCCTCGAGAGCCCAATGGATGCCGTTGTCGAAGCGGCTACCATCTGCCACAGCGCAGGAATGACAGTGCTCCTGAACGACTCGCCCTTTACCGCGTCATTGCCAACTGATTTGATAGAAGCTTGTGATGTGCTGCTGGTAAACGAGCATGAGATCACTCAGTTCCTTGGTGCGGAGAAGCTGGCTGGTGTCGATACGGACTGGCATGAGATCTCTTACCGTATGGCAGAAATCGGGTTTGAACGAGAGATCATTACGTTGGGCTCCGCAGGTTCAGTGGTCATAGATTCCGGCGAGATTGAACACGTAGATCCTGTAACGGTCAAGGCGATTGATATGACTGGGTGCGGTGATGCGTATATGGGCGCCATCCTTGCTGGTCTTGTCGCTGGGTATAACTTAGGAGATTCTGCACATATGGCGTCTGCTGTCTCGGCTTTTGCTGCAACGGGAAGGGGTGCCCAGTCATCTTATGGGAGTGGGGATCAGATAATAGATGCGCTCATGGGAGGATTCAGCGCCTAGAGTGTGCAGCTGGCTTTCGTGCTGTCGGTCAAACAAATCAATGATCAACTGTGCCTGTATGTGTCGATGGTTATTGCGGTGGTCTCCTTTTGGTGGCTGCCGCTTCCCATTTGTATGCGGCTTGCGAACAAGGGAAGTGGTATGTGTTGCCCGTATAGAAAACTCTATTTTGAGGGGTGAATCTACGCTCTGAGTGTAACAACTAATTACGAGGTAACGACCTACGTACGACCTAAGATGGTACTTGCAAAGACATCACCTTGGAGGCAGGCATGGGCCGCTACAGCCATCTTAGCATCGAGAAGCGCGAGGACATCATGGTTTGCTGGAGGAACCAAGAGGGCATAAAGTCAGATCGCGAGGGAGGTCGGCCGTCTCCAGGTAGATCAGACGCAACGGCAGCGTGACGAGCAGCGGGCGCTGGTACAGGGCCTCCCCGGCAAGCGCAGGGTCGACACCAGGCACAACCGCTCGAGGTGGCAAAGGCTCATGGACGGCCTAGGAGGTGCTCGCTTGTCGTTTGCTCCATGCGCGATAAGCATTGGTCCTACGAGCAGATATCGGCCCACATCAGGGCCGAGTGGCCCTCTCCGTAAGCGACACCACCATCTACCGTACCGTGGAGTCGGGCTCGCTCAACTGCGAGCTTGCCGGCCACCACAAGGCCGCTCAGACACCCAACTCAGAGGCTATCAAAATACACGCCACAGACGCCGAGGTCCAGAAGGCCTACGATTCACTCAACCGAGGGCTGCGCAAGCGTCTGGGTTAGAAGTGCCTCTGGGAGGTCTATCACCACAAGACGTTGTACTTGCTTTGAGGATTCATCCTCCTTCGTCCTGTTGAATATGGTGTAGGCAGCGCCAAGCAGCTCGTCTCTTCGTGAGGGTGTAAGCGACGGGTTTACGTCTGTGCTTTACAGTAACCTGTAAGAGTGTCTTTTGTTCCTTCGCCATCTCCAGCACGGCTGCCATCTTGAAGCTCGCACTGTATGTCTTCCTCATGGTCTTCTACATCCTTGCCGTACAATCTGTATCCTTTGGAGACATCTTTGCGGGATTTGAAAGGATGGTCAAAATCCATGTCTTAGAATTACCGGCCATATTATTGCTCTGTGGACATTCATAAAACTTTGTATTTTTCAGAAGTTTTTGCTAGTATTATAATTCACTGTCATTGTGGAGCTATATGACGTGAAAGGTTGTGAAACTTGAGTAAGCAAGATGCAATTGAGCTTGAAGGTACTATCCTCGAGCCCTTGCCAAATGCGATGTTTCGAGTTGAGCTGGAGAATAAGAAGACGATTCTGTGCACCATTTCCGGGAAGATCCGTATGAACTACATCCGTATCCTTCCGGGTGACAAGGTGACCGTGGAGATCTCTCCCTATGATCTGACTCGGGGCCGCATAACATATCGTTACAAATAGA
The DNA here is from genome assembly GCF_018128285.1 of Atopobium sp. oral taxon 416. Lineage (NCBI taxonomy): Bacteria > Bacillati > Actinomycetota > Coriobacteriia > Coriobacteriales > Atopobiaceae > Atopobium > Atopobium sp. oral taxon 416. The sequence goes on from NZ_CP072380.1 coordinate 430,080, forward strand.
GAGCAATTTTAGAGAGCAATTTTCGCCTGCGGCTGGGCGTCTATATAGAACCTGTAGGAAACAATCGAAGGGGATTGCAATGAAGGTACGTCCTTCGGTAAAGAAGATGTGCGACAAATGCAAGATTGTCCGTCGCCATGGTCGGGTTTACGTTATTTGCGAAAACCCTCGTCATAAGCAGCGCCAAGGTTAAGAGAGGAGCAAAAGTTGCCACGTATTAATGGTGTTGACCTCCCGCGTGAGAAGCGCGTTGAAGTTGGCTTAACCTATCTTTATGGCATTGGCCGTACGTCCGCTACCAAGATTTGCAAAGAGAGTGGGATCAATCCGGACACTCGTGTCCGCGATCTCACTGAGGGAGAAGTAACAAAGATCCGCGAGTACATCAACGCGCATTACACTGTCGAGGGCGATCTTCGCCGTGAGCGTCGTCAGAACATCAACCGTCTCATGGAGATCGGTTGCTACCGTGGTCTTCGTCACCGTAAAGGTTTACCTGTTCATGGACAGCGCACCCACACGAACGCTCGCACCCGCAAGGGTCCGCGTCGCCAGATCGGTGCTAGGGCGAAGGCTTAAGGAGTAGTAGATGCCACAGAAGAATCAGCGCACGACGCGCGTGAAGCGCTCTGAGCGCAAAAATATCGCTGTGGGCCAAGCCCACATCAAGAGCACCTTTAACAACACGATCGTCTCTATCTCCGATGCACAGGGCAATGTCATTGCCTGGCAGTCCGGCGGCACGGTCGGCTTCAAGGGCTCCCGTAAATCCACCCCGTTCGCGGCACAGATCGCAGCTGAGCAGGCTGCCAAGGCCGCTATGGAGCATGGTCTTCACAAGATCACCGTCTTCGTGAAGGGTCCCGGCTCTGGCCGAGAGACCGCTATTCGTTCACTTCAGGCAGCAGGCCTGGAGGTTTCAGGTATTCAGGATAAGACACCCATCGCGCACAACGGTTGCCGTCCGCGCAAGCGTCGTCGCAACTGAGGAAGGACAGTAGCTATGGCAGTAGATAGGACGCCTGTCCTTAAGAGATGCCGCCAACTCGGCATCGAGCCCACGATTATGGGCATCAATAAGAAATCGAATCGTCAGCCGAAGCAGCGCCGCCGTCAGGAATCTGAGTACGGCCAGCAGCTCCGTGAGAAGCAGAAGGCAAAGTTCATCTACGGTGTGCTCGAAGAGCAGTTTCACGGGTATTATGAGAAGGCCCTGAGAATTGAGGGCGTCACCGGTGACAACCTGATGATCCTGCTTGAGACCCGCCTTGACAACGTTGTGTTCCGTCTGGGCTTTGCTCGTACGCGCAAAGAGGCCCGTCAGACCGTTCGTCACGGCCACATCACGGTCAATGGTAAGCGCGTCGACATCCCCTCTTACCGCGTGAAGGCGGGGGACGTTGTGGCAGTCGCGCAGAAGGCAAAGGATCTGCTCCCGATCAAGGAGGCAATCGTCGCCTCTGAGCACATGGCCGTTCCCTCTTGGCTTGAGGTAGACATCGAGAAACTTTCTGGTACGGTGCTGACCCTCCCGACGCTGGATCAGATCGATACTGGTATTGACCCGCGGCTTATCGTCGAGCTCTACTCCAAGTAATAGGAAACGGTTGGAGGTTATACATGTCCGATTTCATCCGGCCAACTGTGTCGGTAGAAGAGGTCAATGACAAAATTGCCCGTGTCACTGCTGAGCCGCTTGAGCGCGGCTACGGTGATACCCTCGGTAATTCTTTGAGGCGTGTCCTGCTTTCCTCACTTAAAGGAGCTGCGGCAGAGTCTATCAAGATCGACGGTGTACAGCATGAGTTCACCACGGTTCCGGGCGTCTACGAGGATGTCACGGACATTGTCCTGAACATCAAGGGTCTGGTCTTCCATTCCATGGGGATGGGCGATCATGCGATCGCGACCATCAACGTGGACGGTCCGATGACGGTCACCGGCGGAGATCTGCAGGTCCCTGCTGAGTTCGAGGTCGTCAACCCAGACCATGTGATCTGTACGCTCGATGACGGCGCCCATCTGAAGATGGGGATCAACATCGGCATGGGTCGTGGCTATGTCTCTGAGGCAGACCACGACAACCCTGATGACCCGATTGGCACGATCGCGGTCGATTCCCTGTATTCACCGGTGCGTCGTTGTGCGAAGGTCGTCGAGCCCTGCCGTGTCGGGCAGCGGACCGACTATGACAGATTGATCCTTGAGGTCGAAACCGACGGGTCTGTGACCCCGCAGGATGCGGTCGTTGAGGCAGCGAATATCATCGATCAGCACATGAACGCATTCATGGGCCTGGGAGAGAAGCCCGAAGACGAAGAGGACGCTTCCATCTTCGTTCAGAAGAAGGAAGATGACAACACTGAGCTCGACAAGAAGATCGAGGATCTGGACCTTTCGGTCCGTTCCTACAACTGCCTGAAGCGTGCAGGGATCCACTCTGTCCGCCAGCTTGTTGAGTTCTCTGAGAATGACCTGCTCAACATCCGCAATTTTGGTGTTAAGTCCATCGAGGAAGTCAAGGATAAGCTAGAGTCCATGGGACTCTCATTAAAGCCTTAAGACTCATCGAACGTTGTTAATAGGAGCATATATACCATGAGACACAATAAGAAACATGGCATGAAGCTCGGGACTGATGCGAGTCATACCAAGGCCATGAAGAAGAGCCTCACCTGTGCTCTTCTGGCCAATGACCGTATCAAGACCCTCGAACCGCGTGCTAAGGCAATCCGCCCTGATGTCGATCACGTTATCACCTGGGCAAAGAAGGGCGATCTGCACTCTCGCCGTCTCGCAATCAAGACCGTCGGCGACAAAGAGGTCGTACGTGAGGTCTTCGAGAAGGCTCAGCAGGGCCTTTGGAAGGACCGCCAGGGTGGCTACACCCGCATCATGAAGCTCGGCAAGCGCAAGGGTGACAATTCCGATGTCGTTATCATCGAGCTTGTCAACGAGGCAGTGAAGCCGAAAGCTACTGCCGATACTGTCAAGCCTGTCGCTGAGCCTGAGCCGGTTGCGGCTGAGGACAGCAAGGATGACGCTGCTGAGGCTGCGAAAGACGATGAGCCCGCAGAGGATTCTGTAGAGGATGACACTCCTGCTGAGGAAACTCCTACAGAGTAGTCAAGCGCAACATGTGGTTATTGGCAGAGGCCTCGGACGTATATTCGGGGCCTTTTTGCTGCACAAATATAGGACAGGGGAGGGGGATCAATGCTGGCATTTCAAGACGTAGGATTCAGCTATGACAGCGATACGGACGTCTTACACGACATTAGCTTCAGCGTGGCCCCTGGATCCTGCGTTGCCGTGGTTGGCGCCAACGGTTCAGGGAAGTCGACAGTAGCCTCCCTTGCCAATGCTACCTATCTGCCGAGTATAGGGAAGGTTAGTGTCGATAAAGACTCGACTGCTGATACTTCAGAGCTTGAGATCAAGCAGCGCGTTGCGATCGTGAGGCAGGATCCTACTACTCAGATTGTCTCGAGCCGGGTTGCCGACGAAGTGGCCTTTGGTCCGCACAACCTTGGAATGACCGGTGCAGCTCTGCGTGAGCGGGTTGACTACGCGCTCAGGGTAGTCGGGCTTGCCGACAAGGAGGATGCGGATACCGAGGGGCTCTCCGGGGGAGAGCAGGTGTGCCTTTCAGTTGCAAGCGCCCTTGCGATGAAACCCAGGTATGTGGTGCTCGACGAGGTCGGGGCCCAACTCGATGTCACGATGCGCGAACGGGTCCGCTCACAGTGGGTCGCCGCCAAGTGTGCGGGCACCGGTATCTTGCTGATCACCCATGAACCCACCGACTTGCTCTGGGCTGACACCGTTGTGGTTCTGCATGAGGGAAGGATTGGATGGAGCGGATCCTCCGATCAGTTCTTCTCTGATGCAAAAGCACTCACTATGGCTGAAATGGACACTCTTCCATTTGCGCAGGCGCTACATATGACTCTCGGCAATGGATTGACCTGCAGCCAATTGGCTAGTGACGATGGAACCGTGAAGATCGACGGGCTCGCTAGCTTCGCTCCTCAGCATAACCTGACTGCAAAGTTGCGTGCGTGTTTTGAACGGGCACACCACTATGAGCCCTCGCACAAGAGAACACCTCTATTGGAGCTCAAGGGCGGCTGCGCCTGCTTTGGGAAGCAGCAGGTTCTCAACTCGATTGATCTCACGATCCACTCCAAGGAGATCCTCCTCGTAGCCGGAAGATCGGGAAGCGGGAAGAGTACCCTCGCGCACTGCTGTGCAGGTGTACAACCCTTGTCATCCGGTCGCTGCACATTGAAGGGCCGGCCGGTACACGCCGGTGAGATTGGCCTCAACTTCCAGCGGCCGCACTCACAGCTCTTCTGCGATATAGTTTCTGAAGATATAGGGTTTGGCCCCACCAATATAGGTATGTCCCCCGAGCGTGTGTCTCAGGCGGTTCAGGACTCCTGTGAGAGTCTCTCTATCCCGTCCACGATGCTTCCCCGGCATCCCCTCACCCTTTCGGGCGGCTATCAGCGCCGTGTCGCAATCGCCGGTGTGGTGGCGATGCAGCCTCCTGTCTACGTGTTCGATGAGCCGGGAGCCGGACTGGACGCGGCGGGAAAATCCCAGATCCATAGGCTGCTCCACAGCCTTGCTCGACAAGGGGCGGGGATTCTTTTGGTCTCCCACGATCTAGATGAGTGGATCCCTGAGGCGGATCGGGTCGCACTCCTTGCACAGGGTACGTTGGTAGGCTTGTATCCGGCGCATGAGGTTGTTCAGCGTCCGGAACTTCTACGGCAGGCGGGGCTCGCCGTGCCCCCTGAGCTTGCATTGTGTTCGTATTTGGAGGGGCGTACAGTGCCGGCTGCTCCTGCGGCACAACCAGATGGAAAGCCTATAGTGTCAGGCCAGCTGTCTGCTCTTGAGCTTTGCGACGCTCGCATCAAAGCGCTTGCACTTATCCTGGTGACGGTGGCTACGTTTATGGCACAGGGACCAGTGGCCTTTGCGGCGCTCGCAGGAATCCTTGTTCTCGTCTGTGCACTGAGTCCGATCCATTCCTGCGATATCGCACACGGGGTCCGTCCCACCTTGATCATTCTGATCGTAGTGTTGCTGATCAACTCCCTCAGGTTTGATAGGACGGGGGATCTGCAATTGGGGTATCTCTCGGCGAGCAGTATTGGGGCGCTGAGGGGCGCCTGTGCGGTTCTACGGATCGTTCTGATCGTCGGCTTTGCCCTCGTCGTAGCTTCGAGCACAACCCCTCCTGAGGGGGCTGACGGGGTAGCGCGGCTTCTACAGCCGCTGCGAAACCTCGAAGTTGCGGTTGACGATGTGAGCATGACGATGGCACTGGCGTTACGGTTTCTGCCGGTCAGCGCACACGAGTTTGCGCGAATCAAAGATGCGCAGGAGGCTCGGGCGCTTGATTTCAGTAAAGGAAACATCGCGGAGCGGTTGGGGCATTGGAACGCGGTTCTGGTGCCTGCGATCGTGGCACTCTTCCGGAGGTCGGACGAGGTAGCGCTTGCCCTCAATGATCGGGCCTATGGGGCACATGCGCGGATTCCTGAGACAAAGCCGCTCGGTGTGCGTGACATTGCGCTTCTCGTGGTGAGTTGTGGTGTGGTAGTGATAGCAGGAGGTGGGCTATAACATGCAGCCTGAGATGGATACAACATTGGTGTTGAAGATCGGATACCGCGGGGCCCAATTTGCGGGCTTTGCGGCGCAGCCAAACACAAGGACCGTGGCAGGGGAACTTGGCCGCGCCCTCAAGACCTTTCTGCGAAGGCCGGTCGAGCTCACTTGTGCCGGTAGGACGGATACCGGCGTCCATGCCCAGGCTCAGTATGTGAGCCTGCCGGTTACCGCACAGGAAGCGTGTATCAACGCCGGCCGCATTCAGCGTGCTCTGAATGCCCTCACCCCGGACGATATCTCTATCCGTGGGGTCTTCCGGGCTTCAAAGGATTTCTCTGCCCGCTTTGAGGCGACCTCCCGCCACTATATTTACCGCATCGTGGCTGGGCAGGCGCGGCCGGTACTCTCATGGGACTATGCCTGGTGGTACCGTGGCGCGCTCGATCCGCTTGCAATGAACCAGGCCGCACAGGCACTGGTAGGGGAGCACGACTTTGTCAGCTTCTGCAAGGTGGAGTCGGCGCAGCTCTTGCAGCAGGCGGGGCTCTCGACCTGCCGCAATATCCAGGAGGTCAAGGTCTACCGGACTCAGGAGACCGGAGAGAACCTGATCTGTGTATCGGTTAAGGGCAACGCCTTCCTCCACAATATGGTCCGCATCATCGTCGGCACCTTAGCCGAAGTGGGGCGGGGTCATCGGGATGTGAGCTGGGTGCAGAAAGCGCTGGCGGCCCGTGACCGGAAAGCTGCCGGCCCGACCGCACCGGCGAGGGGGCTGACCTTTGTGGACGTCACCTATCCCAAGGGCGCACTCCTGCCCTGGGACTAGAGGGCTGTGCTCCTTCTTTCGGCTCTTCGACATCTCTAGTGGATAGTGCATGCCAGCTGCCTCTGGGCCGAGAAGTTGAGTTTCCCAGTCTGAAGAAGATTATCGTCCTGAAGTATCCGGTGTTCTTGAAGCCCCTGGCGGCGCTCCTCGCTGACTGGACGAGGGAGTTGAGCCCTTTGAGGAACGAATTGGTGGATCTCTTCTTCCACCAGTTCAAGATCCCCTCACGCTCCTGCCTAAAGGTACCTGCCATCCTCTTGATCTTAGCTACGGCAGAGTGCATCGTCTACGAGCAGAGCCGGTCTGAGGCTTTGGTTGTAGATTTTCTGTCGGGGCAGCCATAGGTGTCCTGCATCGCTTTGCCGTCTGGCAGGCACGCGCCTCCCTGAGATGTGTCTTCGTGGGGTCGAGCTCCTCTCTCTTCGCAAGCTGGCACTCTGTGAGGCTCTCCTTTTTCTTCAGCTGCGAGCTGCCTTGTGCTTCTTCGCTGGCTCGCGCCTCTCCGCGCACCTCACAGGGTCTGTCGTCTTTGTGAAAAGCTGCCACCACATGGACGCTGTCCAGGATCTGGGCGGCCTGGGGCATCGCTGCCGCTACGCCGAGCGAGTATGCCTTTGCCATGTCGCGCATGACCTCTAAGCCCTTCGTCCTGTCCCCTGTATGCTCCTTAAGCTCATCTCAAAGCCTTCACACCGCTCCCTTGTCCTTTGCCTTCCGTGATGGCGTGGGTGCGCTGGCAGTCGAGGTCGGCCATGATGCTGATACAGCTTTGGTCGCACCTTTTGGCGGTGTCGCCTGTACCCACACGCACGACTCTGGAATAGTCTGCTGCATCCCTTGCCTTCGATGTCGCCTTCCCAAGCAGTCTCCATATGCACGTAGGCTGTCTCGTGCAGAGGCCATGGCCACAACACTCATGACAAACGATCAGCTGGGCCTCAAAGAGCGCCGTGATGCGTCTTCGGGCACACCTTTCAGAGCATCCTTGCGGCAGGCACGCTGTCCTTAGGGGCACTCGGTACCGCGCAGTGCACGATGGTCTCGTATTGCCAGATGTCGAGATGCCACAAGGTCCTCTCGCGCGTCGTAGGTGCTATAGCGCCTGTGGCAGACAGGGCTCACCACTGCCTGGCCCTCCCAGTATGCGACCCTCACATGCAGGATGCCCTGCGCTCATCTGCGCTTCTCAAATCAGACATCGAAGAGCTCCATTCGTCTCTAAGCCCCATGGGATCTCTTAGAGAGCCTTGTCAGCATACCTGCCTTAAGCATCTATATCGCACCTTAGGACCGAAGCCTTCCGCCGGCAAAATCCTTCCATCCGGGCGTCCTACGCTCAAGGGGATGCAGGAGTGCTACCCACCATCAGTAGCGAGCTTCTTTTCTAATGGCTGTATGGGGGCGTAACTCTGTGGTTCTCCTCTGCCTGAGGCATAGTGTCAAGTGCATGTGGGCATACATATACATTGTTTGTATCAGTGAACAATTTTCTTCGATCATGACGTGGCTGGTCGGGGCCAGCCACAGGAGGTAGTTTTGGATCTCTTTGTGGACACATTGCTGGACAGTCTGGGCGACACCCTCCAGCTCATCCCCTTCCTCTTCGTGACCTACTTTGCGATGGAGTGGTTAGAGCATGCGGCGGGCTCCAAAACGGAACAGGCGGTCAGTAATGCCGGGAAAGCAGGCCCTCTGATCGGATCGCTTCTGGGTGCGATCCCCCAGTGCGGGTTTTCAGCGATGGCGGCAACGCTCTATTCCGCCCGCATGGTTACGCTAGGCACCTTGGTTGCGGTGATCCTCTCGACGAGCGATGAGATGCTGCCGATCTTTGTGGCTGCCCAGCAGCCGCCTGCGCGCCTCTTGTCGATCATGGGCATTAAGATTGTCTGCGGTATTATCTTTGGCTTTGCAATCGATGGAATCATCCGCCTGATCTGTCGCGGAAAAGAGGGGGATGGATACTTCCATATCCATGAGTTGTGCGAACGTGAGCATTGCGAGTGCGATGAGGAGAGCAGCGCTCAAGAGGGTACCGACGATCATCCGGCGCACAACAAGTGGTGGCGCATCACGCGCAGTGCCCTGATCCACACGGTGCGGATCTCGCTTTTCGTGTTGGTGATCACCTTCGCGTTCGGCCTCCTGATCGCGGCGATCGGCTCCGATACGGTGACGAGTATGGCTGCCTATCACCCGGTCCGTGCGGTATTCGCGACGGCGCTGATCGGTCTGATCCCGAACTGTGGAGCCTCGGTTGCGATCACCGAGCTCTTCCTCGAGGGGTTGCTGCCCACCGGCTCAATGTTGGCCGGACTTTTGACGGCAGGCGGTGTCGGATTGTTGGTACTCTTCCGCACCAATGAGCACGTGAAGGAGAATCTCGCAATCGTCCTTGCCATCTATCTGATTGGTGTGCTTGTGGGTTTGGCCTTTTCCGCTGCGGGTATTACACTTTGATTGTTATTCTGACTCTGTTTCAACTGCGGCTCTAAGAGGGTACCTATGCGACGAAGAGCAAGATTCGAAAGAACGGACGTCCCGACACCGAGCCCGAGACGCGATGCGATCGCTGTCGCCGCAATCATCGTTGTCGCTATCGCTTCCATCCTTATTTTTTCGTATTGCTATACTCGCGCTGAGAGCTATGCGCACTTCAACAATCCGAACCTGGAGGATGCCCGAGACAACCAACATACCCCGGATATCGCTGCGTTGAGCGCATCCGCTCGAAAGGTCGACGGGATTGATACCTACCTCGTGCTGACCCGTAGCGAAGATGGCAGCAGCCTTAAGTGGGCCAGCATCTTTGCCCTCAATACGAATAACGGGATGATGACAAGGGCAGAGCTGCCGGTCGATCTGGCGATCTCCACGAACAGCGGAACCACGACGCTTTCCGCGCTCTTCGCAAGCAACGGAGGCCCTGACTGTGTCGTACCGGTGAGCGATGTGGCCTCAATCAGGTTCACCCACATTATGGTTGTGAACCATAACTTCTGGGACCTGTTGAAGACCTACTGCAACACCCCGGAGGATCAGGCCCGCGAGATTGCAACCTCACTGCGCGCCTCGATTACGACCGACCTCAGCAACCGCAGCGCCGACGATATGCTCTCGCAGTTCCACACGGGGGATGCAGGCGATGTGGCAGGTGTCTCCTACACGACCGCGGAGGGAGCCAGCGGCTCCACGATCAACGCGCTTGAACTCAACGTAGCGCTTGGGGTCCTCACTGCATAGGCACGACCGACGGTTTCAAGAGAAGTGATGGAACCGTGTCCAATATTTGTAGGTGTCTTGTTAGTTCTGTTTGTAAATTATGGGAATGCCCACTCCTTTCAACACGTGTATAAAAAGCTGATAGAGTAATGAAAATACAGCGCACAGTCTCTGTGCGCATGAGCCTTGTAATGTAGGGTGGAGGCTTCAGTAAGTTCATGTCAGTCAGCGGGCGAAGCATACCCAAGGTAAGTGTGATCGTGAGGGCGCACAATGCTGCCACAACACTGCCGCGCCTGTTGGACTGTCTTGCCGCTCAGACACTCGATAAGCTACAGATTATGGTGATCGACGCCGCATCGACCGATGCGACCTTACGTGTCCTGTCCATGGCGCAGGAGCGGGATGTGACGCTGGAAGCTGCCCACATCGAGGCGGCCGAGTACCCCCATGCCTACAACCTAGGGATTGAACGGGCCCGGGGCACCTATCTCTTCTTTATGGACGGGTCGGATACCATGGCGAGAGGGACGCTCGAGCGCCTCTACACGCTGTGCGAGGACCACAACCTCGATCTGGCGATGGGATCTGTGGGTACCTCTGAGCGCAGCTTCTCCGGCCAGCTGAGTACGCGGGTCCTCTACGATAGCAACGATCAGTTCCACCGGGATGCCTGGCGGTTCTTCGCCTTGGGATTGCTCCCGTATCCGGAAGGCAAACTGATGCGCCGCTCCTGTGTCAAACAGGCCGGCTCCCTCTTCTCCTGTGATGGCGGGATGTCGTTCATGGTGAGCTTTCTGAAGGAAGCCTCAGGCGTCGCCTTCGATCCGCTCGCGATCTACAACGCGAATACCCTCTGCGATCCGGTGGGCTGGGGTATCACCGACTGCATGGAGGATGGCAGTCAGGATATGCTCGATGAGCTCTTCGCCTCGTGGGGGCTCTCACAGGATGCGCAGACCCAGTCCATGCTTCAGAATCGCTATCTGGCCGGGTTGATCACCTCGATCATCCATACCTGCAGCCCCGCCTGTGAGCTTGATGGGGCGCAGAAGCGCGCCCACATTGAGAAAGCGATTATGGATGATCGCACGCAGAAGGTCGCCCATGGGGACCGCTCGCTCAGGAGCCTGATCGCTCGGATGATGCTGGCGGCCATCCGCCGCAAGGATGTGACGATGACGATGAAGGAGGGGGAGCTCTTCTCCTGGCTCACCCGTCGCTATCCCAACCTCAAGATGGATCTCGTCTAGATTTTCCTTCCGTTACCGTTTGTCGTTCTCAGAAGCCTTAGAATCACGCTGATTCGGGGCGTGGCGCAGTGCGCCGAACGTAAAGCGGGGCCCGTCGGTCACGAGCCGATAGGCGGTTTCGCTCATCACATGGGGCAGGTAGCTCAGATCAGAGATATTGGGAGCTTCGATTCCCACGATCGCGCAGTATCTGCGCTTGGCCCCTGGGGCAATGATTGAACTATTGAGGACAATCTCAGAATCCAACCTTCTATAGCAACGCTCGATTGCGTCGTAGAGCCCAGGGTAGGTAAGCCCTGCTGCGTTGACTGAAAGCTGCGCATAGTTGAGGGCGCGTACCGTGAGCGCCTCCTGTACTTTTGATTCATGGATTTTGAGCCGATCCGCCACGTCGAGCATATCTTCGATGCGCTCCATCGGCATGAGCGGATGCTTGCGCAGCTGTGCCTGCGCCTGCTGCGCGCTGTTCTCGTGGTAGCGGTAGTAAGGCTTGTCCACATAGGCGATGCGATCGGTCTGACAGAGGGTCTCAATCAGGAAGGGGTTGTCTGACCAACCTGCACCGGGGATGGGGAGGAAGCGGATGTGTTTCTCCTCAATCCAGTCCCTGCGGTAGAGCGCCGACCAGATCGCGGGGTGGTGGAGCAAAAACTCCTGCGCCTCAGTGATTGCGAAGGGTTGCTGCAGGGGATGGATCCGATGGTAGTACGCGCAGGGGATCCGCATCGGCTTGCCGCCGTTCTCACCCTCAAAGAGGCGCCAGTAGGCTGCTTTGATAACGTCGACGGGCTTCGGGAAGGTATCCGCGAAGGCCAGCAGGTCCGAAAAGAAGTCAGGCTCCACACTGTCATCCGGCTCTAAGATCGCCAGGTAGTCGCCGGTGGCCTGCTCAAAGCCTAAGTTACAGGTTGCGCCGTAGCCTGAGTTCGGTCTGTCGATCACGCGGATGCGGGGGTCCCGGTCGGCCTGCGCCTGCAGGTGCGCCAAGGTCTGATCGGTGGAGCCGTCGTTGAGCGCTAGGATCTCGAGGTCGGAGAAGCTCTGATCCTTAAGCGATTGGAGCGCCACATCGACCGTTTGTTCGACATTCATGCAGGGAACAATGACCGATACCTTGTGTTTCATAGCAACCCTCGCTGTGCTTGCGTGTTCTTGCATCGGTCTGTATGATACGCCAAGCCGATGCCCCCTCGTCTTGTCCGGGATATGGAGTATGCTTGGCATTCCCGTAAACTACAGTTTACGGGATTTTGGCGTGACCCATGTCTTAATCGACGTGAATTTGTAGAGGTATTGCCACAACACCTCTACACAGTTGCCGCTCTGCCGGCTTTTGTTTGTGTGCAATGTTTACGGCAGCGTTGATGTCTGCGCTTCACCAAGATACTACCTTTGGGTTCGCTATAGGCCGCCTCAGATGCGCTTGTCTAAGAAAAGGTGTGCTTACTTGTCAGCGGGCTTGTATTCGATCCCCACCCATACAGGATGCTTTGGACGTGTAGGTCTCTTTCTGCTGTATGTATCGGTATGTAAGCTAGCGTTCGAGTAGCCTACAGGGAATCTGTATGAGCGCTTGATCATTCTTTCTGCCGTGGCTGCTCCCTGCTTGCATCCCATGTTGGATCCAACAATCAGGGTGTCTGTGTTCTTCTCTATGCACAGGTTGGTGATGGTGCGCGGCGCTTTGAGCGTGCAGTCTCGCACACGCCGACTCCCTTTGTCGGCTACCTGTCGGATCTTGCCTGTGTCTAGTCGGCTTTTCAGATACGCCAAGTGCCTGTTGCAATAGTGGTTAGCTGACTTGAGTTATCGCCTGCCAACTAAGCGCCCATGCTCTGGGGTGAGCCGTACGGCGAGATTGTCAGCTTCTATATCCACTCCCATAATACAGCACTCATTCAAGCTAAGGGGCTGCTGGCTGTTTAGAGAGAATACCCTTGATATAGTGCCCATCCAAACGTTCGACATGGCCCGGATAGGTTTGTAGAAGCTACCTGCTTTTGGGCAGTCTCTACAACCCGTTCGTGGGAAGTATCAGCAAAAACACGCCGCCTTTTGCCCTGTAGTGTGAGATCAACACTTGAGAGTAGCTGTAGTCGCCACTCTTGCATCTTCTCAATAGTATAGGGGAAGCTTTCAAGCTATAGGCGACACCCTTTATCGTGTGTAGGGCCCCTTCGGCTTGCAACATCTTGTAGGTATCGTTGGTTTTGCACAGATGATAGTTGGTCTTTCAGCTGAAAAGCCCGCCTGCAATGAAGAGATGCTGCCTTGTTTGATACAAAGCCTTGCTGTAGAGGTTGTTCGCATATAGGCAAAGACATTTCAACCCGCGATAGTGGTTGGCGCTGAGATGGCAGCTGTAGTTGGTTTGCGCTCCATACTGCACCCTTGTCTTACCTGCCTAAATATCGATAGCTTGCTGTATGCAATATATTCACTGACACCTAAGAGCAAGAAGTGCCACTTTAAACAATCACTGTGAGCCAGAAAACCCTTCGAGATACCTGCTTTGCTTCCACCTCATCCTTTCCACCAACTAGCAAAGGAAGACACTCATCGTTTAACTCTCAACAAAAAATCGCTCTGAAGCACACCATCCAGATACTTCACATGCAAACCGACAAAGACCATATCCACTACATGATCCAAACACTCGTGCGTACTTTGTATGCACTCACCGCCTTCCACATATGGAAGGTCCACGCATCATAGTTGTGCCATGTCTGCTGGCATAAACATACGTTCTGGTCAAGTGGACAGCTCATTGTCACCACAGGTGAAGTCAGCGCTGAAACCCTCAAACACTTGAGAGCTAAGGCAGACATGATCGGACAGCGTTTCATCCCGCGAACTGAAGTCCCATGGGTTTTCACGCCACAAATCTTCTATAAACTGATGGCTGGTATAATCATGAGGATGCAGATACCTACTCGAAGGGTTGAATCATGGAGCGATTGGCACTGGTGACTGTCACGTACAAACGACAGGACCTGCTGCGCCGCTTATTTGATTCGATCCTGAAGCTTAAGCAGGCCCCTTGGCGCATCGTCGTGGTCGACAACGAGAACAGCCCAAAGACCGCTGGTATGGTCTCAGAGTTCACCCAACAGGTGCACGACGCCTGGGGTGACACGCCCTCAGACCCTGATAGAGAGGGCGGTGTGAAGCGGGTTGTGTACTTCCCCCAACGTGACAACTGCGGGGGCTCAGGCGGCTTTTCACGCGGTGTGGGGCGCTCCTATAAGTTAGGGGCGGAATGGTTCTGGCTGATGGACGACGATGTCACGGTCCTGCCTGGTGCGGTCGATGCCTTCGACAGGTGGAGTCACCAGTTCCAAGCCATCCAGGGCCAGCGCTACGACACTGACGGCGGGCACTTCTATTGGCAATATCGGTTCTGGACGACGCTGGCGATCTACAATCCTTTCTCCCGGGACAGCTGGCGTGAAGGGGAGACCTACAAGAGCTGCAATGCCCTGTGCTTTGAGGGCAGCTGTGTGAGCCGCAAAGTGGTCAAGCAGATTGGTTTGCCCGACGAGCGGTTCTTCGTGTATCTCGATGACGCGCTCTATGGCTATTTGGCAAGCAAAGTGTGCGAGGTGGCGCTCGTTCCTGACTACGTGCTGCGCCGTGAACGCGCGGTGCCTGACAAGGAGCTCGGCGTGCGCCAACTGAACTCTACGAGCGATATGACGCGCTACTATGTGACGCGCAACCGCGGTTACTTCGCGCGGTACCTGATGCTCTATCACGACTACAATCCAGTCGGCTATGGCTTTGGGACGCTCCTCACCTTCCTAAAGGAATTCATCCGCCTGGTGGCGGTCGATCGAGGACACTTAAAGACCGGTTGGGCACGCCTGTGGGCGGGCTATCAGGATTCCAAGCAGATCCTGCACGACCCCACCTGGAAGCCGATGCCACCGCTTGAGGATTAATCCGGTCGAGATACCAACACGGTCATTTATAGTTTCTTTCACAACACTGCAGGAGCAGAAGAGGGACCCATCTATGAGGACGGGTCCCTCTTCACAACTCAAGCAATGCTGAAGTATCAAACCTATGCGGTCGCAACCAGCTTCTTGGTCATATCAGCTGCGGCAGCCTTGCCTGCGCCCATAGCCAGAATGACAGTGGCTGCACCAGTGACGATGTCGCCGCCTGCCCAGATACGAGGGTCTGAGGTTTGGCCGGTCTTCTCGTCTGCCTCGATGTAGCCCCACTTGTTGATCTTCTCAGGGCCAATCAGCTTGGAGATCGGGTTGGCGTTCGTGCCGATTGCGGAGATGCCCAGATCGCAGGGGAGTACGTCGACGGAGCCCTCGATTGGGATAGGACGACGACGGCCGGACTCATCCGGCTCACCGAGTCTCATGTTCTGGACCTTGACTTGGGCCACGGAGCCATTCTCGCCGGCGATGAACTCGATCGGGGAGGCAAGTTCGTGGATCTGAACGCCCTCTGCCTTTGCGTGCTCGATCTCAGCACGACGGGCTGGCATCTCTTTCTCAGTTCTGCGGTAGCAGAGCATGACGTTCTCAGCGCCGAGGCGCAGCGCGGTACGGACGGAGTCCATTGCGACGTTGCCGCCGCCGAAGACCACGACGTCCTTTGCGTGCTTGGTCGGGGTGTCGTACTTCGGGAACTCGTTTGCCTTCATCAGGTTGACACGGGTCAGATATTCGTTCGCAAAGAAGACATTCGGGAGGTTCTCGCCCGGGATGTTGAGCATCTTCGGGAGACCTGCACCGGTTGCGATATACATCGCGTCGTAGCCCTCGTCGAAGAGCTCCTCTGCGGTGGTGATACGGCCGACAACCGAGTTGTACTCGAACTTGACGCCGAGCTGCTCAAGGCCGTCGATCTCACGCTTGACGACCGCTTTCGGCAGACGGAACTCAGGGATGCCGTAAGCAAGGACGCCGCCACCGGTGAAGAAGGCCTCAAAGACGGTTACGTCAAAGCCGTTGCGGGCAAGCTCGCCTGCGCAGGTGATGCCGGACGGGCCGGCGCCCACGACGGCGACCTTCTTGCCGTTCTTCGGGGCAACCTTCGGCGCGGAGGCAACCTCAGGCATATCGCCCAGGAAGCGCTCGAGCTGACCGATT
This sequence comes from Atopobium sp. oral taxon 416, assembly GCF_018128285.1. NCBI lineage: Bacteria > Bacillati > Actinomycetota > Coriobacteriia > Coriobacteriales > Atopobiaceae > Atopobium > Atopobium sp. oral taxon 416. Next base: position 446,123 of record NZ_CP072380.1, read on the forward strand.
GCGACCGGCTCGCCCTTCTTGCTGCGGATGCACTTGCCCTCGCACTGGTTCTCCTGCGGACAGACACGGCCGCAGATTGCGGGGAGCATAGACTGTTCGTGGATGATATCGAGGCCACGGCCGAAGTCCTCGTTGCGGATAGCCTCGATGAACTTCGGGATATCGATGCCGACCGGGCAGCCGTCAATGCAGAACGGCTTCTTGCAGTCGAGGCAGCGGTTAGCTTCTTTGATGGCCATCTCTTTGGTGTAGCCCTTATCAACAGGACGGAAGTCCTTTGCGCGCTCTTTCGGATCCTCTTCGTTGGCCGGAGTGCGTGGAGATTTCATATCCGGTACGTAACGACCATTTACTTGTGGCATGCGCAGATCTCCTCCTCATAGGCGTGAAGTGCCTGTCCCTCTTCGGTATGATATGCAGCCTGACGGGCACGCAGATCGTTCCAGTTGACTTTCGTGGCATCGAAATCAGGGCCGTCGACGCATGCAAACTTGGTTTTGCCATCGACCTCAACACGGCAGCAGCCGCACATACCGGTGCCGTCTACCATGATCGGATTGAGCGATGCGGTGATCGGGCAGTTGTACTTTTCAGCAGTGAGTGTTGAGAACTTCATCATCGGTACCGGGCCGACGCAGAAGATGTGGTCGATGTCGCCAGCCTTCAATAGACGCTCCTCCGGAGCGGTGACAACGCCCTTCTCGCCGTAGGAGCCGTCATCCGTTGTGATGTGGATACGGTCATCCGGCAGGATGGAGCGGAACTGATCCTCGAGCAGAAGCAGGCCCTTCGTGCGGGCACCCATGATCGCATGGACGTCCTTGCCATCCTTGACGAGTTTGCGGGTGATCGGGAATGCGATAGCGAGGCCAACGCCGCCGCCGATGACACCCCACTTGCCATCGGCGAACTCGCTCGGCCGGCCGAGCGGACCCGTGACATCCTCCAGCGAATCTCCAGCCTCATAGGTAGAGAGCATCTTCGTAGTCTTGCCGACCACCATGAAGATGAACTCGACCCAGCCCTCTTCAGGATTCCAGTCCGCGAACGTGAACGGGACACGCTCGCCCGTCTCGTTGGCGCGCACCATCAGGAACTGACCAGCATGTGCATGCTTTGCTATCTGCGGTGCCTCGACGCGGAACTTAAACACCTTCTCGGAGAACTGCGTCTTTTCAAGGATCTTGTACATTGATAAACTCCTCTCCAAAAACGTCCATAGGATGGTTGAGCCCCTTCCCTTGGGCCTGGCCATCAATTCACCAACATGCCCATTGTAGCGGTCAAATAAGCATGTCTTCTGCATGATTTGCAGCAATCGGTGCCATATATGCAGATTGTGGTACCGATATTGTGTACCTCATCCGAGGCGTGCAGCTTCTGCTGCAAAGCCCTTCGCAACGGTGCGCTCCACGACATCTGCAGCGTCCTGGGCCTCGATTGCGAACGACTCGAGCTGGGTGCCCTTCAAGGGACGCAGCGTATACTGGGCGACGCTCATGCGTCCGGGAGGCCTGCCCACGCCGAACCGCAGGCGGCAGAAGTCGCGGCTCCCCATCTTCTGGATGATGGAGCGCAGGCCGTTGTGTCCGTCATGGCCTCCTCCGAACTTGAGCTGTAGCTTCGTGTTTGGCACATCGACATCGTCGTGCACGACGAGGAGCTCCTCCGGGGAGATCTTGAGCTGCCGGACAAGCTTCGAGATGGGCCCTCCTACCTCGTTCATGTAGGTCTGGGGTCGGGCGAGATAGATATCTTTTTCTGCAATCTTCACCCCTGCCACCATCATGCCGGCCTGGCTCTTCCAGTAGCGCACTCCTGCATGCTTTGCCAGCATATCGATCGTGGCATAGCCAGCGTTGTGGCGGGTCTTCTGATATTCGGTGCCCGGGTTTCCGAGGCCGACGACGAGTCGTATGTCTTTGGGCTCTGCCATAGCAACCTTTCCGCTTTGGACCCTGACCATCATCTCAAGCATATACTCCTGGCGGGAGGGAGAGGTGGGACTAAATGGCCGGAGTCCTTCCCTTCTCCAGAGGATGAAGGCATCGAAAGCCGTATTCGGGAAGGAAGCTCTCCCAGTCGTCCTCCCACGCGAAGTGTCCACCTGAAGTTGCGGCGCCGATTTCGAAATGGAGAAGGACGATATCGAGGTCTGCGGCAGAGAAAAGGCTACCTTTCGAGCGGATCGAGACGACAGGCGTCGCGTCCTGCGTGGTGCGACCGCACCAGCCGATCTTAAAGCTCTACTGGTTGGTGGAGGTGGGGGGCAAGAAGGGTGGAAGAGACGCCCGCCTTGAACCAGGCAGGAGACTCTGTTCCTTCCGGGATGGATGTGACATCTTCTTCGCTCTTCGAGGGGTGTAGATGTCCTGTGTCTGTACCGTGTCTCAGGGCTACGACGAGCACGAGACGGTCTTCAGGCTCGACCATGCGCTTCTTGAACGTGAGCGCCACCCAGCAAGTGGCAAAGCCCAGCTCTTGTGCCGTCAGTACGATGCGCTTGCCGAAACATCCCCTGCACACTGCTTGAGCGAAGGGGTGGGGGTGTCGGCAAGCAGAAGATAGCTTGAGACATTGTGGAACTTCCCGTGGTGGGCAAGAAACGAGCTGGGGGCTTCCGGCTCGGTGATGGCGAGGCTCATATGCAGGCTGTCTGCCTCATTCGAGTGGGCAATCTCCTGGCCGAAGGCAGAGCGCTCCTCTTCTGTGAGCAGGGAGGACGTGAAGCTTCTGATAGAGTGTCTGGCCTCTTGTGCGTCATGGAAATCCATGAGGGTCCTTTCTGTCTTGTGGCTATCTGGTGTCTACGCGGAAGTGCTTTTCGCCGCGCCGTTTCTCCCCTGTTTCACGAAGTGTCCGGAACAGGGGAGAAGGGATGTCTTGAGGTGGATGAAATGCCCCGGGTGCGACCGGTGGCACGCGGGCGGTAGGCGGTGCTGAGACAGCCTCATCCGGCTGTCTTCGTACCATGCTTTGAAACGAAAGTGTCAGATAGAGCGTATCCCATGATTAAGACATAACATATACATAAATCGTCGGAAACTTGATGGAAGCAGTTGCCTGCAACGATGGGACGACGAAGGAATCGGGATACAGAAAGGGGAGCCAGATGCCTTTGGTACGCAGTCATAAAGCGCAGGGAGGCAGAAGTTCCTCCGAAAGTTCGGCGGCGATGCGCGGCTTCCGCGTGCATCTCGAAGAGTATCGGCCGCTTGCAAGCTCGGCAGAGCGCAATATCGTGAACTTCCTGCTCGAGCATCCGAGGGGCGCTGTCGGCGTCTCGGCACATCGTCTCGCAGAGCTTACCTATACCTCTCCTTCGACGGTTGTGCGCCTCTCGCGCAAGCTCGGCTTCACGGGCTACAAGGAGCTCCAGCAGGCACTGCTCTACGAGCTTGCCGTGGCAAACAAGAGCAGAAATATCGTCTCCGAAGGGGTCATGTCAACCGATTCAACCCAGGAAATTATCGACAAGATCACAGCCCGTAACGCCTCGACGCTTGCACTCACACGCGACGGGCTCGACCCTGCCGCAATTGACCGGACGGTCGAACTCATCCACACGGCGCCGCGCATCAGCCTCTACGGTATCGGCGCATCGCTTATGGTTGCCCACGATCTGCAGCTGAAACTCCTGCGTCTCGATATCCCGGCAGACCTTATAGACGATCTGCACTCCCAGCTCGTCTATGCAAAGAATGAGCGTCCCGGTGACCTCGCTATCGTCATCTCCTATTCGGGTATGACGGAAGACATATTGAGGTGCGCTCGAGCTGCCAAAGCAAACGGCGCCACGATTGTTTCCATCACGCGCGGCAGCTTCTCGTCGCCGCTCGTAAAGATGTCCGATGTGGTGCTTGGGGTCGCAGCAACAGAGCTCGTGCTCAGAAGCGGGGCGATGTCCTCGAGGATCGCACAGCTCAATGTTGTGGATGTGCTGTTCACGGCCTATGTGAGCAGGAACTACGAGAAGAGCATGGAGCATCTCTCGAAGAACTGGATCAAGAGGAGCGAGGTGCCGGAGGAAGAGGCAAGCATCGAGGACGGTGCCGAGCTCGGATGGAAGGACTGAGAAGGGCACAGGAAAGGAGAGGAACAGACAATGGAGACAGGAGATGTGCCCGCGATCGATCTCGATAAGCTCGCGACGGAAGCGCGCAACCCCAGGACTATGCATCTCGATGAGATGAGCCCGCGCGAGCTTGTCGAGGTCATGAACTCCGAGGACACGAAGGTTGCGGGTGCCGTGCACGAGGTCCTGGACGATGTGGCCGTGGCGGTCGAATGGGCACGCGATGCCCTTCAGGCTGGCGGCAGGATCGTCTACTTCGGAGCAGGCACCTCGGGTAGGCTCGGCGTGCTCGATGCAGTCGAGTGTCCGCCGACCTTCGGTGTCTCGCCCGACGTCGTGGTCGGCCTCATCGCAGGCGGCGAGAAGGCATTCGTGCGTGCCGTCGAAGGAGCGGAGGACTCGCTCACACTCTGCGCAGAGGAGCTCGATGCGCTTCATCTGGAGCCACGCGATCTTGCTGTCGGAATCGCTGCCTCGGGGCGCACGCCCTACGTGATCGGCGGCCTCAAGCATGCGCATGAGCTCGGCTGCCGCACGGTCGCGATTGCCTGCAACAAGGGGTCCGATATTGGCAAGGTCGCAGATCTCGCGATCGAACCCTGCTGCGGGCCTGAAGTTCTGACGGGATCGACCCGCCTCAAGGCCGGTACTGCCCAGAAGATGGTCCTCAACATGATCTCCACCGGCGCTATGGTCGGCTGCGGCAAGGCCTATGAGAACCTGATGGTCGATGTGCAGCAGTCAAACGAGAAGCTCGAGGTCAGGGCCCAGAATATCGTTATGACGGCGACTGGCTGCGAAAGAGCGGAAGCAGGGCGTGCGCTCGCCGAGGCAAAGGGCTCCGCGAAATGCGCGATCGTGGCGATCCTGGCGGACGTCACGGCAGACGAGGCGAAGTGTCGCCTCGATGCAACGGGTGGCAAGGTTCGCCAGGCTCTCAAGGGAAGCTGATAAGGGTACTGAGCGGATGGTGTAGGGGGACCATCTGCGAGGTATAGCACAACAAGGAGGAACAATGAGCAAGGATTTCGAAGGGATAGCCAAGAGTGTCCTTGCCGCAGTAGGCGGCAAATCCAATGTCGTGGGCAACATGGCATGTATGACAAGGCTGAGGGTCAAGGTAGTCGATTCTTCTAGGGTCGATGAAGCAGCCTTGAAGCAGGTCGACGGCGTCATGGGTCTTGTCGCTGACGGCGACCGCTATGAGATCGTCTTCGGGCCGGGTGTGGTGAACAAGGTTCTCGAGCCGTTCGCGAAGCTTACCGGCATCAAGCCGGACGATATGGCCGATATCGTGAACGATGCTGCTGCGAAGAACAAGGCAGCGCAGAAGGCGAAGCACGACAAGCCGGTCCAGCGCTTCCTCAAGAAAATCGCGAACATCTTCGTACCACTGCTTCCTGGTATCATCGCCGCAGGCCTCATCAACGGCATTGCCAATGTCATCAACGTCTCGAGCGGCAACGCCTTTGCAGGCGTCTGGTGGTACCAGTGCATCCGCACGATGGGCTGGGCTCTCTTCCTGTATCTTCCGCTCTTTGTCGGTATGAATGCCTGTAAGGAGTTTGGCGGCTCCGGCATCCTCGGTGCCATGGCAGGTGCCCTTTCCATCTCGAACACGGCTATGCCGCTCCTGCTCAAGACGTCTGATGGTGCTGCAGCCGTGAATCTGCCGATCGCGCTTCCGGTCCCAACCTTCGCTAATGGCGCCTTCACGATCAACTTCTCGACGGTCTACAACCCGTCTGCAGGTGGCCTTTTAGGTGCCCTCATCTGCGGCATCTTCTTTGCGTGGCTCGAGAAGAAGTTCCATAAGGTCATGCCGAGTGCGCTCGACACGTTCCTAACCCCGCTCTTCACGGTCTGCATCGGCTCGGTCGTCGCCGTGCTCGTCCTGCAGCCGGTCGGCGCATTCCTGACCCAGGGCATCTTCTTCATCCTGTTCTTCTTCTACAACACGCTCGGCGTTGTCGGCGCCTATCTGCTCTCTGCCACATTCCTGCCGCTCGTCTCTGTGGGCCTGCACCAGGCGCTCACACCGATCCATGCAATGCTCAACGATCCTTCTGGCCCGACCGGCGGTATCAACTATCTGCTCCCGATCCTCATGATGGCAGGCGGCGGACAGGTCGGCGCTGGCCTTGCCCTCTATGTGAAGACCAAGAACGAGCGCGTCAAGACGTACCTGCGCGAGTCCATCCCTGTCGGTATCCTCGGTATCGGTGAACCTTTGATGTATGCCGTGACGCTGCCACTCGGTAAGCCATTCGTGACGGCCTGCCTGGGAGCTGGCATCGGCGGCGTCCTTGCCTGGCTCTTTCATCTTGGTACGGTCTCCCAGGGCGTCTCGGGCCTCTTCGGTCTTCTGATTGTCGTTCCGGGCACGCAGGGATTCTATGTCGTCGCGATGCTTGCAGCCTATGCAGCAGGCTTTGCCTTCACGTACTTCTTCGGCGTGGATGAGGACCGCATCAACGATGTCTTCGGCACCGAAGCTTAAACTTCACTATCTCCGGCGGTTCCATGTCCCGCCGGAATGCAGGGGAGCGGGTCTGCGGCTTGGCTGCAGGCTCGCTTTTTAGGAAAAACACAACTGGATGCAGATGAGCAGGAGGGACCTTCATGGAGTGCGGCATATCGCTCTATCTCTCATCTGGGGCAGACTTTGCGTCGAAAATCGTGGAAAAGGCATCGCTTGCTGGTATCCACTACGCCTTCACGTCGCTTCAGATACCGGAGGAGGATGGCATCGACGATGCGGCGGGGGCGAAGAAGCTCCTTGCGCTCTGCCGTGATCACAACATCAAGCTCATCTGCGACATATCGCCGGCGACGCTCGCAAAGCTCGGATGCCGCGACTATTTCGAGCTCAGGCGCCTGGGTATCGAGTATGTGAGACTCGATGACGGGTTTGATGCCAGACAGACGGTGGAGCTCTCGGGCAGCTTCCATGTGGTCTTCAATGCTTCGACAATTACGGAGGAAGATATAGCGGCCTGGCGGCGCGCAGGAGCAGACTTCACGCGCTTCAGTGCCTGCCACAACTTCTATCCGAAGCCGCTCACGGGGCTCTCGATCGACTACGTGGCTGCTGTGAACAGGAGGCTCAAGGACCTCGGTTTCAAGACGATGGCATTCGTGCCGGGAGACGAGACACTGCGCGGACCTCTTATGCAGGGCCTTCCTACGGTCGAAGCACATAGAGGGGATACTGGTGATGAGCTCGTGTGCGACATGCTCGAGCTTGGCTCTGTTGCGACGGATATCGTACTCATCGGCGATCCCGATGTATCCGATCATGTCTGGCAGCGCATTGGTGAGCTTTCCTGCGGATACGTGAGCCTTGGCTGCGAGGTCGAAGAGCCTTTCCACTACATTTTCGACCGCGCGCAGCATGACAGGCCGGACTCCTCGCCCTGGGTCTTGCGCTCGCAGGAGTCGAGGTGCTGGAAGGATGTGCCGGAGGCGCCCGAGGCAGACAGGCACGGTGAGGTCCAGGTGCAGCCGGGAGACATCCTTATGAGCACGAAGGCGTATGGCCGCTACACAGGAGAACTCGAGATTGCACGCCAGAGCTTTGCGCTCGATGCACGTGACAGGATTATCGGCCATATCGCAGAGTCAGACCGTATCTTCCTGCCGTATCTCGTGCGAGGAGCAGGCTTCAGGCTTCGGAATGTGAGAAGAAGTCTCTGATAAACATGGAGTACCGGGAAACAGTTGCCTTCCGGTACTCTTCTTAGGCAAGGCCTGGCATCGGCATTTCGGAGGCCAGACAGTATCGGAGCATGCACAAAAGGGCTCCTCGGTAGTTTCTATGGGTGAGATTCGCTCAAGGGCCCAGATGAGAGCGCGATATTAAGGGGCAGATTGTCAAGCTGAGTGCAACATCTCCCTAAAGACCTCGTTGGCTGTCCTGTATTTCAGGACCTTCGACCTTCCTCGGCCTGTCGTTGATCAGCTCCACCGCATGCTGCACCTCCTCGTCCGTGACCTTGCTGAAGTCGGTGCCCTTGGGGAAGAACTCCCGCAGGAGCCCGTTAGTGTTTCCCACTGTCGGCTTCTGCCAGGGATGGTGAGGGTCGCAGAAGTAGAACTGCACACCTCCCAAGGCCTTTGTGAGCTCTGTATGCCCTGCGAACTGCTTGCCCCTATCCGGGGTGAGCGTCTCGAGGGGACGTCCCTGCAGCAGCCCGACTTCGGCCTTAGAGACGCTCCTGCTGTCGTGGTGGCATCTTCTCGCGAGACTCGCTGTTAGACCATAATTGACCTAAGAAGGGCCCAAAAGTGTCCGGGCCTTTGCCTACAATGTATGTCGTCAAACAAAGACATCGAGGATCAAAGGACCCGGATGGGTCCAATGATACTGCAGCAGATCAAAAAGATGGGGATCGCCGAGAAGCGCGAGCTCTTAGAGAGACTGGAGGCGCTCATAGCCAAGAAGATGGCAGGCTCTGCACTTGCGGGAACACCCAAGAGGTGCCCGAGGTGCAAATCGCTCAGCTTCTATTGCAAGGGCCACGACGCGTGTGGCCTTAAGAGATGGAAGTGTTGCTCGTGAGGCAAGACCTTCTTTGTAAAGACAAGATCTGTCCTGGCTATGTCAAAGCCCACGGCCGCCACATGGGCCGCATATGCAAAGGGCACGCTTGCAGGCATGACGCTTGAAGGAGCTTGCCGAAAGCTGCCATGTGAGCCTTAAGGACATTGTGGTTTTATGCACATGAGGCTCTTCGAGGTGATGCAGGCAGCGCTTGGCGCCTTCAGGTATGGACCCACCGTCTCCTGCCAAAAGATTGGGATCTACATCGACGAGTCGCTTGCAAACAACAGGGCAAGGTCGAACATCCAGATGCTGAGGGAGGCGCACACGCACGGCCATGTTGTGCATTGCCGTGGCATATCGAACAAGAAGGTCTGCGTGGAGTGCTGCGCGAATGACCTAGGGAAACGATGATTAATTCGCCTCGATGAGGTAGCTGGGGCCACACGCTGTATGACATCGGCTTAAAATGTCTCGAACCACGCAGTGCCCATACCCACATAGATGCCTATCTGTCTTTCTGGATATGGTATAGCTACATCCACACATTCCAGCATATCCAAAAGGCAGATATGGACAGCCAGATGAGCTTTTAAGACCTTAAATCCTAAGGTCTGAGGAGAAAGACCAGGCGAGAGGCATTCCTGGAGCAAATGGATACAATCGTTGTGTGGGATAGCTGGATTGCACTGGTAGATACCAGCTACCACTGACAGGCTCTTGTCAGGCATGTGCACGCTGCAAAGACAAAGCTTTAGGATGTATCCTGCTTTAGGTTATGTTTGCTCCCTTAAGACGAGGGAACTTAAGGATGCTATCCTGGATTGCCACTCCTGGCAGCGCTTCTGTGCACGCAGACCTCATGCAAGCGCAGGTACCAGATGCGACGACACTTGCGAAGATGCGCCATAGCCTTAAAGCGAGAGGAGTTCGGTAAAGCTTGTGCTTCACGACCTGAACTTAGAGCTCGAAAAGGCAGGGATCACGGCGCGGGGCGGCTCCATGGTGGACGCGACCTTCACCTGGGCCCTAAAGCTTCACGAAGAACAAAGACCTTGCGCGCGACCCTTAAAGCGCACCAGTCCAAGAAAGGGGGAGCCTGGCGTATCGGATACAAGGCGCATATCGGCGTGGATACCGCAGGTGGCCTTGTGCATGGTGTGGAGACGATCGCCTAGAATGTATCTGACATATCCTGTGGCACACACACTCGTAAGGGAAGATGACAGGTTCTGCTGCGCAGACTTTAGGCTATATAGGTATAGCGAAGCGCCCTTAAGGACGCATAAAGACCCACACCTCTCATCTATGCGCTAAAGCGTTGCTAAGGAAACCTTCGACCATAAAGGGTCTTAACTGTGCACTCTTGTCCGAGAAGGGTATCGAGTCCAGGAAGGCATGCGTTTGCTCAAAGGCAGAAGCATCCCTTCCTTATCGTGAAGCGGCGCTTCTGCCCCTTAAGGAAGCGCTACAGGAGGATAGAGAAGATGCCTGCACACTTAAGTCTTTCTCGCCCTTGCAAACCTTACTCATGTGCATCTTTTGCCGGCAGGCTGTACCTCCCGGCTCTCAGCGTCGCTTGATCCGTCTTGGAGCCTTCTTGCGGTGCATGGGGCAGGACAAATGTAAGGATGGCGGCTCTTGCACGTGCTGGATGAGCAACCTTTTCTGCCTTTCCCGCATACCGGCCGCGAAAAATCGTGTGGCCGGTCCCCTTTAACACGTTATGGGGCATTAATCATCGTTTCCCTAAGGAAACGATGATTAATGCCTATGCCGGCCGCGAAAGGCCACGTGGCTGGTCCTTTCTGGCGCATCATTGGGAATTAATCATCGTTTCCCTAAGGGACGAATATGCCATCCTCTGTGGCAGGGACAGGCCCACGGACGGGAAGCTGACAGATGCCCTTTCAGGTATCGTCGACAGCTTATGGGTCGCCACTGACGACCATGCAGGATATGCGCGCGTGGCTCTCTTCGCTTGGGGTCTTCAAGCACACGGCGAGCTTAGCCTCGTCAATGCGATGCAGCGAAGGCTGCGCGAGTTCCTGCTTTTTCCCATGGGGTCTTCTACGAAGTGGCTGGGGCACTTATCTTGCCTGCTTTCTGTGGATAGAGCAGGTAAGGCATTCGCAGCGGGAGAAGAAGGATATACTCTCAGGACAGCTTGCAGAAGGCAGGTATGTCCATACCAGGCGTGCGCTCATAGACATGGAGCAGCCCTTCTGGAGCTATTGGAAGGACAGGGGCGTCAGGTCAATCATGGTCTAACAGCGAGTCGCGGCAAGCAGCCTCACTGTCCTGTCGGCAAGCATAAGCAGGCACATGGGCCCGGCTCCGACGAGCGTGTCGTCCTCCCAGTCTCCGAGACGAGACCTCTCATCGGCCTGCTTTGGCCTCTCATCCACGGTGTGGGATATCCTGATCTTGCCTTTGGTCTTAGGCCTCTTGCTGCGATCCTCTTCCCCTTCCTGCGCAGGTGGCGCCGCATCTTGCCTTCGGGGCCGGATCCCGGCAGGTCGAGGGCGGCGGCTATGGACCTCCCGGTAGAATAGTCGAGAGGCTCAACGACGCACCTGCCGCCACCCTCGAGCCTGAGATATAGTCTATCTGCTCCAGGGACCAGTGTCTGTCCATGATGAGTAAGCGCACCTTCTGTGCAAGCGCAGGGTCTGAAAGCCGCCTTTTCGGCCTGCATCTCCTGCGGCGCTCATCCGCCCTCCTTTTGGGCAGCGCAGGCCCTAAAGCGCCCGTGGCGTGCGTTCCTCTTGAGCTTGCGGCAGATGCTGGAGCTGTCCTTGCCGATCTCTGCCGCGATATAGGCAATTGACCTTCCCTTGTGCCACGCAGCTTGGCTATGCAGTCCCTCTCCTGTAGGCTTGAGATGCTTGTAGTGGCACATTCCTTCTATCTTTCGACGTTGATTGAGACAACCAACATCGTAGCCTTCCGGAGTGTGCCACGCTTGCATTCAGCGGGCTATCCTGTTGCACTTAGAATGCTAATCCGCCACCTAAAAATCCGGATTGTTGTGGCTAAATACAGTTTCAGGAAGGCAGGTCTCAGTCTCTGAGGGAGATACCCCAAGAAGGGTTGCCACTCCAATGTACGCTCGCGAAGAATCTGGAGAACCTGACGGAGTATCAAAAGGGACTCTCGGAGCTGAAGCGCGCAGAGGACCATTTCGCCCGCGCATGGACACTCAAGGAGGACCTCAGGGCCGTCTTGAGCGCGGAGGATGCGCAAAAGAGTAGCAGACTGTCTAAGCTGCCTGCCACTCTGAAACTACAACCGCTGATGTTTACACGATTCAGCGCTGCCTTTTATGTTTCACTGTCTATTAGAATTTTGCCTTTAACAGCTCCACGCATGCGGTACATATCAAATGCCCGATCGATCTGGGAGAGGGGGAACTTTTTAAAGATAATTCCCTCATCAAAAGGAATCATGCCAGTGCGATAGGCATCTGCTGTAAGGGTCCACTCGTGTCCCGGGAATGGAGCACTGTAGCTCATCCAGGAACCTGTAAGTGTGAACTCTTTACGGTTGAGGCATTCCCATTCGTCGACAGAGAATTTAATCTCTGAGGTTGGGGTACCAATCAGACATGCCTGACCTCTGTTGCAAACTAACTGAAAGAGCATCTTAGCAGTAAGAGCACTACCAGCGGTTTCATATACGTAGTCATAACCACGACCACCTGTTAAAGCGAGTGCTTGGGCCAGCCAATCCTTATCTTTTGAATTGATAGTACTGGTAGCTCCGAGCTCCCTAGCAAATTCAAGCTTTTCAGGAACAACATCAAACACCGTCAGTTCACGAGCACCAAATGCTTTTGCCCACAGCATGGTGAACATACCAATAGTACCGCCACCTACGATTGCAACATTTTTACCACCATGGTAATCGAGCCGTTCAAGACCGTGTAAGGCAATAGTCGTTGGTTCAAAGAGTGCAGCTTGCTCAAAGGAGACTGAATCATCGAATTTAATTACATTCTGTTCAGGTACGCAGACATATTCAGCAAAGCTGCCAAACTTACGAGAACCAATGAAAATATAGTGCTTACAGAGTGAGAAATTACCTCGTTTACAATCCTCACATTTCATACAGGGAATCAAAGGTACTCCGGCCACGCGATCTCCGGGCTTTACCGACTCAACCCTGTCTCCTACTTCTGAGACGACACCAGAAAATTCGTGACCCAATACATTGGGATAGAAGTGGCAGGCGTCACCTAACACGCGTGGTACATCGGAACCACAGATGCCAGTGTATTTAACCTTTACAAGAACTTCGCCCACTTTTGGCTCTGGCTTGTCAATTGCTTCGTAGCGGATATCGTCATTTGCGTGGACGACACCTGCCATCATTTTTTCCGTCATGGATTTGCTCCTTCAGAGAGGTGGCAGTTTTACTGCTTAACCTCTCTATTGATGTAAAATTCGTTGTCTTGAGATTACTCTGCTTCTTGTGTGATTATTCTCCGCGTTTAGCACCACCGCTCTCGGCAGATGCACCGCCTAGCGCCGACTCATCAATCTCGCAATCAGCACCGCCCCCTAGTCTTCTTTCCTTTCTAGGGCCACCAACCTAGGAAAGGACAGTGATGGCCAACAAGGCACGGGCGACGCCCGTTTTCGGGTACAACCTTTCGCGGCATCCCTGCGACATGCACGCCGTCTTTGGGGGGCACTTAGCACTGCGCAGTGTACGATCGTCTCATATTGCCAGATGTCGAGATGCCTTTAGGTCCTCTCCCGTCTGTCACAGGTGCCGCAGCGCCTGTGACAGACCGGGCTCACCACTGCCTGGCCCTGACGTGTGTCACCCTCACGTGCAGGATTCCCTGCGCTCATCTGCGCTTTTCGAACCAGACGTCTGTGACCTCCATTCATCCCTAAGCCCCCTGGGACCTCTTAAAGAGCTTTGCCAGCATACTTGCCTTGAACATTCATATTGCGCTTTAGGACCGAAGCCTTCCGCCGGCAAAATCCTACCGTCTAGGCACCACGTGCTCAAGGGGATGCAGGAGTGCTGTCCACCATCAGTAGCGAAGAGCTGCAAGTTCAGCAGCACGTTGGCGTGAAGTGTGAACCGCAAAGATCCAGCAGATGATGTAAATTACTGCAATTACGATCATACCTGGCATGTTTTCTTGAGTAAAAATCTGTGTGAAGACATACGTGATCGGGTTGCCACCTTGATCGAGAGAAGCGATGGTAGAGCCTGCTTCGATAGCACCAACTGAGACACCGAGTGCAGTAAGCCAAGGGATAGTCTGGTTGGAGATCCAGATGGTCATATACATGATAAAGAAACCAGAGATTATCGTACGGAACAGGTTACCTCTGTGCACTGCCACTGCCATTGCGATGAAGAAGCCAATGGTAGCAAGGTCCGCGAAGGGAAGAACACGGTTGCCAGGGACAAGGACAGCAATGAATAGCGTTAAGGGTACAAAAATGAGACCAGCAGTTACAACTTGTGAGTCGCCGAGCAAAATAGCAGGATCTAGACCAATATAGTACTGTTCTCCGTGGAAACGTTTATTCATAACTTCACGAGCACGTTCAGTAAGTGGAACAAGGCCATCCATAATGCACTTGACGATCTTCGGCATTAAGACCATAACGGCAGCCATGTTGATACCTAAAGGAAGGAACTCTGAGGGAGTATATCCTGCTAAGAGGCCGATTACGGCACCTAAGATAAAGCCCATAACAACCGGTTGGCCAAATGGCCCAATCTTATCTTGCAAGTTATCTGCATTGATATCGATCTTATTGAGGCCAGGGATCTTGTCGATGATTGCATCGACAACGCAAGCGATTGGTGCCATTGTTGCACTGGTTCCGTGTGGGATGGTAATACCATCGAGTTCGAAGTAGTCAGTAGTAAGCGGAGCCCAGAGATCGCCGAGTTTATATGCAATGATTGCGTGTACAACAACGCCTAAGATACCAATCCAGAAGTTTCCAGTGACTACATAGGCGATTGCTCCCGTACAGGTCATGTGCCAGATGTTCCAGATATCAATATTTACTGTATGAGTCCACTTTAGAAGGAGCATCAAGATATTGACACCGATGGCTACAGGTATTGCGATTGTAGCGATCTCGCTTGCCCAAACGATTGGGGAGTTGCCTGGCCAACCAATATCAACAACACTGAGTGACAGGCCGAAACGTTCACTCATAGCTTCTGCCGCAGGTCCTAGCTGGTTATTCATTAAGCCAACGATTAAGCCAAGGCCTACAAAGCCAACTCCTAATGTAAGTGCTGCAGGTAGAGCTTTTCCGGGCTTAACTCCAACGATTATAGAGATGATGAAAATTACTATGGGTAGCATAACAGACGCACCCATATCGACTATATAATTTATAATGTTTGATATAATTTCCCACATGATTTCTCTCTTTCTTTAGTAAGTGGGTCAGCTAACTCCCAAATAGAGGAATTTAGAAGTTGTATGGGGGGTTGAGCGCGAATTCTGTTGCCGCAGGTTCGCGTTTTTTTATGTGTTTGGGATGTAGGATAGCTTACGGTTCGATGCCTTCAGGTTTCTTTGATCTCAAACATGATGTACTCTAACTTTTATTGAGTACAGCAAGAATTGCTCGTTCAGTCTTCTCTACTCCAATTCCAGAAATAAATGGCATACCAGTTATGCAGGGGATTCCATAGTCCTTCTTAATGCGGGATGTAGGAACAATCAGCACTGCATCATCTAGATGGGAAGGGATTTCAGAAATACGACATTGACATATATCGACATCGATGTCGTTCTTTTTTGCAAGATCCTTTACATGGTTGGCAGCAATAGTTGAAGTTGCAACTGCGCCGCCACAGGCTACAATGACTTTCTTTTTCATAATGTTTGCTCCTTTTCTTTGATGGTATCTATGACGCTTTCTTCACTAGCACTATTCAAAATCTTGGTCAGTGTATTGCCATCCTGAAGAATTTGAATGATGCGCTGTAACTCTTCTATATGTTCATGAGGATCAGTGACTGCAAGCACGAATACGAGTTGTACATTTACATCACCTTCTGATCCCATATCTTCGAAGATGACTGAATGTTTTAAAGTAGCAATAGCGATGCCACTTTTGTTGACATGCTCTACTTCAGTGTGTGGTATTGCAACACCTACTCCATTGATATCAAGACCAGTAGGATACTCTCGTTCACGGTCAATGAGGGCTTGAACATAGCTCTCTTTACCGTATCCCAGTTCAATCAGTTTGCCGCCCACGGTCTGCATGACATCTTCCATGCGGTTCGCATCCGTATTAAGTAAAATTCGATTGGTTTCGAGTTCTTCCCAAATCATGTGTCATCCCCTTTATTCATGATTACATTATAGATGTGCAGGTAGACGCCTTGTTGGTTCATTGTTCTGCAATTTGATTGCAAAGGGGTTGTCAAATCTTTAAGCAGTGGTAGTGTAATTAAAATAAATTGTGTGTTTATGCTCGGCACCATTCACTGTAAAAAATAAACCGCTCACCAGGTATCAAGCGTGAACGGTTTTGGTATATGTAACTAAACAAAAGAATATGTACTTGAGGCTTCACAGCATTTTACAGCCCTAGACTACTTGCTTAGACCAATCTCTTCCATCTGAAGGATAAGCGCTGCCTCATCAGGCGTAGTAGCTTCACGGAGTGACTCTCTGACCCCAGGTTTCCTCATCATGTTAATGAGATTAAAGAAGGCATGGAGATGCTTTTTATGGTCCACAGCAGAGAAGCAACAGACGAACTCGACAGGGTCGTTCTCCTCTGATCCAAAATTGATAGGTTTTGCTAACCGAATCAGTGAGAAGCCAACTTCAAGTGAACCTTGATCGATTCCTTCATGAGGCATTGCAAAACCTGGACACAGTACGATGTAAGGTCCATTTTCTTCAACGTTTTTAATGCAAGCATCTACGTAGCGTGGTTCTATATAGCCACCCCTTACTAATACCCGAGCACTCTCACGGATGGCTTCTCTCCAATCACTACACGCAACGTCGAGACGAATATGTGAGGGTCTCAAAAAATCATGTGCAGCAGGAGAGGATGGATTGTCGGTGTGTTGCGTATCTTCGGCAAAGTAACTATTGACTGCCCGGCGGATAGCGCGCATCAACTGCGGAGCGTGACTACTATCTAAATCGTAGACAATTGGCGCTATTGTACTCACTACCCCTTGAGCAGAAGGCTCAGTATTGTTTCTCGATTTCGATGCTGTAGCAGAAAGGCTTTGCGCGCTGCGCAATAAGTCAATAGTTTGAGAGAGCTTTAGTTGGTCTGTTTCTTTAAGAAGTGGGGATACCTGTGTCCATCCGACTGCGCAAGATTCTAAAGGTACAGTCGAGATGACAAGATCAGCATCGGTAGGAGAAAGCTTCTCAGCTTCATGCGCGGTAACAGTACTTGAAATCTGTATATTGAAACGATGCCGTAGTTCTTGTATTAAGAGTTGAGATGTACCAACACCAGCGTTACTAGCAAGTATGATGCGAAGGTCTGGATTTTGTTCCTTTTTGCGCTCAATAGCTGCGCAAACATGTAAAGCAATATAGCCTATCTCTAGATCTGTCAGTTCGCGGTGAATATGTGAGCGAACTGTATCGTCACAGGCACGTACTGCATCTACGATTGGCTTGTTCTGTTGTACAACCTCACGCACTAAAGGAGTGTCTGGATATTCAACGGGATCGGGTTTTAGAACGGATTCTAAGTGATTCGAGAGATTTTCAAAGAAGATGAAATCATCATTCAAATTGATGCCTAGCTCATCTGAAAGGCGTTCAATGAGAATCTTTGTCAGCAGCTGTACCTTTGGAGCACTGGAAGGTTGAAGGTCACGACGGATGTACCGTTGCTTTTCTAGTAAATCCGCAAGCGTATCTACTTCTGCTTCATCGTGTTCCAGTTTGTACATTTGTACGATACTGATCCAAATATTACATGCCATATCATGCAAGATACTGTCACTATGTTGAGCCTGTGTAATCTGCATACCTTTGGAGCTGCGCATTTGTGCAATGCAGAGATAGCTCAAGACATGGTGGTGCGCATAGCCAGTTAATACACAACCCCACTGCTCTTCTTGTTGAGAGAGGATAGCATCGATAGAATCTCTTTTTTCTTTGTCAAGATCCGGCTGAATTGGCAACAGTGTTGCCGCAGGACTTTCTTTTAAATCTAAGAAGAGTTGCAACAAGAGATGACGTTTTGAGCGCTCGTCACCTTTAATCGTAATACCTTTGCTTGCCTGTGAGCGAAAGGTAAGTCCAGCCTCACTGACTTTGGTACGGATCTCTGGTAAGCTTTTAACTAAAGTATTACGGCTAATATGCAGTTTTTCTGCCACTTCTGCAATGGTTGTTGGTTTATCGGTACAGAGGATGTGGATACATGCAAGACTAACACGCTCTGTAGGTGTTGGCTGATAGTTTGAGGTATCGAGTGGAATATCCTCTGTTAATAGGTGCGAAGGGTCTTCTGGGCATACAACTGCACCTGAACGTTCGAGCGTTACGCCCGCGCGTCCAGCGTGTAGTAGTGAGTCATTGAGACTTGCTATATCATTTCGTATTGTGCGCTCGGACACATTAAAGTGTTGAGCAAGGCCAGAAAGTGTCAGCTTGGATCCCTCTGCAAGAAGCTGGACAATTTCTGCCGTCCTATGGTTCATAGTTCCCTCATGTCGTGCAATTTAGTTCTTATATCAATTATTAGAATACGTTAATAGTGAAACTACGGGAAATACTCTCGTTGGGGGGTGCAATAAGGCAACCATGCTTATGCTCGAATACATTGTCTTCATCTGAGCAGGTAGAAAGTCCTCCCCAGGGTTCAAGTGCAACAAAATCCGCTTGAGGTTTAGACCAGATAATCAGATAGGGGAATTCGGGGAAACTCAGATGAATTCCGTGTGTATGTTGTTTATCAGAGTATTCGAGTTGACGACTATTAAGCGTGTCATAGATAGTTTCGGCTTTTGCAAACAACTCGTGAGAAAGGGCGACGACCCGTCCTTTGCGTGGGGAGGTTACATTGTTTTGAGGCGCTACCATGCGGCGATCTACATCGATAAGACCACTTTCTGCAAGGGGTGTTGGAACTGACTGTGGTTCTTCCTTCTCAAACGTCACCTGATAGTCGTAGTAGCTCTTTCCAATTTCAAGGGGGCATCTGAATGCAGGGTGTCCTCCGATATAAAATGGCAGGTCTTTGTTACCGTGGTTGATAACCTCAAAGGTCACAGTGAGCGTTGCATCTGCTATCTGGTAGTGGGAACGGAACTCAAAATCAAAAGGATATTGTTCTTTGAGGATGGGCGTGGTCGCAAGTGCAAAGGTTGCAGAATCTTTAGTCTGATCAATCAGTGTGAATTCTTGTTTTCTCGCAAAACCGTGACGAGGCAGATTGATGGTATCCCCATCAAGAGTTGTGGCAGTATTGTTTCTCAGAGACCCGCAGATAGGGAAGCAGATTGGAGCCTGTCCACTCCAGACCGTCGGATCTCCCTGCCACAGATACTCCAGGCCTCCTGCTTTGATAGAGATAAGAGTACCTCCCTTCGTTGTGAGTCCCACTGTAAGTTTCCCAGATGTAATGCTCAATTCCATGGTTTCCTCTCCTAAAACTCTTCTACGGTTGTGTGTGCGAAGATATCGTCCCAGCTATCCATCTTCAGATGTCCTGTCTGTAGATCCATTGCATTTAAAGTGCCGCAGACGTTTCCGATTTTTAAGGTTGTCTTTTCATCAGCACCACCAGCAATTGCATGTGCAAAGCCTGCGATCGTTGAGTCTCCTGAGCCTGTTGCGTTGACTGCTTTGATTGAAGCTGAATGAGCACGCAATCGTTTCCCGTTATGAAGAGCGATAGAACCATCCTTGCCCATTGAGACAACGACCCACTCGATCCCTGCAAAACGATTATCCTGTGTCAATGTATCCATAAGTTTGTCTGTCTCGTTTGATGCAAAGGATGTGTTGAGCAGGCCGTTGATCTCTTTCAGATTGGGCTTAACAAGGGTAGGTTTTGTGTCTATCACAAGTGCTGCTTTCAAAGAGGTACCAGAGGTATCGAGAAGTACCGGGACGTTGTTCTGGCGTGCGATAGCAACAAGTGTTGCATAGGTGTTGGCGGGAAGACCACGAGGAAGACTGCCGGACATGGTCACAACGGAGGCTTTCTCTACGAGCTTAGTGAAGTGTGCGATAAAAGTGTTAAGTTCTTCTTCGCTTACAACAGGTCCACTCTCCAAAAGTTCGGTTTGATTACCTTCGTGTAAGATACTCAAGCATGTGCGGCTTTCACCTGCAATGGGTGTGAAGTCATTGGGAATATTGTCTTCTTTCATAAGATCAGAAAGTAGGGCTCCCATATGACCACCGAGAAGGCCGGTAGCTAATACTTGATCTCTTAACTGAACAAGTACACGGCTCACGTTCAATCCCTTGCCACCTGCGGTCTTGTGCGGAGCCACATGGTTCACATCGTTAATTGCAAGATGATCAAGCGAGTAAGCGGTATCGATTGAGGGATTCATAGTGACTGTGAGAATCATGTGTTCCTCCTCCTTTGCTAGGGTGGTAAATATAGCTTTTAAGCCTTATTGGTTGAGCCTAAGTTGTCCATATGCGAACAAACTACTTGATAGATGTTATGCATACCTTCTTTGCTCGGCTTCTTCGGATCAAAGCATGCAGGATTTTGGATCATATAGCCCATAAATCCTTTAGTAAATGCTTGGCGCAACTCGGTTGCATAGTTGACTTTGCAGATACCGTTTTGGATGGCCTCTGCTACTTGATTGTCAGGTACTCCAGAGGTTCCATGTAAAACTAAGGGGATATCGACATGTTTGCGGATTTCCTTTAAGATTTCCTGCTCGATGTGTGGGGTTCCTTTGTATATACCATGAGCGGTTCCCACCCCAACTGCAAGTGAGGTGCAGTGGGTGCGCGCAACGAACTCCTCGGCTTCTGCTGGATCAGTGAAAGGGTTTTCTCCCTCTACTGCCGGTCTGTCATCTTCCTTACCACCAACTTTACCGAGTTCTGCTTCTACAGGAACTCCCATAGAGCCTGCTACTTTGGTGACGGAGGAAGTGAGGATTATGTTGTCTTCAAAGGGTACATGTGAACCGTCGATCATAATGGAGGTATAACCTGCACGGAGTGCTTGCATACAGCGTCCAAAGCTATCACCATGATCAAGATGCAGCGCTATCGGAATACGTACACTCTTTGCTGCGGTTGTGACCATTGCGACAAAGTAGTCCAGATTTGCGTACTTTATCGTCCCTGGAGTGGTTTGCATTATGACAGGAGAGTTTTTATCTTCAGCGGCTTTAATGACTGCCATTACAAACTCAAGGTTCTCGACATTAAAGGCACCTACTGCGTAGTGACCGGCTTGTGCGTTCAAAAGCATCTCTTTTGTTGTGGTAAGCATACTGTTCTCCATAGTCTCCTATGACTTACTGTTTTGCTTTTAGAAACTTTGATTTTGACCGGTCTTTTTATTTGTTTGAATGCATTCTAAGTGTAAACGACCTAATACATGCAGGTAAATAGGTAAAAATAATGCTCATGAGTGTAAAATGAGGAAATACATTTGCTTGTTTTTTGATATATAAAGATCAAAAAATCTTTTTATGGCAAATAAAAGATATAAAAAGAAACATGTTATAGTGGGACTGGATAAGATTCTATCGTCACAATTTATTCACATATTGATTTGTAAGCACTGTGGTCAGATAGTTGCATAAGTAGAGATTGGGAAATCATGACAGAATTCGCTGAGGAACGCCGTACAGAAATTCTCAAGCTTCTGGATAAGAATGCCTCAGTACAGGTCTCAGAGATTGCACAGCAGTTCGGTGTGTCTCGAGTGACTGCACGCTCAGATTTAGATACTCTTGCAAAGGATGGAAAGCTTCGCCGTACACACGGTGGTGCTGTCTCACTCGGTCGTGCACTTACTGTCTCTGTTCAGGATAAACGTATGAATGTTAATGTGGAAGCGAAGCGTCTTATTGCCGAACGAGCAGCAGAATTTGTACAAGATTCTATGTCCGTTTTGGTTGATACCGGTACAACAGGGCTTGCTCTTGTTCGTGCTTTGCGTGAACGTAGAGGCCTTATGATTATTACTGCAGACCTAACCATTGCAGATTATGTAGATAGATCGCTACCAGAGTCAGATGTCTTCCTACTTGGGGGCAAGCTGCGTAAAGGTCATCGCTACGTAACTGGCCCTGCTACTGTACGTGCGCTCTCTACACTCCACCCTGATATTAGTTTTGTGTGTCCTACGGCTTATTCATCACAGAATGGCTTTGCTACAAACTTTGAAGGCATGGCACAACTGAAGCAGGCTTTCTTGAAGTGTGCTGCTGTTACCTACGTGATGATGGATGCGGAGAAAATAAATGCACCCGGGCTCTTTAGTTTCGGTTTCCCTAAGGATGCAGATGCAATCATCTGCGACAGTGATCCTATTGGCATCATGGCTGATGCTACAGAGGATATCTCGACGCGACTCATCTTAGCGAAATAGTTATAAGTTTGGATGGGTGTGAACGGGCTGGGTTTGTTCGACATGGATTGGCTCTTGCTACCGAAAGCCCGCGTCCGATGGTGTCCCCACCCTAGGGAAACGATGATTAATGCCCTATGACGTGCCAGAGAGGACCGACCACACGGCCTTTCTAGACCGGCATGCGGGAAAGGCAGGGAAAGATTGTGATGCCCTTCTAATTGTCAAGTCGTTTTGAACATGCGGTTCTGGGCAATGATGTCATAGTACAGCTCGCGCGCTATGTATCGCTTGACGCATCGTATTGCCTCGAGCTTGGAGTGTCCCTTAGACATCTTGCGGGCCACCTAAGCGCGAGTCCTGTCGTCCGTCCTCAGCCTTCCTGGCGCAGCGATGTGTATCGCGCTGTTCGCTGCCCTGCCAGCGCCCCTGTTGAGCCTGTGGCGCGTTGTGAGCCCCGACGACACAGGACACGCTGCCACCCCGCACAAGCATCGCGAACGACGACTCGCTGCTTGAGCCTCTCCGGATTGTCCCTCCACGGTGATCATCAGCTGGACAGCGCCCTGCGAGCTGACGCACTTCTCCTCGAGGATGGCTCCGATGGTCGTACCGAGCTCGCCCACCTCGTCGAGGTTCTGGTAGCGATCGGCGAGCGTCTTGAGGGCGATGCGCCCGTCCTTGACGCAGCGTGATCTGGGGACGAGGCGGGCGGTTGTCATCGCGCACTACTGGTCGCGCACGGCGTCAGGGGCCGAGACGATCAAGGAGCGGATCTGCTCGATCGCGGCCTTGTGCGCCTTCAGTGCGGACGCCCTCGCCCTGGTCAGGACCCACAGGCTCTCGACCATTCTGTCCTTGGCCTTCACTGTCACGCACCACACCCCGCTCCTGGCTGTGTTGTGTCAATAGGTCTTGCGCGAAATTCACATCGGGATTTGAGCGGAATTCCCGCGTGAGGTGAGCGGACCCTGCGCAATTGTGCCAGGGTCCGCCCCCGTCAGAAGCGGAGGTGTGGGTCCCTAATCCGAGCCTCCCGCGTCGCCGACCGCGGACATGAGGGCGTGCTCACGCGGTATGGGCCCTGTCAATATAATGGACAGAGGAATCTCAGATTTTTAGAGTCTTCGGTAGTTTCTGTGGGTGAGAAGTTCATCTAAGCAGCCTTCTTCTTCGTGCTTTCCTCGGCCCTTCCCGGAAGCGTCGGCCTGCTGTCGGAGCACCTCAATATGAGCACTCCGATGAGGTTGTCGGTGTTGCGGAAGCCATAGCCCATCCTGACCGTCATCTTGATCTTGTTGTTGATCGCCTCGACGCGGCCGTTGCCTATGCCAAGCTCGGCCGTCCCTGCCCTGAACACGGCCCGCAGGTCCTCTTTTTAGCTCCCAGGCCCTGAACAAGCGCGAAGCGGCTGCCCTTGATCGCGTCGGCGGCCTTCTTCGCAACCTGCCATTCCTTACAGCGCACCTCGTCGAGCGTATCGGTTATCCCTTGCACGACATGGAACGGGTCCATGACCCACCGCGCGCCGTCGGCGGTGATAACCTCGATAGCGCGCCTCTGCTCTCAGGTGAGCTCGTCGAAAAACAGATTCAGCACATCCTTGCCGTACTCCTTGTGGGCCCATATCAGCCATCTCCGGTCGTGGTCGATAACGACAATCAGGTACTTGTGGTCCTTCTTGTAGGAGGTCTTATCGATCCCGATGCGCCTTGCGCCCTCGAAGCGCCCCTTGCCGCGCGCGGCCTGCAGATCGGTGTAGACGCGCGCGCACACCTCACCGAGCGTGTGCCACTCCACGCGCGAGCGCCGCGACAGTGCTGGCCGGATCCGTGCAGCGCCAGGCACGCCACCCACTCTCAAAGTTGTACGTGAAGCGCGATTTGCGCCTCGCCCAGGGCAGCGACTGGTTACGTCCGTAAAGTGGTGTAAAAACGGGAGCGAGCCAGAGGCCCGTCTTCCAAGTAAACTTGCAATCACCAAAAGGCACAGAGAATCGAAGGCCGGGCATGGCTCGAATCAATATTACCCTCGAAAGCGACAAGATAGCGCAGGTCCTTACGGATTCCAGAGAGGATGCGTTTCGGCTCCTCTTGCAGCAGTCCCCCAACGCGATCCTGTCAGCAAACTCCGCCGAGCAGCTGCGCGCCGAGCCCTACGAGCAAACGCAGGAGCGGACCGACTTCCGCAACGGCACCCGCAAGAGCTCCCTCGTCACCAGGGTCGGCACGGTCGAGCTCGCCGTCTCGCGCCACCGCAACGTCTCGTTCAAGACGCTCGTGTTCGACAACTACAGGCGCGCCGAGGCCGCCCTGGTCCTCGCGATGGCCGAGATGGTCGTCGGCGGCGTTTCGATAGCCAAGGTCGGCCGCGTGATGGAGGAGATCTGCGGCAGGGGCTTCTCCAAGCAGGCCGTCTCGCAGGCCTGCTCCGAGCTCGACGAGGCGCTCGAGAGGTTTCGCAACCGCCCCATAGAGGGCGGCCGCGTCAGGCCGAAGGCGCTGCTCGTGGCCGCCGGGCTGACGCCGACGGGCGGCAAGGAGGTGCTCGGCGTCGAGCTCGCCGACGGCGAGACTTAAGGGGCCTGGTCGAGCTTCCTGTCCTCGCTCGCCGCGCGCGGCCTGGCGGGCGTGCGCGTGGTCACCTCCGACGCCTGCGAGAGGCTGGTAGCGGCCTGAGCTGTAATCTTTTGGTGGACAGTGGGATTCAGGGACTAACAACAGATATGCTCTGTCCAGATACCCACCTACCAACACCAGCAGATTGAAGAGATGAGATGTCGCTGAGCGCAAGCGAGATAGAGAAGGCAAAGTCCCGCACGAAGCCGGAAACACCCAAACACTACACTGAGGAAGTATCACCTCGAGGCCATCGACTACTACAGGAAGGCACGTAAGGCCAACCCGAAGAAGAGCATCAGAGAATGCGCCGCAAAGCTTGAGGCCAACGACAAGACCTTAAACGACTGGATCATCAAGCACAACAAGACCGGAAGGGTGACCCAGGCAAGGACCGAGGAGCAGAAGGAGCTCGACAGGGCCAACAGGCGCATACACGAGCTCGAGAGCGAAAATAAGTTCCTAAAAAAGAGGCAGCCTTCTTCGCCGGGGTCCTCTGACGAAGGACAGGTTTTAGCTCATGCTAGCAAAGAGGGCAACCTACAGCGTCTCGATGATGGCACGTGTACTGGAGGTGAGCAGGGCTCACTTCTACAGATGGCTCAAGGCCAAAGGCGGTGAGGACCTATGGGGTCCCCTCAAGGAAGTCATCTGTGCGATATGGGAGGAAAGCGACAGGCGCTTCGGCTTTCGCAAGGTCTGATCCAAGCTCACAGGAGATCCAAAGTTACGCAAAATTTACAGGCACGACCCGCTACCGCGTACGGAGGTGCATGGTCGAGCTGGGATAGGCGGCATCTGATCCAATGCATCGAAGAAGACGACGCTGCCCGCACCTGATACCCCCGAGCGCCCCGACCTCATCGGACGGGACTTTTCGTGTCCCGTTCCGACAGCCAAGCTCATGGGCGATATAACCTATCGCAGGACCACGGCAGGCTTTATATATCTTACCGTCGCGCACCATCTGTGCACACACATGGTGGTGGGCTGAAGCATACAGGACAACATGAGGGCAGGCCTTGTCGTCTTTGCCCTGAAGATGGCATATTCGCGCGGATACGTGGCCAAAGGGGCCATATTCTAAGCAGCCCAGGCAGCCAGTACATAAGCTCAAAGCTGGCCGCCTGCTCAGCCGTACACGACGTGAGGCTCTCCGTGGGGAGAACCGGAAGCTGCCACGACAATGCGGTCGCCGAATCGTTTTTCGCCACGCTCAAGAACGTGTGGTACTACCACAAGCGCCTCTTAGACGCATCCACGACCAAGCACAAGGCACACAAGTTTAATCGAGTCGTACTACAACCGCTTCCGCCCGCATAAGTCCATAGGAGATCGCGTGCCGGTAGAGGTGATGCAGGTCGCATAAAAAGAGGTTCAGTCATAATTCCTGTTGATAGATAACCTCAGAGGTCATGAGAATTTCCTGCTGGCATCAATGATCTTCAGGAAGAAATATTCATCATCCGGATAGCCGTATCCTTTGCGTCTCAGTGTCTTGATCATCTGGTTGGTTCCTTCAACTTTGCCGGATGAGATATGAACTCGTGCATGAGAGATAATTCCTTTCATGTGGTTCTTAAGCAGCTTGGCAAACCACATGAAATGCTTGTTCTTAGTTGCTTTGCAGGTGCGTATGATCCGGTTAATATGAATCTTCATGCCTCTTTCGGTATTTGCTTTGTATGCTTTATTAAGCTGTTCTTCTACCAGATCCATGGTGAAGAACAGCTTGTTTTCATCCAACAGCTTCTTGTATTCTTCTTCAATTCCTGCTTTTTTGCTTCACCTTTGGCTTTTTGAACAGATCGCTTCCTTTGGCAATGATTTTGCCCGCTTTGGCAGCTTTCTCTTTCTGCTTGCTGGTCTCAGTATTTGTCATCAGGACATATTTGGAGCCTTTGAGAACTTTGACAGCTTCTGTATTGCCTTCTTCTATCAGGCGTTTCTGTTCCTCTTTACGGACTTTTGATACCACCTTGTCATTGAAGTTTTTGATCAGATGGAGATGGTCATAGACAATATCTAGCCACCCACAGCGTTTCTTGAAAGCTTCTTCAAAGTCACTGTTCATATCACAGACCACAGCCTTGACGTTTTTCATCCAGTCGATGCCGATCCAGTCAATAAAGTCATATACAGTCTGTTTCTTCTTGCCACAGGCAAGGTAGAGCACATCTCCGCTCTTCATGTCCATGATCAACGTAGCGCATCTATGGCCTTTATGAAGAAGGAATTCATCAATGCCAAGATACTTTGAGTATTCTGTAGGCTTCTTCAGTTCCTTACCTTTACCGTTGACGGTATACAGTTCCTGAAGACGCTTCTTATCGATTCCCTTGACGCTATTCTTGCTTAAAACCGGCAATGATGGATATTTCCTTCATTGTCAGTTAAAAGCGAAGCAGATCGCATGTATAGTTCTCAAGAGCAGCTCTAATCAGATGTCCCTGAGCCTTGAAATCTACGGGTTCTGTATAAGTGCTAGCCGCACAGTTCTTATTCTGGCAGAGTGCTCGCTGCTTGGATACAACGATGTGAGTATAGATACCTCCCATAGCAATGTGTTTCAAGTCAACCTCGGCTGTGCCGTTATACACCGTCTTCTGGCTACACAAGCTGCACTAGATCGGCTGTCCGTTCAGACGATTCAGCTTTCCCTTAAAGAAGTATTCAGTGACTTTGCGCTTGGCAGGTCTAGATGATGTGCCCACAGAGATCTCTTTAACGGCCATCTCCGGCATACCAACCTGGGTAAAGGAGGGCAGACCTGATGAGAATGTTAAAATGCCACTCAGGAGCTGTATATCAGAAATTGAATCAATCAGATCATAGGTATCAGCACGAAGATCTTCTGATCTTGTATCAAGCAATTCTCCCTGAATAAGCGGCTGTGTGTTAACATGCATATGGATCTCCTATTTTGTATGTTTGGTCACACACAATTATACGAGATCCATTTTTATATTCGTACTATATCTCCGTCCCACATGGCGTCATATCAACAGGTTTTGGGATTGAGCCAAAAAATCTGAGATTCCTCTGTCCGTTATATTGACAGGGCTCAAGCAGCTATGAGTATGCCTCCCATACCCTGGAGCGTGGCGAGAGTGGAGCGCACACGCAGGCCCGCGCCTCGGTCGTTGTCTCCTTCGACAGCAGCCAGGGGAGATACGGATACCGCCGCATCGCCTCGGAGACCGGCCTCGGCGAATGGACCGTGAGGAAGATCATGAAGGAGGAGGGCCTCGAGGCGAAGGCGGCGAAGAGGCGCAGGCGCTACAGCTCCTATGCAGGCGAGATATCGGATGCCTCGGACAACCCTGCTCAGGGGCGCAAACGGCGCCCACCATTTCGGCGCCGATGCCCCCAACGAGGTATGGATCACGCACGTCACGAAATTCAGGATCCCTGCCGGCAAGGCCTACCTCTCTCCCATAGTCGACTGCTTTGACGGCATGCCCATAAGCTGGAGCATCTCCTGCTCTCCCGATGCCGAGATGGCCAACTCGTCGCTTCTCGGCGCATGCAGCCAGCTCGGGGAGGGCGAGCATCCGATCGTTCACAGCGACTGCGGCTGCCACTACAGGTGGCCCGGATGGATCGGCATCTGCAGCGAATATGGCCTCAGGAGATCGATGTCGCGCAAGGGCTCAAGCCCCGACAATGCCAGGGCGGAGGGACTGTCCAGAAGGCTGAAGGTGGAGTTCTTCTACGGATGCGACTGGACGGGAGTCACGATGGAGAGGTTCATGGAGCTTCTGGACGAGTATCTGGTATGGTATCGGGACGAGAAGATCAAGAGCGATCTCGGATACAGGAGCCCCATGCAGTACCGGAAGGATCTGGGGCTGGCAGCGTAGGAATCAGGTCCAAATTAACCACCGCAGTTCCGGCATACATTGAGCGACCAGACGGGCATGATGGCTTTCACCATGTCGCTTGCTGGCTTCCCGATGATGTCTGGGAAGGCAATTTTGGATTCTCCGAGGACGACGTTGCCCGCTTCAAGGACATAGTGCATTCCTGCGCTCATCTGCTGCTCGAGTTTGCGGCGGGCGGAAGATTTGAGAACGTCTGAGACTTCTGGGCGGGTACTGCTTTTCGTTAGGCTCTCCGCGAATACTTCGTCCCTCTGCCTCTTCCACTGCGTTCCACCAGGTTTTTCTGCTCGAGCGAAGCAAGGAGACGTCCTGTCGTCGAAAGGCTCATGTCGCAGGCGTTCGCAATCTGCTTTCGAGACATGAGCATTCCTGTGGGCAATGCATTCAGGACTGCTTTTTCTTCTACTGTTGTGGCAGGATGGGAGCCGAACGTGGGAAGCGTTACACGGATGCTCGCATCGAGCACATCGAAGCGAGGAGGCAGTTCCCCCTCTGGATAGGCTTCCCGGATGCGCGGAACTCCGGACCCGAAGAGTTCGATATAGCCCAGTCTGAACATGACCGTGGCAAGGGTCGGATTTCTAGGTACAGATAGACCACCTGCAAGGTAGGCCTCTCTCTCGATCCCTGAGGGGAGCGAGCCAGGAGATGTTACCACAACACGGTCAGGGTGCATCGCGACTGTAATGGTAGCCAGCATATCCCATGCGCGATGCGCAATTGCGTCGGCGAGCGTCTCCCGGAGAGCATCCAGAGGCAATCTTTCGCTCCGCTCTCTGGTGGTTGCTGTTACTTTTTCGAATGTATAGTTTCTTTCGGCAATGCCTATTGTCCTATCGAGTTGGTCGAGCACCGAGCATCCCCCTATGCGCGCTCTCTCGAGAATCTCCGATGTGCTCTCGCCGAACCTCATGATATCGATTCCAGGAAAGGGATTGGAATCGGACAGAAGTGCAGCAGCATTCACGAGCTGGCCGTCTGCATCCGCTAGCCCAAGCGTCCGCAAGGTGTTCCTGTCGAATCTGTCGACCCCGAGTCTGTCATGCAGACGCTGCTTGAGGGAGCCGAACTCCATCTTCTGGTTGTCTGCCGGCAGCTGATCGAAAGACATGTGCTTACCGGCGAGCACGAGCCGTTTCAGCTCCAGCGGACCTGCCTCTATGGTCGAAGAGTCGTTTCTGATGTATGCCTTCCCTTCGTAGAGGTAAGGCTTGTCCGGCCCTTCGAATACGGTAAGGGTCATAGTGCCAGATCTGCTGTCAACCTCTATTGTGTAGCGGGGTCGTGGATCGATGGAGTCATGGATCATGTGCTCCACGCGCAGACAATCTTTATCGATGTCAGGAAGGCCCACGATAGTGCCATCATCCGCCATGCCGAAGATGATGCTGCCTGTCCGGTAGTTTGCATATGCGCTGACTGTTTTAAGGAAAGACTTGGATACCGAGATTTTGAGCTCTCGGTCTTTAGACTCGGGCAGAGCTATGGTACGACCTCCTGAGCACAGCGAATGGACTAGAAAAAAATTATCTTGACCAATTATAATCCTATTTATAGTCCCAGTATTGCTTGGTAATTGACCAGAAAAAATTAGCTAGTCAATCAGTCTGAACGGATATAGCCATTGTCTATGCTGTCACGCAGGGGACACTGGCATCAGAAGAGGACGCTACCTGGCAAGCCATATTTACGTCCGCCTGGGTGCGTGCTAAGATGGAACGCCTGGACAGGGTAGCATCTGGACAATGTATTCCAGAGGCAAAAGGGATCTGTCACAGCATAGCCGGAGGCGGAGTTTCCGCCACTGAACTGATGGATCCGTCCGTATCCTATCTGCAGCTTCCTGTCCCTTGGAGGAATACTTGCCAGAGTATCTATCGAAGCCTTCCGAGGGGGCATATGCCCTCCGTCTAGCCTTCACCACCTTCTTTCGTGCGCTGGGTTTCCAGGCTACCTACTTTGTCGGCATCATCGGCTCTGCGACCTACCTTCTAGGTGCTGATGCGATGGAGGCCTCCTTGCTCGTCGTCCTCCTCAATGTCACGTTTGTGGCTGCAGGGGCCGCAGCAGGCGTCGTTGTCGACCGTATCGGGCCGAGGATGACGATGCTTTTCTTCCTTGCTCTCCTGGGCGTCACCGGCATCATCGGTGTCGCCTTCCCGATGGGCATGATGTTGCTTGTGGTCGTGAATGTGCTCGAAGGGATTGCCGGGGGCTTCTGCATGACGGCAAGCTCTGCCTATCCGCGCTATCTCGCAGATGATGCTGCCGTGCTCCAGAAGATCAACAGCTACAACAATACGGCCCTCTGCGTTGCCGTTATCGCAGGGCCACTCATCGGCGGCTGGCTCACGGTGCTCTTCACGAGCCAGATGGTGTTTGCGGTCCTGCCGGTCTCGTCGTCGATATCGGCGCTCTTCGTCTGGAAGCTGCCGGAGCTTTTGCATCCTGAAGGCACAGAGAAGAGGGAGGGGGAGGGCTTCTGGAAACAGCTTGCCGAGGGCATCCATATCGTGTTCTCCCACCCGGTGATCGCAGCGCTCTTCCTGATCTATTTCCTCGGCTACTTTGCCTACGGCGCCTTCGACTCGCTCGAGTCGCTCTTCTACCGCGATGTGCTCAGGGTGGGCTCTGAGTGGATGGGATGGCTCTCTTCAGCAGCAGGTCTGGGATCGACGGTAGGTGCCTTGGCGGTGTTGCGCTTCTCCACAAAGCGGCTCTCTCTCGAGACGATCGCCCTTCTCCTTGTCGTAATCGGCGTGGGCTCCATGGTGTACGTAGGAACGGCTTCTGTCGCTATCGCTCTTATAGGCCAGCTCATCGCTGGCTTCGGCTTTGGCGCCATGGGGCCCGTGAAGGACACGGTGCTCCAGAGGAACTGCGACATCCGCTACATAGGGCGTGCCACCTCGGTCCTCTCTGTCGGCATGAACTCTGCTGGTACGCTGCCGCTCCTGATCGCTCCTTCCGTGGCGGATGTCTTCGGTGTGCAAGCAGCCCTCTTTGGTGTCTCCACCATCGCTGCTGTCATAGGCGCTCTGGCTCTTGCCTGGACGCATGTGGGCAACCCGAAAGAGGCATAAGGACGCCACGCCTGCTGGAAGCGGTGCTGCCGAGTCTCCAGCGACGCCGCTCGCCCATTGGGATGCACAGGGCGCATACATGTTCATCCAAATCTAGGGGCCGATCTGCTTATCGTCGCCCCATTCAGAGAGCAGCGCGGCGATGCCCTCTGCATTCAGCATGGCACGATAGGCCTCCGATGCAAGGTTCTCTTAGGGAGGTTTTCCCACCTTCGGGTTGAAGGGGAGACCTCCGGCTGTGACTGACTTGGTTAGGAACATGCTGATAGCATCGGAGAGGCTTGGCTCCTGGCGAACAGAGATTTCTGTTGCGTCTTCTCTTGGATGGTGGCAGTGCGTACCGTTATCCCGGCCCTTCTTATCGCTGCGGCTCTCATTGTGCTCCCCATCTCCCTGTCCCTCGTGTGCCCGAACTGAGACATGGCCGAGGTGGAGCCGGGAGATGTGGTCCAGGTCCGGACAGGCGGCAAGATTTCGGCCGACGGAACGGTCCTTTCCAGCTCGGAGACCGTGGACGAGTTGAGCATCACGGGGGCGCCCATACTGGTGGCAAAGCAGGCGGGAAGTCCGATCTTTGCCAGCGCTATCCTCGGCAATGGCACGCTTGAGCTCACGGCCGAGAAGGCCAGCGAGGATACCGCATTCGGGAAGATCGTCGAGCGTGTGGAAGAGCCCAGGACTCCAAGACGCCGACAGAGCACTTCATAGACCGGTTCCCGAAGCGCTATACGCCCGCAGTGCTGGCAATCGCCGTTCTCGTCTGGTTTGTCACACGCAATACAGAGCTTGTGATCACAATCCTTGTACTCGGTTGCCCCGGTGCCCTCGTGATAGGCGTGTCGGTATCGAATGTGGCCAGCATCGGCAATGGTGTCCGCCATGACATTCTCTTTAAGGCGAGCGATACGGTCACGAGATTCAACCAGGTGGATATGGTGCTCTTCGACAAGACGGGAGTGCTGACCTATGGGGCGTCGCAGTTCGTGCGGGAGCTGCTCTTCGGCGACAGCGAGGATCCTGAGGACAGGGAGAGTGCAGAGGCCCTGCTTGCAAGCGTGGAGAGGGAATCTGGGCACCCGTTTGCACATGCCTTCGCAGGGTGTCTCGAAGATCTGCCACCCCTCGAGGTGGAGGCGATGGATGCGATCTGGGGTCAGGGCATTGCCTCCCAGGTGGTAGGGCATGAGGTGCTCGCAGGAAACCGCCTCCTTGTGGAGCGCTTGGGCATTGTGCTTGCCGATGAGGTGAAGAAAGATCTCGATGCTCTGGAGACAGAAGAAGGCCCCCTTGTTCTTGCTGCAGTGGATGGCAGGCTCGTGCTTGCCCTCGGCATTCGCGGCGAGGTCAGCGAGGGTATGGGGCAGGATCTAGAGGCGTCCAGAAAGCTCGGCGTCCTCTCGGGAGACAGCCAGAAGACTGCAGAGCGCGTCGGACGCGAGCTCGGACTCGACGAGGTTCGGGCGGGGAGGCCTCCTTCCTGAAGATAAGGCTGCCTATGCACGGTAGCACCAGGAAGCGGGCGAGGTTGTCGCCTTCGTCAGTGACGGGATCAATGACAGTTCCCCCTGCGGTAGTAGATATCGGCATCATAAAGGATAATGGTACCGATGTCGCAATCGAGGCACCCGATGTCGTCCTGGTGGGATCGGATTTCCCCAGGATGGCTCATGCCCTGGGGCTTACAAAGGTAACCCGATGGAACATGGCGGAAAAACATCACGATCGCTCTCGACATCGTTGCCTTCCTGCTCGTGGGCCTCGTTGCTAGCGCCTGGATGAACATGGCTCTCGGCATGCTCGTGCATGAAGGTAGCATCCTCGTCGTGATCCTGAATGCGACGCGACTCATGAGATTCTGTATTTGATAGCCTCTGAGTTGGGGTTCTGAGCGCCGGAAAGCTACGGCTTTCATCACGAAGATTTTTCGGGTTTGCGCATGGGCATGCTGCCCATCCCCAGGATGCCCCTTTCTGTCGCTGCTTCGGTATAGACAGAAAGGGGCAGAAGGAAATGATCGGCGTGGACAAGATTTAAGATATACGAGAGATGTACAGGAACAAAGAGCCTGATCGCCAGGATCGCGAAGAAGGTCGGAGTGTGTGAGCCCACTGCGAGGAAGTACGCGAAGATGGAGGACCTCTCGCCAAAGATGCCTAAGGAACAGGGAGGCGAGGCACTCCTCCCTCGAGGGGTTCGGTCGCTTCATCGACGAGATGCTCGGGCAGGAGCGCAGCTGCTGGCGCAAGCAGCGCCACAGTACCGTGCGCATCCTCGACAGGCTGAGGAACGATCACAGCTTTAAGGGCTCCTTTCCCACCGTGCAGCGCTACGTGAAGGAGAAGCGCTAGAAGATGGCGGCCGCGAGGGGCCTTGCCGGCTTTTTGCCCTGGCAGATTGTCAAGCTGAGTGCAACATCTCCCTAAAGACCTCGTTGGCTGTCCTATATTTCAGGACCTTCCTCGCTCTGTCGCAGATCAGCTCTACCGCATGCTGCACCTCCTCGTCCGTGACCTTTCCGAAGTCGCTGCCCTTAGGGGAAGAACTCTAGCAGGAGCCCGTTGGTGTTCTTAACTGTTAGCTTCTGCCATAGATGGTGGGGGTCGCAAAAGTAGAGCTGCACGCCTCCCAAGGCCTTTGTGAGCCCTGCATGCCCTGCGAGCTGCTTGCCCCTATCCGGAAGTGAGCGTCTTAAGGGGACGTCCCTGCAAAAGTCCGACCTCGGCCTTAGAGACGCTCCCGCTGTCGTGGTGGCTCTTTCCGCGGCAAGCAGCCTCACTGCCCTGTCGGCAAGCACGAGCAGGCACACGGGTCCTGCTGCCACGAGTGTGTCGTCTGCCCACTCTCCGAGGCAAGACCTCGCATCGGCCTCTTGGGCCTTTCCTTTACGGTATGTAAGATCTCGATCTTACCCCTCGTCGTAGGCCTCTTGCTGCGCAGGTGGCGCCACACCTTGCCTTCGGGGCCGGTTTCCGGCAGCTCGAGGGTGGCGGCTATGGACCTGCCGGTAAGAATAGTTGGCAGGTTCAACGACGCAGCTGCCGCCACCCTCGAGCCTGAGATATAGTCTATCTCCTCCAGGGACCAGTGTCTGTCCATGATGAGTAAGCGCACCTTCTGTGCAAGCGCAGGGTCTGAAAGCCGCCTTTTCGCCCTGCATCTCCTGCGGCGCTCATCCGCCCTCCTTTTGGGCAGCACATGCCCTAAAGTGTCCGTGGCGTGCGTTCCTCTTGAGCTTGTGGCAGACGCTGGAGCTGTCCCTGCCGATCTCTCCCGCGATATAGGCAATTGACCTTCCCTTGTGCCACGCAGCTTGGCTATGCAGTCCCTCTCCTGTAGGCTTGAGATGCTTGTAGTGGCACACTCCTTTTAGCTTTCGACGTTGATTGAGACAACCAACATCGTAGCCTTCGGACGTGCGCCACGCTTGCATTCAGAGGGCTATCCTGTTGCACTCAGAATGCTAATCTGCCCCTCGAATGGCTACCCGGTAAGTGCCAGGTCGACTTCGGTAAGGCCGACTTCAGGGTGAGGGGCTTGCCGATGTGTTCGAGTTCATAGGCGACCTGCCGGAAGCGCGCGGTCTTTGACAACGCGCTCGGCATAGGAAGGATGGTCGGCGACGAGATCCGCCTGAAGCGAGCTCTTCTGCCTGTTTTGCGCCCACTATGGCCTCTCGTGCTCCTTCACGAATCCCTATTTAGGCAACGAGAAGGGCAATGTGGAGAACAAGGTAGGCACCCATTGCCGGAACATGTTCGTGCCCATGCCGGCCGTGGGCGACGTGGAGGCCTTCAACAGCAGGCTCCTTCAGCAGAGCCTTAGCCTCTCGTAGGGCAAGCCCCACTGGAAGAAGGGCACGCCGAAAGGACAAGGCGGCCCTCTCGCCGCTCGCGCCGCAGAGGTTCTCCTGCAGGAGGTAGGAGACGAGGAAGTGCAGCAAGGCACGTTCACGCTCGGCGGCATACAGCGCTACTGCGCAGACCCCGCCTGGGCGGGAAAGAAGGTGGCGGTCTTCTTCGGCGCCTTCCATGTGGAGCTCTTCGATCCCAAGACGGGAGATAAGATCGCCAGCTACGAGAGGGAATGGGGCCAGGTCCCGACGGACAGCGCGGATCCCGTGGCGCAGCTGTGCATAAGGCCGGGCGGCTGGAGGGACTGCGTCGTGAGGAAGTCCCTGCCGGAGGAGCTCGTCGCATTCCTGGACGCTAAGCCGAAGGAGTCGTAAGCTGTAATCTTTTGGTGGACAGTGGGATTCAGGGACTGGCAACAGATATGCTCTGTCCAGATACCCACCTACCAACACCAGCAGATTGAAGCGATGAGATGTCGGTGAGCGCAAGCGAGATAGAGAAGACAAAGTCCCGCACGAAGCCGGAAACACCCAAACACTACACTGAAGAAGTATTGCCTCGAGGCTATCGACTACTACAGGAAGGCACGTAAGGCCAACCCGAAGAAAAGCATCAGAGAATGCGCCGCGAAGCGTGAGGTCAACGACAAGACCCTAAACGACTGGATCATCAAGCACTCAAAGACCAAAAGGGTGACCCAGGAAAGGACCGACGATCACAAGCAGCTCGACGCAGTGAACAGGCGCATACACGAGCTCGAAAGCGAAAACGAGTTCCTAAAAAGTGGCAGCCTTCTTCGCCGGGGTCCTCTGACGAAGGACAGGTTTTAGCTCATGCTGGCAAAGAGGGCAACCTACAGCGTCTCGATGATGGCACGCGTACTGGAGGTGAGCAGGGCTCACTTCTACAGATGGCTCAAGGCCGGAGGCGGTGAGGACCTATGGGGTCCCCTCAAGGAAGCCATCTGCGCGATATGGGAGGAAAGCGACAGGCGCTTTAGCTTTCGCAAGGTCTGATCCAAGCTCACAGGAGATCCGAAGTTACGCAAAATTTACAGGCACGACCCGCTACCGCGTGCGCAGGTGCATGGCTAAGCTTGGGCATCTGCGGCATCTGATCCAATGCCTCCAAGAGAACGACGCTGCTCGTACCTGATACCCCTGAGCGCCCTCACCCGGCGCGGCTTTTCGTGTCTTGTGCCGACAGCCAAGCTCGTGGGAGACACAACCTATCGCAGGACCACGGCAGGCTTTATATATCTCGCCGTCGCACACGATCTGTGCACACACATGGTGGTGGGCTGAAGCATACAGGACAACATGAGGGCAGGGCTTGTCGTCTTTGCCCTGAAGATGGCATATTCGCGCGGATACGTGGCCGGAGGGGCCATATTCTAAGCAGCCCAGGCAGCCAGTACATAAGCTCAAAGCTAGCCGCCTGCTCAGCCGCGCACGACGTGAGGCTCTCCGTGGGGAGAACCGGAAGCTGCCACGACAACGCTGTAGCCGAATCCTTCTTCGCCACGCTCAAGAACGAGTGGTACTACCACAAGCGCCTCTCGGACGCATCCACGACCAAGCACAAGGCACACGAGTTTAATCGAGTCATACTACAACCGCTTCTGCCCGCATAAGTCCATAGGAGATCGCGTGCCCGCAGAGGTGATGCAGGAGTTCTTCGAGCGCCTCGAGAGAGGCCTTGCGTACGATCCAAAGGTGATGCAGACCGCATAGAATCTGAGATTTCTCTGTCCATTATATTGACAGGGCTCAGGGACGTCATGGGGCGACGGTCGCGAGGCGGCGCACCGACTCGTGCGGATAAAGTGCCGCGCGTGTGCGCCGCGGACCTCTAACTTGGACGGTGCGTACAAGTTAGGCTACTTGCTGCTGTTCAGGGTCATGTAAGCTCTATCATTCAGTTTTTTGTTAGAATGTGCGTATATTTATTGCATTTCGCTTGCTGGTGCAAGGAGGACGAAGTGAAGTGCTCCGATCTCGTTGAATCTGGCGCGACGCAGATGCAACGCATGGACTATCTCTTCGAGGGCGAGCCGATCCCTATCACGCTGCGCGTCCCGAGAAATCTCAAGGAGGTGGCGACTGAGACGGCGTGCCTACGTGGGGTAAGCTTCTCGGCCTTCGTCCGCTCATGCATCATTAACGAGCTATCCGAGGGGGAATAGCGATTGTCACAGCAAGTCAAATCAAAGGAACGCGTCCAGGAGCACGGCGAGGTGTTCACGAACGAGCACGAGGTCAACGCCATGCTCGACCTGGTGAAGCCAGAGACCGAGCGCATCGACTCCAGGTTCCTCGAGCCGGCTTGCGGTGACGGTAACTTCCTCGCCGAGGTGCTAAGGCGGAAGCTTGCGGTCGTCACTTCGCGCTACCGTAAGTCTCTCCACGAATGGGAGAGGTACTGCTTCGTGGCCGTCGGCAGTGTATACGGCGTCGAGCTCCTTCCCGACAACGTTGCCGCATGCAAGGAGCGTCTCTACGGGATCGTAGAGGACGAGTATGAGAAGGTCGCAAAGAAGGACGCCAACCCTGCCTTCCTCGACTCGATACGTCTCGTGCTCAGGCGCAATATCCTCAACGGCAACGCCCTCAGCCTCAAGGCGGTGGATTGGGACGGCAATGACACCGCGGAGCCCATCGTCTTCTCGGAGTGGTCGGTCGTCATGGGCGACAAGGTGAAGCGCCGCGACTTCCGCCTCGACGAGATGCTCGAGGGTAACGTGGATGCGGATCAGACGCGTTCGCTCTTCGGAGCGGACTATAGCTCGGCGGTCGACTGGGAGTACGACAAGGAGACGAAGTCGTTCATTCCTAAACCAATGCGCGAATCCCCACTTGTTAGCATCTACGAGATAAGTGGAGCGAAATGAGGTTCCGAAGATTTGAAACGTTGGCAACTACACCCTCAGAGCTTTCTGTTACATGAGATGGTTGGCTGCGTGGGCGATTGGCTTTATGGAATGGAGAAGGGATGAGTAACCTCTTCGAGACGACATACAACCCCGATGTACTGAGCTGTCTCGCCAACCTCTCGAACGACGAGGTCTTCACGCCGCCCGAGCTTGCGAACCAGATGCTAGATCTGCTTCCAAAGGAATTGTGGAGCGATCCTGGCGCGACCTTCCTCGACCCCGCCTGCAAGTCCGGTGTCTTCCTGAGA
Source organism: Atopobium sp. oral taxon 416 (assembly GCF_018128285.1). NCBI lineage: Bacteria > Bacillati > Actinomycetota > Coriobacteriia > Coriobacteriales > Atopobiaceae > Atopobium > Atopobium sp. oral taxon 416. The sequence continues at coordinate 484,910 of NZ_CP072380.1, forward strand.
GAGATAGCGAAGCGTTTGATAGACGGTCTTAGGGATGAGATTCCGGATCAGCAGGAGCGTCTCGATCACATATACAAGAAGCAGATCTTCGGCATCTCCATCACAGAGCTGACGAGCCTGCTTTCGCGTCGAAGCCTGTACTGCTCGAAGTATCCGAACAGCAAGTACTCTGTCGTGCGGTTCGACGATGTCGAGGGCAACATTGACTTCAAGCGGTTGAAACATACATGGCGTGATAAACGGTGCATCTATTGTGGCGCATCGCAGGATGCGTATGACTGTGACGATTCGCTTGAGACATATGCCTATGAGTTTATCCATCTTGATAACCCCGAGAAGGTATTTCATATGAAGTTCGATGTCATCATTGGCAACCCCCCGTATCAGCTTGATGACGGTGGGGCACGGCGTAGTGCGGTTCCCATCTACAACAAGTTTATCGACCAGGCAAAGAAATTAAATCCTCGGTACCTTGTCATGATCGTTCCTGCCCGCTGGTACGCCGGTGGGCGTGGACTTGATGCATTTCGCAACGAAATGCTGCACGATACCAAGCTAAAAGAACTTCACGACTTCCCAGAGACAAACGACTGCTTTCCTGGCGTGAATATTCGCGGGGGAGTTTGCTATTTCCTTTGGAGTCGCGATTATAACGGCAAGTGCCACGTCGTAAATCACTTTAAGAAAACCCTCTCGGAGTCAAACCGATTTCTGCTCGACGGAAATGGCGAGTATTTCATTCGCTGGAACAAGGGAATCGAAATCATTAAGAAGGTTCAGGCAAAGCACGAGGCTAGCTTTTCCGAGTTTGTTAGTGCCTCTAAGCCTTTTGGTCTCAGGGCCGCATTCAAAAACTTCTCCGAGTCGAGAGACTCAACACATGATGTTAAGCTCTACCGATTCGGTAGTGACGGCTACATCAACACTAGTCAGATTATTAAGAACGCCGAACTTGCAAGCCAGTGGAAGGTAATAGTGCCAGAAGCTAGTCCAGGTGCTGACGAGTATCCGCATCTGGTTCTATCAAAGCCGATTGTGTCTGAGCCAGGTTCAATTTGCACAGAGACATACCTATTGATAGGGCCATTTGACAGTAAACGGACTTGCGACAACGTGTGTTCCTATATCGTCACGCGTTTTTTTCGCTTCCTCGTCCTTATGCTGAAGAATACGCAGCACACAACTAGACGCGTGTACTTCTATGTGCCCGTTCAGGACTTCTCGCATGCGTGGACAGATGAAGCACTATATACGAAATACGGCATAACATCTGAGGAAGCAGCTTTTATCGAGAGTATTGTGAAGGAGCGTTAACTTGTCTGCCAACGACTTCTTCCCACAACGACCTGACGACAAGCCAATCATCTACGCCTACCGAGAGCCTGGCAACCGTGAGCTCAAGGGACTGCTCAAGGTCGGCTACACAAGCCGGTCAATAGAAGAGCGCATGCACGAGCACTACCCGACCCTCAAACCCGGCGAGAGGCCCTACAAGGTCGTGTTCACCGCGCCCGCGATGCGCTCCGACGGTACCACCTTCATGGACCACGAGGTGCACGCCAACCTCGAGGCGAACGGCTTCCGGCGCATGCGGGACCGCGACGGGAAGAAGACCGAGTGGTTCCGGTGCACCGTGTCAGACGTCAAGGCGGCCTACATCGCAGTCCGCGACCGTTCCGAGAACGTCGAGCGCCGCACGCGCGACTTCAGGATGCGCCCGGAGCAGGAGGCGGCCGTCCACAAGACGGAGGAATACTTCCGCTCGGTCGAGGAGGAGGGCGGCACCCATACGCCGAAGTTCCTCTGGAACGCGAAGATGCGCTTCGGCAAGACCTTCGCCACCTACGAGCTCGCGAAGGACATGCACTTCACGCGCGTCCTGGTCCTCACCTTCAAGCCCGCGGTCCAGTCTGCCTGGGAGGAGGACCTCGCCACCCACGTCGACTTCGAGGGCTGGCAGTTCGTCAGCCGCCCGAAGGAGCCGGGGAGGCCTAACATCGCTGAGCAGTACGAGGCGGCGGACAAGTCGCGCCCAATCGTGTGCTTCGGCTCGTTCCAGGACTTCCTGGGACGCGAGAGGGACGGTCGTATCAAGCCCCAGCACGAGTGGGTGCGCGAGGAGGACTGGGACCTCGTCGTCTTCGACGAGTACCACTTTGGCGCCTGGAACGAAAACTCGAAAAGCCTCTTCGAGCCCGAGGAAGAGGATGAGGCAAACACGCAGGAGGACATGGACACCCGCGTGGGCCACGTCAACACCGGCAACGAGATGGACGAGGGCGACCTGCCCATCGTGACGCGCTTCTACCTCTTCCTCTCGGGGACGCCGTTTCGCGCCCTCAACTCCGGAGAGTTCATCGAGGAGCAGATCTTCAACTGGACCTACTCCGACGAGCAGAGGGTCAAGGAGGCCTGGCCCAGGAAGCATCCCGGACAGCCGAACCCCTACGAGTCGCTCCCGCGCATGGTGATGCTCACCTACCAGATGCCCGAAGAGATTAGGAGGGTCGCGCTCGGCGGGGAGTACAACGGCTTCGACCTCAACACGTTCTTCGAGGCGAGGGGCCAGGGCGACGATGCCGAGTTTGTGCTCAGGGACTCGGTCCAGAAGTGGCTCGATCTCATCCGGGGCTCCTACAAGCCCTCGACCGTGGACGACCTCAAGCTGGGTGCAGAGAAGCCGGCGCTCCCATATGCCGACACGAGGCTGCTGCACGTCCTCAACCACACGCTCTGGTACCTTCCCCGCGTGAATAGCTGCTACGCCATGAGGAACCTCCTGCGCGAGCCGCAGAACACCTTTTTCCACGACTACACGGTCAACGTGTGTGCCGGCCCCGAGGCAGGTGTCGGCGAGGCGGCGCTCGACAGGGTGCGCGAGAGCATGCAAGACCCGCTGCACTCGCGCACGATAACTCTCACCTGTGGCAAGCTCACGACGGGCGTTACCGTGAAGCCCTGGTGCGGCATCTTCATGCTCACGAACATGAGGAGCCCCGAGACCTACTTCCAGGCGGCCTTCCGCGTTCAGTCGTCCTGGACGATCAGGAATGACGCCGGCGAGACCGAGATCATGAAGCGGGAGTGCTACGTCTTCGATTTCGCGCTCGACCGGAGTCTGCGCATGGTCAGCGACTACAGCTGCCGGCTCAAGGTGGACGAGAATGTCGGCCCCGAGGAGAAGGTTGGGGAGTTCATTAACTTCCTGCCAGTGCTCGCCTACGACGGCAGCACCATGCGCCCAGTGAGCGCGGCGGACATCCTCGACATCGCAATGGCAGGCACGTCTGCGACGCTCCTTGCCCGCAGGTGGGAGAGCGCGCTCCTCGTGAACGTTGACAACGACACGCTCAGGAGGATTCTCGCCAACGAGGATGCGATGCGCGCTCTCATGAGCATCGAGGGCTTCCGCAATCTCAACGAGGACATCGAGACCATCGTCAACCGCTCCGACGCCATCAAGAAGGCGAAGCGCGAGAGAGGAGACCTCACCAAGAAGGAGAGGAAGGAGATCTCCGAGGAGGAGAAGGAACTCAAGAGCAAGCGCAAGCAGATCCAAGAGAAGCTCATCAAGTTCGCGACGCGCATACCGGTCTTCATGTACCTCACGGATTACAGAGAGCAGACGCTCAAGGACGTGATCACGCAGCTGGAGCCGGGTCTCTTCAAGAAGGTTACCGGCCTCACCGTGAAGGACTTCGAGCTCCTGGTATCGCTCGGAGTCTTCAACGACGTGCTCATGAACGACGCCGTGTACAAGTTCCGCCGCTACGAGGACTCCTCGCTCACCTATGCAGGCGTCGATAGGCACGCCGGCGAGCGCGTCGGCCTCTTCGACACGACGCTCTCTGACTTCGAGTACATGCAGATGGCTCAGCAGGAGTCCATGGTGGCTCCGAACGGGCTCGCAACATCTCCCGATGCTCGGACTTCGCGAGGGGACCGGAATGTGAAAGATGCGGCTTCTACATTGGTAAAGGCGCGATCGCATGAGACGCTAACAGCTGCGCAGGCTCCAAGACGCGACTGGGTTCTCGATGCGCTTGACGACGAGGGAATCGACTACGTCGACCGTCGCGCGGGCGGCGGCTGCCTCTGGGTGCCCGGGGGCAGCAGCATCGAGGAACGCCTTGGTCCTGTGATAAAGAGAGGTGCGGGCTTCAAGTACAGCACGACGGGTGGCAGGGTCACGCATGGCAGGCCCGCTTGGTGGCTCAAGGGCTACCCCGAGGCGCGCGACGGCGAACCGGATGGCCCGCTCGTCTTGAAGGTGGAGCTCGATGCCCTCGACGTGGGTGACACCGTGTTCCACAAGGCGTTCGGTTACGGGGAGGTCGTCAACCTGAGCGACAAGTACGTGATGGTCTCCTTCGAGAATGACAACCACAAGAAGAAGCCGTTCAGGCAGTTCGGGTTCCCAAGTGCCTTCTATCAGGGGCTGCTGAGGATTGTGTAGATAAAGATGATTTCGACTGATCGAATAGTCCGTAAGCCAACAGAAATTGGGCCCTTCGCTGTTTCTAGGGAAACGATGATTAATTCGCCTCGATGAGGTAGCTGGGGCTGTACGCTGTAGGCCGCCTGTTCAAAATGTCTCGAACCACGCAGTGACCATACCCACATAAATGCCTATCTGCCTGCGGATATGTTATAATTACAGCAACGTATTCCAGCATATCCAAAAGGAAGATATGGGCAGCCAGATGAGCTTTTAGGACCTTACATTCCAAGGTCTTAGGAAGAAGACCCGGCGAGAGGCATCCCTGGAGCGGATGGATACAATCGTTGTGTGGGATAGCTGGATTGCACTGGTAGATACCAGCTACCACGGACAGGCGCGTGGCAGGCATGTGCGCGCTGCAAAGACAAAGCTTTGGATGTATCCTGCTTTAGGTAATGTTTGGGCTGGCAGATTAGCATTCTGAATGCAACAGGATGGCCCGCTGGATGCAAGCGTGGCACACTCCGGAAGGCTACGATGTTGGTTGTCCACATCAACGTCGAAAGCTGGAAGGAATGTGCCACTACACACATCTTAGCTCTCAGGAGAGGGACTGCATAGCCACGCTGCATGCACAAGGGAAGGTCAATTGCCTATATCGCGGCAGAGATCGGCAGGGACAGCTCCAGCGTCTGCCACAAGCTCAAGAGGAACGCACGCCACGGCCGCTTTAGAGCCTGTACTGCCCAAAAGGAGGGCGGATGAGCGCCGCAGGAGATGCAGGGCGAAAAGGCGGCTTTCAGACCCTGCGCTTACGCAGAAGGTGCGCTTACTCATCATGGACAGACACTGGTCCCTGGAGGAGATAGACTATATCTCAGGCTCGAGGGTGGCGGCAGGTGCGTCGTTGAGCCTGCCGACTATTCTTACAGGCAGGTCCAAGCCATCGCCCTCGAGCTGCCGGGATCCGGCCCCGAAGGCAAGGTGCGGCGCCACCTGCACAGCAAGAGGCCTAAGACGAGGGGCAAGATCAGGAGCTTACACAGCGTGGATGAGAGGCCCAAGCAGGTCGATGAGAGGTCTTGCCTCGAAGACTTGGTAGACGACACGCTCGTGGCAGCCGGGCCTATGTGCCTGCTCGTGCTTGCCGACAGGGCAGTGAGGCTGCTTGCCGCGAAGAGAGCCACCACGACAGCTGGAGCGTCTCTAAGGCCGAGGTCGGGCTGCTGCAGGGACGCCCCCTTAAGACGCTCACTTCCGGATAGGGGCAAGCAGTTCGCAGGGCATGCAGGGCTCACAAAGGCCTTGGGAGGCGTGCAGCTCTACTTTTGCGACCCCCACCATCTATGGCAGAAGCTAACAGTTAAGAACACCAACGGGCTCCTGCTAGAGTTCTTCCCCTAAGGGCAGCGACTTCGGAAAGGTCACGGACGAGGAGGTGCAGCATGCGGTAGAGCTGATCTGCGACAGAGCGAGGAAGGTCCTGAAATACAGGACAGCCAACGAGGTCTTTAGGGAGATGTTGCACTCAGCTTGACAATCCGCCGCTCTTAAGACGAGGGAACTTAAAGATGCTATCCTGGATTGTCGGTCCTATCAGCGCTTCTGTGCACGTAGACCTTATGTCTGAGCAGGTGCCAGATGCGACGACACTTGCGAAATTCCGCCATAGCCTCGAGCGGCAGGGACTCGGCAAAGCTTGTGCTTCACGACCTGAACTTAGAAGCTCGAAAAGGCAGGGATCACGGCGCGGGGTGGCTCCATGGTGGATGCGACCTTCACCTGGGCTCTTAAGCTCCACAAAGAACAAGGACCACGCACGTAACCCTTAAAGCGCACCAGTCCAAGAAAAGGAAGAGTGGCGTATCTGATACAAGGCGCATATCGGCGTGGATGCCGCAGGCGGCCTTGTGCATGGTGTGGAGACGAGCGCTTAGAATGTATCTGACATATCCCAGGCACATGCACTCATAAGGGAAGATGATAGGTTCTGCTATGCAGATTCCAGTTATACCGGTATAGCGAAGCGCCCTTAAGGTCACAGCAGACCCACACCTCTCATCTATGCGCTACAGTGTCGCTTAAGGAAGCCTTCGACTAGAGAGGGCCTTGCCTGTGCACTCTTGTCCGATAAGGGCATCGAGTCCAGGAAGGCATGCGGCCGCTCAAAGGCAGAAGCATCCCTTCCTCATCGTGAAGCGGCGCTTCGACCCCTTAAGGAAGCGCTACAGAAGGATAGAGAAGATGCCTGCACACTCGAGTCTGTCTCGTCCTTGCAAACCTTACCCATGTGCATCTTTTGCCAGCAGGCTGCACTTCCCGGCTCCCAGAGTCGCTTGATCCGTCTTGGAGCCTTATTGCGGTACATGGGGCAGGACAGATGTAAGGATAGCGGCTCCTGCACGTGCTGGATTTCCACATGCCGGCCGCGAAAAGTCGTGTGGCCGGTCCCCTCTGACACGTTATGGGGCATTAATCATCGTTTCCCTAAGGTCTTGTCGCTGACCTCAAGCTTTTTGGTGTACGCCCTGATGCTTCTCTTTAGGTCTGCCTGCCTGGCCTTGTCGCAGTGCTGGTAGCCTTTAAGCGCTACTCATCTATATACTGTTTGGGAAGCCTCGACTTCAACTTTGCCTTCTTCTGCCTTGCTTGCACTCACTGGCATCTCATGACTTAAATCTACAGGTGGTGTTGGGTGGGTATCTGGGCGAAGGATACTTGCCACCAGTTGCTGGCGTACAGCTGTTCACCAAAGGCTTACAGTTCAGCGGTCGGCCAGCAGTCCCGTCAGGGGCCATCTACAAGGTTAGGGAATCCGCAGGCAGTGCCTTGTCGAAACCCCAGAGCTCGGAGAGGCCTCCAGAGTCTAGCTCTCACTGTAGTGGGAAGGCATAAAGAAAGGGCTGCCTCGTGGCGGCCCTTGCAGGTAAGTGTATCTGAGACGAGGCTTACATCTCAGAGTTACCACCTGCGATATCGGAGACAGAATGGTTCACGTAGACTGCGTAGATTGCGTCAGCGAGCATCTTGGCAACTGAGATCGACTTGATCTTGGAGCCCAGCTCGTTGGCGACCTTACAGGGGATGCAGTCAGTAACGACACACTCGACGATCGGAGCATTCTGCAGACGCTCGATTGCATTGCCGGAGAAGACGCCGTGGGTGGCGGAGATGTAGATGTCGCCCGCGCCCATCTCCTTCAGCTTGTTGATGGAGCCGATCAGCGTGCCGCCGGTGTCGATCATATCGTCGTTGATGATGCAGGTCTTGCCGACGATGTTGCCGATGATGCCCATGACCTCAGCGGCATTGTGCTTCGGTCTGCTCTTGTGGGCGATTGCGACCTCGCAGCCGAGGTAATCGGAGAGTTTCTTGGCGACCTTGGCGCGGCCCATGTCCGGGGAGACTACGACGGTGTTGCCCCAGTCGAAGGGCTTCTGCTTGAAGTAGTCGCCGAACTGATAGAGGGCGGTCAGGTGTGTGACTGGGATATCGAAGAAGCCCTGGATCTGGTTGGAGTGCAGATCGATCGTGATGGCACGGTCAACGCCTGCGGCCTCAAGCAGGTTGGCGAGCAGACGTGCGGTGATCGGCTCACGGGAAGCGGCCTTTCTGTCCTGACGAGCATACCCGTAGTGGGGGATAACCGCTGTGAAGCTTGCGCAGGAAGCGCGCGAGGCTGCGTCAGCGACAATCAGGGTCTCCATAATGAGGTCGTTGACGTTCTGTCCGGCGAGCGACTGGATAAAAAAGACCTCGCAGCCACGTACGGTCTCCTCGAAGCGTGCATAGATCTCGCCGTTGGCAAACTTCTCAATCTTCAATCCCGAGAGGGGAAGATGCAGGATATCGCCGATCTTTGTGGCGAGCGCAGGATTGCTGGTACCGGAATAGAGGCGAATATTCTTCTCGACCTTGATAGGGTTACAAAGGTTCTCGTACATTAATCCTCTTTCTCGAGACGTTTCCAATACGCATCAGCCCATCCCTCTTTGATGATCTGATGATTGCGTTCTAGGGCCAATGCGCCTGCCGGGACGTCTTTCGTGATACAGGAGCTCGCGCCGATGAGCGCGTTATCGCCGATCTTGACCGGGGCCACCATCATCGTGTCAGAGCCGATGAAGACATGGTCGCCCAACTCGGTGTGACTCTTGTGCTTCCCATCGTAGTTGCAGGTGATACTGCCGCCGCCGATATTGACGTTCTTGCCCATCACGGTATCGCCGATGTAGCTCAGGTGTGGCACCTTGGAGCCTTCGCCCACGGTGGAATTCTTGAGCTCGACATGTGTGCCGGCCTTGGAGCCGTTGAGCATGTGGGTATGGCCGCGCAGATAGGCGCGCGGGCCGATATTGACATCGTTCTCGACGATCGACTCGACGATGACTGACTCATCGACGGTGCACCCGTCACCGACCTGGGCGTTGACCAGGCGGGAGTTCGGGCCGACCGTACAGTTGGAGCCTACGGAAGATTTGCCAAAGAGGATCGTTTGGGGGAGCAGGGTGGTGTCCTGGCCGACGGTGACCTCAGGGCCGATCCAGACCTGATCTGGATCGAGCATCGAGACGCCGGAGAGCATCAGTTGCTCATTGATGTTGTGCTGGATAACTTTGGTGACCTGCGCAAGCTGGACGCGGTTGTTGACGCCCAAGACCTCGTGGTAATCGGGGCAGTGGATCCAGCCGACCGGCTCACCCATCCCAACAAAGATCTTGATCATGTCAGGGAGGTAATACTCACCTTGCGCGTTGTCGTTGGTGATCTTATCGATGTTCTCGCTTAGCCGACGCCCACAGAAGCAGTAGATTGAGGAGTTGCACTCTTTGAGGGTGGCGCACTGCTCCGGCGTGCAGTCCTTGTCCTCGATGATGGCTTGGACGTGGTCCTTATCGTCGACGACGACACGGCCATAGCCCGCCACATCGTCCGGCGTCATGGTCAGCACCGTGCACGCATCGTGCTCTGCTTTGGCCTTCTCGACGAGGGACTGAATGGTTTCAGGTTTGATGAGCGGGGTGTCGCCGGCGAGGACGACAACCGGACCTGAGAAGGCGCCGAGCTGGTCGCGGGCGACCTTGACGGCGTGGCCTGTACCCAGGCGCTCTTTCTGCTCGACAAACTCGACAGGGGTTGTGTCTGTGCTTGTCTCTTCCTGCGCGAAGAAATCCTTCACCTCTTGGGCACCGTTGCCGATAATTACGACAATGCGGGAAGCGCCTGCTTTACGCGCAGCCGTAACCGGCCACCATACCAGTGGCTTGTCCAAAACTTTATGCATTACCTTGGGGTGACGAGACTTCATACGCGTTCCCTCGCCTGCAGCGAGGACAATCGCGGTAAATGGCATAGAACGGCCTCCGAGTAGTACTATGCATGAATCCGTCTTTACAAATAGGCTTTTGTTTACATGCAAACAAAAAACCAAGTACCCTTATATTAAAGCACTTAGAAATTATTTTGGGGCAGCACCCACCGATGATCATTACGGACACACAATAACGGGACAGATCAGGCGCTTTATAAGGCCCAAAGGGACGGTTTATGAACTACCCTGTGTGTAGGCTTTGTTTTATATCAATTTGTTAAGTAAACAGTCCAGCTGCCTGCAACCCTGCAGGCCCATGGTCGGGCTCTCTGTCCTGTATGACCTGTCTCGTCGCTATATATATCGGCACTGCGGCATCTGAAGGCACTGCAGTCGTACCTTAGCGTGTTGAAATCGAGTGGAACTCATAGTCGTGTACGTGGCGTGAGATGGAGTACTCAAATGGCCTTCCATCGTCCAAATACCCGATCTGTTCTACCTCGAGCAGCGGTTCCCCCTCAGGTACATTGAGCCGCTCACGCTCCTCTGCCGTCGGCATGACCGCGCGGATTGTACGGTGGGCGCTCGCGATCTTGAGGCCCAAGTCTTTCTCAATAAAGGAGTAAATCGAAGTCTCGACATTCTTGAGTTTGAGGTCGCGGATTATGTCGATAGGCATGTAGGTGTACTCGATCACTCGGGGCTTGTCATTGGCCCGTCTCACGCGGCACACATGGTAAGTGAAGGAGTCGTCGTCCACATCGAGCGCTTCAGCCACGTGATGCGCAGGATGCACCACAGAGAAGTCGTACACATCGCTCTTTACCGTTTCGCCGCGGGCCTCATGTTCGGCCGAGAAGCCTGTCATTTGGCCGGAGGTGTCGTTCGCGTTCGGAATGTCTGAGGAAGTTTCAACCTTTTTGACAAAGGAGCCGGATCCCCGACGCCGTGAGATGAGACCCTGGGCTTCCAGTTCACCTAAGGCTTTGTTGATAGTGATCTTGCTCACGTCGTACTGCTCGCAGAGCTTGCTGACTGAGGGAAGCTGCGAATAGGCGGGATAGGTCCCGTTTTTTATCGCGAGACGTAGATCGTCCATAACAATCTGATACTTGGACACGCGCTTGCCTCCTTCGGTTGTTGTTAGAACAACTGTACCCCTATGGAATAGCTCAAATTGCCGCTTTAGCCGCTTACCATTAAATGACTACCGTTCGAATCAGACAGGTTAGATATTCTTATGGAACCGTTTCAAAAATAAAGTAGACATGTTAAATTATAAATAGAACATGTTATAAGAACATTCACGCTCGGTGTTTTGCCGGAACGAGTGGAGGGAAACCGTGGCACAGCAGACCTACAGATTGCCTGACGACTTTTTCTTTGGCGCTGCAATGTCCGGTCCACAGACTGAGGGCCATTGGCGTAGCGGGGACAAACTCGAGAACCTGTGGGACACCTGGTCCAACCTTAGGATTGAGGACTTCCACAACCGGATTGGCTCCTATGGCGGCAATGACTTCACGAACCGCCGCCACGAGGACTTGGTATCGCTCAAGTCATTGGGGCTGGACTCGGTCCGCACCTCCATCCAGTGGAGCCGGCTGCTCGATCAAGACGGCAATATCAACCCGGCAGGGGAGCAGTACTACCACGATCTTTTTGCCGACGCCCGTGAGGTGGGCATCGAGATTTTCGTGAACCTCTACCACTTTGATATGCCGACCTACCTCTTCCGCCGCGGCGGCTGGGAGAACCGTGAGGTTGTGGAAGCCTATGCGCACTATGCAAGCAAAGCCTTCCGCACCTTCGGCAAAGAGGTCCATTACTGGTTTACGTTCAACGAGCCGATCGTCGAGCCTGAGCAGCGCTACACCTCCGGCTACTGGTATCCGTTCATTAAGGACTACGCGCGCGCCTGCGCGGTCCAGTACAACATCTCGCTGGCCCATGCGCTGGCAGTGCGTGAGTACCGTGCCGCAAAGGAAGAAGGTTACCTGCACGACAGTTCCCGTATCGGCCTGATCAACTGCTTCACACCGCCCTACACCCATAAAAACCCGAGCAAAGCGGATCTCGAGGCGGTGCGCATGACCGACGGGGTTTCCAACCGCTGGTGGCTCGACCTCGTGACCAAAGGAGAGCTTCCCCAGGACGTGATCGACGCCCTGAACTCTCGGGGCATCGAGCTCCCAACTCGCCCGGAGGATAAGTACATCCTCGCTGACGGTAAAGTCGACTGGTTGGGGTGTAACTACTATCACCCCGAGCGTGTCCAGGCCCCCGCAAGCGACACAGACGAGAACGGGATCCCCAAGTTCGCTGACCCTTACGTGTGGCCGGAAGCGGAGATGAACACAAGCCGTGGCTGGGAGATCTACCCTAAAGGGCTCTACGACCTGGCTTGTAAGTTCCGCAATGAATATCCTGACCTCGAGTGGTTCGTCTCCGAGAACGGAATGGGGGTTGAGCGCGAGGACCTCAAGAAGGATAAGAACGGCGTGATCCAGGACGATTACCGCATTGACTTTGTCCGCCGTCACCTCGAGTGGCTCGCCCGCGCCATCCAGGAAGGGGCCAAGTGCCGCGGCTACCACTACTGGGCCGTGATTGACAACTGGTCCTGGAACCATGCATTCAAGAACCGCTACGGATTTGTCGAGGTTGACCTCGAAGACAACTACAGAAGACGTCCAAAGAAGTCTGCAGCGTGGCTCAAAAAGGTAGCAACGACCCACATGGTCGAGTAACAACGATTCGAAAGAACTAGCTGAAGGGGGAGGTACCATGGCCGAGGATAGTGCCGAGAAGAAGTCATTTCTCGATAGCTTTGCGGAATTCTCCGCAAAGATCGGTAACCAGGTTCACCTAAGGAGCCTGCGCGACGCATTCGCCACCGTCATGCCGATCTACATTCTGGCGGGCATCGCAGTCCTTATCAACAATGTCGTGCTCCCGCTGTTCCTACGTGGGGATGTCCTGCTCAACGCCCAGTACTGGGGTACTGCAATCACTCAGGGCTCGCTCAATATCGCGACGGTCGTGCTTGCTGGCATCTTGGGCTACTGCTTAGCCAAGAACAAGCGCTTTGAGAACGCGATCGCCTGCGTCGTCGTGAGCATCGCCGCGCTCTGCATCATCATGCCCCAGACCATCAGTGGCGCTGCAGTGACCATCCAAGACTTTACCGAGCTTTCCTATTCCGATCCGAACGACTCACTCTCTGAACCCTACACCGTGTCCCGTGAGGACATCGAAAAGAACCTCGATATCCCTGAGGGCTACGAGCTCACTGAGGTTGACTCTGACACCGTTTCCGGTGTCTTCTCCAAGACCTATACCGGCACTAATGGCCTCTTCGGCGCTATCATTGTCGGCCTGCTTTCCACGACTCTGTTTATTAAACTCTCTGAGAATAAGAAGCTTCAGGTGAGCTTGGGTGAGGGGATTCCACCTGCGGTCGGTGACTCTTTCAATACGATGTTCCCAATGCTGATCACGCTTGCGATCTTCGCACTCGGCGCGGCAATCCTGCACGGCTTATGGCAGACGGATCTTATGACCATCATCAACACCGCTGTCGCAGAGCCGCTCAAGGGCTTCGCAAACGCCGGTCCTTGGTATATCATTCTCGTCTACACCCTGGCTAACCTGCTCTTCTGCTTGGGCGTCCACCAGTCCACGATCTCTGGTGTCTTGGCTGAGCCGATCCTCACCATCCTCATCACTGAGAACATGGCTATGTTTGCGGCCGGCCAGCCGATCCCGCCCGATCACTACATGAACATGCAGATCGTGAATACCTTTGCTCTGATCGGTGGCTCCGGCTGCACCCTGATGCTCCTGCTCGACACCTTGCTGTTCTCCAAGAGCAAGGCTTCCAAGGACGTCACCAAGCTGGCACTGCTCCCGAGCATCTTCAACATCAATGAGCCGGTCATCTATGGCTACCCGATCGTCTACAACCTGCCCCTGATCATCCCGTTCGTGCTTGTTCCTGACCTCTTTATCGGCCTCACCTACTTCTTGACTGCTGCCGGCATCCTTGCCCCCTGTGTGGTTATGGTTCCTTGGACGACCCCGGTCTTCATCTCCGGGTTCCTGGCCGTCGGTGGTGGCTCCGCCGGTGTCGTCGCAATCATCTGGCAGGCCATCGAGGTCGCTCTCGGTATGCTTATCTACTTGCCGTTCATGAGGGTCTCTGAGCGCGCTCAGGCCAAGCAGGCAGAGCTTGCCGATGAGGAAGTCTAAACTGAACTGACCAGTGCAGTTTCACTGCGCTAACGCAAGACATACACAATAGGTCCTAGCAGGGTCCTGCCGGAACCTTCAAAAAAGGAGATTAATCATGAAAACGATTATACTTGCCTGCAATGCCGGTATGTCCACCAGCCTGCTCGTCCAGAAGATGCAGAAGGAAGTCAAGGCACAGGGATTAGATGTCGAGATCAAGGCCGGCCCACTCAACAAGGCACTCGAGCGGATCGACAATGCAGATTGTCTGCTCTTGGGACCTCAGATCGCCTACGCGAAAAAAGATGCCGTCGAGGCTGCCAAAGGTAAGCCGGTAGCAGTGATCGCAATGACCGACTACGGCCGCATGAACGCTAAGAAGATCCTTGCTGACGCAATGAAGCTCATGGGTGAGTAACGCCTACCGATGAATTCGCGCAACCGCGCAGAAAGGTGTGATATGGTCACAGAAGATGAGGACCTCGAGAAAATCCAGGAGATAGCAGTCCAGATTATCGCCACCGTGGGTTCCGCAAAGTCCCACTACATCGAAGCTATCCAGACGGCAAAGAGGGGCGATATCAAGGGTGCTCGGGCGATGATCGAGAGCGGCACCAAGGAGTTCAACAAAGGCCACTCCGCCCACCTGAAGCTTCTCCGGCAGTCTGCAATCGACAACAAGAACGTTGCTTTCTCACTCATCTTGGTGCACGCGGAGGATCAGCTGATGGAAGCTGAAACCTTCAGGGTTGTCGCCCAGGATTTCATCGACGTGTACGAGCGCCTAGATGAGAAACAATAACGAGATAACCCCCTTCAGCTGATAAGGCCTCCCACTGTCGCCTTTCACTCCCGCTGGCCTTGCGCTGGCGGGAGCTCTCTTAGGTAGGAGCTAGATATCGATAGGGATTGCGATAGTAGCAATAATGCTAGGGCTCGCGGCTAACGACGTAGCTGTGAAACGCGAAAAGGCCCCGTCCCCTAAAGGAGGGCGGAGCCTTGGGCCTACAGTGGCTGGTGCAAAGGGATTCGAACCCCTATTGCGGGCACCAAAAACCCGAGTCCTAGCCATTGGACGATGCACCACTGTATCAACTGAAGAAGAATTTCAGCGCTTCCTTAGTGTAGCAAAGGTACCTCTCTTGCGCTACACCAGGGTTCAACCATTTTGGGCAAAGGCAGAGCAAATCGCGTCAAGCAGAAAGACCGCTAAGGTCTGCGCATCGCTCGTGGTAAAGGTGCCATTGTAGTGGTCTCCCACTGGCAGTTCAACGCGCAAGAGCGGCTGTTTCTCGACGGAGGAAGCAAGCGCAGTGTGGATACGTCTACCCAGCGTGTCGATATCATCGAGCACAATATTCGGCACATTGGTGGAGTTTTCCGGAAGCGGTTTTGAGCTAATCATGAAGATTGCCTGGCAGTCTTTTGAAACGTGGTCCGGGTCATCTACGAGCTCCAAGCCGGAGTCGTTGGCGGTGGCGCTGGCGAGGTTGAAGATACGGCCTGCCACATTTCTGCTGATCGGGTCATCACCGGTGATCGCGATATGTACGCTCTCCAACACATTAGCGGCGCGGGCATAGCCGATAGCGCCCATCGGATGGGGGCCCGCGGCCGGCTTGCCGGCCCAGACATGGTGGAGGCGCTCGATTGCGTCAAAGGTCTCCGGGAAGGCCATGCCGTCAGCGAGTTGGCCCACGCTCTCCTGAAAGGATTTCACTGCCGCTTCAGTGTGTGCATCGTAGTAGCCACCCGCCTCGCCGCAAGAGAAGCCGAGGATGTTGAGGGCATTCTGGAGCTCTCGCACGTCGTTGCCATGGAAGTTCGGCAGGCGCAGATAGAGGGTACGGTCGCCCATCTCATAGCACTCATCGACGAGCGTGATCCAGGTGTCCTTATCCACCTCCTGCCCGACGGGCAGATTGTGCTCCACTCTGAATTTCACAATCGCGTTGGCGGTTGAGGGGCCAAAGTACTTGCTGTCTCGCTCCTTCTTGTCAATCTCGTAGTGCAGATGGGTGAGACGGTCCTGAATGTCTTCGACGGCGACGCCTTTCATGCCCTCAAGAATCGGGTCCATTTTATTTTCTTTCATAGTTCTTAAAGACACCTCGCATATCAAGGCTGGAATGGGGTGGCTGTCCGCATACAAATCAACAAGGTCGTTGCATATGGCTAACGTAAATCATGCGCGTCGGCTGATGAAGTAGTTGGTCATTGCCACCAAAATGTCACGGGTATTCCCCTCAAAGTGTACGCCTTCCAAGCGGTTCTGTGCGGAGTGAACGAGCTTGAGCGCATAGTTGCGCACCGCGTCGATGGCGCCCACGCCTTCGATCAGATCGAAGGCACGGTTGAGTTCTTTGGGGTCGGTGGTATGGGAGGAGAGCAGCCCAATCAGTTCCTGCTTGTGCTGCTCGTCGAGGTGGGAGAGTGCCCACACGACCGCGAGCGTCCGCTTGCCTTCGGTGAGGTCGCTTCTGAAGTCTTTGCCTTGGGACTCCTCATCCCCCACGAGGTTCAAAAGGTCATCCTGCAGCTGGAAGGCAAGGCCGGCGTCCAGGCCGAATCCGTGGAGCGTCTCGATCTGTTCTGCTGTGCCCTGTCCGATCAGGGCCCCCAACGCCAACGGGGTAGCGGCAGAGTAGTAGGCAGTCTTATGCCTCGCCATGCTCAGATAATCTTCGCAGGTGAGGTCCCAGCGCCCATCGCGGACCCAGCCCAGATCGAGTGCCTGACCCTGCACTGTGCACTCCTCCATGGTCGCGAGATAGCGCAGGGCGTCGAGCTTGGTCTCCGTCGGGAGGCTGTCGTCCTCGATCACGCCCGCAAAGGTGCGCACGATCCCGAGATCGCCCACATTGATTGCGACACCCACGCCCTCGGTGAGATAGGTGCAGGGCTCACCGCGGCGGATCTGCCCTTTGTCGGCGATATCGTCGTGGATGAGGGCGGCGGACTGGAAGTACTCCAGCGCCTGTGCGCAGGAGAGCGCCTGCTCGTCCTTTCCACCGACGGCCTCACAGCCGAGCAGTACCAGCGCGGGGCGGGTCCGCTTGCCGCCGCTTGCGGTGAAGCGGCGCAGCGGACCATACGCGTAGCGGTTCATATCTGAGGCGGTGCGGTCCTCAGAGTTGGGGATTGCGGCATGGGTCTCGAGATAGTCTTCGATCAGGGGACGTTTCTGAGCCAGGTAGGCTACAAACGGTTCACTTTCTGATCCCACAGCTAGTCTCCATAGCCATTCGGATTCTTAGACTGCCAGTTCCAGCTGTCGCGGCACATATCGTCGATGTTGTACCTGGCGGTCCAGCCCATCTCACGTTTAGCTTTTGAGCAGTCAGCGTAGTTGGCAGCGACGTCGCCGGCGCGGCGTCCCTCGATCTTGTAGGGGATATCGTGGCCACAGGCCTTGCTGAAGGCCTTGATGATCTCGAGGACTGAGGTGCCCCTGCCGGTACCCAGGTTGAAGATCTCAACGCCGGTACGGCCGTTCATCCATCTGAGCGCTGCCACATGGCCGGTGCCGAGGTCGCAGACGTGGATGTAGTCGCGCACGCCAGTGCCGTCTGGGGTGTCATAGTCGTCGCCGTAGACATGGACGTACGGACGCAGGCCGATGGCGGTCTGTGCGACATAGGGGAGCAGGTTGTTGGGAATGCCTTTCGGATCCTCACCCATGAGTCCTGAAGGATGGGCACCGATCGGGTTGAAGTACCGGAGCAACACGACGTTCCACTCGGGGTCTGCGGTGTGGAGGTCGGTCAGGATCTGCTCGATCATCCACTTGGTCCAACCGTACGGGTTGGTTGCAGGCTTCTTAGGGGACTTCTCGGTCAGGGGAAGCTTGTCAGGCACCCCGTAGACGGTTGCGGAGCTTGAGAAGATGATGTCCTTGCAGCCGTGCTTGCGCATCGTATCGACGAGTACCAGGGTGTTGCCGAGGTTGTTGGAGTAGTACTCAATCGGCTTCTGCACGGACTCACCGACTGCCTTGAATCCTGCAAAGTGGATGACGCGCTCGATTGGGTTTTCATCGAAGATCCGATTCATTGCGTTGCGGTCATTGCAGTCTGCCTTATAGAAGGTCAGGTTCTTTGCCTTGTCCGGTCCGACAATCTGATCGATGCGGTCGATGACTTTTTCCGATGCATTGGAGAGGTCGTCGACGATTACGACCGTGTAGTCATTGTTGAGCAGCTCTACCACCGTGTGACTGCCGATAAAGCCTGCTCCGCCGGTAACGAGTACGCAGGTGTCCTTGGGGTCCTTCTTCTGACTCATATGCCCTCCTTCGAGATTATTTAAGGTCTGATTGCCCGAAAGCTCCTTTCAGTTCCTCTCAGTATATCAAGTGCCTCACTTGGGCGACGCGATTACGACAGGGGCGTGCAGAATTTGGGGAGAGAAACCAAATATGGCCAGCTCTCAGGACTCAGCACACTACACGGCGACCACCTGGCCTGTCGCTATGCCGCTGGCTCAGGCCTTCGACGAGAGAAAAGCCTTACTTCTCTACGGCAAAGATGCGCTTCTGGATGGAGGCACCATCGGTGTGCTCAGCCTCGTCGACCACCGTGATTGCATAGTCCGCATAGCTGATCTGGGACTTGCTCGCTGCATTGTATGGAACCTTCTCGCCGCCGAGCTGATAGGAGCCGGGACGCTTGCCGTCAGCCTGGAAGTCTGCAGTCGGGGAGATGTGGGTCCACTTGACGTCGGTGCGCTTGTGCAGCTCAGCCAGCGTCTTCGCCATATTGGTTACCAGCGGCTTGAAGGTGTTTGGGAAGTCAGGGCTGTCTGCGAGCTATTTGGTCAGTGCGCCATCCACATAGAGACTGCCGGCGTCGCCGACAACGATAAGGTGGACATTGGCACCAGAAAGGATATCTGTAAGGTGCTTGAGGGGGATCTGGTGCTGCGACAGGGTCTCGGGGGTCCTCTCGCCGAAGGCGCCGACGATCACGTCGAAGCCCTTGAGGTCATTGGTCGTCAGATCGAAGAGATCCTTCTGCAGGGCGTGCTGTGCCTGCGTCTTACTCTCGCGGCGGATAAGCGCGGTCGCATCGTGTCCGCGCTTGACGGATGTCCAGTCTTCCCGCTTTGTCGTTCGCTGCTACAACTGCGTAGCGTGCCTCCTCTCTGTTTGCTGTGCTCTTTTGAGCTAATTGATAGTTTGCCCTCAAAGGCATACAAACAGAAGTAGGCACAATAGAGCGCTGTAAATATCTAAAAGAAACTGATGAGGTAGGTATAAGAGAATCCTCTTCACAGACCGCGCACAGATTCGCCTTAGTGCCAAAACCGGCGCCGAAATTCCTGCCAGAGAAGCTCTTGGCCTGCTCAGTCGAGACCACGCTTACGCTTATCTCAAAGCGTTGGCGCGTCCTGATCATCTGGGAGCTCCTGAACGGCAAGATGCGCTTCGGGGAGCTCAAGAAAGCGGTCGAGAAGATCTTCCAGAAGGTCTCGACGCAGAGCCTGCGTGCGATGGGGGGCTGTTGACCCGCACGGTGTTATCCGGAAGTCTCTTTTCGGGTGGAGTATGAGCTTACTGATCCGGGCTACGCACTGCGCCCCGTGCTCGACACGCTCAACGTGTGGGGAGAAGACTATCAGCAGGCGGTCGCTGAAGCGAGAGAGGATGAAGCTCAGGCGCAGGTACTGTAGGGCAGCTAATCGTTGCGTTGAGTTGTGAACCTCGGGGCTCAGCACAACACCTGAAGAGAACCCAGACCACCACAAGAGAACAGGCGCGGGAACCGAAGAGCTCCTGCGCCTGCAGATGGGGTACACATGGAAGGTGTCGAGTTGGGGGCTAACCCTTCAACACTGCCTGATACGATACCATCCTATAGTAGTTATAGGGCTGATTGAAGGGCGGCAGGAAGAAGATATCCGTGAGCGCCCGTCTATCGATGGTGAGATGCTCCTGGGGCACCAGTGAGAACATATGGATGTCTGCGGGCATGTCGTACGTTGACGCTACCTGCGCACCCAGAAGACGTCTCGTCGTCGCGGCGTAGACGATGCGGACTGTGAACTCCAGGTTCGAGGTCTCGATGAAGGTAGCCTTCTGGACCTTGGTGTAGTCGGAGATCACCGCGTTGTAGTCCGCCACGTCCCGCGCCCTGGGCCAAGCCGGTGGAGACCATCTTGAAGTCGTAGATGCAGATGCCGGAGGAGTCGTTCTCACCTAGATTCTCGAGCGCGGTGTCTGCCGCCGCTGTGGCCCATGCCGGAACAGGCTGCGTGGGTGGCCAGAGCGATGTAGGCGCGCTCGCCGTCTTTTGCGTTGTCGAAGCAGGAAGAGCAGTTGCCGATTGCGTAGACACCTGGCTTTGAGGTCTCCTGATGATGGTTGACAACGAGCGCCCTGTTCGGCGGCACCGTGAAGTCGGCGTCCTCATAGAGCGCGCTGTTGGGCTTGAAGTTGACGCAGAGTGTCACGATGTCCGCAGGATAAGTGCCCTTGTCGGTGACGACAAGGGCGACCTTGCCGTTCTCACCGAAGGCGAGATTGATACCGTGACGACTACGCCAGCGTTCTTGATGCCACCTCGTCGAGCTTGTTGGTGGCGGCTTGGGCATCCTGGAATAGCTTCACTTTCTAGATATTCTCGAGGTTGCAACCTGGGAACTTGGGGAGCGCCGGGAGGGATCCGGTTGCGAAGATGAGCTTGTCGTAGGACTCGCCGAAAAAGTCCCCGTCGCTCTCAACGGCGTGGACGACCTTGTTGTCGTAGTCGATGGACTCCACATGGATCTCCATGTGGATCGTAGCACCCTTAGCTCTGAAGTCATTGGCAGTCTGGTAGAGTAGGCCATCAGGCTTCAAGATCTGTTTGCCGATCCAGAGGGCCATGTCGCCGCCGGGGGAGCTGATGTTCGTGTTCTCATCGAGAATAGTGACCTCGTCTCTGGGATGGCTATCGAGAATCGCATTGGCTGCAGCCGTTCCTGCATGGTTGGCGCCAACGATGACAATCTTGCCCATAAGTCTTGTCCTATCCTGGAGGTATAGTTATCGTATCCTGCAATGACGGAATACGCCCGGT
Source organism: Atopobium sp. oral taxon 416 (assembly GCF_018128285.1). Classification (NCBI taxonomy): domain Bacteria; kingdom Bacillati; phylum Actinomycetota; class Coriobacteriia; order Coriobacteriales; family Atopobiaceae; genus Atopobium; species Atopobium sp. oral taxon 416. The sequence continues at coordinate 505,953 of NZ_CP072380.1, forward strand.
TATCTTCAAGGTGGAGCGAATCGATATGGCGGCCGATACCTGGAATGAAGGCCTTGACCACTGCCGGGGAGAGCATCACGATCCCACAGATACCTCGACAAAGAGGGCATGCTAGTGTGGCTTTCTCTCGTCTGTTTGATGGACGGCTGTGTCGCCTCGTGTGATCTGGCGCGATCCGTATGCTTGGCGATCATGGATTTTGATCGGGGACAGTCAGGACACACGTGTGGTGGGAATAGCGTAGGTGGTGGAGCCCTTTAGGGAAGGGCGCACACTCAAGGAGGCACAATCTCATGCGTATTGTACTTTTGGAACCGCTCGGCATCTCACCGGACTTTGGTTTTTCGATCCCCGATATGGTGCTATGAGGCCCCTCAGCCGCGCTTCCTGCCGGCAGAGGGGCCTTTCCCTTCGCCGCGGAGCATGGAGAGCGTGCAGGAGGAGATCGCCTTCACGTCGCCCTCGGTGAGGTTAAAGTGAAGCAGCGGAGGCCCTGTCCTTGACGCCAGCTCCTCGATGATGGGGCTTCTCCTGGATATGTTGGCATACCTCCTGTCGGAGGTGCGGCACACATCGAGGCCGCGACAGAGCCCCATGATGTCCTTGGAGGAGAAGCTATCTCCCAGCACCTTCATCTGCAGGAGCCTCATGAGCAGCACGGCGATGTAGCACACGAGGAAGTGGCCCGTGATCGTGCTCTGCCTCTGAAGGTAGACAGGCCTCGCATCGAGCTTGGACTTCATCACCCTGAAGCTCTCCTCGATCCTCCAGAGCCTGTGGTAGGTGCTGTATATGGCGCGGGGGTCCATCGTGGTCTTCGAGGTCACGATCATGTTGTAGCCGGCAAGGGCCCTGGCCTTCCTTATCGCCTCGTGGTTGAGCGTGGCCGCGACCTTCATGTCCTCCCTGACCTCGCCCTCGCCGTCGACGGGGGAGAAGGTGACATACTTCGCGCTGTCGCCGTACTCGGACCTCTTCGCCGCTGCCGCCTTAAGCGACCTCGCCTTCTCCACCTGCCGGTCTATCTCGTATTTCTGCTTCCTGGCAAGCGAGGGGCTGTACGTGACGACGCGCCTCTCTAGGAGCTCGACCTTCCTCTTCCTTCCGTCCTCTCCCTCTACCGTGTACTCGAAGTCGCCGTCCGCCATCTTGTAGCGAAACGATGTCTCGCCCTTCCCGTCGGCGACGTCCGTCCAGCCATCTCCCGAGAGCGCCCACGTGCGCTCCTTGGCAGGGAGCGCCTTCACCGACTTCGAGAATATGTAGCCGTCCCCTGCAAGCACCGCCTCCGCGATGTTGGCTGCGCAGCTGAGCCCCTTGTCGGCGACCCTCACGGTCCTGCCGGATATGGAGCCCCTCTCCTTCATCTGGGCGATGCATCTCCCCAGCTGCGGCTTCTCGCTCTCGTTGCCGGGAAACAGGCTCATCGCCACCGGGATGCAGTTGGCGTCGAGGAGAAGCCCTATCGCGACTGTCGGCTTTGGCCTGTGCTCCTTGGAGGGCCCCTTCCTCCTGAAATCGTCCTTGCGGTCGATCTCGAAGTAGAAGTTCGTGCAATCGAAGTAGGCCAAGGACATGTCGTGGCCGAAGGCCTCCTCCACGTGCGCATTGTAGATCTCGACGACCTTGTCGTACTCATCGCCCAGATAGGCGAGCCCGTCTCAGAGCTGGTCCAGCGTGAACTGCGCATCGATGCCCTCCATCTGGGGCAGCACGCCCTCGAATGTCCTGAGCTTCGAGCAGGGGGCGACGGCCCTCGCATAGACGAGCGAGGAGAGGAGATCGTGCAGCGAGAAGCGCAAGCCCGAGGGGGTCTGGAGCAGGGCCATGTCGCCTGCAGCTACAAGCGCCGTGTCCTCCGCCTTCAGGGCGAAGTGGCCGAGATGCCTCGTCGCCGGGACATCGGAGATCTCCCGCACCCTCTCCCTCTCCATGCCGGCCTTGCGCTCGGCATTCATGCGGGCCACCTCGCGCTTGTAATGGGAGACGGGATCGGCGATGCCCTTCTCCATCAGCGCGTCGGCATAGCCCAGCGCCTTCACGGACCTGTGCGCGGTATGCCTTCGCTCGGGGTCCCAGTGGCTCTCGTAGATCTGGAGATAAAGCCCCTTCTTGTTGCGCGTCTGCTTGAGGAAGTAGGCCATCGCAGCCTCCCTGTCAACGTAAAGCACCATAGCACCATGTATATATTCTATCAGGGAGCGATTTCCGGATCAAGCATACAGGCATGAAAAAAGCCAGCTCAGGGCTGGCTTTTGCGGTTCCGGGCCATGTCCCGGGTCCTGAAGAATCGTGGTGCTAAACGCTAAAGACGGGGGAATGAAGGCCTTGACCACTGCCGGGGAGAGCATCACGATCCCACAGATACCTCGACAAAGTAGGGCATGCGCGTATGGCTTTCTCTCGTCTGTTTGATGGACGGCTGTGTCACCTCGTGTGATCTGGCGCGATCCGTATGCTTGGCGATCATGGATTTTGATCGGGGACAGTCAGGACACACGTGTGGTGGGAATAGCGTAGGTGGTGGAGCTCTTTAGGGAAGGGCGCACACTCAAGGAGGCACAATCTCATGCGTATTGTACTTTTGGAACCGCTCGGCATCTCAGAAGAGAAACTCAATGAGCTGGCACAACCGTTGAAGGATGACGGCAACGAATTTATTGCTTATCCGGATAAAACTAGTGATGAGGATGAATTGGTATCGCGTGCCCGTGGTGCTGAGATCGTAATGATCGCAAACAACCCGCTACCTGATTCTGTGATCACCCAACTCCCACAGCTGAAATACATCGCAGTCGCTTTCACTGGGATCGATCACGTGGGGCTCAACGCCTGTAGGAAGCAGCATGTTGTCGTGAGCAACTGTGCTGGGTACTCTGACACGAGTGTGGCAGAGCTCACCGTAGGGCTCACGCTCGATGTTCTGCGCAAAGTGCTGTTGGGAGATACCGCAGCCCGTATGGGGAAGACCTCTGCAGGGCTTGTTGGGCAGGAGATCACCGGCAAGACGGTAGGTCTGATCGGGACCGGTCACATCGGCAGCGCGGTTGCCAAACTCTTTACTGCGTTCGGCGCAACAGTGCTCGGGTATGCGCGCCATACTTCTCAAACCGCGATCGATGCAGGAGTCACTTTTGTTTCAGAAGAGGAGCTCCTGAAGCAGAGCGATATCGTGTCGCTGCACCTGCCGCTCAATGATCAGACAAAGAAGAGCTTTGGTGCGGCTCAGTTTGCTCAGATGAAGGATGGCGCGGTCTTTATCAACTGTGCCCGTGGTGCAATCGTCGATAACGAAGCGTTGGCATACGCGCTAAGGAGTGGGAAACTCGCGGGTGCCGGCGTCGATGTCTTCGATGTGGAGCCACCCCTGCCTGCTGACTATCCGCTGCTGCATGCGCCGAATCTGGTGCTCACACCGCACGTTGGGTTCCTCACGAAAGAGGGGCTGGAGAGAAGAGCCCAGATCGAGTTCGACAATGTACAGAACTATCTGGCAGGGAGACCCACCAATGTCTGTGAGCTGTAGTTTCTGAGAGAGCTGTCAATATAAATACATCCATGAAATCAGGCAGCAGAAAACTGCTGCCTGATGTGGTTAAAGGCCCAATTGCTCTTTCACGTCGCCTGCGTCGATCGGCCCATCGTCGAGGGCATGGTAGAGATAGCGGGAAGCGTAGGAGCTGTAGGGATTCCAGAGATCGCAGACGACAAGCTGTACCTTTTCGTCGGTCATTGAAGCACCATAGAGCCACTCAAATGGTTGACTCTGTTAGACCGTTGTGGATATGAGGTCATATCGCCTGCTCCCAGTACTTAGGGAACGCAGTCGGCATGCCCACGTAGCCTCTCTGGGTGGTCTGGTAGACGCCGTCGTGCCCGCGCCTGGTGAACTCAGGGCATCCGCAGTGTGGGCATGTGGCGGACTTGTCGGCCTGCGATGTTAGCTTCTCGGCTATCATGCGCTTGAGATCGGCGATAAGTGCGACCTTCTCCTCGTAGGTCAGCTACTTTGCTAGTTGTCGTATCATGTCGAGCATACGGGGCCTTCTTCAGGTCGGTTTCTTAGTCGAACCCGATTGTAGGGTGACCCCGTGACATCTTTTCGCTTCCCTATATCCACAGTGGTCTAACAGGGTCAAATGATTTGCGGAAGGTAAGGTCACTTACCGGCAAAATGTCCAGGCGGTTCAGATGGAAGATCATGAACATGTGCACGGTCCACTCATCGATGTCCGGCAGTGCGGTGAGCCACGTGTAGACTTCTTTATCATCTTTGCCTGTCAAGGTGTTCAGATCCTCGTTGGTCACATGGGCCGCCAAGTAATTCAGATTCTTGGCCTTACGCATGGACACCCCGATTGTCTTAATTTCCTCAGGGGAGTGCGCGCTGAGTGTTTCCGGCGTGATTTCGCCGCCACAGAGCGTTTTCAGCCGTTTCTCTATCATGGTTGCGACTTTGGTAGAGAGAATTTGCTCGATAGTGGAGCCGACCAGGTTGAGAAATCCATCACGGTCGATGCATCCTTGATGTATCCAAAGTGACCGATCAGTTTTGCAAGACGAAATCCCGTTCACGCAAGTAGTCGATGCGCTGTTGACTGGTCGAAGTTGTCGTACCTCCCACATATTATAGTACCTGCTTTTGAAAAAAGATGTTAGATGGAGTTGGCAATAAGGCTATCAGCCTGTATAGGCGTCATTGGCGCTATTCTTGAAATTCTGTTGGGACAACCCTTCCTTTTCCTGCTCGTTCTCAGGGATGTCGATACGCTCCAGCTTGAAGATGACGGGACGGGTGCCATCGTTGCAGCAGGTGATCATAACGCGCTCGTCGTTAGTCCATCTGTGCATGATGGAGCCGCCTTGCAGCGCTGTGTAGATGTAGCGTGAAACGCAGTCCCAGGCTTCACCACAGGGGAAATCGCCGCCATCCGTACGGGTATGGCGGCCCAGGTGGTAGAAGCTATCGTCCTCCTCGTCGCGCTTGAAGAGGAATTCCTGCCCCGGTTTGAAGCAGGGGCACGGTCCGCTCTTGGGATCGGCGAGATACTTTTTCTGCAGTTGAGGAAAGCATTTGGCGTCAAGTACTGTTACCTTGCATTGGTATTTCATAGTCGTCCCCTCTCACATGTTCCCCGATATTATATTCAAGCGTATGGGCGTGCCGAGGGATTGTGTCGGCGACTGACACAGGTTTTTGAAACCGTGGTGAGGATGCGCAGAGCAGCGCAGACCTCACGTATTTAGGTATATAGTCCAGTTGTTTTAGGAAAGGTGGACCATGAGCAAGAAAGTCGTGTTTTACTACGTCCGGCACGGGGAAACCCTGTACAACAAGGATCACATTATCCAAGGCGGAAGGGTCGACTCAGAGCTTGCCCCGCAAGCCTATCCGGTTCTCGATGAAACCGCTCAGGCGCTCAACAAAATCAAGCTTGCTGCCTGCTATTGCTCGCCCCTGCCGCGTGCGGTTGCCTCTGCGAAGCGCCTCATCCAGAGCCTCGATCTCCCGATCAAGAAGATGGATAATCTGGCAGAGTTTGATTTCGGGGAGCTGGACGGTAAACCCTACAAAAGGAATCGGCGTGCCTTTGTGCACTGCTTTATGCAGCAGGACTTCTCTGAAGTCGGGGGAGAGACCGGCGAGCAGGTACGTAGACGGGCCCGCAAAGCTTTCAAGAAGATGTACCAGCAAGCTCACAGCGGGGACAGCATCCTCGTGGTGGGGCATGGGGCGTATCTGCGCTCAGTTCTGAGGGAGTTTAGCGAGATGACAAAGACGTCGCGGTTGCTCACGAGTCTGACGATGCGGGTGCCAAACGGGTCGATCACCACGATCGTGGGTCAGAACAGTGAGATCCTCGTGACCCAGATGCCCCAGAGAGCGAAGAATTTTTTTCCGACGTTTGCGGGTTGATCTAAATCCTGCGGAGTCCTTCCCAGATCCACATGATCGCCGGGTTGGGGAGGATCTTGTCGCATATGCGCATCAGGAATGCCGGGACACAGCAGGTTGCGATCGGGTAGTTGGTTGCATTGATCTTCATGGACCAGCTCACCACATGCTTGGGGTTAAGCATGGGCCATGGGTGCTTGACGGTCTGTCCGTTCTGTGTCTCGCGGGCGACCTTGATGAACTCAGTTTTGACCCACAGGGGGCATACCGCCGTGAGGTGGATGCCTTTCCCCATCAGCTCAAACCGCAGTGCTCTCGTGTAGAACCTTACGAAAACCTTTGAGGCGGCATAGACATTGAGCCCCTGCAGTGGCTGGAAGGAAGCGCTCGAGGCAACCTCGATGATGCGGGACCCTTTGTGCATGAAGGGAAGGGAAATCTGTGTCAAGTCCACGAGCGCGCGGCAGTTGAGGTCGACCATCGAGTCCACCTCTTGCCGGGTCATATCCGCATAGGTACCGAACTTACCGAAGCCGGCGGCATTGATCAGAAACGAAACATCGAAAGCAGGGTCTTTGGCGGCGCTCTCTCTGAGCATATGCTCGACGGTGTCGATGGAGTGGGTGTCGGTCAGGTCGAGCGGGAGTGGCTTAGTTGTCGTCTTGAGTTCCTTCTTGAGCTCTTCGAGGCGCTCAGCCCTGCGGGCGATGATCCAGATCTCATCGACATTTCCGTGCTCGTCGATCCAACGGGCATACTCTCTCCCGAGGCCTGAAGAGGCTCCGGTGACTATTGCGATACGCATACGGCTATTACTCCTTCTCTACTGCATAGGTAAGGTTGATGCCGCTTCTGTCGGCTAAATCCGCGAAGTTGGGACTCAACCAGATACTCGACTCCCCGGGACCCAAGACGAGCGGCATGCGGTTATGAAACTGATTGACGGCGGCGTTCGGCGTCGTAGTGATTATTGAGCACAGTCCATCCTGGCGGATGCCCGCAAGCAGGAAGAACTTGAAGCCTGCCAGGCTGAATTGCACCTGGCTGTGTGCAGAGGGCCGCTCTTTGCTGGGGCGGGTCCAGGCTTCATAGAATGAGCGGACCGGAATCAGGCAGCGTCCCTGTGAGATCGGGTCGGCCCACATCCCGTAGTCTCCCCGCTGCTCTTTCAGAGCGGTATCGAGCCGGGTATTGAAGATGCGGCGGCTCGGTTGCTTAGGGGAGGGGAAGCCCCAGGTGTCCTCGACCGCTACCAGCTGTTGCTCATCGCCCGGCGCAATCAAGGGCAGTTTGGAGCCGGGATAGGCGTCCTTCGGAGGATCTGGAGCCGGCTTGACCCGAGCATGCCCGGTCTTTCGATACAGATCGAGTGCCATCTGGAGCTGCGGCAACCTGAGTGGCTGCACACGGTAACACATGACAGAATCCCTTCCTTAAGCAATAAATATGTATGTCTGATTACGCCTCGTCGGCCTCGGGGGTCCAGGCAACCAGGCAACCGTCGAGGGCTTTGGTGATTGCATCTTGGTCCATATCGCGGCCGATGAAGCAGAGCTTGGTCTCACGGTCTTCGGTGACGGGGTCCCAGTCATCGAGCAGCTCAGGGGTCTCTTTGATCATGGCTTCCTGCTCCTCTTTCGGGGCGCAGGCTACATAGAGCCCGTTGTCGGTCAGTGAAACCTGATGACCCGCCTGCTCAAAGATGTAGGACATATCGGGATCCTGCGCGCACCAGAACTCACCCTTGCAGCGGATGATCGCGGAGGGCCACTGCTGCAGGTACTCATTGAACCTGTCGACGTCCACCGGCTGGTGACGCTGATAGATGAAGGTGGAGATGCCGTACTCCAAGACTTCCGGATTCTCATGCTCCTCGGGGTGATCCATCGCATCGAGCCAGGCAGCAGAGGTATAGGCCTTTGAGAAGTCAAAGCGGCCGGTGTTTAAGAGCTCGCCCATCGGGACGTTGCCATGGTCAGCCACAACGATCTTCGCATCCTTCTGCAATCCCCTGACGATCGCTTTGAGCTCTTTGATCTGCTTCGGGGTCACGAGATCGGACTTGTTGAGCACCACCGTGGTACAGAACTCGAGCTGCTGAATCAGCAGTGACTCGATATCATCGTCGTCGATGTCCTTGCGCAACAGATCTTTGCCACCGCCGAACTCGTCGTACATGCGGGCGCAGTCGACGACTGCCACGATATTGTCGAGGGCAAGCGGGGCCGCACCGGTCGCCTCATCGCAGAAACTCGAAATCGTGTAGGCGATGGGGATCGGCTCGCAGATGCCGGAGGCTTCGATAATGATGTAATCGAAATCGTTGGACTGGGCGATCGAGTCCAGCTGCTTCTGCAGGTCCGCGGAGAGCGTGCAGCAGATGCAGCCGTTGGTGAGTGGGATCAGCTTGTCAGCCTTGGAGAGCCCGCCGGAGCTGATCAGACTTGCGTCGACGTTGACTTCGCCGATATCGTTGACGATGACGGCCGCACGAATCCCCTGTTCGTTGTTGAGGATATGGTTGAGGATCGTGGTCTTGCCGGCACCGAGGTAGCCGGTCAGTAGGATGATCTTTACCTGTTTAGCCATGGATACATCCCCATCTGTTGCCCGCGTATCATAGGAATGTGGACATACGTATAGTTACTGCTACGCATGATACCCAAATGTATTCTTGTGGTCTTTGTTAAAGCGGCAATATCCTCCAAATCTGTGCCAATAGGCATCAGAATGGGTGTAAGAGACTAACTGCATCTCACCGGTGTTGAACGGAGGTAGTTGTGATCAAGCTTGTGCTGACTGACCTGGACGATACACTCATTCCCCATAGTGCACCCGGCATCTCACCTCGCGCTGCAAAGGCGATGCATACGTTGCTCGATGACGGGGCCTGCGTCGGTCCGGTGTCCGGTAGGGTACCGAAGGCGATGGGGTGGATGTTGGGCGGCGACGAGTCGCTCTACCAGACTGGCGCCTTCTGCAACGGACAGATCGTCTACCTGAATGGCAAAAAGCTCGCCGAGGTCCCTGTCGACTCGGACCTGCTCACGCAGGTCGTCTCCTATCTCGATGAGCTTGGGGACGCAGCACTCGGTGTCTACGGCGTGGCGGCAGATAAGGGGGCTACCCTGATCACACAACATCCTGAGCGTCTCTATGGCCACCCGGTCATCTTCTCTGAATCAGAAGGGGAGGTGAGCACGAAGGTACCTGAGCGGGTAATCAAGTGCAACGTCCACATCGAAGGGGACTACCAGCACCGCTGCGAGGTCCGTGATCAACTGTGCGAAGCCTTCCCCGACTTGAGCTTTGTCCTGCCTTCGCTTATCGCCCCTCTGATCGATATCTGCCCGGCTGACTGCGACAAAGGGACTGCCGTCAAGACTCTGATCGAGGCTCTGGGCATCGACAATGAGCAGGCTGTGTGCTTTGGGGACTCAGAGAACGATCTTGCAATGCTCGATGCGGTCACGAACAGTGTTGGGGTAGCCAATGCGGATGAGACTGTCGCTTCCCGGGTGAAGTGGCATATCGGCCCTAGTGACCAAGACAGCGTCGCTCAGGCCATGGAGCAGATTGCAACAAGTATCGAAACAAAAACAGTTCCCAGTTTTATGAGGGAATAGTGAATTATGGTAAGTCAGTAACATTTTTTTAGTACTGGGAGGAACTACAAATAATGTACTGTAACAAATCAGCTGTGGCACGTTTGCTCTAAAAGGGCCGAATGGAGGAGGTAGTCAGGAGCGCTTACTCGTTGAAATAGCGCTTCAGTAGACCCTCAAAAGCACGACCGTGGCGCGCCTCGTCCCGAGCCATCTCGTGGACGGTGTCATGGATTGCGTCAAGCCCTGCAGCCTTCGCACGTTTAGCCAGATCAGTCTTGCCGTTGGTAGCGCCATTCTCGGCCTCAACGCGCATCTCGAGGTTCTTCTTGGTGGAGTTGGTGAGCGCCTCACCGAGCAGTTCTGCGAAGCGGGAAGCGTGATCTGCCTCCTCGCTGGCTGCCTGACGGTAGTACAGGCCGATCTCGGGGTAACCCTCGCGCATTGCGACGCGACTCATTGCGAGGTACATACCGACCTCAGAGCACTCGCCGGTGAAGTTGGCGCGCAGGTCATCAACGATGTCCTGCGGGACGTTCTTGGCCTTGCCGATGCCTAACACATGCTCGGAGTCCCAGGTGTTTTTGTCGTCCTTCTTGGTGAACTTGTCACCAGGGCAGCCACATTGGGGGCACTTGAAGTTGGCCGGAAGCTCGTCTCCGTCGATCTCTTCCACATAACCGCAGATTGGGCATACAAACTTCATAATTCAATCCTCTCTTCTCTGGGGCACCTTGTGCTTCAGGTTTGGGGTCGCAGCAGTACCTCTGACCTGAGGTTCTGTAACTGCCCCTTCTTTCATTAGGAATGATTATTATAATAGATAAAATAAAGAATTAGTCAAGCAATATTTTTTCTGGAATAAAAGCATGGCATTATTTCTCTAGAGAGGTATGTTATTAGTACTGAGAAACGCTATTCTCGCCTAGGGAAATGATGATTAATGCCTATGCCAGCCGCGAAAGGCCACGTGGCTGGCCCTTTCTAGCACATCATTGGGGATTAATCATCGTTTCCCTAGTTTTAAGTGACCGTTTTAAGTGACCGAAAGGAGTGTGAGCGTTTTGACTGAGAGAAGGAATACGCGACAGCGCCGGCTCGTCCTCGAAGAGGTCCGTTCACGTACCGATCATCCGACTGCAGAGCAGGTTTATATCTCTGTGCATGAAAAGGATGAGCATCTGAGTCGTGCCACCGTCTATAGAAATCTTCACCTTCTGGCGGAAGAAGGTTTGATTCTCTCGATTAAAGCTCCTGGCGGGGAACGTTTTGACCTGAGAACCGACAACCATGCGCATGTGATCTGCATTGAGTGCGGAAGGGTGTGGGATGTGCCGCTGAAAGAAGACACGACTCTCGACTCCCAGGCCACGGCGGCCCTAAGACCGAAGGCCAAAGGCGGTTATCCGTGGACCGTTTATTCGCACACGACCATCTTTAACGGCCTCTGTCCGGAGTGCGCTGCCAAGAAAGAGGCTGCCCGCCATGGAGGGAAGAAGAACGAATGACCTATCTTTACGATTGGTTAACTATTTTCACCATCCCTGGGCACATTTATCGCTGAGACTGTGAAAAGTTGGTTTACACTGAGATCAGTGGTATAGACGGCGCACATAAGAGAGTAGGGTGAATGCCATGGGGTTCTTTGATCGGTTCAAAAAAGCGTCTAAGCCTGCTCGCCCGGAAGCGTTGAGCGTATCCGCTGCTGCAGGAGAAGTCCTGGCTCCAGTAAATGGCGATGCGATCGAGTTGGCGAAAGTATCCGACCCTGTGTTCAGCGGCGGTGTAATGGGTAAAGGCTGCGGCATCAAGCCATCGGGCGAGACTGTGTACGCACCGGTGGCTGGCGAACTTGCGGCTATCGGAGCTCCTAACCTCCATGCGATCGCGATTAAAGGCGATGACGGAGCTGAGGTATTGATCCATGTCGGTGTCGATACCGTTGAGATGAAAGGTGACGGTTTTACGGCGTTCGCCAAGCAGGGTGACCACGTCGAGGCAGGCGAAGCACTGCTGACCTTCTCAGACGATAAGATCAAGAAGGCCGGTTACGACGATGTAGTCGTTATGGTCATCACCAACACTGACGATCTCAAGTCTGTCGATCAGATCAAGACCGGTACAGTTCAGGCAGGAGAAGCTGTCCTCACCTATAAGAAGTAGTCGTAACGACTCAGATTGAGACAAGGAGGGGCGCCGTTCCGATGAACTGCGCCCCTCAATGTAGGTATCGGTCATCCATATATTAGTGATGGAACAGGCGCAGCCCGGTGAAGCACATGACCATGTTGTACTTGTCGCAGGTCTCAATCACGTTGTCGTCTCTAATAGAGCCACCCGGCTCTGCGACGTAGCTGACGCCCGACTTGTGGGCGCGCTCGATATTGTCGCCGAAGGGGAAGAAGGCATCGGAGCCCAGCGTGACGCCGGTCTGGGTGGCCACCCACTCCTCCTTCTCTTCCTGGGTCAGTACCTCAGGCTTTTCGGTGAACCACTTCTGCCACTCACCGTCACGCAGCACGTCGTCGTGCTCGTTTGAGATATAGATGTCGATTACATTGTCGCGGTTGGCGCGGCGGATGTCGTCGACGAAGGGGAGCGCCAACACTTTCGGATGCTGACGCAAGTACCAGGTATCGGCCTTGTTGCCTGCGAGACGCGTGCAGTGGATGCGGCTCTGTTGTCCGGCGCCCACGCCGATCGCCTGTCCGTTCTTCACGTAGCACACTGAGTTGGACTGCGTGTACTTGAGCGTGATGAGGGAGACGATCATATCGCGCTTGGCTTCAGGGGTCAGGTCCCTGTTCTTTGTGACGATATTGGTAAGCAGGTTCTCATCGATCTTTGAGGTGTTGTGGCCCTGCTCAAAGGTGATGCCGAAGACATCCTTCTGCTCAACTGGGGCAGGCTTGTAGGAAGGATCAATCCGCACGATGTTGTAGTTGCCCCTCTTTTTCTGTTTCAGGATGGTCAGTGCCTCATCGGTGTAGCCCGGGGCGATGATACCATCTGAGACTTCATGCTTGAGGTACTGGGCGGTGCGCTTGTCGCAGACTTCAGAGAGTGCAGCCCAGTCGCCGTAGGAGCTCATGCGGTCCGCGCCGCGGGCGCGGATATAGGCAGAGGCGATCGGGGTAAGTGGTCCCTCCTCGTCGACGAAGTAGATCCTCTTTTCAGTCTCAGAGAGGGGTAGGCCGACCGCGGCTCCGGCGGGGCTCACGTGCTTGAAGGAGGCTGCGGATGGCAGACCGGTTGCGGCTTTGAGCTCACCTACGAGCTGCCAGGAGTTCAGGGCATCGAGGAAGTTGATGTAGCCGGGTTTGCCGTTCAAGACTGTGACCGGCAGATCGGAGCCATCCTTCATAAAGATGCGGGACGGTTTTTGGTTGGGGTTGCAGCCATATTTAAGCTCGAGTGAATTCATGCGTGTCTCCTAGTCTCCCGTGTGGGCATTGAACAGCGTGACGTTGCCATCAACATTGGCATACAGGCTCACTTTGTTGTCCTCATCGAGGGCTTCCCAGACCTCTTTCGGTTCGCCCATACGGATGTGGATAGGCTCTCCCGCAAAGCTCGGGAGAGGATCGCCGTCGTGTTGGTAGGTGCTGATAAAGTAGCCTTCACCTGCATCGACGCCCTCATAGAAGAAGAACTGCCGCTCGCAGCGGTCGGCCTCTCCTGCCTGATGCTTCAGGATAGAGATCGCAAAGGAGCCGTCGGAGTGCAGGATGGAAGAGATCCGTGGGGTGAAGTTCGGCGCATCCGGCTCAAAGCGGCGTGCCCGGCAGCCGGCGACGAAGTCCTTTTTCTCGACGATCGTGTCCGTTTGATTGCCGTTCGTAACGACGAGATCATCGTCCATAGTCCGTACTGGATGATAGATGATCAGTGAGGGGTCTTCGAGCTTTGAGGGGTCGTAGGCTTCAGTCTTGATTCCGTCACCAGTGAGGGTAAAAACACGGTTCCGGCTGTTGACGCTGCGTCCCATGATCCAGTAGTAGACGCGATTGTATCCGACCACAATACCGCGGCCCGGATAGGAGTTGGCGCGAAGCAACTCACATAAGTCCTGCATGGTCTCCCTTTCTGTGTTGTGCGACACAATGCAACGAAGACACGTAGAGACATTCCCCTCTGAGCTTCATCGTATTGTGTACAAGAGATTGCCCAGACGGTCGGCTTGTTTTAGTGTGCCGTTTCCCCATGGTAGCCCACGTTTTATCCGTCAGTCGCGGCACGCCTTTCACAGTTCAGCCTAGCACGAATAAGGCGATAAACTTGTGCCGTTTCGTTTGATTTTTGTGGCTGTGGGTACAATGCGGGGGTCCGTGGGATGCCAAGACCAAAAAGATGCGTTAACCTTGAAAAGTTATAGGGAATAGTGCATCATCCTCTTCACGCGTAAGGAAGGTTGGTTTTGAAACAGCGCATTTTGCTCATCTCAGATTACTGCAGCTATGGAACGATCTCTCTGGGAGCCTCAATCCCTATCCTGGAGCGGATGGGATTTAGGGTGTCGGTGTTGCCGACCGCACTCGTGAGCTCGACCTTCTCAAAGGAAAAAGTAGCTCAGATGGATACGACTCTCTATGTGCGCGACGCCCTCGCCGCATGGGACGCGATGGGCTTCCAGTTTGACGCTATCTTCTCCGGCTTTGTGGTCTCCGACGAGGAGTCCAAGATTATTGCTGATTTCTGCGAGCGTAAGGGAATTGAAGGTGCCCGCATCTACGTCGACCCGATTATGGGGGATGACGGGGCGCTCTACGACGGAGTATCCAAGTATGCGGTCGACAGAACGCGGCGCATCATGGAGGTCGCTGACTACGCGATCCCTAATGTGACGGAAGCTTGCCTGCTGTCAAGCCGGGATCCTTCGAAGGCAAAGCACTCCTTCAGCCAGCTTCACGCTAACTCGATCGTGGACAATCTGCGCTCTCAGGGCGTCCGCTCAGTGGTGATCACGAGCTGCATTGTCGAAGAGCAGCCTTCGGTGGTGGGGTACGACGCGGAGAGCGAGCAGTACTTTACCTATCCGATCCACGTCGTCCCAAAGTATTTCCCGGGAACCGGTGACATCTTCTCGAGTCTGATCATGGGGCTTACGATGTACGGTGACAGCCTCCCGGTAGCCACGCAGAAAGCGATGGATGCGGTCCATACCTTAGTTGAGCGCAACAAGGATGTGGAAGACACCGACAACGGTATCGATCTCAGTGCCTCCATGGACGTTATCGATGCCCTCATCAAATAGATAACTTGCTCATTCTTGAAATAATTTGCACGAATTTGCAAAGAATCGGTGAATGGTTGAAAAAATACCGCCAAATACTTGTCAAAAGTGCGCAAAAGTAGTCGAATATAGCCAATGGACGTTGCTCATCCGATGGATGGGAGTTGGCATGGCTTTGCGTACACATTTTGCCCTGGTACCGGTGACGGCGGTTGGCTCTGTGATGCACAAAAAGCCATCCGTGTTGGACTTTGTCAGTGCGTTTTTTATGGGATGGTGGGGGTGGTCGCTATGATTGCGCGCCAACGCCAAAACGAAATCCTTCATTCCCTCAAAGAGGAGGGCACGGTCTCTGTCTCCGAACTCGCCGACAAGCTGGGCGTTTCAGAGTCTACCGTCCGGCGTGATCTGGGCGAGCTGTCCTCCATGGGGCTGCTTGAAAAGGTGCACGGCGGGGCGACTGCGCTCGATGACGAGCAGGCACTCAGAGATCTGACGCTTGATGAGCGGGTAGGCCTGCATAAGGATGACAAGCAGGAGATTGCCCGCTTTGCCGCGAAACTCGTCGGCCCTAACGACTGTGTGTACCTGGATGCGGGGACGACGACCCACCTGATTGTGGAAGCGCTCGATGGGACAAAGGCACGCTATGTCACCGATTCAGTGACCAATGCGCTTTCTCTCGCTGAGAAGAACATGAAGGTCGTGCTTGTCGGTGGGGAGCTCAAGAGCGCAACCGAAGCCCTCGTGGGCCCGGAGGCGTTGGAGACCCTGCTGCGCTACCATTTCACCCTTGGCTTTTGGGGCTCCAACGGGATCGACGCGACGCAAGGTTTTACCACCCCTGACTGCTCTGAAGCGATGGTCAAGCGGATCTCGCTTGAGCACTGTGAGCGCCCCTATGTGGTAGCGGATCCGAGCAAATTCGGTCACTGTGCTGCAGTCTCGTTTGGGGACCTTGAGAAAGCGACCGTCCTCACGACGCAGGTACCCCCTGCATTTCAGCGGTTTAAGAACATCAAAACCGTGCTTAAGGGCTAATATCTGCACGGCTGCGGAGTTGTGCGCCGATTGGCGTATATGGTGCGTTACTGTTGGATACAACTGGGAGGCTTTGGAGGAAAAGACATGATTTATACTGTCACGTTCAACCCATCGATCGACTATATTGTTCGCCTCGACAATATGCAGGTAGGTGAGATCAACCGCGTCACCTACGAGGACATGCTGCCAGGCGGCAAAGGCATCAATGTCTCCATCGTCCTTTCCAACCTCGGCCACGAGTCCACTGCGCTCGGCTTTGTCGCGGGCTTCACGGGTAAAGAGATCGAGCGTATGATGGGCAACTACGGCGCCAAGACCGACTTCATCCAGGTC
Source organism: Atopobium sp. oral taxon 416 (assembly GCF_018128285.1). Taxonomy (NCBI): domain Bacteria; kingdom Bacillati; phylum Actinomycetota; class Coriobacteriia; order Coriobacteriales; family Atopobiaceae; genus Atopobium; species Atopobium sp. oral taxon 416. The sequence continues at coordinate 522,064 of NZ_CP072380.1, forward strand.
AAAGAGGGCAGAAGTCGCATCAACATGAAGATCAAGGCCAAGGAAGAGACCGAGATCAACGGCATCGGCCCCAAGATTACCGATGAGGACATCGAGGCCCTCTACCAGAAGCTTGATACGATACAGAAGGGCGACACCCTCGTTATCGCCGGCAGCGTCCCCTCGATGCTTCCGAGTGACATCTATGAGCGCATCACAAGCAGGCTCGACGGCCGCGGCATCAACGTGATCGTCGATGCCGAGCGTAACCTACTGGTCAACGTTTTGCCGTTCCACCCGTTCCTGATCAAGCCGAACAACCACGAGTTGGGCGCCATCTTCAATGTTGAGCTCAACGACCGTGACTCCGTCGTACCCTACGCAAAGAGACTCCAGGAGAAGGGTGCCCGCAACGTGCTCATCTCTATGGCCGGCGAGGGCGCAGTGTTGGTCGCAGAGAATGGTGACATCCTCAAGAGCGAAGCTCCGAAGGGCAGCGTTGTAAACTCTGTCGGCGCTGGCGACTCGATGGTCGCAGGCTTCATCACGGGATTCGAAGAGAGTAAGGGCGACTACGAGACCGCCTTCAAGATGGGTCTGTGCACGGGTTCCGCAAGCGCCTTCTCCTCGAAGCTGGCAACCCGTCCTGAGGTCGAGGCGCTGCTGAAGACGCTCAAATAAGCTTTATCCAATCGTATCTGCAAAGAGCGAATGAAGGATAGAAAAGCAAAGCGTGGTGAAAGGAAGGAGCATCGTGAAGATCACTGATCTGCTCAAGCCTGAAGGCATCAAGATCAACGCTTCGGCGAAAGATCAAGATGACGCAATCAACCAACTGGTTGCGCTGCAGGACGCTTCAGGCAACATCAATGATAAAGTCGCCTACAAAAAGGCAATTCTGGCCCGCGAGTCAGAATTTTCGACAGCGGTCGGGGATGGTATCGCAATCCCGCATGCAAAGACGGCTGCGGCGAACCGTCCCGGTTTGGCAGCGATGACGCTGCCGGGCGGCGTCGATTGGAACTCCCCGGACGGGGATCCGGCCACCCTGGTATTTATGATCGCCGCCCCGGAGGGCCAGAACAACACGCACCTGGAGATGCTCGCGCAGCTCTCAAGACTCCTGATGCATCAGGAGTTCGCGGATGCCCTGCGTGCTGCCAAGACCCCAGAGGAGTTCTTGGCTGTGATCGATAAGGGTGAGAAGGAGCGTGATACGCAGGAGGCCGCCAAGCAGCAAGCCTCTCAGAAGGCCGAGCAGCAGGCTCAGGTGACCAGCTCCGACTCAGGCTTCCCTGAGGTCCTCGCAATCACCGCCTGCCCGACCGGCATTGCGCACACCTACATGGCGGCAGAGAACCTGGAGAAAAAGGCTAAGGAGATGGGCGTTACCCTCAAAGCTGAGACTCAGGGTTCCGTTGGCGCCAAGAACGTGCTGACCCAGGAAGAGATCGAGCACGCAAAGGGCATCATCATTGCCGCAGACAAGGACGTCGACCGCTCTCGCTTTGCGGGCAAGCAGGTGCTCTCCACCAACGTCTCCGCCGGCATCAATGAGCCGGAGAAGCTGATCGATGACATTCTGCAGAACAAAGCTCCGATCCAGGAGGGCAGCGTTGTCCACGCTACCGAGGGTGAGGAGAAGGATTCCGCCTGGCACGTGATCTACAAGCACCTGATGAACGGCATCAGCCACATGCTCCCCTTCGTTATCGGCGGCGGCATCCTCACAGCTATCGCCTTCCTGATCGACCAGCCTGGTTTGGGTACTGCAAACTACGGCTCTTCAATCCCGGCGGCAGCCTTCTTCAAAACGATCGGCTCTGAAGCCTTCAATATGATGCTGCCGATCCTTGCGGGGTTTATCGCGATGTCCATCGCAGACAGACCGGGCCTTGCCCCTGGTATCGTCGGCGGCCTCTTCGCCCGTACCGGCTACAGCATCGCCTACCTCTCCGTTCTGAACGGGGATCCGGATGTAGCGGCTGCCACCTGCGTCTCCGGTGGCTTTATTGCGGCGCTCTTTGCCGGCTTTGCTGCAGGCTATATCACCTTGGGTATAGAGAAGATGTGCGATAGAATGCCCTCCTCGCTTGAAGGCATCAAGCCGATGCTCATCTATCCTTTGCTCGGCACCTTGGCAATCGGTGCAGTCATGTTCATCCTGAATCCGCTCTTCGGTGCGATCAACACTGGACTGAATAACTGGCTGAACGGCATGGGCACCACCAACATGGTCCTGCTCGGCGCTATCGTCGGCGGCATGATGTCCATCGATATGGGTGGCCCGTTCAACAAGGCAGCCTATGTCTTCGGCACCGGTGCACTTGCTGCCGGTACCACCTCCGGCCAGATCATTATGGCTTCCGTTATGGTCGGCGGCATGGTTCCGCCTCTGGCAATCGCCCTTTCCACCACCTTCTTCAAGAACAAGTGGTCTGCGGCTGATCGCAACGCAGGCATTGTGAACTACATCATGGGCCTCTCCTTCATCACCGAGGGCGCTATTCCATTCGCCGCAGCTGACCCGGGCCATGTCCTTCCGTCCTGCATCATCGGCTCCGCAATCGCCGGCGCTCTGTCGGCAGCCTTCGGCTGCACGAGCCCTGCTCCTCACGGCGGCGCGTGGGTTGTCGCCGTTATCGGCAACCCGGGCATGTATCTGCTCGCGCTTGCAATCGGCTCCATCGTGGCAGCACTGATCCTGTCACGTTGGAAGAAGCCCTATGCCGGCCAAGAGACCGCATAAGCGACACTAAGAGATAGAACCGTACAGGTTCGTTTGGTGGGGATATCCTGGAAGGGGTATCCCCACTATGGTCTAAGAGGGTGATTGGTATGGTTGGATTTCATTTTCCGTGGAGCCGTAAACGCCGCGCACAGGCTTCAGATACGTCCTCAACAACAGAGCCCCAACACAAACCGATCCGCTACACAGGGCCACTGCGGCGGGTGTCACTCAGGTACCGCGGCAGGGTACAGGCCGTTGGGTTCCGCTACCAAGCGGAGATATTGGCCCAATCTGTCGGGGTGACCGGTTGGGTCAGAAACGAGGACAACGGCGACGTGCTGCTCCACGTCCAAGGAACCCCTCAGCAGATTGAGCGGTATAAGGAGGGCATCCAGGAGCTCTCTGCCAGCCGCAACACCTGGATTGAGGCGGCGCTCGTCGAAGAGAAACCGCTCGGGGTTGTGGATGGGGAACGGAAGTTTTCGGTCGCCTATACCTGAGTGTTTTTGCCCCTCTACCTGCTTTCTTTGAAGATGTGCGCTCCGCGTGTCATACTAGGAGGGCTAACACAACAAGGAGGGGAATCTGGAGATGGTATGCGACTTAGTGAAAGACCGGGCAGAGCTGACGAAAGCGGCGCAGCCTGCTACAGCTGAAGACAGCGCAGTAGCCCAGGATGTTGAGGATACCCTGGTCTCACTGGATGACGCTTCATGCCTCGCGGCGAACCAGATCGGGTACCCGAAGGCGATCGGCGCATACCGGGACAACCGGGGACGCATCCACGTACTGTTCAATCCGACGATTACCTTCAAAATGCAGCCCTTCAAGACCCAGGAGGGGTGTCTCACGAAGGATGAACCCTCACGGGTGACTCGCTATCGCAGGATCCGCGTGAGCTATGACGCTTTAGAGGCGGGGAAGCTCGTTCACCATGAAAAAGCATTCGGTGACTGGTATGCCGAAATGGTACAGCACATTGTAGACCATATCGCAGGTGCCTACGTCTAGCGCAGATGCAGGGCTTTGGCTCCAGAGCGGCTCAGATTTGAATCAGAAGAAAGACCTGTTATTTAAAGTCAAGGGGTAAACCCAAGATTTTCGATAGGAACCTTGAGAAGTGAATATGGGATAAAGAGCAGACATACTGACGCGCGCCCCGCTGGGAGCGCAAGCGCGATTCAGATGTAGAAAAGGCTACTTGCCGCCCTCCTGAAGATGTTCGGGTTGATGGTGCCTAGAAGGCGTGGGCTCCCAGGGGCGCTGCTCCTTCATGAGGGCTAGACACACGCCCATGAGCTTGCAAGCAACACCTGCGAGGGCTACGCAGTGGTGTTTTTTGTCTTCGCCTTCCCTTCTGGCGTAGTAGTCGCCGAAGTTATGGGTCGTATCTGCGCACACAGTCTGTAGCCTGCATGAGGGCCCACCTGAGATCTGCCGCAGCGCACTTGGACATGCTTTTACCCGATGCCACACTCTTACCGGACTCACTTTTGGTAGGGTCCATGCCAACATAGGCCAAGGACCTGATGGGCACCATCGAAGCGCTCAGCGCGCCGATCTCGCCTGCGATAATTAAGGCCAGCGCGATTCAGATGCCAGGGACGCTGAGCAGCCACCTACCGCTTGCCTTGTCGAGCAAGCGGGTAAGTTCAAATTCCACCTCGTCGATCTGGCTGCAGACGAGCTCAGACTCCTCATGGAAGAGTCTGAGCTCGAAGGTGAGCGTCTTTGAACCGAAGCCGACTGCAACCGACGCTTTCGTGGCGGCCTTCAGCTCCTCGGCCTTCTTTTGGCCGCAGTTGGAGCAGAAAGCTTCCTTCAGTGTGCACTCGAGCGTGCACATGTCGCTTGAGTGTGTCTGCTGCGGCGTGGCACAATGTTTGAGTAGCGAACCGCTGGGTGGGCCTAAACGAGCCGCTGAACAGGCCATCGAGGATGGCTGTGGCGCGGTTTTTGAGCATGGTCGAGCTCTTCGACGAGCGAGGTGCAGTAGCGCGCCCAAGCGCGAGCAGCTCTCCGGTCGCTCAGCGCGCAGGGCTCATAGCGCTTGTAGCGCATAAGGTCTGCGATCATGGCTGCGTCGATCGCATCGGTCTTGAGCGTGCGCTGCGTCATAGCCATGAGCGGCCATGAAGTTAAACAGGGCAACCCAGTAGTGCCCTGTGGCCTGCATACCGGCCTTCTTCAGCCGATCGAGCAGCTTTTTGAAGCCTGCCGGCAATGTTGGCAAATCTGAGTGACTCGATGAGGGTCCCTCCATCCTCACCCACGGCTGACAGCACATAGAAGCGCTTAGCGATGTCTATGCCGATATATACCATACAGCTATCTCCTACCTCTTACTTGACTGAGGGGCTAAGGTTTTCCTCTGGTCTTTGCAGGCACAACCTCATGGGACATCCATCGCCTAACGACATCTTGCCTAATTCGCGTCCAGCTGCGGGCCAAAGGCGCCAGCTTCTGCTCAAGCCAAACTCCAGCAGAACACGCCAAGTGCCCTGCGTCCCATGCACGCCCTTTATCCCATATTCGCGTCTACAGGAAAAGAGCGCGGCCACTGCGCGAGAAGTGGCAGAAAGAATATATGAGGAGGATACATGCCTCATCGTGAAATAGTGACATACTTTTCCATCACCGGAACCACCGGAAGGATCGCGCAGAGCATTGCGAAACTGCGCAATGCGGATATTGCGGCGATCTTCCCGCAGGTGCCGTATAGCGTAGAGGACCTCAGATGGCCTGATTCAGCGAACTGCCGCAGTGCCCGGGAAATGAAGGACCTGAACGCCCGGCCGGCGATGGAGCCGCTTGCCACTGATCTTGCTTCCTACGACGTGGTGTTTTTGGGCTACCCCATCTGGTGGGGTATGGAGCCCCGCATCATCGACGCTTTCCTGGAAACCTATGACTTTAAAGGGAAGATCATCGTCCCCTTTGCGACCAGCAATGGTTCAGGCATGGGCGACGGCCCGGCCCGCATTCAGGCTCTGACACCTGGATCGACCGTGCGCAGCGCCCGCCTGATTCCGGGGGATGCGACTGACGACGCACTGCAGGCGTGGATGCACAGCATGCGCCTATAAGTACATAGTAAAGCATGAAAGGATGGGGCCTGCACCGCTCAGCGGTGCAGGCCCCACTGCAAACTCTGTAGTGTAAGCTATTTAAGCTGCGGATCGTAGGCGCGGGCGTACTGCGTAAAGAACCGGTCGAAGAAGTAGGTCACACCGAAGGTCGCAAAGATCCGGTGGAGCGCGGAGCCTTCCCGCGCGCTGTCGCCGAGCTGTAGGACCTGGTTGAAGTGTGAGTGGAGTTCAGGGTCTGAGTTGGCAGTGACGATCGCCTTGTAGGCCATGCTCGCCTCGATGCGCTTTTGCTGGCGGCGGGCAAACCCGTTTGAGGTCGTCACGACGATCAAAAGGTCGCTCGGCATCATCGCTCTCACGCTGTTGATCTCGGAGGAAGACTCGGAGACGAGGCGGATCGTCTTGCCCTCGGCGAGCATCGCCTGCTGGAACTCACGCAGGGCGAGCGTTGAGGCGTCCGTCGCAAAGACCACGGTGTGAGCGGATTGGTTCATCGTCGAGACTAGGCGCAGGATGTCCCCATTTTCCGAAAGCGCATCGATCTGGCTGTAGATCGTGTCCAGATCCTTGTGCAGGGAACGGTGCTCGTCGCGTTCTGCCTTTGCGTAGACGAGGTAGTGCTGACGTAAGGCTTCCCTCTCTTCGTCAGACAGCGGTTGCGGGAGGACTTCGATCTTAAAGCCAATCTCACTCATGTGTGTCTCCTTGGGTAGGGCCGACAGATCTATTTGATGCTGATCAGGATGCTTCCGAAAGCCGGAAGCGTGCATGCTATTTCCTGGGTCTTTTCATTATAGGTGATATCGGTTTTGCCCTGCGGCGTCGCTCCGTTGAAACGCTGCCAATCGGTATCCAAGAGGACGGAGATGCTCTTCGCATTCTTCAGCGGGACACGGTAGTCCTTTTGGGCGGCACCGGAGAAGTTCATCAACGCCGCGACGCGCTCACCCCGCTTGCTGGTGCGCTCAATCGCGTAGCACACGCGGGTCTTAGAATCGACGTCGAGCCACTTGAACCCGGCCTGCTCGTAGTCCTGATCCCAGAAGGCGGCAAGCGTCAGATAGAGATGGTTGAGCTCACAGCAGTAGTGATAGAAGGCGTCGTGGATCGGGTACTTGCGCAGGAACCAATCCTGCTCGCGGTCCTCATCCCACTCGCGCAGCTGCGCGATCTCAGAGCCCATGAAGTTCAGCTTCTTACCTGGGTGAATCATCATATAGAGGTAGAGCGTGCGCGCTTGGGGGAACTTCCTGTCGTAGTCGCCCCACATCTTCTGCGCGGTAGTTGCCTTACCATGCACATTCTCATCGTGCGAGAGCGGCAGCAGGTAGCGCTCGTTCCAAAAGTACATCATTGAGAAACTCAGCTTGTTGTAGTTGCCCGCGCGGAAGTAAGGGTCGGTCTGCATGAAGGAGAGGGTGTCGTGCATCCAGCCTAAGTCCCACTTGTAGTCGAAGCCCAAGCCACCCTCGTCGGTCGGTTTGGTGATGCCCTCGTAGTTCGTGGAATCCTCTGCGACAAGGAAGCTGCCTGGGTTGAGCTGCTTGAGTGCGGCATTCATCGTACAGATGAACTTGACGTTGTCGTTGTTCACCCCACGGTTCTCGTCACCCTGCCAGTAGATGATGCGGCTGATTGCGTCCATGCGCAGGCCGTCGAAGTGGTAAGTCTTGAGCCAGAAGTTGGCGGAGGACTGCATGAAGCTCCTCGACTCACCGCGTGAGTACATGAAGTTGTGGCTGCCCCACTCGGAGATGCCCACCGCGTCGTTGGGGTATTCAAAGAGGGCGGTGCCGTCGTAGTCGGCCAGGCCGTAGGAGTCCTTTGCGAAGTGGACTGGGACGATATCGAGGATGCAGCCGATGTTGGCCTGATGCAGCGTATCGATAAGCTTCATCAGCTGCTTCGGGGTGCCGAAGCGGGAGGTCGGGGCAAAAAAGCCGGTTGGCTGATAGCCCCAGGAGCCGTCAAAGGGATACTCGTTGAGCGGCATGAACTCAACAAAGTTATAGCCGGTCTCAGTAAGATACTTCGTGAGCGGCTCAGCGAGCTCCTCGTAGGTGTACCAATCCCTCGGATCCTGGGACTCTTTGTCGCCGGACTTCTTTCTCCAGGAGCCTAGCTGGATCTCGTAGATATTCATCGGCTTGTCCGCAGCGTTGCTGCGCTGCTTCATCCAGGTAGCGTCGTGCCAGGTGTAGTCGTCGAGGCTTACGATGCGGGAGCGGTGCGCAGGGCGCAGCTCCATTGCAAACCCGTAGGGGTCGGCGTGGTCGACAGTGTTGCCGGCGTGGTCGATCGCATAGGTGTAGGCATCGCCGGGCTTGACTTTTGCCTGTGCCTCCCAGAAGTTGCCGTCCTCGATCTTGTGCATCGGGACTGAGGCGTCCTCGAGCTTGAGCACGATGGACTGCGCCGCCGGCGCGAAGGTCCTGAAGACGTAGGTGTCATCTTGGATCTTGTGGGTACCGAGGAAGTCCTCAGCATTGAATTCGGTTCCGGCATAGAAATTAGAGAGTCTCATGGGATGTGCCTCGCTTGTTGTCTGTGGGCGTGCTACTTGATCTCCTTGAGGATACGACACTGTATTTGTAACAGTACTGCTTCATGGTTGTTTAGAGCGTATAAGTTTGCCTACGGTAGCAGCTGATACAAGCGTATCCTCTAAAGAGAACGATACCAAAAGAACGCCAAACTGCTCTGGGCGTTTCGGGAAGGAAACAGAGCATGAGTGAAGTGTTCGATTACACCACGGATCCAGAGCGTGTCGGCCACGACGCAATGGCAGTCGACATTCTGGGGAAACGGGGAGCGCCGGGAGCTTCAAAGAGGGGTTTGACCCGGTCCTCATGTGGGTGGCGGATATGAACTTCAAAGCCCCCTCCTACATTCCGGACGCGATGGTGGACAGGATCAAGTATCCGTTCTTCTGCTACGCTGCCCCACGCGATGAACACTCTGACACAATCATCAACTGGCAGCAAAATGGGGTTGAGGGCCTCACCCGTGAGGCGATCGGCTACGAGGGCGGTGTCTTGGGTGGTGTGATGTCTGCAAGCGCCGCCTTCACCGCTGCGGGTGACGCCGTCTTGGTGCACAGTTTGGCTTACATCGGTTTTACCGGCTGCCTCAAGCGTGTAGGATGCAGGATCACCCACTTACCGCTGGTGCGGGACAGCGAGGGCGTCTGGTGGATGGACTGTGAGGATATGGACCGCAAGCTCGAGGAGTACAAGATCCACCTTATGATCTTCTGCAGCCCGCAGAATCCGGCCGAACGCGTGTGGACCACAGAAGAGCTCGAGAAAGCAGGCGAGGTCTTCGCAAAGCATCACTGCATCGTGCTCTCCGATGAGATCTGGTCAGATCTCATCATGCCGGGCTACCGTCACATTTCCTATCAGTCAATCAACGAGGATGCCAAGATGCGCTGCATCGCCCTCTATTCCTCCTCCAAGCCCTTTAGCCTTGTGGGATTGGTGGGCTCCCGTCACACTATCTATAACCCCTATCCGCGTGACCGGATCGAGTCCGTGGCGGAGGGTACCCGCTACAACAAGATGGATATCCTTTCGAGGTATGCCCTGATGGGGGCCTACAGTGGCAAAGGGGCGGAGTGGATCAAAGGGCTGGTGTCGGTCTTGAGCGAGAATGTGGACATGGCTGGGCAGTACCTGCGTCCCTACCATATCCACGTTGCCCGTCCGGAGAGTATCTGCCTGCTCTTCCTTGACTGTTCAGGCTACCTGAAAGAGCATGGCATCACGATCAACAAACTGATTCGCGCAGGTTGGGACGTGAGCGTGATCTGGCAGGACAGACGTCTGCTCCACCCGGGTAACACGATCCGCATGAGCCTGGCCTCACCGACCGCACGCGTTGAAGAGGCATTCTCATGGCTCGATAAGTACGTGTTTACAGATTAACTGTCACTACGAAATAAGAGGAGCTTAAGATGGCAAAACTCGGCTTTATCGGAATGGGCAACATGGCGCTCGCGCTCACCGCGGGTTTTATCGAGACAGAGGCACTCAAGCCACAGGAGATCGCAGCCTTTGCCCCGCACCAGGACAAACTGAAGAAGAATGCGGGGCGTCTCGGGTTTGTCCCCTGCACCTCCTTGCAGGAGCTTACGCAGTCAAGCGAGGCGCTGGTGATGGCCTGCAAGCCGGTGCAGGTGGAGGGGGTGCTCAAGGAGCTGGGGGAATCCCTCTCTGGGAAGGCGCTGCTCTCCATTGCCTCAGGGTGGGACTTTGAGGCCTATGCGAAGCATCTGCCTCAAGGCGCGCGCCTCCAGTTCATTATGCCCAACACCCCGGTCAAGGTGCACGAGGGGGCGCTGCTCTTCGAGGACAAGAACAGCCTCACGGAAGAGGAGCATGCTTGGGCAGTCAAGCTCTTCTCCTCAATCGGTAAGATCGTCGAGATCCCGAGCGACCAGATGGATATCGCAAGCGCCATCACCGGTTGCGCTCCGGCCTTTGTTGATCTTTTCATTGAAGCCTACGCGGACGTCGCGGTAAAGTATGGGGTGAACAGGAGCCAAGCGTATACCTTGGTCTCCCAGATGATCGAAGGGAGCGCCGCACTCCAGCTTGCCACGGGCGAGCATCCCGCCGCACTCAAAGATGAGGTCTGCTCACCGGGCGGCACCACGATCCGCGGAGTCTGTGCGCTTGAGGAGCACGGGTTCCGTGCGGCCTGCGAAGCTTCCATTGACGCGATCATGAACTCCTGAGAAGGGTGAGGAGATACACTTCTTATGAGACGTCTCCGCTACGGTTAGGACTGATACGTGTTTTGGTCATTACTTTCCCTTGTCGTGCTCTTACTGCTCATCAGGTTCGGCTTTTGGGTCGTCAAATCCTTCATGGCTTGGCTGGGCCGCGGTGAGCCGGTCAAGCGCGCAGTCAGAAAGCGCACTGTCTCCCCAGAAGTGATCGAGGCGGTCAACAACCTCGCCAAATATCGGGCAGCCAAGCATCTCGGCCAGCAGACAAAGAAGCCCGTGCACCTGGCCTGGAAGCAGATCGTGGGGATTCAACGCTCCGAGCGTCTGGTGCGTGATGATTACGTCGACCACATGCACATGAGCTGGTACCAGTGTGTGATCATCTTTTTGCTCTGCGCTTTTGGTGGCCTCGTGCTTGAAGAGGTGTGGATGTTCATCTCTGCAGGGCTCACTCAAGGCCGCTACGGCCTCGTGTGGGGCCCCTTCTCACCGGTCTACGGCATCGGTGCGTTGTTCCTGACGGCTGCGGGCACGTTTGTGAGAAGAAAGAACATCAAACCGTGGGTTTTGTTTATCTCCTGCATGCTGATCGGCGGGGCGCTCGAGCAGCTGACTGGCTGGCTGATGGAGACCTACATGGGCGCGGTCTCGTGGGACTACATCGCCGGGCACGTCCCTGGTGCGATCACCAAGTGGGTTGCGGTCCCGTACCTCTTTGTATGGGGCATCCTGGGATGCCTCTGGACCTATATCATTATGCCCTGGTTCCTCTTCACGATCGGAGAGCCGACAACGAAGCGTCAGGTGGTCTTTGTCGCCCTCCTTATGATCTACGTTATTGCCGACTTTGCAATGACGCTCGTGTGCTTCAACCGCCGCACGGCACGCGATGAAGGCATCCCGCCGCAGAACAGCCTTGAGGAGTGGGTGGACGGACACTACTCCAATGAGTTTATGTCGCAGCGGTTCGAGAACATGGTGATCGAGCAGCGCGATCCTGATGAGTAGTGGCGTCTGATAGCTGCGGTTACCAGAAGAAGCCGGGGCGCCTCATGAGAGATGCTCCGGCTTCCTCATGTGTACAAACTTCTAAGCGTTCAGCCTAGCGCAGGTTGTAGAAAGCCTCCCTGCCGCGGTAGGTAGCAGCGCTGCCCAGTCTGTCCTCGATGCGGAGCAGCTGGTTGTATTTCGCGACGCGGTCGGTTCTGGCAGGAGCACCGGACTTGATCTGGCCGGTGTTCATAGCCACGGAGAGGTCGGCGATCGTCGTGTCTTCGGTCTCGCCGGAGCGGTGCGACACGATCGCGGTGTAGCCGGCTTCCTTTGCCATCTCGATTGCGTCTAAGGTCTCAGTCAGGGAACCGATCTGGTTCACCTTGATCAGGATCGAGTTGGCAGCGCCGAGCTTGATGCCCTTCGCGAGGCGCTTAGTGTTCGTCACGAACAGGTCGTCACCGACGAGCTGGATCTTCTTACCGAGGCGCTGTGTGAGCTTCACCCAGCCATCCCAGTCTTCTTCGTCCAGACCATCCTCAATGGAGATGATTGGGTAAGTGGCGATCAGATCCTCCCAGTAGTCGATCATCTGATCGGAGGTGAGGGAGCGGCCTTCACCCTTGAGCTCATAGAGCTTCTTGCCCTTGTCGTAGAACTCAGAGCTTGCGGGATCCATTGCGAAGATAAAATCCTCACCTGGAGTGAAGCCGGCAAGCTTGACGGCCTTCATCAGGTACTCGAAGGGCTCTGCGTTGGTCTTGAAGTCCGGGGCAAAGCCGCCTTCATCGCCGACGCCCGTCGAGAGGCCGGCATCCTTAAGGACCTGCTTCAAGGTGTGATAGACCTGGCTGGCCCACTGAAGGCCAGTGTGGAAGTTCGGAGCGCCGACCGGCATGATCATGAACTCCTGGAAGTCCACGTTGTTGTCGGCGTGTACACCGCCGTTCAATATGTTCATCATCGGCACCGGCAGGGTGTGGGCACCGACCCCGCCCAGATACTCATAGAGTGGCATACGCAGTGAAGTTGCGGCGGCACGGGCGACTGCGAGTGAGGCACCGAGGATTGCGTTGGCACCGAAGTTACCCTTGTTCGGGGTGCCGTCGGCGGCGATCATTGTCTCATCGATTCCACGCTGGTCGAGGGCATCGCGACCGACCAAGAGCTTCCTGATCTCATGGTTCACGTGTCCGACTGCCTTGGTGACTCCTTTGCCGAGATAAGCCTTCGGGTCGTTGTCTCTGAGCTCGACGGCCTCAAACTCACCGGTGGAGGCGCCGGACGGGACGAGGGCACACGCACGGGTGCCGTCGTCGAGTGTGACTTCCACTTCAACCGTGGGGTTGCCGCGGGAATCCAGAACTTGGCGTCCGTATACATCTGCGATGGTCTTCATGAGTGCAATCCTTTCACTCGTTACTACGATTACCTGACAACAGAATGCTTTAACAGTTAACCGTAACTAACTACCTTATCAATCATCATACCCACTGAGCGGCGCACTATACAGAAGAATCAACTAGTATGGGAAAGAATAAAAAATTCTGAGACGATCACACCTGATACGGCTGCAGAGAAGGGGTAAGCATGCCGAACAAGCGCAAAGATTATATATCGTGGGACGAGTTCTTTATGAAAATGGCAATGGCGGCACAGCAACGCTCTAAGGACCCCAACACACAGGTCGGGGCTTGCATTGCGGATACGAACCACCGGATCTTGAGCGTCGGATACAACGGGACCCCTTCTGCCTTAAACGACGATGACTTCCCCTGGGGGCCTTCGGACGATCCTCTAAAGGACAAGCACTCCTACGTGATCCATGCGGAAGCCAATGCGATCCTGAACTTCAGAGGCTCCCTCAAGGATATGCAGGGAGCAACGGTCTATGTGACGCTGTTCCCGTGCCACGAGTGTGCGAAGCTTCTGGTGCAGGCGGGCATCGGGGAAGTGGTCTACCGGGACAATAAGTATGCCGGCTCGATCGACAACCAGATTGCCTGCCGTATCTTTGACACTTGCGGTGTGAAGTACCGCCAGATGATCATCGACGAGTAGTGGCGCACCCAAAACAAATCTGATATTCCAACTGCGGCGGCCTTTGGACCGCCGCAGTGCTGTAGAGATCCTAGGGAAACGATGATTAATGCCTATGCTGGCCGCGAAAGGCCACGTGGCTAGTCCTTTCTAGCACATTATTGGGAATTAATCATCGTTTCCCTAGATGTAGTAGGGGGAGAGGAAACGGTATTCTAGAACGGATGTTGACAAAACGATGGAGTTTCTACCGCACACCGAAAAATAGGAGACTTGGCAGGTGGCACAATCTCGCTTCAGCTTCCTCGATTTATGGGAAAGCGTAGTATCAGGGTTACGTCTGTTATTGACTTAAAGGTTTTGATCCGCTGTGTGACGAAACGAGGTAACGCACATGGTTGGCTATGTTGTAACGGGGCACGCAGAGTTTGCGCCGGGACTCGCAAGCTCGCTGAACCTTTTAGTATCGTCGCTTCCAGACTTTGACGCAGTGCCGTACCGCCTCGGTGAAGAATCAAGCTACCTCCAGCGTCTGACTGAAGCCGTGTCCCGTGTCGGACAGGATGAGGAAGGTGTCATTATCTTCTGTGATCTGATGGGGGGAAGCCCTTTCAATCAGGCGATGGCGCTGGCAAAACAGACTGACGGCGTCGAGGTTATCACCGGAGCAAATCTCTCGATGCTGCTTGCCGCCTACAATGCGCGCGCCGAAGGTGTAACGATTGAGGAGCAGGTCGCGACGGCGCTCAAGGCCGGTAAAGACGGGATCAATAACCCCACTGCAAAGGATGACGCATAGCCAGATACAATCAGGCGTGGCCATATAAGGTCTTGGAAGTACAAGAGGTTGCAGCGGATGCCCCAAGGACGGATACTGCAGCTGATAGTTTTTGACGCTGACCGAGAGGGGACCGGTATGGCAGGCTACGCGCTTCACGCTCAACACGTTGTTCTTCCTTCGCATCTGAGTGGTGCAGGGTATCTGAGGATTGAGAATGGCAAGTTCCGGGAGTTCTCAGAAGAGAAGCCGGACTGCGATATTGTCGAGTTGGGCAATGCGATTGTAGGGCCCGGCCTCGTGGATACCCACATCCACGGTTTCTTCAATCACGCTACGACCGATGCGGATGCGGCGGGCCTGAACGAAGCGAGCCAGAGACTTGCAGAGCGCGGCACTACCAGCTGGTTGCCGACGACTTTCACCGATTCGGTCGAACACATCACCGATCAGTGCGCGGCGATCTATCAGGCTACACAAGCCCGCGATGGTTCGTTCCTAGGCGCCCGTATTGCAGGTATCTATCTTGAAGGCCCCTTCTTTACCTCAAAGCATGTGGGAGCGCAGAATCCCGAATACCTGATTGCCCCGAACTATCGGGATTTGGAGCAGTGGCAGCTGGCTTCCCACAACATGGTGGTGAAGAGCGCACTGGCTCCAGAATACCCGGAGGCAAGTGCCTATATCGAGCAGGCGACTGCTTCAGGCGTGGTCTGTTCATTGGGGCACAGCGATGCCACCTATGATCAGGCGATGCGCGCGATTCACGCAGGTGCCACCTGCTTTGTGCATACTTACAATGGGATGCGTGGTCTCCACCACCGTGAGCCGGGTATCTTAGGCGCGGCGATGATCAGCAAAGAAGCCTACGCGGAGCTCATCTGTGACGGGCATCACGTAGTGCCCGCAGCCTGCGAGGTCTTGGTGCGCGCGAAAGGTTGGGAGCACGTGGTGCTGATCACCGATTGCCTGGGCTGCGGTGGACTTCCCGAGGGTGACTACATGAGCGGCGGCCTGCCGGTTGTCCTGAAGGACAATCTCTGCTATCTAAAGAATGAGGATGGAACCCTCGGCAACATTGCGGGTTCGGTCCTGACCTTGGCAGAGGGCGTCAAGAACATGGTGGATCGGGGCATCGTCACTCCGGAGCAGGCGATCCGCATGGGCTCTGAGATCCCCGCACGCTCCGCGCATCTGGATCGCACCGCAGGCTTTATCCTGCCGGGACGCAATGCCGACTTCAATGTCTGGGTACCGGATCTGTCACTTGAGGCCACCTACATCGGCGGCGTCAAGGTTGCTTGATTGATCTAGCTACCTCTGCTGTATAAAAACAGACCGCTTTTGGCGGTCTGTAAGTCTGTAATAGGGTTGTGATGTTCCTTTGTTACACTAGGCGCAACTCTTGTAATAGCTGAAAGGATACATCCCGTGGAAATCGTAAAGACTGTTCACGCAATGCGTGGTGTCGCGCCCGCGCTTGCGGCCTCCTCACTCGAAGCTAGAAACCAAGCGCTCGACAATATCGCCGAAGGACTCAAGAACCATGCACAGGCGATCTTTTCGGCTAACCGGGCAGACTGCAGCAACGCCCAGGCTGTGGGTATCGCTCCAACTATCTTGCATCGGCTGAAATACGATGAGAAGAGACTGCAGGAGAGCTTAGATCAGCTTGAGGAGCTCAAAGGGCTTGAAGACCCTATCGGCCGCCTCGAGATGGAGCGCAAGCTGGATAACGACCTGGTGCTGCGCCGGGTTAGCTGCCCGATCGGCGTCTTAGGCGTTATCTTTGAGGCACGTCCGGATGCGCTGATCCAGATCGGTTCGCTGTGCCTCAAGAGCGGCAATGTAGCTATCCTCAAAGGTGGCAGCGAGGCGAAGCGCACCAACGAAGCGCTGTTCGAGATCGTCCACGACGCCTATGTGTCAGCAGGATTGCCTGAGCTCTCCTTGTCCCTGGCGCAGACGCATGCTGAGATCGATGAGCTGTTGGCGTGTGACAAGGATGTTGACCTGCTGATCCCGCGTGGTTCCAACGCCTTTGTCCGCTACATTATGGACCACACCAAGATCCCGGTAATGGGACACGCAGAGGGCGTCTGCCACATCTATGTACATAAGGATGCGGATCCTAAGAGAGCCATCTCCATCGTGGTTGATTCAAAGACCCAGTATCCGGCGGTGTGCAATGCGGCAGAGACCCTACTGATCGATCGAGCGGTTGCCCCTGAACTGCTGCCGAAGATTGCGCAGGCGCTCGCACAGCGGGGAGCGCGTCTGAGAGGGACCCAGGAAGTCGTCCACCTGCTCAAGAGAACACCGGACATCCCGGCGGTGGAGCTGATGGGGGACAACGAGTTCCACACCGAGTACGGCGATCTTGTTATGAGCTGCAAGATCGTGGAGAATATCGAGGAAGCTGTCCAACACATCAACCGCTGGAGCTCCCACCACACCGATGCGATTGTCACGGAAGACGAGTGCGCCGCCCAGTTCTTTATGCGCTTTGTCGACTCTGCCGATGTATACCACAACTGCTCAACCCGGTTTGCGGACGGTTTCCGTTATGGCTTCGGCGCTGAGGTAGGCATCGCGACCGGTAAGCTGCAGGCCCGCGGGCCGGTCGGCCTGGAGGGGCTTGAGAGCTATAAATATCTGTTGGAAGGCAACGGCAACATTGTGGCTTCCTACGCTTCGGGGAAGCGCCACTTCCACTTCAAGGACATCAAGCCGCTCTACTAATCGGTGAGGTCGATGCGCTGGTAGAGCCCATTGTCTTTAAAGCCCAGATGGCGGTAGTACTCGCGGGTTCCGACAGCGCTCACGACATTTAACTTAGAATATCCGGCGCCTCGCGCAATCTCTTTCGCGCGATCGATCAGCTGTCTGCCGAGCCCGCGGTGTTGAGCCGAAGCATCCGCTTTACCTAAGTGTGCTTCCTGTCCGTAGACGTGGACCTCGCGGATCATCGCTTCGCCGGGCTCGGTCGGCACTTCCTCGGCTGTGACATTGAGCGTGTGCGTGGCAAGCTCATCCCAGTGGGGGAGGGAGAGGCGCAAAAAGCCCACAATATGGTTGTCTGGCGTGACCCACTGCAGGAAATGCTCGCTTGAGGTCAGTGTCTTATAGGGCACATCGTCGAGCGTAAGCTGTGAGAGATCGACCGCTTTGCGGGCGATTTCACGGTAGCGGATATCGTGGATGAGGCCGGATTCTCCAGCTTTCTCAATCTTCTGCTCCACCATTTGACGCAGGTTGGTTTTCTTGTTGCCGACCATAATGTCCTGTGCACTGATGTCGCGGATCATGCGGGAGATTCTGACATAGGAAGGTGTCACGAGGGTGTCGTGCACAAGGACATCGAGGAGCTCGTCTTCGCTGTACGGCTTCCAGTGTTCCTCTTCATATTCCTTCACCAGGGCGGTCCCCTGAACCAAAGTGCAGGGGTAGAGCTTGATCTCGTCGGGTAGGAAGCGCTTGTCCTCAACGAAGGTCTCGAAGTCCTTTTTATCTGCCTCGGGGTCAGATCCCAGTAAGTTCACCATCAGATGCGTATGGATCTTGAAGCCGTAGAGCCGGATCAAGTTGAGTGTCCGGGAGATCTGCTCGATCGTCGTAGCGCGGTGGTTGATATCGAGGATCTGCTGACGGGTGGATTGGATACCCACCTGCACTTTGGTGCAGCCGAGGGTGCGGAAGAAGCGCAGGCTCTCGGGAGTGATCGCATCGGGACGGGTTTCGATTACGAGGCCGACCATACGCTGGGCGGCAGTCTCGTTCTTCTTCTGCTCTGTTTTGAGCTCCTCAAGGCTTGCTGCCATGCGTCTCCACACGGTCTGGTAGGGGACCGCATGGTCGTAGAGCTTGTGCCAAGCCTGATTGAAGGTCTCCTTACCCTGATAAACTTTCTCTTGTTCGGTGGAGACGAAGTCCTGCAGCATAGCATCCTGATTGGAGAGCCCGGAGCCACGGTAGACCTGATAGCGGGAACGGATCGTGCCAATATCGTTGGGCCACTCGTTGAGGGCTCGGAAGAGTTCCTTTATGAACCAGATCTGATAACTTTGGGGATAGTCGCTCCAGGTGCCGCCGAGGACGATCAGCTCGATCTTGTCGGTTGCGTGGCCCATCTGGCGCAGGGCACGCAGACGCGTAGTGACCTGTAGGTAAGGATCGAAGTAGTTCTGCTCAGCCCGCTGACAGGCCGGCTCGTGGTAGAGGTAGCTTTTCGGCATCCGTAAATCGCACGGGCAGTACAGGCAGTTGCTCGAGCAGGTGTAAGGGCGGGTGATTACGGTGATGGTGGAGACGCCTGAGGCGGTGCGCCGTGGTTTCATGCGCACACTCAGCAGGAAGCGGTGCTCCAACTCCGGATCGATATGCCAGCTTTCCCACAGCTTTTTGCTGTGTTCTTTGATATGGAGGTAGGCGGGCAGGATATTGCGCTTCTTGTAGCGGTGATTTCCGTTGAGCTCACGGCTGTGTTTGCGGATCAGGTGATCCAACTCATCAGGAGTGAGGGGACGGGAGGTATTGCTCGTTGCTCGCAGTGTGGCAAATATGTCTTCTATCAGTGATTCCATAGCAACTCATTATAAAGCCCTGACTGTACGCTCAGGAAGGCCAGCCGGGAAAAGTCAGGCCCTTTACAAGTCCCTGGAATGGACGTCCGTCTTGAGGATCGTGATAAGGGATGCGAATCCTCATTGCTAGTGCAACAGCAAGGATTAAAGAACAGCGACCCGGGGTCTCTCACAATGTGATGGTATCCGCGAAAAAACAATCAAAGGAGGCTGCCCTGGGCTGCTACCATCATCTTAGCTTAGAGAAGCGAAAAGATGTCCCGCTTTCCCACACTGAAGGCAAAGACACATCCCAAGATTGTCAGAAAGCTACACCGCAACAAGTCGACCATAGCTTGTAAGCTTGCAGCAAACTCATGCAACCAAGAAGTATCCGATATACGATACAGAGGCATCTGTTGTACAGGGGCACTGCAACAGGCACAGGCAGTGAAGTCTCAAAGAGCCTCTGTGCCTGTGTGCAGGACAAGACTGTCAACTGTCAGCTATCACCACAACAGATCACAGGAAGGCCCACACTAAAGAAGGGATCATCTCCTGTAGCCTGTGCCACGCTCTGCAGAGCTATCAGTGATCGCACACTTAAAGATAGCTTGGCCTTGTACGTATCAAGTTCCCCGCGATGTCGCTGACAGACCTGATAAGGCAGATGAGCGCTTAAAGGATCAAAGGCTGAGAAGGCAGATAGCACACTGTGGGGAAAGATAAGGGGCCTCACACTTGTCGGCAGGAAGCACAAGATACCTAAGCGCTACCTCTTGGCACAGACACATACAGCACAAGCTGTAGCTAAGACAGGAAAGCTTGCTGTATTTGGTTGTCCTGTCAAGACCAGCACACCAAAGAGAGACAAAAGGGTCTGCACAGCACAGAGATGTCACACAGACACTGAAAGCTGAGCTTCTCTTCTGTCTGCCTTATCACCCGTGGCAAAAAGCGAGCGTTGAAAGACAGCTATGGCCCTATCTAAGAGTATCTCCCAACGCGTACAAGCTTTCGTGATACCACCTTATCTGAAGTCAGACAGCTCTATACGAATGCTACCAACCTAAGACCGAATAGATGCCTCGCTAACAAGACACCCTGGGACGTCTTTCACTTTCAGACGTTGCAGTTGGTAGGGGAATTAAAGGGGCTCTTCGACACGATGTGTGAATGAAAAATATGCGAATGTACAGGTGACACGGCACGTTCTCCTGTAGGTTTTAGGTGTGAAGTAAAGACCCGGCAAAAGGAGCGCACCGTGCGCGTCTCAAGCTTAGCCAAGATCATGATCGGCATCGAGAATATCGTCGTAAAGGATGTGTCCTTCGACGAGGACGCACAGGCGATCGTGATCGACGCCAAGGCCCCACTCCTGCAGATGCGGCAAGTGCGGGCAGAAGGCCCCCCTGCTACGATGCAGGCAGGGGAACCAGGCGCTGGAGATGCCCCGATGTCGTCGGGACGAAGGTGTATGTGCAGGCGGATACATTCAAGGTGAGGTGCCCGAAATGCGATACCGCGGTGCGGAAGCTGCCCTGGGCAGACCATGGTAGCTGGCAACCCGTGCCTTTGAGGACACCTGCTGCTGGCTTGTGCTGTCGATGAGCAAGCTTGCCTGTCAAAGGCTTCTGCGCATCTTGTGGAGGTGGGTGGGCGCGATATGCTCGCGCGTGCTGACAAGGCTCAATCTGGCGCAGCCGCCAAAGACGGCAGACCTCAGGTGGATAGGTGTGGACGAGACAAGCTACAAGAAGGGCCACAGCTACATGACGGGCATAGCCGCAAGGTCTTCGACGCCTTCTTCGAGCAGATCGCCGTTAAGGGAAGGGAGCCCATCGACCTTGTGAGTGCGGACGGAGCGCGTTGGGTGGACGATGCGATGAAGGAGTGGGTGGCACATGCGCTGCGCTGCACAGACACCTTCCACATCGTCCAGTGGACAGCAGAGCTGCTCGACGAGCTGTGCCGCCAGTCATGGAGGGCGGCCGTGCAGAAGGCCAAGGCAGCACCAAAGGGGAGGCGAGCCCCGAAAGGAAGGCCGCAACATCCGTGAAGGGCCCAAGGGACCCGCTCCTTCAAGAACCCAGAGAGCTTGACCGAAAGGCAGAAGGCAGCGCTTCAGCTCACTGCGATCTTGCAGCCGCGCCTCCACAGGGCATATCTGCTGAAGGAAGGGTTGAGACTTGCCCTGAAGCTGCCTGCTAACGAGATCAGGGAGGGCATCGGGAAGTGGAGGGGCAGGGCCTAGCGCTCGAGGATCCCCTAAGTTCGTCGAGCTCTAAAAGAAGATCAGAAGGCATCTGGATACCATCGTCGCCACCTTGGAGAGCGGCCTGTCCAACGCACGCGTGGAGGCCATCAACAACAAGATCAAGCTGACCGTGAGGATGGCCTATAGCTTTCGCAGCCTCGACAACCTCTTCGCGATAGTGATGCTCATATGCTCGGGGCTCCAGGTGCCGCTGCTGGGGAGGGCCTAAAGCTTACATTTCGGTTCACACATTGTGCAGGTGCCTCCAATAAAATGGCCTATTATGAATCAGGAGTTTCGAGAAGAATCCGTTGACGGGGAAAGGCACCACGACAGTATGAACAACCAGGTAGCCCGACGCTTGGATGCTCTGACTGAGGAGTTTTATCAGCGTAATGCAGTGAGCTTTGATGCGACGCGGCAAAGCTCCTGGCCGGGATGGTCAAAGTGCCTTGAGGCAGCGGGACTGCAAGGACAGAATCCTGAGCGTCTGAAGGTCCTGGATGTAGCTGCGGGTAATCTGCGCTTCGCCCGTTTTCTGAATGATGCCTTTCCAGACACAGAGCTGATCTATACGGCGGTTGATTCCTGTGAACCATTGCTGGCGAATTCAAAGCCGATTTCGCATGGACGGGTAAACGTCCAGGTTATCGATCTGATCGAGGAGCTCCTGAAGGGGAATGAAGATTTGTTTAGTGCCTGTGGGCAGCAGGATTTAGCCGTTTGTTTCGGCTTTCTGCACCATACCCCCACTGAAGAGGCGCGTATACATCTATTGCAGTCAATTGTGGAAGCACTGAAGCCCGGCGGCATCGCTGCGATCTCCTTTTGGCGGTTTATGGAAGTGCCTTCACTTGCAAAGAAGACTCAATGGACAACACAGAAAGCGCTGCAGAAGCTCTGTCTCTCCGAAAGTGATCTAGATCAGGGAGACTATTTGCTCGGGTGGGGAGAGACCTCTGATTCCTGGCGGTATTGCCACAATTTTAACGATGCAGAACTCAAGCGCTACTGTGAGGCACTGACGGGGAGCGCAGAGCTTGTACAGCATTTCCGCTCCGATGGTAGACCTGGAGATCTCAATTCATATCTGGTGTTGAGGGCGTAATATCAGGTCAATCGAAGCATAGGAGAAGTATCTTGCACAATAAGCCATAAATGGGGAACGATGTATGACTCCTAAGGCAGAGAAGTTCAGTATGTACATACCTCCTCAAGAGAAGAAAGAATTGGAAGCGCTGTTTGGTAGCCGGGGGATGACACTGCCGGAAGCAGTCAATATCCTCTTCTATAAGTCTCTTATGGTCGATGACATGCCTTTGATGCGCAGGGGACTCCAGACATTTTTCCGGATCTAGGCTGCATATGCGCAGCTAAGGCCCCTCCTGTGCTCCCTGAGCGTCCTCCACCCACAAGGCACGCTTGAGCTTGGTCAAACAATACCACTCGATGTAGCTGTCAAGACAGCTCTTGAACTCCTCGAATGTGCTGTCAGCCCAATCCATGCCGGAAAAGAGGTCAGACTTGAGCGTGCCGAAAAAGCCTTTGGCACGGGCATTGTCAGGGGGCTTTTGTCCTTGGGCGACATCGAGCGGGCGGCGTTGCCCCCTGCTGCAGGCATCTGCCCGTTCGTCTGTCATATAGAGCGCACCGGTGTCCGTATGCACGACGAGGGGGCCTTCCCTCGAAGAGTCCTATCTTGCCCACCAGATCCTCGAGCATGTCGACCGCAAGCTCACAGTCGGGATGCATCGATACCTTCCAGCATACAAGCCAGCCGTTGAAGCAGTCGATGGCGGAAGAGAGATAGGCCTTGTAGCCATCCAGGGCGAACTTCGCCTCAGCGTTGACCACGAGCAGCCCTAGCTCCCCTGCGTGGAAGTCGTGGATGCCATCCTGTTTGAGTGGTACGTTCTCGGGCCTCACCGCCGCACTCACCTGCCTCGCTGCCTGGACCTGCCCTGGACTTCTCCGGGCTCGTTAAAAAGCCAGGGTCTGCTGCTTTTAGGGTATCCAGTACCGCCAATGCCCTACGAGCTTGACTTCGCTCATCTAGGCTCTCTCGGCCAAATCGTCGGGCAGCTTACGGCGAAGGCGCACCATGTGGTGTGCACGGGGTACCTATCGATATCTGATGCGGTCTGCCTGCCGTCTTGGACATGCGCTGTCACGG
This sequence comes from Atopobium sp. oral taxon 416, assembly GCF_018128285.1. Taxonomy (NCBI): domain Bacteria; kingdom Bacillati; phylum Actinomycetota; class Coriobacteriia; order Coriobacteriales; family Atopobiaceae; genus Atopobium; species Atopobium sp. oral taxon 416. Next base: position 545,398 of record NZ_CP072380.1, read on the forward strand.
CGAGTATATCATGTCAGCCGTACCCATAGTTGGGACTGCCCTGTCCGTGGGTACAGTACATGCTGCTGTGTACAGGCCCGCCTCCTCCATGGGCAGCCAACCGCACAGAACGCTTGTGCTGGGCAAGCAGGCGCAGTGTGCGACAGACCTCCCCAGTCAACAGGCCGCTCTCGTAAAACTCCCGGAGCAATCCCCTTGCGCTCTTCTTTGGTATACATCCCGGACTCCGATTCCAAACCAGCTGGTCCGACTTTTTGTCCGGGGTCCCCATAAGGCCAAATTTAATGAAGAGAATGAGGAGGCTTTGCAGGAAGCTAGAGATATTAAATTCCGGTCTCTCTGTTAGACCACGATTGATCTGAGAAGGGCCCAATGTTGTCCGGGCCTTTGCCTACAATGCATGTCGCCAAACAAAGACATCGAGAAACGGACGGGCCGGACTCAATGATACTGCAGCAGATCGAGAAGATAGGCATCGCTAAGAAGATGGCAGGATCCGCTCTCGCAGGTAAACCCAAAAGATATCCGAGGTATAGGTCTGCAGACCTCTTCTGTAAGGGGCACTCTGCACAAGGCCATCATGGAAGTGTCGCTCCTGTGGCAGGACCTTCTCGGTGAAGATAGGATCGGTCACAGCGATATCGAAGCTTTTCACCACCACAGGGACAAAGTATGCAAAAGACACGCTTGCGGGCATGTCACTTAAACCAGCTTATGAAGAGCAGCCATGTGAGCCTTAAGGACCTCGTGGGTTCCATGCACATGAGGCTCTTTGAGGCAGTGGGGTCTGCCCTGAAGTCTCCCAGGAGCGCCCATGTCGTCTGCTGCCAGGCAGAGGGGCTTGCCCTCGACGAGTCGCTTGTGGGCAGCAGGGCAAGGTCGGCTGTACAGATGCGCGATAGCACACAGGCCACGGCCATACCGTGCACTCAAGCAGCATATCAAGTCTCAAGGTTTGCAAAGAGTGCTAAGCGAGTCGGGAGAGCGAGTATACAACACTTCAGGGGGCCCACCAATTCAAAGTTAAAGGTTGCCCTTTCAGGCATCGCCGACAGCTCTTGGGTCGCAACAGACAACCATGCAAGGTATGCGCGCATCCTTTCCTTACTCGGCGTTGTTGAGTACACGTCAAGCGTGGTGAAGGAGTCCAGGGACAGTGAGAAGCGACCTTGTCAATGCGATGCAGCGAAGGCTCAGGCAAGTTCTTGCTTTCCCTCTATGGGGTGTCGACGAAATGGCTGCAGTGCTTGCTTCGCCTGCTTGCTGTGGACAAAGCAGGCGAAGCATTCGAAGCAGGACAGCAAGGCGATGTCCTCAGGACAGCCCACAGAAGGCAGCTATGTACACACGAGGCGCACTTGTCGACATGCCCTAGCCTCTCTGGGACTGGTGGAAGGCAAGGGTCGATGTCAATGGTGGTCTTACAGAGAGTTTCCGGTAAGAAAGAAGCAATGTCGTATCGCTCTGCAAAAGAACTGTTTGAAGATTTGGGGATCTAAGCCTATTGACATGTGCTATCGCAGCACAGTTAGAAATATATTGCTGAGATAGTGAAAATGAGAGGGAAGATACTCCGCTGGGAGTATCTTCCCTCGAACTGGTCCTATGTAGCCAAATTACATACGTTTGTCGAGCTCCTCTCTGATTGCCTTGATGAACTTCTCGGTGGAAAGCTTCTGCGGGTTGGGGAGTTTGGTGATACGTGTCAAGTCGCCGGTCATTCTCCCGCTTTCGATAGTGGCAAGTGTTGCCTTTTCGAGCTTGTCGGCAAAAGCTGCGAGGTTCTTGAGACCATCCAGCTCTGCGCGCTTTCTCAGAGCACCGGTCCAGGCAAAGATCGTGGCGACGGAGTTGGTTGATGTTTCCTCACCTTTGAGGTAACGATAGTAGTGGCGCTGGACGGTGCCGTGCGCTGCCTCGTACTCGTAATAGCCGTGTGGGCTCACCAACACTGACGTCATGAGCGCCAAGCTGCCAAAGGCGCTTGAGAGCATGTCGGACATCACATCGCCGTCGTAGTTCTTACAGGTCCAGACGAAGCCGCCTTCGCTTTTCATGATTCTTGCCACTGCGTCGTCGATCAGCGTATAGAAGTAGGTGAGGCCGTTCTTCTCGAAATCCGCTTTGTACTCTTTGTTGTAGATCTCTTGGAAGATGTCCTTGAAGCGGTAGTCATAGATCTTGGAGATCGTGTCCTTGGAAGCGAACCATACGTCCCGCTTATTCTGCAGGCCAAAGGAGAAGCAGCTGCGTGCGAAGCTCTCAATTGAAGCATCGAGGTTGTGCATGCCTTCTACAACGCCGGGCTCATCGAAGTCGTGGATGAGGACGCGCTGCTCTTCACCCTTCTCGGGGGTATAGACGAGCTCAACTTTGCCCGGACCGGGGATGCGCATCTCCACGTCGCGGTACACATCGCCGTAGGCGTGACGGGCAATTGTGATTGGCTTCTTCCAGGTGGTTACCACCGGCTCGATACCCTTAACGATGATCGGGGTACGGAAGACAGTGCCATCCAAAATGGCACGGATCGTGCCATTGGGGCTCTTCCACATCTGGTGCAGGTTATATTCCTTCACGCGTGTTGCATTTGGGGTGATCGTCGCACACTTGACAGCGACGCCGAGGCGCTTAGTAGCGTTGGCGGCGTCGATCGTGACCTGATCTTGTGTCTCATCGCGGTGTTTGAGCCCCAGATCGTAGTATTCGGTCTTGAGATCGATGTAGGGCTCGAGCAGATTCTCCTTAATGAGCTTCCACATGATACGGGTCATTTCGTCGCCGTCCATCTCGACGAGCGGCGTCTTCATCTGAATCTTGGCCATAGTCCCTCCAGAAATCGGTGTCAAGTGCATTACTCTTCAGTGTATATGCAAATTTGGCACAGCGGCAAACCTGTTGCCAGAATGTAAACCTTGCGAGGGGACTTACGATGAGTGAGCTTATGGAGTACCTCAAGAAGAAGGGTACCGTCGTGGTGTTCGATATCGACGGAGTGTTGGCCGCCTATGAGTTCGGCTATCACTGTCATGCTGCGGTACCTGGTGGGGACTGGAGAAGCTATGTTGAGATCTACCACCCCTATCTCAGCGCCAAACCCCTGCCCGCACTTGAGGACTTTGTCGTGCAGAAAGACCCCGATGAGCTCTATATCTGCTCGGTGGCAGCAGACTTTGAACAGCAGGATAAGAGAGTGTTCTGCGAGCGATGCTATGGGATCAACCCTGGCCACATCCACTTTGTGGCGAGCAAAGCGGAGAAGCTGCGGTATGTCACGGATTTGGCCGAGCAACTTAAGATCCCGCAGGAGCGTGTCGCGCTCGTTGAAGATAGTGTGAAAACACTCGATCAGCTTGCCGCTTTCTCGCGCTGCACAACTGTACATATTACTTCATTCTTCTACGGATAGCGTATCCTATGGGTAGGGCTGAAGGCAGTAAAGGGCATTGAGACGGTCGTGTGTACAGGAGTGTCCCCCTGGACATATGCCCTGGTTTCAGACTCATTGTGGCGGTAGATTACCGTTTGCCGGCATATTCAATCCATAAGCCAAGTTCTGATTCCAGTTCAGATTTTGAGACTAGTGAACTGCGCCCAAATCCTGGACGCCCTAATAGAGACTGCGCCTAGGCAGCCTCTCTCTTTCCGGTCTTTCCGGACCTCCCTAGGGCAGGCTGCACCCGGCACGCAGATCCTGCCTTGCCTGATGCGGAGATGGCCCCTCACGGGGCCATCTCCGCATCAGCCGTCTTTTCCTACTCTCATCTGGGTGTCTGTTGGAGATTCACCCACAGAACTATCGAAGATCCAACAAAATAGCCTCCTTTGGTTGTTGGGCCCGAGAAGGTGTTTGAAAATTCGTCCTGTTTGTTCGCGTGAAAGTATTCTTAGCAATAAGCGAACTGAAATGGTTTATTCAGCGAGCAATGCCTCTGCAAGTAAAGCACGTGCATAATTGCTGGTCGAAGTACCATGGCGCTTAGCCTCGGCAGCGATCTTTTGCTTCATTGCTACTGGGACCTTGATGGAGAGAGTAGCTGTCCCACCTACACTCAGTGGTGGTTTCCCATAAACAATATCGCTGCGATTCTTCCATCCCTCAGGCCATTCGTCGTGATCGAGGGCATCGCACCAGCCATTAATCATATCTTCTGTAACCACTGTGCCGTCAGCTGCCTTGAAATCCGCCATGTTGCTCATCTCCTCATCATGCCGAGCTCGTACCTGAATTTCTTGGTGGGAGGGGCCATTGCATGGAATATGTGCCATCATCCCTGATTGTCTTCGAGTGCTACTAGCTCTGCCATACACCGGTCTGATAGTACACCGGTCTGATAGTACACCGATTGCGATCCAAATAGGAGGATCGTTCTCAGCGCTTCGCTGCCTGCAGGCGATTGGGGTATCCCATGCATACCGAATTTCTTCTGCGTTCAAACCATGTTTGAACGCATGTGGCTCGACGATTACTTCTCCAATCATTCTGCCCCCATCCGATATGCTGTAATTAGTATACCCATTAGAGTATAAAAAGAGATAACCACAATGTAATACAATGGCGAATTCTCAGAGCAAGTGCAACAGGGAAATACAAGGTAGCCGTCCAGGCACGACCTATGATGGTGCTTGCAAAGACATGCATCCATTGCAGGCACCATGGACGGCTACAGCCATCTTAGCATCGAGAAGCGCGAGGACATCATGGTTTGCTGGAAGGGCCATGAGGGCATCAGCCAGATACGAGGGAGCTCGGACGGGACAAGTCGACCATATCTCGCGAGATCAGGCGCAACGGATGGCAGGGGCCTACCGCGCATCGAGCGCGCAGAGGCGTGCGGATGTAAGGCGGCTGCGCTGCAGGCCCCAGGCTCATGGACGATCCGCATAGGTGCTCGCTGGTCCGTGAGGCTTATGCGGGACGAGCATTGGTCTTCGAAGGGGATATCAGGGCTGCATCGCGATGCAGTACTCAGACCTTGCCGCAAGCGACGACAGCATCTAGCGCACCGTGTGGTCGTGATCGCTCGACTGCGAGCTTTCAGGGCGCAGGAAGGCCACAAGGTTGCTCAGCCGTCACGGCAAGTGCAGGCACAGCAAGGGCAGCCAGAAGCGCACAGGCAAGCTGCGCATCACCCACGACATCTCGAAGCGCCCGAAAGAGGCATCCTTCAGGAGCCGGATCGGTGACTGGGAGGGCGATACTGTGGCAGGAAGGCGCCTGCCTTATCACCCAGGTGGATCACCTGAGCGGATACCTTGTCGGCGGCAAGGCGACCAGGGTCAACAAAGCCACGAAGAAGGCGTTTGCCGGTGAGGTTGTGCTGACCGTGACGCTCGACAGGGGCAAGGAGCTCTGAGCCCTGTCAATATAATGGACAGAGGAATCTCAGATTTTTTATGCGGTCTGCATCACCTTTGGATCGTATGCAAGGCCTCTCTCGAAGCGCTCGAAGAACTCCTGCATCACCTCTTCCGGCACGCGATCTCCTATGGACTTATGCGGGCGGAAGCGGTTGTAGTACGACTCGATTAAACTCGTGTGCCTTGTGCTTGGTCGTTGCTGCATCTAAGAGGCGCTTGTAGTAGTACCACTCGTTCTTGAGCGTGGCGAAAAACGATTCGGCTACAGCGTTGTCGTGGCAGCTTCCGGTTCTCCCCACGGAGAGCCTCACGTCGTGTGCGGCTGAGCAGGCGGCCAGCTTTGAGCTTATGTACTGGCTGCCTGGGCTGCTTAGAATATGGCCCCTCCGGCCACGTATCCGCGCGAATATGCCATCTTCAGGGCAAAGACGACAAGGCCTGCCCTCATGTTGTCCTGTATGCTTCAGCCCACCACCATGTGTGTGCACAGATCGTGTGCGACGGTAAGATATATAAAGCCTGCCGTGGTCCTGCGATAGGTTGTATCGCCCACGAGCTTGGCTGTCGGAACGGGGCACGAAAAGCCGCGCCGGGTGAGGGCGGGGCGCTCGGGGGTATCAGGTGCGGGCAGCGTCGTCCTCTTGGAGGCATTGGATCAGATGCCCAAGCTTAGCCATGCACCTGCGCACGCGGTAGCGGGTCGTCACTGTAAATTTTGCGTAACTGCGGATCTCCTGTGAGCTTGGATCAGACCTTGCGGAAGCCGAAGCGCCTGTCGCTTTCCTCCCATATCGCGCAGATGGCTTCCTTGATAGGACCCCACGGATCCTCACCGCCTCCGGCCTTGAGCCATCGGTAGAAGCTAGGAAAACGATGATTAATGCCTCATAACGTGTCAGAGGGGACCGACCACACGACTTTTCGCGGCCGGCATGTGGGAAAGGCAGGGAAGGATGCCCATCCAGCACGTGCAGAAGCCGCCGTCCTGCCCCATGCACCGCAATAAGGCTCCAAGACGGATCAAGCGACGCTGGGAGCCGGGAGGTGCAGCCTGCCGGCAAAAGATGCACATGGCAAGGTTTGCAAGGGCGAGGCAGACTCGAGCATACAGGAGGTCTTCTCTATCCTTCTGTAGCGCTTCCTTAAGGGGTCGAAGCGCCGCTTCACGGTGAGGAAGGGATGCTTCTGCCTTTGAGCGGCCGGATGCCTTCCTGGACTCGATACCCTTCTCGGACAAGAGTGCACAGGCAAGGCCCTCTCTAGTCGAAGGCTTCCTTAGCAACGCTTTAGCGCATAGATGAGAGGTGTGGGTCTTTATGCGCCCTTAAGGGCGCTTCGCTATACTTATATAGCCTAAAGTCTGCGCAGCAGAACCTGTCATCTTCCCTTACGAGTGCATGTGCCACAGGATATGTCAGATACATTCTAAGCGATCGTCTCCACACCATGCACAAGGCCACCTGCGGCGTCTACGCCGATATGCGCCTTGTATCAGATACGCCAGGACCCCCCTTTCTTGGACTGGTGCGCTTTAAGGGTCGCGCGCATGGTCCTTGTTCTTCGTTAAGCTTTAGGGCCCAGGTGAAGGTCGCATCCACCATGGAGCCGCCCCGCGCCGTGATCCCTGCCTTCTCGAGCTCTAAGTTCAGGCGCAAAGCACAAGCCTTACCGAGTCCCTGCCGCTCGAGGCTATGGCGGAATTTCGCAAGTGTCGTTGCATCTGGCACCTGCTCAGACATGAGGTCTGCGTGCACAGAAGCGCTGCCAGGAGCGGCAATCCAGGATAGCATCCTTAGGTTTCCTCGTCTTAAGAGCCCAAACATGACCTGCAGCAGATACATCCTTAAGCATCGTCTTTGCACCGCGCACATGCCTGCCACGCGCCTGAGAATGGTAGCTGGTATCTACCAGAACAATCCAGCTATCCCATGGCACGATTGTATCCATCCGCTCCAGGTGTGCCTCTCGCCTGGTCTTTCTCCTCAGACCTTAGGATTTAAGGTCCTAAAAGCTCATCTGTCTGTCCATATCTGTCTTTTGGATATGCTGGAATGTGTGGATGTAGCTATACCATATCCAGAAGACAGATAGGTATCTATGTGGATATGGGCACTGCGTGGTTCGAGACATTTTAAGCCGATGTCATACAGCGTGTGGCCCCACTGGCCTCATCGAGGCGAATTAATCATCGTTTCCCTAGACCTGCTCACCTCCAGTACGCGCGCCATCATCGAGACACAGTAGGTCGCCCGCTGCGCCAGCATGAGCCGAAACCTGTCCTTCGTCAGAGGCTCTTGGCGAAGAAGGCTGCCACTTTTTTAGGAAGGCGGATTGTCAAGCTGAGTGCAACATCTCCCTAAAGACCTCGTTGGCTGTCCTGTATTTCAAGACCTTCCTCGCCCTGTCGCAGATCAGCTCCACCGCATGCTGCACCTCCTCGCCTGTGACCTTTCCGAAGTCGCTGCCCTTAGGGGAAGAACTTTCGCAGGAGCCCGTTGGTGTTCTTAACTGTTAGCTTCTGCCATAGATGGTGGGGGTCGCAGAAGTAGAACTGCACGCCTCAAAGGGCCTTTGTGACATCTGCATGCCCTGCGAGCTGCTTGCCTCACTTAGGCGTGAGCGTCTCGAGGGGACGTCCCTGCAGCAGTCCGACCTCGGCCTTGAAGACGCTCCTGCTGTCACGGTGGCTCTCTTCGCGGCAAGCAGCCTCACTGCCCTGTCGGCAAGCACGAGCAGACACACGGGACCGCTGCCACGAGCGTGTCGTCTACCCACTCTCCGAGGCGAGACCTCTCATCGGCCTGCTTTGGCCTCTCATCCACGCTGTGTAAGATCTCGATCTTGCCCCTCGTCTTAGGCCTCTTGCTGCGCAGGTGGTGCCGCACCTGGCCTTGCGGGCCGGATCCCAGCAGGTCGAGGGCGGCGGCTATGGACCTGCCTGTAAGAATAGTCGGCAGGCTCAACGGTGCACCTGCCGCCACCCTCGAGCCTGAGATATAGTCTATCTCCTCCAGGGACCAGTGTCTGTCCATGATGAGTAAGCGCACCTTCTGCGTAAGTACAGGGTCTGAAAGCCGCCTTTTCGCCCTGCATCTCCTGCGGTACTCATCCGCCCTCCTTTTGGGCAGCGCATGCCTTAAAGCATCCGTGGTGTGCGTTCCTCTTGAGCTTGTGGCAGACGCTGGAGCTGTCCTTGCCGATCTTTCCCGCGATATAGGCAATTGACCTTCCCTCTGCATGCAGCGTGGCTATGCAGTCCCTCTCCTATAGGCTTGAGATGCTTGTAGTGGCACATTCCTTTTAGCTTTCGACGTTGATTGAGACAACCAACATCGTAGCCTTCCGGAGTGTGCCACGCCTGCATTCAGCGGGCTATCCTGTTGCACTCAGAATGCTAATCCGCCGAACTTATTTTCGCTCTCGAGCTCGTGTATGCGCTTGTTGGTCCTGTCAAGCTCCTTGTGCTCGTCTATCCTTTCCTGGGTGACCCTTCCGGTCTTTGAGTGCTTGATGATCCAGTCGTTTAGGGTCTTGTCGTTGGCCTCAAGCTTCGCGGCGCATCCTCTGATGCTCTTCTTCGGGTTGGCCTTACGTGCCTTCCTGTAGTACTCGATGGCCTCAAGGCAATACTTCTTCAGTGTAGTGTTTGGGTGTTTCCGGCTTCGTGCGGGACTTTGCCTTCTCTATCTCGCTTGCGCTTAGCGACATCTCATCTCTTCAATCTGCTGGTGTTGGTAGGTGGGTATCTGGACAGAGCATATCTGTTGCCAGTCCCTGCTGTCCCACTGTCCACCAAAAGATTACAGCTCATTCTTAGATGCAGAAGAGCTCCAGGAGGCGCTGGGGGCTCCCGTATACTTCTGCCATCCCCACCATCTCTGGGAGCGAGGAATCAATGAGAACACCAACGGCCTTCTCAGGGACTGGTTTTCGAAGGGCAAAAGCCTCGACGATGTCGACGACAGAAAGGTACAGGAGGTGTACGACTCGCTCAACCAAAGACCGCGCAAGCGCCTGGAGTGGAGGTGTCCCTGGGAGGTCTACCATCACCAGTCGTTGCACTTGCTCTGAGGATTCGCCATTAAAATCCCTCCTTGCAGTCTGGAGGTATCCTCACTCCGTTGACCTGGGTTTCACGTTGTAGAAGCTGCGGAATCTGAGCGTTTTAGGGCATCGCATTGCTCTGTCGAGCACGAAGGCGGCCTTCTCCATCCTGTCTTTGGGCGGGTTCGAGATCACTTAGAACAGCTCCAGCTACCCCTGCAGGTCGCCCCTGTCGAACCCCGGATGAGAGCCGAGGAAGCATGCTCGGTTCACCGGGCGCAACGGGTTGAGGTCATCCGGGCCCTCTTCAAAAGCTTGGGCACTGTAGCTTTCGCTCGACAGCCCCAGGTCCTCCATGTCGTGGAGAAGCGTCGATCCCCTCTCGATGCGCACACCGAACGTGGCGCGCGTCTTGGCCTTGCTGGTCTTGCCGAAGCCCTCGTGGAGGTAGATAGAGGTTCCCGAGTCGTCCACCCCGGCTCCTATGCACATCTGGTTGGCCGAAAGCCCCCAAAGCAGCTTCCTGACAGCATCTTTGGCGGTAAGCGGCCAGTACGTCTCGTCGATCCAGACCCTGCCCGACAGCACGATGCCCTCCTGGACACCCTCGAGCACGGCGAATAGCTTTCCCATCCAAAAGGTGGCATCAGACCTCCTTTCCTCTCTGCTCATTGACGCGAAGCTGTCACAGGAGAATACCTGGAGCAGGAAATCGAAGCACACCGACAGCGGGAGCTTGCGGTCCTCGAAGATCGTGCCCGTCTGCGGGAAGAACGACTTCTTGCAGGCTGAGCAAAAAAATAGCGCTGGATGCCGGTCGCGTCCTTGCCGCGCTTGGACACCTCGGCGCTGTTGCATCTTAGGCAGGCGCGCCGTTCGCATCGCCGTTGAGGTGGCAATGCCTGAACGAGTACATGCTTCTATGGCTCGCATCCACGAGCGCCTGGGTTGGTTTCAAGCTCGCTTTCTGCAAGGCCGTCCCAAGGCGTGACCGAAGCGGCGAGCCTTCGCTTCGCGTGTTCGCCCTTTGTGGTAGTCTTTGGCGGCCCGGAAGGATAGCGGGGGCCAGGGCTACCACATCTGCAAGAACCCCGCTGCCCATCCGGGCTTTCTTGTGGATAGACGAGCAATTCCCATGATTGTAGACCTGCTCTTATTAATGGGCTGCCCAGATTAGACCTCCAGACTGCAAGGAGGGATTTACAATTTAATAGGGACTTCGTCAGCTTCTGTAGGTAAGGAGTTCATCTAGGCAGCCTCTCTCTTTCCGGTCTTTCCGGACCTCCCTGGGAGCGTCGGCTTGCAATTGGAGCATCTCAGTATGGGCAGCCCGACGAGGCTGCCGGCATCGCGGAAGCTGCAGCCCATCTTGACCGTCACCTTGATTTTGCTGCTGACCGACTTGACACGACCGTCGCCCCGAGCACGGCGTGCAGGCCCTGGACAACCTCGACCCCGCCTTCTTCAGTGACTCGGTTTCGGCGCGTTGGACGCTGGCGAGTTCCTCGAGGCTCTTGACGAGTGTGGAGCTGCTGCCCTTGATCGCCCTGGTCCTGGGTGGCGTCTCCCGCCCTTCCGGGGCCAGGGCGGCCGTGTCTGGAGATCGCCGGTGGTGTGCTGCTCCATGCGCGTAAGCCCCACGACGGCGCTGGCCGTGCAGCACGCCGCCCAGCCCTCGAAGCCACGAGCGAAGCGGGACCTGTGCCTGGCCCACGGGACCGGCTCGACGAGTACGTTGTGCTCCGTGCACATGGCCCGCCTCGTGGCGTATTCCAGGAAGCACATCGGCCTCGCCATGTCCATCGCCTCGGGGCCGGCGAGGCGTCACAGCACTCGTATCTGCGCCCGCACGCCAGACAGCGCAGGCCGTCCCGCTTCCACGGTCGCACCCCGACGACGGTCCGATCTCCGCCGATGCGTACGTATCCGATCGCGGTGTGCGCCAGTGTGAGCGCGTAGCGTAGCATCCTGTTCATGTGCCGGGGCAGGCTGCGCCCGGCACGCAGATCCTGCCTTGCCCGATGCGGAAGCCCCTCACGGGGCCATCTTCGCATCAACCGTCTTTTCCTACTCTCATCTGGGTGTCTGTTGGAGATTCACCCACAGAGACTATCGAAGAGTGTAACTTTCTTATATACTCATGTATGAATATATGAGCAAATGGTCATATACTCAGATAAGGGGATAAAGTCTCATCAGAGGTATCCAAGAGAAGGAGGGCTATGGCTTCGCAAACGGACACCGAACAGTATCCGAAGAAGGTGCCGAAGTCGGGCAGTTGCTCTTGCGCTACGGATACACAGACGCATGAATTTGAGGAAGAGGAGGACGAAGACAAACTGGAGCCTGCAGTCCTCAAACGCAGAATTATCATCTCCGCAATCCTTCTAGTTGCAGCAATGCTGATCCAGCATTTCACTGATTTCAAACTGTTTATTCAGTTGCTGCTGTTTCTGCCGGCCTACCTTGTAGCAGGCTGGAACGTGTTGATGGCAGCGGGGAAGAACCTGGTTAGTGGGCACCCTTTCGATGAAGACTTTCTGATGTCGATCGCTACGATCGGTTCACTTCTGATCGGTTTCATCCCGGGCGGCGAGCCGATGTACGCAGAGGCCGTCTTCGTGATGCTCTTCTTCCAGGTCGGAGAGCTCTTTGAGGCTATTGCAGAAGGCAATTCCCGTAGATCAATCAGCCAACTGATGGATATCCGCCCGGACACAGCCAATGTGCAGCGTAACGGTAAAGTTGAAGTTGTGGATCCTAATACAGTCCAGGTCGGCGAGACTATCACAATCAGACCGGGTGAAAAAGTTCCGATGGACGGTGTCGTTCTTACTGGCAATTCAAGTCTGAATACTGTTGCAATCACCGGTGAGTCTGCTCCGCGTGACATCGCTCCGGGGGACCAGATTATCTCTGGTTGCGTCAATGTCTCCGGCGTTCTGACCGTGAAGGTCACGAAGGCCTTCGGCGAGTCAACGGCTGCCAAAATCTTGGATTTGGTGCAGAATGCGGGCAACAAGAAATCAAAGAGTGAGCATTTTATCACCCGCTTTGCCCGCGTCTACACCCCGATCGTGGTCTACGCCGCTATTGCGGTTGCGATCATCGGGCCGCTTGTGAGCGGTGACTTTGCCGCCAACTTCGCTACCTGGTTGCTCCGTGCATTGACCTTCTTGGTTGTCAGCTGCCCCTGCGCGCTGGTACTGAGCGTTCCGCTGGCATTCTTCGGCGGCATCGGCGGTGCTTCTAAGCACGGCATCCTGGTCAAGGGTTCTAACTTTATGGACCTTCTCGCTAACACTGACACCGTGGTCTTCGATAAGACCGGTACCCTTACCCGTGGCACCTTCGTCGTCAATACGGTGCATTCTGAGAGCAGCCTTCAGAAAAAGAAGCTCCTGCATCTGGCGGCACACGTTGAGCAGTACTCTACACATCCGATCGCGGCAGCGCTGCGCAATGCGTACAAGTGCGTGGGCGATGGCTGCGAGGTTAAAGATACTCACGAGATCGCGGGTAAAGGTATCGTCGCGACCGTATCCGGACAGCGTGTGGCAGTTGGCAATTCTGAGCTGATGGAGGCAGAAGGCGCCAAGTGGCACGTCTGCAGAGGGGATGTCGGCACGATCATCCACGTCGCAATCGACGGTAAGTATGCTGGCCATATCATCATTTCTGACGAGATAAAGGAAGATTCCAGGCAGGCTATCCAGGACCTCAAGAAGGAGGGTGTCCACAGAGCGGTGATGCTGACTGGTGATCGTAAGGACGTTGCTGAGAAGGTCGCCACCTCACTCGGGCTCGACGAGTACCACGCTGAGCTGCTCCCGACTGACAAGGTCGATCAGATGGATAGGCTCATGGATATCAAGAGAGATGACACCTCGCTTGCCTTTGTCGGTGACGGTATCAACGACGCGCCGGTTCTGGCTCGCGCTGATGTCGGTATCGCAATGGGTGCGATGGGTTCTGATGCCGCAATCGAGGCCGCAGATGTAGTACTTATGGACGACAAGCCCTCTAAGATCGCACTGGCGATTAAGATTGCCCGCCGTACGACCAAGATCGCGCATGAGAACATTGTCTTCTCGATCGCAGTCAAGATCGCAATCCTGATCTTGGCCCTCTTCGGACTCGCTCCGATGTGGCTTGCGGTCTTCGGTGACGTGGGCGTGATGATCCTCTGCGTGCTGAACTCCACCCGTACGTTGATCTGAGAACCTGCGTGACACAGTGGCGGCAAAAGGGCAGCTCTGCGGGGCCGCCCTTTTGCTGCCTATCGGTTATGTTTAAAATAGTTTTCGTGATGTTTGTGTTCGTAGTTCTTGAGGTTCACCACGGTGTTCTCCATCCCATAGGGGATGTAACCGAGATCATCCAAGTTCTCAGGCAGATACTTTGAGAGTGAAAGCTCTGCGGTCTGGACCGGATGCTCCGGAGCCGGATCCTGCGGGGTCGCCTTGAGCCCCAGGACATGGGCGCCCTGTGCGACAAGCCGCTCCTCGTACTCCGTTACTGGTTCGTCGGGCAACTTGCCTCGCGTGAAGCGGGTCTGCCAATCGAGGTGGTAGTTCACGAGCTTAAGCTGGGTCAGCGTGAAGTCGAAGTAGGGTTGGCTATCAGTCTTGAGAATCAAGCTACAGCCGGGCTTCAAGATTTTGCGGTAATCCAAGAGGCGCTCGAGAATCGTCAAGCGATACTCTGCGAGGCGTTTCTTGGGAAACGGTGTCGGGAAGTTGATGCGGATGGAGTCAAGCTCGTGCGGTCCAAAAAACTTTGTTACATCGGAGCCCATCCCCGGCACCATCACTGCATTGGTGAGGTGGTGCTCACAGACATTCTGCGCTGCATAGGCGATACAGACGGGCTCGGTGTCCATTCCGATAAAGAGGATGTCAGGATGCATCGCAGCCATGCCGCAGGCAAAAGTGCCTTTGCCGCAGCCGAGGTCGAGTACGACCTTTTTATACGCCTCTCCGTCGTCCAGAGGATGGCAAGCTTGAGCCCAATGCCCTGCAAAGTGCTCCGGCTTGGTTTCAATTGCCGCAGCATAGCGGTTAAGGCGCTCCTCGAGGTTGAAGTTTTTCGGCATCCGTGCATGTCCTTTATGCAGCTTGTGCATCCAATGACTCCCTGTAATTCTTTATCTCGCTGTTAGACCACGATTGACCTGAGAAGGGCCCAAAAGTGTCCGGACCCCCGTCTACAATGCATGTCGCCAAACAAGGGCATCGAGAAGCGGAAGGGTCGGACTCAATGATACTGCAGCGCGTAGAAGAGATAGGCATCGCAAAGAAGCGCGAGCTCTCAGAGAAGCTCAAGGCCCTCATCGCTAAGGAGATGGGCGGGGTCTGCGCTTGCAGGTAAACCCAAGAGGTGCCTAAGATGCGAATCGGCCGACTTCTGCTGCAAGAGGTACGTTTGATATGGCCTCCAAAGATAGAAGTGAAGGTCGTGTGGAAGGACCTTCTTAGCCAAGACAGAATCCGCCATCTCGGCGTCGAAGCCCTTCGCCACCACAGGGACCACGTATGCAAAAGGCACCCTTGCAGGCATGACACTTAAGGAGCTTGCCTTTGTCTGCCATGTGAGCCTTAAGGACCTCGTAGGTTCCATGCGCATCAGGCACTTCGAGGTGATGCAGGCACCGCTTCAGTCACCCAGGAGCGCCCATGCCGTCTGTTGTTGCCAGGCAGGCTCTATCTCGGCGAGTCGCTTGCGGGCAACAGGGAAAGGTCGCATGTGCAGATGCCCTAAAGGCACACAGGCCACGGCCATACCGTGCACTCGCGCACGATATCGAACGAGAAGGTCTGCGCAGCGTGTGCCACAGATGACCTTAGAGACGAATATGCAACGCTTCACGGGAGGGGAAGGCCCAACGAAAGCTAAAGGTTGCTCTTTCAGGCATCACTGACAGCTCCTAGGCCGTAGCAGATAACTATGCAGGATATGTGCGTATCCTTTCCTCACTCGGGATCACGCAGCCTGCGGCCACGTCCAGAGACGGTGAGAGCAGCCTTACCAATACCATGCAGCGAAGGCTCAGGCAAGTTCTTGCTCCTATTCCATGAGGTGTCGACAAAATGGCTGCAGCACTTACCTCACCTGCTTCCTGTGGACAAAGCAGGCGAGGCATGCTACGCAGGACAGCAAGGAGATCCTTTCCGGCCAGCTTGCGGAAGGCAGCTATGTCCATACGAGGCGCGCTTGTCGACAGGTCCCAGCCCTCTCTGGGACTGGTGGAAAGCAAGGGCCGAGGTCAATCGTGGTCTTACCGAGAGTTCTTTATATATGTGGTTGTCTGCGGGCTATGGCAGCGAACGTTGTGGGGCGAACCAGATAAGACCCATGAATACCCTGATTGCAGAACAGAAGAGAGCGCCTTGCTTAGGAAAAGCGAGGCGCTCTCAGAATCAATGTTCCCTCAGTTGGAGACTAGGCTCTGTCTTCCTGCATCGACTGGATTGTTGTCATCAATGCCGGAATCACCTGTTTCTTGCGGCTCACGACACCCGGAAGCACGGCCATGTGGTCCTTGGTCTTCACGTTGAAGGCGCGCTCCACGATCTCATCGGTGTTCGGACCGGAGTACATAAACTCGGTGGTTTGCGACTTGACGTCGGTGAACATGTAGAACACTATCGGCAGATCGTTGGCCTCGGCACCCTGTGGCAGGTACGGCCCGACAAGGTCCTCGGCAGCCATACGGCTCGCTTTTGTCATGAACGAAGACTGGCCGACGCCGAAGCGGGCATGCCCACGGCTGAAGACTTTGAAGTCGCTCGAGAAAACTTCCTCGGCGGTACGCCCGGTCAGGTCGGCGCCTGCGTCGAACATCTGGTCCGCATAGGAATCGATGTCTACATCTGCGATCTTTGCGAGCTGCTTGCCCACGTAGACGTCACGCGGCGTACAGGTGGGGGAGCGGAAGGCCAGGGTGTCGGAGAGGATAGCGCTCAGCATCAAGCCTGCGATCCGCTTCGGGATCTCGACATTCTGCTCCTGGTAGATGCTGTAGATGATCGTGCAGGTGCAGCCCACAGGCTCGTTTCTGAAGAGTGCCGGGGAGTCGGTCTCAATGCTGCCGATACGGTGGTGGTCGATGATCTCCATGATGGTTGCCTGCTCAAGGCCGTCGACCGCCTGGCTGCGCTCGTTGTGGTCGACCAAGATCACGTGCTTTCTTCTAGGGGAGAGCAGGTTGGGACCGCTCACCATGCCGGCGTAGTTGCCGTCCTCATCGAGCACCGGGAAGAACCGGTGGCGGCTCGTGGACATCGTTTTTCTCGCGTCGTCGACCGTGGTGTTGACGGAGAAGTGCAGCACCTTGTCAACGGGGAGCATCTTGGCGCGCACCGGGATGGACATCGAGATCAGGCGGGCAGCCGCGTAGGTGTCATAGGGGGTGGTAATGATGGAACAGCCGTTGTCCTTGGCGGCTTCCTGCACCACATGGCTCGGGTGGGCGCCGTTGCAGATAATGAGACAGCCCGCATGGGACTCCACCGCGAAGCGCTGGGTCTCATAGCGGTTGGTGACGAGCACCATATCGCCCGGCTCGACGAGCCCTTCCATCATCTCCGGAGAGGTGCCGACACAGACGCGGCCTTGGTCGACGGTGTCGTCGGGGTCGCCCAGGATCAGCTCACCCTTGAGGGTCTCTACGATGTTGCGATACCGGGTGCGCGCTTCGCTGATCACCTTGTTATCGAAGATATCCATGTTGGCATTCGCGATATCTTTGACCGCGATGATGCCTGACAGGTTGTTCTCATTGTCGGTGATGCTCAGGGTATCGGATTTGCCTTCCTGCATCGTGTTCCAGGCCGTAAAGAGGGACATCTCCTTATCGATACCGGGGACGCTCTGTACTGTGATATCTTTGATCTGCGGGCGCACCGAGGTGATGAGCGAAGGCTCCGTGAAGCCGAAGTGCTTCAGGACGAACTGCGTCTCACGGTTGATAGCGCCGGCGCGGCGCGCTTCGTAGTAGGTGTCGCCGAGCTGGTTTTTCAGATAGGCATAGCTGATAGCCGCGCAGATACTGTCGGTATCCGGATGAAGATGGCCAATGATGTTAACTTTACGGATGCTCTCAGGCTCAGAAGACATGGCGCCACTACTCCTTTACCACTGTACGAAAACCTTCTTACCTGCTTGGCGACGAGTTGGGATTCCTCTTAGCCAGATACAAGTTTTGCACTATTGTATACCACCTAAAACTTTGAACAGGCATCGATATGGTGAGGACAAGCCCTGTTCGTGTGGGAAAACATCCGATTGACACGATCTTAGCTCGTCGGGGTGTGGTCGTGGTTGATCACCTGTGAAAAGAGGCCTTCGATCGCCTCACGCTCGCGGCTCTGTCCCAACGCCCACATAGTCTTCGCGACGATCGCCTCGGTGGTCATGTCTTCCCCTTGGAGGATCCCCGGGTGGTGGGCAAAGGCGTGGCCGACTTCATAGACCCCTAAGTTGAGGCCCTCTTCGGGGACTTGGGTGGTGAGTACGACAGTCTTGCCGGAGTCAGTCCACTCAAAGATCGCACGCCGGAAGGCGTGGTGGTTGTAGTCGGGAATGCCGCCGACCCCGAAAGTCTCGAGGATCACCGCATCGTAGTCGTCTTTCAGAAGCCCCAGGATTGAGGGTTTGAGCTCCGGGGTAAGCTTCAAGACGATCACTCGCTCGTCGAGCTTGGTGTAGCGCTTGAGTGCCCGCCTTGTGCGTGCCGCAGGGTCAGGCTCCATCAGTCCAAACCAGACCACCTTGTCCCCTCTGATGTAGGCGAGCACCGGATAGTTCATCGAGGAGAAGGCGTTGAAGCTCATGGTCCGCTGCTTGTGGGCGCGGGTACCTGCGATCACCTGGCTCCCGAAGACGACGTTCACGTCGAAGGAACAGGGATTGAGCGCAAAGATAATTGATTGGTAGACGTTGAGCTGCGCATCGGTGAACGGTGCCGCCATGGGCTGCTGTGAGCCGGTGAGCACGATCGGTTTGGGGCTGTCCTGCAGAAGATAGGAGAGCGCCGCCGCGCTGTACGCCATCGTATCCGTCCCGTGGAGGATTACGAAGCCGTCGAACTCATCGTAGCGCTCGGCGATCACTGAGGCGATCGTGAGCCAGTCACGTGGGTGCATGTTGGTGCTGTCGATGTTCATCGGCTGCACGGTCGTGATGTCACAGAGCCCCTTGAGCTCGGGTACCCGCTGGATCAGGTCCTGACCTGAGAGCTCGGGCGCCAACCCATCCTCCTGAGGCATCGAAGCGATGGTGCCGCCGGTCGCGACGATCAGTATCTTTTTCATGGCTCCACCTACACCTTTCCTTTGGTGGTGCTCTTATCCCAGCGTGATGCCCTGCTCGAGGAGGGCCTGTGCGAATCCGACATGGTAGTCGGAGAAGACGCACTCGCCTTCCTCTTGGGAGCGGTCGAGATCGACCGCTCCTGCGATCCCGAAGTCGTGGTCGTCGTCGCTGTCCCGAAAGATCTGGTGCACTGACCAGGTGTGCTTCCCCTTTTCGTCGCCGGTGTTGAGGATGAAGTACTTGGTGGAGCGGGCATCCTGGTCAAGCAGGATATCCTCGTGTGCCTCATGGAACTCATCGAGCAGGCGCTGCCACACGACTTCACGGTACCCATAGGGCGCATCGAGCTCACCCAGCGCTTCAGCGTCGTCTGCCTGGGCAAGGCGCACGCGGTGCCACAGGGCGTTACGGACCAGGATCGTAAGGCCACGCCGGTCGTGGACCACCCCGTCCTTATCCGGTGGGGTCGTATCCTCAGGCAAGGTGCCCGCCGCTTCCCACTCGTCGAAGAGCGAGGAGTCGATGGAGCGTACCTGCAGCGACAGCCAGGCGATGATGTCTTTGAGGTGATCGTCGAGCTTGGCTGTCGGGACGGTCCTGTCGAGCACACGGTAGGCTTCGGAGAGGTAGCGCAGGAGGGTGCCCTCAGAGCGGGACATCTTGTAGCGCTGGATGTAGCTCTTGAAATCAGCGGCGGACTCGATCATATCCCGCAGAACACTCTTTGGGTGCAGGCTGTAGTCGCCTGCCCAGGGCACCTTGGCGCAGTAGCTTGCAAAGGCCTGATTGAGGAGATCTTCGAGAGGTTTGGGGTAGGTGACGTCCTCGATGCGCATGGTGCGCTCTTCGTAGTCGATTCCCTCGGCCTTCATCTCCGCTATCGCCTTATCCCGCGCCTCATGCTCCTGGGCGCGCAGGATCTGGCTCGGATCTTCGAGTGTGGCTTCCACCATCGAGATCAGGTCTAAATCATAGGTGTCCGATTGAGGATCCAGAAGCTCGAGCGCAGCGAGCAGGAAGGGGGAGAGGGGCTGGTCGAGCGCGAAGTCGTCCGGCAGATCCACCAGGGTGGACCATACCTCCTTGCCGTCTTCGGTGTTGTGTTGAATCACGCCAGCGTCGAGCAGGGTCGCCAGGATCTCATCGACGCGGGCATGGAGCTCCTGCTTCTGTTCGTCAGTCTGCGCGGAGTTGTCCACGAGTTCATGCAGGCGCGCCTGCGCGTCCCCGCCCTGCTGGATCTCCGAGAGCACCATCGAGTTCGTAATCTGCAGATGGGGCGTCAGGGTCTCCGGCGTCGCTTCGACGAGCCGGGTGAAGGTCTGCTCGTTCCAGGTGACGAAATCCTTCGGTGGAGTCTTCGTCTTGACCTTGCGTGCTTTCTTCGGGTCGCCGCCGCCTTTGAGGAGCGCCCGGGCTTTCTCGATCTCGTAGGGAGTGGCCTCCGCGAGGACGATCCCCTCCGTATCGAACCCCGCGCGGCCGGCGCGCCCTGCAACCTGATGGAACTCACGCGCACTGATTCGGCGGCATCGGCGCCCGTCGAACTTGGTGAGCTGCGCCAGTATCACCGTGTGGATCGGGACGTTGATGCCCACCCCTAAGGTGTCGGTGCCGCAAATGACGGGGAGGAGTCCCTGCTGCGCGAGCTTTTCAACAAGCAGGCGGTAGCGGGGCAGCATGCCGGCATGGTGGATCCCGACACCGGTGATCAGCAGGCGCTTTAAAGCCTTACCGAAATTCGTGGTGAAGCGGGTGCCTTTGATCGCCTCTTTGATCTTGGTGCGCTGCTCTCTGTCGCTCACGCCGTAGCTGGCGAGTGCCTGGGCGCTCTTGAAGGCTGCATTTTGGGAGGAGTGCACGATGTAGATCGGGGCCTGCCCATTTTTGAGGGCGAGCTCCACGGTGGATTCCAGCGGGGTATCGACAAACTGATAGTGCAGGGGCACTGGACGTGGGGCGTCGTCGATCACATCGACGGGGCGCTTCGTGAGCTCCTGCAGCTTATTTCGGATTGCGGTGGTGTCCCCTAAGGTTGCGCTCATCAACAGGAAGTGGACATGGGGAAGCGTCAGCAGCGGTACCTGCCAGGCCCAACCGCGGTCCTTATCCCCGTAGAAGTGGAACTCATCCATCACGGCGTAGCCGATATCGGCGCCGGTACCGAAACGCAGGGAGTCCTGTGCCAAAATCTCCTCGGTGCAGCAGATGATCGGGGCGTCTGCGTTGATTACGGTATCCCCGGTGATCATCCCGACATTGTCCTTACCGAAGAGGTCGACGAGTCCGAAGAACTTCTCTGAGACCAAGGCTTTGATCGGGGCGGTGTAGTAGCAGCGTTCACCGGCGCACAGCGCGATGAAACACATGCCGAGCGCCACCATGGTCTTTCCGGATCCGGTGGGGGTCCCTAAGATCAGGTGGTCGCCGGTGGCGATATCCAGAAGCGCTTCCTCCTGATGGGGCCACAGCTCCAGGCCTTGTCCCTCCACCCAGGTGAGGAAGGTATCCAGGGCATCCTCCGGTCTGATGTGAGGATCCTCGACGTTCCAGTTAGGGCCCAACTCTCCCAGGGTGGGCCTCTCAGTTGCTTGATTCTCTTCGTTTGATTCCATCGGTCGCTAAACTCTTCTCATTGCGCCTCTATCAGGGTTAAGGATACGCCCTTGCGGGTGTCCGGCGTATGACTCCATAGTTTTAGCGTGCGAGGGAGTAGGTGCGCTCTACTGGGCGTTCAGCTGCATCAGGGGGAGCGTCGAGCCGCCGGCGGGCATCACAAGGATGCGGGGTGTGCGATGCGTAGCGCTCTTGACTGACCCACGTGCGGCATCCAGGGCTTTCTGTAGCGAGTGGTAGGGCGTCATAAAGCAGTCCAGCGCGGCCTCGTCAGGGAGATCGGACACCAGATAGACCGAGGCTTTCTGCTCGACGCGGGCGATTGCCGCGGCTTTGTGGCCACCGAGAACAAACTTCTTGTTGAGCCGATCGATCACATCTTGAGGAGCTTTCGCTTCGTGCATCCACTGCTCAAAGGTGGGGTTTCCCAACCCGTCCTGGCAGGAGCCGACGAGGATAATGATGCCGCCGTTGCGGACCGGATACTTGGCATTCTCGAGGGCTTTCTGCAGCTGGTAGAGATTGAGGTCTTTGGGGGCGCCGCCTTGGGAGTCCACCACGATGTCCGCCTGCTCTGAAAGCGGACAGCCAAAGAGCTCATCGAGCTTTTTGCAGGCGACGCGGTGCGCCTTGACGACCTCTCCGGCTGCTGCAAAGACCACATGGTGATCCTCGTCGAGGACAGCATTGACGATAAAGTTGAGACCGACGGCGCGGCAGGCTTCCTCCACATCGAGCCTCACGGGGCTCTCCATGTTGCCCGCGTGTGCGGCATCGTCGAGCATGAGGGAGTGATTCTTCTCGATCGCTGCAGAGGTGGAGACGCCGGGCATGATGGCCTTGGCGCCGCCGGAGTAGCCCGCAAAGTAGTGGTACTCGACATTGCCTAGGGCGATCCGGAACGTGGACTCAGCGATCGGCGTCAGGATATCGATCGGGGTGCCGTGCTTGGTGTGGCCGAAGGAGATAAACTCGTCGCCGCCGTTGACGATCGAGTAGTGACCATAGTAGGGCCCGAAGATCGTCTTGAGCTCTTCCTCAGTCTGGGGGCGATGGGAACCCAATGCCACAGCGAATGTGATGTGGGAATCTGCCACGCCGGCCGCATGCAGCTCGTCGAGGACCGGTCCCAAGAGGACCGGGGTAGGGAGCGGGCGGGTGCAGTCGCTCGTTATGATCATCACCTGATCGCTTGGGTGAACCAACTGATCGAGGCGTGGGGTGCCGATCGGGTGTGCGAGGGCGGACGTGACGGCCTCCTGCTCAGAGACGGACGATGTGAGCTCGCGCGCGTGCATCACTTCAATGAGCTCGTCGTCCGGGACCTCGAAGCGCTCTTCCCGCTGTCCGATTTTTACGCTGGTCTGCATAGCTCTCCTTCGGTTTGTTTTTCTCTATCCTACCCGTGCGGGCACATGGTGGTACACGTTGACCTTATTCGGTAACCCAGAGCTCAAACCTCGATTACAATGTGGGAAGGACACATTCAGCTAACGTGAGGGGAGCCACCGTGATTCGTTTAGCACTCTCAGATATGGATAACACCCTGGTCCCGTTCGGGAAGCCCTATGTATCGACCAGAACCCTCAAAGCGATCCACGCCGTGCAGGATGCGGGCATCGAGTTTGGCCCGGTGACCGGCCGAGATTACTTTGAGCTCTTCCGGTTCTTCCAGGGGGATATCCAGGGCTTTCAGACCGGGGTCATGTCGAGCGGGAAAAAGGTTTACGTCGACGGGCTGTGCGTCTATGAACGAGATATCGACTACGAGGCATTTGTGCGGCTCAATGACTGCGTGAAAGAGTTCGATGGCCTCTTCTGCGTCGGCTTCCCGGCCGACACCAGCATCGAGAACCCGGTGTGGATCGTGGATGACAACCACGATGAGGTGGCGCCCTTTGAAAGGAAGTTCGGCTTCAAGGCCAACTTCGTGGAGAAGCTGCCGCAGATCCCCTACATTGCGGCGACGATCGGGATGCCGATGGGAAAGCCCGGCTACAAGGTTGTGCAAGAGCAAGTCGCCCCGCATTTCAAGGAGTTCTACTTCGTGTCCGCCGCCCCCAACTGGTTCGACGTGGTACCGCGGGGCGTCAACAAGGCGAGCGGCCTCAGGATTTTGATGGGGGAGCTCGCGGTATCCTCCAATGAGGTCGTGATCTTCGGGGACTCCGCTAACGATGTGCCGGGGTTCAGGCTCGTGGGCAACACCGTGGCGGTGGCTAATGCTACCGATCAGATCAAGGAGCTTGCCCGCTACCACATCGGCACCTCAACAGATGACGGGGTCGCAATCGCGCTTGAGGATATCGCGTGCAATGCGAAGCAGGGGCAGCTTCCCGATTTTATGCGCAACCCTCAGTGATTGTCCTTATTCAAGATCTGCTCCATGCATAGGCAGTAGGTCTGAAGGCCTAAGTGCTGGTAGAACTGGACGGCCTCAGGGTTTAGGGTCCAGGCGTGCAGCGTGAGGCGGTAGCAGCCCTCACGCTGTGCGAAGCCTGCCACGTACTTGTAGAGCGCTTTGCCGATGCCTTTCCTGCGTGACTTTTCGTCGACGCACAGATCGTCGAGGTAGAGGGTCTTGATGTGCGTCAGGTTGTTGGCCCCGGTGTTGTTCTGGAACTCGCAGAAGGCGTGGGCGACGACGCTTCCGTCCTCGTCGAGTGCCACAAAGATGGGGCGCTTAGGATCCCTGAGGAGGACTTTTAGGTCCTCACCGGTGTACTTCACGCTGTTCGGGACAAAGAGGTCCGGACGTTTGTTCGCATGGATCGCTAAAACCTGCTCGAGCAGGTGATGGATCGCGGGGATGTCTTGTTCTTCTGCAGGCCTGATCTGCATAGGGATCACCTACTTGCTGGTGTCTTTTATCAACTCGGTGTGGGCGTTCACGTAGTCGACCAGTTTGTCGAAGTTGGTGCTTGAGGAGTGGAAAGTCCTGACACGCCCGCGCAGGATCAGCTCAAGTGAGTGGGATTTCTCACGGATATCGACGGCAGTGACCTCGCCCCAGCCGAAGGTGCGGGTCTGCCCGATGCAGTTGGTGTAGTGCACGCCTTCCTCGTCGACACAGAGCTTGCGGTTGAAATAGTTCAGGATCTGGATCCAGGCCATCACCATCAGCACCGCGCAGAAGGCAGAGCCAACCCACCGCAGAAGCAGGAGCCGGAAGGATCCATTGAAAATCGGCAGGAACAAGAGAAAGATTGCGAAGGCTGCGACCAGAAGCACCCCGATCCCGTAGCGCAGATTGGAAGAGACGTGCTCGGTCGAAGTGATGCTTTCTGTGGTGTGCGTATCTTCCTCAGCCACGTGGTGCCTCGATAGATCTTTAAGTGCGCGAACGATATGCCGCTCACAGGGTGGTGCGTGTGCACTTTCCCCATACAACGGGTGCGCACGGTACCTGAAACAGGTACCATTGTAGCTGAATTACACTAGAGATACGACGGTGCAACAGAGAAGACGGCCACACAGGCTGTCGAAAGAGGCTATACGATCCATGGAACTCACGTGCGAAACCCGCCGGTATAAGCGGTTGATGGCGGAGGTACGCATACAGATTGTCAATGGGAACGACGAGGAGACCCGCGCGGCCTTGAAGGCCGTCGAGCCCTATCTGTCCCAGATCTCACCTTTCGAGAAGGTCGATCTTTTGGAGCGTGCCTGCCTCTGGTCGAGCAAGGAGATCGTGGATACTCTCTTCGATACGCTCGCTCCCTTTGTTTACCGTGGCTGGGCGCTCGCATTGGCGCTGCGCTCAGGCCGGGAGGAGATCGCGCGCGACCTATTGAGGCGCGGGGTTGACCTGCTGGAGGATCCGACGATCCCGCTCGGCACCCCTAACCGCGACGAGCTCGTGAGGCGTCTGACGCGAGGAGGGTTAACCGAAGTCTCCAAGGAGCTCTTCGAGAATCCCTTTGCGGTCTCGGTGACCCGCGGCGCCTTTGTGCCGCCTTCGAACTCTGAGGCGCTTCTGGGTGCCAACTACTCACGCGGCTACTCGATCGTCACTACGGTGGCGCTGATTGAGAAGATAGCAAGCGAGGGGCGTTTCTCCGCAGTGGTCTTCGACGACCTGCTGCGCACTGCCCTGCTTCTAGCTTCCTCGGCGCACCGGAACCCCGCCTCCTATCAGCCGGAGACTGCGAAGAGCTGCCTTAAGTTGGCCCGTGCCCTGCTCAAGATGTGCAGCAACAATAAGGGTGACACTGAACGGATCGATGCGGTAGCCGCCAGGTTCATTACGCCGGATACCGATGAGAATACGATGGCGTTTATCTGTGAGTGTGCCCCACAGGTCTTCTACCAGAAGCTTGCCGGGGCTGACTGGCTCCAGAAGAATACCGATCTGGTGAGGGCGATGGTGAACCACCTGACGCCAGGTACCCAGTACCAAAACGGCGTGTTGCTCAGGGTCCTTGCCCGGGGAGCCTGCCTCGACGAGCTGAAAGAGATGCGTCCCTGGAAGGACACCTTCACCCCCGCTAACATCAATGCGGCGATCGACGCCGCCAGTGAGGCAGGGCACGCCGAAGTCGCAGCGTGGCTGCTGACGGTGGCGCAGGGGGTCAACGACAGCAAGAAAGGTGCTGCGCCGCACACAGAGCCGCAGGCAAAATCTGATCAGGACGAGGGAAACGACAGGGACGACCTCGGAGATCTCTCGGACCTGCTGCTGTAAGGATATGGCCGTGGAAGTAAACGATGCACAAGGTATAGATCTCGCGACGCAGCGCAAAAAGCAGTTTGCGCTCGCAAAGCAGGTCGTGGAGCTTGCGAAGGGGTTGGTGGTCTCAGATAACCACTTTCTGGCGCTTGCAATCGGGCAATTGGACATTGTGATGGCGCCGGCGCCTATGCCCCTGAGTTTTGCAACTGACGGTGAGAAGCTCTACATCGACCCCACCCGGGTGCTCGACGACTTTGTCAGGACCAAGGAAGCCCCGATCCGTGACGTCGTCCACACCCTCCTGCACTGTATTCTGATGCACCCCTTTGTCACGAGGGACATTGAACAGGGCCCTTGGAGCCTAGCCTGCGACATTGTGGTGGAAAACCTGGTGTCGGAGATCTGTGGGCCGCGACCCGCAGAGCGCGGCGACTCGATCGAGCTCACGATCCAGCATCTCAAATCGAACATGCACCAGCAGCTCTCAACGCAGAGCCTCTATCGGGTGCTGCAGACGCGTAAGTACCGGCCCTACATTCCTGCCTGGGTCGATATCTTCCAGAGTGATATCCATGACCTGTGGTACCCAAAGCCCCCGAATGGGGAAGAGGAATCCGGCTGCGCGCACATTGAGCGCGATACCACCGATGAGGCCAACGAGTTTGTCGAGCACCACCACGAGCAGATGAAGACCGCCGGTGAGACCCGTGAGGGGAGCGAACGGCAGACGCAGACGAGCGGCTCCGGAACCCAAGCCTCAGAGGCTGAGGGGGGTAGCTGCACCGCGGAGCAGGCAGCGGAAGAGGCGGCGCGCGAACAGCAGCGCAAGCGTGACGAGCACGAGTGGATGCGGGTAGCCAAGACGATCAACGTCGACCTGCAGACTATCTCCAAGCAGCGCGGCGACGCCTTGGGCGATCTGATGGAAGAACTCGAGATCCGCACGCACCGACCGGTGGACTACCGGCAGTTCCTGCGCAAGTTCGCTTCGGTGCACGAGAGCATGCATGTCTCACAGGACGAGTTTGACTACATCTTCTATACCTACGGCATGCAGCTCTACAAGAATATGCCGCTGATCGAGCCTCTGGAGTACCGCGATGAGCGGACGATCAAAGAGTTCGTGATTGTCCTGGATACCTCAGGATCGGTCGCCGGTGAGACCCTTCAGCGCTTCGTCGATGTGACCTTCGATGTGCTGACTTCGAGTGGGGCCTTTGCTGACAAGGTCAACATCCACCTGATCGAGGCGGATGCAGGCGTTGAGTCGGATACGAAGATCACCAGTGAGCATGACCTGAAGCGGTGGGAATCCCACATCGCAGTGAAGGGCTTCGGGGGGACCGACTTCCGCCCGGCCTTCACCTATGTCAACGAGCTGCAGGAGCAGGGGGAGTTCTCCCACCTCGATGGGCTGATCTACTTTACCGATGGGTACGGAATCTATCCAAAGCGCCGTCCGCGCTACAAGACGGCCTTTGTCTTTCTGGATTCCACCTACCGAAAGGAACTAGTACCTCCCTGGGCGATCCAGCTTGTGTTGCCGCCGGAAGAATTGACGCGTGAGGCGGAAGAGCTGGATCGGGACACGACATACGTTAGGAAGCAAGCATGAATCTTAAAACCGCGACAGAGCAGATCAAAGGCGCCGTGCGGGCCTACCTGGCGAAGGATGACCAAGGTCTCTATCTGATCCCGTCCCAGATGCAGCGTCCGCTGATCCTGATGGGGCCTCCGGGCATCGGCAAAACCGCAATCGTGTCACAGGTAGCCCAGGAGCTGCACATCAACTATGTGTCGTACTCCATGACGCACCACACGCGTCAGAGTGCGCTGGGCCTGCCCTATATCACCGAGGCGACCTATGGGGGTTCGACCTACAAGATCTCACGCTATACGATGAGTGAGATCATCGCCTCCACCTACGACGCAATCAAGGCTTCCGGCATTCAGGAAGGCATCATCTTTTTGGATGAGGTGAACTGCGTCTCTGAGACGCTGGCGCCGTCGCTGCTGCAGTTTCTGCAGTACAAGACCTTTGGCCAGCATAAACTGCCGACCGGCTGGGTCATCATCACCGCCGGCAACCCGCCTGAGTACAACAGCGCCGCCCGTGAGTTTGATGCGGCGATGCTCGACCGTATGAAGGTGATCGATATTGAACCGGATCTCGATGTGTGGATGGACTATGCCCACGCCCACGGCGTCCACCCTGCGATCATCACCTACCTCACGAACAAGCCGCAGAACTTCTACCACGTACAGGCTCAGGTCGACAGCACTT
Source organism: Atopobium sp. oral taxon 416 (assembly GCF_018128285.1). Lineage (NCBI taxonomy): Bacteria > Bacillati > Actinomycetota > Coriobacteriia > Coriobacteriales > Atopobiaceae > Atopobium > Atopobium sp. oral taxon 416. The sequence continues at coordinate 573,690 of NZ_CP072380.1, forward strand.
CAATCGTGACCGCACGTGGCTGGGAAGACCTTTCCCGCATGATCCAGGCTTATCAAAAGCTGGGACTCAAGATCGACCTCGACCTGATCGGCCAGTACCTGCAGGATCCGGAGATCGCGGAGGACTTCAGCCTCTACCTCGAGCTCTTTGAGAAGTACCAAGACGACTACCAGGTCAACATGATCCTGGCAGGCTCCGCTTCAAACGACCTGGTGACCCGTGCAAAGCAGGCGCCGTTCGACGAGCGTGTGGCCCTCATCAACCTCCTGATCGATGTCCTGCTGCGCGATGCGCACAAGATCGCCTATCGGAAGCAGGCACTGCTTGAAGTCAGAAGCGTCCTGAAAGACCTCAAGGGCGCTGAAAATGGTGCGGCGATCCTGAAGGTGATCCAGCAGGCGGAGAGCCTGATAAATTCAGAGCTCAAGCGCCTGAAGACAGAGGGCGGGGCGACCGTCAGGCGCCAGGAGGTCCTCTCACGCGAGTCACGTACCTTGGCGCAGCTGCGCCAGGACGTCTCTCGTGCGATAACCCAGGGCTGCGGCGAGCTTTCCGGTGAGGAAGGCTATGATATCGTGAAAGGAATCTTCAACGGACTCGTGGGAGACCTTTCCGCTTCCTCGAAGAGCCTGAAGCACTCGATTGACGCTGCGATTGACTTTGTCGGTGCCGCCTTCGGAGACTCGCAGGAGATGCTGATCCTCACAACTCACCTCGCAGTGGACCACGACTTCACCCACTTCGTGGCGGAGAATGGCTCCAAGAAGTTTGTGGATCACGCCCAAGGCCTGATGTTCCACGACAGAAGCGCGCAGCTGCTCGAGCAGGCACAGAAGCTGGGGGGACTGTCATGAGTGAGCAGGATCCCAAGCACAGTCTCGCTGACGATATCGCGGCCAGCGGCCTGCACATGTCAAAAGAACTGAAGGAATCTCTGTGGGAACAGGATGTAGAAGAGGTACAGGGAACCGCACAGCCTGCTGCCTGCGGTGCGGCCTTCTCATCCTCCACACAGGAGGTCAGAGAGACCGTCACAACGGACACACAGGACACTGATCCTGGGGATCCGACGGGAACTGCCTTCTTCAAGGCGATGAATGCCTATCGGGCTGCCCGCAAAGAAGGGGACAAAGATAGACTTGCAGAGGCACAGAAACATCTGCAGGACGTGGTGCGTTCGGAGCTGAGCGGGGACGCTGGCTGCGAAGCTGTCGGTAAGAAATAAGGGGTATATGAACAGGCACCGCATCGAGAGATGCGGCTCCTGCCATTCCAGCTGTATTCGATGCTGCAAGGATAAAAACTTAGGCTCTCACACCGTACTTGGCATAGTACTCGTCGAGCGCATGATCGATCTTGGGGGTGATGAGCGTACCGGTGAGGGCTTCATGCACCTCCTGCATCGTGGTGATGCTTGCAACCGGGAAGCCGTAGCGCTCGTGAATCTCATCCTGCGCGCTCTTGACGCCGCCACGGCCAACCTCCATACGGTTGAGGGAGACGATCAGGCCCACAATCTCGATATCGGCGGCCGCCTTGATCTTCGGCAGGGTCTCATCGATCGATTTGCCGGAAGTGGTGACGTCTTCGACGATCACGACCTCATCCTCATCGTGCAGGGTAGCACCGAGGAGCTGCCCCTTGTCTGCCCCGTGGTCTTTGGCCTCTTTCCGATCGGCGCAGTAGGAAGCCTCTTTGCCATACAGCTCATCGAGTGCGATGCACGTGGTGACTGCCAGTGGGATGCCCTTGTACGCGGGGCCGAAGACGACGTTGAAATCGAGCCCGAAGTGCTCTTTGATCGCCTGAGCGTAGAACGTTCCCAATTTGTGGAGCTGCGAGCCGGTCGTATAGGCTCCGGCATTCATAAAGAAGGGGGAGATACGGCCGCTTTTGAGCGTGAAGGTGCCGAACTTCAGCACGTCGCTCTGAACCATAAAGTCAATGAATTCTCGCTGATAGTCCTTCATAGGGTGACCCTTTACGACGAAGTCTTTGCAAAACCGTATCCATTGTACGCACAAACCTCTCACAGTGCCTGGTTCCCAAAGGTCTTGACACTCCCTTTTGTACGGCGCTGCAAAATTCGGTAGGCTAGAGGGTGGCAGCTTTATATGAGAAGAAATGGGGAGTATGGCTAAACGCGACACACACAATCCCAGCGCTACGATGAACTTGAAACCGATCATCAGCGAATCGGAAGTTCTAAAGCGCACCCGCATGCGGCATCGGATGCACCAGGTGACTGAGAACTCAGTGATCGCTGCAGGGGTAATGGTGCTCGCCACGCTTGCGGCGGTGCTCGTGGCCAATACCCCGGCGGCCGACGCTGTTCAGACGGTGATGCAATGGCCGGTGGAGCTGCGCCTTGGGGATCTGGTCGGCAAGCTCTCCTTTGAGAGCTGCGTCAATGATTTTTTGATGGCGATTTTCTTTCTGGAAGTGGGGATCGAGCTCAAATACGAGATGGTTGTCGGCCATCTTCGCTATCCCCGCCAGGCGATGGTGCCGATGCTCGCTGCGGTGGGCGGCGTTGCAGTGCCCGCAATCATCTTTACCTGCCCCAACTGGGGTGGAGCGTCCCACGGCTGGGCGGTCCCGATCGCGACGGATATCGCCTTTGCCCTAGGCGTGATGTCACTGGCGGGGGAGCGGGTGGTCCCGGCAACGAAAGTCTTCTTCCAAACCCTGGCGATTGCCGACGATATCCTCGCAATCGTCGTCCTCGCCCTCTTCTACGGGCAGTCCCCGAATATCGCTTGGTGCGCCGCTTCCGGTATCGTCGTGGTGGTGCTGGCCTGGTTGAACCATGCAAAAGTCTATTCGCTCAAGCCCTACCTGATCATCGGCTTCGCCCTGTGGGTGTGCATGTACAACTCCGGCATCCACTCGACGCTGGCCGGGGTTATCTTGGCCCTCACGCTTCCCGTGAAGAGCGATGTGAAGCTTTTAAGCCTTTCAGATTGGCTCAAAGGGCAGTCCAGAGAGTTGGATGAGACCTACGATGAGGATTATGCGATCTTAGGGCAGCGGGAGTTCACCGACTCCACCTACCAGATCGAGCGCATTTTGCACCGTGTCACCCCTCCGCTGCAGCGCGCGCAGCGCTACTTCTCCACAGCGACCAACTTCGTGATTTTGCCCCTCTTTGCCTTTGTGAATGCCCAGGTCCGCTTGGTCGGGGTGGATATGGCAGCAGTTGTCAGTTCGCCGATCACCCGTGGTATCTACTTCGGTGCGGTACTCGGCAAGCCGATCGGGATCATCGGTGTGACGCTGTTGCTCGAGAAATTAGGATTTGCCCAGCTGCCGCGTGAGATGGATACGGTGCAGGTCGTGACGATGGGACTTATGGGCGGCGTCGGCTTCACGATGTCTATCCTGCTTTCGAACCTGGCCTTTGCCGAGCCTGAGCAGGTCCTGGCGGCCAAGTGCGCGATCATGGCGGCATCGGTGACTGCGGCGATCTCAGGGTTGGCCTTCCTCCACATCGCGGATGCGGTGCGGGGCTCCCGGCGATCACGGGTATAGCGCTCAAGCGTGATCAGGACAGCGTGCCGTAGGTATAACCCCAGCCGTGTGCGGTGATGATGGAATTGAGCTGCTCGACGAGGCGGGCGCGCTTGTAGTTACCTGCCGGCAGCAGCTGCAGGACTTCCATCAGATCCGGGTTCAGGTCATCCACTTCGCCGCGGGTGATCACATCGATGCTCGAGATGGAGCCGGACATATTGCCCTGGTAGAGCTCATCGACGAGCTTCTGGAGCTCTCCGTATTCGTCCGAGCGGGTGTTTTCATGTATGGAGGTGTATTTCCTTTTCATGAGGACATAGTAGCAGCTTTGCGTGAGATAGAAAACACAGGTTTTACGGAGTTGGTTTACTATGGGAGCACACCTAAAGCGACGGCACACCACCGTGCCTACAAAGGAGGACCGTATGAGCAGTGCTTTTGCAAAGCTCTCGGATGCTGAACTTGATACAGCGATCAGCGATCTCGAAAGACAAGCCCAAGATTTGAAGGCTCAAAATCTCAAATTGGATATGGCGCGTGGCAAGCCGTCTGAGGAGCAGACCGATCTCTCCCGCCCGATGCTTGACTGCGTCAACTCAAAGTCAGATCTCGTTGACGGTGGAATCATGGTGAACAACTACGGCGGACCGGACGGCATCCCCTCTGCGCGCAAACTCGCGGCAGAGTATTTGGATGTCGATCCTGCCAATGTGATCGTCAGCGGCTCATCCAGCCTGAACCTGATGTATGACCTGGTAGCGAACGGCTACATGCACGGTATCGCCGGCAACAAGCCCTGGAGTCAGCAGGGGAAAGTGAAGTTTCTGTGCCCCTCCCCGGGCTATGACCGCCACTTTAAGGTAACCGCTTCGTTTGGCATCGAGAACGTCCCGGTCACAATGGAGGATGACGGCCCGGATATGAGACAGGTCAAGCAGCTCGTAGAGGAAGACCCCACCGTCAAGGGCATCTGGTGCGTGCCGAAGTACTCCAACCCGACCGGTGCGGTGTATGCGGATGAGGTAATCCGTGAGTTTGCAGCGCTGAAGCCTGCTGCCCCTGATTTCAGGATCTTTTGGGACAACGCGTACAAGGTACATACATTCAGAGGCGACGGTACTGATCAGCTCAACATCTTTGATGCCCTGAAGGAAGCGGGACAGACGGATCTGGTCTACGAGTTCGGCTCCACCGCGAAGATCACCTTCCCATCCAACGGTATCGCCTTCGTGACCGCATCGCCTGCGGATATGGCAGAGATCCGTGAGGCCTTCTCGGTCATGCGCGTCTCCCCGGAGAAGATCTCACAGCTGGCGCACGTGAAGTTCCTGAAGAATATGGACGGAATCAAAGCGCACATGAAGAAGCATGCAGAAATCGTGCGCCCGCACTTTGATCTGGTCGAGAAGAAGCTCTCCGAAGGCCTGGGCGATCTCGGGATCGCGACGTGGACCCACCCCGACGGCGGCTACTTCGTCTCGTTCGACGGGCCGCAGAATTCGGCGACGGCGATCGTGTCGATGTGCGCGGGCCTCGGCGTAAGGCTCACCGCTGCCGGCGCGACCTGGCCCTACGGTAAGGATCCGAAGGATACCAACATCCGTATCGCCCCGACGTTTCCGAGCCTTGAGAGCTTAGGTGAGGCCCTCGACGTCTTCGTTGTGGCGGTCAAGCTCGTCTCTGCCCGCCTCGAGCGGGAGTCCCGTCAGACCAAATAGGCCTGAAAGGGTTGCGCACCTCACCGACGCTTCGGACATGGAGTAGTTGTATATAATTTCTAGATGCAATCCTGCATAGTATATATGTAGGATTGCACTGTTAGAAGTGCAGGCGTCGTATCATTCACAGGATAGCGGGGCGCGCAAAGAGGAGAATGTTAGAGGATGGCAAAGCAGTCAAAACATGTACGCAAACCGGCGAAGAAAGCAAAACACAAGCAAGTAGCTTCGCAGGGCGCCCATGGGACCGGAACGATCACCGATAGGGATCTGAAGCGCGCGGAGCGCTCCTTGAGCAAATCCAGAGGCCTCCAGACGAGCAAGTACAATACCCTCCATCTGAGCCTGCCCGTCAAGATCATCCTGATCATCTTTGTGGTGATCATCTCCATCTCGATGATGGTGCCATCGCTTGCCTCTGTCGTTGCGGGAAACCGGAAACAGGAAGAGCAGAAGCAACAGCGGCAACGGCAGAGCGAGGACACCGATGCCGCCGATGCCTCCGAGGGTGAGATCGACCAGCGCTACCAGGCGCTCGTCGGCGAGCAGCAGCAGAAAGTGGGTGAGGACTCCTCAAACCTTGCTGCACTTCTCAACGTGGGTAATACCTATATGCGGTGGGGTCATGCGCTGATGACAAGCGACCAGGCTTCAGGCGATGCCGACCACATCCACGATATCTTTAACAAGGCGGTCGCCGCGTATGACCAGTACCTGTCGCAGAATGATTCTGACGCCGTGCGGGTCAATCGGGCGTACTCTCAGTATTACGGGGGAGACACCCAAGGTGCGATCGACTCACTGGTGACGCTGACGCAAAACGATGCCAACTTCGGTCCGGCCTGGCTGGCGCTCGGTACCCTCTATCAGGGACAGGGCGATATCGATGACGCAAAGAATGCCTACAACCAGGCGATCGCGGTTGAGCCGAACGATGAGTATGGATCTAAGTCGGCGGCGCAGAGTGCCCTGCAGGCAATTGCACAGAGAGAAAGTGCAGCCCAATCGAAGCAGCATGCACAGGGCGATGGTGACAGCTCTCAGAGCACTCCTTCTGGTGACTCCTCAGGCGGATCGCTGCAGGGCGATCTCTCTGATGCCACCGGTACGGGTGAATAGAAAGGAAACGTACGGGTATGCCTTTACAGATTAGCGTTGCAGCGAAGGACACCGGCTCTAAGGTTACGGTAGCCGGGGAGGTGGACGTCTCGAATGCCTCAGAGCTCAGGGATGCCCTTAAGAAAGCTATGGCGCAGCACACAGGCGACGTTGCAGTCGATATGGCCGACGTCTCCTACATCGATTCCACCGGGATCGGCGTTCTCGTCGGAGCGGCTCACGCGGCTTTTGACAAGGGCACAAAGCTTATCATTCAGAAACCCCAGAGCAATGTTGAACGCGTCCTCAATCTGTTAGGGATTGAAGACCAGCTCAATATTGAACACTAACGTGTCGGAAGCGTGTGGCATGGCGGAGGTATAGCGCGTGTTTGGTATTGGTGAAACCGAATTTGTAATCATCTTGATCTTTGCCTTCCTGATCTTTGGCCCGGACAAGCTGCCCGGAATGGGGCGTACTATCGGCCGGGCGTTCCGTCAGTTCAGGGATGCGCAGGACAATGTGACAAAAGTGGTCCAGTCTGAGATCGTGGACCCGATCAACTCCGGCATGAATGAGCCGGCGGCAAAGAAGCGGGCTGAAGCTGCGAAAGCAGCGCAGGCCGAGGATGCGGACATCGAGTCTGCATCTGGTGCGGCTACGGCGAGCGCAACGGCCGCAAAGCCCGAAACCTTTGCGCAGCGCAAGGCGCGCCTCGAGCGTGAACGCAAGGCTAAGGAGAACAGCGAAGCTCAGACAAATGCCGCGTTCGATAGGAGCGATACGGATGAGGCAGGGGAGTCACGCCCCGGTGCGGATTCGGATGAGGATCTCCCTGCTGCGGCGAAGACCAGGCCGGTCAAGCCCTCGCTTGCTGACCTCTATGCGATGACTCCGAAATCCCATGCAGCGCTCGGCGCGAAAGAGGAATCTGTTGCAAAGCAGGCTGGGGCACCGTCTGCCGCTGAGGCGAAGCAGCCTCAAGCGGAGACACCGAAACCTGTTCAGGAAGAGCAGCCGGCTGCAGGGCAGGCAGCACCTGCCGATCAGCAGACATCTGCCCCTGCGGCGCCACAGGCTCAGCCGGCAAAGGAGAGGGTAGGCGAAAGCGCTTCAAAACCGGCCGGTGCAGCCCCAGAGTCTGAAAGCACTGCGACCAGCGAACCTGCTACCACAACCGGAGAGGAGGATGACTGATGCCGATCGGTCCAGCACGGATGCCCCTGCGCGATCACTTAGGAGAGCTCAGGCGGCGTCTCACGATTGTTATTGTTTCTGTGTTGGCGACGGCGGTCGTGATCTACTTTGCTACCCCGACGCTGATCGATATTCTGCTCGACCCATTGCGCAGCGTGATGGGCGCAGACGCAAGGCTGACGGTCCTCACGATCCTCGGTGGCTTTACGATCCGCTTTAAGGTCGCGTTCTTCTTCGGGCTGATCATCTGCACCCCGATCATCATCTGGGAGATCATGGCATTCTTTCTGCCTGCACTGAAGGAGAGTGAACGCAAGTGGGTCATCCCGACGGTGGCTGCCCTCGTTATCCTCTTCTTCCTAGGTATGATCTTTTGCTACTTCGTGATTCAGCGTGCCGCCTTCGGTTGGCTGCTCCAGCAGACGAACGAATTTGCCGATCCGCTCTACAACGCTGAGGATTACCTGGACATCTTTATGAAATTGGAGGTCGGTTTCGGGATCGCCTTTGAGATCCCTCTGGTGATCTTCTACCTCTCGATCTTCCACATCGTGCCCTATTCGAAGTTCCGCGCGAACTGGCGCTATATCTACATCGGTCTCATGACCCTGTCAGGTATCATTACGCCGGATGCCTCCCCGGTCACGATGCTGCTGATGTTCGGGGCTCTGATCGGCCTGTACGAGATCGCGCTTGCGATCGCCCGCCGGATTATCATCAACCGTGACGGCAAGGCGGCGCTAAAATGGACGCGCGAAGACTACGAAGAGCATGAATTTGATGAAGAATAGAGGATAGATCCTTGATACTGGTCGTTACCGAGAAAAATGATGCGGCGACGCAGATCGCGCGGCTGCTGAGTGAGTCGGGAAAACCGAAAGCTGACAGAGTCTACAGCACACCCATCTACTGCTTTAAGCACGACGGGGAAGATTGGGTGACTATCGGACTCAGGGGCCACATTATGGCTCCTGGTTTTCCTCACGAGCTGAAATACTCCAAGAAAGAAGGCTGGTACGGCTTAACTGACGGCGGGGAGAAGCTGCCGGCGCACCTGCCGGACACCCTGGCGAAGCCGCCCTACCCGAAAGCAAAAAACGGCCGCATCAGGAAACCGTTTGAAGCCGACGGCGTGGACATCAAGGGCTGGAAGATCCCGGCGCTGCCTTACCTGGTCTGGTCCCCGATCGAGAAAGTCCCCGCTGAGAAGGAGATCATCCGCTCGCTCAAGAACCTCGCCAAAAAGGCAGATTCCATCATCATCGCCACCGACTTCGACCGAGAGGGCGAGCTGATCGGCTCTGACGCGCTGCGCCAGGTGCGCCAGGTCGCTCCGAATACCCCAGTGTCCCGTGCACGCTATTCTGCTTTCACGAAACAGGAGATCACCCACGCCTTTACGCACTTAGTGCCGCTCGACCAGGATCTGGCGGATGCCGGCGAGAGCCGCCAGTACATCGACCTGATCTGGGGCGCCGCGCTGACGAGGTATTTGACGACGGCGAGATTCGCAGGACTGGGGAACACCCGCTCCGCAGGCCGCGTTCAGACCCCGACACTGGCACTGGTCGTACAGCGCGAAAAAGAGCGTGAAGCCTTTGTACCGAAACCTTACTGGGTTATTTCCGGAGAGCTCTCGCATGCGGATGACACCTTTAAGGTCCGCCACACGACGGCACGCTTCTGGGATAAGGACAAAGCCGACGTGGCCTACAGCGCTGTCAAAGACGCGAAAAAGGCTAAGGTCGTCGACGTCACGAAGAAGAGCCGCACCGTGCGTCCCCCTGCGCCGTTCAACACCACCTCACTGCAGGCTGCTGCAGCCGCAGAGGGGCTGGCACCGGGCCGAACGATGCGGATCGCTGAGTCGCTCTATATGCGCGGCCTGATCTCCTATCCGCGTGTCGATAATACCGTCTATCCGCATTCTCTTGACCTCAAGGAGACGGTCTTTGCGCTCTCGGGCGTCCCGCAGTACTCCAAGGTGTGCCGTGAGCTGATGGCACAGCCAAGGCTGACCGCGACCCGTGGCCGGCAGGAGACTACGGACCACCCGCCTATCTATCCGACCGCAGCCGCCGATCCCACTACGCTGACCGGTGCAGACTGGAAACTCTATAACCTGATCGCCCGTAGATTCCTGGCGACCCTCATGGGTCCCGCTACGATCGAAAGCACCAAACTCACCTTTGATATCGCCAAAGAGCCGTTCCAGGCCACCGGCGATGTGCTCGCCAAAGCAGGCTTCAGGGCGATCTACCCGTACGGCTTAAAGAAGGACGAGCAGCTCCCGCCCCTTAAGGTTGGGGACGTCTGCACAGTCGAGCATCTCAATATGGATGCCAAGGCGACGGAGCCGCCGGCGCGTTACAGCCAGGGCAAGCTGATCCAGGAGATGGAGAAGCACAATCTGGGAACCAAATCCACCCGCGCCTCCATCATCGATAGACTTTACGAGGTCAAATACCTCAGGAATAACCCGATCGAGCCTTCGCAGCTCGGTATGGCGGTGATCGAGGTGTTGCATACCTACGCCCCGCACATCACGACGCCGGACATGACGAGCGAGCTTGAGCAGGATATGAATCAGGTGGCCGAGGGCAAAGAGACCCAGGCTGAAGTCGTAGACCACTCCCGTGCACTGCTCGCAGGCATGCTCGATGCGCTGATCGTGCACGAGGAGGATCTGAGCGACGCAATTGCGGATGCGCTCACCGCTGACGCAAGGATCGGCGTGTGCCCGAAGTGTGGGCACGACCTGGTCGTGAAGAGCTCTGCGAAGACCCACTCCAGCTTTGTGGGCTGTACGAATTGGCCTGACTGTGACGTCACCTATCCGCTCCCCCGGGGACGCATTGAGGCCCTCGAGGGGGATGCCGCAGTTTGCCCCGAGTGTGGCGCGCCCCGCATCAAGGTACACCCGTTCCGCAGCCGCGCCTACGAGATGTGTGTCAATCCCAAATGTCCAACCAACTATGAACCGGATGTGGTTGTGGGAGAGTGCCCGGCCTGCGCCAAAGAAGGCAAGAAGGCTAAGCTGATTGCGCACAAGTCAGAGAAGACCGGCAAGCGGTTTATCCGCTGTGAGAACTATGAGGAGTGCGGGACGAGCTATCCGTTGCCGGCCCGTGGTAAACTGGAAGCGACCGGGGAGACCTGCCCTGCCTGTGGTGCCCCGTCTGTGATCGTCCACACCGCGCGCGGGCCTTGGAAGCTCTGCCCGAATCCGAAGTGCCCGGATAACCAGAAGCGTGTTGCGGCACGGGGTAGTAGACGGCGTGGAGGTACCCGTACGCGCAGAAGTGCGCGTACTTCCAGGAAGACGACGAAGGCATGAGAGACGGGCTCTTTATCAGCTTTGAGGGGATCGATGGGTGCGGCAAGTCAACCCAGGTAGCGCGGCTCGCTAAATGCCTGAAAGGCCAAGGCCATGAGGTGGTGTGTACCCGTGAGCCGGGTGGTACGCGCATCTCAGAGAAGATCCGCATGATCCTACTTAACCCTGCCAATACAGAGCTGGCACCGATAACCGAACTTCTGCTCTTGGAAGCCTCACGGGCACAGCTCGTACAGGAGGTCATTCTCCCCGCACTTGAGCGGGGCGCGATTGTCCTGAGTGATCGCTATGCGGATTCGACCTCAGCCTATCAGGAGGCGGGTCGAGCCCTTCAGCATGCAGAAGTGGTGCAGGCAAACAAGCTCGGCACCTGTGGGGTTGAACCTGACATCACCTTTCTGATGGATATGAACCCTCACGAAGCGCTCGCGCGCGCTATGGAGCACGGGGCAGACCGAATTGAAGCAGCAGGGATCGCTTTTCAGGAGCGGGTTCGGCAGGGGTACCTCACGCTGGTCAAAGAGTATCCTAACCGTATTCAGGTGATCGACGCCTCCATGTCGCTCGAGGAGGTCTCCATATCGATCGATCAGGTGCTTGCGAAAGAACTTGACAGACGCGAGGTTCACCATGACTGACGTGCAGGAGAAGCGGGCGCTACCTCCCGCGCTGGCACGGCTTCGCTATCAGCCCCTGGCTCAGGAATTTTTGGCCCATGCGGTGACCGAAGACCACATCGACCATGCTTATCTTTTCGTCGGCGAGCCGGGATCGGGGAGCAGCGAGGCGGCGGAAGCCTTTGCGCAGTGTCTGGTGTGCCCCCATGGGGGAGACGGTAGCTGCGATGAGTGCATCCGTGTCCACCATCACACTCACCCCGATGTGCACTGGATGAGTCCGGACAGTTCGGTGGGGTATCTGGTCGCGCAGATCCGTGGGGTGATCGAGGACGCACAGCTGACGCCGGTGCGCGCTAAGACTAAAGTGTACATCCTCACCAATGCGGCGCTGCTGCGGGGAGCGAGCGCCAATGCGCTGCTCAAGACCCTCGAGGAGCCGCCGGCACACGTGGTCTTTATCCTGATCGCTCGCTCGGCTGAGGCGTGTATGGAGACGATCGTCTCCCGCTGCCAGGTCGTTGCCTTCCGTTCCATCCCGCAGGAGGTGGCGGTCAAAAGCGTCGTCAATGAGACTGGCGTGAGTGAGCGAGACGCCAGAATTGCGCTGGCGGTCGCTCAGACGCCGGAGACTGCCGTGCAGTATCTCGGGGCGCCTTCACGGCGCGACCTGCGCGCTAAGCTGGTCCATACGCTGGGGGATCTTCACGGCCAAGACGACTGGGATGTGCTGTGCGCGGCGGACAATGTGGTGTCGATCGTGCAGGATCCGCTGGCCCAGATGCGCAAAGAACAGAAGGCGGCGCGGGATGAAGCGGCTGAGTATCTGGGTGCCACCGCCCTGAAGAAGCTTGAGAACTCACAGAAACGTGAACTTTCCGCTCGTGAGCGTTCAGGTATGATGGAGGTGTTCACCGTGACGCAGTCCGTGTTGCGCGATGCGCTCCTCGAGAGCGAAGCTTGTGAGCACGATCCTGTGAACAGTGACTTTACCCAGGTTGTCGATACGATCGCTGCCGCCGGCACACAGAAAATCCTTCGTGCGCTGCAGGCGGTCGACGAAGCTCGCGGCAATCTTGAACATAGCGTATCACCCCAGCTGACCTTAGAGGTCATGCTGTGTGCCATCAAGGAGGCACTCTCTTGACCACTATTATCCCCGTCAAATTCAAATATTCGCTCAGAGAGCTGTGGTTCGATCCCAAGAAGACCGGCGCCCAGCAGGCTGACCACGTGATCGTCGAGACCGAGCGGGGCACTGAGATCGGTCTGGCCGTCGGGGATACGACCGAGGTCGACGACGAGACCCTGAAGGCGACGATCGGTACCGCCCCGCTGCGAAATGTTTTGCGTATTGCCACCGATCAGGACCTTGCCCGGGCAGAGCACCTCTCGAAGCTCGGTGAAGAGGCCCTGCCGGTCTTCCGGAAGCGGGTTCATGAGTCCGATCTCGATATGAAGCCGGTCGGCGTGGAGTACCTGTTCGGCGGCGAGAAGGTCGTCTGCTACTTTGCGGCACAGGACCGTGTGGATTTTCGCCAGCTTGTGCGTGACCTTTCCCGTGACCTGCACCAGCACATCGATATGCGCCAGATCGGGGTGCGTGAGGAGGCAGCCCTGATCGGGGGCTACGGGCACTGTGGCGAGGAGCTGTGCTGCCGCCGCTTCGTGCACGAGTTCCAGCCGGTCTCGATCCGCATGGCAAAAGAGCAGGATCTCCCGCTCAACTCCTCAAAGATCTCCGGCGCCTGTGGGCGCCTCATGTGCTGCCTTCGCTATGAATTCGAAGCCTACCGTGACTTCAAGAGCCGGGCGCCGAAGCGCAATGCGGTGATCACAACCCCGTTGGGCAAGGCAAAGATCGCCGAGTATGACACCCCCAAAGAGGAATTGATATTGCGCTTCGAGAACGGCAAGAGCTTTAGGGTCGCGCTCAAGGATATGACCGCAAGCCCCGCTGCGATCAAAAAGGTGAAGGAACAGGGTTGCCCCTGCAGACCGGATACCGTGGAGCGCTCGGTTCTGGATCGACTTGAATCCCCGGATATCCAGATGGCGCTGGCGGAACTTGACCGCCAGCACGGTGTCGTCCCGCCAAAAGAGCGCGGTCTCGCGGCAGAGGATGACCTGCTGAACGGGACAACTACCGCCCGCCGCGGACGCACCGTCTCGTTGCGCCCGTCCCACATGGTGCGCGCAGAGATCCCTGAAGGGGAAGAGGCTCCTGCAACGCCGCGTCCCCGGCGTCGGAAAGTCCATGCTGAGCGCGATGTAGACAACCATGGGGAAGCCGCCCAACAGACCCAGGAGAAGGCAGCGGCGCATACCCGCCGCAGACGCCACCATGTGGCCGAAGGCGCGCAGAAGCCGAATGCCGTCGCACACGTACGGCAGGGTGACAGACAGAAGGGCCAGCAGAACAACAAGCCCGAGCGCACGCGCAGAGATGAGTGCCGGATCGCCCTGAATGCCCGCCATCTTCGTGACCATGGCGGCAATGCTGAGACAGCGCAGCGCTCGACGTCGAGACGGCGCCGTCACACGGCAGCGCCGCAGGCCCAACAGGCTAAGCCTCAGAGTCAGGGGAACAGCGCAGACCATCGGGCCCACCGTCGTCGGCACAGCTCCCCGCAGGGGAACAGCGGCAACAGTGCCGGTATCGGCACGCAAAAGAGGTAGCTGCATTGTGGCTTGTGCGTGAGCGCAAGCCACATCCATGCCGCAGCTCTCTGGCATACTAGAACATATGTTCTAGACTGAAAAGGTCGGAAGGGACTTGTGGCAGCTATGAATGCAGGATAGCAAAGAGGCGAACGGCATGTCGGCCTCATCGCCCAAACCGATGGGAAGGGGGAACCGTGCTGTTCATGACCCTGTGGGACCATGGGGGTGCACTGCGGTGTGGACAGGGCCCTCGAGGTCAGGCAGGCCTATTCCTCTGTAGCCGGCGGATGCGGCATGCGTTATACCGTGAAGGTCGAAGGCTACCCACCTATCTCCACTGTGAAGGGCTCACGTGGTTCGTTAAGGCAAAGGTGGGGCTGTAACTGAGGGCAATGAGACGTAAGGATCTGGGGGCATACCATGTATCAGCTCAAGACAGAAGCTTCCTTTAACGCGGCACACTTCCTGACCGACTACCACGGGAAGTGCGAAAACCTCCACGGGCACCGTTGGCGGGTAGTGGTCTATATCAGACAGAAGGAGCTTCAGGCCGCTGGCACGATGCGTGATATGGTCGTTGACTTCGGTGAGTTCAAGCGCCTTGTGCGCGCGATCGTCGGGGAGTTTGACCACATGTTCCTCGTGGAGGCAGGCTCGCTGAAGCCGGCGACGGTCGAGGCGCTCGAGGGGGAAGGGTTTGTCCTAAAGATGTTGCCCTTCAGGACCACCGCTGAGAACCTGGCGCACTATTTTGCCGAACGCTTTGTTAGAGCGGGGCTCCCTATCTCACAGGTGGATGTGTATGAGACGCCGCTTAACTGTGCTACGTACATCCCCGAGGGGGATTGAGTGCTGTAGCAGGTACCGGCTATGATCAAGTGGTAAACATTAGGTAAGAAAACGCGGTGAGCAGGATACCGAGCGTATACTTTTTTAGGAAGATAGACTCATACAGGTAAGGGACGGTGTAAACGTGGAGAGTCCAACGAAAATCCATGGGGTTAACTTGACAGGCTGGCTGACCTTGGAGTCATGGATCACGCCGGAACTCTTTGCCGACTCGGGGGCGCTCACGGAGCGCGACCTGGCGCACTCACTGGGATCTGAGCGCTATAAGGCGCTCGTCCGTGTCCACCGCACAGCCTTTATCACCGAGAGTGACTTCGCTTCGATTGCCCTGCGCGGCTTCAATGCGGTGCGCCTTCCGGTCCCGTGGTACGTCTTTGGAGATGAAGGTTCCAATTCGGGAATGTATCAGGGCTGCCTGGAGCAGGTTGACAATGCGATGGAGTGGGCCGAGAACGCCGGCCTTATGGTGCTGCTGGTATTCTCAGTGTCACCGGGTTCGACGGTGGCGCAGTCAGACCACGCCACGAGCGGCCAGGAAGTGGTTGCGCATCGACCTGAGGCGATCAAAATCACCCGGGAGCTCACGCACCGTTATGTGGGCAGCGATGCCTTCTTGGGCATCGAGCTTGCGGATGATCCGGTGGCACAGCGCCGTCAGGGGCTGCATCTGAGCGAAGGGATCCCCATCCATCTGCTGAGAAACTACTACCGTGCAGTGTACAGTGCCCTGCGTGAAGCTGAGGGCCCGAATTTTCTGATCGTGCTCCCCGATGCTGGCGCCGAAAATGGCTGGGATAAGTTCCTGGCCACGCACCGCGATCAGAACGTGTGGCTCGATTGCCATCTCTATCAGTACCTCGACGACCTGAGCGTCACTGCCAGTGAGCTGGATGTGCGCGATCTCGTGAGGAAATCCCTCAAGAAGCTGAACCGTGCGCGACGCTCACGCCTGCCGGTGATGGTCGGCAAATGGTCAGGGGCGTTGCCCTACGCTGATTCGGTTTCGACGCCGGAAGGGCGTATCGCGCTTGAGCGCGTCTACGTCTCAGAACAGCTCCATGCTTTCAGGGAGTGCCCCGCCTGGTTCTTCCAGACCTGGAAGACCGAAGGAAAGATTGCCGGCTGGGATGCTCGCATTGCCCTCTCCAGCTTTGAGCGGAGGCTGCTCGACTGATGGGTGGCGTTCTGTCGATGGTTGGGACCCCGATCGGAAATATGCAGGACGTCTCGCAGCGGGTGGTCCACACTCTTGAATCCGCAGATACAGTGCTGTGCGAAGATACCCGGGTGACCGGGAAGCTGCTCAGCCTCTTGGGTGTACACACCCGGCTCGAGCGCTGCGACGCGAATGTCCTGCCCTTGGAGTTGCCGCACATCTTGGAGCGGCTCAAAGCGGGGGAGCGTATCGCCTTCGTCTCAGACGCAGGCATGCCCGGAATCTCCGATCCGGGGCAACAGCTCGTTGATGCTGCACGTGCAGCGGATCTGCCGGTGGAAGTCGTCCCGGGTCCCACGGCCTCTGTCGCCGCGCTCGTAGCCTCAGGCCTTCCCTCGAACCATTTCTTCTTTGAGGGATTTTTGCCGCGCAAGGGCGGGGCACAACGTTCTCGGCTTGAGATGCTTGCCGCGATTCCTGCGACGCTTATCGTCTACGAATCACCGCGCCGGGTGGTGTCCACCCTGACCGTAATCGGTGAGGTGATGGCTGACCGTCAGGTGGCACTTGTGCGGGAACTCACGAAGGTACATGAGGAAGTCCTGCGGGGCACTGCCCAAAACCTGATTGAGACACTGAATGCACGCGATAGCCTCAAGGGGGAGTGCGTCCTTGTGATCGCCCCACCCTCTGAGGAAGAGCAGCGCGCACGGGCAGCAGTGCCCCAGATAGGTTTTGAAGAGGCGCTGAAGCAAGGCCTTAACTCCAAAGAATCGACGAGCGCGCTTGCCAAGCGTCTGGCCAAAACCTACGGGAAACCTCGCTCTCGGGTCTATGAGCTCATAGTATCTGTACGTGAAAAGCTATAATGGTGCGTGCTTGAACATTGGTACTATGTGTGCCCGGATGTGGCGCGCTGAGGAGTTTTTATCATGGCGAAAGAGCCTTCTTTTTACATTACGACCCCAATCTACTACGTGAATGCGGCGCCGCATTTGGGAACGGCCTACTGCACGATCCTGACGGATGTCCAGGCCCGGTTCCGTCGGCTGGAAGGCTACGACGTTAAATTCTTAACCGGTATGGACGAGCATGGGGAGAAGGTCGCTGATGCCGCCGAGGAGCACGGGATGACTCCGCAGCAGTGGTGTGATGCCCAGGCTCCGCTCTTCCAGAAGCTGTGGAAGACCCTCGAAATCTCAAACGATGACTTTATCCGCACGACCGAGCCGCGTCAGTACCATGCAGTCCAGTATCTCTGGGAGCGCATGGAGGAATCCGGTTATCTGTATAAGGGCTCTTACGACGGTTGGTACTGCGTGCCGGAGGAGACCTACTTTACCGAGAATCAGGTGAGGAAGTCCGACGAGGCGAGCCACACCGAGGGGCAGCACCTCTGCCCGGACTGCGGACGTCCCCTCGAGCGGGTGCAGGAGGATTCCTACTTCTTCAAGCTCTCCGCGTTCCAGGACAAGCTGCTCAAGCTCTATGATGAGCATCCCGACTTCGTGCAGCCGAGCTTTCGCATGAACGAGGTGCGTTCCTTTGTAGCGGGAGGGCTTCAGGACCTATCTGTCTCCCGTACGAGCTTCGATTGGGGTATTCCGGTCCCGTTCGATAGGAAGCACATGACCTACGTCTGGTTCGACGCGCTGCTCAACTATATGACCGCCGTGGGCTATGGCCTGGACGATTCGAAGTCCAAGGAAGAGTACGCCTACCGCTGGCCGGCGCAGTACCACATCGTCGGTAAGGATATCATTCGCTTCCACTGCGTGATCTGGCCGGCGATGCTGATGGCGATCGGTGAGCCGCTGCCCGAGCATATCTTCGCGCACGGCTTCCTCACCGTGAGGAACAAGAAGACCGGCAAAGCTGAGAAGATGTCCAAGAGCCGTGGCAACGGTATTGACCCACAGGAGGTTATCGACTTCCTGGGCGTCGAAGGCTACCGCTATTACTTTATGACCGACGTTGAGCACGGTGAAGACTGCGCGATCTCCTTTGAGCGTATGGAACAGGTTTACAATGCGGATCTGGCTAACAGCTGGGGCAATCTGGTCTCCCGCTCGCTCAACATGTCCGCCAAGTACTTTGACGGGAAGGTCCCGACGATTCCGGAGGGCTGGAAGAGCCAGGACAATCCGCTGCAGACGATCGCTCAGGGCATCTGTGAGCGCTACTGCTCCCACATGGAGAAGTTCGACTATGCGGGCGCTAAGGATGTGGCGATGGAGCTGATCCACGCTGCCAACCACTACATTGAGGACACGACGCCGTGGGCTGTCGCTCAGGATCCGGCGCGTAAGGATGAGCTCACGTCGATCATCCTCAACCTTTTGGAATCCATCCGTATCGCGGCGCATCTGATGACGCCATTCATGCCGACGACCTCCGCAGAGGTCCTGTGCCGCCTGAGTCTCGAGGATGAGGTTGGCTCCGATGAGACGCTCGCGACCCTGTGTGAGTGGGGACGCCTTAAGGGCGACGTACCTGCCGCAAAGGGCAAAGCGCTCTTCCCGCGCCTGCCCAAACTGGACAGATAGGATCTATGTATTCATACCTGGCAAATCCCCGTGCGACGCGTGAGGTGCTCGATCAGTTTGGCTTCACCACCAAACATCACCTGGGGCAGAACTTTCTGGTCAGCGATGCTGTGATTGGGCACATCCTCGAACTTGCCGATCTCAAGGATACCGATACGGTGCTGGAGGTCGGACCGGGGATCGGGACGCTGACCTGTGCGCTGCTTCCCCGGGCACAGGCGGTTGTCTCACTTGAGGCGGACCGATCACTTGAGCCGGTCTTGCAGGAGACCTGCGCGCATCGGCTCGATCACTTGCGGATCCTCTGGGGTGATGCGCTGAGACTGGACCCTCAAGATATTCAGAAAGCCTTTGCAGAGCTGGGGTGCCGTGAGGCTCCGGATGCCTTTGTCTCCAACCTTCCCTATCAGGTAGCGGCAACGGTACTCCTGCGCTTCTTCCAGGGATTAGATCCGCTAAAGCGTGCCGTGGTGATGGTCCAGTGTGAGGTTGCTGATCGCATTGTGGCTCAGCCCGGCTCCAAAGAGTATGGCGCCTACACGGTAAAGCTGAGGCTCTTTGCGCGGGTGACTGGCCGCTTCAATGTCTCACTGAGCAACTTCATGCCCCAACCGCACGTGGAGTCCTGCGTGGTACGGCTGGAGAGATGTCCTCAGAAGGCACTGACGAACGAAGAGCTGCAGAAGGTCTTTCAGGTGGTGAACGCTGCCTTCTGCCAGCGCCGCAAGACCATCCGTAACGCAATGAGCTCTGCCGGGTTTGACAAGAATATGCTCGATGTGGCCTTTGCAAAGGCAGGGATTGAGCCTTCCGCACGCGCGGAACGGCTCGAGGTTGATCAATTTATTGACTTGGAACGCGCCTTGGACAAGGCGGGATTTCGCATCACACCGTAAATAAAGGGGGATAGAGATGGCTCAGACTGCACAAGCTGTAGCACTCTTTCACGATAAAAAGGGAAGAGCGAAGGACTACCCCGTGGCTTTGTTGCCCCTGATCGATACGCATGGGCACCTCACTGACTTCGACGAAAACACGCCGACGCGGGCCCTTGCCCGCGCTGCACAGGCAGGCGTCTGCCATCTGGTCTCACCGGTGGATCCCACTGACGATGCGACTGACCCGAGGCATCTGATGTATGCCTTCCATATGTGGTGCAAGGATGCCCACACGCTGATCGATGCTCAGCGCCAAGCGGGGGTGAGCTTCCCCAAGTTTGAAGGACAGGAAGCCCACGGGCGTACGGCGGATGCCGCCGAAATCGCGCACTTTGTCCGTATCGTCGCTGGCGTGCACCCCTATGGGGCTAAAGCTTACCTGGAGGATCCCGAGGTGAAAAAGCATCTCATCTTCATTCTTAGATGTCCGGTGTGCGTCGGCGTGGGGGAGATCGGGCTGGACTACACCTGCGGCGTGGACCACGAGGAGCAGAAACGCGCTTTTATTGAACAGCTCGATACCGCGCAGGACTGGGGTTTGCCCGTCGAGCTGCACATCCGGGATGCACGGGCAGACAGCACCGCCGAGGCACACCGCGATGCGTTGAAAATTCTGAAGCAGGTCGGCATACCAAAGGCGGGCTGCGATCTGCATTGCTTTACTTCGACGCTGGACGTCCTGCGTGACTTTGTCGCGATCGGCTGCTCGGTGGCCTTTGGTGGGGCGCTGACCTTCAAGAGCTCTGATGAGATCCGTGACGCAGCGTTGGTGTGCCCGCAACATGCGCTGTTGTCAGAGACCGACTGCCCCTACATGGCGCCGGTGCCGCTGCGCGGCATGGAGGCAGAGCCTGCGATGGTGGCCTATGTAACTGCAGCGTTAGCGCAGCTGCGCTTGGAGCATGGTGAAGCCGACAGCCTCAACCAGACGTATCAGGCACTCTGGGACAACGGCAATGCCCTCTTCTTCTCCAACGCCTCGAAGCTCGATCTGTCAGATCAGGATGCATGGTATCCTTGCCTCACGAGCTAGATTCGGTAGGGGATAAGGGTATGCCGATATGGAGAAGGACCGCTCATACCTTGAGCGTGCATTAGACGCTCTGGAGGAGACACTGTGGCCGACACGGTGCGTCGGGTGCGACGCTGTGGGTGAGCTTCTGTGTGAGTCCTGCCGCAGCGAGCTTCCCTGGATCGATCAGAGTCGGGCGTGCTCGGTGTGCGGGGCTCCCTACGGGCGGATGGTCTGTACGGAATGCAAGCGTGACTGGCCGGGCGATGGGGTAGCCTGTGCCCTCTCCTATGAAGGGGTCGCGCGTCGCATCGTGACCACCTACAAAGACCACCATGAGACTCGGCTTGCGGCGCTCATCGCCCAAGGGCTCTGGAAGTTGTTGCAGGAACTGTCGGAAACGGCGGATGCAGAAGGCTCCCCGCGGCTTGATCTCTCCTCACTCGATGGGATCGTCGTGGTGCCGGACACCGCTGAGGCGCGGACTCGTCGTGGCTTTGACCATATGGAGCTCATCGGAAAGCATCTCTCACGCCTGAGCGGGCTGCCGCTTTTTGCTCTGCTGGAAAACAGGAGCACAGCGGATCTCAGACACTTGGGGAAGGAAGAGCGCGCTCGGCAGATGGAGAGCGCCATTGCGTGTACGCAGAGCACGTTTGGGATGCGGTTGTTGCTTGTCGACGACGTGATCACAACCGGCACGACTGTGAAGTCCTGTATGCGCTCGCTCAAAGCGCAAGGGGCGCTGTACGTCTTTACCGCCGCCTTCGCGCGGGTGTGGTAGAAGTGTTGGGCGTACACCGTTTTTGCCTGCTTTTAGCTGCCTTTGAGTCCCCGTTGACACTTCGTAAGCCCTTACCGGATCCTGTGCAGTTTGTGCGTAAGCGATAAATAGTATAATCAGTACATCCCTTCTAGGTCTGTGGTTGCGAGCGTGAGCACGTGCTCTAGTCCAAGGCAGACGAGGCCAAAGGGATCCACGTAAGTCGGTGTGTGCGCACGTCGGCGATCATGGTTCGTCCTAGAAGTAAGACGTACCGCCTGTCAGTTGGGGACATACCTCCCCCAGGCGAGAGAACACACGTGGGAATGCCGCAGCATTCGAAGCGAACGTTCCGGTACGCGAGTGTGGGGTCAAAAACCAGGTCAGCTGGAAGGGATAGTCCTTGGCAGAAAAGAGCAAGGTTGCCAGAGTGGCAAAGGAGGTTACCTGTGCTGTCGCACTTGTGACACTCTGCGTGGGGCTCTGTGCGTGCTCTGCGCGCTCCGTCATCGACTCAATCCGCGATGACAGCAGCTATCCCTCAGCCTCACAGGCCCGTATCGACGATGCTAACACCCTTGAGCCACAGGTAAGTGTCCCCACGATCAAAGAGAACGGCTACCTCACCGTCGGCATCAAGGCAGACACGGGCGTGCCTTTCAGTCAGACAGACAGCCAAAACCGCTATTGGGGGCTTGATATCGACCTGGCAAGCGCGCTCGCCTCTGAGCTGGGGCTACACGTTCGGTTTGTGGGTGTGTCCGATGCCACCGCAGTGCAGAAAAGCTGCGACGTGGTGATGAATGTTGAAGATGGCGAAGCCGAGGGGGTAGCGCAGACCGCAGTCTACGCACAGCAGTCGATCAGCTTATTCGGTCGCGGTAAGCAGGGCTCCCTCACGCAGGAAGAGCTTGTCGGCAGGACTATCGGGGCCCGTGATGCGATTGCAGTGCAAACTACCCTGTCTCAGCTCTTTCCCACCGCCTCAATAGAAGTGTTCGGCAACATGCAGGACTGCATGGAGGCGCTCGCCTTGGGCAAAGTGGACTATGTAGCGGCGGATTCTGCTACCGGCAACTATTTTGCGGAACAGACCGGAGATATCTCTCAGATCGGGACGATCGACGATCCGGTCGATATCGGCTGTGGCATCGTGGATTCAAATGCGGACTTGGCGCAGGCCCTGCAGACGTCGCTGGATGATCTCAAGGCGAGCGGAAAATACCAGCTTATCCGCAATCGATGGCTCAACAGTACCGAGGAGGCAGACGAGGAGAAACCTGCAGTTCAATAGAGCGAAGCAGACATTTTCAATCGTTGGGTGATACAGGAGGCTCATCACACCATATTTGGGTATCTAGTTAGTACATGCACGGAAGGGCGTGCATGCGCGTGTGATCCTAAGGAGGATGCTATGGCAGACATCACCGTATCAGGACGTAAGATCCAAGTGACCGACGCATTGAGAAGCTATGCGACCGAGAAGATCAGCAATGCCCTCAAGGTCTTCAATATTGAGCCTATGACCTGCGATATCATACTGCGTGTTGATCGGAACCGCTCCAATCCGGACAGAAAGACGGTCGAGGTCACCGTACACGTTCGCGACAGTGTTGTCAGAGCCTCTGAGAGCGATCCGGATATGTATGCCGCGATCGACCTGGCGGCAGAGAAAGTTGAGCGCCAGCTCAGGAAATACAAGACCCGCATTATCGACAAGCGTCAGCACCGCCAGAAGGTCCACAAGCTGACCTCTGCGGAGGACCTCGATAAGCTGATCGAGCCGAAGAACGATGACGACGATCTGCTGGTCCGGGAGAAAACCGTTAAGTTGATTCCGATGTCCGAAGACAAAGCCCTCGTAGAGACCGATCTGTTGGGCCATGATTTTTACATGTTCTTAAATGCAAATTCAGGACAGATCAATGTCATCTATCATAGAAAGAACGGTGGATACGGAATCCTGAAACCTGAGATCGAGGACGTGGATGAGCAATAAGCCGCAAGGCGCACCAGATACCAAGGTGGATAGTACAGAAGTCGCGGCACTGGTGAAAAATGTCACTGGTGTCGCGGCGCTCAGCTCATACGCACAGGCCTACCAGAAGCGCCTCGGGGTCACGATCGTGGCCGACACCGGCGCCGATTTCAACCCGGATGTGGCCAAAGCGCTGAGG
The DNA here is from genome assembly GCF_018128285.1 of Atopobium sp. oral taxon 416. Classification (NCBI taxonomy): domain Bacteria; kingdom Bacillati; phylum Actinomycetota; class Coriobacteriia; order Coriobacteriales; family Atopobiaceae; genus Atopobium; species Atopobium sp. oral taxon 416. The sequence goes on from NZ_CP072380.1 coordinate 597,275, forward strand.
ATTGAAGTCATCCCCTTCCGCTATGTGGGGCCAGACGGGGAGCATGCGGATGATATGTGGCAGAGCATCAGCCCACACGACTTCTACGAGTACATGCGTAAGCACCCCGATGAGCGGTTCCGCACACAGGCGGTGACGCCGGGTGCCTACATGGAGATCTTCAAGGGCCTCTATGAGAGATGGCACCGCCCGATCATCTATCTGGGACTGACCGGGGGACTTTCCTCTTCGATCGATGCAGCTCGTCAAGGGGTTGAGCTTGTCAAAGAGGACTACCCCGAAGCCGAGATCTACGTGGTGGACAACCTGTGCCCTTCTGCAGCCGCAGAGCTCCTCGTTATCGAGACTGTCCGTCAAGCAGCCCTCGGCCTGACAGCCAAAGAGCTCGTCGCCTGGGCGGAGGATGCCCGTTACTTTATCCAGGGTTACTTCACGCTCGACTCCCTCCACTGGCTCGCGGCAGGCGGCAGAATTCCGCCGGCAGCAGCACAGGTGGGTGGCAAGCTCGATGTGAAGCCTGAGCTCTCCTACGATGTGAATGGATCCTTATCGCTTAAGGGCATGTGCCGCGGGCGCAGAAAGGCGCTCAGGGCGATCCTCAAGGATTTTGAAAATAACTACGCGCATGACCCCTCACTCCCGATGGTCATTATGGATGCGGATGCTCCGAAGGATGCCGAATGGCTCGAAAAGAAGATCCGCGAAATGGAGGGGTGCGCCGATATCACGGTCGTGAGAAGCTCCATCTCACCGGTCATCGGCTCCCATGTGGGGCCGGGCATGGTCGCGGCGGCCTTCTGGGGCACCGATCGGCGTGAGAAGCTTTCGTTGACTGATCGGATCGCACGCAGGGTCCGCGCAAAAGAATAAGCAGTTTTTCAAGGAAGATATACATGGCAACAAATACAAAGGTCGCTTTCATCGGTACCGGCATTATGGGTGAGCCGATTGCAGAGCACATACTGGACGCTGGCTATGACCTCACCGTCTACAACCGCACTGAGAAGAAAGCCGAACCGCTCATACAGAAGGGCGCCCACTGGGCACCTTCAGCAGGTGACGCCGCTAAAGGTGCGGGTGTGATCTTCACGATGCTCGGCTATCCCGACGAGGTGGAAGACACGTATCTGACGAAAAACGGACTCATCCGCCGTTCGAAAAAGGGCGCCTACCTGATCGATTTGACCACCTCCTCGCCGCAGTTGGCTCGGGATATCCACGACTCCTGTGAGATCGATGACAAGCATGCCTTTGACTGCCCGGTGACGGGAGGAGAGGGCGGCGCCAAAGCCGGGACCCTGACTCTCATCATAGGTGCGACCGAAGATACCGCAGAGCCGGTGCTGCCGATCCTGAAGACCTTTTCAAAGAAGATCTACTACTTCGATGAGGCAGGGAGGGGGCAGATCGCCAAGCTCTGCAACCAGATCTGTGTCGCCGCAAACCTGTTGGGCGGTGCGGAGGCCCTGGCACTCGCGAGGTGGTCCGGGCTCGACCAACGCAGCGTGCTCGACATGATCAGCGATGGCATGGGTTCCTCACGTCAGCTTGAACAGCTGCTGCCGAAAGCGATCAGCGGCGATTACAGACCGGGGTTCAAGAATATACATCTCAGAAAAGATCTAGCCTTAGCTCTGCGGCAAGCCGAGGAAAAACATCTGGAGATTCCTCAAACCGAAGCGGCCTTCGCGCTCTTTGACACGCTGGTACATATCGGTGGGGCGAAGATGGGTACCCAGGCGGCCTCATTGCTGTTTGAGGATGATGACACGACCAAGAAGGCAGGCCTTGACTGGGCGCTGCTCGAAGAGGCGGACGATCCGATCGACCCTGACGATGAGCGTGCGGTGCAACAGATTTCTACACCATCGAGTAAAAAGAGGAGCGGGACACAGAAAACAGCAGGTCCCCAACAGAATCCGAAACACGAGCGAAAAGGGCGCAGAGAGCGGTTAGAGAGGCAATGAGATGGAGCAGAAATCCCTGGAAGCATTGATCGAACGATTACATGCACATTCACGCAGGCAGCGCCAGAGCGCGGCACAGGGGATCTATGAGGGGATCAAGGACGATCCGAAGGAGATCCTGCCGTATCTCAACCAGCTGGAGGATGCGCTTGGCTATCCTGAAGCGCAGACCCGCTGGGAGATCTTTGATATCCTTACGCTGGTGGCCCCGAAGCACCCCGACAAGGTGGAATCGGCACTGGAGCCAGCGGAGAACTCGCTTTTCGATGAGGAGAGCGCTCCGGTTAGACTCGCAGCCTTCAGTTTCCTTGCAGTGTATGGGTCAACAAGTGAAAAACGTTCCGATACTGTGTGGCCTCTCTTGGATGAAGCCGTGCAATGCTACCATGGGGATGCTGAATATCGGGACATGCTCGTCGCACTGCTCGATATGGCAAAGGGCACCATCTCAGCAAAGACTGCTCAAGAGCTGAAAGAGCGTATCTCGTTCGACGTGAAGAGCGGATCGGGATACATTAGGGCGCTCTCTCAGGATATCGAAAAAGAACTGGACAGAAAGGCACAATAGGCATGGAAACTCCGAGCGACAACGAATCGAAACAAGAGCCAACGACGAAACCGGACACGCAGGAGGATACGGCGCAGGAAGCGCCCGAAAAAGACACTGATACGGACACTGCGGAGGCCGAAGAGCCAGAAAAGGTCGAAAAGGCCAAGCCTGAGCATACTGCGGACAAAAAGGCTAAGGCTCCGAAAGAGAACAAGCCGGCACAGAAAGTGACAATGCCGATCTACTTTGTCGCTATTATCGTCGCGGTATGCCTCGTGGTCGGCGGACTCGTGGGCCACTACGCCCTCGGCGGCGTGCACTCCCTGAATGTGACTGCCGTGAGTGAGAATCAGCTCGATACCCCGATCGCACGCTACAACTACAACGGCCAGCATAACGTCACCGTCCGTGACGTTATCTCCCAGACCTCGTCGCTCGACTCCGCGAAGAACGATGACGGAACGTACAGAATGCCGACCGCGGGGAACACGATCGATACCGCCCGTACCCAGATTCTGCAGGACATCGTCCAGCAGCGCAATATCCAGGTCTCCGACGATGAGCTCGACCAGTACGCTCAGCAGTATCTCGGCACCAACGATTACAGCCAGATTGCCTCTCGGTACAACATGGACGAAGACGCCGTCAAGAATGTTCTGAGACAGTCTGCAGCGCTGACCAAGCTGCGCGATCAGGTCGTCACCGACGTAACCCTGCCGGCACAGCCGACTGCACCGTCTCAGCCTGCGGATGGCCAGCAAGATACTCCGACGCAGGACTATGCGACCTACATCATCAACCTTGCCGGCGATGAGTGGGACTCCGACAACAACACCTGGAAGGATTCCAACAGCGATTATGCGCAGGCGCTCACAGACTATACGATTACGAATGACAGTGCAACCTATGCTGCAGCTCAGGCTGCCTACTATGTGGCGTATCAGAAGTACGCAAGCGCACGGCAGCAGATGAGCTCTGAGTGGACCAACTTCGTGAACGGCGAGCTCAGCAAGGCAAGCATTCAGGTCTATACGCTCGAGGCGTAAAATTCAGCCACGATATCACGTATGATGTTGGGTGGGCCGTTAAGGCCCATCCAACATCTTTATTTCAGGGGGTCTGCGTGCGCGTCGCAATCAGCCGATGCCTTTTGGGGGATAACTGCCGCTACAACGGGAAGACCAAACCGAATGCCGCGGTCATTCGGTCTGCCAAGAACGTGGAAGTGGTGCCGGTCTGCCCTGAATCCGCAGGTAAGCTGCCTATTCCGCGTCCCGCGGCGGAGCAGCGCGACGGTGGGGTGTACATGAGTGACGGGACCGATGTCACCAGGCAATTTCAGGCTGGGGCATGTAAAGAATTTGATCGGGTGAAAAAATCCGGGGCGCCGCTTGCCATATTAAAAGCGAAGAGCCCCTCGTGTGGATCCGATCTCATTTACGATGGTACCTATAGCGGTACGCTGACAGCAGGCGATGGGGTATTCACCCGTCTGCTTAAACAGGAAGGAATCACCGTGGCAACTGAAACTATGGTTGAAGAGATGCACCCCTCAGTAGAACACCCCGTAGCGATCGTGTTGGGGACCGGGCTGGGTTCCATCACAGATCTGGTACACGTGGTGCGAAGGATCGACTATCACGATATTGAAGGGTTTCCGGACAACGCCCAGCCGATTGAAGGGCACCGATTCGAAGCGGCGATCGGCGCGCTCGATGGGGTACCGGTGATCGTCTATCCGGGCCGTATCCACCTCTATCGTGGGTATTCTGCAGCAGAGGTCACCTCTCTTGTCCGCCATGCCTTCCGCCTCGGCTGTCGTGACATTATCTTTGCCGGCGCAACCGGCGCGATCCCCGGGAAGGTTGAGAAGGGTCTCGGCATTCTGACCGACCAGATCAACCTTACCGGCAGAAACCCCTTGGCTGAGTGGGAAGGGCTCAGGGACGTTGAATCTCCCTTTGTGGATATGAATGACCTCTACTCGCCCTATATGAGCTCGATCGCCCGCGGCGTAGCAAAAGACCAGAACATCACGATTGGTGCAGGCGTCTTTGCAGGTGTGCTGGGGCCCTCCTTTGAGACACGGGCGGAGGTTAGCGCGCTTCGCCAGCTCGGCGTCTCCTATGTGGGTATGTCCACGGTCAATGAGGTGATTATGGCACACGCGCTCGGTATGCATGTCTTAGGGCTGACCTTGGCAGCAAACTACAGTGGCGGCTGCGATGTGGACCATCAGAGCGTATTGGCGACAGCTAAGAGGTATGAGGACGACTTCCAGCGCTGGGTACGCGGGATTGTCCATCTGCTGTAGTGTCTCGGTGAATGGCCAGAAATTGGGGATTTTGGACTTGCAACTTCTCGCGCGCATCTCTATAGTTAGACAGCGTTGCAATTGTGTGCCAGCTTAGCTCAGTTGGTAGAGCACCGCTCTCGTAAAGCGGGGGTCATCAGTTCGAGTCTGATAGCTGGCTCCAGTGAAGGTCAAAGGCTACGGTCGCATGATCGTGGCCTTTTCGCGTATGTAGGGAGCTCTGCTCCCAACCGTGCATTTTTGGATGGTATTGTTCTCTGACCTCGACAACAGTCGTTTGTTCTATTAAGCTAACTTTGAGTAATAAGTAAGCTATGGATAACACATAGAGACTGTTGAGTGAGGGGCCATGATAGATAGGAGGCTTCTGACGCTGGTGCCGGGAGTGTTTCGTCACGTGATACTGGTGGTGGTCTGGCAAGTCGTGGGGCTTGCCGCCAATATCTGCCTGGTCTGGGGCGTGGCGACGGTACTCGCATCAAGTATTACCGGCACAGCAGTATCGCTTGCAGTCTGCGTGATGCTGATTGCGATCGCTGGTGTGGGGAAGTGCATCAGTTCCTACGGATGCGGAGGGGAGCGGGTGCGTGCCTCACAGGATGTGAAGCGGACACTACGGAATCGTATCTTTGAGAAGATGCTGCGGTTGGGCCCCACTTTCGATACAAAGGTCTCCACGGCGGAGGTCGTACAGCTCTCGGTTGAGGGCTGCGAACAGCTGGAAACCTACTTTGGGCAGTATCTGCCGCAGCTGTTCTACGCGATGATTGCACCCTTGATTCTCTTTGCGATGATTGCGCCGATGGATCTCGCTACTGCAGTGGTGTTGCTGGTCTTTGTACCGTTGATCCCACTCACGACTGTGGCAGTACAGAAGATCGCGAAACGGATCCTGTCGCAGTACTGGGACCAATACACGCAGCTGGGCGACTCATTTCTCGAAAATCTGCAGGGCCTGACGACACTCAAGATCTATGAGGCGGATGCGGCGCGGCACAGGGCGATGAACCACGAGGCGGAGCACTTCCGTATTGTGACGATGAAAGTGCTCACGATGCAGCTCAACTCCATCATCGTGATGGATGTTGTAGCGCTGGGTGGCGCTGCTGCAGGTATCTCCGTGGCGATTGGGCAACTGCAGGCCTCTACGATCACCCTTCAGCAAGCCTTGATCATCGTCCTGCTCTCAGCGGACTTCTTCTTACCGATGCGGCAGCTGGGCTCCTACTTCCATGTTGCAATGAACGGGATCGCCGCCTCACAGAAGATCTTTAAGCTCCTTGAACTGCTGGAACCAGAAGAGAAGAAGGAGCTGCCGGTCCCCGGCAGCGTACCCCGCTTTGAGCAGGTGAGCTTTGCCTACGACGGAAAACGGGATGTGATCCACGGTGTAACCTTACGGGTCGCTGAGAAGGGCGTCACGGCGATCGTTGGCGCTTCAGGATCAGGGAAGTCAACGCTGGCGGCGCTCGCCGCAGGAAAGCTCTCAGGCTTTCGTGGCTCCATTTGCTTCGGCGATAAAGACCTGAGTGGACTCAATCAGGCAGCATGTGCGAAACACCTCACCTATGTCGGGGCGAATGCCTACTTATTCTCCGGAACGGTCCGGGACAATCTGCTGATGGGAAATCCAAACGCAAGTGACCAGGAACTTTGGGAAGCGCTCGACGCCGCAAACCTCTCCGGCTTCCTTAGGACACAGGAAGGCTTGGATACCAAGCTCGAGGAGGAAGGCAACAACCTCTCTGGTGGACAGCGCCAGCGCCTTGCCTTTGCGCGGGCCTGGCTGCACGATTCCTCCGTCTATGTCTTCGACGAAGCGACGAGCAACATCGATGTGGAGAGTGAAGCCGTGCTGCTCGACTCCATCTATCGGCTAGCACAGGACCATGCGGTGGTCCTGATCTCACACCGACTCGCGAACGTGGTGAATGCACAGAATATCTACGTCTTGGACAAAGGCTACCTCATTGAATCCGGTACGCACCAGGAGCTATTTGATATCCACGGCGTCTATGCGCGGCTGTGGAAGACCCAACAGAGACTTGAAGCCTATGGAAGGGGTGAGATCTGTGAAGAAACTTAGGATCATGGGGCGAATGCTCGGGTTTGTACGCCCCCTGGCAGGAGTGATGGTGATATCAGTGGTGGCTGGCATCGCCGGCTTTGTCTGTGCGACCGCACTGCCGGTGGTCGGCGTTGAGGCGATGCTCGCCGTGAACGGCACTGCAACACTTATCTGGGGTATCGCAACCTTCTGCCGCGTACTGGTCATTCTGGCTATCGCCCGTGGTGTGCTCCACTATATCGAGCAGGAATGCAACCACTACATCGCCTTCAAGCTTTTGGCGCATATCCGGGACCTTGTCTTTGGGAAGCTCAGAACGTTGGCTCCCGCCAAACTCTCCGGCAGGGACCGCGGAGATCTAATTTCGACGATTACAAGCGATATCGAGCTGCTAGAGGTCTTCTTTGCTCATACGATCTCCCCGGTTCTGATTGCGATCGGTACGGGAATTATCCTGATGTCCTTTTTGGCAAACCTGTCATGGGCCTTTGCACTGATTGCCTTGGCAGGCTACCTTGCGGTGGGCATCGTAGTGCCGCTCGTGGTATCGCACGCTTCCGGTTCAGTCGGTGTAGACATCCGTGAACAGCAGGCAAGCCTCTCCAGTACCATGCTCGACAACCTGCGTGGGCTTGATCAGATCATTCAATATGGTATGGGAGTCAAACGGGGAGCAGAGCTCGATCAGAAAAGCCGTAGCCTTGCAGCCGAACAGAAGCGGCTCCACAGGGTAGCGCGTGGCGGCAGCATTGCGGTCAATGTGATTATGGTTCTGGACGCCCTGGCGCAGCTCTTTGTGGGAATTTATGCCGTCTCGCAGAGTATGGTCACCCCGGAAGCCTTTGTGTTGGCTGAGGTGACGACGCTCTCCTCGTTTGGCCCCTTTATCGCTTTAGCGAATCTGGGATCGACGCTGCAGCAGACCCTAGCTGCCGGAGAGCGGGTGCTGGCGATCCTCGATGAGGAACCTCTGGTGCAGGAGCGTGCTAAGGGTACCGAGCCGGTCTTCACCGGAGCCTCAGCCGAACAGGTGGGCTTCTCCTACGGTGAAGAGCAAGTCTTAAACAATGTGAACTTTATGGTCCCCAAAGGCGGCATCGTTGCGCTGGTAGGCAAGAGTGGTTCCGGTAAGTCTACCCTCTGCCGACTCTTTATGCGCTTCTGGGATGTGGACTCAGGCGCCATCTGTATCGGCCCAGACAATATCAAGGACATCACGAGTGGCTATTTGCATCAGCAGGAAGCGTTGGTCGAACAGCAGACCATGCTCTTCCACGACAGCATCCGCAACAACCTGCTGATTGCAAAACCGGACGCTACGCAGGAAGAGCTGGAGGAAGCCTGTCATAAAGCTTCCGTCCTTGACTTTATCGAAAGTCTGCCAGAGGGCTTTGACACGATAGTGGGAGAGCTCGGTGGCACCCTCTCTGGCGGTGAGCGCCAACGCTTAGGCCTGGCCCGTGCCTTTCTGCATGAAGCACCGTTTGTGTTGCTTGATGAGCCAACGTCGAATTTGGATGCCCTAAACGAAGGGGCAATCCTCAAGGCGCTGGATATGCAGCGCTCCAAGTGCTCCATCATGTTGATCACGCACCGTCCAAGTTCCGCCGCTATTGCGGACAAGGTAGTCTCAATCGATCGGGGCCGTGTAAGTTAGAGAGTGGGGAGGCGACTATGCGCTGCATCGTTTTTCTTGTCTTGGGCTGTTTCTTCTTCGTCCTCGGTACTGTCGGTATCGTCCTGTCCTTGCTGCCGACGGTCCCGCTGTATCTTCTGACAGTGTTCTTCTTCAGCCAGAGCTCGCCTTCCCTGAGGGTGTGGCTCTGCCCTACACAGTTCTATAAGAGCAAGATTGCTCCGGTTGCTGCGGACGAGGGCATGAGCGTACAGGATAAGATAGCCGCCTTCGGTGCTCTGACCCTGCTTTTGAGTATCAGCTTTGCCTCCATGTCCCGTATCGTATGGGACCACGTGATCCTCGCCGGGGTGTGGCTTTTCCACCTCTGGCTCTTCTGGGTGAAGATCCCTACCAAGGTGCAGGATGCAACAGAAGGGGAGGAGCTGTGAGAAAGCAACGCACAGTGGAGGAGACGGAACGCAAGCGGGCACGCGAGTGTGAAGTGGTCCTCCAGATGATTCACCTCTACTGCCACGATCACCACCATACCCACGATGCACTCTGCCCTGTGTGTGCTGAGCTCGCCGCCTATGCCTGCAAGCGCATTGAGCGTTGCCCTTTCATGCAGACCAAGAGCTTCTGCTCACAGTGCCCGGTGCACTGCTATGCGCCGAAGCAGCGTGAACAGATCCGTGAGGTGATGCGCTATGCGGGGCCGCGCATGCTGCTCGACCACCCGGTGATGTGTCTTCACCATGGCTTCGATGCACTGGCTGCGGCCATCAAGAGCAAGGGCCACTGAATACTATATCGGATGCTGCTAGTGCACCGCAGATCAACCGTATCAGGTTAATGATTGTTCTCAGTCCTACATAGCGTGCCTATTGTGTGCTGTGATTTTAGACCGCCGAGCATTAAATATGGTGCCATATCGAATATCAGAGATTTTCCGCCTCAGTAAAATCGTGTCTTGTAAACGATGCCGGCTTCGAATTATAGAAGATTTGTGGCGCGAAAACCCATGGAACTTCAGCTCGCAGGATGAAACGTCGCCCAATCATGTCTGCCTTAGCTCTCAAGTGTTTGAGGGTTTTAGCGCTGACTTCACCTGTGGTGGCAATGAAGTATCCATTTGACCAGAACGTATGTTTATGCCAGCAGACATGGTACAACTATGATGCGTGGGTCTCCCATATGTGGAAGGCGATGGGTGGATCATGCAGTGGATATGGTCTTTGTCGGTTTGCATGTGGAGTATTTGGATGGTGTGCTGCAGAGCGATTTTTTAGTTGAGAGCTAAGTGATGTTTGTGATCATCACCTAAGTGATGAGTGTCTTCCTTCGATAGTTGGTGGAAAGGATGAGGTGGCAGCAAAGCAGGTATCTCGAAGGGTTTTCTGGCTCACAGTGATTGTTCTTAGGCGTCAGTGAATATATTGCATACAGCAAGCTATCGATATAATGGCTAAGGACTTGCGGCACAGTTAGGCTCCATGAATTGTAAGCTGCTTAGACAACTTTGGCTGCAGTGTGGCCGCGATGCCTGCGAGCGGGATGTGTGTGAGGCACATCCCGTGGAGGAGATCGGCACCAAGCATCAAAAGAATCCCTGTGGCTGTATCTTTAGCTGAACGAGTCGGTATACGACTTGTATATGGGCCTTCGGAAGGTCGTGGAACGCTCCCTCGACATATGCCTTGATATTCGAGATGAGCCTGCAGACCTCAGGGAAAGCGAGGCGTCATCGTCTGAGCTGTCGTACTTTTTCTGGACGAGCCCGCAGAAGCAATCCAGCCCTGCCGATATCCCGCTTCCAGGCATCGGCACAGATCTTGGACATATGACAGAGGTGGTCGTGTTCGAACTGCCGCTAGGAAGCTGCTGCTTTGTGCCGCATCCCCTCGTGCCTTTTGATCTTACTTCTATGTAGAAGTCGTCGACTTCTACGCAATCAGCAGAAAGGACGCTGGAGGCACTTCGATCTTGCCATGGCGCAGCGGATCCTTACCAGCACGTACCCGGCTATCTTGTAGCTGCATCCTGTCTGGCGCTGATCCCTGCCTTTTAGCTGGTTATGAACCACATCGCGACGAACCACTTCCTCAGGGCAAGATGGGTACCCTCTATCATCGTCTTCGCGCTCACGCTGAACTGGTGCGAGCAGCTCGTGGGGCCGCAGATAGGGCAGACGAACCCCTTGCGGGAACTTCTCCTCGATAAGCCTTTGCCTGCAGGACTTGCTCGTCTGAGAACCTCTCCAGAAGCTCCATCAAAGGTCCTTCTGCTCTCACATTCCTTCATGCTTAAGTTCGCCTGCATGCCCCTTGGCCATATCTTCCCCCGATCTTTCGGATGCATCAGCCCTTCATCTATAGTATGCAGCTCGAAACCAACAGGAACTGCTGGGCTTATGCTTAAAGTCCTCAGCACCGATAATTTGAAGTTGACCTGTCCACGTGGGCAGGCCAGATAATTGGTCCGTGGTGCGACGACTCATCTTTGCAGCTTACGCCCCGAGGGGGCTGCACTCAAATGGACCTGTCCTGTGCCACGGGCCGAAGCTAAGGCCTGGCGATGACCTGATAGGAGCCTAAGCGCAGGCTTGGGGCCCACACAACCCTATGTTAGCGCTCCCTTCGCTGCTTTGTCTCGCCTACCTAGGCCGGCAGGCAAGGCGCGAGGAAGGGATAGCAGGAAGATGTCGAAGGGCATAGAGCTCACAGACAGAAAGCTCGAGGGGAAGATCGTCGCCGGCATCGACACACACGCGGACACGCACTGGCTGTGCGTCTTGGACGAGAGGTAAAGGGTCGCGCTGTCACGCGAGTTTCTGTCCACGCCGGACGGCTTTGAGGGCACGTGGCTCCTACGGTGCGGGCCTCACGGACGCGCTGATGGCGTGCGGCTTTAAGGTGCTGGAGGTCTTCAACAAGAAGAAGGACCAAAGAAGGAGGCACGGCGAGGGCAAGGACGACGAGACCGACGCCGACGGGACGTCCATCCCCAAGCTGCGCGGTGGTAGGCTCGATGAGCTGAGGTCGCTGCTCGTGGCGCGCAAGCGCTGCGTATCCTGTGCGCTCGAGGTCCATGTGGCCACGCTTTCGCTTACCGGGACAGCCCCCGACGATGTTCGCAGTAGGTGGGAGGGCATGTCCCAGGAGAGGATGATGAGGGCGGCCCTGAAGATCGACGAGGGCGCTGCTGGCCCTGGTAGGCCGCCAGGGATGAGGCAGACACCCTCGAGCTCCTCATGAGGGGCGTGGTCGAGAAGCACTGCCCGTCGCTGCTTACAATCTAGTGCCTTAAGACCCGGGGCACCTCCGAGCTCGCTGTCGCCGCAGACGACAACCCCGAAAGGCTCAAGGAGCAAGGCTGCATTCGCGATGCTGTGCAAAACGTCTCCCATCCCGGCATCGTCTGGCAAGACATCGGGCTGCATGCGCCTCAACAAGGGCGCTGACCGGCGTGCCAACAAGGCGCTGCACACCGTCACGGCGAGGCTCATGAGATACGACCCCAAGGACAAAAGGCTACGTTAAGCGGCGCATGTCGGGGCCACACGCCCTCTCGAAAGGTGTGTGTCAAGAGATACATCGCGCGCGAGGTCTACCATACGCTCATGCACTCAGGGACGTGGGTGAGCGGGTCGACAGGCTCTCGCTTAGGGAAGCGCACAAGAGTGCCGGCCTGAACCAGGCCAAGGTCGCGCATGCCCTCGAGGTGTCGCCTTCCACGGTGAGCGGATTTGAGTCCGGAAGGTGCGAGAGCCAGATGTTCGCGGAGAGGTATTCCACCTGGGTACTCGAGAGCATGCCGATAGATGTCGAAGGCTCAGGCTCTTGACATCTATAGGAGCGTCCATTTACATGAAATACTCCTCCCGTAGAATGACAGTACCCCAAGTACATCAGCCATATCAATCCAAGTATCTGCAGATGGTGCAGGCAGGCTCTAAATTCACGCTCAGACCCCCGTCACAGCGTATAAGATCCGCTTTTGATGCGGAACAGGAAGCTATAATTGCCCACTATCACTGGATCAAAGCGCACAGTGAGAGACAAGTTGCATCTGACAGCGAAGTACCTGAATAGGCTCTTGTTCCTCAGGAAGAAGTATTCATTTCACAAATTCCCGATGCTTCGCTCTATCAGTCAGAAGAAAGGCCTCGATAGGCATCGAAATACTATCAGTGTCCACTCATATGAACGGTACAGTCGCAGCCTTATCCATCAGAAGATAGCCTGAGAAGAGAGAGCCAAAGCGTATTCATTACAGACATATGTGACTAGTTTATCTTCATGTATTATAAAAATGTGATACAATCGTGTGATACAGAGGGGAATGTTAGGAAATGAAAATAATAGTCCTTGATAGGATTGAGGAAAGACACCCAAATATTTCAAAAGCTGATGCAGCAGCTGTTTGGGCTTCAGCTGTAGCATCAATGCCTGGTTTAGATAAGGGAGATCCACGGCGCTACGTTGGCATTGGTTTCGACAGGAAGGGGCGCGAAATTGAAATTGTTGCTGTCAGAAAAGATATTGATACATGGGTAGTAATTCATTCCCAAACTCCAGCACAAACTGACATCAAACGAAAGCTCGGATTTATAGGAGGTAGACGATGACAAAAAGAGACGAAAAGATTCTTGCCAGTATTGGAATGAAAATGGATGAAGTCGATTCTATTGCAGAAGCCTGTGAAAAGGGAGATGACGGAATGTGGGATACTTCGAAAATTTCCTACGGAAGTCCTGTCACAGATGAAATGGAACAGATCAGCATCAGATTGCCTAAATCAAGGATCAATGCTTTGAAGAGAGCAGCAAAACAAAGTGGTGTGTCTCGCTCTGAATTCATTAGGAGGGCAATTGATCAAAAACTCTTAACGACATAATAATGAGGCACTGTAGCTTGAAGGCCAGAACTTCTCCGTGTATCTATGGATAGGAAGAAGTGGGGACTATATGCGCTATTTAACTGGAGTGTACGCTCTCAATACTGAACAAAAAGGTACCGATGGAGACTGGCATTGGATGTGTCTTGACTGGAACCATCCAGAGTGGGCAGATACAAATAGCAACCCCTTAGGTACATGGGGGATCATCAAGGCAAAGGCACCTCATCTAGGAGAGGTGACCTGTGCTACACATGCTCGAGCCTGTCTGGATCTGCTTATGGAGGGACAAGGAGCCCTCATTTCAGGGATGAGAAAGGATTTCATTGATAATGAAGCCCTGACCCCAGATATCCTTGCCCATGCTCTTATTGCTTACAGACATTGTGCAGATAAGGAGTCTTTCGACCACTATTTTGGTAAAGAGTACCTTATGGATTGGCTTAGGATAAAGGAAGCGGCTTATGAGTAGTAGTGACTACTCTCCACTACATCAGCGTATACTTCGAAATTTTATCAGTCAGTTAAATGAGCGTGAAGGTGAAGATTCTCCATTTGTGTTGAAGGGAGGAAACTCTCTCGTTCAATGTTATGGCCTTAATAGACTTTCAGGAGATATCGACCTAGATGCAGCTCATGAGGAATCTAACCGTAGGCGATTTCTTAGTGCAGTAAAGGCAATCTGTAGTAAGAACGGATGGGAATACCGCATTGCAAAGGATACCGATACAGTTGGCAGAGTCCTGATTCATTATTCTACGGATGAAGCTCCTCTAAAAGTCGAGGTCTCATATAGAAACCGGAATATACCAGAAAATACAATAGCAAATGTGAACGGAATTCGTGTCTACAATATTGACCGTCTTGCACAAATGAAGTGCGCTGCTTATTCAAACAGAGATAGAGTAAGAGATCTTGTAGATCTTTGTTTTATCTATCAACGATATAAAGACCAGCTGTCTGATGTAACGAAGCAGACAATGAAAACAACTCTCGAATATAAAGGACTTGACCAGGTAGAGTACCTGTTAGCAACACAGCATGAAGATGTTTCATATGATGATGATAAGGTCATTGATCTTTTTCTCAATACCTGTGATGGTCTAGGGCTCATCGAAGATAGACCATCAACTCATAAAGGAAGACCTGCTATTTAAAGTCAAGGGGTAAACCCAAGAAATGACTGAGGACCTCCAGCATAACCGCAGGAGTTCCTGTCGCCTCCAAACCGTACAATGAGGATGCAAGGTTGATGCATCCGAGAGGGCAAAGAAAGAGATGGCGAAGGGGCACTCAGACGCTCTGAGTAGGCGCGAATGCGAGAGCAAAGAGACATTGATGGGCCTTCTGGAGAGGTTCTCAGACGAGGAGTCGTGTGAGGGGAGGCTGCTCGAGGAGAAGGTCTCCGGCGGCTTTGTCTGCCCGGTGTGCGCCAATACGTCCTGCTCGAAGGTCTGAGGCCGCGCACACAAGTGGCAGTGCACGAAGTGCTCGCACCAGGTGAGCGTGAGCGCAGGGACTATTGATGGAGGGGACCCACCTCGAGCTCAGGAAGTGGTTCGTAGGCGATATGGCTCATGTCCGCCCAAAAGGCCGGGATCAGCGCCTGCGCCCTGCAGAAGGCAGATAGGCTGCAGCTTAAAGACGGCAGGGCGGGTCCTTTTAAGGATATACTCGCCTGGGCCAGATCGCAGTGCGTTCAGTGTCCTTGCAGCTGACACACACGAGGTGGACGACTTCTATATCGGTGCCAAGGCACCAGGCAAAAGCGGGCGCGGCACAAAGCAGCAGCCGATGCTTACGGCGGCAGGCAGGGCTCCTGCCCCCTGCGCTGCGCAGAAGGAGTGCTCGAAAGATTCCTGGCGCCAGGTGGGGCATGACCAGCTCTGCCATACATCGAAGATAAGGGCGGATGGCTGGAGCGGCAAAGCTTGCCGGCCTCTCCTCGTTTTGCGCGCTCGTCTAAAGAAAGTACGACAGAGCGGACGGGGATGTATCCCTTCCCATGGTCCACAGGGTGATATCCAACTTCAAGGCCTACGTTGAGGGCGCCTTCCATGGCCTTCCCAAGGCCCACATGCACTCCTTGCGGACTCGTTCAGCTAAAGATACAGCCACAGGGATGTAAGGGATGCCTGCATGGAGCTGCTGCACGAGATGTGCCTCATCCATGTCTTGCTCTTCGGCATCGCAGCCACCGCGACGGTCCAGCCGAAGATGCCTTCGATCTTGCCTTAAGCCGCTTACAGTTCAGGGAGCCTAACTATGCTGGAGGTACTCAGCCATTAAGTCCGAAATATTGACGCAGGTCACTCGTCCCTCCATGCAGCGGCAAGCGACGGGCTCACGCCGTGCTTGGCTGCCACCTGCGAGAGCGTCTCCTGCTCCTTCGCCACCTCCAGCGCGGCGGCCATCTTGAAGCTGGCGCTGTATGTCTTCCTCGTGATCTTGGACATCTCTTCCTCGCAATCCGTACCCCCTGGAAACATCTCTACGGGATTCGGAAGGATGGTCAAATCCGTGTCTCAAAACTGGCAGCCACATCATATTACGTGGCCAATATGCCACGAAAACATAGAACAATTGTACTATACAGCAGATGCTTGAGCCGTTAGAATGAAGACACGAGAGCATAGGAGGTGCGACATGGTGCCGGCAATCAGCGAAGAGGAGGTCATTTCTCCCTATAAGGAGCTCATGGCGTATGAGTATCTCTATGTGGTCGAGGGAACTTCCCGAAGCAAAGTATCGAACCTCATACAGCGAAATGGCGGATTTCCGAGTACGGCTGCTGATGCAATTGACGGCATCGTTCCCGACGAAGAAAAACGTTCCGAAGTGATTCAGTACGTAAAGGGAAGGCTTGGAACATTTTCTGTTCTGGTGGATGGAACACCACAGTTCCCGCATGGTCTGAGGGCGCAGAAGAATCCGCTCCCGGTCCTCTACTATCGCGGCGATATCAATCTGACGCAGTCGAGATGCATCTCTGTCGTTGGCACTCGCCATCCTAGCGAGCGTGGCGAGCGAGCGGCGTATCGTATAGCTGCTGCGCTCGTTCGGTATGACTTCACTGTCGTCGATGGACTTGCAGCAGGTATAGATACGGTAGTGGCCAAAACAGCTCTAAAGGCAAAATAATTGGCGTTATTGGCACGCCGATTATAGGTATTATCCAAAGGAAAATGAAGACCTGCAGGAGCAGGTAGCTACGGAGCATCTCCTTATTAGCCAGGTGCCCATCTACCGCTATGATCATCAGCCAATCAAGACACAGCGCTTCTACTTTCCGGAGCGCAACATAACCATGGCTGCCCTGTCCGAAGCTACTGTCATCGTAGAGGCAGGCGAAACCAGCGGAATAAGGACGCAGGCCAGTGCGTGCATCGAACAGCATAAAAAGCTTATCTTGCTGCCCTCTGTTGTCGAGCAGACAACTTGGGCTGCGAAGATGGTAGAGCATGGTGCAATCGTAGCGAATTCGGTCACCGATGTGCTTTCTGCGATTGGCTGCTCATGAATAGTAATAGGTGGCAGATGGTCGATGAACTTGATCGTCCGATGAATCTCCATGAGGGGGATTTCTGCT
This sequence comes from Atopobium sp. oral taxon 416, assembly GCF_018128285.1. Classification (NCBI taxonomy): domain Bacteria; kingdom Bacillati; phylum Actinomycetota; class Coriobacteriia; order Coriobacteriales; family Atopobiaceae; genus Atopobium; species Atopobium sp. oral taxon 416. The sequence goes on from NZ_CP072380.1 coordinate 614,277, forward strand.
TCTACTACCTGATCTGCACCCCTCGGGGTGGCTACCGGCATTCGGAAGCCAACCAGACAGTTCTCAATTACAAAATACCGGTTGGTACAGAGAGGGGCTTGCGTGCCCGTCCGGATCGGACTCGTTACAAGCTGAAGGCAATTCGCCAATACTCGGATGCTCTTGTCGAATTTCTCGAAGGCAGACATCCGAAAGCCACTGACGAGAGTCTCGCATCGCTGGGATATAGGGTCGGACTCGTACCTATCCCACCATCAATGCGGCCTGATAGCCAAGATTATGATGACCGCAATGAACAACAGGTCTGCAGAGCGGTATGCAGCAAGCTGGGACTTCGTCTTTGCCATGATATCGAGACTGCAGTGCCTGGGATTGCATCTCACGTGGGTGGTACACGCAAGATAGAGAATATCGAAGATACGCTGCAGAGAGTCGCAACTGATGCGAACACCTGCGAGTTCGTCTTTCTGGTAGATGATGTTCTGGTCACTGGAGCGCATTTCTCGGCCGCGAAGTCGTTACTCTGTCGTACTGGTTTTCAGGGTCAGGTGTTTGGATTGTTCTTGGCCCGTGCACAGTACTGAACTCGGCTTATTTCTTGTGTCCTTCCGTTACCTGTGGTAGATTCTCACACGCTGCATAGGGCAGAGACGCTGTCCTCCGAGGAAAGGAATGGAGCCTTGCGCATCTAGACACTGCTCTTTAAGAGCACGCGGGGACGGTTCATGGACACCATTGTGTCCTTCATCCCTGTGTCTGCGAGGTCCATCATGCAGTTTTCTCTTTCTCACGTAAGCTATTGCTATCCCGGAAGCGCCAATCCGGTCTTTACTGATATATCCTGCACGTTTGCCAAAGGATAGCATGGCATCATCGGCGCCAATGGCTGCGGAAAGACGACGCTTGCACAGCTCATTGTAGGCAGGCTCGCACCTGATAGCGGCTCTGTCACGAAAGGACTTGTCACGGCGCTTTACGCGCAGGATGCCACGGAGGAGCTAGCAGGCCTTTCCGACTTCGCGTGCGATTGGAGTCCTCTTGCTCAGAAGGTGCGCCGTGCGCTTGCGATAGAGGACGGGTGGCTCTGGCGCTACGATACGCCCTCCTCAGGCCAGCAGAAACGCGTGCAGATAGCCTGCGCCCTGGCTGCAGCATCCAATGTGTTGATCCTGGACAAGCCAGCAAACCATCTCGATGCACTGACGAGGGTGCTGCTCATAGAGACGCTCCGGGATTTCTCTGGCATAGGACTTTTGATCTCCCATGACAGAGCGCTCCTTGATGAGCTGGCGGTTTCCTGCCTCTGCTTCGAGGGGGATGGCATGGAGATACGGCCTGGCAACTACAGTGCCGTGCGGGAGCAGGAGATGCAGGAGCATGACACATCGCTCCATGCACGGGAGGCTGCGAGAACAGAATACCGGCGTCTTGCGCAGGAGCAGCAGAGGCGCCGCGAGGAGGCAGACCGTTCTGCTTCAAAGCGCAGCCTCGATCCCCATGACCATGACAGCCGGGAGAAGATCGGATGTGCCATCGTCTCGGGCAAGGACCGGAAGGCTGCGGACAAGGTATGCCAGCTTGACCAGCGCATGCAGGGGCTTGGCAAGAAGGCGGAGGCTGCAGTCGCCTAGGGAAACGATGATTAATGCCCCATAACGTGTCAAAGGGGACCGGCCACACGGCCTTTCTAGGCCGGTATGTGGGAAAGGCAGGGAAGGATGCCCATCCAGCACGTGCAGGAGCCGCCATCCTGACATTTATCCTGCCGCATGCACCGCAATAAGGCTCCAAGACAGATCAAGCGACGCTGAGAGCCGGGAGGTGCAGCCTGCCGGCAAAAGATGCACATGGCAAGGTTTGCAAGGGCGAGGCAGACCCGAGCATACAGGAGGTCTTCTCTATCCCCTGTAGCGCTTCCTTAAGTGGCAGAAGCGCCGCTTCACGATAAGGAAGGGATGCTTCTGCCTTTGAGCGAACGGATGCCTTCCTGGACTCGATACCCTTTTCGGACAAGAGTGCACAGGTAAGGCCTTCTCTAGTCGAAGGCTTCCTTGCAACGCTTTAGCGCATAGATGAGAGGTGTGGGTCTGCTGTGACCTTAAGGGCGCTTCGCTATACCTATATAGCCTAAAGTCTGCATAGCAGAACCTGTCATCTTCCCTTACGAGTGCATGTGTCTGGGATATGTCAGATACATTCTAAGCGATCGTCTCTACAGCATGCACAAGGCTACCTGCGGCATCCACGCCGATATGCGCCTTGTATCCGAAATGCCAGTTCTTCCCTTTCTTGGACTGGTGCGCTTTAAGGGTCGCGCGCATGGTCGTGGTTCTTCGTGGAGCTCGGGGCTTCGATAAAGGTCGCATCCACAATGGAGCCACCTTGTACCGTGATCCCTGCCTTTTCAAGCTTCTAAGTTCAGGCGTGAAGCATAGCTTTGTCGAACTCCTCTCGCTTTAAGGCTATGGCGCATCTTCGCAAGTGTCGTAGCATCTGGCACCTGCTCAGACATGAGGCCCAAGTGCATGAAGCGCTGCCAGGAGCGACAATCCAGGATAGCATCTTTAAGTTCTCTTGTCTTAAGAGAGCAAACATAACCTAAAGCAGGATACATCCTAAAGCTTTGTCTTTGCAGTGCGCACATGCCTGACAAGAGCCTGTCAGTGGTAGCTGGTATCTACCAGTGCAATCCAGCTATCCCACACAACGATTGTATCCATCCGCTCCAGGTGTGCCTCCCGCCCAGTCTTTCTCCTTAGACCTTAGGATTTAAGGTCCTAAAAGCTCATCTATCTGCCCATATCTTCCTTTTGGATATGCTGGAATACGTTGCTGTAATTATAACATATCCGCAGGCAGATAGGCATCTATGTGGATATGGGCACTGTGTGGTTCGAGACATTTTAAGCCGATGTCATACAGCGTACAGCCCCAGCTACCTCATCGAGGCGAATTAATCATCGTTTCCCTAGGGCTATGATGGAGAGCTTCTTGCCTTGGGTGTGCGCTCGAAGAGAAATGCCGTCGCGCATCTTCCGGCCCAGACGATTCCTTTCGGCGATGCAGGGTATGGTATAGAGATTCCGGAGTTCTTCGTGGGGCTAGATGAGCACAGAGCGCTTGTCGGTGCCAACGGCACGGGCAAGTCGACGCTCATAAAGGCACTCGTGGCACGTGGCATCCCTGAAGGCGTGAAAGCGGTCTACTTTCCACAGGAGCTCTCGCCCGAAGAGGCAAAGGCTCTGCTTCTGCGCCTTCAGAACCTTGACCGTGCAGAGCGGGGAAGCGTGCTCTCGCTGGCAGCGCAGCCCAACGCGGAGCCTGAGAGCTACCGCACAGGCATAGCGGTGAGTCCGGGCGAGCTCAGGAAACTTGCGCTAGCATTTGCAGCGCTCGATGGGGCAGAGCTCCTTGTGCTCGATGAGCCGGCAAACCATCTCGATGTGCATGCTGTGGAAGCGCTCGAGCGTTTCCTGGCGAGCTTTGCAGGCGCGCTTGTCCTTGTCTCCCATGACCGACATCTCGTGGAGGCGGTCTCTTCTGCCATCTGGCGCACGGAAGCTTTGTCGGATGGGGGAACGAGGCTCCTTCTGTCCTGATTATGCAATGCAGCCGTTTCTTTCAGACCGGCATCCATTCGGCCTTGCCGCGTTTCGATGCAGGTATGAGGGGGACAGGGACAAGCGGCAGAACCATGCCGGCTAAGGAGTAACTATGTATAATTTCACGTTCCATGTACCTACGACCATCCACTTCGGCAAGGGCCAGATCTCGCATCTTGCAGATCTTGCGGGATATGGCAAGAAGGTTCTCCTGTGCTACGGCGGAGGCTCCATCAAGCGCAACGGCATCTATGATCAGGCAACGAAAATCCTCTCCGATGCAGGCCTTGAGATCTTCGAGCTCTCTGGCATCGAGCCGAACCCACGCATCCAGACCGTGCGCCACGGTGTCGAGCTCTGCCGCAAGGAGTCCATCGATATGGTCCTCGCTATCGGCGACGGCTCCACAATCGACTGCGTAAAGGTCGTTGCAGCCGGCGCAAAGTACGACGGCGATGCCTGGGATCTCGTGATCCATCCTGAGCTCATCAAGGATGCCTTGCCGATCTTCTCGGCGCTTACGCTTGCTGCTACGGGCTCCGAGATGGATGCCTTTGCCGTCATCTTGGACATGACAAAGAACGAGAAGTGGGACACGGCAGGAGAGTGCCTGAAGCCGACAATGTCTGTGCTCGATCCGACCTATACATTCTCGGTTCCGGCACGCCAGACCGCAGCTGGCATGACAGACATGATGAGCCACGCGTTCGAGAACTACTTCTCGATGGATGATGGTGCATACGTGCAGAAGCGCATGGCAGAGGCCCTGCTTAAGACCATGATCCACTCTGGTCCGATCGCACCTGAGAAGCCGGATGACTACGATGCCCGTGTAAACCTCATGTGGTCTGCAAGCCATACAATCAATAGCCTCGTCGGCGAGGGCTGCGCTCCTGTGTGGTCGTGCACCCGATGGAGCATGAGCTCTCTGCCTTCTATGACATCACCCACGGCGAGGGCCTTGCCCATCCTTACGCCCGCATGGATGGAGCATGTCCTCTCTGAAAAGACGGAGAAGCAGTTCGCGATCTACGGCCGCAATGTCTGGGGCCTTACTGGCACAGACGATGCACCGGTCACCCGCGAGGCCATCGCCCGTACCCGCCAGTTCTTTACGGAGACCATGCATATGCCGGCAACGCTTCATGAGGTGGGGATCACTGACGAGAAGCACTTCGATGTGATGATCCAGAAGGCTGCAGATGGCTCGAAGGGCTCGTTCGTGCCGCTCACGAAGGAAGACATCGTCGAGATCTACCGTGCTGCGAAGTAGCAGGCAAACAGGTAAGATTTCACCAGAAACTCTGGCGAAGCAGGAGCTGCTGTTGGAAGGCCTGGCGCCATAGACGGCAGCTCCTTCTATATGGAGCATGATGAAGCCCCGTCTGTCCTGAAGCAATTCAGGAGGGACGGGGCTCTGTTGCAACGGTCGCACATGCATGCCGGAGCATGAGCATTTGTTGAGCCTTCGGTAGTTTCTGTGGGTGAGAAGTTCATCTAAGCAGCCTTTTTCTTCGTGCTTTCCTCGGCCCTTCCCGGAAGCGTCGAGGCACTGTCGGACGAGGAGTTCTCCCTCCTGGAGCGCGCCTGGGCGGTGCGAGGATGCAAAGGAGAAGATCGGGCTTGAGACCTTCGAGGAGGCCGCAACACGCCACAGGCCCGCGCCGTTGTGCCCCTCATGCGGCGGGAAGCGCTACGGCGCCTTCTCGGGTGCCATATTCGACGACTCGAAGAAGGACCTGCCCACCTTTAGTCTTCTTCATCGAGCTGATGTGCTACAACGTGCCTTTAAGGGGCATCGCAAAGATTTGTGGGCTGAACCACAAGATTGCCTACGAGTGGCGCCAGCGCGTGTTTGCGACCGTGGATGGCTACCAGGATTGCACAATCCTGCGCGGCCAGGTCTGGATAGACGAGACCTACATCAACGACACGGACCTGGCGCACGCCTTCGGGCAGGCCCGCAAGCGCGGCCTGTCCAAGCAAAAGCTGTGCATCGCCATGGCTATCGACGCCTGCAAGTACGCGCTCGCCGTCAGGCACGGCAAGCCTTCCCGCGTATCAGGGATAGCCTGCGAGTGCACATCGCCAAGGGATCAACCGTGGTCGGGGACATGGAGAAGTCGCACGAATCCCTGGTCAGGGTGGTCAAAGGTATGCACGAGGCCTACAGGGCACACGTCAGTGACCCGCAATACCTCGAGTGCATGGCTGTCGTGAACAAGCTCTGCTTTTAGCTCAAACGCTACCTGTGGCGCTTTACCGGTATGGACCCGAAGAGACTGCAGAGCTACCTGAACTGGTAGGTGTACCTGTTCGGTGTCAACCAGTCGTACGACAAATGGCCGAGATTGGAAAGGGGGTGCGCCATCTGATGATGGAGGACGCGACTTACCGCACGTCAGAACCTTGCTAGGCACACCACACTTCTAAACTGTTAGATTGCAGTAAAGGCGATAACGATGGTAGCCATTGCCTTTCCCACACTTAGGCCTCCAATCTATCGTTGCATCGACATCGGAGCACAAGGCGGTGTTAACACCGGACGGCATTCAGCATCGTCTGCACGCTCCGCTGGACAAAGGTTTTATACCTGGTCGATGATTTCAGTCCTGTCCATATTGGGGGTATTCGCTGTGATAGTGGGGTATCGGGCTGGGTGACCGCATTTGAGGACCTGCCTGTACCTGCATCGATACCCCCGGATACGAACGTTGCGGTGCCGAGATCGACTTCTGCCTGCATCGTACCGACATTGCAGAGCTATGGCCGCTGGTTGTAGTCGCAGCATCAATGCAAGCGAAGCAGCACTCGATGTACGGTTGCTGTCGCGGATCCGGAGCGTCTCAATGCCACTGTTGTTGCGGATGGGGTAACAGATATGTGGTCGGTCATTAGGACGGTAGCAGCTTGATGCAAAACAGCGTTGTCGCCATGAGTTCCTACCCCCGGACTTGGTGCGCGGAAAATGCTATAAATCCCTACCTATATGCTGCTGCTTTGCAGACCACATGTCTACCACACACCGTTCCCATCTATACGTTTGTCCGGCAAGTGATCTACTGAATCGTTCCGCCAAGCGGGCAGATGGCAGAATGTCTTTAAAGCACCGCCATTGCTTGAGAACGGAGGGAATCATAAGGGGTAAGAGAACAATCATTATTGCCATATTGTGCTGTCTGATGTGCGCGGGAGCGCCGGCGATTGCGTTGGCTGACACCGTTTACTACAAGGGTTCAGCGGTGTATTGGAATTATGGACGTAATGCTGGGGTATTTGGGTTCTCCGATTGCAATTCTGCCCACTATGAGCACCATTCGTCTTGCAACGGATACACGTCTGGCTGGAAGAACCCTGATGTTCTTTCCCAGGCATGGGGCTTTATTGGGACGGATACCTTGGAGGCATACTGGAGCTGCAGAGGATAGCTTCTCCTGGAATTTGAAATGGCATTTGCTCTTTGATTTACCCAATCGAATAAGCAATGGGATTGCAATGGCGGTGTAATATGAAGAAAGCCTGGTCAATTGTCAGCCTCTTGTTAATAGCCCTATTGGGTGTCACCTCAGTCATCTGCGTCAAGGGAGTCTTTGAAGCCCTTGTCTCCAGGCAGGTTGATGACTGGCTTTCAGATCAGCCAACGATTTTCACTTCGCAGCTCACGGATAGGCAGAAGGACAGTCTCGTCGCTGAACTTCAGAATTTGGCGAACAAAGGCACGTTTACGGTAATTAGTCTTGATAAGGAATCGCTGCAATCCGGAGCGAACCTCTACACGTTTAGCATATTGCCGGCATCGATTGACGGAGAGACCTCCATCGACCCACTCGTTGTTCTCGGCACCACGCTTATAGATGGTACCCTCATAAAGAGAGTGGGCTCCGGAAGTCCGAATAGCTATGCCGGGTATGGGAACGACATCTACTCGCGAGTGTCCGATCTGCCCAGTATTCGCTCTGGCATATATTTCCGCGTTGACAGGATGGATGCTGGGAGCGATCTAGGAAGCTCCTGCACGCTCCTTAACCTTGGAAGCGCTGACTTTAAATCAACGGTAGACAGCCTGTCATCTGCTGTCGGGGTAACACCTGAGACTCTGACCACGAAAATGTCAGGCTCGACCTCGGAACCCGGTCTGATCTACCTGTTCTGCATAGGGGCGTTTGCGCTCCTTTCATTTATCCTTTGCCTGGTCATGGTAACGCACTCTCTACTCGAGTTAAAGACGCTGGGGATACACCTGATGCTTGGGTGGAGTAAGGTCGACTTCGTAAGCGAGCTGCTCTCCTCGCAAGCTCTCCAGATTCTTGTTCTCATTCCAATCGGAATGGTGGGAGTATATGCTTACTTGGACGGGTTCACGATTAACGCTGCCTTTGTAGGGCTTGCCCTCGTCTCTGTACTTCCAGCGGTCGTCATGGTGCTTGTCGCTGCGATGGTTTCCGTTGCTCCACTTATCGCAACGAGGCCGGTTGAGGCCATCCACGGGCGATATTCACGGCGGGGTTTCTATGGTCTGACCGTTGCGGTCTATCTAGTGTGCTTGGTCGCCATTTTTGCCGGCTGCCTCTATATAGATCAACCCCTCACCATGTATGCGGACCTTGCTCGCACGCGCTCAGCATGGCAGGAGTATGAAGGGTGGTACGTGGTAAAGGACTTCAGCATCGGAAACACTCGGCTCACTGATAATCCAATGGAGCTCTCAGAGGATATGTACACATGGTACGCCGAGCACGAGCATGATGATGGTGTTTACCTTGCGAACGCCATCAACTACAACGAATCGACCATTAGAGCATATTCCGGTTCAGATACGACGCTCAAGCAGCTCTGGTATCTCGCGGCATCCCCCTCTTACCTTGAGTTGATGGGGGTGGATATACCTGCGGACGTTGTCGAGAGGGCAGAGCAAGGAGTACGTGTCTACCTCCTGCCAGATTCGCTAAGCGCTAGCGAAGTGAACGAAGTGAAGGACTTCCTTATTGCCGCACGGAAGCCCTCTGACTCGAACATCGTCACTCCCTTCATGGAGAGCCCTGAGTACGAGTTCATCTCTTATGACGCTGATAAGGAGCTCTTCACGTGGAGTACGAACCCTGAAGAGCCGGTCACATCAAGCGGGTTTGCTATTGCGGTTGTTACTGCTGCGAACATGGTGCCCTTTGAGTCGGAAAGCCTCGTCGCCACTGGCTTGGAGAACGCGTACGTGAAGCTCGACGAGCATGCGGCGTCAAGTCTGCTCGATGCCGACAATAGAGCTGAGATTGGTGGCTCGGCGGGTGCTCGATTTGCCACGGTGGGGAACTACATCGACGGTCTGCAGAAGACCCTCGAGGAGCTTTTCGCGCTCTTCTCGGCGGTTCTGGTTGTTTTGGTGGCCACCGTCTCCGTCATGGTTGCATGTCTTGTCAATGTGGTCAACCGAGTAAGTGCCCAGGAGATTTCCGTAAAGTACGTCCTGGGCTTCGGAGTGTGGGAGCTGTACCGTCGAGAGGTTCTGTTCGTGACCGTTACTGCTCTGCTTGGCGCTGGGGTGAGTGCTCTCTTCGGAAGCAGCGCTGGCGTGCTTGTTGGCTTTGCCTTGCTGGTCTTGTCCAATTTCGTTATCGGTGCCGCATCGCGCAGGAAATCTGCGGCCGTTGTGCTGGAAACCGTCTCCAAGGAGTAGTGATGCAGTCGTACATTCAGATTGAATCCCTCTCGAAATCCTATGGGAAGCATCGCATCCTTTCTGGTATAGATCTCGTTGTCGGAAAGGGTGAATCTGTCGCAATCACCGGGCCGTCGGGATGCGGCAAGACAACGCTGCTGAACATTCTGGGACTGCTCGAAACGTATGAATCTGGGAGCATTCTCCTATCGGGAAAGAAATATCCGGGACCAGAAACCAGACAGGCGATGCTTCTGCGTCGCAACGAGATTAACTATCTCTTTCAGTCATTCGCCCTCATTGACTCGAGGACGGTACGCGACAATCTCATGCTCGCCCTCTATTACACGAAGCTCTCCAAGAGGGAGAAAGAGGGGGCTATTGAAAAGACATTGAAGAAGTTCTCGGTCTCCAGCAAGCTCGATTCCAACGTAAACGAGCTCTCAGGTGGCGAGAAGCAGCGTGTTGCGATCAGTCGCGCCATGCTCAAGCCGGGCAATCTCATTCTTGCTGACGAGCCGACGGGTTCGCTGGATGCTCGCATGGCGGAGATAGTCATGGACTCGCTCGTGTCCGCCGCCCGAGAGACGGGAAAGACACTTGTGGTCGTGACGCACGACATGTTGATGGCAGATAAGTGTGACCGCACGCTTAGCATGCAAGAAGGGAAACTAGTCTGAGTCGGCCTTCTGACGGTGGCCGTGACGAAAGGCACCGCTTGTGCGTATTGCACTGCTAGCAGGCGAGGTTGAGATTATGGTGATGGACGGGATACGCATCAAAAGATGAGCAGCCCGCACTCCGATTGCGAGCGGTCTTTTCGGGCATTTGTCCCTCTTGCGGGAGGGCACACCTTACGTGAGGGGACTTCTGTTTGAAGGCTCCCATGACAGGGCGGGCCGTCTGATTATCCTCTCCGGCTACGGTCGGATTCCCCTTCTGCGCGAGAATTCAGGGCTTGCGATGATGGTGGCGTCTCGCTTCATGCAGGTGTCAGAGGAGGTCTACATGATGAGGCAAGTGCTGTTGGCATCGAGCGGCAGGAGGCTGAAGCTCGACTTCACGGCCCAGACGTCACTGGCATCTGCTACCCACTAGAAATGCGGAAGACCCCTTTAAAAGCTCACCTGCGGCAGCTCGGCGCCTTGGAGCTATATGCGTTGTCGTCGCAAAACTGCTAGAGGAAGTCGCGCTTAACGCTAAAGCTGCCCGATCGTCTTGAGAGCATTGTCATACCTTCGCCTGCTCCTTGCTTGCGCACTTCGTTCTTGCCTTGCCGAATATGTCGTCGGAGCCCGCCGGCAGCTCATCTTTTCAGCTAGCCGCCAGCGACAGGCTCTACACCGTGCTTCGCCGCTACCGGGGAGAGCATCTCCTGCTCCTTTGCGACCTCAAGTACCACCTTCATCTTGAACTATGGGCTGTAGGTCTTCCTTGTCGTCTTTGACATTGCCACTCTTACAATCCGTGTCTTTTAGACACATCTTCGCAGGGTTTAGATGGACGGTCAAATCTGTGTCTCAAAACCGGCAGCCACATCATCGAGATAGGGCATGCTCTTCGCCGACGACAAGCTCGCGGCGGCCATCGTGGAGCGCGTCGTGCACCACGGGCAGGCTCGTGGAGTTCGGTGGCCCTAGCCACAGGCTTAAGCAGAGTCTCATGCTGAGCAAATCAGGAAAGTAGGGCATCGGCGCGCTCATGCGTAAAGCCGAAAAATTTTAGAGCAGAAATCCGAAAAGAAGTCATGCTCAAAGACGAAATTCTGACTTGACTAAACAGTAAGACTCGCAGATGCCAGAGGTTTCGCTATCCGACGGGATGTGCGAGTCTGGTGGGGGAGGTGCTCCCGGCGCCTTGACCCGTGACAAAACCGACCCGATCGGTGTCGCTTCTGTGATCTGTCAGACGCCCTGACGGCTCCTATGACCGAATAGAGGCCTGATACCGACAGGCATCCCATCACTGTTTTGCCCGAGAGGCAAATGGCGGAGGCGATCGTTCAGCCGTAGGCAGTCGAAGGTCGCCCATGCAACAAGGACAGGTGGAAAGCGTCATCTACATTGGCGTCGACGCCGGCGGGACGGAGGTCGCCCCCATGCCTTCTGCCCGACGAGCAGGCGGGGGTGCGCCGAGATGCTCGCGTGGGCCCGCTCGAACGGCGAGGTGGCCCGCTTCGGCGTGGAGTGCACGGGGATCTACGGTGTCGGAGCTGCTCAGGTACCTCTCGCGCGAGCACGTGCAGGTCGTCGAGCTGAAGCGCCCCCGACCGCACGGTCGGGCGCAGCAGGGGCAAGGACGACCTTGGTGGCGCCGCGATAGCGCACAGGGCCGCCAGGAGCGGGGTGTGGTGCGCGACGCTGAAGGGCAGGGACAGAATGGTCGAGAGCCTGCAGGTCCTGACCAGGGCGAAGGCGTCTGCGCTGAAGGCGCGCAAGGCCGCGATCAAGCAGATCCGCTCCCTGATCGTCTCGGCCTCCGACTCCGCGCTCGCCGCTCGCATCGCCCTCGAGGCGCTCGCCGCTCGCTACCAGGACCTCGACGATAAGGTGGGCGAGCTCGATGTGGCCATCGGGGCCATCCTCGAGGAGGTGGCGCCACTCCTGCTCGAGGAGAAGTGCGTCAGCTCGCAGGGCACTGTCCAGCTGATGATCAGAGTGGGGGACAATCCGGAGAGGCTCAAGCAGCGAGTCGTTGCTGTGCGGGGTGGCAGCGCGTCCTGCGTCGTCAGGGCTCACGACACTCTACAGGCTCAACAGGGGCGCTGGCAGGGCAGCGAACAGCGCGATACACATCGTCGCTGTCGGAAGGCTGAGGACGGACGACAGGGCTCGCGCTTAGGTGGCCCGCAAGATGTCTAAGGGACACTCCAAGCTCGAGGCGATACGATGTGTCAAGCGATACATAGCGCGCGAGCTGTACTACGACATCATTGCCCAGAGTCGCATGCTCAAAACGACTTGACAATTAGAGGGGCATCACACCACCACAGTGCACTTTTGCTCTTCGGTGTATATACCCTTGCTGCGGCCGTCTTCTGAGATAGCGCCTGACATCTCGTAGTCTTTGACCCAATTGTAGAGGGCGTGCCTGTCAGGATAGCCGAGCTCGTTGATCAGTGGGGCGACCCTCCTGCCACACTTGTAGTAGAGCTCGATCGCGCTTTTCTTGTTTTCGTAGCTGAACATCTGCAGAATCCTCTCATACATCTGTTCGGTACGGATTTTCGGTACCACCTTCAGCTGGGGCATCCCTTTGTCCTGATTGGCAGCTTCTAGATTGCCATTAACAACCCTGAGGAGATCGAGACCGTGAAGCCTTACCCGACCGGTCACAATATGACAGTTGAACAGGGTAAGCGCGAGGTGAATGCGGGTTTCGGGCCCAAGATCAAACTGCTGAGGGTACAGCTTCAGGACTAAGACGCGGTGGCGATCGGCTCACCCACCTGGTGGTACATGGCCGCATCGGTGGTGCATACCTTCTTCGACGGGAATGACTCCACCGGTAAGATGGCTGTTCCCTTCACGATGAGCAGCGGTTGGCTGGGATATGCGTTGAAAGATTTGGAGAAAGGTGCGAGCTAAGCAACGGCTGCCCTTCCGAAAGAATTCCGGTTTGATTCGACCAACGAGGCAAAGATAGCGAGCAAGGAAAGTGGGCTCACAGATTGGGCCAACAACGTACAGGCAAAACTGTAGTAACGATATTGCGTGAGTGATAAGGATATCACGATGAAACAGATGACAAGCAGAGATCAACTGGGTAATTTCGTACTGCTCTTCGCCCACCTGAACAACGACGTACTGTTCGGTGAGGTGTGGGATCAGGATACAATCTCCAACAAGATTAAACCCATCGTCATGATCATCTCACAGGGTATCACCGACAATTCCTCACTCTATCATCTGCAGACCGCAAAGAAAAACGGTGCGACCCATGAGGAGATCGTCGCAGTCATCACCCACGCTACGATGTAGTCCGGCTAGCCTAAGGGATGGACGGTCTTCAACCTCGCTAAGCAGGTATGGAACGGAGAGGACGACGATAAGCCCGCAACTGAGAAAGACCCTTCTTTGATCCTTCCGGTTGACAAGCTGAGTGACGCCTTCACACAGTACTTCATCGGTCAAGGCTACCTCGCACCGTTGGGAGACGATCAGCTCAGTGCCGCAAACGTCACCCTCGAGCCGGGTTGCCGCAACAACTGGTACATCCACTACAAGGGTGGCAAGGTGCTGGTCTGCATTGCCGGTCACGGTTGGTACCAGAAGGAGGGCGAGTCTGCCCAAACCTTGAAGTCGGATGCTATTGTGAGCATCCATTCGGAGGTCAAGCATTGGCGCGGCGCGGCCAAGGATTCTTAGTTCTGGCACATCGCGCTGGCAGTCCCTGCTCCAGATGTAAGCAACGAGCGGCTTGAGCCGGTCACCGACGAGGAGTACGACGAGCTCTAATCCCTGACTGAATGAAGCTCATTCCCTTGCGGCGTCCTGATGATCCTGTGTGGATCGTTGAGGCGCCGTGTTTTGTTGTCAGAACAACGTATCTCAGCGATGCTCTTTTCGTATGCTTTCCTCGGTACAAGAACAACAGAAGGGGAGCAGTATGGCTACCACAGCGACAGACACATTAATTGGGTACTTGCAGCGACTCAATAACGGAGAACCGCTCGAGTCAGTACAGAAGGATTTCCGTGCCCAATTTGAGACGGTCCCACCCGAGGCGATCATGGAGGCGGAGCAGGAGATGCTCGCAGTAGGGGTACCGCTTGAACGTGTACAGCGGCTCTGTGATCTACACTCAGCGTTATTTCATGGAGAGGGAGAACCAGAGCAGCCTGCACCACAGGCACCGGCGCCGAAGCAGCAAAGCTTCGTCAAACCTTCTTCCAAATCCGAAGATATCAATGTGCCCGCAGGACATCCGCTCGATATCCTGATGAAGGAAAACACCGAGCTGATGTCCCGGCTGCAGAAGCTTCACAACCAGCTTGAACAGCATGCCCCCGCAGCGGAGCTGGCGGATACTATGCAGGACCTCTCACCGGTATCTACCCATCTCGCTAAGAAAGATGAGCTTGTTATTGTCCCGCTCAAGCACTACGGGTTCCCGGGGCCGTCGGACGTGATGTGGAACGTCGATATTGAGCTGCGCGACGAGCATCATTTCCTACTGCATGAGCTTCAGAAGCTCGCTGAAAATCTTGACGAAACTATGTCTGCCTATATCAATAGACGGATTGAGAAGTATATCGAGCGCGCACAGGAAATGGTCTTCAAAGAGAACAACGTGCTGTATCCGATGGCGAAAGAGCACTTTACGGATCAGGACTGGCGTTCAATCAAGGCGGATATGCCGAAGTTTGGGTATGCCTGGCTCAGAGAGATTCCTGCATGGCCAGGGGAGGCGCTTGAACCGTCACAGCAGTCACCGCTGCCTGAGGTCCAGGTAGGCAGTGATACGACATCCGTATACATTACGCTGCCGACCGGGAGACTGAGTGTGCCAGAGATTGAAGGGATCCTGCGGACGCTCCCGTTTGAGCTTACCTTTATCGATGCGCAGGATACCAACCGCTACTTCTCAGAAGATTCCAAGCTCTTCCCGCGTCCGCTCAATGCACTGGGGCAGAACATGCTTGATTGCCATCCTGCCAACATCCTCTCTAAAGTGAAGACCGTGCTCACCATGCTGAAGAGCGGAGAAAAGGACTGTATCACCCTTGTGATGCCTAAACAGGGCAGAAAGGCACTGGTGCGATACATGGCGGTGCGTTCAAAGGGGGGCACCTACCTGGGTACGCTTGAGGTGGTCGAGGACATCACGGACTACCCAACCGGGGAGTAACAGAGGAATCTCAGGATAGGACTACATAGGTAAGGAGATACACGATGAGTGTCGAAGCAGGCAAGGTATTCAGTGTTGTTAAGGACAATCCTTGGGTGGAGGGCTGCACGCTCTCCTCTGAGGTAATGAAAACTGCGGCCGGTGAGGTGCAAGTCTTTTCACTTGCCCCGCATACCCGTATCAGCCCTGAGAGCTATGCAAACACGAGGCTCTGGTATGTGGAATCAGGCACGTTTGATGTGGAACGCACAGATAAGCAGGCATTTCAAGTTCACACCGGGGAGCTCTATGCGGTTCCGTTGGATGAGCCGATCGGCATCACGACCGAGGAAGGCTGCATCTACCTTGAGTTGAGTTTTCCGAAGGGCTCCGTCTCAGAGTTGAAGTTCGAGCGGGGGAGTGCGGTGAAGCTGGCCTCCCACCTTCCGTATCAGCAAGGCAAGATCATCAACATGGATCTTATGCAGGCGAAGGGTGCCCACTTTGCGCTGATGAGCTTCTTTGAGGATACCGCCCTCTCAGAACATGCCGCGCCGGGGAGGGCGTTGGTGTTTGACGTTGCTGGTTCGACGACGATCACCTACAACGGGACACCTCACAAGCTGACCGCCGGCGAGCACTTTATCTTCGACAAAGGTGGCAAGCATGTGGTCCATGCAGACACGGATTATACGATGGCTCTCTTGATCCTCGATGACTGAGGGTAGTCCCTACGCCTGCCGGTAGGGCGGCGTCAGCAAGTGAAAATGGTTCTTCTGGTAGTCGATCACGCCCTGTTTCTTGAGTTTCGAAAGCTCATTGGACAGGGCGGATCGCTCTGCATTGAGGTAGTCCGCGAGCTGTTGGCGGTCGTAGGGGATATCGAAATAGGCGGAATGCTGCCGCTGTGATTCTGCCGAGAGATAGGTCAGGATCTTGTCCTTCAAAGTGTGCTGCGTCACGTAGGTCAGCTTCTTGTTGAGTAGCAGATTTTTGCGGGCGAGTAGCGACACGATATTGGAAATCAAGCGTGCATGGAAGGGGCAGGACGAAGTGCACATGTGGAGCGCCTTGTTCAGGTCCAAAAATATCACGCTTGTTTCCTCGCCGGTCACGACGCTCACAAAGGCAGTGGTCTGCGGTACAGCCGCAAAGCTCTCCCCAAAGGCATTGCCTGGCAAGAGGGCGGAGATAATATGGCGGTCGCCCCAGTAGTCGTAGCGCTCGATGTGGGCGCTCCCTGAGAGGATAACCCCGAATTTGGTGATTGTGTCACCCATACGAAAGATGTATTCACCTTTGCCGTAGGTACGCCTCTCTGCCTTCAGGCAGGAGAGCAATGCCTTGAGCTCGCTGCGATTGATCCCATGGAAGAGAGGGGAGGACAGTAGTATGTGCACATCGTCTTCGCGCTGCTCCGGATGTAGTTCTCCCATTGCGATGCCCTTCTCTCTGAGTTTGTTGTGTTGGCAACATAATTGAGTGTATGTCTATCCTAAAGTTTGAAGCGGACAATGCAAAGGGGACATGATGCAGAACATATTCATCATGAGCGCCTATGAGATGAGTGGGAGTTCTTCGGCAAGCTGCAGGGGGTGAAGGCGGGTCTGGTGTTGGACGTACGCCTGCGCAACAGCAATCAGCTTTGTGGATTCACCAAGCAGGAGGATTTGGAGTATTTTGCAGAGACCATCAGCCGGGCCCATTATGTCTACGATCCGATCTTTGCCTCGGCCTCTGAGCTTCTGGACGGGTATCGGAAGCATGAGCTGGATTGGGACGGCTTTAAGGAGGGCTATCTCACAGTGCTGCAGGAGCGTGATGCCCTGCAGCACTTCAAGGATGCTTGCTCAAAGTATTCAAGCATTGCGCTCTTAGGTGCAGGAGCCAAGAAGCGTCACTCCCACACTGAGATCCTATTGGAGCTCTCAGGCGGGAAGAAATAAGGCAGATCTACTATACATGCCGTGCACAGTAGGCTCTGGTTTTTGTATTGTACAAATTGCCTGAGAGTATAGGTGTTGAGAAGAAAAGCCTAGCCCAAGTAGGTATACATCATGGGGTACACAAAACTAGCCAACGGTCTTGAGGGTCGGTGCTCGGCTACGGAGCCTTCCAGATCGGAAACGATGAGACAAAGCACTGCGTCCAGGATGCTCCGGATAGCGGCTGCCGTCTGATCGACACCGCTCAGGCCTACGGCAATGAGGAAAGCGTCGGCGAGGGCATCAAAGAGTTCGGCGTCAACCGCGACGATATCTTCCTCATCGATAGGGTATGGATCACCAACTACGGTGAGGGCAATGTCTACGATTCCATCAAGGAGTCCCTCAAGAAGCTCGGCACCGACTACATCGATCTGGTGCTTCTGCACCAGGCGTACAGCGACTACCATGCCGCTTGGAGAGATATGGAGTGCGCTTACAAAGCGGGTCTCGTTCGCTCGATCGGTGTCTTCAACTTTCCGCCGGTCCGCCTCGCAGGCATCTGTGCCTTCTTTGACATAGCACCGATGGTCAACCAGGTTGAAACCCACGTGTTCTGGCGGCAGAAGCCGGCGCATGGGAAACATGGAGCGTCTGGGTGTACGGCACATATCCTGGAGTCCGTTTGCTGAGGGAACCAACAACTTTTTCAAGAATCCGACGCTGATCGAGAGTGGCAAGGCTTACAGCAAGAGTGTTGGCCAGGTTGTACTGCGTTGCCTGATTGATTCCAATGTGGCCGTTATTCCGAAGTCTACGCACAAGGCCTGTATCCAGGAGGACATCAACGTTTTTGATTTCGATCTGATTGACGATAAGAAAAAGTAGATTGCAGCTTTCGCCGGTGGCAAGCCCCTGATCTTTGATCACTCTGACTCAGAGTTCATTGGCAAGTTCCTGAAGAGCGTTAAGGACGCAATGTAGGTTTCACTTCGAATATCTCGATACCTTGAGTGATAGGGCAAGGACTTGGCCCGTACTCTTCTCGATAGAGGCTAAACCCGCACAACTGATGATGAGGTTGGAAGTGCGATATGTCGGATACAGTAGATGCGCAACAATACATTCGATTGGCGCCACGTGCCACTCCGTTACAGGACTATGAGGCAAGCGCTCGCAGGCAGTTCTCGAAAATGGCTGAGTGTTTGCATCACAGTTAGGTCTGTCGAACTGTAAGCGGCTTAGGCAACTTCGGCTGCAGTGTGGCTGTCGCGGCGATGCCGGAGAGAGCGGCACATGCACAAGGCACATCCCATGCAGGAGCTCCATACATGCATCGTTGTAGCCCCTGTGGCTGTACCTCTAGCTGAAAAAGTTCGCATACGACTGTGTGTGCGTCTTCGGAAGGCTATGGAATGTGCTACAGACATATGCCTTGATATTCGAGATGAGCCTGCAGACCTCAGGGAAGCGATGCATCACCGTCGAAGCTGTCACACTCCTTCTGGGCGAGCCTGCAGAAGGAGGAGAGCCCGACCGATATCCCCTTCATGCGTCCGCTCCTATCCTCGACCTGCCAGAAGTCCCCTGAGCAGTCCTTAGCCCAGCGGATTGACGCAGGCGCCCTGTCCATCGCAGCGAGCATGGGCTGCTGCTTTGTGCCGTATCCCCCTGTGCCTTTTGCCCTGGCTTCTATATAGGAGACGTCCACCTCGAGTGTGTCAGCTGAGAGGACATCGAGTACACTTCAATCTCGCTATGGCGCAGCAGCAAGGACGCTGTCCTGTAGCTGTGGCCTATCTGGCGCTTGAGCACATGTGCTCGTGTTCAGCCGCTTTGGTGTGCCATGAGGCAGAAGGCCACAAACCACGTCCTGAAGGCAGGTGGGTGTTTTCCATCATCGTGTCCGCAGTGAGGCTGAAGCCGGTGTTAAATATCTCGTGCACTACCATATGTATGTGCATGCCCGTACACCTTCTGAGCAGCTGGTCCCTTTGCAGGCCGGACAGGCAAAGCTTCAGGGGAACTTCTTTCCCAAAAGCCTTTTTCGCACGACTCCTCTCCTTGATACCTCTCTGTGAGGTTCATGAGCGTTTCTCCCTGCGCTTGCATTCCTTCAGGCTCAAGCCCGCCTGTATGCCCTTTGGCTATGTCTTTCTCTGCTTTGACGGATGTATCACTTTGCATCCATATCGTACAGTGCAGGGGTGACAGGAAGTGTTGGGACTGTGCCGGAAGTGCTTAGCCATTAGTGCACACAATAAAGTATTTGGTGACTCTATCAGGGCACGACAGGCTGAGCACGTGATGGGGCTCCGGCCATATTGAGGTTTTATGCAGAGGGCTTGAAGAGAATTGACAATCTGAGATTTCTTGAATATATTTCACACGGTGTGAAATAATACTCACAGTGTGAAAGAACTATTCGACCAAGGAGAGGAGGCCTGCTTGAGAGAGCTTTCCGCTCTAACAGATGAGATTGGCGCACCTTCGACAGCGGTGACGAGCAAACATCAGGCCCGGCCCGATCGCAGAAGCGTGAGAACACGGCAAGCGCTGCGCGACGCGTTGGCGCGCCAGATCGAGGAGACAGGGGATCTTGCGCAGGTAACAGTTACCAGGGTGACTGGCACGGCCGGCGTGACACGCCGTACGTTCTACTCCCACTTCCGGGATATCTCCGATCTCGTGAATTCGATTGAGGAGGATACCCTGGCGGATATCACCGTCCTTGTGCACGCATTGGCGCAGACGGATCTCGATCGGCTCCAGGAAGCGATCAGAAACTTCGAGCCCTGTCCGGGTGCCGTCGATATCCTGACCTATTTCCTGCAGCGCAAGAGTTATCTTCCGGCACTGTTGGGTGATGGGGGAGATCCGGGCTTCGTCGAGAAGATCAAACGCGTGGTCTTCAATACGGTCAAGGACCGCGCCTCCGAAGGGCTTCACGTGCCACTGCCATCTCAGATCTTTGAGTACTACCTCATCTTTGCAATTTCGGCTGAGGTGGGTGTCCTGC
This sequence comes from Atopobium sp. oral taxon 416, assembly GCF_018128285.1. Classification (NCBI taxonomy): domain Bacteria; kingdom Bacillati; phylum Actinomycetota; class Coriobacteriia; order Coriobacteriales; family Atopobiaceae; genus Atopobium; species Atopobium sp. oral taxon 416. Next base: position 634,305 of record NZ_CP072380.1, read on the forward strand.
TCAGATGGCTCTCTTCGGGCATGCGGGAGTCTCCGCACGATATGGCCTGTGTCATGACTATTTTGATGTTCGTCCGTCCAGGCGATCTGTACGGTAAAAAGATTGACTTTTCAATTCCGGGAATACACGATGCATCCCCAAGCACAAAGGAGATGGAGTGATGACAGAAAATATAGCAGCTGAGCGCAATGCTCGCTACGCTATGCCGCTCGTCCAGGAAGAGGCTGAGCTGAAGCCAAAGAGCCGCGTTGACTTCCGTCATGCGCAGCTGCGTCTCGGTATCGACGTCGGCTCCACGACCGTCAAGCTGGCAGTCCTCGACCAGAACGACCATCTGGTCTACGCCAATTATGAGCGCCACCACACTGACATTAAGGCAACCGCAGTACAGGTCTTCCGCAAGGCACAGAAGGTCTTGAGGGACGCCGTGATGCGCGTTTCGATCACTGGTTCCGGCGGTATGCTCCTGGCTAAGTGGCTGGGTGTCGAGTTCGTGCAGGAGGTCATCGCTTCCAAGCGCGCGGTTGAGACACTGATTCCGGAGACCGATGCCGCAATCGAGCTCGGCGGCGAGGACGCAAAGATCATATACTTCGACAACGGTATCGAGCAACGCATGAACGGTACCTGCGCCGGCGGCACCGGTGCCTTCATCGACCAGATGGCCTCGCTGATGGAGACTGATGCACAAGGCTTGAATACGTTGGCCAAGGGTGCCAAGAACATCTACCCGATTGCGAGCCGCTGCGGCGTCTTTGCTAAGTCGGATGTGCAGCCGCTCCTGAATGAAGGTGCAGCGCGTGAGGACGTTGCGGCCTCCATCTTCCAGGCCGTCGCGAACCAGACCATCTCCGGTCTGGCCTGCGGCCACCCGATCCGTGGCTATGTCGCCTTCTTGGGTGGACCTCTACAGTATCTCTCTGAGCTCAGAAAGCGCTTCTATGTGACGCTTAAGCTCGATAAGGAACACAGGATTGTCCCGAAGAACGCCCACCTCTTTGTCGCCTGCGGCGCAGCGCTTGCCGGTGAGACCGACAAGCGCGTCACCTTCCAGGAGCTGATCGACCAGCTCGAGAGCCTGAGGGACGTTCAGGGCTCCGAGGTTGCCCGTCTGGATCCGCTCTTCAAGACCAAGAAGGATTATCAGGAGTTCAAGTCCCGCCACGACCAGCAGGTCGTGCCGAAGGGCAAGCTTGAGAACTACCATGGCCGTGTCTTTATCGGTATCGATGCTGGCTCCACAACCATGAAAGCCGCTATCGTCGGTGAAGACGGCAAGCTGCTCTACACCTGGTACGGCAACAACAACGGCGATGTCTTGGGTACCGCCCGCACAATCATGGACGATATCTACGACCATCTGCCTGAAGACTGCACAATTGGCCACGTGACCACCACCGGCTACGGCGAGGGCATCCTGATCGAGGCCCTGCAGGCCGACGATGGTGAGATCGAGACCGTGGCGCACCTGCGTGGCGCTAAGGCTTTTGTCCCGGATGTCAACTTTATCCTCGATATCGGTGGCCAGGACATGAAGTGCCTGCAGGTCCACAACGGCGTCATTGAGCACATCGCGCTGAACGAGTCCTGCTCCTCCGGCTGCGGTTCCTTTATCGCGAACTTCGCAGATTCCATGGGCATGACGGTCCAGGAATTCGCGCAGGCCGCACTCAAAGGCAAGCGCCCAGTGGACCTCGGCAGCCGCTGCACGGTCTTTATGAACTCTCGCGTCAAGCAGGCGCAGAAGGAAGGCGCTACGATCGGCGATGTCGCCGCAGGCCTCTCCTACTCCGTCATTAAGAACGCACTCTTCAAAGTCATCAAGCTGCGTGACTACGACCAGATCGGCAAGTACATCGTGGTCCAGGGCGGCACCTTTATGAGTGACGCGACGCTGCGCGCCTTCGAACTTCTGACCGGCCGCAACGTGATCCGTCCGGATATCGCGGGCGACATGGGCGCTTACGGCGCCGCACTGCTCGCGCGTGACCGTGCGGGTAAGGATGGGGTGTCCACGATCCTCTCCCGTGAGGAAGTCGATAACCTGACCGTCAAGCACATGAACGTCCACTGCGGACGCTGCTCTAACCACTGCCTGCTCACAGTGAACATCTTCAACAACGGTCGCCGCTTTATCACGGGCAACCGCTGCGAGAAGGGCTCCGGCAAGCCGCTGAAGGAGCAGAGCGACGCCCCGAACCTGTTCGACTACAAGAACCATCTGCTCTTTGACCGTGAGTGCCTTGACCCGACGACCGCACCGCGCGGCACGGTTGGAATCCCCCGCGCACTCAACATGTACGAGAACTATCCGTTCTGGCATGCGTTCTTCACGACGCTCGGCTTCTCAGTGATCCTGTCTGACAAGACCACGAGGAAGACCTACGAGGCTGGTACGGAGTCGATGCCGTCTGAATCGGTGTGCTACCCGGCAAAGCTCTCCCACGGCCACATCATGAACCTTCTTGAGAAGGATCCTGACTTCATCTGGATGCCCTGCATCCGCTGGGAGCGTCAGGAGGACGACGGTGCGACCAACCACTACAACTGCCCGATCGTGATGAGCTATCCACAGTCGCTGGGCCTCAACATCGACGAGCTCTCTGATCCAAAGGTCGAATACCTCGACCCGTTCATCCCGTACGATAAGAAGGATGAGCTGAAGCGTAGACTCTACGATATCATCTCCGTCCAGCGTGAGAAGGACGCTGCTGCCGGCCATGGTCGCTTTAAAGGTCCGCACATCACGCGCAAGGAGATCGACCATGCTGTCAACGTCGCCTGGCAGGCAGATATCGATTTCAAGAACAGTATGCACCGCGCCGGTGACAAGACCTTAAGGTGGATCGAGGATCACGATGCTCACGGCATCGTCCTTGCAGGCCGTCCGTACCACAACGACGGCGAGATCAACCACGCAATTCCGGAGATGCTGCACGGCTTTGGCTTTGCAGTCTTGACTGAGGACTCCGTGGCCCACAAGGTGAAGCCTGAGCGCCCGATCCGCGTGATCGACCAATGGATGTTCCACTCCCGTCTGTACCGTGCCGCCCGCTTCGTCGCTGAGCGTAACGACCTCGACCTGATCCAGCTCCAGAGCTTCGGCTGTGGCCTCGATGCACTGACGACCGACGAGGTCCAGGAGATTCTGGAAGCCTCCGGCAAGATCTACACGGTCTTGAAGATCGACGAGGTCTCCAACCTGGGTGCCGCCCGCATCCGTGTCCGCTCACTCATGGCGGCACTGAAAGAGCAGCGTGCGCAGCTTGAGCGTGAAAACGAGGAGGGCAGGCTTCACGAGATCACCCCGATCGACGTTCACAGTGCGGATGGCTCACTGGAGAAGACGCGTAACACCGATCTGTCCAAACGTCCGCCGGTCTACCGTCCGTCCAAGTCTGCCGCCTTCCACAAGGTACACTACACCAAGGCGATGCAGGATCAGCGCTACACGATCCTGGCGCCGCAGATGTCACCGATGCACTTCGAGATCTGCGAGGCAGTGCTGCGCGCGGAGGGCTACAACGTCGTGCTGCTCCCGGGCGTCGACCACAAGGCAGTGGACATTGGCCTGAAGTACGTCAACAACGACATCTGCTACCCCTCAATTCTGGTCACCGGCCAGATCATGGAGGCTATCCTTTCAGGCAACTATGACCTGAAGCGTACCGCAGTACTCATCAGCCAGACTGGCGGTGGCTGCAGGGCTACCAACTACATCGCCCTGATCCGTAAGGCGTTGAAGGATTCTGGCCATGCGGACATCCCGGTCATCTCACTGACCGCTGCAACGAACCTGGACGAGGATAACCCGGGATTCAAGATCTTTAGGAATCCGCGTCTGCTCATCAAGGCCGTCTATGCGCTGCTCTACGGTGACTTACTGATGCAGTGCACCTACCGTGTGCGCCCGTACGAAGCTCAGAAGGGTTCCACAGACAAGCTCTATGACACCTATATGGACCGTGCGGAGATGCAGATTGCCCACGATGCGTCCTCAAAGCACTTCTATAAGCTCTGCGAGGATACGATCCGTGACTTCGATACGCTCCCGCTGGTGAACGACCGTCAGAAGCCGCGTGTCGGCGTCGTCGGGGAGATCCTGGTCAAGTTCCATCCGACTGCGAACAATCAGGTGGTCCGCCAGATCGAGGCAGAGGGCTGCGAAGCCAATGTCCCAGGACTTGTCGACTTCTTCCTGTTTGGTCTGTCCAACCAGATCAATATGAATCAGGAGCTTGGCACGAAGGCAACCGCGCGTATGACGCACAAGGCTGGCATCGACGTGATCGAAGGCATGAGAAAGCCGATCAACGAGATGCTCGCAAAGTCCGAGCGCTTTGAGCCCTATGGCTCCATCTGGGGCTTGGCTGGCAAGGCGAAGAAGGTGCTCTCTCTGTGCAACACGATGGGTGAGGGCTGGCTTCTGACCGCCGAGATGTGCGATCTGATCGAGTCCGGCACCCCGAACATCGTCGTGTGCTCACCGTTTGCGTGCCTGCCAAACCATGTGGTCGGCAAGTCTGTGATCAAGCGCCTGCGTCAGATGCATCCTGAGAGCAACATCGTCGCGGTCGACTACGACCCGGGTGCTTCTGAGGTGAACCAGCTCAACCGTATCAAGCTGATGATCTCCGTGGCTAAGGAGAACTTCAAGAACGGCCACGACAAGAGGTTCACGCTGAGGAATCCGGATGGGCCGACTGAGAAGTTTAGGTTTGCGACAGCTGGCAACAAGCACATCCGCCGTCCGGGTGAGCTGCAGGATTCTTTCGTCCGTGAGGGACCAGCAGGCGGTGCGGACTATGCCGAGTTCGGTGAGAGAACCGACGCCGACGGCGGTAAGACCTATGGCTACGGTGAGGGTGCCATCCACCTCACGAAAGAGCAACTTGAGAAGATCAGGGAAGCTCAGGAAGAGGCTGGTGTCCTAAAGTAGTGACCTAGGCTTACGCACATATCCGTATATAGATAAGGCCGGCTCGCTTGTACGTAAGCGAGCCGGCCTTTGCTATAGTGTGTGAAAAACAACTCGGCAGTCGTTCATGCCTGTCGAGTTTATCATCAACTACTGAGCGTTGTTGAGCGCCTTGTGGCCGAGGGCATCTGCTGCGAGCATTGCATTGGCGACAGCGTCCGGGGTGACCTCAAACGGCATGTTGTGTAGGGTGTCGTTGTCTGCACAGGCAAGCCTGGCGACCTCAAGGATACGGTCGTAGCTCGCATCAGTGACGCCGAGCTGCTTGAAGGTGACCGGAAGCCCCACTGCAACATCGAAGGAGAGGACCTGGTCGAGCTCAGGCGCATCTTCGAGGACCAACTGAGAGATGGTGCCAAAGGCGACTTTCTCACCATGATACATCCCATGCGTCTCAGGAAGTGCGGTCATCCCGTTGTGGATCGCATGGGCGCCGGCTAAACCTGCAGACTCAAAGCCCAGACCGGAGAGCAGGGTGTTGGTCTCAATGATGGTCTCGACGGCCTCCGAGCGGGCTCCTGCCTCGAGTGCGGTCTTCGCTTTGAGACCATCCCGCATCAAGTTGTCAAAGCAGAGTTTTGCGAGTCCCAGGGCTGCCGTGGTAGTGTGGCCACCGTTGCAGGTGATTGCGTCGGAGCGCTTGCAGGCGCGGGCCTCAAAGTAGGTGGCAAGGGCATCACCCATACCGGAGACGGTGAGTCTGAGTGGGCTCTTCGCAATGACCTCAGTGTCCATCAGGACGAGGTTCGGGTTCTGCTTGAAGTACTGGTACTCCTTAAACTGTCCTTCCGGAGTGTAGATGACCGAGAGTGCAGAGCAGGGGGCGTCGGTGGCGGCGATAGTGGGAACTACGACGACCGGGATGTCCTGCGCTGCCGCGACCGCTTTAGCGGAATCGCAGATCTTGCCACCGCCGATACCGACGATCACATCGCAGTTGCTCGTGTAGGCAAGCCCGGAGAGCCGGTCGATCTCATCCTGGGAGCACTCGCCGCCGAACTGGTCGACCACCGGTTTGATCTGAGCCTCGTCGAAGCTCGCTTTCAGGATGTCGGCGAAACGTTTGACGCCGCCCTTCGAGATAATCACCAGTGGGGTTGTACCGTAGGCCTCAACGTACGAGCCGAGGTTTTTGAGCTCACCGGATCCCTGAACGTACTTGCCAGGGCTGATAAACACACGTGCCATACCATCGTTCCTTTCTGCTGGATCATCGTCGATTCTAGTATAATCGTATCGTATGTAATATAAAAATAAATCAAAAGAAACTAATTATGGTTGTTAAATGACATCTTTACGGTTGTAGTGTGACGTCGCCGGAGCTCAGAATCAGCGGGTGATGCTCCAAAAAGATTGATTAATAATCTTTGTAAAAAATCAAGAAAAATTGTAGGAGTGATTGGAAATTCTCTCTGAACGGTATATGATAAGCCGTGTTTACAGTACAGGCCGTAAACAGTGAGAACCAACAGAACGTTCTCACGTACTTTGTTAAGGCTACGGAGGAATAGGTAGCCGATAGTTTCTTTTTTTGAGCGCAGAGTCGCTCCATGTTCACCCTTTTTGTATAACCGAAAAATTGAGAGGATTGTATTATGGCTAAGGCAGCAGAACTCAACTGGCAACGTCTACCGCTGGAGGGCGCCTGCAACGTTCGCGATTTGGGTGGCTATCCCGTTGGTATCCGGCAGACCAAGTGGCATGCTTTTTTACGTGGCGACAATCTGAGCCATCTGACTGAGGACGATGAGCAGTTCCTGTATGACTACGGGGTGCGTACCGTTATAGACTTACGATCTGATGAAGAGGTCAAACGAGAGCCTGACCAACTGGTTACGCGACCGGACCTGAGCTTCATTCACGTGGCGCTGGGCCAGACTGACTACTCTGATACCGAAGTGTTAAACGAGCTGCAGAAGAAGGTTCTGTCTCAGGGTTTTAAGATTGAGTCTGTCTACGACGATATCTTCGATAACACCAAAGCGTTGCGCGCGATCTTCCGTTCGATCGCAATGGAGCCTGAGGACACCGCGATCCTGTTCCACTGCAACGCGGGCAAAGACCGCTCCGGTATCATCGCAATGCTCCTGCTGATGCTTGCGGGCGTCTCCCGTGAGGACTGCATCGGCAACTATATCCTGTCCTATTCCAACATCTATGAGTCAAAAGAGGGGAAGGCCGAACTTGACCGCGCGCCTGAGGAGGTCCATGAGCTCGTGTATCTGATGCAGAACACGCTCGGTGGCTACATCTACGATACGATCGAGGCCCTCGGCGGCGCCCGTACCTTCCTGGAGGAGAAGTGCAATGTCTCCGACAAAGAGGTTGGTCGTGTAAAGCAGCGTCTGCTTTAGACGCTCATTGCTCGCGGTCGCGTGGCTTGGTATGGTGGGAAGGGTGAAATCATTTTTGATTGATTCGCTCTCCACCGTATCGATGTAAGGGGGCCGCTAGTGGCTCAAACAGGATATTCCGACGTCGTAGAACGCTTTTTGCGTATTGTCCAGATACCTTCACAGTCCGATGAATCCAATGCGGAGGTAACCCCTTCGACGAAGGCTCAGCACGCAATGGCCCAGGCACTCTACGAGGATCTGAAAAAGCTGGGCTGCGAGGATGCTACCGTCGATGAACACGCGTATGTCACTGCTTCATTCTCCGCTTCAAAGGGGGCAGAGGATCTGCCAGCACTCGGCTTGATCTCTCACATTGACACCTCACCGGATGCCCCTGCAGACCATATCCATCCGCACATCGTGCACTATGAGGGTGGGGATCTCGTTGCCGGTACCGCTAACGGGAAGGCGGTTGTCACCACACCAAAGCAGGTCCCCGACCTCGCGCAGTTTGTGGGTCAGGACATCATCTGCTCGGATGGCTCGACACTGCTGTCTGCAGACGATAAGGCGGGAGTTGCAGAGATCTGCTCACTGCTGCACCGGCTGTCTCAGAATCCTGAGCTGCCGCATCCGACCCTTAAGATCGCCTTTGTGCCGGATGAGGAGATTGGGCATGGAGCTTCTCTGCTGGATTTAAAGAAGTTCGGCGCAAAGTGGGCCTACACTGTGGACGGTGAAGCGCTCGGCGAGTTCAATTACGAGACCTTCAACGCTTCTGAAGCCCTTGTCGATATCACTGGTGTGATGGTCCATCCGGGTTCCGCTAAGGACGTAATGGTCAACGCAATCACAGTGGCCGGTGAGTTTGATGCGCTGGTACCGCAGGCGGAGCGTCCGGAGCACACCGAGGGGCATGAAGGCTTTTACCATCCGCTGGCAGTGAATGGCACTGCGGCACATGTCCGTCTCACATATATTGTGCGTGACCACAGCGAGCGGAAGTTTGCGGCGCGTGAGCAGACCTTATGGGATATCGCAGCCTTCCTGAATAAACGCTACGGTGCGGATACGGTCAAGATCACGATCAAAGAGCAATACAAGAACATGGCGGCTTACCTCAAAGGTCAAGATTTCCTGATCAACAATGCCCTCGAGTCTAACCGTGAGGCAGGCATCGATCCTCAGGTCGTTGCGGTGCGCGGCGGCACTGACGGCTCGCAGCTCTCGGCGCGAGGACTTCCGTGCCCCAATATCGCGACGGGCGGTTACAATGCGCACTCGGTGAGGGAGTTCATCCCATTGAAGTCGCTGGAGAAGACTGTCGACGTATTGACAAACCTGGTAGCAAAGTTTGCTAAGCCGCAACAGTAATATATCTGTCCCAGACATTGTTGTGATCGAATCTTGCGAAGAGCATCGGGAAGGCAGCCGATTGCGGTTGCCTTTTGCCTAATCAGGGAAAATGCCAGTAGAGAGTAATCAAAATAGACGCTTTATACACCCGAATGTGACGATTACGCTTATATGGACGCCTAAACCTATGTATACACGCACTTTTTGGCCGTTTACGGAAATATTTGTTGCGGGTACAGCCTGTTGTGCATAATGGTTACTTAATTGAGCTTCTACAAGCAAAAAAGGCTATTTACGGGGCATTTTGAGTGCTCGACAGTGTCGAGCACCTTGTCGAGTAGAGCTCAACGGGAAAAGATATATTCACGATATAGAGTTAAGAAGTTGATTTTTGTGGGCTTTGGTTATCAATTTCTGATTGTTGCGGGGATTCCTGTGGCCGCGGTATTGGTGGACTGCCTTGCATCTGCTGCTGTCTCTGAGCGTCACCATACGCACCATGATACCTATCAGGCTCCTGCCAGTCTCTTTCACAGTCTTGTTATCATTATGGTCGCTATGGGCATCCTGGGTATTGCGGTTAGCATCATGCTCGGCGGTATGAATCTGATGAGCTACTATGAGTCGGTCATGATGTTCTTTGTGGTGTTTGAGATCGTCCTCTTCGCCTTTTGGTTTGGCATCCGTCGCTATGCGGTCGCGACCTATAGCGACTACATGCGGGTTATACCGTTCGTTGGCAAGACCGTGATGATCCCGTACAAAGACATCACGGCGCTCAGATGGACCGCCTCCCATTCGCTTCTCAGAGATCGCAACCTTCACATCTTTGTAGGAGACAAGGAAGTAGCCTCACTGTGGAATGCGATCGATATTGACCAGATCCTAGGCACGATCGACAGAGACGATGTGCTGCAGATCCTCGGTGCTTGGGCCTGGTAGCGCTGCTACACTGAACAACAGAAAACCTCTGACAGGGTTCGCGCTGAGGTGGCGCGAACCTTTTCTTTACTGTGATGAATATCGTTACAACAATCAGTGAGGCTGTATCTCAGGATCAAGCTTGTAGTGAGTTAAACGACACGCTGCTGCCGATCGGGCAGTACACATTCTCTCCCTTAGCGATGGAGGGCATCCGGGCCCTGCAGCGGGAAGGCATTGCCTCTGTCGCAGGTATCGACAGAGGCAGGGAGAGCTGCGGCAGTTTTTCGACGGCTCGGCTGCACCGAGCAGTGCTGTCCGTACCGACGGACAGCAGATCTGGCTTCAAGGACAGCTGATCTTCAACAGAACCATTCCACTCCCCGATGTGCAGGCACTCTCGGAGGCGTTAGAGCCACATAACTCCCACACATATCTGATTGCCTTCAGTGAGGACTATCATGGCTCTATCAGGCAGGGCGGCTATCTCTGAACGGACAAAAGGTAGGGCAGGACACGAGCATCGTCGAGGCCTTTACCGATACTGTCTATTCCAAGTCGGGGATTTTGCTCAACACGGATGCACAGCGTGATGAGATCCTCAAGGCAGTAGTACCTGCGGTCCCGCACTTCGATTTGGTACCACAGCCTCCCGGATGGGCCGATGTGATTATCAAAGGCATCGGCAAGGGTTCCGGAACCCGCATGCTGATGGAGCAACTGGGCGTGAATCCGGATGAGGCATTGGTATTCGGGGACGCCGAGAATGACCTCACGATGCCCCAAGCGGTGGGTAGATCGGTTGCGGTTGCCAATGCAATCTTCCACAGTGAAAGCCCATACCCGCTATCATATAGGGCGTGCAGAGGACGGTGCGGTGGGAAAGGCCTTCCATAAGCTTGCTGAGGCTACCGCCCATGGAACCCTACCTGACTTTATGCGCGACTGACGACTGTTAGGGAACAGGCAATGATCGAACTCGTTGTAACGGATCTCGACGACACTTTAGTGGCCCGGGATAAGCTCATCGCCTCAAAACGATGCTTACACTCGATCCATCAGATGCTCGATGCAGGGGTGGTTTGCGGACCGGCAACGGGGCGGGATATTTCCCATGTGAGCTACCTGTATCGGTTCGACAAAGCCTGCTATCAGACGGCCATTGTCGCTAACGGGATGCGTGTGTACTACAACGGGGAAGGGGTCCTCACCAAAGAGCTTGACCGTGAAGGTATGCGCAAGGCGGATGATGTGGTGAGCCAGGACGAACGCGCCTGCATTCTGGCGTATCAGGCGGACAACCGCTCCTGGGCTTCCGGCACGACGGTCGATGAGATGGTTGAGCACCACATGGGGCACCTGAGAAATTGTTCCGGTGTCGATCGGTACAATCCCGATACCTTCTCGCTGGTCAAAGCCAACGTGCAATTCGACGGACCGCTGGAAGATCAAAATGAGCTGATGGAGGCGCTGCAACAGGCGTGTCCTGAGCTCTCTTTCTCCTGTCCAGTCGGCGGCATTATCGATATCACCGCACACGGTTGGGACAAAGGGGAAGCGGCGCTCTGGCTTGCCCACTATCTCGGTATTGCCGACGCCGAGATCGCAGCCTTCGGGGATGCAGGCAATGACTATCAGATGATCAAGAAAGTCCCCAACTCGGTTGCTGTAGCCAACGCCTTCGACGAGATCATCGATACCGCGCGCTGGCACATCGGGTTCGCAGAGGATGACGCAGTGGCAACTGCCTTTGAGGACATTGCGCAGGCAGCACAGGAACAGCGTATGCCGAAGTTTATGAGCACAGAGGAGAACGAGAAGTATCTCAAACTGGCGCACCAGATCAAGACCGTAGTACCGTCGGTGAGATGTCGGGATAAGCAGTAGCCTTAAAACAACAGATCAGTAACCAAAACGAGGGCTGCAGGAACACTCCCGCAGCCCTCGTGTCAGACGTGTGAGGTGTTTCGCTTAGAGCAGCTTGTTGAGTTCCTTGACAAGTTTGTCGAACTCTTCAAGCGCGGAATCCACAGCCTTGCCTGAGGCCATGTCAACACCCGCTCCACGGAGCAGTTCGATCGGGGTTTTGGAGCAGCCACCGGAGAGGAAGTTCAGGTAGTCGTCGACTGCCGGCTTACCTTCGGTCAGGATACGGTTGGAGAGTGCCACCGCAGCGGCGAAGCTCGTCGCATAAACGTAGACGTAGTAGTTGTAGTAGAAGTGTGGGATGCGTGCCCACTCGAGCTCGATCTCTGAGCTGTCCTCAAAGGCTGGACCGTAGTAGAACTCGTTGAGTTTGGCGTAGAGGCGGTTCATATCCTCTGCACCGGTACCCTCGTTGTTTGCGCAGGCTTTGTTGATGTCACGCTCAAACTCGGCGAAGAGGGTCTGACGATAGAGGGAGCTCTTGAAGTTCTCACAGAACTCGTTGATCAGATAGGTACGCTCTGCTTTGTCATCTGTCTGATTCAGCAGGTAATGCGTAAGGAGGCATTCGTTGGTCGTGGAAGCTACCTCAGCGACGAACATCGCGTAGTTCCGATAGCGAACAGGCTGGTTCTTGTGGGAGAGCCAGGTCTGCATCGAGTGACCCATCTCATGGCAGAGGGTGGAAACGTCTTCCAGTGTGCCTTGGAAGTTCAGCAGGATCAGCGGGTTAGCGCCTGAGCCGTCTGCAGAGTAAGCGCCGCTGTGCTTGCCGGGGGTCTCAAAGACGTCGATCCAGCGGCTTGCGACACCGTGCTTAACGGTGTTGACGTAATCCTCACCCAAAGGAGTGAGCGCCTTATACATGAGCTCACAAGCCTCCTCATAGGAGTATCTGCGGTTGATATCTGGCACCAGTGGGGTGTAGATATCCCAGTAGTGCAGGTGATCGACGCCCATAACGCGCTTTCTCAGCTCAACATAGTCATGCAGGGGCTGAATGCGGTTGTGGACGGAGTCGATCAGATTGTCGTAGACCTCGACCGGCACTTCGGTGGGGGTGAGGGAGGCCTCCAGAGAATTGCTGTAGTGGCGAGCCTGCGCGAAGAATTTCAAGGTTTGCATCTGTGCGGTGAGGACCGCAGCTGCGGTGTTTTTCACGCTACCGTAGACGCCATACACCGAGTGGAAAGCGTTCTCACGCAGTGTTCTATCCGGTGACTTTTCAAGCAACGGCACAAAGCTACCGTGCGTCACATGGTGGGTGTTGCCCTCGCTGTCTTTGACATCCGGGAAGGAGAGGTCTGCGTCATTGAGCATCGAGAAGATCGTGTTCGGCTGTGACTCCAGAACGTCTGCCTGTGCGAGCAACTGCTCCTCGTCCGGCTCTAGGGTGTGAGCTTTGAGTGCTCTCATACGATCCAGTGCGAGCTTGTAGAGCTTGAGGCCCTCAGTCTCGTTGTACCAGGTGTCGAGTTGTTCGTCGCTGACAGCGAGAAGAGCGGGCTGGAACCAGGCGTTGGCAGCTTCGATTTTGGCTTCGAGGTCGTTCATCTGTGTCAACACGGTCTGCCACTGGCTGTTGCGGGTATCCTGGTCAGCTTTGCAGGTGCTATAGTTCCAGAGCTTACTGAGCTCAACCGTTTCCTCATCGTCGAACTTCATGTAGGCGAGGAGGTTCGCCCCAGAGGTGAAGGCTTTGTCCTTCCAAGCGGCGTACGCTTCTGGGATTGATTGTACATCCTTGAGCGCCTGTTTGAAGTCGTCGTCGGTTTTATAGAGTCCCGTGAGGTTCCAGGTGTATTGCTCGGGGATCTCATCTCTCGAGGAATACGGAGGGACTTTATTCTCTGTATCTGCCATATGCTCCCTTTCTCAGAGATTTTCAGAATACAGAGTTCAGTATGGCACAGATGGAATGAGTATAGGGACGCCTCCGTCGTATGGGCAGCCCCCATACTCTGGGCCCTGTCTCACATCCAAGGGTGATGAAAGATCCATGAGAGATTTTTGTACAAGCCAGAAACATTTCATGTTGCAGCATCGACAGGATGCAAAAGGTTGTTTCAAGTCCTCTGAAACCGATATCTCCCTTAGTTGCCAAAAATGGACGCTCCTATAGGGAAACGATGATTGATTCGCCTCGATGAGGTCAGTGGGACCACACGCTGTATGCCACCGGCTCAAAATGTCTCGAACCACGCAGTGCCCATACCCACATAGATGCCTATCTGTCTTCTGGATATGGTATAGCTACATCCACGCATTCCTGCATATCCAAAAGGAAGATATGGGCAGATAGATGAGCTTTTAGGACCTTACATCCTAAGGTCTGAGGAGAAAGACCAGGCGAGAGGCACACCTGGAGCAAATGGATGCAATCGTTGTGTGGGATAGCTGGATTGCACTGGTGAAACCCAGCTACCACTGACAGGCTCTTGTCAGGCATGTGTGCGCTGCAAAGACGATGCTTTGAGATGTAGCCTGTTTAGGTAATGTTTGCTCTCTTAAGACGAGGGAACTTAAGGATGCTATCCTGGATTGCCACTCCTAGTAGCGCTTCTGTGCACGTAGACCTTATGCAGGCGCAGGTGCCGGATGCAACGACACTTGCGAAGATGCGCCATAGCCTTAAAGAGGCAGGGATCACGGCGCGCGGTGGCTCCATAGTGGATGCGACCTTCACCTGGGCCTTAAAGCTTCACAAAGAACAAAGACCATGCACGCGACCCTTAAAGCGCACCAGTCCAAGAAAAGGGGAGCCTGGCGTATCGGATACAAGGCGCATATTGGCGTAGACGCCGGTAGCGGCCTTGTGCACGGTGTGGAGACGAGCGCTTAGAATGTATCTGACATATCCTGTGGCACATGCACTCGTGAGGGAAGATGACAGGTTCTGCTATGCAGACTTTAGGCTATAGAGGTATAGCGAAGCGCCCTTAAGGACGGTGGATCAGCATTCTAAGTGCAACAGGATGGCCTGCTGAATGCAAGCGTGGCACACTCCGGAAGGCTACGATGTTGGTTGTCTCAATCAACGTCGAAAGCTAAAAGGAATGTGCCACTACACACATCTTAGCCTACAGGAGAGGAACTGCATAGCCGAGCTGCATGGCACAAGGGAAGGCCAATTGCCTATATCGCGGCAGAGATCGGCAGGGACAGCTCCAGCGTCTGCCACAAGCTCAAGAGGAACGGCTGGCACGGCCGCTTTAAGGCATGTACTGCCCAAAAGGAGGGCGGATGAGCGCCGCAGGAGATGCAGGGCGAAAAGGCGGCTTTCAGACCCTGCGCTTGCACAGAAGGTGCGCTTGCTCATCATGGACAGACACTGGTCCCTGGAGGAGATAGACTATATCTCAGGCTCGAGGGTGGCGGCAGGTGCGTCGTTGAGCCTGCCGACTATTCTTACCGGCAGGTCCGTAGCCGCCACGCTCGAGCTGCCGGGATCCGGCCCGCAAGGCCAGGTGCGGCGCCACCTGCGCAGGAAGGGGAAGCAGGTCTGCAGCAAGAGGCCTAAGACGAGGGGTAAGATCAGGATCTTACACAGCGTGGATGAGAGGCCCAAGCAGGCCGATGAGAGGTCTCGTCTCAGCGAGTGGGCAGACGACACACTCGTGGCAGCGAACCCGTGTGCCTGCTCGTGCTTGCCGACAGGGCAGTGAGGCTGCTTGGCCGCGAGAAGATGCCACCACGACAGCGGGAGCGTCTCTAAGGCCGAGGTCGGGCTTTTGCAGGGACGTCCCCTTAAGACGCTCACTTCCGGATAGGGGCAAGCAGCTCGCAGGGCATGCAGATGTCACAGATGCCCTTTGAGGCGTGCAGTTCTACTTCTGCGACCCTCACCATCTATGGCAGAAGCTAACAGTTAAGAACACCAACGGGCTCCTGCGGGAGTTCTTCCCCTAAGGGCAGCGACTTCGGCAAGGTCACAGACGAGGAGGTGCAGCATGCAGTGGAGCTGATCTGCGACAGGGCAAGGAAGGTCCTGAAATACAGGACAGCCAACGAGGTCTTTAGGGAGATGTTACACTCAGCTTGACAATCTGCCGACGCATAAAGACCCACACCTCTCATCTATGCGCTGGAGTGTCGCAAGGAAGCCTTCGACCATAAAGGGCCTTGCCTGTGCACTCTTGTCCGAGAAAGGCATCGAGTCCAGGAAGGCCTCCGGCCGCTCAAAGGCAGAAGCATCCCTTCCTTATCGTGAAGCGGCGCTTCTGCCCCTTAAGGAAGCGCTACTAGGGGATAGAGAAGATGCCTGCACACTCGAGTCTGCCTCGCCCTTGCAAACCTTACCCATGTGCATCTTTTGCCGGCAGGCTGCACCTCCCGGCTCCCAGAGTCGCTTGATCTGTCTTGGAGCCTTCTTGCGGTGCATGGGGCAGGACAGATGTAAGGATAGCGGCTCCTGCACGTGCTGGATGAGCATCCTTTTCTGCCTTCCCCGCATACCGGCCGCGAAAAGTCGTGTGGTCGGTCCCCTCAGGCACGTCATAGGGCATTAATCATCGTTTCCCTAAGGGCACCGACTTCGGCAAGGTTACGGACGAGGAGGTCCAGCATGCGGTGGAGCTGATCTGCGACAGGCCGAGGAAGGTCCTTGGATATAGGACAGCCAACGAGGTCTTTAGGGAGATGTTGCACTCAGCTTGACAATCTGCCGTCCGAAATATTGACACAGGTCATCACCCCCCCCACGGCAGTGCTTCGAGGGGCCTCTCCAGGAACAAGATCTGCATAGGCATCTCCGCCAATGTGCACGGGGCATCGCTTCATCTGGCCGATGAATGCGGGAAGACGAGTCGGAAGAGGACATGGGATGCCTTCGGTGGGTATATCGCGCAAGGCACCGTGCTCGTGTATGACAGGGAAAAGTTGTAAGGCATCCTCGCAGAGCGCTTGGGCCTTAGGAGTAAGATGCAGGGCGCTAAGGCATGCCGCAGGTTCCCCGACAGGGAGAATTCCTAGGACATGGTCAACCAGGAATGCAACCTACTCAAGAGTCTCCTGAGGTCCTACAGCGGCTTCAGGGCAGCCGACATCCAGAGGATGGCTCGACCTTTGATGAGTCTTCTGGAATGTCAGCGACACCATGGACGAGGAGGTCACTTGGATGCTGGGGTGCGCCATGTGCTGCCGAGAAGTGCTCAGATACAGGGACTTCTACGCAAGGCAGGTCATGTAGCCAGCACAGCTATGCAAATTGGGCTTGTTCTCGAGAAGGGCGCCAAGGTGGTTATTGCCGGACGTGACGAGGAGCGCGGTGCTAAAGCGTTTGAGGAATTGAAGGCAGTATCCCCGAATGGTTTCTTTTCACAGAACCGATGCCAGCGATCCTAAGCAAGCCAAGGACCTGATTGATTTTGCCGTGAAGACCTATGATTCCATCGATATCATATACAACAACACCGGTATCGACAGTGTCCATCCGGTTGACCAGATGGGTGACGATGACTTCAATAACGTTGTCAAGTACGCAGCCCAGCAGATGGAGCAACAGGACCATGGTGGGGCTATTGTGAGTACCTCATCGATCGAGGGATCTGTTGGTGATCCGAATCTGCCTTCCTACAACGCTTCTAAGGGCGGCGTAAACCTGCTGACGCAATCCGTCGCCTTGACGCTTGCCGAGTATAACATCCGTGTGAACGCCGTGAACCCCGGCTATGTCTATAGTGGCGCGGTGAACGGGGAAACCAAGGGTAAGGAAGGCATGGAGCGTTTGGCCGCTTTGCATCCACTTGGTCGGCTCGGTAAGCCTGAAGAGATTGCCCACGGCGTTATGTTTCTCGTCGAGAACGAATTCACCACCGGTACGCACCTCTATATTGACGGCGGCTATCTTGCCCAGTAATCCACCGACGAAGTAATGCGGTTGAATCGCATGGATTCCATCTCGTATTGAAGGGCCTCCCATTTTGAATAGATGGGAGGCCTTTCTGGTATGAGGTGCCTCAGAATCCGGAGGTTGTGCCCTCCGTATGGGCAGCGTCCAATTTAGCCGATTTGCTGTAACACTCTGCCTTGCTTCGTGGGTATGCTGAAAGTAACCATAGATATCTCTTGAATGAAAGGACCTAAAGGATGGCGAAAGTGAGAGTCGCGACAATCGGCAGAAGTCACATTACAGAGCTCTTTTTGGATGCGCTGTCTCAGGTGGAGAAGGCTACATATGCCGCAGCATATTCGCGCAAGCTTGAAGATGCAAAAGCCTTTGCGGAGGCACATGGTGTCTCCCTCTGGTTTGATTCCCTCGATGATCTGGCAGAATCGGATGAGGTAGACGCCGTCTACATCGCGACGCCGAACGGGCTGCATGCCAAACAGGCAAAACAGATGATTGAAGCTGGCAAGCACGTTCTGGTGGAGAAGTCCTTTGCGGCAAACCAGAAGCTCGGACAGGAGCTCATTGACCTTGCCCGTGAAAAGCATGTCGTGGCCCTTGAAGCGGCACGCAACACCTTTGGCCCAGGACCGGAGAAGCTCCAGGAGCTGATCGAGCGTGTGGGAACTCCGAGAAAGGGCACCATCCGCTTCTCGAAGATTACCTCACGTATTGCAAAGCTGAAGGCGGGGGAGGGTGTCAACATCTTCGATCCGTACATGGCAGCAGGCTCACTGATGGATATCGGCGTTTATCCACTTGAAGAGGTGATGCAGCTCTTCGGTAAGCCTGAATCAGTCAAAGCGAGTGCGCTTACCCACAAGGTGGAGCCAAAATGCGACAACGATCCGTATACACTGATTGATCTTGCGGGAGAGGCGATCCTAACCTATCCGTTATTCCTTATTGATATTTCCTACGGCAAGGTGTCCAACGATTATCTCTCCTCACAGCTTGAAGGCGATGCCGGTACGCTTTTGTGGGATGAGGCATCATTGCCGTACAAGTTCCGCTTTATCCCATATGTGAGCTCCGGTGAGGCCTTCGGTAGCCGGGGTAACGGTAAAGCTGAAGATATTAATCTCGAGGTACCAAAGAACGATATGGTCTTTGAAGTACAGGTCTTTGCCAACGCAGTACTGGGTGACAAAGAGAACGATAAGACAGTGTTTGAGCACCAGCAGAACACGCTCAATGTGCTTGCAGTATCTGATGAGATCCGCAGACAGATCGGTGTTAAGTTCCCACAAGACGACGAGTAACGCTAACGATGGAACTTTGATTTGACTGTCAGGGCAATGTGTGCTTTCGGTGTAGTACCGCTCTTGATCTCAAGGATCGCTGGGAGATGCTCTTCCAGCATAATGAGGGAGAGTGCCAGTGCGGCAAGCAGCGAAAGCACGTCTGTGCCCCGGATGAGCAGGATAATGAGATAGGAGACAGGAATCACCAGAGCCCCGACGCAGAGGTATTCAGAACCGAGCACCGTGGCAAAGCCGATAAGGCTGGCGATAGTTCCCCACACGGGGTCAGAGAAGATGATCGTCGAACAGGTTGTTGTGACCCCTTTGCCACCCTTGAAGTGGTGCCAAATCGGGAAGTTGTGGCCACAGGTCACGCCTAAGCCGGATACTAGCATCAGAGGAAGCGTGTGGCCGAAGAAAATCCAGGTGAGGGACATACCGAGCACAAACTTCAGGATGTCTCCCGCAAGTACGACGAGGGCCCATTTTGTGCCTAGTTCATGCCCCACGTTTGCCATGCCTGGATTGCCAACGCCTACGTCGAAGACGCTCTTGTGAACCACGTGACGGCAGACAACATCAGCGGTAAGGAAGTTACCGCAGGCATAACCGATCAAGAGTGCAATCACGTATTGCATGGCTACTCCTTTTGTATAACAGCTGACACACCCGGCAATAGAGTGGATGAGCTCATTTTACCTATACGGGGCAGACAAAGCCGCCGGAGACCTTCTCCTCGATAAGCCTCCCCTCGCACGACTCCTCGTCTGAGAACCTCTCCAAAAGGCCCATCAATGTCTCTTTGCTCTCGCATTCGCGCCTACTCAGAGCGCCTGCATGCCCCTTTACCATCTCTTTCTTTGCCCTCTCGGATGCATCAACCTTGTATCCTCATTGTACGGTTTGGAGGCGACAGGAACTCCTGCGGTTATGCTGGAGGTCCTCAGTCATTTTTAGAGTCTTCGGTAGTTTGTGTGGCCCGGAGCTCGGCTAGGCAGCCTTCGCCTTGTCTGCCCTCTCCTTGCTCCTCTTCCTGTCGCGTTCCCGGTCCTTCCGCTTGCGCTCGTCCCTCTTCCGCTTCTCCTCGGCCCTGTCCTCCCAGGGCAGCGCAGGCTGCAGGTCGGGGCAGCGCAGCATGATCAGCGCTCAGAGGTTGTCAGTGTTGCAAAATCCGTATCCGCTGGCTATGGTGACCTTGATCTTGTTGTTGATGCTCTCGACGCGCCCGTTGCCGGTTCCGAGCTCGACGGCGGCTATCACGTCAGCACGCCTGCGCCTCACCTTCTTCTCGACTGCGACGACGGGCGCGATCCTGCAGTATGCGGTGGCCTTCAGCCAGCTGTCGTGCAGCCCTTGTGCCTCATGCGCATCCTTTGCGCGGAAGATGGCCCTCAAGATCCTCCTTGAGCGTCCATGCACGTGCAAGATGGCCCTCTGCGCGCTTCAGCTCTAAGAGCCGCTCCCTCTGCCGCGCGCTCAGGTCCTTAGGGGTTCTTCGCGAGCGCATAGCTGCTCCCCTTAATGCGAAAGGCATCCGCCGAGAGGCTGCGCGCACGCTCCCTGAGCTCCCCGGTACGTGCTGCGCCCTGGGCTCGGCGGCCCTCGCCTGCCTGTCTGCCTGGCGCGCTGCCTGCCATTCGTCGCGCCTCACCCGCTCGAGCACATCGTTTATCCATTCGACCACATGGAAGGGGTCCATGACCCATCTTGCATTGGGGCAGCGACGCCAGAGTAGCTCTTCTATCCACTTCGCTGCGTCTGCCGTGACGACCTCGATCGAGCTTTTCTGCTCGCGCGTAAGCCCGTCCAGGAAAAGCGACAGCACCTCCTTGCCGTATCCCTCCTGTGCCCAAACGAGGCATCCCAGATCATGGTCGACAACGGCCGTGAGGTATCTGTGGCCCTTCTTGTAGCTCGTCTTGTCTTATGCCTTTGTGCCTCAGGCCGTCGATGTGGCCCTGTCCGCGTGCAGCCTCGATCTCCTCCTACACCCGCCTGCAGATGCCGCCCACGCTCTTCCACTCGATCCTGGCCAGCCTTGCAGTCCATAAGAGCGGGCTGTGAACAGCGAGGCACGCCACCCACTCCTTAAAGTCGCGGGTGACCCTCGATGCCGCCCTTGCCCATGGCACCCTCTCCTCATGCACGCCGTGCTCGGGGCAGCTCACGCGTGCGGGGCGCTACTTAAGGTAGCACCTCGAGGAGGCGAGCTCCATCGCCCTCCACCGCCTCGCCGGCACGTGGTCGTGGCAGCTGCAGCGGCGCCCGCACACCGGGCACCTCAGCTGCTCGCGCCTGTGCGGCCTCACCCGCACGACTATCGAGTCCCCCTTATCGCGGCCCCCACCACGACAGTCTTCACAAGCGACAGGACGTAGTGCAGAATCGTTCCCATACGCCTGCCTCCCTTTGCATCGGATGCATTTGACGAAGTGAAATCCTTTGGGAAAACGGCGCGGGGCGGCCCCTCGCGCGGCCGTTCGTCTTGAGACTGCGTGTTTTCTGCATGCGAGCTGCGCAAAGCTATGGCGGGCTACCCACACAAACTACCGAAGAGCCCATTTTTACCTATTAGTGCTTTCTTAGAGCATCTCGAGGATAGGTACATCGATGAATACCAAGTAAAATGATTCAAGAGGGTAGAACGATTCCCATGGATCAGTGATGTTTGGTTTACTGCATGGTCTCTATTTACCTGCCACCAGCAATGTATCCACGTCGACTGGTATGTTAATATGATTAAGTGTGTAGAAAACGTAGTAGATTTGACTCAGTCCAAGGAAGCAATTATATTTATTATTTGCACTGAGGTGCAACGCATATTGCGGGGTGGAGCAGTTGGTAGCTCGCCGGGCTCATAACCCGGAGGTCGTTGGTTCAAATCCAGCCCCCGCGACCAAAATTACAGCCCTGAACTGCGAAAACAGGTCGGGGTTTTCTTTTGACCGACATCTGACCGCCAACCTGACCGACATTTTACCGCCAAAAATTTTTCGCGAGTAGCCAAAAACGCCACGAAAACCGGCTTCTGGTTGCGGTGTGGCGCAAGCAGTAGTTATTAACATGCGCCCTGGCGCAAATATGGTTGCGGCCCAGAGAAACCTCTTTTGCGCTCCAGCGCAAGCAACTAAGGGTGAATTTGCGCTCTGGCGCAACCGTTCTGAACTTCTCTTTGAATTTTTAAAAAGAAATGGCCCGAGAAGGGCTCAAACCGCCCGAGTTTTCAACAGACGTCGCAATCCCCCATCGCATCACCTCGAAGCGCTTCCACTCTAATTTGCAGCGATTCCTGCCTATTGCGCGCCTTCTGACATAGCGTGCTCACTAGAGACGAATCAGAAGCAACGGAGGCGGGAGGATTCCCATGGAGGAGAAGAGCGAAGCAAGGACAAGCTCGGAGGGGGAGATTCTCACCCTCGCGCAGGCGGCGGAGTACCTGAACGCCTCGCTTTCCACGGTGCTCAGGCTGGTCAATAGTGGCGAGTTGCGCGCGTTCAGGATCCGCAAGGCCTGGCGAACGAGCAGCGGCGCATGCGATGAGTTCGTAAAGCGGCAATTCGCGGACCAGGCCGTGGTATGCAAGTCGGTAGACGAGGGCTAAGTGGGGCGAGGAAGGAAAGCACCTTCGCCCTGTACGCCAAGCAGAGCTTCACGATCCTGCCCGATGCCCTCGTGGGCGTCCTCGTCGCGCGGCAGGTCGGCAGGAACGGCTGGGCGGTCATGGCGGCGCTCTGCCATGCGATCTTTTCCGACGGCAGGATAGGCGTCATGTCGAGCAACGAGGTCTGCGCGCGTACGGGACTCACGAAGTACCAGGTGGCGCGTGGCATGACGGAGCTGCGTGACAAGGGAATCATCGCACCCGTGATCAGGACTAATGCCGAAGGCTACCGCCATCCGGACCGCTCGAACTACGGCCACGTCGCGCGCTACTGCATCTGCCGCGACATCTGGGCGCTCGTGGAGCTCAAGGAAACGGGAGATCCGCCCCTCGGATAGAATTTTCTCGAGCACCCTCGCACGGGGGCTCCCAGACGCACGTCGAACCGCCGTGAAGCGGCACCCAGGGCGCGCGCCAGGGGCCTTCAGCGGAGCAAGACGAAAAGCCCGTGGCCGAGCCTGGTCACTCTGACTCCGAGCGGGAACCCTCGAATCGAAGGTGGAATTCGCACGGGACCCCTGCGAGCCGCTACCTTCCTGCCATCCGACCGGGAGGCTGCAGCGACATAGACGCTCCAAGCCGTGACCGGCACGACGCCGTGCGGTCGGAAGGCAGGAGTGAACCATGGAACTCAACAGGTACATCGCGAGCAAGATCGCGCTCGCCCGGGAGATGTCGGGCATGTCCATAGCGACGCTGGCACGCCGCGCGGGCATGACCCCCAACGCCCTGAGCGAGAGCCTGCGCGGCAACCGCACGCTCACGGCGGCCGAGCTCGTGGAGTTCGCGCTGGTCTTGGACATCGACCTCGTCTGCTTCGTCGAGAAGGAGCGCTTCGACGAGATCGTCGAGCGCCGCCGCCAGGTGATAGAGGAGTTCGGCTCCGGTGCCGGCATGTCCGACCTCAGGCAGGTGCGCAGGTGATGGGGAAAGCGCCGGGTGACGAGGCGCGCGCGACCGCGCGCGAGGTGGCCCTGTGCCTTTTGAAGCACAGGAGCAAGGAGATCATGGACGCCCACGACGACTGGTGGGCGTTCCTCTCGTGCGTGGAGAGGTCCATCGCCGAGAACCCCGAGGCAATCGCCGCCGACCTCAGGCGCCTGGCCGAGGAGAAGGGCGACGCCGAGGCGCTCGCCCTTCTCCCTCGTCCTCGGTGACGTGGCAGAGGGAGGCGGTGCCTGATGGCAGACGACTACGGTGACGACTCCGGGCAGAAGATACTGGACGACCTCACGCGATTCGCGGAGTGCATGGGCGCCGCCGCCATGATCCGGCGCGCCGACGGCCTGCATGCCGCCCTGGAGCATGCGAAATCAACTACCGCTCAAGAGAAGACGAGAGGCGGTGCCGCGCCCGTGGAGTACGCGAAGCTCGATATGTACGAGTTCCGCGCGCTCGACGACTACGACGGCATCAAGGAGATTATCGAGGCGAAGCTCAGGGCCCACGGCGTCAATACCGCTTGGTTCGCCGACGAGCAGCTGGACAAGGAGTACCTGCTCTTCCACGTCTCGGACGCCTAGGAGGTCTGGCAGGGGCTCGACGAGCTCTCGCGCGAGACCGAGGCCGCCAAGGCGAAAGCCCTTGAGCGGCTCGGGCGCGAGGCCGAGAGGGTCCGCGACGAGCGGCCCCTTGAGGAGCGCGCCAAGGAGGCCCGCAAGGCGTCCGAGGCACTGGAAAGCGAACGCGGGCACACGCGCGTGCGCGAGAGGCCGGCGCCCGACCGGGAGAAGGGCACTCGATGAGCGCCGTCTCCAAGGCCATGCTCGCAATCGCAGCCGCAGGGTCGGCGGCAGCGTTCGTCGTCGCGGACGCCTACGTCTCATGTTTAACCACGCTTCCTGGCCCTTTCATGGGAAACCTCAACCAGGCACTAGGAGCATTGCCTGCATTCATCGCGCAGAACGGAATCCTCCACGGAGGGGCCGCCCCGCTCGCGTCGGGGCTCGTTGCCGCCTGCGGCGTCTGGGCCCTCTGGGCCTACTCGCTCACGCACGGGCGGGCCGAGCGCGCCGGCGAGGAGCACGGCAGCGCCCGCTGGGCGAAGCCCAACGAGACCCGCAAATTCGCAGACACAAAGCACCCCGAGAACAACGTCATCCTCTCGCGCGACGTGCGCATGGCGCTCGACGCCAAGGCAGCCAACGTCGGCAGCCTATGGCAGCGCAACCTCAACCGCGCGGTCGTGGGAGGCTCGGGCTCCGGCAAGACCTTCTTCGACCTGCTCCCCAACATCATGCAGGCGAACGCCAGCTACTTCGTGACCGACCCCAAGGGCCAGACGCTCCCCATGGCAGGAGGCCTTTTGGAGGAGCGCGGCTACAGGGTGCTCGCGTTCGACACCATCGACTTCACGAAGTCCCTCCACTACAACCCCATCGCCTACGTCGAGGACGAGGCGGACATCCTGGAGCTCGTGGGCTGCCTCATCGCCAACACCTCCGGCGACGACCGCCACGCCGCCGACTCCTTCTGGGAGAACGCTGAGCGCCTGCTCTACGTGGCGCTCATCGGCTACCTGGTCAAGCACTGCCCGCGCGAGGACCGCTCGCTCTCGGGCGTGGTGACCCTGCTCTCGCTCGCGCGCCAAGGAGACGGACGAGGACTACGTGAGCCCGCTCGACCTCCTCTTCTATGAGGTGGAGACGGGCATGCGCTACGTGGAGGTGCCCGCAGGCGAGGACGTCGCGGACCCGCTCTCGCGGACGGCGAGCGCGGGAAGCGCGCGCTTCAGGTGGGTCAGGGTGGCAGAGCCCGTCGCCGTGGAGGACGACTTCTGCCTTCTGCACTACAAGATGTTCAAGGACGCGGCGGGGCGCACCGCCAAGTCCATCCTGGTCTCCTGCAACACGCGCATGGAGCCCTTCGCGATACCCCAGGTGCGCGAGCTCGTCTCCTACGACGAGATGGAGCTCGACAAGCTCGGCGACGCGGACTGCCGCCGCGCCATCTTCGCCATCGTGAGCGACACGAGCGGGCTCTGCTCGTTCCTCCTCGCGATCATGATGTGGCAGGCGGTGAACGTCCTCTGCCGCCGGGCGCTCTCACGCTACGGCGGGGCGCTTCCCACCCACGTGAGCTTCCTGCTCGACGAGTTCGCAAACATCGGGCGGCTCCCGGACATCGAGAGGACCATCGCTGTCGTCAGGAGCCGCAACGTCTCCATGACCGTCTACCTGCAGTCGATGTCGCAGCTCAAGAGCCGCTACAAGGACGACGCCGCGACCATCGTGGACTGCTGCGACACCACGGTCTTTTTGGGCGGCAAGTCAACCGACACCGTGCGCGAGATATCGGAGGCCGTGGGTAAGGAGACGGCAGGGTTACTGGGTTCAAGAGAGACGGCGCGCGGCATCGAGGAGTTCGATCGGGCTGCGCTCGTGGGGTGCGAGCCCGCACCCGAGGTCTACCCCGTGCGCATTCCCGTGACCAACTTGCGAGGAGAAGAAGACTGTATCCTCGTGCTTGAGATAGGTCCCTCATCGGGCCATGTCATCTCCAGGCGCAGCGACAGGGCGGTCTTCCTGCGCCAGAAGGACAGCAGCGTCGAGCTCGAGCGCGATCCGGTGCTGGCGCTCGAGTACGACAAGAACCAACGCCGCTACGAGGACGAGGTGCAGGAGCGCTCCTCGATGGGGGACGTGGACCCCGAGGTGATGTCTCGCTACAAGACCGAGCTTGGCACGGAGGCGAGCGACGAGCTGGTCCTTCGGAGCTGCGGCTTCCTCCAGGATGGTCACCTCACCAACGCGGGGGTACTCCTCTTCTCGGAGAACCCCGCCAGGTTCATGCCATGGGCTCGGGTGCGCGTCATCCGCCTCGACGGCAGCAAGATGGAGACGGGTCGCAGGCTCAACATCGTAAAGGATCGGACCTTCGACGGGCCGCTCCCCAAGACGATCGAGGGTGCGAAGGAGTTCATCTCGAGCCAGCTGAGGGAGTTCCAGTACCTCGGGGCCGACGACAGGTTCAAGGTCATACCGGAGTACCCGGAGTTCGCCTGGTTTGAGGGGCTCGTGAACGCGGTCACGCACCGCGACTACGCGATGAGTGGCGACCATATCCGCGTGATGATGTACGACGACCGCCTCGAGATAACGAGCCCGGGCAAGCTCCCCAACATCGTGACGCTCGAGAACATGAAGTATACCCGCCGGTCGCGCAATCCCACGATCGTGCGCACCCTGGTGGAGTTCGGCTGGGTCAGGGAGCTCAACGAGGGCGTGCAGCGCATTTACGATGAGATGGCGAGCTTCTTCCTGAGGGAGCCCACCTTCTCGGAGCCAAACGGCGCCTCGGTGCGGCTTACGCTCGAGAACAGTGCGACTTCGCGCGTCCTGCGCCGGGGCGATTCGATTGCGAGTGACCTCGGCGAGGACGTGGTCGGCGTCCTGGGCGAGTACGAGCGTGCCGCCCTCCAGTACGTGTACGGGAGGGGAAGGGTGACGGTCAAGGAGCTGGTCGGCCATCTGGGTCGTAGCGCCAAGGGTGGCACGCGCGGCGCTGAAGTCGCTCTCGAAGAAGGGTATCCTCGGCTGGCACGGCACGAGTCCGACGGACCCATCCCAGTACTATGACCTCTACAGGGCATAGTAGGGCAGAGCTCGGTCATAGCTTCCGGGCGTTTCGCAGGTAAGGGCAGGCGCAGGGCTATTACCAGAAGGGCATAGTGGGTTAGAGTAAAAACGGCCCGCCCGAGGGGCCCGCAGGTCCGGTAGCCCACGGAGGTCGAACCTCGGGTTCGAGCAGGTTCAAGTAGGTTCGAGCAGAAGCCTGGTTGCATGAACTTGAGCGCTATGCGCGCGACGGCCTTCAGCAACTGCAGCAGTGCTCTAAGCGCTCTCATGGTCGGCTTCCCTCCACTTGGCTTCGGCGAGCATGGCCTCAAGCTGCCTAACGGTGAACGTGGGGCCCTCCGGCTCGGCGACTGGCTATGCAGCCTGCGGTCCCCAGAGCGCCGTCGAGCTCATGTCAATGCCGAAGCTCTCGTCCGCCTTGCCCACGGCGGCGTGCTTGGCCTCCGAATCAAAGCCTGCGTATATGTCGAGCGTCAGTATTACCTCAGGGTTTTTGCGCTTATTGTGGTAGTGGTTGTTGCAATGATTGTGGTGCTCTCGTTTGTAGGAGCGCTCCTTCTCCGGTTTGTCTATGGTACGAGCATCGAGGAATACACCTACCTCTTCCCTTTGGTGATGGTGAGCACAGGTGAGATTGCCCTTGTCTGGTTCCTTACCGATTCTCTGGTCATTGCCCGTTGCATGCGTGGGGTTCTTATAATGAACGCTGGTGCCTTTGTTGTCTGTCTGGTATCGATGGTGCCGCTTGAGACAAGCTTTGGCATGAACGGCATCAATAGTACCGTTATCATATCGGTGCTTGTGGGGATTGGGCTGGGTGTATGCTTCCTTCGGGCGTCTATCGATGCATCGCTGGAGTAAACGTCAGCCCGGCGATAGGACCTTTAGCCACGGTAAGAAGAACAATGGAGGACACTTTACCCAAGGTTGCCATCGGAAATTTATAGGTAGCCTAAAATTATTTCAATTTATGTATTCCCTGAGAAGCACGACATGTACATATGGCGTCACGAAGGGACTTTTGCAAGTGTTGCCCATCCGAATATCCTGTAGGTAGCAGGTTGACGAGGGCGAGTCCGAAATTCACCGCTGCTGTCTCCCCACAGATAAGTCGGATGACAGCCATTAGAAGCTCGCTGTGTACTAGAGCGTAGATGTCCGCTAGACTTTCCATTACTAAGATGGCAATACAAAGTAGCATGACATTCGCGCTAGGACCCGCGAAGTAAAAGAAGACACGCTCCCATCCCCCACGTCGCAGGGGTGGTGTTCTTACTGAGATGGGATGGCCGATACGGTCGAGCGAAACGATCAGTTCAATGTGTTCTGCTCCTGCGAGCTTAGCTGCAGCAGCATGAAAGAGTTCATGTATGATGACACTAAGTAGCACCAGGGGAATGCACAAGACCACTGCGACGACAGGCCCCAACTTCCGCACGGTTGCGACGAAGCCATATGCAAGCTCTGTCCACGGAGTTGTGGGTACGAGCACAAAAAAAGAACCCAGCCTACGATAGAGGCCAAAAGTGCGGACATTCCCGCAATGCGGGGGATATGAAGGTTAACCTGTCTCTCCCCAGACCCCACGGAGTCCCTCCTTGTGTCTAATCGGTTAGTCGCCGCATACGGAAGAGCACGAGGAACAGCACGACGAGTGCCATCGCGTTGACGGCGACCACCATGGCCTCCCGGGAGGTCATGGTGGTGCTGGCGAGGTCGGAGAACTGCTCATACGCTGGCTGGGTGTAGGTCCAGCGTGCAAAGGCTTCAAGCCTGTCGTTCAGCGATGACAGCATGGGGAGCATACCCAGCGCCATCGAAACGGGAGCTGAGATGGGCGCCGCATTGACCTGCCGCTTGGCCACGAGCGCTATGGCAAGGCCAATGAGCAGGGAGCACGCCACACACGCCGCATTCGTCATGAGGAATCTCTCCACCATGCCCGCATTGAGTCCGTCGATGCAGGGGAGGAAGAGCAGCGACGAGAGGATTGACGCCACGCCGATGGTGCCGGCAACACCACACAGGTAGGAAAGCGGCCCCACGCCGGACATCGTGAGCATGCGCAGCGTGCCTGCCTCCTTCTCCTCTGCGACAACGCTTGAGGTGTAGATGATGGGCACGATCAGTACATGCATCGTCATGAACATGGGCAGGGCACTTGCAAGCTGGGTCTCGGTCATGGCGTTCTTGAAGATAAGGGCAACCAGCGGGAACATGAGAAACATCATGAGCGCTGATTTGTTGCGTAGCGAGTCGACCACCTGCTTGTAAAAGACGGCGTCCACTCCATTTGGGCCACTGCCCGGCCGTGTTCCGCTCATTCCAGCTCCCTTCCCGTCAGCTGCAGAAAGACGGCCTCGAGGTTTGGGCTCTCGGTCGAAATCGAGGTGACGTTGCCTGCCTTCAGGATAGCGCATATCTTGTCCGCATCTTTATTGATGTCTGAGAACCTGAAGCTCCGTTTGCCTTGAATCACTGTGACGCAGTGCTCCTTGCTATGGCGCGCGCATATCTCGCGTGGGGCTCCTGCCTCGACGATCCTGCCCTCATTGAGGAGGATGACCCTGTCACAGATTTTTGTAGCCTCCTCCATGTTGTGGGTGGTAAGAAAGATCGTCACGCCGGTGGCCCGCCGCTTGAGGAGCAGTGCGTGGATATCCTCTGCGGTGCCAGGGTCAAGACCGCTTGTAGGTTCATCCAGGAAGAGGAGTTCGGGATCATGCATGAGCGCCCGCGCAAGGCTCAGGCGCTGCCGCATGCCCTTGGAGAGGTCCTGCGCACAGACCGAGCGGCTCTTGTCCAGGCCCACGCGCTTCAGAATCTTGTCTGCGCATCCCATGTCTTTGATCCCGCGTGCCTTGAGGAACACCTTGAGGTTTTCCGTACAGGTAAGGCGCTCGTAGAGGCAAGGATCATCCAGAACGACGCCAATCCTCTTGCTGGCATCCGAAGAAAACGCCCGGGGTGGGTGTGAGAAGACGGAGACCTCTCCGGCATCGGGGGCGAGAAGCCCGAGCATGATCTTGATGAGGGTCGTCTTGCCGGCGCCCGAAGGCCCAAGGAGCCCGAGTATCTCCCCGTGCTGTACCCCCAGCGAGATGTCATCCAACACGACATGGCTGCCGAACGCCTTCCTCACGTTGCCGAGCTCTATAACGTCCTCTGTAGTTCTGGGATCGTCCACGATGCCTCCTGATGTGGTTGCTATCTGAAGGAATGAGATGATGGATGGTGATGAATAGGCAGGCCAGCGTGGCCGCCCAAACACACTGGACCCACGATACACCCCTGGCAGTGTAACGGCTGCCAGGGGTAGGGGCGTTACGCTGCGAAGGAAGCTGCTACGGCGCAGCCAATAGCAGCGGCACCCGCAGACGCACTTGTCGCTTCCTCGTAGGTCTCGCAAATCTCTTCGCCCAGGATAGTCGCATTATCGAGTTCCTCCTGGAGCATCAAGCCATACTTCTTCTCCATTGTCTCCTCCCTCCTTTATATCCGCATCTTTAAGTCCCATCCCCAATCGCAGAGAAGTAGGACTCATTGCCATAGTTAAGCGAGGGGATCTCGCTGGGATATGTCAGCACTGATCTCTGTTTGCTTGAGCGTGTAGAAGATATTGGAGATGCGGTCATAGATGTCCCGATAGCGTTCGTAAGGCGTTTCGCCATCACGTACTACGCCAGGGTATTGCTTCATCACGATTTGGGCCGGATTTACAAAGACCCTATCAAGTCGATCGCAGATGTCTGAGGTAAAAAACATTCTAAGGTATCCGATGACTTCATCATGGTCACCCATAGCTCCCATCGCTTCGGCATATTTCAGAACAGCGCGATACCATGGTGCGTCTGGAGAGTCTAGTTTGTCTGCGTGTTTCACTACTACTTTAAGTGATGGTACAGACTTTTTATACTCGCATTTAGATAGATGGCACATAGCAATCATGTACATACAGCCGCCATTGATACTTTCGGCGGGAAGATCTTCTTCCCGGGCGATACCGTAATAAGATGCCATGGTGTTCTCAAATGCATTGCCCAAAAAGTAGTTCATAACACCGATGACGTAATCTGCATTTCTACCATGAATTTCTTCAGGCTTATTGTTAAGCAAATTTGCCACGAAATAACGTGTGTTTGTTGCCCTGAACTGGGCATCCGTTACCTTCTGCATCTCAGATAGGCCAGGGATAATGATATGATAGGAGGGGAAGCCGAAGTACGAGACATCGCGGATAAGTACATCCCAACCCTGTGCTAGTAGACTATCAATCATATGACGCGCCTGTTTCTCATTGGACAATCTTGATACATCCACAGGTTCATCGAACTCGAAGGAGGGACATCGCCTGAAGAGCTGGTAGGGATACTTTCCCATACCAAACTTGAAGCTGTTGTAGATATTGAGAGAACTCCTCACATTCTCGTTCGAGAAGTCGAGAGTCGATCGATCGGTGTAATCGAAGAAGTCTTGGCCCTGGGTAGCCTCAGTCATACAACGTTCCATGGCAATGCCAAAGTCGGGGTGACAGCCAAGCTTAATGCCAAATCTTCCTGTATTAAGTTCGGTAACGACAAGGCCGGCTACCGGGTATTTCCGTGAACAGAGCTTCATTGATACACGATAATCCTTGTTATTCTCAGCTAAGGAGAGCCTTTCATCAATCTCGGGGAATCGTTTGATATAGGCTCGTGGAACATCTGGAAGTGATGGCATGTTGACAAAGAGATTGGTCTGCACAACACGTTCCAAAATCTCGGATATACCTTGAACAATCGCTTCGGCGCTCGTGTTGCCTGCGCACATCCCGTTACTTCCGTAGTATACGTTGTAGGTGCTCTTGGGCAGGTAAACAACCTTATGGTTCCGCATACTGTAGAAGGGAAGAGTGACGTACGAACCCTCTAAGCCATAGACCATGCTGTCGACCTTCTGGAGATTGCGGAATGCTTGCGCCTTCTTTGATACAGAAGAGCCGTCTATTCCTCGTTGGCTGAAATACATAGTATAAAGGCATTGTCCTGTGAGGCAATCTCCTTTGAAGACATGATGCGT
The DNA here is from genome assembly GCF_018128285.1 of Atopobium sp. oral taxon 416. Classification (NCBI taxonomy): domain Bacteria; kingdom Bacillati; phylum Actinomycetota; class Coriobacteriia; order Coriobacteriales; family Atopobiaceae; genus Atopobium; species Atopobium sp. oral taxon 416. The sequence goes on from NZ_CP072380.1 coordinate 666,249, forward strand.
TCATCCGCTGCATATAAGAAAGGAAGTTTGTCACCATAAGTCACACGTGGACCCATCATATCGTTTTGATACCGCTCGAACAGCTCTGCGTAGCCGCTTGCACGAGCGAATTCCTTTGAGACTCCCTTGCCATTAGCACCTAGGCCAGTACCCTTGAACTCCACACGCAACGCGTTGGTTTTGATTGAACTGGTCTCCTGCCACGACTCCGTAACGGGAATGTTGTTCTCTGCTAAAATAGTATGAAGTCGTTCCACGGTAGCGACGGGTGACGCCTCTTTGTAGTGGGCTCGCTGTGCTTCTGATCCAACCATGTAATGCCTCCAGGTATCCAACTTCTGGTTTACGCGCTACCTTCAAGGCGGTTCAATACAGTATAACATTCAATAGTGCGATATCGTAGAGCGGTTATTTAGAGTTTAGAGTAACGCTTACATTTCTATTGTGCTCCATATCTCTGCAATCAAAAACCAGTTGCATTTCAAGATTTTTATGGCACTGCATCACTTTTTGATGGCTTCGCCGACCTTGTATTTTATTTCACGTCCATTCTTCGATCATTAACGCCCCGTTTAGTCTGAATCAGTTTCGCTTCGTCTTTGTACAAGTAATGTGGCTGCCAGTTTCTAGACACATTTGCACCTGACTTTGCGAAAGCCTGACAATGTGCAGCGATGCACGGAAGGGGTCCTTGCCCGGCCGCGTGGGGTTGTAGGGGGTGGCTCTCCGGCTCCTGCGTCTCCAGGATCAGGGGTCGCACTTGAGGCCGAACTCAGCCATCTGCGCCCGCGACTCGGCGCGCATGCGCCTGAGGGCCTGAAAGGTGTGCTTCGCGAGCGGAATCGTGGGCGCCGAGCTCTGGATCTTGGGTTCTTTCACGTAGAAGCCGCCGCCGTTTCCCAGGGCGTGGCTCACGGCTATAGTGCCGCCGTCGGAGAGGTCGGACCACCTGGGGGCACAGGCCTCGCCGCGCCGCATGACCGTGGTGAGGGCTATCTCCACCGCAAAGTCAAAGGGCTGGAGCTCCGCCTCCATGACGAGGCGCAGCATTCGCGTGCGCTCCTCGCGCGAGAGGGCGTCTATCGGCGTCTTCACGCGTTTGAGCGGCTTGCAGAAGTCGCGGTGGTCTTGAACTGAGGTTCTGCGCCATGGCTCACTTGAGCAGGCGGAAGGCCTTCGAGCAGCTTTTGAGCACGTAGCCGACGGCGGTCGTGTCGTGTATCCATCCGGAGACGTCCGGTATGGAGAGCTCGGCGAGCTTCATGTTGCCGAGGTGGCGGCAGATGATGCGCGTCTCGGCGTGGTGGCCGCGCACCGTGGAGGGCTCTATGGTGCCCGAACCCTCCCCGTGGCGCATGAAATTAGAGAAACTACAGGTCAGACGCATATCGGCTGTGCTGTGGATTGGCAAGATTTACGGTGAAACGGCCTCTGACGCCCTCATAACCCGGAGGTCGTTGGTTCAAATCCAGCCCCCGCGACCAAAATTACAGCCCTGACCTGCGAAAACAGGTCGGGTTTTCTTTGACCACCATGTGACCACCAACGTGACCGACATTTTACCGCCAAAAACTTTTCGCGGGTAGCCAAAAACGCCGCGAAAACCGCCCTCTGGTTGCGGTGTGGCGCAAGCAGCAGTTGTTAACATGCGCGCCGGCGCAAATATGGTTGCGGCCCAGAGAAACCTCTTTTGCGCTCCAGCGCAAGCAACTAAGGGTGAATTTGCGCCCTGGCGCAACCGTCTTGAACTTCTCTTTGAATTTTTAAAAAGAATGGCCCGAGAAGGGCTCAAACCGCCCGAGTTTTCAACAGGTGGCCAAACCCTCATCACGCCGCATCAAAGCGCTCTCACTCGAACTTGCGGTGACTTCCGCCCAACGATCGCCTTCTGATATAGCGTGCCCACTAGAGACGAATCAGAAGCAACGGAGGCGGGAGGATTCCCATGGAGGAGAAGAGCGAAGCAAGGACAAGCCCAGAGGGGGAGATTTTCACCCTCGCGCAGGCGGCGGAGTACCTGAACGCCTCCCTTTCCACAGTGCTCAGGCTGGTCAATAGTGGCGAGTTGCGCGCATTTAGGATCCGAAAGGCCTGGCGCACGAGCAGCGGCGCATGCGATGAGTTCGTGAGGCGGCAATTCGCGGACCAGGCCGTGGTATGCAAGTCGGTAGACGAGGGCTAAGTGGGGCGAGGAAGGAAAGCACCTTCGCCCTGTACGCCAAGCAGAGCTTCACGATCCTGCCCGATGCCCTCGTGGGCGTCCTCGTCGCGCGGCAGGTCGGCAGGAACGGCTGGGCGGTCATGGCGGCGCTCTGCCATGCGATCTTTTCCGACGGCAGGATAGGCGTCATGTCGAGCAACGAGGTCTGCGCGCGTACGGGACTCACGAAGTACCAGGTGGCGCGTGGCATGACGGAGCTGCGTGACAAGGGAATCATCGCACCCGTGATCAGGACTAATGCCGAAGGCTACCGCCATCCGGACCGCTCGAACTACGGCCACGTCGCGCGCTACTGCATCTGCCGCGACATCTGGGCGCTCGTGGAGCTCAAGGAAACGGGAGATCCGCCCCTCGGATAGAATTTTCTCGAGCACCCTCGCACGGGGGCTCCCAGACGCACGTCGAACCGCCGTGAAGCGGCACCCAGGGCGCGCGCCAGGGGCCTTCAGCGGAGCAAGACGAAAAGCCCGTGGCCGAGCCTGGTCACTCTGACTCCGAGCGGGAACCCTCGAATCGAAGGTGGAATCCGCACGGGACCCCTGCAAGTCGCTACCTTCCTGCCATCCGACCGGGAGGCTGCGGCGACATAGACGCTCCAAGCCGCGACCGGCACGACGCCGTGCGGTCGGAAGGCAGGTGAGCTGTAATCTTTTGGTGGACAGTGGGATTCAGGGACTAGCAGCAGATATGCTCTGTCCAGATACCCACCCAGCACCGCCAGCAGATTGAAGAGATGAGATGTCGCTAAGCGCAAGCGAGATAGAGAAGGCAAAGTCCCGCACGAAGCCGGAAACACCCAAACACTACACTGAAGAAGTATTGCCTTAAGGCTATCGACTACTACAGGAAGGCACGTAAGGCCAACCCGAAGAAGAGCATCAAAGGATGCGCCGCGAAGCTTGAGGCCCACGACAAGACCTTAAACGACTGGATCATCAAGCACTCAAAGACCAAAAGGGTGACCCAGGAAAGGATCGACGAGCACAAGCAGCTCGACAGGGCCAACAGGCGCATGCACGAGCTCGAAAGCGAGAATAAGTTCCTAAAAAAGAGGCAGCCTTCTTCGCCGGAAGCCTCTGTTGAAGGACAGGTTTTAGCTCATGCTGGAGAAGAGGGCAACCTACAGCGTCTCGATGATGGCGCGCGTACTGGAGGTGAGCAGGGCTCACTTCTACAGATGGCTCAAGGCCAAAGGCGGTGGCGAGGATCCGTGGGGTCCTATCAAGGAAGCCATCTGCACGATATGGGAGGAAAGCGACAGGCGCTTTAGCTCCTGCTAGGTCTGGACCAAGCTCACAGGAGATCCAAAGTTACGCAGAATTTACAGGCACGACCCGCTACCGCGTGCGCAGGTGCATGGCTAAGCTTGGCATCTGCGGCATCTGATCCAATGCCTCCAAGAGAACGATACTGCCCGCACCTGATACCCCCGAGCGCCCTGCCCTCACCCGGCGCGGCTTTTCGTGTCTTGTGCCGACAGCCAAGCTCGTGGGTGATACAACCTATCGCAGGACCACGGCAGGCTTTATATATCTCGCCGTCGCACACGATCTGTACACACACATGGTGGTGGGCTGAAGCATACAGGACAACATGAGGGCAGGCCTTGTCGTCTTTGCCCTTGAGATGGCATATTCGCGCGGATACGTGGCCAGAGGGGCCATATTCCACAGCGACCGTGGCAGCCAGTACATAAGCTCAGAGTTCGCCGCCTGCTCAGCCGTACCCGACGTGAGGCTCTCCGTGGGGAGAACCGGAAGCTGCCACGACAACGCGGTCGCCGAATCGCTTTTCGCCACGCTCAAGAACGTGTGGTACTACCATAAGCGCCTCTTAGACGCATCCACGACCAAGCACAAGGCACACGAGTTTATCGAGTCATACTACAACCGCTTCCACCCGCATAAGTCCATAGGAGATCGCGTGCTGGCAGAGGTGATGCAGGAGTTCTTCGAGCGCTTCGAGAGAGGCCTTGCATACGATCCGGAGGTGATGCAGACCGCATAAAAAATCTGAGATTCCTCTGTCCATTATATTGACAGGGCTCAGTCCTGTAGTCTTCTTCCGGTCGCGAGGTTGGTGTTGTTGACGACGACGTGCGCGTGCGGGATGCGGCCAGCGTTGTCATCGTGGTAGACGATGGCCACCTCGTAGTCGCTGAAGTTCTCCCTGGCCCACGCGATGGCGAGGTCGCGCAGCCCCTCGAGGGAGACGGCGTCGCCGGGATCGGGCGAGATGACGTAGTGCTTGTAGGTCCGCGCGGGCCTGTCGCCCCAGGGCGTGTCGTTGCGGTAGGCATGGCGGGTCTCGTCCATGACGGCCGCCCAGTCGAAGCCTTCTTCCTCCGGCGCGTCGATGTTGAGGAAGTCGCGCGCAAGCGCCCTACCGTTCTTGGTGAGGTACCTGTAGACGCCGGCGCAGGAGGTGTGGCCGGATATGGGCTTCAGGATCGGCAACGCGGCCCCTAGAGGAAGAGGATCCGCGACTCTGCGACAGAGCGCACGCTGGAGGCAAGCGGGCCGGTCGCGCGGCGGACGGTGTCGAGGGCATCTTTCGTTTGCGCCAGTGCGTCGAGCACGTCGGCGGCGTCCATGTCGTTGCGCCTGAGGTAGTAGGCGATGCGGTTGAGCGCGTGCGCGGCTTGGTTGCGCTGGTAGCCCCAGTGGTTGAGCTCGCGGTAGAGCCTGTTGGCGGTCGCGAGGTCGAGCACGACGGCGCGCTGCGCTGCGGCATCGCCGGCGGGAAGCTGCAGGAGCAGCCGGACGAGGTCGGATACCGAGAGTTCCGTTCCCTCGGCGAGCGCCTTGGCACGGGCGAGGTCGGCGTCGGTGACCCGCACGTAGATTCTCCGCGTGTAGCGCTCCATGCAACTCCGATCTTCCCGGCGGGCGAGAAAGCCCGCGAATCCCAGGGGCGCGGGGCCTCCCCCGCTTGGAGGAGCGTAGCCGGTGCGCACGTGGATGTGCGGCTCTTGCTCCGGATCGGTGCGGCGCGGCCCCGGATTCGCTTTGCCGGAATCCGGGGCTAGCCAGGCGCCGACAAGCGCTGTTTCGGGCGCGTACGCACGAAACAGGCTGCTTGCTAAGAAGCATTTGAGTTCTTACTCGGTCGAATCCTCTTGCTTAGGCAGGTACATTTTCCTTGCATAGTGTATTTCTGTTTGGCAGAAGCAAGATGTCCTAAATCGCTCGAGAATAGTATCTGGTGTCATGCTCAGCTGCAACATAATTGCCCCGTAGCAGAGGACCTTAATCGCCATCGTAAGCGAATAGAGTTCTGCGTCAGAGAGCGTGCTTGATTTATCAAGTGCCGATGTCTGGTGCACATAGGCATTGCGGTTCTTGCGGAGGTCTTTTAGGAAACGCGGCTTATCAGGAATTACGTAGTCGGCAAATGGACCTAATTTTTCTACTAGGGAGCTGGCAAATTCGCTCGCTGGAGGTATGTTATTGATCTTTCTGAGAACCCATTGGGCATCCGCATCGTCTTCAAGGCACTTCTTTATCTGAACCCTAATTCTTTGGAATCTATCGCTTGCGATGTCTTGGGTCCTCTCTCCTACGCGCGAAATGGCTTCGAAGGCACTTGAAACCGTGGTGAACATCGGGTCGAGCAAACTGATACCATTGCTGTTGTGAACGCCAATCAAGGTTATTGCAGCGCGTTTTGCATCGCCGTCTAGGTGTAGCCAGTTTTCCAAGAAGCTCGTGTGCGATTGCGAGATGAAGCTATAGGGTAGAGGCATGTGATCCAATTGAGCCTCGCTGGGATTCTCGTCTCCTTCTATCAAGGGAAGGTAGTAAAGCGCGCTTTGGTCATCTTTTGTTTTGATTCTTATCTCATCTATTGAGCATCTGAATCCCATGCAGAAGATGAGCATTTGCCACGTAGGGTAAACCCACTGGTTCATGGCGTCATCAAGGGGTATTGGGTGATCAGTAAACTTAATTTGTAGGTGCAAGTCGCTCTTCATGCTGAATTCCTGCAGGGGGAGATGACCGCCTTTTTGTGTTATCACTGGCTGCAGAGATATGCTCACATTGCTGTCTGTAAACAGGGGTAGTTCTTCGAGAGTGTCGCTGTGCCAAGTACCGTTGGTTTCTATCCATTTGCCATCTTTGTATGTATGCGTGAACTCACCAAAATACTTTCCTACCCAGTTCCAGAGACCTGAGACCTGCAGTGTCAAACTCTGGACGTTCGGATTTGGCGAGATAAAGCTGGTCTTGCATACCAAAGCGGAGGTAGCTCTCAAGTCTTCCCGTTCGGTTCCCGGTGCCGAGAATCCAGGGCCAGTTGCCGATAGGTCCATCAGGGTGATTCGCTCACCTGTTTGGCAGAACCCGAAGGCTACGGGCGCCTCGATTGGGTCCATACCGTATGTAACCATTCCATTGACAGGGGTTTTGTCGAGAAGACATCCCATGGGGATAGCGAGGTCAAGCTCTCTTCCGTTGAAGGAAGCAATCCCTTGAATCCCCTCGCGTTCGAAGTCAGCATCTTTATTCAACACCCAAAGTGCCGGCGAGAATTTTCTGGTTCTCAATGTGCTCCAACACTCCCATCATCCCAGGATGTACATTTCCATTCTAATGATAAGATTATAAATGTATTCACGTTGTATTTACTCAAGAGACAGGTGCACGAGGTGAAGTATTCGGAGCTTGTGAACAGTGGCGCCACCGAGACCGAGCTGCAGGAGCAACTCGTCGGCGGCGACATGACCACCATCACCATGCGCATACCAAGAAACCTCAAGGAAGCGGGAGCAGAGGCAGCCGCCCTCAAGGGCATCAGCTTCAGCGCCTTCATCCGCATGTGCATGATCGAAGAGCTTACAAAGAAGGGACAGTAGCCAGTGGTGCTAGACGAGCTACATACCGCTGGCTCGGGCTTCATCGAAAGCTTCGACTCGCGCTACCCGACGCGCATCTTAGAGACCCTCCTCAGGGACCGTACCACCGGCCACAACATCATCTGGGCAGACGACGAGTACGAGGCCCTGGGCGACGGCTACATGGGAGACGACGAGATTACAATCGAGAAGATCACTGGCCTCTCATCCGGCGTCATCAAACCGCGCATCGCCAAGGAGCGGGAGCACCAGACGCAGCGCACCAAAACGCGGGCCGAGGTGTTCACGCCGTCGTGGCTGGTGAACCGCATGAACAACGACCTCGATGCCGCCTGGTTCGGCGTCCGGGATATCTTCAACGCCGAAGACGGCGTCACTTGGCGCACCAGCCATGAGCCGGTTGCCTTCCCCAGGAAAAAGGGGCACGGCTGGCACGCCTACGTCGCAAGTCCGCGCCTGGAGATCACCTGCGGCGAGGCTCCCTTTGTGTGCTCGCGCTACGACACCGTCACGGGAGACGCCCTGCCCGTGGCCGAGCGCATCGGCTTTCTCGACAGGAAGCTGCGCGTGGTGAGCGAAAAGACCAAATCCCGGCACGAATGGGCGCGCTGGGGACTCGCCGCCCTCAAAGCCTCCTACGGCTTCGAGTGCCAGGGAGACAACCTGCTCATCGCGCGCATCAACGTGTTCGAGACGTTCTGCGAGCACCTGCGCGAGCGCTGGGACGCGGGCATATCCGACGAGGAGCTCGACCAGGCGGCCTGGGTGGTGTCGTGGAACTTCTGGCAGATGAACGGCTTAACCTGCGCGGTGCCCACCAACAAGATGGATGCCGTCGTGCAGTCGGCGCTCCTCGAGTACGAGGAGCCCGTGCCGGAGCCCCTGCAGCCCACACTCTTCGATTTCCTAGACGAATCGCCCTTCAACGATACGGCAGAAGAGGAAGAGGAGCCCGGTGAGACGGTGCCCCTCTGCGTCATATACGACTGGCAGAAAAACGAGCCCCTCGAGTTCCAGGCGATGAAAGGCAAGGCACGTCCCATGGACAAGAAATTCTATGCGGTAATCGGAAATCCTCCGTACCAGAGCGATAAAGACGACAATGACCGTAAGCCGCCAATATACGATGTATTCATGGACTCAGCTTATCAAGTGAGTGACCGAGTTGAACTTGTTACGCCTGGACGTTTTCTTTTCGACGCTGGTCAAACGCCTAAAGTGTGGAATGAAAAAATGCTTAATGACGAACATTTGAAAGTTCTGTCATATGAGCCAGACGCATCAAAGGTCTTCCCCAACACAGACATTAAGGGTGGAATTACAGTCACACTGAGGGATGCCACCTCTGATTTTGGGGCAATAGAGACTTTCACAATTTACCCGGAGCTCAACGGGATATTAAAGAAAGTCAATCATGCAATACGTGGGCAGTTGCGCCTTGACAGCATCTTTGCGTCGCAGCGTTGCTACAAATTCTCTGACCTCTTTTACCAAGAAAACGCTAAGAACGAGAACGTCTCGAGACAACTAGGACCAGGGAATCGAATCAAAATTGTCTCGAAGGTAATGGAGACGTTGCCTGAAATTTTTACAGTCAAGCCGAACGGTCCTGAGACAGACGTCTATAAGTTCTTTGGCCGGATAAATGGTAAAAGAGGACATCGCTATATAGCAAAGAGGTTCATCAGCGAGAACGAGTACATAGATGGATTCAAGCTTTTGATTCCAGAAGCCAACAACTCAGGAAAATACGGAGAAACGCTCGCAGAACCAATGGTAGTTGGTCCCAATACGGGATCATCGGATACATTCCTGAACGCTGGGCCTTTCAAGACTGAGGGTGAGGCTTGTAATCTTGCACGCTATTACAAAACAAAATTTTTCAGAGCTCTTCTTGGTGTAAAGAAGGCGACACAGCACAGCCCATCGCAAGTATGGAGGACGATTCCGCTCCAGGACTTCACCGATAATTCAGACATTGATTGGTCGAAGTCCATCTCCGAGATTGACCAACAGCTCTACGCGAAGTACGGCTTAGATGACGAGGAAATCAACTTCATCGAGTCCCACGTGAAGGAGATGGACTAGCCATGGCCTTCACTGACATCAGCGATTTCGTCAAGACTTCGCGCCCGGCGCTGCCGCAGATATACGCCTATACCACGCCCGAGATCCGCAGCCATGACGGCTGGACCAAGATTGGCTACACGGAGCAGAACGTCGAGAGGCGCCTCAGGCAGCAGACGCATACCGCCGACGTTGACGTCAAGCTCGAATGGCACGGCAACGCGACCTTCGAGGACACGGGCGAGACGTTCCGCGACACCGACTTCCACGGTTACCTCCGAAAGCTCGACGTCAGGAGCAAGCCCGGTACCGAGTGGTTCCAGATAGAACCCGATCCTGCGCATCGGCGTTTCTACGAGTTCCGCGAGAACCGCGGCGTCGTCGAGGATGCGCCCACGGCTATCGGCTACCGCCTGCGCGACGAGCAGGAACGTGCCTCGAAAGAAACCGCGAGCTACGCGCGCAGCCACGATGGCGGCGAATTCCTCTGGAACGCGAAGCCCCGCTTCGGGAAGACGCTCACCAGCTACGACTTCTGCAAGCGCGTGGGCGCGCAGAAGATCCTCATCGTCACGAACCGGCCAGCCATCGCGAACTCCTGGTACGAGGACTACGAGAAGTTCGTAGGGCGGGATTCCGGGCTCGTGTTCATCAGCTTGGCGCCCGCGCTTCAAGGAAGGAAGTACTGTCTCACCCGAGAGCAGTACCTGAACGGCCTTCGGGAAGGCGGTCCCAAGGGCTTCATCGAGTTCGTGAGCCTGCAGGACCTGAAGGGCGCCATCGACTTTGGCGGCAAGTACGACAAGCTCGGGCACATTGCCGGCCTCGTGTGGGACGTCCTCATCATCGACGAGGCGCACGAGGGTGTGGACACCTTCAAGACCGACGTCGCCTTCGACCACATCAGGCGCAGGTTCACGCTGCACCTCTCGGGAACGCCATTCAAGGCCATCGCCAACGAGAAGTTCCCCGAGGAGGCCATCTTCAACTGGACCTACGCAGACGAGCAGAAGGCCAAGAGGGACTGGGACGACCCGGAGCTCCCGAACCCCTATGCGGACCTGCCACGCCTCAACATGTTCACCTATCAGATGTCCGACATCGTGGCCGACGAGGTCGGCCGTGGCATTGACATCGACGGCGAGACCGTCGAGTACGCCTTCGACCTGAACGAGTTCTTCGCCACCAACGAGAACGGCTACTTCCTGCACAACGAGGATGTGGACCGCTTTCTGGACGCGCTCACCACGCAGAAGAAGTTCCCGTTCTCCACGCCCGAGCTCAGAGACGAGCTGCGCCACACGTTCTGGATGCTCAGCCGCGTGGACTCCGCCAAGGCGCTCGCGAAGAAGCTCAAGCGGCATCCGGTCTTCAAGGAATACGAGATCGTGCTGGCGGCTGGCGACGGCAGGCTCGACGACGAGGACGAAAGCGCGCGAGCGTTCGACAAAGTGCGCGAGGCCATAGCCGAGCGCGACCGCACAATCACGTTGTCGGTGGGTCAACTCACAACCGGCGTCACCGTACCCGAATGGACGGCCGTGCTCATGCTCTCCAACATGAAGAGCCCCGCGCTTTACATGCAGGCGGCCTTTCGCGCGCAGAACCCGTGCCTGTTCAACAGGGACGGGAAGTTCCTGCGCAAGGAGAACGCCTACGTCTTCGACTTCGACCCGGCACGTACGCTCACCATCTTCGAGGAGTTCGCCAACGACCTCTACACCGACACTGCCTCTGGTGGCGGCACTGTGGACGACCGCAAGCGGCGCGTGAGGACGCTTCTCAACTTCTTCCCGGTCATCGGCGAGGATGAGGACGGCGAAATGGTGGAGCTCGACGCCGAGCACGTGCTCTCCATCCCGCGCAGGATCCGCTCGCGCGAGGTAGTGCGCCGCGGCTTCATGAGCGACTTCCTCTTCCAAAACATCGCGAACGTCTTTCGCGCACCCGCAGAGGTGCTCAATGTGCTGCAGAAGCTCGAGCCTTACAAGACGCCCAACAAAGATCTGGGCATTCAGGGGGACACCGCCGACGAGCTCGACCTCAACGGGGAGGGCGAGGTCGAGATGCCGCAGGAACAGGTAATAGGCCTTGCCGACGGGATGTTCGGCGACAAGGTTTACGGCTCCATCGCCGATGAGCTCGATGACGCTATCGACTCCATCGCCATCGACGAGGACGGCGACCCTGACGACGTCTTCCTTAACAATTTGCAGGCGATGTTCACGGACGGCATCGCCAAACCGCTCGTGGAAGCGGCGAACCGGAGCTACGGCGACGAGTTCCGGCCGTCCCAGCAGAAGAAGGTAAAGCGTCGCATCAAGGCGGATGTTGACGCCAGGCTCAACCGAGAGGTCGGCAACTTCTCCATCGAGAAGAACCGCATCGAGAAGGATCGCGCGAACCAGCTTAGCCGTGCGCAGACGCAGGAGGAGGCAGACGAGGTCAACCGCACCTGCGACGATCAACTCGAAGAGGCACGCCGTAATCTTGTCGAAAGTCTCAAGGACTCGCGCGATGAGCTGGTGAGAGGCGCCGGTGAGACCGTGGTGCGCGAGGTTGAGACCGCAAAGAGGGAGAGGAAGAAGCAGACCATCGAAGACGGCATTCGCGACCACCTGCGCGGCTTCTCTCGTACCATACCGTCATTTCTCATGGCGTACGGAGACGAGAACACAACGCTCGCGAGGTTCGATAAGATCATTCCCGCCGAGGTCTTCAAGGAGGTCACGAGTGTGACCGTGGAGCAGTTCCGCCTGCTACGCGACGGCGGCGACGTCGTGGATCCCGAAACCAGCGAGACAGTCCACTTCGAGGGGCGGCTCTTCGACCCCGTGGTGTTCGACGACTCGGTACGCGAGTTCATCGGCTTGCGTACGAAGCTTGCAAACTACTTCGACGAATCGCTAGACGAGGATATCTTTGACTACGTGCCGCCGCAGAAGACTAACCAGATCTTCACGCCCCGGAATGTCGTAGTGAAGATGGTAGATTTGTTCGAGAAGGAGAACCCTGGGTGCTTCGACGACCCGGACCACACCTTCGCAGACCTTTACATGAAGAGCGGACTCTACATCACTGAAATCGTCAAGCGCCTTTACCGCAGCGAGAAAATGAAGAAGTTGTTCCCCGACAATCGCGAAAGGCTCGATCACATTTTCGAAAAACAGGTTTTCGGAATCGCGCCGTCCGAGATCATCTACAAGATAGCGACGAACTACATCCTAGGCGCGAACGGCGAGGTAGGCGGTGGCTGCGACACGAACTTTGTGAAGGCCGACTCTGCCGAGCTCGCCAAGGAGGGCAAGCTCGCCGAGTTCGTCGAGCAAACGTTCGGGGATAAGCTGTGAGGAAGGGTCTTTCAATGAGGCGTTTCAGGCACTATGGAATACGACACTGCTCAAGCGAACCTGTCTGCGATTGATGGAAGCCGGGGTATAGAAATGCTCAATAGCGATATTAGGGTGGATTTGCATATCCACTCGAAGGCGAGCGAATATAAAGAGAACCCGGACTCAACGGGAAACAATATCGTCGCCGATTCCGACATAAACCATCTTGACGTTCTGTTCGAGAAGCTAAGCGCCTCGGAGAACAGCATCAATATGATTTCAATTACAGACCACAACCGCTTCGATCCCGAATTATACGAAGCGATAAACAAACGTATTGATGACGACAATAGTGGAACCGTCAAGGCGATTCTTGCCGGCGTTGAGTTTGACGTTCTGTTTCAGAAAGACAAGCCGCATGCCCATGTAATTACGATTTTCGACGTGGGCGATTGGTCAAAGGACCCCGACACTTGCAGGAAGAATTACAAGAAGATACAAGCTGGAATAAATGGAGAAAAATTAATGGGCGCAAATGAAAAATACAATTTGGTCCGTTTCGAATCCATCCTTAAGAATATCGGCCTCGATGTTATTCTCATTGCGCATCAGCACCAGGGACTCACTAGCAAAAATGTGAAGAGGAGGACATTTTCTTCTGCTACAGACGATGCTATTGACTACGTGAAGTTTGGCTATATAGATGCCCTTGAGTATACGAAGTCACGCGTACAAGGAATAATCCTCTCGGATTTAGTTGACCTGGATGTCAAGGCGAGCACGATAGTCGGGAGCGATTGCCATACGTGGGAAACGTATCCGAAGCACGATCGCGATGACACGCGCCAACGCGACAGCTGCTACTCGACCATCCGGGCTCTGTCAACGTTTAAGGGCCTGCTCATGGCTCTTACGTCTCCGGATACGCGCTTCCAGCAACGTCCTCGCGAAACGAAAGAGTCGTATATCAAGTACATGGACGTTAACGGCACAAGGGTTGAGCTATGTTCTGGTATAAACGCAATAATCGGTGAAAATGGCGCCGGCAAGTCATCGCTGCTAGCAATGCTGACGGAGAAATCTCCAAAGCAGCATGTGATGGACTTCATTACTAAAAGGAACTCGATTCAAGCGGACAAACGTCTTCAAGGCGATAGCTTCGTAAGTATCAAGCAAGGAGAGCTTGAAAAGAAATACTGGGACAATGGGATGTTTGAATCATCCTTGTATCCAGAAATTGACAACACGCAGTTCGAGGCGAGTGTGAAGAGCTGGTCGAAGAAAGTAAAGGAGACGATTGATAGCAACATCGAGAGCGCAACCACTCTTCACAAGCTAAAAAACACGTCATTCAAGTTAAATCCCGACCTTGAGCAGAGTACGTATTACATTCAAATCAATGAGGCGGATGATTTTACTGGAGATGCAAATCCGCATGAGACTCGTATAACTCAGATTGATAACGTACGTGTAGCGTTGATTGCGGAACGCGAAACAGGCTATTACCAAGCGGGCACAGAAGAGCGCATGCAGCTCGATGCGGCTATTCAAGCGCTCGATAAACTTCTTGAAATCTTGAAAACGCGTTCAAAAAATGTCGCTTTGCGCAGCTCAGTTAAAAACATTATCTCTAAGCAAATTGCCACATATCAGAGCAGCCTAAGACGTAAGCAAAGTTACAAGGACACGGAAACAGAAAACTATCGAACAAAGAAAAATGCTGTACGCAATTCGGTTTTGAATGCTGTGAAAGACAGTCTGAAGACAAGGCCCGAAGTGCCGGAACTAACCGGCATGCCGTCTAATCTTGGGGCAAGCAGCAGCGAAAAAGGGGGATTCAAATTCTTTACGTCTGCAGCTTATAGAGACTCCGCCTCTCTTTCGTCTGACTTTCTTGTCAATATGAACAATGGCTATAAGAGCTTGGACGCCGTGCTTGCAATAGACTCCACTTCCAAAGCCGAAAGCGCCGTCCCCAGTCGCGTACAGGGAAACTGGAAATCGCGATGGGATCTTTTGATCGCTAAGTTTATTGAAAACCAAGAGAAGACATCGCACTACATCACGAATGCAAGCGATATGAAGGTTGGAGGCACGCTAGGCGAGCAGTCGCTGAACTTCTACGAATATAGCTCGCTGCGCTCTGACAACATCGATGTGTTTGTCGTTGACCAGCCAGAAGACCATATCTCGAACGCGCGTATTTCGAAAAAACTGACCGAGTTCTTCAATCGTATGAGGGACGACAAGCAGATTATTTTGGTTACGCATAGCCCTCTTCTCGTAGTTAACCAAGACGTAGATAACGTAATAGTTCTGAACGAAGATAAAGATACTAATAAGCTCAAAGTCCAAAGTGGCTGTCTTGAATCTGAGGGAATTCTCGATCAGGTCGCTGAAAAGATGGAAGGCGGCACCGAAGCAGTGAGGAAGAGGTTGAAGGTGTATGGCGAGGCAGTTTAAGGTCGAAGGCACCGACGACGGAACCATCTGTATTTCTGTCGATGGAAAGCAGACGATCTTGTCGGTGGATAGCGATATTCAGGCGGAAGACATATACAACTCGTTGCAGTACCAGCCAAAAAATACCTACGTATTCAAAGACGGGGGAGCGGGCAAGGTAGAGCAGGCGCCATATGAGGCATTTCGAGACTTCCTGAAAGAGATTGTGACTCAGGTAAACAAACTTGCAGAAAATGGCGATGGAGAAACAGACGAAGCCAAAGGAGTGTCAGAGGAAGGCAATGCTGCTGCAATCAATGCTGAAGAGACGTTTGCCGTCATAAACGGTGACGATGAGATCCCTTTCTAGCATAGAGTCGAGTAGCTCAATAGAAGCAAACATCCTGCCCCGAGCCTGAAAGTCCGGGGCAGCCGCTTTTGGGTTATCTTCCCGCCGTCGTTAGGTGTTCCTGACGTCGGGGAGGGCGGCACAGAGCCGTCGAGTAACGCCCGCCTCCCCATCCGGGGAGGCGGGCCGCCGGCGCCCCGTGGAGGTCGCTACAGGGCGGAGAGCGCGTTGCGGTGGAGCCTGAGGAATCCGCGGCCCTCGCCGAAGACCATCATGCTCACGATGTCGAACCGGACCGTGACATCGCCCTCGCAGAAGTGCTCGAGGTAGGCGGCTGCCAAACGTTCTAGGCCTTCGCGATCGGCCGGGCCCTCCTCGGGGAAGCCCCCGGACCCCTCGCTGATCTTCGCCGTCACGAAGACCAGGTCGCCGTCCTCGCGGGCGATGAAGTCGGCCCTGTCGCTTCCGTGCGCCCAGCCCCGCTCGATGATGTCGTAGCCTTTGCGGTCGAGGAACGTTTCGATTGCCTTCGTGGCTTTCTCGTAGACCGTTGCTTCCATGATGTGACCTCCTAGTCTCCCGGCACGCCCCTGCGGCGAGCCTTGTGGCTCGCGGGGCGGCGGGGTTCCCGGAGCGCGCAAGGGGGAAAGCGAAACCCGCAAGGGCCCGAGTGTTCGCGTCGCCATCATGGGAACCGCGACGCGGAAAGTTTTCGCGGCCCTTTCGCGCGCAGGGGTTCCCGCCGACGCTGCGGAAGTCCAAGGAGAAGCCCAGGGCGCCGCCGGTGTCGAGCCCGTAGTGGGTGGCCGCCACGAACGCCACCGACTAGGCCTGCACCTCGCGGGTGGCGCGGTCGGGCAGGTCCTCAGGCGGAGTGACCCCGTCGAAGCCGGGTGAGCCCTGTCAATATAATGGACAGAGGAATCTCAGATTTTTTATGCGGTCTGCATCACCTTTGGATCGTACGCAAGGCCTCTCTCGAGGCGCTCGAAGAACTCCTGCATAACCTCTGCGGGCACGCGATCTTCTATGGACTTATGCGGGCGGAAGCGGTTGTAGTACGACTCGATTAAACTCGTGTGCCTTGTGCTTGGTCGTGGATGCGTCTAAGAGGCGCTTATGGTAGTACCATTCGTTTTTGAGCGTGGCGAAAAACGATTCGGCGACCGCATTGTCGTGGCAGCTTCCGGTTCTTCCCACGGAGAGCCTCACGTCGGGTACGGCTGAGCAGGCGGCCAGCTTTGAGCTTATGTACTGGCTGCCTGGGCTGCTTAGAATATGGCCCCTCCGGCCACGTATCCGCACGAATATGCCATCTTCAGGGCAAGGACGACAAGCCCTGCCCTCATGTTGTCCTGTATGCTTCAGCCCACCACCATATGTGTGCACAGATCGTGTGCGACGGTAAGATATATAAAGCCTGCCGTGGTCCTGCGATAGGTTGTATCGCCCACGAGCTTGGCTGTCGGAACGGGACACGAAAAGTCGCGCCGGGTGAGGGCAGGGCGCTCGGGGGTATCAGGTGCGGGCAGTATCGTTCTCTTGGAGGCATTGGATCAGATGCCGCAGATCCCCCAGCTTAGCCATGCACCTGCGCACGCGGTAGCGGGTCGTGCCTGTAAATTTTGCGTAACTTTGGATCTCCTGTGAGCTTGGTCCAGACCTTGCAAAAGCTAAAGCACCTGTCGCTTTCCTCCCATATCTAGAGGATGGCTTCCTTGATAGGACCCCATAGGTCCTCACCGCCTTTGGCCTTGAGCCATCTGTAGAAGTGAGCCCTGCTCACCTCCAGTACGCGCGCCATCATCGAGACGCTGTAGGTTGCCCTCTTCTCCAGCATGAGCTAAAACCTGTCCTTCAACAGAGGCTTCCGGCGAAGAAGGCTGCCTCTTTTTTAGGAACTTATTCTCGCTTCCGAGCTCGTGTATGCGCCTGTTCACTGCGTCGAGCTGCTTGTGATCGTCGGTCCTTTCCTGGGTCACCCTTTTGGTCTTTGAGTGCTTGATGATCCAGTCGTTTAAGGTCTTGTCGTTGGCCTCAAGCTTCGCGGTGCATTCTCTGATGCTCTTCTTCGGATCGACCTCACGTGCCTTCCTGTAGTAGTCGACAGCCTCGAGGCAATACTTCTTCAGTGTAGTGTTTGGGTGTCCCCGGCTTCGTGCGGGACTTTGCCTTCTCTATCTCGCTTGCGCTTAGCGACATCTCATCTCTTCAATCTGCTGGTGTTGGTGGGTGGGTATCTGGACAGAGCATATCTGTTGCCAGTCCCTGAATCCCACTGTCCACCAAAAGATTACAGCTCACAGTGTGGGCCATGCTCGCGGAGGCGGAGAGGCGGGAGGCCGGCCATGCGAGTGCTTAGGGCGCTTCTCAAGGCGATCCGGCTCATAGCGAAGGCGGCCTTCAGGTTCATGTAGCCGTGGCAGACAGGCAATGCTCTGGCTATTCTGCCAAATAGTGTCAATTGTATTACCCATATGCTATATTTTTGACATGGCGAAGATCGACGACATATACGGAGCGGTAGACGACTACGGACTCGTGACCTCGGCGGAGGCGAGGGAGCTAGGCGTGGGCAACCAGGAGCTCGTGCAGATGGCGCACCGCGGCAAGCTGGTCCGCGTGGCGCGCGGGGTCTACCGTATGCCGGTCTGGCCCTACCAGGAGCAGGCGCCCTACGCCGTGGCAGTCAAGGCGGCCGGGGAAGGCGCCTACCTGTTCGGCGAGTCCGTGGTGGCGCTCCTCGGCCTCGCGCCGACCGACCCGCGTCGCATGTGGGTGGCGACGCCGGGGCGCGTGCGCCGGCAGATCGGCGGCACGACCCTCGTCGCGCGGGGGGACGCCGACGCCGTCGTCCCCTACGAGGGCATCTCCTGCCAAGACGCGGCTGCCGCCATAGTCAGCGCCGCGGCGACGATGGGGCCGGCACGTGCGCTCGAGGCCGCGCGCAACGCCGCCCGACAGGGATACATCACCGAGGAGCAGGAAGACGAGATAGGAAGAGAGTTGGCGGCAGATGCCCAGAAGACCGAATAGCATGCGTCACCTCGACGGCGCGATACGGAGGATCGCCGGGGGCTCCGCGGATGGCTACATTCGCCTGCGCACGTCCATGGCGAACGCGATCGTCGCCCAGATGCTGCCCGACGGTGTCGTGAAGGGCGGGAGCGCCATGAGGATGCGGCTCGGGGCCGGGAACGCGCGCTACACCACAGACCTCGACACCGCCACTGCGACCGACCCGAAGCTCTACGCGGAGAAGCTCGCGAGGTCGCTCACTGCCGGATGGGAGGGCTTCACGGGGCGCGTCGTCGAGCGTGAGCCCGCCGCCCCGAGGGACGTTCCGCCCGAGTACGTGATGCGCCCCTTCGACGTCAAGCTCTCCTACCTGGGAAAGCCCTGGTGCACCGTTCCGCTCGAGGTGGGCTTTGACGAGATCGGCGACGCCGACAGCGCCGACTGGGCGGACCAGGCCGACATCGCCGGCGCTTTCGAGGAGCTCGGCTTCCCCGCTCCGGGGCGCGTGCCGCTCATGACGGTTCCCTACCAGATCGCCCAGAAGCTGCATGGGCTCACCGGGAGCGGGGACCGCGTGCGCGACCTCATCGACCTGCAGCTCCTGGTCGCGGCAACCGATCCGGACCTCGCGGAGGCGAGGAAGGTCTGCGAACGGCTCTTCGCCTATCGGAAGCTGCAGGAATGGCCGCCCAGGGCAGTGGCCCGCGAGGGGTGGAGCGCGCTTTACGACAGCCAGGCGGAGGGCCTTCCCGTCATCACCGGCCTTGATGATGCGATCGAGTGGGCCAACGGGCTCATCGCGCGAATCGAGGCGGCCGGCTAGAGCTGCAGCCGGGACGGTGCCCGATGTGGCGCGGCCACAACGGACGGGGCAACCTCTCCAAGGGTTAAGGCGCTGCGGAAAAGAGCCACGATGGCGGACTCTGAGCACCCTAGGGAAACGATGATTAATTCGCCTCGATGAGGTAACTGGGGCTGCACGCTGTATGACATCGGCTCAAAATGTCTCGAACCACGCAGCTCCCATACCCACATAGATGCCTATCTGTCTTCTGGATATGGTATAGCTACATCCACACATTCCAGCATATCCAAAAGGCAGATATGAGCAGCCAGATGAGCTTTTAGGACCTTAAATCCTAAGGTCTAAGGAAAAAGACCCGGCGAGAGGCACACCTGGAGCGGATGGATGCAATCGTTGTGTGGGATAGCTGGATTGCACTGGTAGATACCAGCTACCACTGACAGGCTCCTGTCAGGCATGTGCGCACTGCAAAGACAAAGCTTTAGGATGTATCCTGCTTTAGGTTATGTTTGCTCTCTTAAGACGAGGGAATCTAAAGATGCTATCCTGGATTGCCACTCCTGGCAGCGCTTCTGTGCACGCAGACCTCATGCAGGCGCAGGTGCCAGATGCGACGACACTTGCGAAGATGCACCATAGCCTTAAAGCGAGAGGAGTTCGGCAAGGCTATGCTTCACGATCTGAACTTAGAAGCTTGAAAAGGCAGGGATCACGGTGCGGGGTGGCTCCATAGTGGATGCGACCTTCATCTGGGCCTTAAAGCTCCACGAAGAACAAAGACCACGCACGCGACCCTCAAAGCGCACCAGTCCAAGAAAGGGAGAGCCTGGCGTATCGGATACAAGGCGCATATCGGCGTGGATGCCGCAGGCGGCCTTGTGCATAGTGTGGAGACGATCACTTAGAATGTATCTGACATATCCTGTGGCACATGCACTCGTAAGGGAAGATGACAGGTTCTGCTGCGCAGACTTTAGGCTATATAGGTATAGCGAAGCGCCCTTAAGGACGCATAAAGACCCACACCTCTCATCTATGCGCTAAAGCGTTGCAAGGAAGCCTTCGACCATAGAAGGTCTTGCCTGTGCGCTTTCAGCCGAAAAAAGCATCGAGTCCAGGAAGGCATCCGACCGCTTAAAGGTAGAAGCACCCTTCCTCATCGTGAAGCGGCGCTTCTGCCCCTTAAGGAAGCGCTACAGGAGGATAGAGAAGATGCCTGCACACTCAAGTCTTTCTCGCCCTTGCAAACCTTACCCATGTATCTTTTGTCGGCAGGCTGTACCTCCCGGCTCCCAGCGTCGCTTGATCCGTCTTGGAGCCTTCTTGCGGTGCATGGGACAGGACAAATGTAAGGATAGCGGCTTCTGCACGTGCTGGATGAGTATCTTTCCCTGCCTTTCCTGCATGCCGGCCTAGAAAAGTCGTGTGGTCGGTCCCCTCTGACACGTTATGGGGCATTAATCATCGTTTCCCTAGATGGCGGCATCCCTACCCACCAGTTACTGCAGTGCATCTAAAAGCATTCAATAGAAGGCTGAAAAATGCAACGTATTTAATGTAGGAGAGCTGGGGGGCCTTCCTGCTCGGGCTGCGCGAGCGTGGTCTCTCGGGCGTATGCATGGCGCCGGCGACAAGGCCGCGGGCATGCTCGACGCCATCCAGGAGGTCTCCCTACACGCGATGTAGCAGTGCTGCACGCTCCACTTCTACCGCAACGTGCTCGACGGCGAACAGCAGGAGGAAGGTAGCAGCCGCCTTGCTCAGGGCGTCCAAGCTCGAGTCCGCCACCGGGGTGATCGAGTCCGGCGTCGAGGAGACGCTGAGCTGCGCGCTCTTCCCGCCGGAGCACTGGCGGAGGATACGCACCAACAACGGCATAGAGCGGCTGAGCCGGCAGATAAAGCGCAGGACGCACGCCGCGATGATGCTGGCAGCGGGGAGGTGCAAGTACGTGGCCGAGGGCGGCTGGGGCCCCAGGCGCTACCTCGACACCGACCTGCTGAACGGATGGGATAACAGGGAGGTGCTCAAGAAGCAGCAGGGCTAGCTTCAACTACCGGGACGGGACCCTGGCTGGAGAAAGTGCGAAAGACTATTGACGGAACCCTGCCGAGCACAGCTATGCAAATTGGGCTTGAACTTATTAAATATTTCATTCTTATCGTTATTGTACGTATTATTGCTGTACATGTACGTATTGTTGCTGTACAATTTAGCTGTTAAACGAAAGGAGACCAGCTATATGAAGTTAAGGGCTAGACCGTAGGTTTTCCGAACATTCGATTTGTTGACATGTTGTAGCTTGAGAACCGAATATCGAATGCTTTCGGGCATGGCGAGGCCGCCGCCAGGGATGCGCTTCGCGCGGATCACCTTATTTTCTCTCGGGGTCGTACGGGGCCTGGTCCCGCATCACCGCGAACACGATATGGCACAGCTTCCTCGCAACGGCGGTGACGGCCACGCGCTACGGCTTGCCCTCGGCCCTCTTCTTGTCGTAGAAGGCGCGCAGCCCCGGGTCGTACTGCCTGGCGCGGTTGGCCGCAAGCCATAGCGCGCGCCGGAGGTACGGCGATCCGTGCTTGGTGATCGGCCCGCCGCCGCTGTCGAGCTTACCCGACTGGCTCACCTGCGAGTTTAGCCCGGCGTAGCTCACCAGTGCAGACGCGTTGCGAAACCTCGACACGTCGTCTATCTCGGAGACGATCTGAGCGCCCGTGACGTAGGACACCCCGGATATCGTGAGCACCAGCGGCTCTACCTTGTCGAGCAGGGCCTGCAGCCTCGCCTCGACCTTGGCGCACTCAGAGTCGGCGAACTTGATCTGCCTGACCAGGGACTTTATCTGAAACGAGGCGGCCTGCTGGCCGAGCCTCACGCCGATCGAGGACTTGGCCGCGGCTTTGATCTCCGCCGCGTATTCGGCTGACTTGCCGGGGCGCCTGGATGCCTTGGCGATGTTGCGCGCGAGCGAGCAGGCGCACCTGCGTGCCAGCTCGAAGGGCAGCGGCGACTCGCAGAGCACCTCGCGGCTGCCCGCCCCGAACATGTCGAAGAATATACCCGCGTATTCCGGGAAATGGGCGTCCATCAAGCATATGCACTGGGTCTTGAGCTCGGCGAGCATGCCTCGCAGCGACCTCAGCGACGCCACCTCGTCGGTGGCGAGCCTGGTCTCGTCGTACTGGCCTTATGCGCAGTGTCTCGGCTATGAGCCCGGCGTCGATGCGGTCGTTCTTGACCTTGTCGAGCCCCTTGAGCGTGCGCACCGCCTTGACCTGCATGGGGTTTATCACGGCGACGGAATAGCTCCGCGCGACCAAAAACGAGTAGCAGATCATCCAGTAGTGACCCGTGGTCTCCATGCCAACGACTCCGCCAGGCCCTCGAGCCAGGCGACCGCCCTCTCGAGCCCAGCCTCGGTGTTCTTGGACGCCATCGGACGGCAGGCTTTCGCCCCGTGCTCATCGATCGCCCCTATGAGGTGGTCCGCCTTGGCGATGTCCACACCCGTGTAGATCATCTCAGGCTCCCTTCTGCGATGCGGCGGGGCCTGCCCGAGCGCCCAGGGCCGCAACCTCCCAGAAGAGATCCGAGGTGACCGATCGCCCCTCATCCAGCTAATCCGCGGCCTTGCCCGAACGGGGCAGGATGCCATTCTCCTTTGTAAGGTCGCACCCGGCACCTCAGGCGAGATGGCGGCATCCCTGCCCACCAGAGTCTGCATTGCACCTGAAAGCATTCGATATTCGGCTCCCAAATGCAACAACTACAAGATAGGAGGACATGATGGCAACCAAGGCGCATGAGGTAGATGCCTCTATGGATGATAAATCGGCACGTTTGGACTTTCGCCTATCGGCAAAAAAGCGTTCGCTCTATGTGAGGGCAGCTGCGCTTAAGGGGCTCAGCCTAACTGGCTGGGCATTGAATAATCTCGATGAATGTGCACAGCGTGACATCAGGTCTGAAACAGAGACAGTGCTATCTGCGCAGCAGTTCGACGAATTCGCCGCAGCACTCGAGCAGCCAATGCCTGAAGCGATGCTAAAGTTGCTCGCTGTAAAGCCGGAGTGGGCATGAGATTCACAAAACCTCGAAGGCTTGAGGACGGCGAAACACTAGATGACTTCTGCAGCGGAGTCGAAGTTGTCGACGATTGGGCTAGAAACCGAGCTCCTTACGCTAAAAAGCGCGGGTCTGCAATTGTATATGTCTCCTTCGCTGCTACAGAAGAAAAGTCCGTTGCAGGTTTCTACTCGTTGACCTCCCATTCGATTACAAGGAGTAGTGTTGACGGCGGCTGGCTGAAACGCAATGCACCTTCATCCATTCCCGTATTTCTTTTAGGAATGCTTGGCGTTAATCAGCAGTACCAAGGGACCGGGCTGGGATCTATGCTCCTGCGCGATGCGGTAGTTCGTTCCCTTTCGGCTGCTGGTACGGTTGGTGCAAAAGCACTCGTTGTCGATCCAGCGGATGAGGGTGTACAGGGCTTCTATCTGCACTATGGATTCCTAGAGATACCAGGCATGGATACGATGTATATTCCGCTTAAACTTCCTGAGTAGCGATGAATGTGGTAACCGTTCTGGTCAGCTAGATATATTTGTTCGGTTTCCGAACAGGCCTGCCGAGTATTTACTGCTGAGCAGGCCTGCTATTGATTGACACGGCAGATTGTCAAGCTGAGTGCACCATCTCCCTAAAGACCTCGTTGGCTGTCCTATAGCCTAATACCTTTCTTGGCCTGTCACAGATCAGATCGAAGACATGTTGCACCTCCTTATGTGAGACCCAGAAAAAATCGCTACACCCTTAGGGGAAGAACTCACAGATGAGGACATCGGTGTTCTTAACTATTGGCTTCTGCCACAGGCGCTGTGGCTCGCAGAAGCAAAACTGTACACTTCCCAAGGCTTTTGCGACCTTAGCCCTGCCGGGAGAGCTGCTTGGCGCAACCAGGTGTCATCGTCTTGAGCGGGGACCTCTCAAGGATGCTGAGCTGGGTAGCGCACACGCCCTTGCTGCCCACGAGCAGCCACAAGGAGTGCTCGGGCAGGACCCTACAGGCACGCAGAGGTTGGCCCCACGACAGTGTCGTTTGCCCACTTACCCAGACAGAAGCGCTTAGAAGGCCTCCCTTAGCCTTTCTAAGAGCTTCTGGGAGACCTAATCTTACCCCTCTTTTTTGTGGGCGCTTCCCCTTCCTGTGCAGATAGCACCTGGCCCGCTCGTTTGGTCGGGTGCAGGGAGAGTCCAGGGCGCCAAAGTCGCGCACGGAAGATGGCCGCAAAGCTCACGATGCAAGATCCTGCGTTTCCAAGGTGCACCCTGCCCACCACCTGCTCGGGTGACCAATGCTCATCTACGATGAAGCGGCCCCACCTGCACAGCTTGTCCGGGGTCGGACAGCCTCTTGTGCGCCCTGCAGGCATCGCGATGCGCACTTGTCCTCCTTTAGGGAAACGATGATTAATGCCCCATAACGTGTCAGAGGGGACCGACCACACGACTTTTCTAGGCCGGAATGCGGGAAAGGCAGGGAAGGATGCTCATCCAGCACGTGCAGGAGCCGCTATCCTGACCATCTGTCCTGCCCCATGCACCGCAATAAGGCTCCAAGACGGATCAAGCGACGCTGGGAGCCGGAAGGTGCAGCCTGCCGGCAAAAGATGCACATGGGTAAGGTTTGCAAGGGCGAGAAAGACTCGAGTGTGCGGGTATCTTCTCTATCCCCTGTAGCGCTTCCTTAAGGGGTCGAAGCGCCGCTTCACGATAAAGAAGGGATGCTTCTGCCTTTGAGCGGCCGGATGCCTTCCTGGACTCAATGCCTTTTTCGGAGAAGAGCGCACAGGCAAGGCCCTCTCTAGTCGAAGGCTTTCTTAGCAACGCTTTAGCGCATAGATGAGAGGTGTGGGTCTTTATGTGTCCTTAAGGGCGCTTCGCTATACCTATATAGCCTAAAGTCTGCATAGCAGAACCTGTCATCTTCCCTTACGAGTGCGTGTGCCACAGGATATGTCGGATACATTCTAAGCGCTTGGTCTCCACACCATGCACAAGGCCACCTGCGGCATCCACGCCGATATGCGCCTTGTATCCGATACGCCACTCCTTCCCTTTCTTGGACTGGTGCGCTTTAAGGGTTACGCGCATGGTCCTTGTTCTTCGTTAAGCTTTAGGGCCCAGGTGAAGGTCGCATCCACCATGGAGCCGCCTCGCACCGTGATCCCTGCCTTTTCAAGCTTTTAAGTCCAGGCGCAAAGCACAAGCCTTGCCGAACTCCTCTCGCTTTAAGGCTATGGCGCATCTTCGCAAGTGTCGTTGCATCTGGCACCTGCGCCTGCATGAGGTCTGCGTGCACAGAAGCGCTGCCAGGAGTGGCAATCCAGGATAGCATCTTTAGATTCCCTCGTCTTGAGAGCCCAAACATGACCTAAAGCAGGATACATCCTAAAGCTTTGTCTTTGCAGTGCGCACATGCCTGACCAGAGCCTGTCAGTGGTAGCTGGTATCTACCAGAACAATCCAGCTGTCCCACACAACGATTGCATCCATTTGCTCCAGGTGTGCCTCTCGCCTGATCTTTCTCTTCAGACCTTAGGATTTAAGGTCCTAAAAGCTCATCTATCTGTCCATATCTTCCTTTTGGATATGCTGGAATACGTGGATGTAGCTATACCATATCCAGAAGACAGATAGGCATCTATGTGGGTATGGGAACTGTATGGTTCGAGACATTTTGAGCCGATGTCATACAGCGTGTGGCTCCACTGGCCTCATCGAGGCGAATTGATCATCGTTTCCCTAGATCGCCCACTCGACGCGCTTGTAGCTGGCAAGGAAGGTAGAGATCCCCACCTGACCTCTCACCTTCCCGCTAGTGTCTCATGCACTCTTCCTTCGTGAACTTGCTATCGATCATATACAAAACCCCTATCTCCTTGAAAGCCCGTTGCCATGTGATCAAAAAATTTCTCCCTCAATATGCGAGATTTAGCTTGCGTTTTCGGGGGGGGGGGGGGGGTAGACTCAGGGCATCTCAACAAGGAAATGTGCATTCGCAATATACGCAAATAGGAACAGCAACTCGCTGAGTTTGGGCTGGCGGCATCTAGGCAGAAATGGGTCACCATGAGTAGCAGGCAGAAACAAACGAGACATCATGTATGGTTCAGGTTCGTTTTGCTTATGGCGATGGTGCTGCTCGTATGCCAGGGCGTGGCAATCGCATCGGCCTCTGGCGTGTCGGAGGCGGCGGGTACGCGGGATGTTGCCGCTACACAAGGCGTCACTAGCGATGACGTTGCCGTATCTGAACAGCCTGTAAGGCATACGGTGCGCTTTGACGCCAACGCGGCAGATGGTGGATCCATGGAGGATGTCGTGGCCACGAGCGGGGGAGCTGGCAGTACATGGTCGCTCACCCTACCCGCATGCGGCTATACGCGCTCAGGCTACAAGTTTACGGGATGGTCCACAACGGCTGATGGCGTCGACGTGAAAGACGATGCAGCCACTGAGCAGAATGAGGCCATGCCTGCTATAGCCGTGCCCGACAAAGCAGTGCTCAACGGATGGAACTACAGCCTTCAGGAGAACGGGCAAGACACGACGGTGGCCCTTTCGGGTGCCGTCAAGGACGAGACCCTTACGCTGTATGCTCAATGGGAGCCTGAGGGTGAGAGTACAGATGCGTTCAACCCTACGGATCCAACGAACGATCAAGGTGCCGTCAAGGACGAGACCCCTACGCCGTATGCTCAGTGGGCACCTGAGGGTGAGAGTACAGGCGCGTTAAACCCTACGGATCCAAAGAACGATCAAGCGGGTAGTGCGTTTGGTGCGGGTATGGCGCCATTATCTGCCAGAAGGTTCGTCTCGTCTCCCAATGCCCTTGGGTCAGATGCGGGTTCCCATTTCCACGCCACTATCACGGCGGGCAAGACCTCCTATTCCGCTGGCTCGACGGCAATCGTCTCGGTCAAGTATGACATCGACCCTAACTCGGTCCACGAGGACGACTACGTGACTGTGCGCATTCCGCAGGACATCGCGAAGAGCGCACGGATAAGCGTCTCGCCCCAGCACTTCAAGCAGGTGGTGGACAACGGTGACGGTACCTACAGGCTGGTGTTTGGCCCCAACGCCGAGGCCTCACTCACGGGATCGTTCTCGGCCTTCGTGACCACGGCCGATGTCGCCACGGAGACCTCAGACGATATCGAGGTGGGGGGCGATGCCCTGCGCATTACGGTCATCCCCACGGGCAGCGCCGGCGGGTCCTCAGGCACATACACCGATGCCATTATGAAAGACGCGATGGACAACGGAGGCAAGGTCCAGTACGGCGACTATGACTACTCGGAGGGGCGTGGCAATAAGGCTGCCCAGACAGGGGTCTATGACTCGACGAATGACCAGAGTCTCAAGTACCGCCTGTACGTGAATCAGAAGATGGCATGGATGCACGATGTCACCGTTGTGGACACTCTTCCTGACGGTATGACCTTCGACACCTCCCATGCCATTGAGGTTGTCTATAAGGACAACCAAGAGCCGGTCGACCCGAGTCAGTACTCAGTGTCTGCGGAAGGCAACAAGCTTACCTTCAGTCATCCGGGCTCCTTCTATCGCTCCATCCAGATCAACTACTGGGTTATCGCCAAGGGCGGCGAGAATGTTAAGTACACCAACCGTGCTGAAATCAACTACAAGGATACCAACAACAAGACCTACCAGGAGCACCGCAACTATGTCCTTCAGGGGAACAACTACAGTGCCGCCAGCGGTGAGAAGAGCGTCGATAAGACGATCGTTTCACAGGACCCTGCCGATCAGTGGGTCACCTACACCTTCAAGTTCTGGAACAACAATGGTTTCCAGGAAGGAGAGATCAAGCTCGACGACCAGCTGCAGGACAGCCGGGTGAAGTTCCTGTATGCCGAGGGCAACGACAAGTTCGACGTGAGCTATGATGCTGCAACCCATACGGTGCACATCAAGAACAAGACAGCAATTGGCGGAGACGACACCGAGTACGTGCGCTTCGTCGTGGACTTTACCGACGTGCCCGACGGCACCACCGTGTACAACAGCGTCAATGGTGGTAACACGACCAAGACGCTCAAGATGCCCTCGGTCAAGTTCCACGCGACGAAGACGGTAGATGGTGCGGCGCCAAACGCCTCGCTGGACGGGAAATTCAAGTTCCAGCTGCTCGACGCCGATGGAAACGTGCTTCAGACAAAGGCCAATAGTGGTGGGGACATCACCTTTGACGCCATTGAGTACAAGGAGGGGGATATCGGCAAGACCTTTACCTATACCGTCCAGGAGACCCCAAGTGACGACGCGGATGTGGCGAACGCCTACCAACTCGATGAGACGAAGTATACGGTGCAGGTCGTTCCCACCAAGACAACGGATGCCCAAGGCAAGGAAGTCGTGGTCGCCACGCCGGTCATCACGAAGAATGGCTCCTCCGTTGACGCCATGAGCTTTGACAATACATCAAAGACGGGAAGCCTCAGCATCTCCAAGGTCGTAGAGGGAGCAACGGCGGCTGCCCAAGGCAAGGACTTCCACTTCAGGTTGTCCCTCAAGGACGGCAGCGGCAACACGCTGCATGGAAGCTACCCCTACGCAACATACGATGCACAGGGAAATGCGGTGGACGGTGCTTCCGGGCAAGTCGGAGATGGCGGCACAATCTCCTTGAAAGACGGGCAGCATGTCGTGCTCACCGGTCTCCCCGCCAACGCAGCGTATGAGGTGCAGGAGGTGGACGTGCCGAATGGGTTCACACTGACCTCTTCGGAAGGCACGACAGGGACGATAACACCGGAGGGCTCCTCCGAAGCATCGTTCAGGAATGCGTATAAGACGTATGGCAGTGTCACTCTGGAGGCCACCAAGGTATTCAAGGGTGCCTCATTGGGCGATGGGCAGTTTGCCTTCGAGCTGAGAGATGCTGCGGGGCATACGATGCAGACGGCCCACAATGACGCGAACGGAAAGGTTACCTTTTCGCCCATCAGCTACTCCGCATCGGATGATGGGATGACCTTTACGTATCGGATTGTCGAGGTGAATGATGGCCAGCCTGGCGTGACATACGATACGCATACGTGTCTGGTGGAGGTTAGGGTTGCCGATGATGGCGCAGGGAACCTTACGACCACGACAACATACAAGACGGATAGCCTCTTTGGTCTTGATGGCTCAAACAACACGTTTACCAACACGACTGCGAGTGCATTGCCCCAGACGGGCGACAGCGGACTCGGTTGGCCAATAGGTCTTGGTACCCTCGTCTTTACGACGGCGCTGATTGTGTTCTGGAGGAAAGGCGGCCCCAGTTGGCTTGACTCACTCAAGAGGGGAGGCGACGAGTAATGAGGAACGCTAGGTTGCGGGGTCTCGTGGGACATGTTGCGGTCATGACCGCACTGGCTCTTTCTGTAGCGGCACTGCTTTGCATGGGATTTGCCCGGCCCGCATTGGCCGAGGGGGCACTAATGCTTCGAGTCGATTCCGGATCCGGACATTCCTATACGGCATACTGCCTTCTGTCGGGGACGGCTGACGGCGATTCTCTGGCGGACCCTTCCTTCGACAACGCCATGTCAGATGCCTTCTATCAGGGGTTGACCACCATGCCAGAATGGCGGGACACGAGCCAGAGCGCCTCTGACCCTCGCGTTGTATGCGATTGGATGGGTGAGCAGATTGGCAAAGACAGCGAATTCTCCTTTACCAGTCGGCTGGCAAAGCTTGCTGCCAGCAGCAGCTCGAAGGGTGTGCCGATCATGGCGAATAAGGATGTCCCTCTCCACCAGGGATATTGGCTGATCGTCGGCAAGGACACGGCTCCGATCTGCGTTCTGGTAGGCCCGGGGACCAAGACGGTCAGTGAGAAGAAACCTTCGGTCCCTTCGTGTAACAAAGAGGTCACCAAGCGGTGGGGTAACGGTTCGATGGGTGGCTACTCCGATACTGCCACAGCTGGGGTTGGCGATACGTTGCACTACCGCATCACGGGCACGCTTCCTACCAATTATGGCAGCTATGACACTTACCTATATCGATTCGTGGACACCATGGACGCGAGCATCGTCGTCAAGGCGGATTCGATACGGGTAAAGGTCCTTAAGACAGATGGCACCGAGAAGGCCGACCTTACCGAAAATTTTACGACCTCGTTTGAGGGCACGCCTGCAGGACGTACATCGTTGGTCGCCTCCATTGATAATCTCAAGGGAGTATATCCAGAGTACGCACAGGGCGATTCGATCGTGCTCGAGTACGATGCGACGCTTGATGCCTCGAAGGCAACGATGGGGTATGAGAGTCCCAACAAGAACGTCGCCCATATCGAGTACACACGTGAACCTTCCACGGGAGGGGTGGGCGCCACAGAGAATCATAGGACGAACGTCTATTCCTTTGAGCTGAGAGTGCACAAGACGTCGTCGCGCGATGCAGGCACGGTGCTTGCGGGAGCCGAATTTGTCGTTCAGAGAAGTGACGGTAAGTATCTCGCGGCAGACGGCACATGGTCGGATTCGAAAGATGATGCCAGACACTTCGTGACCGATTCGGACGGGATGATTTGCGTCCGCGCACTTGATTTGGGTGACTATAAGCTCATCGAGGCCAGAGCCCCCGAGGGATATCAAACCCTTGGCGCGCCCGTCGACGTGACGTTTGGCGGGGATAGTGCACAGAAGAGCTTGTCTGTGTCGACCGTCAGCCAGGCGGCAGCCGTAGAGGGTGTCAGCGCCCCGGCTGGATACGCCGTCATCCAGATCAAAGACGCTCCAACGGGAGAGACTCCTCCCGGCGGCTTCACGTGGCCACCGATATCTGGAGGCTCGTCTGGTCCGATACCTCAGACAGGGGATCCCCCGTATCTCTGTGTTGCTGCCATTCTGCTGATAGCAGGAGTGTTGGGAGTTGGATTGGGTGTAAAGGCTCGAAGACGTGCAAGGGTAGATGATCCAGCCAAAGCCGCCGAGAGCGAAAAAAGGGCATAGTGCCCGGAAAGGTGAAGAACATGGAACATAAAGGAATTGCAAGAAAAGCAGTAACTGCGGGTCTTGCTGCAGCGATGGCCCTCTCGATGGCTTTTACGCCGGCAGTGGCTCTTGCTGCTCCTGGTGCGACGGGGCAGATTACCGTCACTGCCGATTCAGGTGACAATGCGAGCACCAAATATAGCGCCTACCAGATTTTTGCGGGTGATGTGGTCGATAAAGATGGCAGCAAGACGGTTGCCAACATCGCCTGGGCGAATGACAGCGTCCGTACCGCGGTCGTAAACGCTATCAAGGCTGAGGACAGCTCGTATGCCGACCCGACCGATGCCTCTGCCTCCGCGCAGCAGGCCGCGGAGTTCATCAACGTGCACATTACGGGCACCAACAATACGACCATCCTCGACAATGCGAGCTTCGGAAACAAGCTTGCCGACGCTGTCGACGGTATTGCAGACAAGACCACGGTCACCCCGGGTACGGCGGCATCCCTCCCCGAGGGCTACTACCTGATTGTCACCGCCGATGTGAACGGCAAGGTCGACCAGAACGGCACCTCGCCCATCTTCGCGATTGTCGGTGGGTCCGCTGTCACGGTCAAGGAAAAGACGACCGTCCCGACCGTCGAGAAGCAGATCAAGGACGACGACGCGGCGAATTTCGGCAAGGCCGCCTCGTCCGAGCTGGGCAAGAAGCTCGACTATCAAATCACGGGTACCGTGGCCTCCAACCTCGCAACTTATAATACCTACTATTATGCCTTCAAGGATACGCCCTCTGCTGGTCTCGACATCGACCAGAGTACCATCCACGTGACCATCGATGGCACCGAGGTGGATCCGAGCAGCTATACCGTAGCTGCAACGCCGGGCTCCCTCTCCGTCGAGTTCCAAGATCTGAAAGCGGCCAAGAACACCAAAGGGGCGGCAATCAGCGTCAATGCCACATCCAAGGTCGTCCTCACCTACCAGGCATCGCTCAATGCGAATTCCGTCATCGCCTCCCAGGATAATCCCAACGAGGTGCACGTCGAGTACTCCAACAATCCCAACACGGACCAGCATGGCTTCACAAAGCCCGATAAGGTCAAAGACTATACCTACAAGCTGGGCCTCGTGAAGAAGGACAAGCAGAACCAGAGCCGCGCGCTTTCGGGCGCAAAGTTCACCCTGCAGGTCAAGAACGCTGACAACACGTCGGGCGACAATGGCAAGTATGTCCAGGCGGACGGATCGCTCGGCAACACCGCACACGAGTTCACTACCGGGACGGATGGCACCATCTCTGTCGATCACATCGACGCCGGTACCTATACCGTGAAGGAGACTGTGGCGCCGAAAGGCTACGAGCCCGTAAGCGACTTCGACGTCACTATCACTGACAATACAAAGGATATGTCGACCGCCGATGACGCGCTTACGCTGAGTGCAGCCTCGACAGGCAGCCAGGATGTCAAAACCTCTGCCGACGCGAACAAGGGGACTGTTACGATTACGGTGAGTGACGTCAAGAACAATGGTCTTCCCTTGACCGGCCAGTCCGGCCTCATGGTCACCGTCCTCGTAGGCGGGGCGATTGTGGCCGCTTCCGCAACTGCTATGGCTAAGCGCAAGAAGAGCGCAAAGGAGTAGCGTTTGAGTAAGGCGTAGGACAGGGGGGCCGATGATGTCCTAGAAGAAGGTGGAGAGGGGCTGACGTCAGCCCCTCTCCCCATGTTCGTTTGAGTGTGCGCCGGTGCTGCATGCGGGTCGGCACCCATGCGGTACATATGGGGTGTGCTGAGGTAGAGAGGGATATATCAGTGCCGAGAGTGACGCATACAACAAAGCACACAAAGCCCCCTATACTGCCCATCCTCGGGCTTCTGGTCGGCCTTGCCATTCTGGCTGCGCCAATTATTACAGACCTGTACGCCAGTTGGGTCAATTCACAGGCGATTTCGTCCATGACGAGCGTATCAGACGACCTCAATAATCCAGCACGGCTGTCCTGTTTGGCTCATGCCTACCAGTACAACGCGTCGTTGGCGGGTGTCCCGTATCAAGACATGAAGGAGACAGCAACGGAGGAGTTGGTCGCTGATGCGCAGGCTCGCGGCGAGAATGCCGAGGTGCCGGATGTCGGTTCGGAGCCATCTGAGCAGCTAGACTACCAACAGCAGCTGTCCTATGGGCAAGACACCGCTATAGCGTGGATTGAGCTGCCCAAGATCGGCGTCAAGCTCCCCGTATACCATGGTACAAGCGACGAAGCACTCGCGGAGGGCTCGGGGCATCTGGAAGGAAGCAGCCTCCCCGTCGGCGGCTTATCAACCCATACTGTACTCACCGCGCATTCCGGCACACACACGCAACGAATGTTCGACGACATTCGTCGTCTCGACCAAGGGGACGTGTTTGTTATCCATACCCTTGGCGTCTCGTATGCTTATGAGGTCGATTCCTCGGAGGTCGTGCTCCCTGACGAGATTCAATCTCTTGCGATCCAGCCAGGGAAGGACCTCTGTACATTGGTGACCTGCACCCCGTATGGCGTTAACGACCACAGGCTGTTGGTCCATGCACACAGGACGACAAGGCTTCCCGAAGCCCCCAGCGCGGGCGATGCCATAGAGGGGCTTCTTGGGATACGAACGCTGCCCCTCATGCTGGCGGCCGCCGTTCTCGTTGGGCTTGTTGTTGTCCATCACATACTTCGACGCAAGGGTCGCCGGTACGCGCCACGTCACATCGCCTCATGATGCTGCACCACAGCTCGCATGACGCCTGATACTCTAGCTTAAGCTTGCCCAAGCAGCGCCTTCGCCTTGAGCTCGCGGTGAGCTTGGACATCCCGACTCTCTTCGCGATCCTGGCTATCGGCTCTCCGTTCCTGTACATCCCTCGTATATCTTGAATCTTTTCCGCGCTGATCATTTCCTTCTGCCCCCTTTCTGTCGGTACTGAAGCAACGACAGAAAGGGGCATCCTGGGGATGGTCGGCGTGTCTATGCTTATACTCGAAAAATCTTTGTGATGAGCGGGGCGGTAATGCAAATCCGTACCGAGCAACTGGTCTGGAGGACAGATGTATACTCTCGAGGAGAGGACGAAAGCTGAAGAGCTCTATGTAAGGTACGGGAAGTCTGCAGCCACCGCGATTTGCGAGCTGGGATATCCGAGCTGCGTCCAGCTCGTGGCATGGTATAAGGAATGGAAGGCAGGCAAAGGCAATCTGGCAGCGCCACAACGCAGAGTAGAAGCGCTCCGTTGTAGAGCACTATCTCTCCCATAGCGGATGCAATGCCTTCACGCGCCGCGAAATTGGCTACCCTGGATACACGCAGGCCTGGAGTGGCTACAGTGAATGGGACAATCCCATGGGGGACTGAGGCGCTTGGGAAAGACGTCCTGCAATGGCAAACCCCCAAGCATCCAAGAAAGTTCCACGAGAAGTTCAAGCGCCAGATGGTTAAGCTCTACGACAACGGCAAGCCGACGTCTTAAGATACCTGAGGAATATGAGCTGCGCCGCTCGACTCTGCACCTTCGGGTGAAGGCGATCCATAAGAGCGGCTCTACCAGAGCCGCCGCAAGCAGGACCCCTGAAGAGCAAGGGCTCATCGAGCTTGCAAGGGGAAACAGACAGCGCTGATATACGCACTAAGGTAGCCGTGATAGAGGAAAGCTCCGATCACCGCCTGATATCTGTGCAATGTTAAGATCCTAGGTGTGAAGAAGCTGCCCCACTGCTCGATTGCACTGCCGTAAGAAGGCCGCCCGATCCCTTAAGCGGAAACGTAGTCGCTGCGCAGACACGACAGCCACAGGCGCTGTGGCGCCAGGAAGGGCAAGCTCGCCTCTCGAAGGCGCAGACGCGATAACGTAGAGGGTACACGCCTATGCACCCAACGAATCCAAGCTGACCTGCATCCTTAAGCGTGTCTTCGACGCTCACGTACCGCACACCCACCTTACAGGCGAGCTGACCTACGTGTACGTGCTTTGCATCTGGCACCTGAGTCTGTCTGCACCTTGAGCTGGACATCTGCCATATCGGCAATCACATGTCCGGCGCAGGGAAACTTATGAAGTCGGTCTCTGTAAGCGTGGCGTTTTCGCTCTTTGACAAAGACGTGTCCCACACCAAGTGCGGTTTTAAGTTCGACAGTGCGGCGATAGGCGAGCTCTTCGAGATCATGTGATCAAGGTGCAAGGAGGGCTTCCCTGTGACAGCGCTATCGTCGAGTCCACCAACACGATACAAAAAGCCGAGTTTGTCTACCACAAGTGCTTCGAGAGCCTCTATGAGCTGCAAGCTGAGCGCTTAGGTGTGGTGGTACAGCTACAAGCGGATGCACTTGAAGCTAAGTTAGATGGGCCCGATCGAGTTCAGGGAAGAAGTCCCTCACGATTCCGTCCAAATAGATGTTGCCCAACCATACGACGCCAGGGAGATATCGCGCATGCTCGACAAGGACAACCTCCTCAGAGATATCAACCGCCTGTGCTCCCTGGTAGAGACCTTCCTAGACTCCCACGCCAGGTTCAACAGGGACAACCTCCCAGCCGCTCAACCTGTTTCACGTTATGATGAACGGTTCCGCAGACAGGATGGAGAAAGCGGCCAAGGTACTCGACCGCGCAATGTGCGTTTCCAAAACGCTGTTCTTCGGGGAGTTCTACGACATGATGCCCAGCTTGGAGAACCAGCAGGTTGAATACATCAGCACATTCTGCAAAGGGTGATTTAATTGTCATTAGTGCTGGCAACTCTGAGGCTGCCGGCACTTATTTTTTTCTTGGCGTATTGATGGCTTTGAAGTGCACTCTCCGGGAAGATGAGGCCATTAGTGTAAGCCGGATATTCCTTGATCTTGCATTCCGCATCGATACCTAAGAGGCAAATGCTCTGTCCCAGTTTGAACATAGCCCAACGACGATTATTCCATAAAGCATATTGGCAAGGCGACCATGCAAAAGGATGCTTCCTAGAACAATTTTATTTGCTGATCGTTTCATGCAATTGCTGTTAGAGGTCGGCTCTGTGCAGGGGCTCAAGCAGGAAGTCCTTGTCGAAGTTGATTGCGTCTTTCTGCTTCAGCGGGGCATCTGAACCGAGGACGAGATAGTTGTCTTCCACGGATCCCGTCTCCTCGGTTGCCCTGACGATCTCGACGTAGTGGAAAGACTGGACAAGGGCCGCGGTAACCTGCCTCAGAAAAGTGAGATCCTGCTTATGTCCCTCAGAGACAATGTTGGTGACGAAGATGCCATTCGGTGACAAGGTTCTGTGTGCTTCTGTCACAGCCTCTGCCGTTGCCAATATCTTTGCCGGGCGTCTGCCGAAGAAAGCGTCGATTACGAGGGCATCAAGACTCCCCGTCGGTTGTTTTTCAAGGTAGGCTCGGCCATTGCCTTGGATTACGTTGAGGGAGCCACCTGCCTTCTTTTGTACCTCGATCGCGTCATCCAGAAAGAACCACTTGCGAGCGATTCTAATCATGGCAGGATCGATCTCTACCACATCGGTTGTGATGGTTGGGTGCTCCTGTGCGATCATCTTGGGGAAGGAGAAACCACCGCCACCGATCATCAGCAGATGTTGGGTGTCAGGCCTGATATCAAAGAGCCGATCGAAGGAACGGATGTAGGCAAAGGGTGGTACCAACCAATCTTCACCGAAATAGGTAGCTGACTGCCAGACGCCTCCAAGCTGGAGGATCCGCTCGTAGTTTCCATGTGGATCTTTTCTTGTGAATATATAGGCGAGCCCTGCTCGGGTACGCGCGAGGTGCGACATCAATTCAGGGGCATGTGTGCTGTTGGTAGAATGACGAAACATGAGAGTAAGGTCCTTTGAATGCTTAGTGATTGAACGATTGTAAGTATATGTGCTTAGGTGAGTTATCTTTTTGAAGACTGTTCAAGCAAACGACCTGCTCAGATGAAAATTTTTATTGATATTGGTTTCATCGGTTGACAAAACCGGTTTACTAACCTTAACTGAAGGCTGTAAAACAAAGAACCAAGAGGAGATAAGAGGAGCTATGCCTGAGCAACAACATTTTGATATAAACTCATTCAGACTTGACGGCAAAGTCGCCTTGGTGACTGGCGCTACCTATGGTATCGGTATGGCAATCGCCATAGCACTCGGTGATGCCGGAGCAAAGATCGCTTTCAATGCGCGTCATGCAGACAAAGTGAAGGCTGCAGAGCAGACCTACAAAGATCGTGGCATTGAAGCCAAGGGCTACGTAGCAGACGTCACCGATGAGGAGCAGGTGAAGAAACTCGTCGCTGATGTGGCCAATGACTTGGGTGTCATCGACATTCTCGTTAACAACGCCGGTATCATCAAACGTATCCCGATGCTCGATATGTCTGCAGAGGACTTCCGTCAGGTCGTCGACACTGACCTGAATGCACCGTTCATCGTCTCAAAGGCTGTGATCCCCGGCATGATCAAGAAGGGCCATGGCAAGATCATTAACATCTGCTCAATGATGAGTGAGTTGGGACGCGAGACCGTTGCAGGCTATGCTGCGGCTAAGGGTGGATTGAAGATGCTGACTCGCAATATCTGCTCTGAGTTTGGTTCCCAGAACATCCAGTGCAACGGTATTGGATCGGGCTATATTGCAACTCCGCAGACCGCTCCGCTCCGTGAGCGTCAGGCGGATGGCTCCCATAACCCGTTTGATTCCTTCATTCTCTCTAAGACCCCTGCTGAGCGCTGGGGCACCCCGGAGGACCTGATGGGCTCTGCCGTATTCCTGGCTTCCGATGCCTCCAACTTCGTCAACGGACAGATCCTCTATGTGGACGGCGGCATCCTGGCCTACATCGGTAAGCAGCCTGAGGTATAGAACTACTTACATAAGTACTCAGATAATCTGTACATAGAAAGGTTGAACAGATATGAAGATCGCTCTTATCAATGAGAACAGCCAAGCGGCTAAGAATGCAATGATCGAGAAGGTCCTGAAGAAAGTCGTCGAGCCGATGGGCCACCAGGTATTCAATTACGGTATGTATTCTCCTGACGATGAAGCACAGCTCACCTATGTCCAGAACGGCATCCTCGCTGCTATCCTGCTCAACAGTGGTGCGGCTGACTATGTCGTAACCGGCTGCGGTACCGGCGAGGGCGCTATGCTCGGCCTCAACAGCTTCCCGGGTGTAATCTGCGGCCATGTGGAGGATGCACTGGATGCTTATACCTTCGCACAGATCAACGACGGTAATGCAGTAGCGATTCCGTTTGCGCTTAAGAATGGTTGGGGACAGGAGCTCAACCTCGAGTACATCTTCGAGAAGCTATTTGGTTTTGGTTCCGGCAATGGCTATCCTGCAGAGCGCGTTGAGCCTGAGCAGCGCAACAAGAAAATCCTGGCCAAGGTCCGTGCAACGATCATGCGTCCGCTCACTGAGATCCTTCCTGAGCTCGATCAGGATCTGGTCAAAGGTGCTCTTGCTGGTAAGCACTTTGATGAGTACTTCTTTGCCAACGCAAAGGATCAGAAGATCATCGATCTAGTTAAATCACTGCGTGCTTAGTTTATAGTTTTACTGATTAGGTTTACTATAGGTTTACCAATTTGAAGTTGAGGGGAATCTCTATGCTTCTCAGCTTCCTATCTATCAAGAGAAAACCCGAGGGGAGGAGCTCACGTGGCAGAGGCGAAACAACATCGACGGATAACCATTACGGATATTGCCCGCATGGCTCAAACCTCGAAGACGACCGTTTCCTTCTTTTTAAATGGCAAAACAGAGCGCATGAGCGAGGCTACTAAAGAGCGCATACGGGAAGTTATCAAGAAAACCGGCTACGCCCCAAGCCCGGTTGCCCGTGGCATGAACGCCAAGCATTCACATCTGATTGGCGTCATAATAGGCGACATCACCAACTCGTTTGCCAATAGACTAGTCCAAGGTGTTGCGGAGGCGGCTGAAAGACGGGATTACAGCCTTCTGGTGTGCAGCTCCAACTTTAATCGGCACGCTGAGCTGAATTACATCGACCGTCTGCTCGCTGTGGGCGTCGATGGGTTCATTGTGCAGCCGACCGCACAATCGATGGAAGTCACAAAAGCTATCGAACAGGCGGGGAAGTCTTTGGTATTCCTCGACTCAAACCTCTACGGTGCCAACTCCTATTGGGTGAAGACCGACAACTACAATTCATCTTACAGAGCAGTATGCTCCTGCGTTGAGGCAGGCTATGAGAAGTTTGCCATCATCTGTGCTACTCCGGGGCTGATCACCTCGCGTATTGAGCGCTTCGGTGGCTTTATGGAAGCAGTGCAGGAATCCGGAAAGGAATTCGAGCAGTTTGAGTTCAATGGGGACCAGGTAGATCAGAAAGCGGTCGGAGACTTCCTCCATAAGGTGATTGATGGGAAAACGCCGACGCTTATCTTTGTACCGAATTGCTGGGCGTTGCCGGATATCTATACTGCGATGAGCCCATATTACAAACTGATGCCCAACACTGTGGGTCTCTTAGGCTTCGACAATACCGAATGGATCAAACTCGCTTCTCCCAGTGTCTCTGCGGTGATACAGCCGGCGCATGAAGAGGGTAGAATCGCCTGTGATCTGCTCGTTGACAGTATTGAGCACTGTGACATCAAAGAAGCGCACCAGATTCTACAGTGTGATACTTGGTGGGGAGACTCCACCAAGTATGTGGACCCTTCACTCGTGAGTCTTTAGGATCGTCCTATTTCTTGTGAATTATGATTGATTCTGACACCAATGAAAGCGGTTGCAACAACCGTCTACAAAAGACTATTCAGGTACTTCATGACAGGATAGAAGGAGACAACTGTCGTTGGCCGTATCTGGTTGTAGCTGTTTCCCGTGCATGGTGTGCTATAGATAAAGACTGGTAAATGAGCTATTATTACTCAATCACTCTGTAGATATAAGATCGGGGGTGCGGACGATTTCTTGAAGCTTATCACGCCGCCCCTTTGAGTGCAGCCCTCTGGTACTCCATGGGCGTCCTCCAGCCCAGCGACAGCTTCCTCCTGGACTCGTTGTACTCCACCATCCGGCGGTCGACCTGCGCGATGAAGTCCTTCGCGCTCCAGCTGGACCAGTCCCTCCAGTAGAACCTCTCGTTCTTCATGATCTCGAAGAAGCCTTCTGATGCGCCGCATGCGATTATATACTGAATAGGCACCAGACAGCAGGCAGGGAAGTTTGACCATCCGGCGTCCAGCACATAACGTGTTTCTCTACAGGGATTCAAGGGAGTCGAGGATATTCCCCCTGCGCTCTGTAGCGTCTGTACCCGGATTCCTGCCGGCTGCGACAAGGCCCTTTGCCAGCGCATCCTCCTTCCTGGACATGCTCGCGATCATGTACCTGTGCGTCGTCTGTACGCTCTCGTGCCCCAGCCATATGGCAATCGTCGAGAGATCGACTTTGGACTCCAGCATGGACAATCGTGCAGGAGTGGCGGAACACATGGGGCTTAGATTCGCTTCCCGGCGAGGGCAGGATGGACCTCCGGCGCACGGCCGCCTCGATCCGCGATCTTGCACCCGACCTGCTCAGATGTTTGACATTTCTTCCAGGGAAGACGAAGTCGTCGAGTTTAATCTGTAACGCTCGCGTTTAGGTCTGCACATCCGGCCGCGGCTCGAGCAGCGACAGATCCGTCGGGTCGATCCCGAGCTTGCCACAGAGCGCCGCGGTCCTCTTCTTGACCGGCACCGCCTGCCAACCCCCTTCCGTCCTGCAAGCCCTGACCTTGTGCAGGGTCTGCACGCAATCCTCGTAGCTCACGCCGCGGGAGTGCCCCGTGGCGGCGATCGCCTCGAGTATGCGGGCGGCGATCGTGGCGCAGAGGTGGTTCAGAAAGAGGAGCCCCTCGGTCGCCTCGTCGAGTCTGAGCGTGTCCCCGTAGATCTTGAAGAACTGCTCGACGCCCTGCCTTTGCTTGTAGAGCTCGTAGATGGCGCGACCCGACAGGTCGCAGCGGTCGGTGCGTATGGTGAGGGTGCCCGTCTCGGCGCGCTCGGCCAGCTTGGCGGCGACGTTTTCGGGCTCAAGGGCGGCGAACTGGGCGTCGGTGAGCCTGCCGCGGCCGCGCGCCCTGCGCTTGAGCTCGGCTGCGCGCTTCGCCTCGAGGCCCTCCTCCTTCATATGAGCCCTGTCAATATAATGGACAGAGGAATCTCAGATTTTTTATGCGACCTGCATCGCTTCCGGATCATACGCAAGGCCTCTCTCGAGGCGCTCGAAGAACTCCTGCATCACCTCTGCGGGCACGCGATCTCCTATGGACTTATGCGGGCGGAAGCGGTTGTAGTACGACTCGATTAAACTCGTGTGCCTTGTGCTTGGTCGTGGATGCATCTAAGAGGCGCTTATGGTAGTACCATTCGTTCTTGAGCGTGGCGAAAAGCGATTCGGCGAGCGCATTGTCGTGGCAGCTTCCGGTTCTCCCCACGGAGAGCCTCACGTCGTGTGCAGCTGAGCAGGCGGCCAGCTCTGAGCTTATGTACTGGCTGCCTGGGCTGCTTAGAATATGGCCCCTTTGGCCACGTATCCGCGCGAATATGCCATCTTCAGGGCAAAGACGACAAGCCCTGCCCTCATGTTGTCCTGTATGCTTCAGCCCACCACCATGTGTGTGCACAGATCGTGTGCGACGGCGAGATATATAAAGCCTGCCGTGGTCCTGAGATAGGTTGTATCGCCCACGAGCTTGGCTGTCGGCACAAGACACGAAAAGTCGCGCCGGGTGAGGGCGGGGCGCTCAGGGGTATCAGGTGCGGGCAGTATCGTCCTCTTGGAGGCATTGGATCAGATGCCGCAGATCCCCCAGCTTAGCCATGCACCTGCGCACGCGGTAGCGGGTCGTGCCTGTAAATTTTGCGTAACTTTGGATCTCCTGTGAGCTTGGATCAGACCCTGCAGGAGCTAAAGCGCCTGTCGCTTTCCTCCCATATCGCGCAGATGGCTTCCTTGAGGGGACCCCATAGGTCCTCACCGCCTTTGGCCTTGAGCCATCTGTAGAAGTGAGCCCTGCTCACCTCCAGTACGCGCTCCATCATCGAGACGCTGTAGGTTGCCCTCTTTGCCAGCATGAGCTAAAACCTGTCCTTCAACAGAGGTTTCTGGCGAAGAAGGCTGCCACTTTTTAGGAACTCGTTCTCGCTTTCAAGCTCGTGTATACGCCTGTTGG
This sequence comes from Atopobium sp. oral taxon 416, assembly GCF_018128285.1. Lineage (NCBI taxonomy): Bacteria > Bacillati > Actinomycetota > Coriobacteriia > Coriobacteriales > Atopobiaceae > Atopobium > Atopobium sp. oral taxon 416. The sequence continues at coordinate 708,566 of NZ_CP072380.1, forward strand.
CCCTGTCGAGCTGCTTGTGCTCGTCGATCCTTTCCTGGGTCACCCTTTTGGTCTTTGAGTGCTTGATGATCCAGTCGTTTAAGGTCTTGTCGTTGGCCTCAAGCTTTGCGGCGCATCCTTTGATGCTCTTCTTCGGGTTGGCCTTACGTGCCTTCCTGTAGTACTTGATGGCCTCAAGGTGATACTTCTTCAGTGTAGTGCCTGGGTGTTTCCGGCTTCGTGCGGGACTTTGCCTTCTCTATCTCGCTTGCGCTCACCGACATCTCATCTCTTCAATCTGTTGGCGGTGCTGGGTGGGTATCTGGACAGAGCATATCTGCTGCCAGTCCCTGAATCCCACTGTCCACCAAAAGATTACAGCTCATCCGGTGCCGGGAGTGCGCCACGATGCCGTCCATGTGCGACTCCACGAGCCTGGCGAACCTTAGCGAAGTGCCTGTCTCCCGTTCCGCGGCAGACCTCCACTATCTGCTCCATCGCATCGCGCATGCGCTTCTGCTGCCTGTAGCCGTAGGCCCTGGAGAGCATCTCACCTACGATGTCGCAGGCAGCAAGCAGCTCGTTTTGGGCTATGAGGTCCTTGTACCTCTGGCGGCTTCCGCCCTTCTGGGTGGCCTCCTGCTTTCCGAAGAGGGCGCTTCCCCTTGAGACGATCTTTCCGGCACGTGCATCCTGCTCCTTCCTCTTCCTGGTGTCCGCACAGGACTTAAGGATGTATGTGGAGTGCTTAAGGGGCACGCGCGGCCTCAGCGTCGCCCTCCTCCTTAAGCCTTGCCTGCTCGTCTTTCCTGACCTTACAGATGACCTTCTCGTTGAAGTTCTTCACGAGGTGGAACCTGTCATAGACGACATCCAGGCGCGGGTGCCTCTTAAGGAATGCCCGCTCGAAGTCGGCGTTCATGTCGCAGGCGATGGCCTCCACATGCAAACATCCACTCAGCGAGCACGAAGTCGCAGAATTCATGCACAACCTGTCTCTTCTTGGAGTATGCAAGCCACAGCACATGCCCCATCTTAAGGTCTATGATCACGGTGGCCCAGCGGCGGCAATTGTGCAGCTTGAACTCGTCTGCGCCCAGGTAGCGTGCCGGCTTGCGGAGCTTCCTCTCTTTGTCCCCATCCTCCTCCGTATAGAGCGCCCCGAGCCTCGCCCTGTCGATCTTTTTCACGACATTTCTGTTGAGCCCTGTTATGAGGAACACTGCCTTGAGGGTCTGGCCCAAGGCGAGCAGGTCATACACGAATGTCAGGAGCGGCAGCGTGATGCGCTGGCCGGGTGCCCTGAAGGAGACGTCCTCGATGCAGGATGCCCCGCACTCCCTGCACGCCCATCTTGGCCGGGATACCTCGATCCTTGCCCTCTCCATCCCCAGAGGGAGGTGCCGAAGCGTGATGGGGGCCTTCCCGTTTTTCTCCATGGCCTTTCCGCAGCAGGGGCAGCATGGAGCTTCCTTGGCAACCATCCTGCCTGGGATAGTGAGGATCTGCACTGCCCTCTGGCATCTCCTGGTGGATGTCTCGAACTCCTCTGTGCGTGTGCTCTCTTGCGGCGTGCCTGTCTGCACGAAGCCGTCCAGATGCGAGGGGATCTGGATGAAGCCAGGAGCGGCAGCCTCATCGGCATGGGAAACGGCGGGCAGCTGGGCTGCCGCGGATGCTACACTTGTCATCGCGCTCCATTCCTCTTAGAGTCTGTATGTCGCAATGCAAGATTCTAGAGGATGGCCGCTTCTCTGTCTTTCTGGGCATCTGCCCACAGCTTTTAGGATTGAACCAGAAAAAGGTGCGAAGACGCAAGGCCGCCAACGCGGCGGCGATCGAGCTCGGAACCGGCAACGGCCGCGTCGAGGCGATCAACAACAAGATCAAGGTAACGGTCAGGATGGGCTATGGCTTTCGCAACACCGACAACCTCATCGAACTGCTCATGTTGAGGTGCTCCGACAACAGGCCGACGCTTCCGGGAAGGGCCGAGGAAAGTACGAAGAAGAAGGCTGCTTAGATGAACTTCTCACCCATAGAAACTACCGAAGGCTCAGAAAATATCCTGTTCCACTAGTCATTGGCTAGCATCAATTCTGTTGAAGTATTGGCTCTATTAAGAGCGTCTTTCACTATTCCATTGGGATCTGCATCCATAATAATTGCTGAAAACTCAGAAAGCTTTGCGAACTGGATAAATCCGTTTGCATTCACTTTTGATGAATCCATGAGTAAATAGCTTGTATTCGCATGATTCATTAGGTTGACTTTAATAGATGCTTCTGGCTCGTATTCCGTCATGAATCCTTGATTAGCCAAGAAAGCATTAGTCCCCATGAATGCTTTATCAAAATGAAGTGTCTGAATGGTTGAGAGCGTCAACTGCCCATATGTATACCTGTGTTCTCGCCTAAACGTACCACCCAGAACTACCAAGTCTATATCTAGTAGATTTCTTTCGATATATTCAGCAATAGCAAAATCATTAGTAACTACAGTAATGTCCTGTTTATTGGCTAGTTGCTTAGCGAATTCTAATGTCGTTGAACCAGTATCGATAGCGATTACATCCCCATTATGGATTAGCTTCGCTGCTTCAACAGCAATCCGTCTCTTTTGATCTATATTTACCACCATACGCTCACGTGGAACAGAGACATGTCTCGCTAAACCAAGTGAAACAGCGCCACCATACATTCTCTTAAGTTTTCCTTCTTTTTCAAGGATATTTAGGTCGCTACGCGCTGTTACTGCAGATACTCCAAATTCCTTAGTAAGGTCTCCTATTAAAACAGAGTGGTTACGCTTAACCATCTCCATAATACGTGCTCTACGATCGATCGCTAATATTTTATCGGAATTTTCCCGAGTTCCAGCCTGACGAGACATCTCTACTCCAATTAATATTTAATTCTTTGTTAGATCACAATTGACCTGAGAAAGGCCCAATGTTGTCTGGACCTTTGCCTACAATACATGTCGCCAAACAAAGACATCGAGAAACGGAAGGGCCCAGATAGATTCAATGATACTGCAGCGGATCGAGAAGATGGGCATCGAGGGAAAGCGCGAGCTCCTAGGGAAACGATGATTAATTCCCAATGATGTGCCAGAAAGGACCAGCCACGTGGCCTTTCGCGGCCGGCATAGGCATTAATCATCGTTTCCCTAGGCCGGAATGCAGGAAAGGCAGGGAAGGATGCTCATCCAGCACGTGCAAGAGCCGCCATCCTTACATCCATCCTGCCCCATGCACCGCAATAAGGCTCCAAGACAGATCAAGCGACGCTGGGAGCCGGGAGGTGCAGCCTGCCGGCAAAAGATGCACATGGGTAAGGTTTGCAAGGGCGAGGCAGACTCGAGTGTACAGGTATCTTCTCTATCCCCCTAGTAGCGCTTCCTTAAGGGGCAGAAGCGCCGCTTCACGATAAGGAAGGGTGCTTCTGCCTTTGAGCGGCCGGATGCCTTCCTGGACTCGATGCTCTTCTCGGAGAAGAGCGCACAGGCAAGGCCCTCTCTAGTCGAAGGCTTCCTTAGCAACGCTTTAGCGCATAGATGAGAGGTGTGGGTCTTTATGCGTCCTTAAGGGCGCTTCGCTATACCTATATAGCCTAAAGTCTACATAGCAGAACCTGTCATCTTCCCTTACGAGTGCATGTGCCACAGGATATGTCAGATACATTCTAGGCGCTTGGTCTTTACACCATGCACAAGGCCACCTGCGGCATCCACGCCGATATGCGCCTTGTATCCGATACGCCAGGCTCCCCCTCGTATTATTAAGGCTCTTCGCTGTTTCTAGTGGGTAGCGTATGCCAGCTTCTTCTGGGCCGTGAAGTCCAGACGGCCTAGCCTGAGCAAGATCATCGTCCTGAAGTAGTCGATGCTCCTGAAGCCCCTGGCGATGCTGCGGGCGGGCTGGACGACCGAGTTGAGGCCTTCGAGGAACGAGTTGGTAGATCCTCTCTTCCACCAGTTCAGGATCCCCTCCCGCTCCTTGCGGAGCGTTCTTGCCACGGCCTTCATCTCGGCCACGGCAGAGTGCATCATCCACGAGCAGAGACACTCTGGGGCCCTGCCTGCCGATTTTCTGTCAGCACATGAATAGACGTCCTGCAGCGCCTCTGCCATCTGGCAGGCGCGTGCCTCCCTGAGATGGGTCTTCGCAGGGTCGAGCTCCTCCCTCTTGGCGAGCTGGCGCTTTGTGAGGGTCTCCCTCCTCTTGAGCCATACGTACTTCGTCCCTGCGAGCTGCCAGCGCTTCTCCACCGACTCGCGCCGCTCTGCGCACCTCACGTTCAGAAGCTGCACCACATGGAACCTGTCCCACGCTCTGTGCGGCCTGGGGCATCTTGGCGGCGACCTCCAGCGAGTATGCCTTAAGCCATGTCGCGCGTGACCTCTAAGACCTTCGTGCGGTCCCCTCCCGTGCTCCTTAAGCTCGGCGCAGAGCCTGCCTAAGGCCTCCTTGTCCCTGCCTTGCGTGACGGCCACGGCACGCTGACAGTCGAGGTTGGCCATGATGCTGATGTAGCTTTGGTTGCACCTTTTGGCGGTGTCGTCTATGCTCACGCGCACGACATCCGAGTAGTCGGCGGCATCCCTTGCCTCGGCTACGGCCTTGCCCAGCAGCCTCCATATGCGCGTGGGCTGTCTCGTGCAGCTGCTGCGCGACCGGCGTCACGCTCATGCCAAAGAGCGCCATCACTTATCACCTGCGCCTTAAAGAGCGCGGTGAAGTGCGTCTTCGGCCGCACCTTTCAGGGCATCCTTGTGGCATGCACGCCGTCTTTGGGGCAGTCGGCCCTGGGCAGCGCGCAGTGCACGATCGTCTCGTATTGCCAGATGCTAAGATGTCTCCAAGTCCTCTCGCGCGTGTCACAGGTGCCGCACCTCCTGTGGCAGACGGGACACTCCACGGCCTGGCCCCTCCTGTGCGCCACCCTCACATGGAGCTCGTCTTGCGCTTCCTCGCGCTCCTTAAACCAGACACCCGTGACCTCCCACTCGTCGCTGAGTCCCATCGACCTCTTAAAGAGCCTTGCTAGCATCCCTGCCTGAACATCCATATCGCACCTTAGGAACGCAGCCTTCTGTCGGGGAAAATCCTACCGTTTAAAGGCCACACCCTCAAGGGGATGCAGATATGCTACCCACCATAAGTGACGAAGAGCCATTATTAAGTGGTAGCTTTCCTTTACCTGTTCCTGGTAAACGGCTACATTGTCATCAGATGCTGTGGAGTGGTCTTGCTCACCTACCGCTCGACGGTTTTAGAGAGGCTTCAGCCACAGCCTCTTTGCTGCATTGTTGATCAGTTAGATACCGCATGACGGTTTATGTAGAACGAGGATACGATTGGCAGAAAGCCCTGTGGTCTGACGACAGCATCAGAACAATCAGCCGCTTCTTTGATCTTAAAGATGATCTACGTTGGAATCGATGTCGCCAAGGACAAGCACGACTGCTGCATTCTTGGTCCGGACGCTGAAGAACTGTTCCCGGTCTTTACCATCCGGAACAATCGCGAAGGCTATGATGAGCTGTTCAGAAGAATCGAGACGGCCTCAAAAGACCTGTCCCAGATAAAAGTAGGGCTCGAGGCTACCGGCCACTATTCCTACAACATCCTGGGCTCGCTTCTTGATCGAGGCTACCACACCTTTGTAATCAATCCACTTCACACAAATCTTTACAGAAAAGGTCAGCGCCTTAGAAAGACGAAAACGGATAAAGTCGATGCCCGCTCCATTGCCGAAATGCTTGTGACTGATAAGACCCTCAGGCCCTACACGGATACATCGTACTACAGCGAAGAGCTGAAGTCATTGACCAGATACCGCTTTGATCTCGTCCAGAGGAGAGCGAAGCTGAAGACATCCATCACCAGGCTGGTGAACATTGTATTCCCCAAACTGGAAGGCCTCGTCCCAACGCCTCACATAAACACCGTCTAGCGCCTGCTTGAAGAAATGCCCGGTGCGTCATGTGTTGCCAATGCCAACCTCACACATCTGAAGTCCCTGCTCTGTGATGCCTCCCGTGGCCGGTATGGCCGAGAGAAGGCGATCGAGATCCGGAATGCGGCCAGATCCTCTGTCGGATCAGAAATGTCTGTAAAATCCATAGAACTCAAGCAGACGATCCGCCAGATCGATGCCCTGACTGCCGACATCGAGGAAGTAGAAGCTTCCATTCGAAAGATTATGGACAAGAGTAGCTCTTCGATCATGACGATTCCCGGCATCAACTACCGGATGGGAGCCATGATCCTGGCCGAGATTGGCGATTTCAACCGCTTTGACAATGCGGACCAGATCCTTGCCTATGCAGGCATGTCGCCATCTACCTACCAGTCCGGGCAGTTGACATCCACCTATGCCCATATGGAGAAACGAGGCTCCAAATACCTCCGCTTCGCCCTCTTCAACGCCGCTATATACGTCTCCAAGTGGGACTGGCCTGTATCTGGCCAGAAAGCGTGCTGAGGGCAAGCACTTCTATGTCGCCCTGTCGCACGTGGTAAAGAAGCTAGTCAGAACTATCTACCGGATGGAACTGACCCATAGCGAATACCAGGCAGCGTAAATCTTACAACCCATAGCCTTTTCTTAGAGCCCTATTCCTGAGACTCTGTTCGTCATGCAGTTTTCAAGGTACTGATCTATCTAAAACACGTCTCCGTGTTTTATTCGAAAAATCGTAATTTCATGATTGACTTTTAATAGTTAGTCTCTCTTAACCACCGCAGTCCCAATTTAGTAAACAGAAGGCTATCAAACACATCTGACGCAACGAGAAGTGCCAGAAAAGGTCACTCGTAAGCATGAGCCCGCTCCAATACAGGTACAGTCTGGGGCTTGCGGCTTAGGAGAGAAAGGTACGGATTCTCGTTACCACCCTCAGGTGGCGATTATCGCCCGACGTTAACAATGATATTACCCATCCAAACTTATAACTATTTCGCTAAGATGAGTCGCGTCGAGATATCCTCTGTAGCATCAGCCATGATGCCAATAGGATCACTGTCGCAGATGATTGCATCTGCATCCTTAGGGAAACCGAAACTAAAGAGCCCGGGTGCATTTATTTTCTCTGCATCCATCATCACGTAGGTAACAGCAGCACACTTCAAGAAAGCCTGCTTCAGTTGTGCCATGCCCTCAAAGTTTGTAGCAAAGCCATTCTGTGATGAATAAGCCGTAGGACACACAAAACTAATATCAGGGTGGAGTGTAGAGAGCGCACGTACAGTAGCAGGGCCAGTTACGTAGCGATGACCTTTACGCAGCTTGCCCCCAAGTAGGAAGACATCTGACTCTGGTAGCGATCTATCTACATAATCTGCAATGGTTAGGTCTGCAGTAATAATCATAAGGCCTCTACGTTCACGCAAAGCACGAACAAGAGCAAGCCCTGTTGTACCGGTATCAACCAAAACGGACATAGAATCTTGTACAAATTCTGCTGCTCGTTCGGCAATAAGACGCTTCGCTTCCACATTAACATTCATACGTTTATCCTGAACAGAGACAGTAAGTGCACGACCGAGTGAGACAGCACCACCGTGTGTACGGCGAAGCTTTCCATCCTTTGCAAGAGTATCTAAATCTGAGCGTGCAGTCACTCGAGACACACCGAACTGCTGTGCAATCTCTGAGACCTGTACTGAGGCATTCTTATCCAGAAGCTTGAGAATTTCTGTACGGCGTTCCTCAGCGAATTCTGTCATGATTTCCCAATCTCTACTTATGCAACTATCTGACCACAGTGGCAACTATCTGACCACAGTGCTTACAAATCAATATGTGAATAAATTGTGACGATAGAATCTTATCCAGTCCCACTATAACATGTTTCTTTTTATATCTTTTATTTGCCATAAAAAGATTTTTTGATCTTTATATATCAAAAAACAAGCAAATGTATTTCCTCATTTTACACTCATGAGCATTATTTTTACCTATTTACCTGCATGTATTAGGTCGTTTACACTTAGAATGCATTCAAACAAATAAAAAGACCGGTCAAAATCAAAGTTTCTAAAAGCAAAACAGTAAGTCATAGGAGACTATGGAGAACAGTATGCTTACCACAACAAAAGAGATGCTTTTGAACGCACAAGCCGGTCACTACGCAGTAGGTGCCTTTAATGTCGAGAACCTTGAGTTTGTAATGGCAGTCATTAAAGCCGCTGAAGATAAAAACTCTCCTGTCATAATGCAAACCACTCCAGGGACGATAAAGTACGCAAATCTGGACTACTTTGTCGCAATGGTCACAACCGCAGCAAAGAGTGTACGTATTCCGATAGCGCTGCATCTTGATCATGGTGATAGCTTTGGACGCTGTATGCAAGCACTCCGTGCAGGTTATACCTCCATTATGATCGACGGTTCACATGTACCCTTTGAAGACAACATAATCCTCACTTCCTCCGTCACCAAAGTAGCAGGCTCTATGGGAGTTCCTGTAGAAGCAGAACTCGGTAAAGTTGGTGGTAAGGAAGATGACAGACCAGCAGTAGAGGGAGAAAACCCTTTCACTGATCCAGCAGAAGCCGAGGAGTTCGTTGCGCGCACCCACTGCACCTCACTTGCAGTTGGGGTGGGAACCGCTCATGGTATATACAAAGGAACCCCACACATCGAGCAGGAAATCTTAAAGGAAATCCGCAAACATGTCGATATCCCCTTAGTCTTACATGGAACCTCTGGAGTACCTGACAATCAAGTAGCAGAGGCCATCCAAAACGGTATCTGCAAAGTCAACTATGCAACCGAGTTGCGCCAAGCATTTACTAAAGGATTTATGGGCTATATGATCCAAAATCCTGCATGCTTTGATCCGAAGAAGCCGAGCAAAGAAGGTATGCATAACATCTATCAAGTAGTTTGTTCGCATATGGACAACTTAGGCTCAACCAATAAGGCTTAAAAGCTAAATGGCTGAGGACTTGCAGCATAAGCCCAGCAATTCCTGTCGGTTCCGAACTGCATACTATGAATGAAAGGTTGATGTATCCAGAAGATCGGGGAAAGACATGGCCAAGGGGCATGCAGGCGGACTTAAGCATGAAGTGAAGTGGCCGAACTCGTGAGACAGGGAAAGCCCGATACTTCCGAAAACCCTTGCTAACCGGACAGCAGCATTGTAGGCCTATGCAGCCTCGCAGATACCGCTCCTGTACCACTCCGCCGGCGTGTCGTAGCCGAGCGACTGGTGGATGCGCTTCTCGTTGTACCACGTCACGAACTTCGTGATGATCGCCCTGAGCTCTGCAGGCGTGCTGTACTCCTCCTGCCGCAGGCACTCCAATTTCAGGGTCCTGAACCATCTTTCCATCAGAGCGTTGTCCCTCCATCTGGCCCTTGCCTCCATGCTCTGCTCCACATGCATGGATGCGAGCAGCGACACATACTCCTCCGAGCCGAACACGCTTCCCTGGTCGGAGTTCATGATGGAGGGCGTGCCGTGCTCCTCGAAGGCCTGCCTGGCGCATGCGGCCACCTCCTGGGCGCACATGGTGTCAAAGAGCCTCCAGCAGACTATGTAGCGGCTGAACCAGTCGATGACCGCTGTGAGGTACATGTGCCTTCCCCCTATCTGGACATAGGTGATATCTGTGGACCAAACCTGGTTGGGGAAGAGGATGCTCTTGCCCTTCAGTAGATACGAGAACCTCCTCGACTCCCTGCTGGGCTTCGAGAGAGATGGCAGCGGGCAGCAGGGGCGGATCCCCATGAGGTCCATGAGCTTCGCCACCCTGTAGCGGGTGGCGCGCCCCTCGCCCTGCTTCTACAGCATCTTCGAGATCTTCCTCGCGCCGAATGCGAGGCTCTCCACATGGATGCCATCGATCTCGGCGGCGAGCCGCTCGTCCTTATCGGACCATGCATCTGCGCCATCCGCCGCTCCTGCGCCTGCCATGTCTCGGTAGGCGCTCGCCCTGCTCACGCCGAGCAGCTCGCATGCGCGCTGCCTCGTGAGCCCCTCCGGAAGGTCGCCTGCTGCAGCCTCACGCCTTGGGGTCGTATCCGTTCCTGTCACAAAACCTCTGGAGGAAGTCGCGCTCGACGGTGAGCTGCCTGATCGTCTTCAGGGCTTCGTCGTACTTTCTCTGCGCGGCCTCCTCCTGCTCCTTTCTCTCGCGCTCCTCCTTCGTCCTGCCGAATATGCTGTCGGCGCCTGCAAGAAGCTCGTCCCTCCATGCAGCGGCGAGCGACGGGCTCACGCCGTGCTTGGCTGCCACCTGCGAGAGCGTCTCCTGCTCCTTCGCGACCTCCAGCGCGACGGCCATCTTGAAGCTCGCGCTGTATGTCTTCCTCGTCGTCTTGGACATCTCTTCCTCGCAATCTGTGTCCCCTGGACACATCTTTGCGGGATTCGGAAGGATGGTCAAATCGGTGTCTCAGAATCGGCGGCCATATCACCGGAAGAGAGGGGGGCCGGCAGGGACATCGTCCCTGCCGGCCTTTCCCATGTTCCGCAGCAGGTCTAGCTGTAGGACAGAGTATAACAGCTGTTGCTATTTGAAATTCGACTTACCCTTTCAGTCTGGTATATGAGTGACTGGTAAGCTCGTCTGGTAACCAGAATCATCCATTCGTGGTACCGCCTGTCATCGGTGACGGTACCGCAGGCCCCCTCCCTGTAACATCCGCTGCATGGCATCCAATAGGGGATGCCACGACAGCGGAAGGGGCTGATACCCTATGACCAAGCACAAGGCATTGATGCTAGCAGTGGCGAGAGGAGGGATGAGCCAGTCGCAGATAGCCGCATCGCTCCATGCGAACAAGCAAGACGTATTGGCGGCAGCGAAGGCAGTGAAGGAGCACGGGCTCGATGCCGCCCAGATAGAGGGAATGGATGCGGCATCGATCGAGAAGAGGTACTTCCCGAAGGAGAGACACAGGCCCGTGCCTCGGTCGTTGCCTCCTTCGACGGCAGCCAGGGGAGATACGGATACCGCCGCATCGCCTCGGAGACCGGCCTCGGCAAATGGATCGTGAGGAAGATCATTGAGCTGTAATCTTTTGGTGGACAGTGGGATTCAGGGACTGGCAGCAGATATGCTCTGTCCAGATACCCACCTACCAACACCAGCAGATTGAAGAGATGAGATGTCGGTGAGCGCAAGCGAGATAGAGAAGGCAAAGTCCCGCACGAAGTCGGAAACACCCAAACACTACACTGAAGAAGTATTGCCTTGAGGCCATCGAGTACTACAGGAAGGCACGTGAGGTCGATCCGAAGAAGAGCATCAGGGAGTGCGCCGCAGAGCTTGGAATCAACGACAAGACCTTAAACGACTGGATCATCAAGCACAGCAAGACCAAAAGGGTGACCCAGGAAAGGATCGACGAGCACAAGCAGCTCGACGCAGTGAACAGGCGCATACACGAGCTCGAAAGCGAGAATAAGTTCCTAAAAAAGAGGCAGCCTTCTTCGCCAGAAGCCTCTGTTGAAGGACAGGTTTTAGCTCATGCTGGAGAAGAGGGCAACCTACAGCGTCTCGATGATGGAGCGCGTACTGGAGGTGAGCAGGGCTCACTTCTACAGATGGCTCAAGGCCAAAGGCGGTGGCGAGGATCCGTGGGGTCCCCTCAAGGAAGCCATCTGCGCGATATGGGAGGAAAGCGACAGGCGCTTTAGCTTTTGCAAGGTCTGATCCAAGCTCACAGGCGACCCAAAGTTACGCAAAATTTACAGGCACGACCCGCTACCGCGTGCGCAGGTGCATGGCTAAGCTTGGGCATCTGCGGCATCTGATCCAATGCATCCAAGAGGACGATACTGCCCGCACCTGATACCCCCGAGCGCAGCGCCCTCACCCGGCGCGGCTTTTCGTGTCTTGTGCCGACAGCCAAGCTCGTGGGCGATATAACCTATCGCAGGACCACGGCAGGCTTTATATATCTTACCGTCGCGCACGATCTGTGCACACACATGGTGGTGGGCTGAAGCATACAGGACAACATGAGGGCAGGCCTTGTTGTCTTTGCCCTGAAGATGGCATATTCGCGCGGATACGTGGCTGGAGGGGCCATATTCTAAGCAGCCCAGGCAGCCAGTACATAAGCTCAGAGCTGGCCGCCTGCTCAGCCGTACCCGACGTGAGGCTCTCCGTGGGGAGAACCGGAAGCTGCCACGACAATGCGCTCGCCGAATCGCTTTTCGCCACGCTCAAGAACGAATGGTACTACCATAAGCGCCTCTTAGACGCATCCACGACCAAGCACAAGGCACACGAGTTTAATCGAGTCGTACTACAACCGCTTCCGCCCGCATAAGTCCATAGGAGATCGCGTACCGGCAGAGGTGATGCAGGAGTTCTTCGAGCGCCTCGAGAGAGGCCTTGCGTCCCGATCCAAAGGCGATGCAGACCGCATAAAAAATCTGGTTCAATCCTAAAAGCTGTGGGCGAATGCCAGCGGCATAGCGCCCTCAGAGACAGAAGAGCGGCCATCCTCTAGAATCTTGCATCGCAACATGTAGACTCCGAAGAAGGATGGAGCGCTGACAAGTGTAGCATCCACGGCAGCCCAGCTGTCCGCCGTTTCCCATACCGATGAGATGTGTGCTCCCGGCTTCCTCCGCATTCCCTCCCATCTGGACGGATTCATGCAGGCAGGCTGGCTGCGAGGGAAGCCCCCTCATGCCCCTGCTGCGGAAAGGCCATGGAGGGCAACGGGCAGGTCCCCATTGCGCTTCGGCACCTCCCTTTGGGCATGGAGAGGGCAAGGATCGAGGTCTTGCGGCCAAGATGGGCATGCAGGGAATGCGGGGCCTCCAGCATCGAGGATGTTCCCTTCAGGGCGCCAGGGCAGCGCATCACGCTGCCTCTGCTCACGTTCGTGTGTGACCTGCTTGCCCTGGGGCAGACCCTCAAGGCGGTATCGCTCACGGCAGGCCTTAACAGAAACGTCGTGAAAAAGATCGACAGGGCAAGGCTCTCTGGGCTCTACACGGAAGGCGAAGGCAGCAGGCTGAAGCTCAGGAAGCCCAAGCGCCAGGCCCGCTATCTGGGCGCAGACGAGTTCAAGCTGCACAATGCCCGCCGCTGGGTCACCGTGATCATCGACCTTAAGATGGGCCACGTGCTCTGGCTCGCCTATACGAAGAGGAAGCAGGTCGTGTATGACTTCTGCGACTTCGTGGGCAGCGAGTGGATGTTGTATGTGGAGGCAATCGCCTGCGACATGAACGCCGACTTCGAGCGCGCATTCCTTAAGCGCCATCCGCATCTGGACATCGTCTACGACTACTTCCACCTCATCAAGAACTTCAACGAGAAGGTCATCTGTAAGGTCAGGAAGGATAAGCAGGCAAGGCTTAAGGGACGATGGAGACAGCGAGGCTGCAAGGTCCCTCAAGCACTCCACATACATCCTCAAGTCCTGTGCGGACACCAGGAAGAGGAAGGAGCGCGATGCACGGACCGGCAAGGTGGTATCAAGGGGCAGCGCCCTTTTCGGCAAGCAGGAGGTCCTGCAGAAGGGAGGGGCCAGGGAGCGCTACAAGGAGCTGATCTCGCAGAACGAGCTGCTTGCCGCCTGCGACATCGCGGGTGAGATGCTCTGCCGGGCGTATGCCTACCGGCAGGAGAAGCGCATGCGCGATGCCATGGAGAGGGTCGTCGAGGTCTGCCGCGGCACCGGCGACAGGCACTTCGAGTGGTTCGCCAGGCTCGTTGAGAGCCACATGGACGGCATCGTCGCGCATGCCAGGCACCATATCAGCAGCGGCAAGGTCGAAGGCACGAACCAGATGATCAAGACGCTCAGCAGGGCAGGCTAGGAATACCCCGACGACGAGTACTTCTTCCTCAAGATATTCGATGCGAGCAGGCGCTACTCGAAGCCTTCCGGGGCTGCGGCATGATAGGCCCACACACAGGTTTCAGGACTGAACCAAAAATCTGAGATTCCTCTGTCCATTATATTGACAGAGCTCGCATGAAGGAGGAGGGCCTCGAGGCGAAGGCGGCGAAGAGGCGCAGGCGCTACAGCTCCTATGCAGGCGAGATATCGGATGCCTCGGACAACCCTGCTCAGGGACGCAAACGGCGCCCACCATTTCGGCGCCGATGCCCCCAACGAGGTATGGATCACGCACGTCACGAAATTCAGGATCCCTGACGGCAAGGCCTACCTCTCTTCCATAGTCGACTGCTTCGACGGCATGCCCATAAGCTGGAGCGTCTCCTGCTCTCCCGATGCCGAGATGGCCAACTCGTCGCTTCTCGGCACATGCAGCCAGCTCGGGGAGGGCGAGCATCCGATCGTCCACAGCGACCGCGGCTGCCACTACAGGTGGCCCGGATGGATCGGCATCTGCAGCGAATATGGCCTCAGGAGATCGATGTCGCGCAAGGGCTCAAGCCCCGACAATGCCAGGGCGGAGGGACTGTTCGGAAGGCTGAAAGTGGAGTTCTTCTACGGATGCGACTGGACGGGAGTCACGATGGAGAGGTTCATGGAGCTTCTGGACGAGTATCTGGTATGGTATCGGGACGAGAGGATCAAGAGCGATCTCGGATACAGGAGCCCCATGCAGTACCGGAAGGATCTGGGGCTGGCAGCGTAGGAATCAAGTCCAAATTAACCACCGCAGTCCCATCGTAACAACTGATCTATTCATGCGAAATATACACCTGTTCAGGCAGTTTTGCATCAAGGCGATGGGCGACAGGCTCCACGAGATGATAGACGATTCCGAATGCGACGATATGGCCCTCGAGGAGCGCATCAAGATCCTGCTGGATGCAAAGCTGTCCGCAAGGCATGGGTGCAAGGTCGCAAAGCTCACAAGGAAGGCAGGCTTCAAGCTGCCGGCAGTCTGCGTGGAGGATATCGTCTACCTGCCGGAGCGAAAGCTCAGCAGGGACCGTGTCGCAAGGCTGATCGGGATGCAGGTGGGTGGGAAGGGCCGAAGTGGTCCTGCTCATATCGAAGACGGGCTGCGGGAAGAGCTTCCTGTGCCAGGCGCTGGGCAACGCAGCATGCAGCAAGCTCATCCCCACGCGCTACTTGCGCCTCGCCGACGTGTTCGACAGGCTTAACCGCTCGAGGGCATTCGATGCCGCCTCCTACTATAGCTTCATGGATGACCTGAAGAGCGTCCAGCTCCTGATCCTGGACGACTTCCTCACCACTCCGATTACCACGCAGAATGCAGTCGACCTCTTCGAGATCCTGGAGGGACACAACGAGAAGGTGGCCACGCTCATAGCCTCCCAGCTGGAGCCCCATGAATGGTATCTTTGGATAGAGGGCGAGTCGATGGCCGACTCGATCCTGGGCCGCGTCGCATCCGCAGCGAGGCGCTACGACCTCGACGGTCCTGACATGCAAAGGTATTTCGCGAAGGACATGCCCGAGCTGTAGCGGTACCGCCCCGCATTGCCTGCGGTACCGTTCAGAAGATGCCCGTGGTACCAAATTACCTGACAGCGGTTACCACGGGCGTTTACTAGTCATATGAGGCTATACTCAAAGTCTGTCTATTTGAATATATTTCTTATACTTTTCTACATGAGAAAAATTACCAAGTCCCGGACTCTCCACAATATTTGAACCTACAGCTTGGCATAAGACTAATGCCTCCTCAATAGCAGTCTGATCATTAAACCATACCGATAAAAAGCTGCCGAGGGTGCCATCACCTGCACAGGCACTGGAAAGAACCGAAATTGGCAGTGTATTTTTTGCTCGCCATATTGACTCTCCATTTGAAAAGTAGGCTCCGCTGGCCCCTAAGGTCAGAAGAACGTTCTTAGCGCCATGCTGATGAAGATATTGCATCGCATATTTTGCACTTTTATCGTCCTTGACATCAATATTGAAAATGTCCCGCAGCTCATCATCATTTGGCTTTATGAGTAGAAGCCCTTTTCCAATCAAAGTTCTTAGTTGAAGACTCGATATATCAAGAACAACCTCACCCCCACGTAATTTAACGGTATCGATCACTCGACTAAGAAAATTATTCGATGTCCCAGGTGGTAAGGATCCTGATACCACTAGGCAATCTAGATTCTTGATATTTTCAAGAATTTCGATCATTTGTGATTCTTCTGCAGCATCTATTGTTGTGCCTGCATTCACAAATTTATATTCTGCACTTGACGATGTAGAGAGAAATAAATTTACACGTGTAATACCTTTGCAATGTACTGGAATCACATGAACGCCCCATTGTTCAGCACCTGAAATTATGTAATCTCCAGTAAAACCTGCGAAGAATCCTAAAATACTGGTATCACAACCAAAGTGCTTCAAGGTAAACGAGACGTTAAGACCCTTCCCATTTGGAGTAAATACGGCATCTCTAGTTCGTATCACAGAATTTGGTTTGACAACGCCGCACGTTTCATTTAGATCAACTGCAGGATTAGCCGTTAATGTATAAATCATGAGGCATTTACTCCTGATCAAAATTAACAACTATGCGATAGGAGCTTCCCTCAATAGCCTTTTCAAAAGCATCCTTAACTTGACTTTCATGATATATACCGCTTACAAAAGGTTTAAGGTTTACAATACCCCCGGAAACTAATGCAGCCGCACGAACAAAATCTCTAGAATTTGAGTTAGCTGTACCCAATGTTTTAATTGACCAACTATGCATCCAACCTGCATCAATTGGAACAAGTTTGCTCTCACCTGATCTCGGATGAATGGAACTATACAAGATAACCTTTCCTGCATTCGAGACACATGTATATGCTTCTTGGAGAACAGTAGGGAACGGAGTTGTGTCAAAAACCACTTGACACTTTAATCTATGTGTATATTCCAAAACTTTTTCTGTAAGGTTTTCATTAGATGGATCAATCACATAATCGGCGCCATTCTTCTTTGCTAAATCAGCACGCTCTTTATTTATCTCGGAAACAATTACAACTGCACCACGCTTTTTCGAAAGCTGCACATGCAATTGTCCCATGATCCCACAGCCAATAATAAGAACGAAATCGCCGAGTTGAATGTCTGCTGTCTCCACGCTATGTACGACACATGAAAGAGGCTCAATTAATGAGGCTTCCTGTGGAGAAGCATTGTAATACTTAAATAGACTATGAGTATTTACAAGCATATACTCAGATAAGCCTCCCATACCATGATATGGCAGACCTTCTAGCTGCAAGCTGTGACTAAAGTGGCTGCAAGTCTGCTCTTCAAAAGTCTTGCAATAATAGCAATCGCCACAAGGACAGGTATTTCCCACAACTACCTTATCTCCTACTGCCCATTCTCTTGTGTTTATGTCTTCTCCAAGCTCAACAATCGTACCTGAGGTTTCATGCCCACCGATGAATGGGTATTCAACATTATTTACTCCTGTATAGACACGCTGCTCCCACGTACAAAGCGCACAACAATCTATTTTGACGAGTACTTTATTGCCATATGCGTGCGGACGTTCGCATTCTTCAAGCGATATATCATTAATGCCATGAAAAACTGCAGTTTTCATCAGTTCACTCATAGGTTCATTCTCCTTGTGCTAGTAACATATCTCTTATTTATTTAATGTTAAATGTTTCCGATAGCATATAAGCTAAGCAACTGGTGTCAAAATACCTAGAGCACCAAGAACAGCAGCAATCAGTACGATTATCAGCAGAACACGAGTTGATTTCATCTGCTTAACTTTAAGCATGTACCAGCATCCTAAAGTGAAAGCAAGCGGAAGAAGACCAATCAGCAAATGGTCGAGTACGTCTGTTTGAATATTAAGTGATGCTTCTCCTATTACAATAGAGAAATTAGCTGAGGCAGTAACGTATTGTGCAGCAAGTGCGCCTAATACTATGGAACCCATGATAGAAGCTGCAGTAATAAGATTCTGGATTCGACCGCTGCCCAGCAAACGCTCAACGCCACCTCTGCCCTGTTTATAGCCTGTCATGAACATGAAATAGCCAATAGAAGTTTGAATGACAAACATTGAGATAGCAAAAAATATTGCACCCGCTGAAGATCCCCCACTTGCAAGGGAGACACCAATTGCAAGTAAAATGGGGGATAAGGTACCTTGCCACAAAGTATCACCAATACCAGCCATAGGACCCATAAGCCCGGTTTTTACTGCAGAGATAGCTTCACCTGTAATAGCTGGGTTATTAGCTTTTTCTTCTTCCATAGCAAGAGCCAGTCCATTGACCATACCACCATAATGCGGTTCCGTATTGTAAAACTCCATATGACGCTTCATAAAGTCAATCTTGGCTTGCTTATTTCTAGGATAAAGTTTATCGTGTATATGGGACATCGAGAAGAGAAGGCCAGAAGCTTGCATACGTTCATAATTGTAATTAGCGTGACTAGCAAAAGTCCATTTCCAGAACGTTCTCGTGACATCAGATTTAGATAAAGATACGCGTTTTTCTGTTTGCGTATTAGTTTGAGCATTTGCCATCATTATCATCCTTCTCACTCAAAATCAGCATCAGAATCATCAGAAGCGACATCATCTGAGACATTTGCAGCCACAGGAGCTGCTTGAATCCGTTGTTTCTGTTGAGTAGAAATATTGTTCATAACCCCAGTAATAAGGGAAGCTGCGATACCAGCCAAAATAGCCAGAGGGAGAGTGCTTAAACCAGAATATGCTGAGATGACAAAACCAAAAATAAATAATGGAATTACATAGGAACGATCGAGAGAACGTAAGTTCATACCAATGCCGATAGCTGGTAAAATGCCACCAATAACCTGCAATGTCTCAAGCGGACGTCCTTGCAATGTATTAATAATGTTTGTTACAACACCAGATCCGTAATACACACCGAGCATTACAGGAATTGTACCAATCAAAAAAGCAACTATTTGAGGAGGAACTAAATGCCAGAATGTCAACGCTTTCATGTCGCCTCTGTCAGCTGCTCGATCGCACATATGTACAAACGGTACATCAACCGTCATGTGTACAACCCAAACGATAGTCCCAAGCAATCCTATTGGGGTTGCAATTGCGATTGCAGTATTGGGGTCTACATTTGCCGCAAGGGCAAGTGCAGTGCCAAGTGTTCCAGCTAAGCCTGGGTCAGTTGGTACAGATCCTCCTGCTGAAATATACGCAATATATGGCAGTTGAATAGCAGCACCAATAAGAGCTCCCTGCATCGGATTACCTAAAATGAGGCCGGTCAGAAGACCACCTACTAGTGGTGTTCTAAGAATTGTTGAGCCAAGTAACGTAGTCCAAGGTGTTCCGTTGATGCTTAAGTAATACACAACACCAACGAGAAATGCTTGAAATAGTGTAATATGCATAAGCCGTCTTTCCTTATTTGAGTAGTTTTGTAATTTTTACTTGTAGGTCATCAGCAAGAATTTGAATTTCAACGTCAATCCCTTTCGCTATAAGTTCCCTAAAAATCTGTCTTTCTTCGTCAGTCGCTGAAATGTTCCGGTAAAACTTAGTGCGATTTCCACGTGCACCCATTCCACCAATAATGATCTGAGAAATTGAAGCACCTCTATTAACTAACGAGAGGAAAGTCTGAGGATATTTTGCAAGCACAATGACTCTGTCGGTTGGTTTAAACCCCTTAATCAAACGATCCGCTGCCTTCTTCTCATTAAAAACACCAACTCGGACATTGGAGGGTACAGCTCCTTTATACACAGTCTTCAAGAAGGGATTTGCAGCAGTTTCATCATCGACAATCATAATTTTATTTGCACCAGTTGATTTAACCCAAGAGGTCATTACCTGACCATGAATCAGACGATCATCAATACGGCAAAGAACTACCTTTCCTTTATTGGAAGAGGAAGGATAGTCTTGCATTGTGTTAGAGACATTCACAGCAGGGGCCGCACCAGGTTCCATTTTTGCTTGCTTATTTTGCATTTGTTCTGGTGATAACATGCTTGTAAGTTTTTTATTAAGATCAACTACACCCTCCCGTTGTGCTTTAAATACTTCACGCGATAAATCCTCGAGCCCTATCTGATCCCGCATGAAAATAGCTTGAATTACTGCAGGTAAATTGACACCTGCAAGCGCCCGTATCGGACGTTCTTTCATTAATTTCAACACGACATTTGAAGGTGTACCACCTAGTAAATCAACAAGACATAAGACACCATCTCCTGTATCAACCCCATCAATTGCTTTAGCGAATTTTTCCTCAAATGCCGCAGGATCATCTCCATGAAAAAGCCCGAGAGTTTCAACATGCTCCTGTGGACCAACCAACAGCTCTACTGCCGATTTAAAACCTTCGGCTAGTGAGCCATGCGTGGCAATAACAATACCGACCACGAATTCTCCTCTCTCCATCGTGCAATACTCAAATGACTACTCAAGTAGATACTTATTGAATATAAATTGAATATAAACGAAGGAACAAGAAGAAAGTCGAAAGGTAATATTTTGTAGGTGAGTGGATACGATTTCTATTGCTATGATTAAAGTTTTAGTAGATATTATTGTTATTAACAATTATATAAATCTCGCTATTAGACTATGATTGGCCTGAGAGGAGGCGCAAAAGTGTCCGGACCCCCGTCTACAATGTATGTCGTCAAACAAGGACATCGTGGAGCAAAAGGCCCAGGTAGACTTAATGGTACTGCAGCGCGTAAAAGAGATGGGCATCGCAAAGAAGCGCGAGCTCTTAGAGAGGCTAGGGGTTCTCATTACTAAGAAGATAACAGGATCTACCCTCGCAGGTAAGCCCAAGAGGTGTTCGAGATGCGAATCGGCCGACTTCTGGCGTAAGGGGCACGTTTGACCTAGCCTCCAGAGATGGAAGTGAAGGACGTGTGGAAGGACCTTCTCGGCCAAGACGGGGTCCGCCATCGCGGCGTCGAAGCTTTTCGCTACCACATGGGCAAAGTATATAAAAGGCACCCTTGCAGGCATGACACTTAAGGAGCTTCCCCTCGCCTGCCATATTGTGCCTCAAGACATCGTGGTTCCATGCGTGTGTTTGATAGCCTCTGAGTTGCGTGCCGGGGGTGGTAACGTTTATCCGTACTTGTGTTTGTAATCTTCTACTTACTGATTGGGGGTGGTAACGCAAACCCGTACCAAACGGTGATCCTTGGAGGACAGATGTACACCCTCGAGGAGAAGACGAGAGCGGTCGAGCTCTACGTCAGGTACGGTAGGAAGGTGGCCATGACGACCCCAGGGAAACGATGATTAATTCGGCTCGATGAGGTCGTTGGGGCTGCAAGCTGGATACCGCCGGCTCAAAATGCCTCGAACCATGCGATGCCCATATTCACATAAATGCCTATCTGCCTGCGGATATGTTATAATTACAGCCACGTATTTCAGCATATCCAAAAGGAAGATATGGGCAGCCAGATGAGCTTCGGGGACCTTAAATTCCGGCTCAGTCCTGAAATCTGTGTGCAGACCCATCATGCCGCAGCACCGGAACCCTTCGAGTAGCGCCTGCTGGCATCGAAGGTCTTGAGGAAGAAGTAGTCGTCTGGGTATCTCTAGCCTGCCCTTCTGAGCGTCTTGATCATGCAGTTGGTGACTTCGACCCTGCCACTGCTGATATGGTGGCGCGCATGCGCGATGATGCCGTCCATGTGGCTCTCCACGAGCCTGGCGAAGTGCCTGTCTTTCGTGCCACGGCACGTGTCCACGATCCTCTCCATCGCATCCGCATCGGTGCACGAATAGGCCTGCGCGAGCATCTCATCTACGATGTCGCAGGTAGCAAGCAGCTCGTTTTGGGATATGAGCTCCTCGTAGCACTTCCTGGCCCCTCCCTTCTGCAGGGCCTCCTGCTTGCCGAAGAGGGCGCTTCCCCTTGAGACGACCTTGCCGGCGCGTGCATCGCAATCCTTCCTCTTCCTGGTGTCGGCACAGGACTTAAGGATGTATGTGGAGTGCTTGAGGGACCTTGCTCCTTAAGCCTTGCCTGCTTATCCTTCCTGACCTTACAGATGACCTTCTCGTTGAAGTTCTTCACGATATGGAAGCAGTCGTAGACGATGTCCAGGTGTAGGAACCTCTTAAGGAATGCACACTCGAAGTCTGCGTTCATGTCACAGGCGATTGTCTCCACATTGGACATCCACTCAGCGAGCACGAAGTCGCAGAAGTCGTATACGACCTGTCTCTTCTTGAAATGAGCGAGTCACGGGACATGGCCTGTCTTAAGGTCTATGACCACGGTGGCGCAGCGGTGCCCGCCGTGAAGCTTGAACGTATCTGCGCCCAGATACCTTGCCTGCCGCTTCGGCTTCCGGAGCGTCCTTTTCTCGCGGTTCCGTCAATAGTCTTTCGCGCTTTCTCCAGCCGGGGTCCCATCCCGGTAGTCGAAGCTAGCCTTCCTGTCTCTTGAGCACCTCTCTGTCGTCCCATCTGTCCAGCAGGTCGGTGTCGAGGTAGCGCCTGGAGCCCCAGCCGCCCTCGGCCACGTACTTGCACCTCGCTCCGCCAGCTTCCCCGCAGCGTCTTCCGCCGGGAAGCTGCCCACGGCGGCGGTGCGCCTCTCGACCACCCTCGCCGCCGCCTCGAGTTTCGACGCCCTGAGCTCTAAGGCTACCTCCTTTGCCTTTGCCAGGTACTTCGCGCGGCTCTTTTGCACGTGGGATCACCTTGAGCAAGGCTGCGACGGCCTTGTAGCGGGTCCTGGGCAGCTTGTCGAGCACGTTGCGCGTGGGTGGCAGCGCTGCTACATCGCGCGCAGGAACACCTCCCGTATTGCCCCAATATACCTGCGGACTTGTCGGCGCTGAACATGCACACTCCCGACAGGGCGCGCTCGTGCAACCTAAGCAGGAAGGCCCTCCAGCTCTCCTTTGACTCCATATAGCCCTCCTTACAGCCGATGACTTCGCACTATCCCTTTTGATTGACGCCTATGGCCACACCCTCGCAGGTGCCTGCCTAGTTTCTCTTCACGTATGTGCCGTCCAGGGAAACGATGATTAATTCGGCTCGATGAGGTCGCTGGGGCTGCACGCTGTATGCCGCCGGCTCAAAATGTCTCGAACCACGCAGTGCCCATACCCACATAGATGCCTATCTGTCTTCTGGATATGGTATAGCTTAAGTCATACATTCCAGCATATCCAAAAGATAGATATGGACAGACAGATGAGCTTTTAAGACCGACGGATTAGCATTCTGAGTGCAACAGGATAGCCCGCTGGATGCAAGCGTGGCACACTTCGGAAGGCTACGATGTTGGTTGTCCACATCAACGTCGAAAGCTAAAAGGAATGTGCCACTACACACATCTTAGCCTACAGGAGAGGGACTGCATAGCCACGCTGCATGCAGAGGGAAGGTCAATTGCCTATATCGCGGCAGAGATCGGCAAGGACAGCTGCAGCGTCTGCCACAAGCTCAAGAGAAACGCACGCCACGGCCGCTTTAGGGCATGTGCTGCCCAAAAGGAGGGCGGATGAGCGCCGCAGGAGATGCAGGGCGAAAAGGCGGCTTTCAGACCCTGCGCTTACGCAGAAGGTGCGCTTACTCATCATGGACAGACACTGGTCCCTGGAGGAGATAGACGACATCTCAGGCTCGAGGGTGGCGGCAGGTGCACCGTTGAGCCTCTCGACGATCTACCGGGAGGTCCATGCAGGCGCCCTCGAGCTGCCGGGATCCGGCCCCGAAGGCAAGGTGCGGCGCCGCCTGCACAGGAAGGGGCCTAAGACGAGGGGCAAGATCAGGATCTTACGCACCGTGGATGAGAGGCCAAAGCAGGCCGATGCAAGGTCTCGTCTCGGAGAGTGGGTAGACGACACGCTCGTGGCAGCGGGCCCCGTGTGCCTGCTCGTGCTTGCTGACAGGGCAGTGAGGCTGCTTGCCGCGAGAAGATGCCACCACGACAGCAGGAGCGTCTCTAAGGCCGCCTTCGGGCTTTTGCAGGGACGCCCCCTCGAGACGTTCACTCCGGATAGGGACAAGCAGCTCGCAGGGCATACAGGGCTCACAGAGGCCCTTTGAGGCGTGCAGTTCTACTTCTGCGACCCTCACCATCTATGGCAGAAGCTAACAGTTAAGAACACCAACGGGCTCCTGCGGGAATTCTTCCCTTAAGGGCAGTGACTTCGGCAAGGTCACAAACGAGGAGATCCGGTATGCGGTAGAGCTGATCTGTGACAGAGCGAGGAAGGTCCTTGGATACAGGACAGCCAACGAGGTCTTTAGGGAGATGTTGCACTCAGCTTGACAATCTGCCGTCCGAAATATTGACACAGGTCATTTGCTTGGACAGGCCGCGCTTGCGGGCCTGCCCGTAGCCGTCCACGGTCGCAAACACGCGCTGGCGCCACTCGTAGGCAATCTTGTGGTTCAGCCCGCAGATCTTCGCGATGCCCCTTAAAGGCACGTTGTAGCACATCAGCTCGATGAAGAAGACTAAGGTGGGCAGGTCCTTCTTCGAGTCGTCGAATATGGCACCCGAGAAGGCGGCGTAGCGCTTCGTGCAGCTTGGGCATCTGAAGCACTAGTGCCCGGCGGTACTCTTCCCGTCATCCAGGACTTTTCGCCGCACGAGGGGCACAATGGCGCGGACCTGTGGCGTGTTGCAGCCTCCTCGAAGGTCTCAAGCCCGATCTTCTCCTTTGCATCCTTGCACCGCCCAGGCGCCCATCCAGTCGGGACGTCGCCAAACTTAGGAGCAGATGGACGCCCAGGCAAATCTAAGTTGGCGGGACAATCATACCAACTCACGCCGGCCCCTATGCTCCTATCACCACACTTCTAAACTGTCAGAAAATATTATTGCTTATGTGTCCGCTCTCGTATGTATTGTCAACTGTCCCAGGTACGTTTACCTAACAGGTAGCGCGCTTTAAGCTCGGGCGGGGATAATGAACAAGTGGTATTGGTTCTTTTCGAAGGAGGATTGTTCATGCTCGAGGCGTACAAGGAAGAAGTTTTGAGAATAGCGCAGCGAGCACAGCGAGATGGTCTCTGCAAGCATCGCTCTGGCAACTTCTCATATAGAGATACCGAATCCGGTTTGATTGCGATCACGCCCTCAGGGGTCGACCGGGAGAAGCTTCAGGCGAAAGACATCCTGATTATCGATGGTGAGGGACACATACAGGAGAATCTCTCAAATCTGCGCCCCACGAGTGAGACCCTGATGCATTTGGCGATCTACAAGACGAGACCTTCAACTCATGCAATCGTGCATACACACTCGCTGTATGCCACCTCATTTGCGATTTTGGGCAAGCAGATCCCGGCTGTGGTCTACGAGGCCCTCAATCTAGGGTTAAGCAGGGGCCGCATTCCGGTTGCTCCCTATGCGCGTCCGGGCTCAGAGGAGTTGGCGCAGAGCATCGTCGGACCTTGCAAGGAAGCCCAGTGCTTTTTGCTTGAACGACACGGTGTGGTGGCCTGCGATGACAGCTCACTGGATGAGGCGTACCTCAAGGCGAGCTATGTGGAAGAGGTTGCACATCTCTATTACAACACCCTCGTTATCAACCACAACCAGGAGCCGCCGGCGCTTTCACAGCAGGAACTCGATGCCTGGAAGTACCCCGATCAGGTTGAGCACTGATAACCATCTGAGGATTGATGAATGACAAGCGAAAGGAAGGCTATGTCTCGTTTCGACCACTATTTTGAGATGGATGAGCAGGATGTGGTTGACTACATCTTGGAGAAGGATATCGGTATCGACTGGGATAAGGATACGATTAAAGCAGTCATGCCGGCCGAGCACGGCAATATCAACTATGTGTTTAGAGTATCCGATGCAAAGGGCCACTCGGTCTATGTGAAGCAGGCCGGCGAGCAGACCCGTATCTCCAAGGATATGAAGCCCTCAAAGGACCGTAACAAGTTGGAGTCTGAGATCTTGGGGATTGAGGACAAACTTGCCCCTGGTATGGTCCCGCGCGTTTATTTCTATGACACTACGATGTGCGCCTGTGCGATGGAGGACTGCTCGGACTACGAGGTCATGCGTGATGCTATGCTCGAGCACAAGACCTTTCCGCACTTTGCTGACGATATCTCGACCTTCATGGTCGACACCCTGTTGCTTTCCAGCGATGTGGTGATGGACCATATCGAGAAGAAGAAGCTCGTGAGGAAGTTCATCAACCCGGATTTGGAAGACATCACTGAGAAGCTCGTGCTGATGGAGCCCTATAACGATCTCAACCACCGCAACAACGTCTATCCGCCTAACCGTGAGTTCGTGGAGAAGCAGCTCTATCAGGACAAGGCGCTGCATCTGGAGGTGGCCAAGCTGAAGTTTAAGTTCATGACCGATGCACAGGCTTTGATCCAAGGCGACCTGCACACCGGCTCAATTTTCGTTAAGCCGGACTCCACTAAGGTCTTTGACTCTGAGTTCGGCACCTATGCCCCAATGGGCTACGATACCGGCAACATCGTGGCGAATCTGATCTTTGCCTATGATAATGGATTGGCAGCCGACGACACGAAGTTCTGCGACTGGACGCTCACGACCATCCGCGACATTGTCGACATGTTTATTGAAAAGTTCAACAAAGCCTTTGATGAGCACGTGACCGAGCCGATGGCAACAGTGCCGGGCTTCAAAGAGTGGTACCTGAGCTCTATCCTCGATGACACCGCAGGCTTTGCCGGCACCGAGCTGCACCGCCGTACTGTGGGCATGGCCAACGTCGTCGACGTGACCTCCATCAAGGACAAGAAGAAGCGCCTATTAGCCGAGCGCATCAACATCCTGTGCGGCAAAGAGCTCATCATGCATCAGAGCTTCTTCCGCAAAGGTCAGGATTACCTCAATGCAATCGCACGCGCCAAGGAAACTGCTGAAGCGACGCTTAAGTAGGGAAGAAGGATAGATCAGCTATGGGCGATACCAGCAATGTAGAAGCGTTCTTTGACAAGGTCATCACTGTCAAGATGCTGCCGGACCACACCGCCGTCAACATTATCGACCAGACCCTGTTGCCGGAGACGATCAAGCGTATCAACCTCACGACCAAAGAGGAGATGTGGGACGCGATTAAGAAGCTGCGCGTCAGAGGGGCGCCGGCGATCGGCGTAACTGCAGCGTACTGCATTGCGCTTCTCGCCTCGGAGATTGAGGCTTCTGACTTCGACAGCTTCTATAAGGAGTTCAAGGCGGACAAAGACTACCTGGCTTCCTCCCGTCCGACCGCAGTCAATCTGTTCTGGGCCCTCAACCGGATGGACCAAAAAGCGCTCTTTGAGAAGGATAAGCCGCTCGATCAGATCAAAGAGGACCTCTTTGTTGAGGCGGATAAAATCCGTGAAGAGGATGTTCAGATCTCCCGCAACATCGGTGAGATCGGCTACAGGATCCTGAAGGACCTGAAGAAGGACGGCCAGCCTGTCGGTATCATGACACACTGCAATGCGGGTACCTTGGCCACAGCCAAGTACGGCACTGCGACTGCTCCGATGTATATCGCGTTGGAACACGGCTGGGCCGGCACCGATATGCACGTGTACTGCGATGAGACGCGACCCTTGCTGCAAGGTGCACGCCTGACCTCCTTTGAGCTGCACAACGCGGGCATCACCACGACGTTGCAGTGCGATAACATGGCGTCAATCTTGATGAAGTCAGGGAAGATCCAGGTGGTCTTTGTCGGCTGTGACCGCGTAGCGAAAAACGGGGACGCCGCCAACAAGATCGGTACCTCCGGTGTCGCAATCCTGGCGCACTACTATGGTATCCCGTTCTATGTCTGTGCCCCGAGCTCTACGATTGATATGGCCACCCCGACCGGAGACCAGATCCCCATCGAGATGCGGGACAAGGACGAAGTGACTGAGATGTGGTACAAGGAGCGCATGGCGCCGGAAGGCATCGATGTCTTCAACCCGGCTTTCGATGTCACCGACCACTCCCTGATTACCGGCATCATCACCGAAAAAGGTATGTGCCACGCGCCGTATGACAAGGCCTTTGAGAAGCTGGGGATTGTGGCGAAGTAGTGGCGCACTCTCTGAGATTTCCGTTCTCTTGCGAACCCTATTGATACTGGACCAAGCCATTTTTGATGCTGATGGCTTGACTCACCTTCTCACTGTGTTCACACTTATCTACAGTGAGAAGGTGGGACAGATGGGTTTCGTCGATGAGATTCGACAGTGCCTGTGGGCGATAATGCATCCCGTGGATTACAGAGGTGAAGAGATGTCCGCTTGTCCTACGTCCATCAGTTGGCTGAAGCTATCCGGATTGACGGGTAGACGCGCAGTCGGCTGTTGCTGTATGTGCATAGGCAATGCGTGAGACGTCGTGGCAACCATCGCTGTTCTATCGGTACTGTGGTTGCAATCCCCCGTACATCCCACAGATCCCTGGGACCGCTCCATGCTTAAGCCTATGTGTTTGGCAGTGCTCAGTTAGGAAGGAAATCGCAGATGAATGTGACATTCATTACATCGGCGCCATTCTTCAGGCGTTTGCCGGCTTATCGTTGGGGTGCTGACGTCTATGGTCACCCCGATACCATCACGGGGCCGCTGATCTTAGGCGGCATCGTGAAAAAGGCCGGGCACGACGTTGAGGCCTATGAGGAGCTCAACGGTTCCTTTGACTACGACCGTCTGATCAGACGCACTGACGTGCTGTGCCTGTATACGATGACGAGCAATGCGCCGCGCGCCTATGAGATCGCGGATCGTTTCAAGCGCGAGGGCCATGCCCGTATCATTATAGGTGGCCTCCATGCCTCTGCGCTCCCAGAGGAAGCTCTGCAGCACGCCGATCAGGTTATGATCGGCGAGGGCGAGAACTCAATTCTCGACTGCGTTGAGGGCCGCAACACTGACAAGATTGTCCATGCCAAGCCGGTCTGCAACCTCGATGAGGTCCCCTTCCCGGATTACTCAATCCTCAAGACCCCCTGCGAGGCAGCAGATGTCCTGACGTCCCGTGGCTGCCCCTTCAGATGCAGCTTCTGCACCACGACCCGCATGTTTCATCCCTATCGTCAACGCAGCATCGACAGCGTCATCGCCGAAATCCGTCACTACAAGGAGATGGGTTTCGAGTACATGAACTTCCAGGATGACAATTTTACCGCCAACAAGGAGCGTGCGAAGGAGATCTGCAAGCGGATGGTCGACGAAGGTTTGGTCTTCAAACAGACCTTCTTCTTCGGCCGTACCGATATCGCAAACTATCCGGATCTGCTTGACGCCCTGGCGGCAGCACACTGCACGCGTATTCTGATCGGCATCGAGTCCCTCAACCAGGATGCCTTAAACGATATCAACAAGCACCAGACAATCGACGATATCGAGCGTGCGGGCAAAGCCTGCCGCGACCACGGTATCGAGCTCATCGCCTCCATCGTGTTGGGTATCGATGAGGACGGTATTGACGACCTGAAGCGGTCCACTGACTTCGCTAAGAGCATCGACGCCTACCAGCTGCAACCGGCGGTGCTCACCCCGTTCCCGGGAACACCGGTCTACGATAGGTTCAAGAAAGAGGGCCGTATGATCCTGGATGGCTCAGAGCACCAGGTGAGCGATTGGGAAGCCTTCGATATGATGAATGCCACCTTCCAGCCGAAGAAGATGAGCCCCTGGGGGTTGCAGTCTGCGTTCTGCACAATGGCACGACGGTTCTACACCCGCCGGTCTGCAATCCACATCGGCGTGCTCTATGGCTCCGAATACGGTTGGAGAAGATGGGGTCTGGCACTGATGGCGCAGTGGGGCACCATAGCTACCCAGCTTGCTGGCGTAATCGGCAAAGGCTCGACCTACTGGAGAGTCAAGCACGCACCTTGGATGTTTGAGAACGATCCGGAGAATGTTGCCGCACGGGCTAAGCGGCCTACACTGCTCGGTAAGATGAAGGATACGGCGATTGAGGTTAGCAAAGATCTGCAGCCTGAGACCATGCGTGAGAACATCCAAAGGACCTCAAAGCGAGTGGAGCACGATCTGTGGGTGGCCCGCAGGAGAAGAGAGACACAGCGTAAAGAGGCACAGCGCCCGGATCCGTATGCCAATGTGCCGAAGCGATCGATGCCTTCTGAGAATTCACTGATCCCGCTGAAGATTTTGGGAGTCACCGAGGTGGCGCTTCCGATTCTACTGGTCGGACACCTGATCCGTAAGCATGCTGAGTAGGGTATACCGGCAACAGGCATTGATCGGTTCATAGTGGGACGATAAGAGGCCAGAGAATCCGGTAAGGATTCTCTGGCCTCTGCGCTTATATATTCGTGAACTTACGTGCTTCAATGCAGAGAGGGCGGCGCCGGTACAACTGGTGCCGCCCTCGTAGGAGAAAGGGGTCCTACGGATTCAAAGCGCTTCTCAGAGCTGCGCCTTGATGTGCTGCTCGAGCTGTGCCTTTGGCATGCCACCGACCATCTGGTCGACGACTTTGCCGTTCTTGATAATGAAGAAGCTCGGGATGCTCATGACTTTGAACTGAGCCGCAAGCTCCTGCTGCTCATCGGAGTTGACTTTGCCGACCTTGAGTTTGCCATCGTAGTCATTAGCGATCTCTTCGACGATCGGCATCATTGCACGGCAGGGGCCGCACCAATCAGCGTAGAAATCTACAAGGACGGGCTCTTTGCTGTCGAGTACCTCAGACTTAAAGTTGTCTTTTGTGAATTGATACTCCATGATCAATTCTCCCTTCGTTCTTATCTTCAACTAACTTGCTGATACCCGTTCCTCTTTCTTAATATCCCTCGTGCAAAACTCGGATGTTCATGCATGCAGTTTCCATATTTTGAACAAAGGGACTCAGAACAACTGGGGAAATACAGCGATGCTGTCCTGGATTGTGATTCAGAGCAGCACCCGAATGTCTCTTTGGGCTTTAAGTTGCTAAGCATTCCAACCCTGGGTGAGTAGCAACTCGCGGAATACTGCATGTACCCGCTCGATATCCTTTAACGGCACGAACTCATTCGGCCTGTGAGCGATCTCCAGGCTGCCTGGCCCGTAGGAGGCGCAGTTGATGTTGCCGGTCTTTCCTGCCGCAACTGCGGAGTCGTTATAACCGGTAAAGATCGTGAGGTCTGCCGGTTTGCCAGTTACCTTCTTAGTGGCCTCTTTGACTGCCGCACGCAGGGGAGTGTCAGTGTGTGAGGGGATTGCCGACCGATCGCTGGTCACAGTGTAGTTTCCCTTCACGCCGAGGGCCTGCTTCTCTGCAGTTGTACAGTTGTGATGCCCTGCTCTACGATCTTCTCTGCATCGACGGGCGTTGTGGGCGGCACTAAGTGCACATCGACCCAGGTGGTGCACTCATCAGGTATGACATAGGGCTGATTTGCCACCTTTAATCTCCCCGAAGATGATCGTTGCCGAGCCTAATTCCGCGTCCTTTGGTAATGCCATGACCTGGTTTCTGATACTTGTGATAGCCTCTGCGGCTCCGGCGATTGCATTGGTGTCTTTCCAAGGGGTGCTGGTGTAAGCGGTGATGCCTTTGATAGCTAGCTTGAACCAGGTACGGCCTTTGTGTGCCATTCTAACATAGGTATTGGGGTCACGTCATGCTCAAAGACGAAATTCTGACTTAATTAAATAGTAAGACTCGGAGATGCCAGATGCTTCGCCGTCCGATGGGATGTGCGAGTCTGGTGGGGGACGTGCCCCCCGGCGCCCTGACCCGTGACAAAACCGACCCGATCGGTGTCGCTTCTATGACCTGTCGGACGCCTGGGGCGTGGAGCCGTCAGGCGTCCCCCTACTGTTCTGCCCGAGAGGCAAATGGCGGAGGCGACAGCACAATCGCAGGCAGTCGAAGGTCGCCCATGCAACAAGGGCAGGTGGAAAGGGTCATCTATGTCGCCGTCGACGCCGGCGAGGTGGCCCACTTTGGTGTGGAGTGCACGGGGACCTACGGTGCCGGAGCTGCTTTAAGCACCTCTCGCGCGAGCACGTGCAGGTCGTCGAGCTGAGTGCCCCGACCGCTTTATCAGGCGCAGCAGGGGCAAGGACGACGCCACGACGCCGCGATGGCGCGCAAGGCCGCGATCGAGCAGATCCGCTCCCTGATCGTCTCGGCCTCCGACTCCGCGCTCGCCGGTCGCTACCAGGACCTCGACGTGGCCATCGGGGCCATCCTCGAGGAGGTGGCGCCACTCCTGCTCGAGGAGAAGTGTGTCAGCTCGCAGGGCGCTGTCCAGCTGATGATCAGAGTGGGGGACAATCCGGAGAGGCTCAAGCAGCGAGTCGTCGTTCTGCTGTGCGGGGTGGCAGCGCGTCCTGTGTCGTCGGGGCTCACGACACTCCACAGGCTCAACAGGGGCGCTGGCAGGGCAGCGAACAGCGCGATACACATCGCTGCACCAGGAAGGCTGAGGACGGACGACAGGACTCGCGCTTAGGTGGCCCGCAAGATGTCTAAGGGGCACTCCAAGCTCGAGGCGATACGATGCGTCAAGCGATACATAGCGCGCGAGCTGTACTATGACATCATTGCCCAGAGTCGCATGCTCAAAACGACTTGACAATTAGAAGGGCATCACACGTTCATTACATCTTGAGCACGCTATGAAGCTGCGTTGCGATGTTCTCGACTGCCGGACCATAGATGACATGGATATGGGTATCAGACATCTTCTTGACGCCCATGGAACCCGACTTCTTGAGCATGTCTTCGTCAATCAGGGACATGTCCTTCACATCGACGCGAAGACGCGTGATGCAGTTGTTGATGTTGACGATATTGTCTACGCCGCCAAGGCCTTCGATGATGTAGGTCAGCTGCGGCGTCATGGTTCCCTCAGCAATCTCTGCCTTCTCGGTGACCTCAGCAGAGTCATCCGGTGCATCGATCACGATGTGATGAGACGTGAGGTACGTGTAGAACACGAAGTAGTAGATGAAGAAGTAGGCAATGCCCAGAGGGATAACCATGTACCAGCGGGAACCCGGCTGCAGGACACCCCAGATGACAAAGTCAATGATGCCGCCGCCCGTACCGCCGATAGAGACGCCCAGCATATGCGTGAGCATGAAGGAAAGGCCAGCCATCACAGAGTGGAAGGCATAGAGCACAGGTGCCACGAAGAGGAACGAGAACTCAAGCGGCTCGGTGATACCGGAGACGAATGCCGTCACGGCACCGGCGACAACGAGAGCCTTTACGCCGTCGCGCTTGTTCTCGGGCGTAGAACGATAGATGGCAAGAGCTGCAGCGGGGAGACCGAAGAGCATGAATGCAAACTTGCCTTCTGCAAGATAGCGGGTGTAATCAGACAGCGCAGCAGTGCCCATGGTGTCGACATACTGGTAGAAGATGTTGAGGCAGCCCTCGGTACCATTGAGCACACCGCCGATGGAAGTCGTACGGAAGAGCTGGTTGATGATGTGGTGCAGGCCGGTCGGGATGAGACCACGCTCAGCCAGGCCAAAGAGGAAGACGCCGAAGTTGCCGAGGCTCGCGATAGCCGTACCGAGAGCCATGATGGCAATCGAGAGCGGCAGCCAGATGAACGGCGAGAGAATGCCGAGAATAAGCATTGCAACAAACACGACGATTGCGACAGAGCGCTTGCCACCGTAGAAGGAGATGGCAACAGGGAGCTTCGTATCAATGAAGCGGTCATGCAGAGCAGCTGTCAGGCAGCCAACGAGAATGCCGCCGAAGGCTGACATATTCGGTGCGCCTTCGACTCCGAGGACCGTAGCTGTATCAAGAGAGCTGAAGTCGAAGAGACCGCTCTTGACCATTGCAGCGCCAGCAGCAATGAACGTGTAGTAGCCCACAAAGCCAGCGAAGGCAGCAATCTCCTTGTCCTTCCTGGCGAGACCAAGAGCAAGGCAGATGGCAAACAGCACAGGAATCTGTGCATAGACTGCGTTTGCAACCGACTTGATGGTGGCAAAGACAAATCCGACCGGTGCTGTCGGCGCAAACGCCGGCACAGCAGCGATGACTGCATCCTTCGTGAGAGCACTCATGATGCCCAGAAGCAGGCCTACAGCCGAGAGCGCTGCTATCGGCAGCATCAGACTCTGGCCCAGCTTCGAAAGGTAGTTCATCACACTACCCTTCTGTTTCTTCTCTCCCATGCTTCCCCCTTGGTCAAAAATCCCTGTCATAGAGATGGAACCCGCCATTTTGCTGTATGCGGGCAATACAGCCTGTGCCAGATGCATGTCCCCCAGACCTGGCGCAGACCGTTTCAAGCACTTCTTGTAGCGTTCGATGCTACTTGAGCTCTGGCCAGTAGTCCTTGTTCTCTTCAATCAGGATGTCGAGAATCTCGTGGGCCTTCTTCGTATCGTTCACGAGCCTGTTCAGCGTCATTGCCTCAAGCGCCTTCTGGTAGCTGTGCTCGAAGTACGCATCGACAAGCAGCTTCTCGCAGGAGACCTGCTGGACAAGGAGTCCGAGATAAAACTGCGGGATATTGCCGACGCCCATCGGGCGCGGACCATTGGCTGTAAGCTCCGCGACGACTTCGACCATTGCATCGTCCTGCATGTTGTTGATGAGGCCATTGTTTTCGGTGATGATGATGTAGCGGCGGCCGGAGTTGTGAGCAATGGCAGAAGCCACCTCGATCATCATCTCAGCATGCGCGTCAGAGTGGATGTCGACGATGCCCTTGGTCGTGCCGGCATCGATGCAGCGGTGGCACTCGCCGAACGCACGCTTCTCGCGGCCTTCGATGACCTCATCAGCGCGGGTCTTGTTACCGGCTGCCATGCGCTCCTCGTTCAGATGCTGGAACTTGTAGAGCGGATAGAGGTAGTACTGGTCGTACGTGTTCGGCAGGAACTCAGGGTAATCCTCCATCATCATCTGGACGTTGCCATACGTCTCGAGCCAGGAAGGATCGCGCTGCTCTGCATCCTGCGGCAGGAATCCCTTCTCATGCACAAGCTTGCGAATCTTGGGCATGAGATCCTCGCCCGTCGGCTTGTAGTACATGTGGGTGAACCAGCCGTAGTGGTTGAGGCCGAAGTAGACTGGCTCGAGATCGTTCCAGTCGACATCAAGAAGGCGGCTCGTGGAACGCACAACATTCTCAGGCTGATCGCAAATATTGAGGATGCGCTTGTCTTCCGGGAACTCGCGACGCAGAGCCTCTGCCACGATGGCAGCGGGGTTGGAATAATTGAGGCACCAAGCAATCGGCGAGTACTGGCGGATGGCATGGATAGCATGAATCATGTCGCCAATAGAGCGCATGCCGTAGGCCATGCCGCCAGCGCCAACCGTCTCCTGGCCGATGATGCCATGATCGAAGCAGGTATGCTCATCCGACCGGCGGCCCTCAAGCCCGCCCGAGCGCATCTGCATGAAGATGAAGTCCATGTCGGTATAGGCAGTCTTCTCGTCAGTGGTGTAGCTGATTTCTGCGTTGGGATACATCTCACGGAAGAGGATCTCCCCGAACTTTCCGACCGGCTCCTGGCGCGGGCCATTGATATCGAAGAGGACGAGCTTTGCGAGCGGGAAATCTTTCTGGAGCCTCACGAAGCTCTTGAGGAAGCCCGGCGTATAGGTGCTGCCACCGCCGACGATGCACACGTTGTAACGCTTCTCTGCCATTGCAATTCACCTCTCGGATCTGGTTGAGCAGGTACGTCATTGTCCTGCCAATCCTCATATCAGCGCAGGTACGATGGGCTTTTTCTCTTCTCTTCCCTGCGCGCAACATGAAGATACCGCCTGCGGAATCCCGCAAGTGACCCGGAGGCTGTTACAGAAACTCATGTCATAATCTGTTACATGTTTCAAAATCAGAAACATTTCCAAACTGTCTTGTATCCCAGAGGAGAGCACAAAGCATGCCGGAAACAGCATCCAGGTTCACTTCAGCAGAGCTTTCTGTCCTTCGCTATATCCAAGACCATGGCAAGGACGCTGCCGACCTCAGCGCACGAGAGCTGGCAAATGCAGCAGGCTGTTCTGCTGCAACTGTGATCAGGCTCTCCCGCAAGCTCGGCTATTCTGGCTACGCTGAATACCGTTTCGCTCTCAAACGGCAGAGGCATCCGGCAGTCTCTGCATTCGATATGCCCAAGCGTGACACCCCCGCAGAGATTGCCGCAGTATCCCATCTTAACCAAGCCAAGGAGATAGAACGCACTGCTGATCTCTTCGCAGAACGCGATACCATCATCCTTGTCGGAGGCGGCCTTACGCATACTGCGCTTGAATACCTTCATCACTATCTCTTCTCGGCGTCCTGCCCGACTATTTGCATGCCAAACGATGAGCTCTCGCTCGATGCTATCTCGAGCGCATCGCCAGACGCTATCGTGCTCTGCGCCAGCGTTTCGGGCACAGGGTCAACGCTCGACCTTGCTCGAGAGGCGCACAATCGTGGCCTCTTTGTTATTGGCATCACCAGCTCACTCACGAGCGATCTCATCACGTTCTGCGATATCCATCTTCTGGCAACGAGCGCACCAAGGGCCAATCCCCGCATCGCCTCGCGTCTGGGCATCATTGCAGTCACAGACGAAATTGCTCGCACCTATACCCACCGCCATCTCCACGGGCAGGTAATAGCCAAGGAGGCACACGTATGATCGAGGCATTCCGCGATGACATCTTGTCAACGCTCACACAGGGAGAGCTTGACTTCCTCTATTTCACAGAGCTGCACCTGAACGACATCGCCAGCTGGAGCATTGAGGAAGCTGCTGCTGCAAGCTATACCTCCGCCGCGGTCATCGAACGTGCCTGCAGGAAGCTCCGCCTCTCGGGCTATGCCGAGCTGCGCTTCCTTGTCAGAAATGAACTCAGGGAACGCAGTGTCTCAGTACAGGAAGATGTTTCCGATTACAGCGCCAGAACAGCACAAGATGCTCTCCTCCGCGAGACGAAGCTCACATTCCAAGAGTCGTTACTATCTCTTCTTCCGAAAGCTGTAGCAGCTATCTGGCAGGCACACAGCCTCGTGCTCTTCGGAAGAGGACTGTCAGAGTTCCCTGCAGAATATCTCTCCGATTACCTAACGCGCATCGGTAAATCCTGTCGTCGCTATTTGGATCCACCTTTCGTCTACCGCGATGTCGCCGGCTTCACAGACAAGGATGCTATTGTCATCTTCTCCTCTGGAGGCAGGACCATTCCTGTAGTGAAAGCCGCAGCCATTGCAAAGAAGAACAAGGCCACCACCATTGTCGTCTGCTCGGATCAGGAAAGCCCTCTCTGGAAGATGGCAAGCATCGCTCTCTATGCAGCATCAGATCAGCTCAGCATCAGCCAGATAGACCTCAATTCCCGCTTCACAGAGTTTGCCGTAGCCGATGCACTTGTCGACGAGCTGCTTCGAGAGAAAGTTAACACTGCCTCTTCTAAAGACAGCTGATTGTTCCGAGCCTCCTATGCCAGATTGCGTTCGATAGAGCTATCTAGGAATGTTATCTTGTCTGCTGTCATCTCGAGCGTAACAGTGGTACAGTTCCCCTTGACCCTCTTGGACGAAGAGCATTCTACAAGTGCTGTAGTCACAAGTTCCTTCTGCATGGTCCAAGCAAGCGTCGCCTGAGAGACTGGACGCTCATGCCTTTCCGTAATGGAATCCATATCCCAGAGCAGCTTTTGCACCTTCGAGAACAGGGGCTCCTTGAAGGCGGTATAGAACGTGTAGCAGATATCCTTCTCATCGAAGTGCGGAAGGGTCCTGAAGGCACCGGTGGAGATGCCGCCGCCAAGCGTTCCATAGGTCAAGGTTGTAAGGCCTCTCTCATGTGCCCACTTCATGATGGACTCGGTGCCTCTGTCCGCCATGGAATACCTGAGTTCCACCACATCGATCTTTGCGTACCACATGCATCCCTTGTAGCGCATGTGCTGCCCATTACTGTGAGAGACAGCCCTTGGGGGCCTCTGCGAGCTTTGGGGGTTTCGACAATGAAGTGCCTGCGGATTCGATTCCCTAGGGAAGCGATGATTAATTCCCAATAATGTGCCAAAGAGGATCAGCCACGTGGCCTTTCGCAGCCGGCATGGGCATTAATTATCGTTTCCCTAGGGAAACGATGATTAATTCGCCTCGATGAGGTAGCTGGGGCTGTACGCTGTATGACATCGGCTCAAAATGTCTCGAACCACGCAGTGCCCATACCCACATAGATGCCTATCTGTCTTCTGGATATAGTATAGCTACATCCACACATTCCAGCATATCCAAAAGGAAGATATGGATAGCCTGATGAGTTTTTAAGACCGGTGGATTAGCATTCTAAGTGCAACAGGATAGCCCGCTGGATGCAAGCGTGGCACACTCCGGAAGGCTACGATGTTGGTTGTCCACATCAACGTCGAAAGCTAAAAGGAATGTGCCACTACAAGCATCTCAAGCCTACAGGAGAGGGACTGCATAGCCACGCTGCATGCAGAGGGAAGATCAATTGCCTATATCGCGGCAGAGATCGGCAAGGACAGCTGCAGCGTCTGCCACAAGCTCAAGAGAAACGCACGCCACGGCCGCTTTAGGGCATGTGCTGCCCAAAAGGAGGGCGGATGAGCGCCGCAGGAGATGCAGGGCGAAAAGGCGGCTTTCAGACCCTGCGCTTACGCAGAAGGTGCGCTTACTCATCATGGACAGACACTGGTCCCTGGAGGAGATAGACGACATCTCAGGCTCGAGGGTGGCGGCAGGTGCACCGTTGAGCCTCTCGACGATCTACCGGGAGGTCCATGCAGGCGCCCTCGAGCTGCCGGGATCCGGCCCCGAAGGCAAGGTGCGGCGCCGCCTGCACAGGAAGGGGCCTAAGACGAGGGGCAAGATCAGGATCTTACGCACCGTGGATGAGAGGCCAAAGCAGGCCGATGCGAGGTCTCGCCTCATCGAGTGGGCAGACGACACACTCGTGGCAGCAGGACCCATGTGCCTGCTCGTGCTTGCCGACAGGGCAGTGAGGCTGCTTGCCGCGGAAAGAGCCACCACGACAGCGGGAGCGTCTCTAAGGCCGAGGTCGGGCTGCTGCAGGGACGTCCCCTTAAGACGCTCACTTCCGGATAGGGGCAAGCAGTTCGCAGGGCATGCAGATGTCACAAAGGCCTTGGGAGGCGTGCAGTTCTACTTCTGCGACCCTCACCATCTATGGCAGAAGCTAACAGTTAAGAACACCAATGGGCTCCTGCGGGAGTTCTTCCCCTAAGGGCACAGACTTCAGCAAGGTCACAAACGAGGAGGTCCGGTATGCGGTAGAGCTGATCTGCGACAGGCCAAGGAAGGTCCTGAAATACAGGACAGCCAACGAGGTCTTTAGGGAGATGTTGCACTCAGCTTGACAATCTGCCGACCTTAAATCCTAAGGTCTGAGGAGAAAGACCCGGCGGGAGGCACTCCTGGAGCGGATGGATGCAATCGTTGTGTGGGATAGCTGGATTGCACGGGTAGATACCAGCTACCACTGACAGGCTCTTGTCAGGCATGTGCGCGCTGCAAAGACGATACTTTAGGATGTATCTGCTGCAGGTCATGTTTGCTCTCTTAAGACAAAAGAACCTAAGGATGCTATCCTGGATTGTCGGTCCTGGCAGTGCTTCTGTGCACGTAGACCTCATGTCTGAGCAGGTGCTAGATGCGACGACACTTGCGAAGATGCGCCATAGCCTTAAAGCGAGAGGAGTTCGGCAAAGCTTGTGCTTCACGACCTGAACTTAGAGCTCGAAAAGGCAGGGACCACGGCGCGGGGCGGCTCTATTGTGGATGCGACCTTCACCTGGGCTCTAAAGCTTAACGAAGAACAAGGACCATACGCGTAACCCTTAAAGCGCACCAGTCCAAGAAAGACTAACTATTAAAAGTCAATCATGAAATTACGATTTTTCGGAGCCTTCGGTAGTTTCT
Source organism: Atopobium sp. oral taxon 416 (assembly GCF_018128285.1). Taxonomy (NCBI): domain Bacteria; kingdom Bacillati; phylum Actinomycetota; class Coriobacteriia; order Coriobacteriales; family Atopobiaceae; genus Atopobium; species Atopobium sp. oral taxon 416. Next base: position 748,294 of record NZ_CP072380.1, read on the forward strand.
ATGGGAGGCAGTCCCATCTAGGCGGCCCTCCTTCTCGCGCTTTTCCCTGACCTCCCCGGAAGCTGCGGCTTGCTGTCCGAGCACCTCAGCATGAGCAGCCCGATCAGGTTGTCCGCGTTGCGAAAGCCATAGGCCATCTTGACCGTCACCTTGATCTTGTTGTTGATCGACTCGACGCGGCCGTTGCCGGTTCCGAGCTCTGAGCCCTGTCAATATAATGGACAGAGGAATCTCAGATTTTTTATGCGACCTGCATCGCCTCCGGATCGTATGCAAGGCCTCTCTCGAGGCGCTCGAAGAACTCCTGCATCACCTCTGCCGGCACGCGATCTCCTATGGACTTATGCGGGCGGAAGCGGTTGTAGTACGACTCGATTAAACTCGTGTGCCTTGTGCTTGGTCGTGGATGCATCTAAGAGGCGCTTATGGTAGTACCATTCGTTCTTGAGCGTGGCGAAAAGCGATTCGGCGAGCGCATTGTCGTGGCAGCTTCCGGTTCTCCCCACGGAGAGCCTCACGTCGTGTGCGGCTGAGCAGGCGGCCAGCTTTGAGCTTATGTACTGGCTGCCTGGGCTGCTTAGAATATGGCCCCTCCGGCCACGTATCCGCGCGAATATGCCATCTTCAGGGCAAAGACGACAAGGCCTGCCCTCATGTTGTCCTGTATGCTTCAGCCCACCACCATGTGTGTGCACAGATCGTGTGCGACGGTAAGATATATAAAGCCTGCCGTGGTCCTGCGATAGGTTGTGTCTCCCACGAGCTTGGCTGTCGGCACAAGACACGAGAAGTCGCGCCGGATGAGGTCGGGGCGCTCGGGGGTATCAGGTGCGGGCAGTATCGTCCTCTTGGAGGCATTGGATCAGATGCCGCAGATGCCCAAGCTTAGCCATGCACCTGCGCACGCGGTAGCGGGTCGTGCCTGTAAATTTTGCGTAACTTTGGGTCGCCTGTGAGCTTGGATCAGACCTTGCAAAAGCTAAAGCGCCTGTCGCTTTCCTCCCATATCGCGCAGATGGCTTCCTTGAGGGGACCCCACGGATCCTCGCCGCCTTTGGCCTTGAGCCATCTGTAGAAGTGAGCCCTGCTCACCTCCAGTACGCGTGCCATCATCAATACGCTGTAGGTTGCCCTCTTCTCCAGCATGAGCTAAAACCTGTCCTTGGTCAGAGGCTTCCGGCGAAGAAGGCTGCCTCTTTTTTAGGAACTTATTTTCGCTTCCGAGCTCGTGTATGCGCCTCTTCACTGCGTCGAGCTCCTTCTGCTCCTCGATCCTTTCCTGGGTGACCCTTTTGGTCTTTGAGTGCTTGATGATCCAGTCGTTTAAGGTCTTGTCGTTGGCCTCAAGCTTCGCGGCGCATTCTCTGATGCTCTTCTTAGGGTTGGCCTTACGTGCCTTCCTGTAGTAGTCGATAGCCTCGAGGCAATACTTCTTCAGTGTAGTGTTTGGGTGTTTCCGGCTTCGTGCGGGACTTTGCCTTCTCTATCTCGCTTGCGCTTAGCGACATCTCATCTCTTCAATCTGTTGACTGTGCTGGGTGGGTATCTGGACAGAGCATATCTGTTGCCAGTCCCTGAATCCCACTGTCCACCAAAAGATTACAGCTCACTCAACCGCCGCGACCACGTCGGCCCTGCGCCTGCGCACCTTCTTCTCGACGGCGACGACGGGCTTGATCCTGCAGTACGCGGCGGCGCGCAGCCACGCGTCGAGCAACGCCGCGGCCTCGCTGGCTCACCCGGCCCTGAACACCGCCTGCAGGTCCTCCTTCAACTCCCATGCCCTGAACAGGCGCGACCCCGCCTTCTTCTTCAGCGCGTCGAGCTTGGCGCGCTGCGCGTCGGTGAGGTTCTCGGGGTTCTTCACGAGGGCGAAGCAGCTGCCCTTGATCGCGTCGGCGGCCTCCTTGAGCGCCCTGGCCTCCGCCGGGGTCTCCTCGCCCTTCCGCGGCCGCCCCGGCCGGTCTCGCGGGGGGCGTCGCCTCGCGGGCGGCCCTCTTCGCGACCCGCCACTCGTCGCGGCGCACCTCGTCGAGCGCGTCGTTCATCCACTGCACGACGTGGAAGGGGTCCATCACCCAGCGCGCGGTGTGGGCAGCGGCGCCGGAGTAGCGTCTTTATCCACTTCGCGCCGTCGGCGGTGACGACCTCGATAGCGCGCCTCTGCTCTCAGGTGAGCTCGTCCAGGAAAAGGCCCAGCACGTCCTTGCCGTACCCCTCGTGGGCCCATATCAGACATCCCCGGTCGTGGTCGACGACGACAATCAGGTACTTGTGGCCCTTCTTGTAGGAGGTCTTATCGATCCCGATGCGCCTTGCGCCCTCGAAGCGCCCCTTGCCGCGCGCGGCCTGCAGGTCGGCGTAGACCTCGCCGAGCGTGTGCCACTCCACGCGCGAGAGCTCCGCGACGGCGCTGGCCGGATCCGCGCAGCACCAGGCACACCACCCACTCCTTAAAGTCGCGCGTGAAGCGCGACCTGGGCCTCGCCCAGGGCACCGCCTCGACCAGAACGCCGTGCTCCGGGCAGGCGACCCGCCTCGTCGCGTACTCCAGATAAGCACGTCGAGCGGGCCAGGTCCATCGCCCTCCACGATCGCGGGCTCGGCGACCTGTCGTAGCAGCCGCATCTCTTGCCGCAGACGGGGCAGCGCAGGCCATCCTTCCTCCACGGCCTCACCCCGACGACGACTCGGTCGTCGTCGATGCGTACGTATTCGATCACGGTGTGCGCCAGCGCGAGCGCGCAGCGTAGTATCCTGTTCATGCGTCAGGGCCTTTCCGCTAGGTTGTTGTAGCAGACGTAGCCCTACCCTGCCCGACGCGGGAACGGCCCCAGACGGGGCCGTTCTCCTTTATTTGCCTTGTCACCGCGCTCCCATCTGGGCGCTTGGGCGGATTCCGCCCATAGAAACTACCGAAGAGCCATTTTTCGAATAAAACACGGAGACGTGTTTTAGATAGATCAGTACCTTGAAAACTGCATGACGAACAGAGTCTCGGGAATAGGGCTCTAAGAAAAGGCTATGGGTTGTAAGATTTACGCTGCCTGGTATTCGCTATGGGTCAGCTCCATCCGGTAGATGGTTCTGACCAGCTTCTTTGCCACGTGCGACAGGGCGACATAGAAGTGCTTGTCTTCAGCACGCTTTCTAGCCAGATACAGGCCAAACCGCTCGTCCCACTTGGAGACGTATATAGCGGCGTTGAAGAGGGCGAAGCGGAGGTATTTGGAGCCTCGTTTCTCCATATGGGCATAGGTGGATGTCAACTGCCCGGACTGGTAGGTAGATGGCGACATGCCTGCATAGGCAAGGATCTGGTCCGCATTGTCAAAGCGGTTGAAATCGCCAATCTCGGCCAGGATCATGGCTCCCATCCGGTAGTTGATGCCGGGAATTGTCATGATCGGAGAGCTGCTCTTGTCCATAATCTTTCGAATGGAAACTTCTACTTTTTCGATGTCGGCAGTCAGGGCATCGATCTGGCGGATCGTCTGCTTGAGTTCTATGGATCTTACAGACATCTCTGATCCGACAGAGGATCTGGCCGCATTCCGGATCTCGATCGCCTTCTCTCGGCCATACCGGCCACGGGAGGCATCACAGAGCAGGGACTTCAGATGTGTGAGGTTGGCATTGGCAACACATGACGCACCGGGCATTTCTTCAAGCAGGCGCTAGACGGTGTTTATGTGAAGCGTTGGGACGAGGCCTTCCAGTTTGGGGAATACAATGTTCACCAGCCTGGTGATGGATGTCTTCAGCTTCGCTCTCCTCTGGATGAGATCAAAGCGGTATCTGGTCAATGACTTCAGCTCTTCGCTGGGGTAAGATGTATCCGTGTAGGGCCTGAGGGTCTTATCAGTCACAAGCATTTTGGCAATGGAGCGGGCATCGACTTTATCCGTTTTCGTCTTTCTAAGGCGCTGACCTTTTCTGTAAAGATTTGTGTGAGGTGGGTTGATTACAAAGGTGCGGTAGCCTCGATCAAGAAGCGAGCCCAAGATGTTGTAGGAATAGTAGCCGGTAGCCTTGAGCCCTACTTTTATCTGGGACAGGTCTTTTGAGGCCGTCTCGATTCTTCTGAACAGCTCATCATAGCCTTCGCGATTGTTCCGGATGGTAAAGACCGGGAACAGTTCTTCAGCGTCCGGACCAAGAATGCAGCAGTCGTGCTTGTCCTTGGCGACATCGATTCCAACGTAGATCATCTTTAAGATCAAAGAAGCGGCTGATTGTTCTGATGCTGTCGTCAGACCACAGGGCTTTCTGCCAATCGTATCCTCGTTCTACATAAACCGTCATGCGGTATCTAACTGATCAACAATGCAGCAAAGAGGCTGTGGCTGAAGCCTCTCTAAAACCGTCGAGCGGTAGGGGAGCAAGACCACTCCACAGCATCTGATGACAATGTAGCCGTTTACCAGGAACAGGTAAAGGAAAGCTACCACTTAATAATACGAGGGGGAGCCTGGCGTATCGGATACAAGGCACATATCGGCGTGGATGCCGCAGGTGGCCTTGTGCATGGTGTGGAGACGTTCGCTTAGAATGTATCTGACATATCCTGTGGCACATGCACTCGTAAGGGAAGATGACAGGTTCTGCTGCGCAGACTTTAGGCTATATAGGTATAGCGAAGCGCCCTTAAGGACGCATAAAGACCCACACCTCTCATCTATGCGCTAAAGTGTCGCAAGGAAGCCTTCGACCATAGAAGGCCTTGCCTGTGCACTCTTCTCCGAAAAAGGCATCGAGTCCAGGAAGGCATCCGGCCGCTTAAAGGTAGAAGCATCCCTTCCTTATCGTGAAGCGGCGCTTCTGCCCCTTAAGGAAGCGCTACAGAAGGATAGAGAAGATGCCTGCACACTCAAGTCTTTCTCGTCCTTGCAAACCTTACCCATGTGCATCTTTTGCCGGCAGGCTGCACCTCCCGGCTCTCAGCGTCGCTTGATCCGTCTTGGAGCCTTCTTGCGGTGCATGCGGCAGGATAAATGTCAGGATGGCGGCTCCTGCACGTGCTGGATGAGCATCTTTCCCTGCCTTTCCCGCATACCGGCCGCGAAAAATCGTGTGGTCGGTCCCCTTTAACACGTTATGGGGCATTGATCATCGTTTCCCTAGGCTACTGGCTCTATGCTCTATGGGCTTAAGAGAAACGATGTGAGGCTCTCCTGCAGCCGCTTAGGGTACCTGCTGCGATAGTGTCGTAGAGAGGTCTTTCTTTGCCACTCTTAAAGGCGAGATGTACTAGCGAGAAAGCTTTGCAACAAGAAAGGACGCCATACATGCGCAAGTTGAATTCATTGAGGGCTACTACAACAGAAAACGTCCCCACTCAACGATCAACAACAAAATTCCAGCGAAGGTAATAGATGCTTTCTTTGAAAGAACGAAACCTATATCAGAAGAGGACCAGATATCACCATCCAATGCAGCAGCGAATCCTCAGAGCAAGTGCAACGACTGGCGATGATAGACCTCCCAGGGACACTTCCACTCCAGACGCTTGCGGGGTCTTTGGTTGAGTCCTTTCCTCTATTGCTGTGAGTCATACCCAGCTGCTGCCATGCGAGAAAGTACGTTGTCTGCACTCAGGGCGGGGTTTACGGTGGAGTAGGACTCCGTGCAAATGGCAGCTGCTGCCACTCCTGCTGCACAGGTGTTGGCAAGGGATTCACCGCGGGTTTGCGCCCAGGTGATGGCTGCCATCATAGTGTCACCGGCTCCAGTCGTGCTTACAATGTTTGAGGCAAAGCTGGGGATGCGGACCACATTGTTGCGATCAGCTGCATAGGCTCCTCGTGCTCCAAGGGAGATGACAACCCGTTTCACCCCTTGATCGAGGAGCTTTTTTGCCGCGAGCTTCATGCTTCTGTCATCGGTAATATGGACACCGGTGAGGGTTTCTACCTCGAGCTGATTCGGTTTAATAGTGTCAAGTTTGCCAATTAAGCCCTTCACCTTCAGTGCCTTGGAGGTAGAGACCGTATCACAATACAGGGGTACTCTGACGTGGTCTGCGAGATAGGCTAAGCACTCAATAGAGATATTGGTATCGACTACACATACCTGTGCGTGGTTGATCACACCTAGACGTGACTCGAGGGCTTCTGGAGTGAGCTGATCGAGGATCTTCATATCTGAGATTGCGAGGGTCATATCACCTTGTTCGTCCATGATAAACAAATGCATAGAGGTGATTCCACCGGGGATGGTGATCGAGTTGTCGATATCGATATTCAACTTACGACAGTCATTGACAAGCTCGGTTGCTCTAATGTCATCCCCAAAGACAGTGATAAGCTTCACATTACAGCCAAGCAGTGCCAGGTTGTGAGCGATGTTTCTGGCAGTCCCACCAGCGGAGACGGTAACAGTACCTGGCATTGTGTCGTGGGCTCTTGGGGCGTAGGCAGGGTGTCCTGCGAGGTCCATATTGGTTCCTCCCACCACGGCAATATAAGGCTTATCAGCCAATACGTAGCGACGCCCCAAGATTGCACCTTTCTTCGTGAGGTTGGAGATGTGGACAGCTACCGAGGAGCGTGAGATATGAGCACGCTCAGCAATCTCTTTTTGTGTAATGGAGGGGTTGATACGGATCCAATTTAAGATCTGTTGTTCTCTGTCGGTGAGCATCGTGGAGCGCTCCTTCGGTGTCGAGCATGCTCTATGCGTCTTTGATAGAGCTATTTGCATGCCCTTTCAATACCTGTGACCATTGAAAGATACAGTGATTAGCTCCAGTATAAGCATATGTTTATTTACGATAAGCAAAAGCCGCTCGGCGATAAAACAGCACCGATGGGCATAGTCATTCTACTGTTACAGTTATATTTCCATGATACTAAGTTTAAGCCGTTTTCCGTTTCAATACAGCACCCGTAGAGATGGGTACCCCTCATGAGTAGACGTATATTTCTCATTGTTCTCGACAGTTTTGGTATTGGCGCTGAACCAGATGCCGCTGAGTGGGGCGACGAAGGAAGTAACACCCTGTGTGCCTGCGCATCAACTGGTGAACTCGACGTGCCGAATATGACTAAGTTGGGATTGTTGAATATTGAGGGCGCACTGAAGTCTCCCTACACTACAACGCTTGCCCCGATCAACAAACCTGAAGGTGTTTTTGCGCGGTTACGGGAAGCTTCTGCCGGCAAAGATACGACCGTGGGTCACTGGGAGATGGCAGGTGTCATCTCACCGCATCGTTTCCCAACGTATCCCAATGGATTTCCCAAAGAGATCATTGAGGAGTTTGAGAAGCAGACCGGACGTGGAGTCCTGTGCAATAAGCCCTATTCTGGTACGCAAGTGATTCACGACTATGGTCAAGAGCAACTCAAGACCGGTGAGCTGATTGTCTACACTTCAGCAGACAGTGTCTTCCAGATCGCTGCACATGAAGATCTGATTCCGCCTAAGCAGCTGTACGAATACTGTCGGATCGCTCGTAAGATCCTAACTGGCAAAAACGGTGTAGCCCGCGTCATTGCCCGTCCGTACATCGGTCAGTATCCGAACTTCGAGCGTACGAGCAATCGTCACGATTTCTCACTGGAACCTACGGGCACAACGATGCTCGATGTGCTCAAGAAGCAGGGTAAAGATGTTCTCTCAATCGGAAAGATTTACGATATCTTTGCGCATCGTGGAATCACTGACTTTGTATACACCAAGAACAATGCAGACGGTATTGATCGCACGATAGAGGCAACGGAGAAGGACTTCGACGGCCTGTGCTACACAAACCTCGTTGATTTCGATATGGTCTATGGTCACCGTAACAACGCCGTTGGATATGCACATGCACTGAACTATTTCGATCAGAAACTCCCTGAGATTATGGCAGGATTGCATCCTGACGATCTCTTGATGATCACCGCAGACCATGGCTGTGACCCCGTCACACCGTCTACTGACCATTCCCGTGAGTATGTGCCATGGTTAGTCTGTGGTCCGAAGGCTCGTAAGGGTATCGATCTCGGTACTCGTCCGACCTTTGCTGATGTTTCAGCAACGGTTCTTGATTACTTGGGAGCTCCCTCACTTGAAGCAGGGGTTTCCCACGTCAAAGAGATTTTGGAAGGATAGCGACTATGCCAAATGTTCCAACACCCCACAACGAAGCACGTGAAGGTGAAATCGCGCCGTTCGTCTTGATGCCAGGGGATCCGCTGCGTGCAGAGAAGCTTGCCGATAACTATCTCTCTGATGTGAAGCGCTTCAACACGGTACGCAACATGTTTGGCTATACCGGCACCTATAAGGGAGAGCGTATCTCCGTTATGGGATCCGGCATGGGTATCCCATCCATCGGTATCTACTCCTATGAGCTGTATCACTTTTACAACGTTGAGACGATCGTACGTATCGGCACTGCCGGCGCTCTATCTCCTGATGTAGATGTCCGCGATATTGTGCTTGGGGAAGGTGCGTGCACGGACTCTAACTATGCGCAGCAGTTCCGCGCTCCAGGGACCTTAGCGCCGATTGCAGATTTTGGTCTGCTCCGCAAGGCAGCAGATGCAGCAGATTGTTTAGGCTACCCGGTTCGTGTTGGCAACGTGGTCTCCTCTGATGTCTTCTACAACGACGATGAGACGGTTAACGATCGCTGGGCTCGCATGGGAGTTCTTGCAGTGGAGATGGAGTCAGCTGCACTCTACCTCAATGCGATGCGTGCTCGTAAGAAGGCACTGACGATTCTTACGATCTCAGACAAGCCTGCATCCGGAGAGTCTCTCTCTGCACAGGAGCGTCAGGAGAGTCTGACGCGTATGATGAAAATAGCACTGACACTCGCTACTGATGGATAGGTTGTGAACTGGTGGGTGTGATCTTATTGGTTAAATAATGGATTGTTTGTATCGTTTCACGTACAAGGTGTGCAAACAGACGAAAGGGGATCTCAAATGGGTGCGTCTGATAATGTTTCACGGCGTGGGTTCTTACGGGGAGCCGCAGGTATAGGCGCTTTTGGCGCCGCTGCTTTCCTGGCAGGTTGTGGCGAATCTTCCAGCTCCAACAATTCTTCAAATTCTAATAGTTCCTCAGACGCTGGCAAGAAATATAAGGTTGAGATGGTCACCGATACCGGAGGTGTCAACGACCAGTCATTCAACTCCAGCTCCTGGCAGGGACTGCAGAAGCTCCAGGACGAGGAAGGCTGGGATGTCAGCTATCTCGAGTCCAAGCAGGAATCTGATTACGCAACCAACCTCGATAAGGCAGTCGACGATGAGGCGAACCTGATCTGGGGTATCGGTTTTGCGATGGCAGATGCAGTTGGCAATGCCGCTAAAGCAAATCCTGATGTTCAGTTTGCAATAATCGATAATGTAAACCCAACTGGTGGTAGCAACATCACCGGTGTGACCTTCCGCGCACAAGAGTCCTGTTTTATGTGCGGCTATATTGCGGCCCGCTTCAGCAAGAGCGCAATGGTCGGCTTTATCGGCGGTATCACCTCCGATGTTATTGATCAGTTTGAGTACGGCTACAGAGCCGGCATCGACTATGCAAACAAAGAGCAGGGACTCAACGTACAGTGCGAAGTTCAGTATGCTGATTCCTTCTCTGACTCTGCAAAAGGTAAGTCAATCGCAAACAAGATGTTCTCCGATGGTTGCGACGTTGTAATCCATGCAGCTGGTGGTGTCGGTGTCGGCGTTATCGATGCTGCAAAAGATGCTGGTAAATATGCTATCGGTGCTGACCTCGACCAGGGGCACTTAGCTCCTGAAAACGTTTTGACTTCTGCTCTGAAGAAGTGCAACGTCGCAGTCGACGACGTCTCAAAACGTCTGCTCACCGGCGATCTCGAGGGTGGCAGCAGCATCGACCTCGGTCTCTCTGATGATGCAGTCGGCATTCCTGAGAACCACGACATTATGGGCGACGAGATTTACAACGCCGCTATTGAGGTCGGCGACAAGATCAAGAGTGGCGACATTGTACCTCCTGCAAATAAGGAGCAGTACGACCAGTACACCGCCAGTCTGTAGTGGCATATATGAGAGCGTCACAGCTGAGCGTATGAGGCGCCCTCAGGTTTTCCAAGGGGAGGGTGAGAGAAAACCCTCCCTTTTTATTCATGGAGGAGGTGGGCAGTGGAGGTCAGTTCTGACTATGCCGTACAGATGCACGGCATAGTGAAAACATTTGGTACGTTTAGAGCACTAGATGGTGTTGATCTCGATGTTCATAAACAGTCTATCCATGCGATCCTCGGTGAAAATGGTGCCGGCAAATCGACGCTTATGAATGTGTTGTATGGCCTTTTAAATGCCGATGAAGGTGAAGTGTATTTAAACGGTGAGCGCGTCGATATTCAAAATCCGCAGGATGCTATCAAGCACGGTATCGGTATGGTGCACCAGCACTTTATGCTCGTAGAGAACTTTACAGTCACCGAAAACATTGTATTGGGAGAAGAGATCTGCAGCACTGCCGGTGTGTTGGATATGGCCGGCGCTCGCAAAGAAGTCGAACGGATTATCGACGAGTACGGGCTTGAAGTTGATCCTGACGCAAAGATTGAAGACATCAGCGTCGGTATGCAACAGCGTGTTGAAATCTTGAAGGCGCTCTATCGTGGCTGCGATACGTTGATTCTGGATGAGCCAACCTCAGTCTTGACGCCTCAGGAAATCACGCAGCTCATCAAAATTATGAGAGAGCTTGTTGAAAAGGGCAAGACGATCATTATCATCACGCACAAGCTGAAAGAGATCATGGAATCCGCAGATAAGTGCACTATTATTCGCCGTGGTAAGTACATGGGCACTGTCGATGTTTCCAAGAGCTCAGAAGAAGAGCTCGCTTCAAAGATGGTCGGTCGTCACGTCGACTTGTCAGTCGATAAGACTCCTGCAAAGCCGGGGAAAGTTGTCCTCTCTGTTAAAGACTTACACGTCAAGGATGCCCGTGGTATCGAGCAAGTCTGTGGGCTCAACCTCGATGTGCATGCAGGTGAGATTGTGGGCCTTGCCGGTATCGACGGCAATGGTCAGAATGAGTTTATAGAGGCACTCTGTGGTCTTACAAAGAGTGAGTCAGGAACTGTCACCGTCAACGATGAGGAGATCCAGAATAAGACTCCGCGTGAGATCATCGATCACAAGGTCTCTACGATCCCTGCTGACCGCCAGCGTTTTGGCTTAGTCTTGCCCTTTACGGTGGCAGAAAATACGGTCCTCGAGCGCCACAACGAGAATAAGTTTGGTGCAGGTATTACCCTTGATTACACGAAAGTGCGTGAGTTTGCAAACTCCTTGATCAAAGAGTTCGACATACGTCCTGAGGACTGTACGGATCACCCAGTGGGGGGTCTTTCTGGTGGCAACCAGCAGAAGGTCATCATTGCTCGTCAGGTGTCCAGCGACCCCGATCTGCTGATCGCTGTACAGCCGACGCGTGGTCTGGATGTCGGTGCTATCGAGTTTGTACACAATACCTTGATCCGTGAGCGCGATAAGGGGATGGCCATTCTTTTGATCTCTCTGGAACTGGATGAGGTCATGGATGTCGCAGATACCATCGACGTTATTCACCGCGGTCAAATCGTCGGTTCCTTCAAGCAACATACGGTGAGCGGAGAGAAAGTTGGTCTTTTGATGGCAGGAGGTGGCAAGCATGAATAGTACAGTCGCTAAGATTCTCAAGAAGCCGATTACCTCCGCAATCCTCGCTATTGTTATCGGTTTTGCTGTCGCGGCTATCATCCTGTTGTTAGCAGGCTACGATCCCGGTGGATCCTTTGCAGCCCTGTTTGCAGGTGCGCTATCCAAGCCAAAGTATATTTCGAACGTTATCATCAAAGCGACCCCGCTGCTTTTGTGTGGTATCTCTGTCGCCTTTGCATTTAGAGTTGGTCTGTTCAATATCGGTGCTGAGGGCCAATACATTGTCGGTACAATCGCAGCAACTATCGTCGGTATTCTGGTTGATTTGCCGGCTCCTTTAGAGATCCCGCTCGTGATCTGTGTAGGCACCCTTGCTGGTGCAGGTCTCGGCGCCCTGATCGGGTGGCTGAAGGCAAAGTTCGGGATCCACGAGGTTATCACCTCAATCATGTTCAACTGGATTGCACTGTACCTGTGCAACTATGTGGTATCTCTCGATATCTTTCACCAGCCGAATTCCACGGGATCCTATCCAATCCACGAAAGTGGCTTTACGATGATCCTGCCGAATTGGAAGACCTCCGATGAGGGTATGGCGGCACTGTCCAACATCCCTTGGTTGCGCGAGGTGATGGTGAAAACCGACGTTAATATCGGTATCATTGTTGCAATCGCTGCTGCTATCTTTATCAATTGGCTCCTCAAGCGTACCAAGAGGGGCTATGAGATGCGGGCGGTCGGTCTGAATGCTGACGCTTCCCGCTTCTCCGGCATCAATGTTCAGAAGAACTTAGTTCTGTGCATGCTGATCTCCGGTGCCCTGAGTGGTCTTGCCGGTGTACTCAATATCACCGGTATTTCTCCTCACGGAATCGCGACGATCGCAGCCTTTGAAAACTATGGCTTCAACGGTTTGTCGGTTGCCTTCATCGCCGGATGCTCTCCGCTTGGCTGCATCCCTGCATCCCTTCTGTTCGCTGGTCTCATCTACGGTGGTCAGACCTTACAGCAGGTCATGGGTACCCCCTCTGAGATCATCAACATTATGATCGGCACCATCGTGTTCTGCATGGCATTGGGTAACGTTATCCCTATGCTGATCAATCGTTCTGAACATAAGCGTGCCACAAAAATGCTTGCTCAAGAAAGTGTGAGAGGGGGAGACACCCATGTTAGCTAATCTGCTTTTGTGCCTCTCAATTACCCTCATGTACTCGACACCGCTTCTCTTTGGTGCTCTGGGTGGCGTGTTATCTGAACGCTCCGGTGTTACCAACATCGGTATCGAGGGGATGATGAACATTGGCGCTATGGCCGGTGTGGCAGGCAGCTTTATCACGGGAAACCCCTGGATGGGTTTTCTGTGGGCTGGTATCGCCGGTGGACTTGTAGCCGTGTTGCACGCAATCGCTTCAGTGCGCTTTGCAGGCGATCAGACGATCTCCGGTGTAGCGATCAACCTGATTGCTCCGGGCCTGGCACTCTTCTGGTGCCGTCGACTCTTTGACGGAGCTGCAATGTCCAAACCGATTACGACCTTACCGAAAGTCTTCGATACCACGCAGTTTGGTGATTCAGCGCTCGCGAGTCTCGATATCGATATCACCGTTATCTTAGGGTTGATCGCCACCCTCGTCCTGTGGTTCGTGCTGTATCGCACCAAGCTCGGTCTGCACATCCGTGCAGTCGGTGAGCACCCAGAAGCGGCTGAGACGCTCGGTATCAACGTATTTCACATCCGCTACAGCTGCGTTATTGCCTCCGGTGTTTTAGCTGGATTGGGAGGTGCTTCTGTCACCCTCGCAATCATCTCTCAGTACACACAGACCGCAATCAGTGGCCAGGGCTTCATAGCTCTTGCTGCCGTGATCTTTGGCAAATGGACCCCGCAGGGTGCCTACGGCGCGTGCTTGCTCTTTGGCTTCACCCAGGCGCTCGCAATTATGCTCGGGGGTGGCAATTCCATCGTACCGAGCCAGATCCTGGCAATGCTTCCGTACATTATGACCATCATTGTCCTGGTGCTCTTTGTGGGACGCTCCGTTGCCCCTAAGGCAGACGGTGTGCCGTATGTAGAAAGCAAATAAGTAGAGTTAGGAGGCATGGGGTATGAGCGTTTCAGATGAAGAGCTTGTGCATCTGGCAATTGAAGCTCGTGACCATGCATATGTTCCGTATTCTCACTTCTCGGTCGGGGCTGCACTTCTTACGAGTGGTGGCACTGTGTATCAGGGGTGCAACATAGAGAATGCAGCCTACACTCCTTCGAACTGTGCAGAGCGCACCGCCTTTTTCAAAGCGGTGTATGAGGGAGAGCGGAGCTTTTCCGCGATCGCCGTTGTCGGAGGGGCTGAAGGACAAGCTATCTCTGATTGGTGTGCTCCCTGTGGTGTGTGCCGGCAGGTGATGCGTGAGTTTTGTGATCCGGATCACTTCTGTATTATTCTTGCTCGCTCAGAGCATGAGTATCGCTCCACGTTATTGCGTGAGATTTTACCGGAGAGTTTTGGGCCAGATACTTTGGAGCGTGCGGAGACTACTACCACGCATTCAGGTGAAGAAGGTTAGTGCTAATGAGGATGTATGACATTATCGAGTCCAAACGTGATGGGCATGAGCTGAGCGATGCTCAGATAGACTTTTTTGTCCAGGGCTACACTGAGGGCTCTATTCCGGACTACCAAGCCTCGGCACTGTGCATGGCAATTTTCTATGAGGGGATGAGCGAGCATGAGACTGCTCGTCTCACCCTTGATATGGCGCACTCAGGGGATATAGTTGATCTTTCCGTGATTCCGGGGGTCAAGGTCGATAAACATTCCACCGGAGGCGTAGGAGACAAGACCACCTTGATCGTCGCTCCGACTGTCGCCTCACTTGGAGTACACGTTGCAAAGATAAGCGGAAGAGGACTGGGTCACACAGGTGGCACCCTCGATAAGCTGGAATCTATTCCAGGACTTACCACTTCGATGTCGCGTGAACAGTTCTTCGATATCGTACGCACGGTGGGATGTGCCGTCGTCGGACAGACCGATAACTTAGTGCCTGCTGACAAAAAGCTGTATGCCTTGCGTGATGTGACTGCCACTGTCGATTCACTGCCCCTGATCGCTTCGAGCATCATGAGCAAGAAAATCGCAGCGGGCTCCGATAAGATTTTGCTGGATGTTAAGTGTGGCAGCGGTGCGTTCATGAAGACAACTGACGACGCAATTGCTCTGGCACGTGAGATGGTCGCAATCGGTGAGCACGTGGGTCGTACCACTACAGCTCTGATTACCAATATGGATCGACCCTTGGGCCAGTGTGTGGGTAATGCCCTTGAGGTACAAGAAGCTGCATGCACGCTCCAGGGGAACGGTCCCGATGATCTCGTTGCTGTATGTATTGAACTTGCAGCAAATATGCTCGAGCTTGCTGGAAAAGGTAGTGTCGAGGAGTGTCGAGCGATGGTGCAAGAACAGCTGAGCAATGGAGAAGCACTTCAGAAGTTTGCACAGATGGTTAAAGCCCAAGGAGGTGATGAGCACTACGTGCTCGCGCCAGAGTGCTTTGGACATGACACCTGTAGCGTTGAGCTCAAAGCTTCATGTGATGGCTGGATTCACCATATGAATACCGAACAGGTGGGACTAGCCTCTACCGCACTTGGAGGCGGACGTGCTACCAAAGACGACCTTATCGATCCTCTAGCAGGTATCGTACTTGCAAAGAAGACGGGCGAGAAAGTACAGAAAGGCGAGGTCTTGGCAACCTTGTACGCTCAGAATGGGGCCAAACTTACTGAAGGTAAAAACGAGCTCAGTGGCGCCTATACGATTGGCAGTGAAAAACCGGTCCATGAGCCTTTGATCTACGCTCGCGTCACACGCAGTGGTGTTGAAAAGCTCGTTTAAACTGTAGCCAATACGCGTTGAGCCATCGCATTGGTGTGAGCCTTCCATCCTTTGTATGCAAGAGGAGGATGTATTTTTTGGGCTCTTCGCTACTTATGATGGGTAGCACTCCTGCATCCCCTTAAGTACGTGGTGCCTGGACAGCAGGGTTTTGGTGACGGAAGGCTTTGGTCCTAAGGTGCGATATGGATGCTTAAGGCAGGTATGCTGGCAAGACGCTTCAAGAGGCCCCATAGGGCTTAGGGACGAATGGAAGGTCTAAGCCCCATCAATATAAGGGACAGCAAGATCCCAGATCTCTATGCGGCCTGCGTGGCCGCCAGATCGGATGGAAGGGCCCTCTCGAAGCGCTCGAAGACCTCCTGTCTGACCGGTACCACTTGCCCTTGAGTGTCTCGAGAAGCGATTCTGCTTGCGCACTGTCGTGGCAGCTTCCGGTGTACCTTACAGGAGTGCCTCACGCCGTGCACGGCCGCCTGGGAGACAAGCTTAAGCGCTTATGTATTGGCTGTCCTGCTCGCTGTGGGATATGGCCCCACAGGCGATATATCCCCACACACGCGAATAGGCCATCTTTAAGGGCGGCAGATTGTCAAGCTGAGTGCAACATCTCCCTAAAGACCTCGTTGGCTGTCCTGTATTTCAGTACCTTCCTCGGCCTTAGAGACGCTTCCGCTATCGTGGTGGCTCTTTCCGCGGCAAGCAGCCTCACTGCCCTGTCGGCAAGCACAAGCAGGCACACGGGCCCCGCTGCCACGAGCGTGTCATCTGCCCCCTCTCCGAGGCGAGACCTCGCATCGGCCTGCTTGGGCCTTTCCTTTACGGTGTGTAAGATCTCGATCTTGCCCCTCGTCTTAGGCCTCTTCCTGCGGATTCTCTTCCCCTTCCTGCGCAGGTGGCGCCGCACCTGGCCTTCGCGGCCGGATTCCGGCAGCTCGAGGGCGACGGCTACGGACCTGCCGGTAAGAATAGTCGGCAGGCTCAACGGTGCACCTGCCGCCACCCTCGAGCCTGAGATATAGTCTATCTGCTCCAGGGACCAGTGTCTGTCCATGATGAGTAAGCGCACCTTCTGCGTAAGCGCAGGGTCTGAAAGCCGCCTTTTCGCCCTGCATCTCCTGTGGCGCTCATCCGCCCTCCTTTTGGGCAGCACATGCCCTAAAGCGCCCGTGCCGGCCGTTCCTCTTGAGCTTGTGGCAGACGCTGGAGCTGTCCCTGCCGATCTCTGCCGCGATATAGCCGATGGAGCTTCCCTTGTGCCATGCAGCTTGGCTATGCAGTCCCTCTCCTGAGGGCTTACGATGCTTGTAGTGGCACATTCCTTCCAGCTTTCGACGTTGACTTGGACAACCAACATCGTAGCCTTCCGGAGTGTGCCATGCTTGCATTCAGCGGGTCATCCTGTTGCACTCAGAATGCTAATCCGCCATCTGAAAGCATTCGATACTCAGCTCTCAAATGCAACAACTAAAAGATAGGAGTTTACATGACAAACGAAGAGCTTGCTTCCTATATTGACCATACCGACCTCAAGCAGAATGCTACTCAGGCAGATCTCGCAAAGCTTTGTGACGAAGCGGCACAGTATCACTTTGCTACCGTATCGATCAATTCCTGCTGGACTAAATTTGCGGCAGAGTATCTTGCTGGTACTGGTGTAGGAGTAACCACTTGTATTGGTTTTCCCCTCGGTGCCTGCAGTACACAGGCAAAGGTTGCTGAGGCAACACAAGCAATCGCCGATGGTACCCGTGAAGTTGACATGGTTATCAACGTGGGTAAGCTCCTCGACGACGATGATGAATACGTGAAGCACGATATCGCTTCCGTCGTTAATGCAGTACAAGGACACACGCTTAAGGTGATACTAGAGTGCTGCTTACTTACTGACGAGCAGAAAGTACATGCCTGCAAACTTTGCGTAGAAGCTGGCGCATCCTTTGTAAAGACAAGTACTGGTTTTAGCACCGGTGGCGCTACAGTTCACGATGTTGAGCTTATGCGTAAGACAGTAGGGGATGCTTGCAAGATTAAGGCAGCAGGTGGAATCCATACCCGTGAAGAAGCTTTAACCATGATTAAAGCTGGTGCTGATCGACTGGGTTGCTCTGCTAGTGTAGCGGTTGTAAATGGCTAGAACGAGCCTCAAAGATAATCTGAGTGTAAGAAAGCGGGTTGACATTCCCGTAAACTGAAGTTTACGGGATTCCAGTGTGACCCATGTCTTAATCGGTATGGATCCGCTGTGGTGTTGTCAAAACACCTGTACATAGTTGCCGATCTGCCGGTTTCTGCTTACGTGTGATGTTCGCGGTAGCGTTGATGTCTGCGCTCACCAAGACGCCTTCCTTGGTTCGGTACAGTCCGCGTTTGATGCTCTTACCGGAGAAACCATGCGTCGTCTTGTCATCAGGCTTGTATTCGGGGGGCTGTGTCCCCATCCAAGTAGGATGCTTTGGAAGTGTAGGCCTCCTCCTGCTCCATGTATCGGATAGTATGCTTCCAGCACAGGTAGCTGAGTTGGCGTTTGAGCATCCCGTAGGGGATCTGCACAAACGTCTGATTGTTCCTTCTGCCGTGATTGACTCCTTGGTTTCATCCCATGTTGGAGCCGACGATCAACGTGGCCGTGTTTTCCCGTATGCACAGGTTGATGATGGTGCGCGCAGCTTTGAGCATGTAGTCATGTATGCGCCAGCTCCGTTTGTCGCTCAACGTTTGGATTCGACGGCTGGTTTTCAAAGCGTCCCCATCCTTGTCCAGTCGGCTTTTCAGGTACGCCAACCGCTTGTTGTAGTACTGGTTGATTGATTTGAGTCGTCGCCTACCAACCAAGTATCCATGGTCGGGGGTGGCGCATGTGGCGAGATTATCGACTCCCAAGTCCATTCCCGCGACACGGTTTACATCCAAATCGAGGGGGCTGTTGCTGTGTTTCGAACACGTATTGGATTTTGAAGCAGCTTCCATCCCGTTCGGGAAGGATGCAGATGCCCTTGATATGGTGCCCGTTCAAACGATCGAGCACAAGGATACGTATGTTTGACATGTCCGGATGGGCTTGCATGAATCGTCTGCTCACGGGCAGTTTGAACAGTCCGTTCGTGGAGAGTATCAGTGGGACCATGCCCCCTTTGTCCGGTAATGTGGGATTACCACTTGAGAATACCTGTAGTCTCAGTTCTTGCATTTTTTAATAATGCAAGGGAAGGCTCTCAAGCTAGGGGCGACAACTTTCATCGTTTGCTTGGCTACTTAGGCTTGCAGCATCTTGTAGATGTCGTTGGTTTTGCACAGATGATAGTTGGTTTCGTATGAGAGGAGCCCGCCTTCGTTGAAGGCAGGCTGTCTTGTCTGATACAGGGCCTTGCTGTAGAGGTTGTTTGAGTACTGGCAGAGGAGCTTCGGAGCGCGGTAGTGGTTGGCGCTGAGATGGCGGATGTAGTTGGTTTGCGTCGCGTACTGCATTTTTTTGTTTCACCTCCCTCCTACTCATGTCTTGTTATATGTAATACATAAGCAATATCCGATAGGTGGTGAGATCAACATGAACAATCGCTATGAACATGGGAACCATTCGAAATACCTGTTACGCTACCACCTCATCCTTGCCACCAAATACCGAAGGAAAACACTCACCGACCCAACGATGATCACGGATGTCAAACAGCTTTCAACCGAGATCGTCACACGGGGCCACGTCTCAATCCCATACATGAAGACCGACAAAGGCCACATTCATTACATGATCTAAACTCCACCAACCATCCGTCTAAGCGACTTCGTGCGCACTTTGAAAGCGTTCACCACATTCCACATATGGGAAACCCACGCATCATATCTACGTCACATCTACTGGCATGAGCACACATTCTGGTCGGATGGATATTCCATCGCCACCACAGGCGAAGTCAGCGCCGAAACCCTCAAACACTAATATTGAAAAACAAGGCAAACGCGATTGGACGGCGTTTCATCCCGCGAACTAAAGTTCACGGGTTTTCACACCACCGATTCCTATAAAGCACTTCTATGAAAACTTCAGTGCCTCTTCCAATGAATGATAAGAATGCCACCATGATCTGTTCACAGGTCATGGTGGCAGAATTGAGGGAATACATATTTTGGATTGATTCTTAAAGTTAGCGCAATATCTAGCAGCTAGAAAGTGTATTCGCACTCAGCGCAAGACTTCTCGACAACAGATCTTTGATAGAAACAGTCGGTTCTCAGTATTTGCGCAGGAACCTATCGTCTTTTTCGGTGTTGCGATAAGTCTTGGAACCAACTCATCTAACCCGTTGTAGCGAGGATCCACATTCAGCGCAATGGGGCGAATCTGTACAACTCTGTGGTCTTGACTTAGGCTCTAGCCTAAGGCATCACCCCTTTTCTGACGACAGAGTGTGATGGCTTCTGGTTTGTGGAGAAGGTCACTGCAGGCGATCTTCTGTGTGTGCGTCGCCTGAAGCATTTTGTCTGCCACATCCCCCAAGCCAGAATCTCTCAGCTGGTCTCTTATAGCAACGCGATGGGTGGAGCCCTGAGCTGACCTCAAAGCACATTGGCTGTATGTCTTCAGGTGCTAATGTGTCGAAGCTAACAGAGCCTTTGGGCAAGATCTTTCCTATCTTCTCGTGGTTCTTCTCACAGGCCCCTTTTTCTTGGCCTTATCTAAGGCCGCAGCAGTAGAGCCTGATTGCTTGAGCCTCTCCTTCGAAAAGGTGTCCTGGCACCTTTTCATCTGAGAACTCGGCTCTCTGACAAATTCAAAGAGCGCCTCAAGTGTTCGCTTTGTATTGTCGCAGTCTTTGTGTCCCATCAAAGACATGAGCTGAAACTTCGATAGTCTGTACAAAGGTGTAAGGATACATTCACTGTCAGATTGAAGACCTTCTGCTGTATTTATCTCCCAGGCACCAACACAGGCTCTCCTAAGGGCAGAAACGACTATAAGCGCTCGGACGGGTGGTTATACGGGGCACAAAGGCGTGTTGTTAGGACCTATAGCCCACAGATCGCCTTAAAGTCCACGGCAGACATAATAGCTATACCGTCTGTGAACCCAGCGATAGATAGTGAAGGCAGATACTGGAGCAGGAGAGGCAGTTGCTATCTGCTGAGGGGAAAGCTCACAAGCGAGCTTATCTTGTATGTGGGCAACTGTGTGTGTTGTATCCTCTTTGCTCATATCGATGCCATATTTCATCTGCAAGCGTTTGTGCGTATTTCACCATATAGGCTACATGGATGCGGTAGTGGCATACCTCTGTTTGTGTATCTCATACACCCGAAGCAACACTGCGGTGGCTGCCACAAGCGTTTCCTTGACAGTCTTTGTCTTTTGGCTCTCTGGGCTCTCCCTTAGGCGCTATGTAGACCACGTGGTGCCTAACCTCTCTACCCGCTGTAGAGGGTACTCTCTCAAAGTCTTTTGCGATGGAACAGATAGAGTGTTTTTGAATCTAGCCCATGCTCAATGGATCTTCTTTTCGCAAGGCTCAATCTGTCGTATCGCTTGTGCTTTTCGTGCTTGTCAGCCATAAGGTCTCAACCGTGTCTTTACAGCTACAGCTGTGAAGATACCTTAGTTGACGCAAGACTCAGCACAATATAGTGCGATGAGTCAGAATAGCCGGGCTCTATGGTAGTGTACGAGGGATAGAAATCTACCGCTTTCTCTTCCCTACACGGGCAGGAGGAACTACCGCACACAGAATAATGCCTACCGTTCAGTTGATACATTTCTTATAGTCTGGTTAGCAAACAGAAAGTTAGTAAGAAACACTTATAGTTTGTTTGTTATACGGTCAGAGGTTGTACGCAGACGGCCTCATACATAAGGAGAGAGGATCCGCATGAGCAATAAGAATGCGCAGATGGAAGCGATGGACAAAGATACTCGCCAATTGTTCTTGTACGAAGGAAAGCCATCTGCCAGGCTCTATGTTCCTATGGCAATACAGCACGTTATTGCCGCAATTGTCGGTATTATTACTCCGGCTATGATCGTCGGCTCTGCATGCAATCTGCCGCCCGATGAGCGTGCGTTGATGATTCAATCTGCAATGCTGTTCTCTGGCATCGTAACCCTTCTGCAGGCACGCCCGCTGTTCAGCGTGATCGGCTCAGGTCTCCCTGTTATCACGGGCGCCTCATTTGCGTTCGTCCCTGTTCTGAACAGCATCGGTGGCACCTCTGGCATCGCCGCGATCATCGGAGCCCAATTCATCGGTGGCTTCATTGCGATGCTCTTTGCGATGTTCCTGAAGCAGATCAAGAAACTCTTCCCACCCGTCGTAACTGGCACGGTCGTCTTCTGCATCGGCCTTTCTCTGTATTCTGTTGCAGTTGGATATATGGCCGGTGGCACTGGCGCTCCTGACTTCGGCAGCGCCCAGAACTGGATTATCGCTCTGATCACTATGGCTGCCTGCATCTTCTTTGCCAACTTCACCACGGGTGTCACCAAGCTTGGTTCCATCCTGTTTGGCATGATCGTTGGCTACATCATTGCTCTCTTCTCGGGCAAGGTTGATTTCTCCGGCGTTGGCCCCGCTAATTGGTTCTCACTCCCGCAGTTCCTGCCCTTTGGTATCGAGTTCCAACCGGATGCAATCGTCTCTTTGGGCGCGATGTTCATCATCGCTGCTGTCGAGATGATCGGTGACTTCTCCGCTGTGACGAACGGCGCTATGGACCGTGAGCCGAAGCTGAAAGAGATCCGTGGCGGCATTCTCTGCGAGGGCATCGCTTCTACGGTTGGCGCTCTTTTCGGTGGCCTTCCGACCGCAACCTTCGCACAGAATGTCGGCATTGCAACCACCACCAAGGTTGTTAACCGTCGTGTCTTTACCACCGCTGCACTTATCCTTGTCATCGCAGGCCTCGTTCCTAAGTTCGCCGCTGTCCTCGATACGATTCCGATGTGCGTTATCGGCGGCGCAACGATCTCCGTCTTCGGCTCCATCACGATGACCGGTATTCGCATCTTGACCAAGGGTGGCCTTACCAACCGTCGTGCTACCATCGCCGGCCTTGCAGTTGCTTTGGGTATGGGCATCTCCACTGTCTCTGGTTCCCTTGCAGGCCCTGGCATCCCGAACTGGATCACCAGCATCTTCGGTGGCTCCGCAGTTGTTGTGACCGCGCTCGTCGCTATCATCCTGAACCTGGTTCTCCCCGATCCGAATGGTGAGAAGAAGCAGGATGAGAAGGAAGAGGAAGAAGAGCTAGGCGCGGTTCCTGCGAGCAAGTAATTCTTCTGAAATTTGGGAGTATAGATATGAGATGCAGTTCACATGTGAACTGCATCTTTTTTAGTTGTTGTTTAAACATGGGAACACTAGTTTGTCGAGATGATGACCATTTCTGCGCTATACTAAGGCCTTGAAAAAAAGGATAAAGGCTTTATCTAGTGTTGGATGGAGTCGTACTATGTATCAGCGTGCATCTCTGTTTGGGCGGAGACGTTAAAGTATTCTTATTCCCAAAACTTTAATTATAAATCAAAATTTACCAAATAAATGAGGAAACTTACCGTTCAACGAAAAAAATCACCTGTTTTGATTCTGTAACCTATGATGAAAATTAGCCGGCTTGTTTTATTCAAACTCTTCCTACAGGGAATGGTGATTTAGTTTAAGCGCCTGGGTCTCTGTACGGTTTTGAGAAGGATGATTATAGATGGGGTACAAGCTAAAGGATAGCTACGGTCTGTATATCGACGGTAAGTTCGTTCCCGCTTCAGACGGTTCTATGTTCGTAACGACCAACCCAGCAAATGGTGAGAAGCTCGCTACTTGCGCTGAGGCTACGAAAGACGATGTTCAGAAGGCCGTTGACGCTGCTTGGAGAGCCTATCCGAAATGGAAGGCAATGGATCCAACTGCGCGTGTCAACATCTTGAACCAGATCGCTGACATTATCGAGGAAAACAAAGAAGACTTGGCCAAGATCGAGACCATGGACAACGGCAAGCCTATCCGTGAGACCATGAACATCGATATCCCTGTTGGCGAATCGCACTTCCGTTACTATGCAAGCCTGATCGAGACGGAGACAGGCCAGGCGAAAATCTTGGATAACGGCATCATTAGCCTTGTCCTCCGTGAGCCGATCGGTGTCGTGGGCCAGATCGTTCCTTGGAATTTCCCGTTCCTGATGGCAATGTGGAAGATCGCCCCGGCACTGGCAGCAGGCGACTGCATCGTTATGAAGCCTTCTTCGAGCACCCCGCTCTCCGTCCTTGTCCTGGCGGATCTGCTCACCGACGTGCTCCCGAAGGGCGTCTTCAACGTTATTACCGGCAGAGGCTCCAAGTCCGGTCAGTACATGCTGGACAACCCGGGCTTTACGAAACTCGCGTTCACCGGCTCCACCGCAATCGGCCACAACGTGGCAGACGCTGCCGCATCCCACCTCATTCCGGCAACCCTGGAGCTCGGCGGCAAGTCCGCAAACATCTTCTTCGATGATTGCGACTTTGACATGGCAATCGATGGTGTCCAGGTGGGCATCCTCTTCAACCAGGGCCAGGTTTGCTGCGCAGGCTCCCGTGTCTTCATCCAGGAAGGCATCTACGACAAGATGGTTGGTGCCCTTGTTGACCAGTTCAACAAGGTAACCATCGGCGATCCTATGGATCCGAACACCCAGCTCGGCGCACAGATCAACCAGAAGCAGCAGGATAAGGTCATGGGCTGGATTGAGAACGCTAAGAAGCAGGGCGCAACGATTGCCTGCGGCGGTGAGCCTTACAGTGAGGGCGACTGCGCAAAGGGTATCTTCTTCAAACCGACGCTGATCACTGACGCAACCAACGATATGGACTGCGCTCAGAACGAGATCTTTGGGCCTGTCGCTGTCGTGATCAAGTTTAAGGACGAGGACGACGTTATCCGTATGGCTAACGACTCCAAGTACGGCTTGGGTGGCGCTGTCTGGACGAGGGATATCAACCGTGCACTGAGAGTTGCACGTGCTGTTGAGACCGGCCGTATGTGGGTCAACACCTACAACGCGATTCCTGTCGGGGCACCGTTCGGTGGCTACAAGGAGTCCGGCTATGGCCGTGAGAACGATATGCGTATCCTGGATGCTTACTCTGAGACCAAGAACATCATGATCAACACGAATGAGAATGTGAGCGGGTTCTATCCTCACAAATAGTCGATAGGTGACATAGGGGCTTACGGTAAGCAGGAGTAGGGGAGTTTTCCTCTGCTCCTGTTTCGCCATAAAAATCATCCTTTGCAGAATGTGCAGTTTGGCGCCCTATAATCGGACTAACCACATATCGACCCGCGAGAATGGCGGGGCGGGTGGCGGCGCTCTTGCGATGTGGTAGTCCTAGGCGCCGCCTCCCACCCGGCCAGCTAGGACTACCACCACAAACGGAGAGAAGCGGCGCTATGCCGAGACGGCAGTCATGCAGAGCCACAGGAGCATGTACAGGTACCGGCACTCGCCGCTCTCTGCCAAGCAGGAGGGCGCCTTCTTCAGCGTCTATACGCAGGGACCGCTGCCCCTTCTGCGGCTCGGCGCGCATCGGAGGATGCGGCACGGACGGCAACAGAGTCCACAGATGGCGCTGCCATGGCTGCGGCAGGACGTTCACGCCCATGGACGGCACCATATTCCAGGGACACAGGCTGCCGGTGTCCGAGCGGTGCGAATTCCTGCTCCAGACCTTCTCGTTCGAGAGCATGAACGGCCTGATGAGGGAGGAGTGCAGACCAAAGACCACGCTGCCCTACTGGATCGCCAAGCTGTTCTAAGTCCTGGACGGGATCCAGGATGGCGCCGTGCTGTCCGTCGACGTGCAGATCGACGAGAAGTACTACCCGTGAGCCCGCACCGACGAGGAGCAGGAAGCGCGGCCTCTCCAGGAACAAGCTTTGCGTGGCTGCGACAGGGAGGGCAGGTCAGTCTTCATATCGTGCGGCAGGGGCAAGCCGAGCAGGGCCAGGGCCTGGGAGGCATACGGGGCTCCACACTCTCCCATGACAAGGAGAGGTCGTACTCGGTGTTGGTTGAGAGGCTGTCTTGGGAGAGCGTCGAGTACGACGCAGGGGAGATATCGCGCATGCCCGACAGGGACAATCCGCTGAGGAGCGTCAACCGCCCGTGCTTCCTGCTGGAGACCTTCCTCAACTCGCATTCCGGATTCGACAGGCACGACCTCCCTGGCTGGCTCGAGCTGTTCCATGCCATGATGGATGGCCCTGCGGACAAGATAGAGAAGGCCGCGATGGTGTTGGGATGCGCATTGCGCGTCCCAAAGACGCTGTCAGACAGGGAGTTCTTCGGCATAAAGCCCAGCTCGAAGGGCTAGCGATTCAGAAGCATCTGTACATTGCGCAAAGGATGATTTTTTCCGAATATCCCTTATCCATCAGTTCAGGAAGCCTTGTGGGTGCCAGCTTCGCGATAGCATTGCCACTTGATAGGGGTTCGAGTCATATGAGGAATCGGGTCTAAATTATCCACCGCAGTCCCCTGTTAAACATCTCGTTTTTCTGCTCATATTGCTAGGTATCATGAGAGTGCGACTCGTATCTTACTGCGTGCAGTATGCTGAATATGCTCCAGTTTCGTCTGCCATCAGGCAGCTTGGGAGCATAGTCTATGCTCAACAGGAAGAATAGGCCACATTAGAAGCTCTCTATAATCCGGAGGACAATATATATGGGCGACAGGGTGAAGAAACTATCCATTATCATTCCCATCTACAACGCGGAGAAGTGGCTGCCATCGTGCGTCGACAGTATCATTGCCGCAACGGATGACACCGCAGAGATCCTCCTGGTCAATGATGGCAGCAAGGATGGCTCGAAGAAGCTCATTGAGAGCTATCAGGATCGCTATCCCAATCGTGTCATTGCCATCTCCAAGCCGAACAGCGGATCTGGAGAGACGCGTAATCTGGGCCTTGCAAAAGCTACAGGCAAGTATGTCACGTTCATCGATAGCGACGACTATGTAGACCGTGACTACTTCGAGAAGTTTGTCGATGCTATCGAGCGTACAGGTGCCGACGTGGTTGTTGGCGGCTACAAGCGTATCGTGGACGGCAAGGAGCAGTTCGAAGTCGTTCCGAAGGACGTGCCGTGGGCACGATACCAGATTCTTGCTCCCTGGGCCAAGATCTTCAATCTTGATTTCATCCGCAGGAACAACCTCAAGTTTGTTCCACTCGTGCTCGGTGACGACGACCACTTTGTGACAGTTGCCTATTCCTATGCAAACAAGGTTGCGGTTCTTTCGTATGCTGGCTACAACTTCATTTGCAATAGGGAGAGCATCACGAATACGAAGCACAAGGGACTGCGCAGGGACATCGAGCTTACCGAGCTGCTTGACAGGATCGACGCTGATGTTAATAAGCGCGATGAGCTGCTGAACCTGCACTATCTGAAGTTGGGCGTCTACTACATGCTCCGCTCGGGTCGTCTGGCAACGAAAGAGCGTTTTATGGAAGAGCATGTGAAGCTTATGGATTGGTATCGAGAGCACAATGTGCCCCTGAACTTCCCTGTAACCAGTATCACCACATCCGACCCTTTGCAGGTTCGCCTTGCTGTCAAGATCTATCTCATGCTGGCAAAGGCCCATCTCATCAGTGCTTTTGCAAGCGTCTACTGCAAGGGTGTTGTGAAAGAGTAGGTCCTATCGGCTCGGATTTGTATGTGATGCCGCTCTCCAGACCTAAGCAATCTGGAGGGCGGCATACTTTGTGCAGTTTTTAAGCTGCAAGCTTCTTATTGTGGGAAAGGCGGAAGAGCGACAAGACAGCGCCTGCGAGTGACGCGATGATCACGACATAGTTGATGCCCTGCATGTCAAAGGTAGCTTCCAGTGGAATCATGGTCGCAAGTGTGATGGCGAGAGCCGCTGCGGCGCTGATGAGCGCACCCTTGATGTCGCGGCAGATGACAAGGACATCAGTGAGGTAGTAAAGGACAGCAAGCGCGCTCGTGCTGATGAGGACATTCGTGAAGAGGTAGGTATAGCCTTCGACTTTCTGTCCGTACACGAGATTCAGAAGTATTGGTCCAGCCCATGCAAGGACTGCGATGCCCACGACGATGAAAGTGAGCATGATGAGGAGCGTCTTCTTGAAGAAGGGGAGGAAGGACTCCTTGGGAGAGTCATTCCATTTCTCCGAAAGAGGCACGAGTGCCGGTGCATAGAGGTAGCGGGCAGCGGCCTGTATGAGGACGGCAGGAGTGGCCACGGCGGCATAGATGCCAAGACGCTCGCTGCCATAGGCATTGGCGTAGTACTGTCGGGCAACAGAGACGATCATGCCAAGGAAGAGAATCTCCAAGACGATGGGGAGGCATTCGACAAGTAGATTTTTTGCCTGTTCAGCCTTGATGCTGGGACGGATGTCGTCGATGCGGTGTGCGTGCGGAATGTCGTAGGAGATTGTCACGATGAGTCCTGCGGGGAACATGGCAAGGATCGCAAGGACGATGTTCTGCGAGAGGTAGAGACTGAGCGAGAAAGCAAGGACGGCAAGGACGCCACGGATGAACTGGGAGATGCCGATATAGTCCATGCGCTCGCCACGCTGGTCAACGCCGTAGAGCACATCGCAGAACGATTCGTCGATCTTGAAGAGCAGATAGGCAAAGACAGCGATGAGGGTGAGGCTGTCTGGAGAGACGGCCACAGAATAGATGCCGATAACGATGAGACCGATGAGCAGAGTGATGAGCCTGAAGGCAACGTAGTTCCTCTGGGAGTAATTGCCCTTGATATCCGACACCTGGTACGTCCTCATGCTGTAGGTGCCTACTGCCGTGAACATGTTGCCTATGGTCATCGCAAATGATAGGATGCCGGAATCGCTGTAGCCATCCGACAGGATGACCACGAGGACGGTAGTGATCCATAGGCAGCCTTGATAGGTCAGGCTACCTATGGTGTTGTAGAGCATATTCTTTTTGATATCGAGAGGCTCTGGCTGGTTTTCCACTAAGGGCTCCTAACGGTAGCGTGCTACCACTTGATATCGATGCCGAAATGGTTGATGACGGCGCTGTAAACCGAGAGGAAGGCTGGTAGGAGTCCCAGCTTGTAGAACCTGGAGACCGTCAGTAGCCTCTTGAAGGTCTTGCCGTGTGTCCTTGCATACTGTCCATTGATGTAGGGAGAATCATGCCAGGTGGGGAAGTTCTTGTTCAGGAACTCTGTGCACATCTGGATAGTTGCCTTGAGGTCGCAGTCGGGAGAGGCAGCGAGGCGGTAGTTGAATGAGATGCCGAGGTGCAGGAAGGCGGCAGCGTCGAGTGCCTCCTGCTTGCCCTCCGAAGCATCGTGCGCGGCGTAGCGCTCCTTGACCTCCTTGAAAGCCTCGTAGGTCGGCTCGATCTGCTGGGGTTTCACGGTCTGGATGATGGAGTCGGAGCGGACCATGTAGTTGACGAGAGATTCCGGTACAAAGACGACTTCGCCATTCATCTCGAGGTAGGCAAGCCAGTGGAAGAGGAGGTCATCGAGTACAGGTGGCTCCGTTGGCAGATCTACGAGGGACTTAATCACGCTTGCACGGAAGATCTTGTTCCAGGGAGCGCCATTGAGCTCGAGGAGACGTCCCGGATCCTTGCTGATTGTGAAGGGGCTGCGCTGGTCGCACATCTCGCGGGAGAGGACCTTGCCAGTTGCAAGATCGGTCCTCGAGAAGCCGCAGACAGCGATATCTGCATCTGCAGCCTTTGCCGTATCATAGAGGTCCTGCAGGAAATTCGGCTCTGCATAGTCATCGCTATCGAGAAAGCCGATGTACTCGCCCCTGGCCTTTGCGATGCCGTCCCAGCGGCCGCGCCAGACACCTTCATTCTTCTTGTCGATAATGACGATACGGTCAGGATAGCGGGACTGCCACTCTTGCAGAATATCGATGCAGTGGTCGGGAGAGCCATCGTTGATGAAGATGAGTTCATAGCTGTCGAGCGTCTGTCCCACGAGCGAAGCGATACATTTCGGCAGATACTTCTCCACCTTGTAGCAGGGGATGATGACGCTGACTTTTGGGCTTCGATTAGGCATGACAATTACTCCTTAACAGCGAAGATGGGAATTGAAAGATAGCAACAATATAGTATCGGGACGCTCTGGGAAAAGAAACGCAGGAGTGAAACAACTATAGAAGACATGCTGTTGGCAGAGATGCAGCCTGCTTGGCGCGGAGCTCTCCGATGGCCCTACGGATGCTTGGCTGCTGCTTGAGTGCCACATTCAGAGCATATGCTTCGCCGTTCGATATAATATCCGTAATTATCAGTCCTGCATTTCAGACAATAAGAAGCCGGCTGCTTCGATTGGAACAAGAAGATGTATATAGGTTTTCTGCTTGCGATAGTATTTCTGTTCTTGCCTGGCTTTGCTCTCGTAAGGGCATTTAGTATCCGAGTGCCTCTGCCTCTCTCCGTTTCTATGGCTCCTGTGGTAAGTGCAGCATATTACGGTGTGCTTGGCATTCTATATTCATACATCGGTATAACATCTTCTCCGCTTACCATGCTGATTCCTGCTGCTGCATTGCTGATTATCGAACTCATTTTGCATATCAGAAAGGGCAGGTGCCATATCCTGTCGGATTGGGGTACTGTTGGAGCGATAGCGCTGTATGCAGCGGTCGGCACATGCATAGGCTGGTATGTATTCGTTCGCTCCTTGCCGAGCTATAGTGGGATGGTCGAACAGTATGATGCTATCTTCCATGCCAATCTTGTCCAAAGATTTATTGCAACTGGTGATTTCTCCTGTATGGGAATAGATACAGGAACATTAGATTCCTCTTTCTATGGAAGCAGTACTACTGGTTTCTATCCTGTCGCGTGGCATGAAGTCGTGGCTCTGGTAACAATGTCTGGCAACATATCGTCTACTATGGCCATGAATGCAGTCAACTGGGCTTACTGCAGTGTTGTGTTTCCTGTTGGCATACTTGGTCTGTTCATGGTGCTTTTCAAAGACGACAGACAGACAATCCTCATCGGCTCGATAGTGCCGGTGGCATTCACTGCCTTTCCTTGGAGAGACTTACTTTGGGGACCGATATTCCCAAACCTGGCGTCTTTCTGCAGCGCCCCAGCTGTGGCCCTTGCTTTCTTAGTACTCTTCTCACCCATGGCCGAGGCAAAAGACAGAGGGAAACTTCTTGCTGCGGGGATTATGGGAATTATAGGGCTTGGAATGCTGCAGCCGAACGCTGTATTTGCAGTGGCTGTCTTCGTAGTCTTCTACATTATGCATGTCATGAACAGCCCAGAGGGCTATCGCTGTGTGGCACAGCATTCTAAGGATAGACAATATTCTGCTTCCGGCCGCCGTCTGCAGTCTCTGCTGCTTCTTGTCGCATGCATTGCTGTATGGACGTTGCTGTATAGAAGCTCCTTTATGCAGGGGGTTGTATCCTACTCCGCTTGGGTTTCCTATACAACAGCAGCTCAGTCCTTCATCAATATCCTTGCCCAAGCATACATGAAAGGAATGAACTATTACACGTTTCCTCAGCTATGTCTGGCGGCAATTGTGCTGCTCGGCATTGCTGCTGCGCTCCTTCGCAGAGAGACCCGATGGCTTATCGTGCCATATGGTTTCTTCTGTATCGCGTTCATAATCAATGTATCAACGGATGGTTTCCTCAAACGGTACCTCACGGGCTTCTGGTATTCCGATCCGAATCGGATTGCAGCCATCTGTGCAATCATGGCAATGCCGCTTGCGGCAATTGGGCTTTCTGTTATTTGCACGTGGGTGCATGCGGTTATCGCCAGGTATTCTGACCTGCCAGAGAAGCTTCGTGGTCCCTTGCCCGCTCTTCTGACAGCTGCGGTCTTTCTGCTTATGAATTTCTATCCAAACTATATTGATCCGGGGAACAGCGCTGCGGTGACCACAGCTTTCGGCGAAATCCGCAGTCAGTATGCAACCGCGTATGCAAAGACAGCTCCATATTCCGAGGCTGAGGAAGCCTTCGTCCAGGAATGTCTGAGCATCCTTCCTTCGGATGCCCCCGTCATAAATGATCCGAGCGATGGAAGCGTTGCTGCTTATGGGTTTGATGGGCTGAACGTTGTTTACAATCAGATTGAGACAGGACTGAGAGCATCCGACTCAGAAGATTCCCCTGAGAGCCAACTTATTCGTACGTCTCTGGTCAATATAGGTAGTGATGCTGCAGTGCAGAAGGCAGTTGCTGATACCGGCGCCAGATATGTCATTCTGCTTTCTAAAGATGATGGTAACACATCGGTGACAGAGCATTTTGTCTCTGAGCAGTGGAGCGGCATCTCTGGAATAGGCGATGAAATCCCAGGGTTCAAGCTGCTGCTGGCGGATGGGGATATGCGCCTGTATGAGATAGAGGAATAAGGCCATATCTGGAAAAGACTCATCTGGCAGTCCGTTCAGCATTGATTTTCGGCAACTAGTTGTATGCATCAATCCTGGAGATATTGAACTAGTGGCCGCTTGTGACATAGAATACGCTGAGAGTGGGTTTTCGCGGTCTCTAGTGGGTAGCGCATGCAAGCTGACTCTGGGCCGTAAAGTTGAGTTTCCCAGTCTGAGGAAGATCATCGTCCTGAAGTAGACCGTGTTCCTGAAGCCCCTGGCAGCGCTTTCCGCTGACTGGATGAGGGAGTTGAGCCCTTCGAGAAACGAGTTGGTGGAGCCCTTCCTCTGCCAGTTGAGGATTCCCTCCTGTTCCTTCCTGAGGGTCTTGGCTACCCTCTTCATCTCGACTGAGCTGTAAGCCTTTGGTGGACAGGAGGACGCCAGCAACTGGTGGCAAGTATCCTTTGCCCAGATGCTCACCCAACACCACCTATAGATTTAAGCCATGAGATGTCAGTGAGTGCAAGTAAGGCAGAAGAAGGCAAAGTCGAAGTCGAAGCTTCCCAGGCAGTATATAGATGAGTAGCACTTAAAGGCTACCAGTGCTGCGACAAGGCCAGGCAGGCAGACCTAAAGAGAAGCATCAGGGCGTGCGCCAAGAAGCTTGAGGTCTATGACAAGACCTTAGATGAGTGGATCACCAAATACGAAAAGATCAGGGAAGTCCACCTAGGCCAGGGCCAAAGAGCAAAAGAAGCCAGATGAGGCGTTAAGACGCATCAGGGAGTTTGCAGGCGGCAAGGATCTGTGTGGGGCCTCTCATAAAGGCCCTCTTAGGCGATATAGGACAAGGACGAAGAGGCACTTTAGCTTTTTTTCAAGCTCTTAGGGGATCTAAAGCAGAGCGACTCTAGTGCCACAACCCTCTATAGCGTCTACAGATACATATTTGAGCTTTTAAGGACAGGTGGCATCTGCTACAGAGCTTTCAAGAGGTGCTGGCTTTGGACAGGGGTACCCCTGTACACCCTAACCTTGTCAGGTCACAAGCCTTTGTTGCGACCATAAAGCTTATAGGCAACATAGCTATCTTTAAGGACCACAAAAAGCTTTATCTAGCTTAGCGTCGCAATAAAGCTGTGAGTACCTTATAGCCCTCAGCTAAAGTATACAAAGACGCCTTAAGGCAAGCCTTGTTGGCTTTGTCCTTAAAAGATGGCTTATTCGCGTGTGTGGGGATATATCGCCTGTGGGGTCATATCCCACAGCGAGCAGGACAGCCAATACATAAGCATCTAAGCTTGCCTCCCAGGCGGCCTTGCACGACGTGAGGCGCACCGGGGACTGCCACGACAGTGCGCAAGCAGAATCGCTTCTCAAAACACTCAAGGATAAGTGGTACCACCACAAGCGCCTGCATCTCACCACAAAGCACAAGGGCCATCGGGCTCAATCGAGTCGTAACTACAACCGTATTTGTCCGCACGACTCCATAGGTAGGTGCGTGTCTGCAAAAAGGCCATACAGGAGCTCTTCGAGCGCTTCGAGAGGGCCCTTCCATCTGATCTGGCGGCCACGCAGACTGCATAGAGATCTGGGACCCCTCTGTCCCTTATATTGATGGGGCCCACCTTTCGGGGAGGCGGGCACAGGATCTTCTGGATCGACGGTGCGGCTGGATGTTATCTGAGGAACCCGGCTGCTGTATCAAAGCCAAGCCGAGTCCGCGCATGAGAATCCATGCCGGAGCAGCGCAGAGCGACCCGCTCCGACAACAAAGCGGACTCTCTGAAGGTACCTCAGGATCTCCGGTGGAGCTTTCTGGCTATCCCGTGCAGGGCGATGAGCAGAAGCAGAAGCGCTACACCCAGAAGGACGATGGTGCCGCCTGGCTTGAGGCCGAAGGCATAGGAGACAGTGAGGCCCAAAGCTGTGATGAGGAGCCCGACGGCGCATGAAGCAATGACCGTCTGGCGCCAGCCTCGGGCGAACTGGAGGGCGCAGGCTACAGGGACGACCATCATGGACGAGACGATGAGGGCGCCGACCGTCCGTGCGCCGACAGAGACCGCAAACGCCGTCATGAGGACGAATATCGCATTGACAAGCCTCACATTGACGCCCGAGACGCGTGCTGCCCGCTCGTCGAGGGTGACAAGGAAGAGCTCTTTCCTCAGCAGGATGCAGAGTACTAAGACGCCAGTACCTACGGCAGCGACAGCGGCAAGTTCATCGTCGCTGACAGCGACGATCGATCCGAACAGGAAGCTCGAGAAGCTTGCAGCGTTGGGCACGAAGCCCGAGAGGACGCCTGCAAGTCCGATGCCGCAGGACATGACAACGGCAATCGCAAGCTCTGCGTGGCCTTCAAAACGGCGCCGCGCCGCTTCCACTGCTCCAGCAGCGCCCAGGCAGGCAATTGTCGCTCCAAGGACCGGGTCGATTCCGCCGATGAGTCCAGCTGCGACGCCAGCCAACGAAGCATGCGAGAGGGCATCTCCCATCATGGAGAGGCGCTTGAAGACCACCACGACGCCGACGCAGGGAATTGCAACGCCTATGATGATGCCGGCAAGGAAGGCACGCTGCATGAAAGCATATTCGAACATCTGAAGCTAGCCTTTCCTGAGGTCGAAAAGCTTGTCGTCGCGCAGCTCGACGATACGGCTATAGAGATGGGGCAGACGCGCAAGGTCATGTGTCACCATCAGCGCTGCGGTGCCCGTCTCCTGGGAGGCCTGGGCAACGGAACCAACAAGCGTGTGGGTGCTCTGCTCGTCGAGGCTGCTGGTAGGCTCATCGAGTATGAGCAGCTCCGGTCTGCAGACAAGTGCGCGTGCAAGCAGTGCGCGCTGGAACTGTCCGCCCGAAAGCTCGCCTGCCAGATGCTTCTCGAAGCCCCTCAGCCCTGCAGACTCTATTGCTTGAGCTGCACGCTTCCTGTGCCCGGACCTGTAGGGGAGCAGAGGATGCGAAGAGGCATAGAGCCCTGACAGGACAAGTTCCCAGACTGTCACAGGAAACCGGCGTAGGTCTTCAGGAGCCTGCTGCGGAACGTAGCCGATGCTTCCATCGAAGTGCCCGTGCGAGGGAGTGCGGCCTAGTACTTTCACAGATCCCTCCTGAGGCTCGAGCTCACCCAGCATGAGTCTCAGCAAAGTTGACTTCCCGGCCCCATTTGCCCCTTCGAGCACGCAGAAGCAGCCAGGCTCCAGGAGGAAGTCTGCACAGTCGAGAACTTTGGTTGTCCCATAGGAGAAGCTCAGGCCCTCAAGCTCCACCGCAGCCGGAGCAGACGTCACGAAAGGGCTTTCACGAGCTTGTCGAGGTTTTCCCTCATAACAGAGAAATAATCCTTGCCTGCTGCGAGATCGTCATCGCTCAGGCCTTCGAGAGGATTGAGCTCTTCGCATGCAGCTCCGGTCTCGTCTGCGATGGTCTGCGCAACCTTCGGGCTTACTAGCTCTTCCGAGAAGATCGTCTTCACATTGTTCTGCTTGACAAAATCGGCAATCGCAGCCATGGTCTTCGCATCGGGTTCAGAGTCGGCATCGATTCCCTCGATTGCCAGTTGGTTCAGGCCATAGGCATCGCAGAGGTAGCCGAATGCCTGATGGGAGACGACAATGTTCTTTGAAGTGGTCTTGGCAAGCTGGTCTTTGTACTCCTGGTCGAGCGCATCGAGCTCTGAGGCATACTTCTCGTAGTTCTCTCGGTAGACGGATTCTCCATCGGGATCTGCCTTGATGAGGCCGTCGCGGATATTGGCCATCTCTGTCTTGGCATTCATGGGAGACAGCCATACATGGGGGTCGTACTGGCTGCTTTCGTGCTCCTCCTCGCCCTCTTCCTCCTCATGTTCGTCTTTGGCTGCAGCGCGCAGCGTGATTCCTTTGGATGCTTCGACCTGGACGAGGCTGTCATTGCCAATGCTGGACAGGGTGTTATCGACCCATTTCTCCATGCCAGCCCCATTGTATATGAAGAGTTTGGCGGAGCTCAGGGTCTTCATGTCATTGGTTGAGGGCTCCCAGTCATGGGGCTCGGTGCCGGCTGGCACGAGATTCATCACCTGGACACGGTCGCCGCCAATCTTCTTTGCGAAGTCTGCCATGGGGTAGAAAGAGGCGACTACCTGTATCTTGCTGTTCGCATTCTCGGCATTCGCCGTACTTTGCGTGCTCTGGCTGGAGCATCCGGCAAGGCAGACGAGTCCTACTGCAGCTGCCAATACAGCTGTGAGTATCTTCTTCACGATTTCATCCTCCGGAATCGTACTGTTTGGATATGACATGCTGATAGTGCATACGGGCATGGCTGCTTGTCAGCCGGCAGCGAAAGGGCCTGGCATTCTTGCTTCGAATCTTTCCATTGTCCACAGATGCACTTTGGGACGCTATACGCTGTTTGCCTTCCGGTAGCAGTCGGAACACAGGCCATAGAACACGGTGCGCCCTGCATCCACCGCAAAGCCATGCTCGCTGAGCATATGCTCCTCGAGTCTGGTCACCTCATGGCAGTTGATGTGGATGAGTTTTCCGCATTGCTCGCATTTGAGGTGATAGCAGTGGCCCTTGCAGCATTCGCTGGTATCGAGCAGCTGAAAGCAGGCACTCTTCTCGCCTTCGGGGGTGAACCGTACGACCAGACCCTCACTGACAAGCTTGTCAAGCTGCCGATATACGGTTGCGAGCGAGACAGCAGCCCCCAGATCTTTAAGCCGGCTATGTAGCTCAGAGGCAGTAAAATGTGTCTGTGGGCTTGCGCCGAGGCATTCCAGTATCTCCGTTCTTCCGTGTGTGTCATATGTGCTGCGCATTGGCTGCCATCCTCCAATCTGCGAATGCTTCGCAATATACTAGTGGACAGAGAAGCTGTGTCAAGCAAAATTGCAAATTATTCTCAGATTGGCTGGATCGCTGTAGCTGACGGTAAAGCTTCTGCAGGGTGCGGTAGAGGACGTCCGGAGTGGTTCCGAGTCTCTTGAGCAATCGTCAGGTGTAAATCGGCAGCGGGATCAGGTATTCCGGCAGTATCGCCAGGAGCCATCTGCAGGATTGGGAATGCGCAGGATGGGCATCGCTGCAGTCTCGAAGCTGGAAGGTGCTCACGTATCATTCGGGACTCTTCGCTACTTATGGTGGGTAGCACACCTGCATCCTCTTGAGGGCGTGGCCTTTAAACGGTAGGATTTTCCCCGACAGGAAGCTGCATTCCTAAGGTGCGATATGGATGCTTAAGGCAGGCATGCTAGCAAGGCTCTTTAAGAGGTCCCATGGGGCTTAAGGACGAATGGGAGGTCACGGGCGTCTGGTTTAAGAAGCGCGAGGGGGCGCAAGACGAGCTCCATGTGAGGGTGGCCCACAGGAAAGGGCCAGGCAGTCGAGTGTCCCGTATGCCACAGGAGGTGCGGCACCTGTGACACGCGCGAGAGGACCTTGTGGCATCTTAGCATCTGGCAGTGCGATACGATCGTGCACTGCGCGCTGCTAAGGGCGGACTGCCCCAAAGACGGTGTGCATGCCACAAGGATGCCCTGAAAGGTGCGGCCGAAGACGCACTTCACAGCACTCTTTAAGGCGCAGGTGATAAGTGATGGCGCTCTTTGGCATGAGCGTGACGCCGGTCGCGCAGCAGCTGCACGAGACAGCCCACGCGCATATGGAGGCTGCTGGGCAAGGCCGTAGCCGAGGCAAGGGATACCGCCGACTACTCGGATGTCGTGCGCGTGCGCATAGACGACACCGCCAAAAGGTGCAACCAAAGCTACATCAGCATCATGGCCAACCTCGACCACCAGCGCGCCGTGGCCGTCACGCAAGGCAGAGACAAGGGGGCCTTAGGCAGGCTCTGCGCCGAGCTTAAGGAGCACGGGAGGGGACCGCACGAAGGTCTTAGAGGTCACGCGCGACATGGCTTAAGGCATACTCGCTTGGCGTGGCTGCAGAGATGCCCCAGGCCACACAGAGCGTGGGACAGCTTCCATGTGGTGCAGCTCCTGATGAGGGCGACAGACCCTGTGAGGTGCCAAGAGCGGCGCGAGTCCGCCGAGAAGCACAAGGCAGCTTGCCCAGACGAAGTACCTGTGGCTGAAGAAGAAGGAGTCGCTCACAAAGCTCCAGCTCGCCAAGAGGGAGGAGCTCGACCCTGCGAAGACCCATCTCAGGGAGGCACGCGCCTGCCAGATAGCAGAGGCGCTGCAGGACGTCTATTCATGCGCAGACAGAAAATCGGCGGCAGCAGCCCCAGAGCGCCTCTGCTCGTGGATGATGCACTCTGCCGTGGCCGAGATGAAGAGCGTGGCGAGGACTCTCAGGAAGGAGTGGGAAGGGATCCTCAACTGGTGGAGGAGGGGATCTACCAACTCGTTCCTCGAAGGGCTCAATTCCGTCGTCCAGTCCGCCCGCAGCGCTGCCAGGGGCTTCAGGAGCATCGCCTACTTCAGGACGATGATCTTCCTCAGGCTGGGCCGTTTGGACTTCACAGCCCAGAAGAAGCTGGCATACGCTACCCACTAGAAACAGCAAAGAGCCGGAATCTCGACGACCATATGCCCACATGTACGCTTGATAGCGAAAGCGATGTGGTTGGCAAGCGTGACAGGAAGGTTCGGCGAGATCGTGCGGGCAAGGTCTGCGAGCTGTGCCGCAAACTTAAGCACGTCTTCTGAAAGCTCGCTCACTAGTCCCAAAGACTTAGGATCGATACCATAGAACGTGTGCTCGATGTCGGAGAACGGAATCTCGCGCGGTATCGTGCCGAAGCCGAAGCTAGTGCCAAGCGCGATGAGCTCGTACCCTTTGCCATCGGCGCAGATGGCAGCATTGTTGTTGATGCTCTTGATGACGCACATGGAGTTTCTCGGTCCGACAACGATGGCTCCTGCATTGTAGCGAAGGCCCTTGCGTGCGGAGGGAGAGCATTCTGCTGATGGTAGGCACAGAACGGACGCCCTCCCTCAGAGTTGTCTGCAGAGAGGGCGCTGACGTGGACGTATATACAGGCTGTCAGGAGAGCTCGGCGCGGACCTTGTGCGCAGCAGCCACGAGGTTCCTGAGGCTTGCCACCGTCTCCTTTGTGCCTCTCGTCTTGAGGCCGCAGTCGGGGTTCACCCAGAGCTTCTCTTTCGGGATGTGCTTGAGCATGCGGTGGAGAGCATCGACGATCTCTTCCTTGGAGGGCACACGCGACGAGTGGATGTCGTAGACGCCGGGGCCGACTTCGGTCCTGAAGCCTGCTTCTGTGAGGCTCTTGAGGATCGAGAGGTTCGACCGCGATGCCTCGAACGTGATCACGTCGGCATCCATCTCGTCGATCTCATGGATGATGTCAGAGAACTCGCTGTAGCACATGTGGGTGTGGATCTGTGTCTCAGGCTTCACGCCGCTATGGACGAGGCGGAAGGCGGGAATGGCCCAGTCGAGGTATTCCCTGTGCCAATCGCTCCTACGTAGCGGCAGCTTCTCGCGCAGGGCTGCCTCGTCGATCTGGATGATGCGGATGCCTGCACGCTCGAGATCGAGGACCTCGTCGCGGATAGCAAGGGCGATCTGGAACGCACTCTCGCGGCGCGGGATGTCCTCGCGTGGGAAGGACCAGTTCAGGATCGTGACGGGTCCGGTCAGCATGCCTTTCACGGGCTTGTCCGTGAGGCTCTGCGCATAGGTGCTCCAGCCGACCGTAATGGGATGGCTGCGCCAGATGTCTCCCCAGATGATGGGAGGCTTCACGCAGCGCGTGCCGTAGGACTGGACCCAGCCGTTGTTCGTGAAGAGAAAGCCTTCGAGATTGTCGCCGAAGTACTCGACCATATCGTTGCGCTCGTACTCGCCGTGCACGAGGACATCGAGACTGAGCTCTTCCTGCAGCTTGATACAGTCGGCAATCTTGCCCTTGATGAACTCGTCGTACTGTTCCTCGGAGATCTCGCCTTTTCTTTTGGCCCTGCGGCTTGCGCGCACATCGCTCGTCTGGGGGAAGGAACCGATCGTCGTGGTCGGGAGAAGCGGCAGTCCCAGCTCTCGGTGCTGGATTTTCTCGCGCTTGGCGAAGGCGGGTGTGCGGTGGAAGCTCTCCTCGGTGAGGGTGGCAAGGCGCTCGCGCACAGCCTTGTTCGGTGCTGCGTGCCCTTCATGGAAGAGTGCATCGTTGGCAGCGAGGGCAGGGTCGGATGCCGGACTGCTGAGCAGCCCTTTTACGCTCGTGCCGTTGCCTACCGCACGGTCCAGGATGACGTGGAGCTCATTCAGCTCTGCAAGCTTTTCCTCGGCGAAAGCGAGATGCTTCAAGCAGTCAGGTTCGAGCTGGGTTTCGGCAGATGTGGTGTAGGGCACATGCAGAAGCGAGCAGCTTGTGGAGAGCACAACCTTGCTGTCAGGTGCAAGGCTCTTCAGATGCGAGAGGGCTTGACGGTAGTTCGTGCGCCAGATGTTCTTGCCGTTCACGATGCCGGCGAAGAGGACGGTATCTTTTGGGAAGCCGGACGAGACGAGCTCGTCGGTCTTCGTGCCTTCGACGAAGTCGAGACCGATGCCGTCGAAGCCGAGCTTCGTGACAGTCCCATAGACATCGCGGATGTCGCCGAAATAGGTCTGAAGCAGGATCTTGCAGCTGTGCTTTTGGTTCAAGAGGGTGCGGGCGATCTTCACGAAGAGCATCTCATCCTCTTTGCTGATGTCATGTACGAGCCAGGGCTCGTCGAGCTCGAGCCAGGCACCTTCTGGTACGAGCGCCAGAAGCTTCGCATAGACAGAAGCAATCTTTTTTGCCCATACGTTCTCGTCGGCACCCTCGGGTAGCTGGGCGAGTTTCAGGAACGTGAAAGGGCCCGTGACAGAGATCTTGAGCTGTTCTGCTGCAAGCCCCGCAGCACGTGCTTCTCCGATCTGGCCACGCAGGGCATCCGGCACGAGGTGAAGCTCCATGCTTTCTTCGAGTTCGGGTACGAGATAGTGATAGTTCGTGTTGAACCACTTCTTCATTGCGAGGGCATGCACATCGCCGCGCGTGCCCTGGTAGCCATGAGCCATAGCGAAATAGGTATCGAGGGCATCGAGGCCGAGCTTTTGGTAGCGCTCCGGTACGGCGCCGAGCATCATGGCCGCATCGAGGACGTTGTCGTAGAGCGAGAAGTCGCCTACCGGTACAAGGTTGAGCCCGCACTCG
Organism: Atopobium sp. oral taxon 416; assembly: GCF_018128285.1. NCBI lineage: Bacteria > Bacillati > Actinomycetota > Coriobacteriia > Coriobacteriales > Atopobiaceae > Atopobium > Atopobium sp. oral taxon 416. The sequence continues at coordinate 789,341 of NZ_CP072380.1, forward strand.
AGCTGCACGGTGCGGTTCTCGGCTCTGAGCCTGGCTGCCTCTGCGGCAAGCTTGTCCTTGCTGAGCTGCCCCTTGAAGTAGGCTTCTTCCGCCCGCTTGAGTTCGCGGTTTTGTCCGATGCGGGGATATCCGACTATAGTCGTCTTCATGAGCTGCCTTTCACCCGATATCTTTTCTTCGCATCAGAGTATAAGCATGCAGGTATCGTCTGAATAATATCTATTATCTATTCGCTGCCTCAAGATATAGCGTGAGACTATGGATGGAGGCTGTATTGTCAGGATGACAAGAGGCACGTTCCGCTGTCTGCAACGCCTGTATCCTCGCCGTTGCCGAACGAGAACATGAAGTCGCCGATCGCATTGCCGAGGACAGAGCCAATCGGAACAAGAGCGCAGAGGCCCACAGGGACCATCACGAACATCGTGAGGAAGGGCACAAAGGCCGTGGAAAGCATGTCGGGGATGACACGCTTGAAGAACTTTTTGACCTGCCGGAGCACCGGCATGCAGAGAAGAATCGGAAGCACGGTAGAGGAGTAGGTGTTGAGCATCGCGGGGATGTCATAGACCGACGTGAAGGTCTGGCCGGTCTCGGCTGCTGCCGTGACGATGTTCACGAAGTCAGGAGCGATCAGGACGCTGCCCATCATCATGCCGAGCATCTTCGGGCAGCCGAGCTGCTGTGCTGCCGAGTATTTCAGATATATTGGCATGAAGTAGTAGCCTGCGTCGTAGATCCAGTTGTAGAAGAGGTTGTAGATATCAGAATCTGCTGCTCAGAGATTGAGCATGCCGGGACCAGCGATGACAGCAATTGTGCGGAACATGGCAGCGCCCATCATGACAGGGATAGCAGCGACCATGGTCTTGGAAAGATAGTTAAGGATTGCCTGACCGACGCGCTTGGCGCTCCAAGGCTTCTTCGGCAGATTGGTGTCGAGGTTCTCGTCTATTGCGCCGCCGGCAGAGACGCCGAGCTTCACGATCGCATCGTAGACCTTCGGGACGTTCTAGCCGATGATGACCTGGTACTGGCCGCCGGACCACTGGCAGCCGAGGGCGCCCTTGATTGCCTTGATCTTGTCGTCGTCGGGGACCGATTCATCCTTGAGGTTGATTCTCAGCCTTGTCATGCAGTGCGCCGATGCTTGTGACGTTGTCCTTGCCGCCGATTGCGGCGAGGACCCCTTTCGCGATTCTCTCGTTGCCTGCCATCTTTGCCTCCCATATCAGAGCGTTGCTTCCCCTGCTGCTCTGATCGTTCCGAGGAGGTGCCATCCTTGGAAGCCGTGGCTCCAAGAGGTCGATGCCTAACAAAAATGCCTCCCGAGCCATACCAGAGTAGCAGGGCACACAGAATCTGTGTGTCCCAGCCTTGGTAATGCCTCGTGGAGCGAAGTCCAGTGCGTAGCACCCAATGCAGGAAAGAGATTAGGGCGGGAAGACGGCTGGACCGAAGCAGGTAGGGGCGAACGGTCGGATATCCTCTGCGAACGGCAGATGGCTAAGCCTGGCCTGAGGTTTCCCGCTCGAAGGCACGGTTCACATGGAGGGTCAGATAGGCCCGCTCCTCCTCGTCGAGCTTCGCATCCAGGCTCTTCTCCAGGAAGTCTGCCACAGCATTCCCGCAGGCAGAGACATATGGATAGCCCTCTTCGAGCACGGGCAGGAGCGCTGCGGCACCTGACGAGACATACTCACCCACGATAAGCCTGCCGATGAGGTAGCGCATGTGGGTTGCAAAGCGGGCGTAGTCGAAAGAATTGCGCCCGACCGTGATATGGAGCTTTCCCTCTACGATCTTCGTGTTGTCCTCGATGAGACGCTCTGTCGTCTTCTGGCGCTCTGCGTCGTGTGCGCTTGCGGAGATGGCGCAGCTCACGATCGAGAGGGCGATGCCGACTGCCTCAGTCTTGGGAAGGCGTACATTGAACGTGCGGGAGATACCGTGCACGGCCATCTCTTTGATGCGATATTTGGCAAGGTAGCTCTGCTGCACATCGTAGGTAAGGGGAATCTCGACGACCATATGTCCACGTGTACGCTTGATAGCGAAAGCGATGTGGTTGGCAAGAGTGACAGGAAGGTTCGGCGAGATCGTGCGGGCAAGGTCTGCGAGCTGTGCCGCAAACTTAAGCACGTCTTCTGAAAGCTCGCTCACCAGTCCCAAAGACTTAGGATCGATACCATAGAACGTGTGCTCGATGTCGGAGAACGGAATCTCGCGCGGTATCGTGCCGAAGCCGAAGCTAGTGCCAAGCGCGATGAGCTCGTACCCTTTGCCGTCGGTGTAGATGGCAGCATTGTTGTGGATGCTCTTGATGACGCGCATGGAGCTTCTCGGTCCGACAACGATGGCTCCTGCATTGTAGCGAAGGCCCTTGCGTGCGGAGGGAGAGCATTCTGCTTATGGCATCAGGACTCTGCTGGAGCCTTGATGCCGGACTGTGTCCGATGCAAACGGGCGGGGATTTTACCGAAAGCTTCCCGCTCTCTCTGCCTACCTACCACATGTGGGCCGGCTCGTGCAGAAGATATCCTTCAGGCTTTCTGCATCCTTGAAGGGCACCCAGCCATTGCCCTGGGCCCATTTCCCGAGATTGACTCCATCGCTCGTGATTATGTTGCCCGAAGCCAAAGCATCGAGGAATTTCTCGTAGCCACCGAGGCCACCGATATCTTCGGGAGGTGTCTCGCCTTGGGCGTTCACGATGCAGGGGAGCTTCGAGGCATCTTCGAGCCTCAAGTTTGAAGCGGTAAGAGCAAGGGCCCAGCCATCGCCGTAGTCGTAGTGGTAGACGAGGCCGGGACCTGAAAGCTCGATAGCGGAGAGGTCTTCTGGAGAGCAGCTCTTTGCTTTGGCGAGCTTCCTCATGGTCTCATCGCCCATAAAATAGCAGCCAAGCATTGTTTGTTCCGGCAGGGTGGCATTCGGGCGATCGATAAGGTTGGGATCAGAATCGTCGAATAGCCCCAGGAAGTCGTGATAGAGCCAGCGGGGGCTCAGGTGGCAGGTCTTCTCGAAGGCAGCCGCTCCTCCCTCGTAGAATCGCTCCGGATTGCCGCCCCATTCCTTTATGCGGTCTATGCCAAGAGGGAGCTCGGGGAAGAAGGCCCAGAAGGCATCTTCAAGCGCGCTCTGAGCTGTCCTGTCGAGGAGCTGGAAATCATGGAGGTGGTAGTCGTACCAGCGCATGGTGCGCTGCAGGGCATGATGGAGCCAGAAGAGGCTTGCTGTGGCAGGAACGGCAATATCGCGGAAGAAGGCACCATCGCGCCAAGGCTTTCCTGTGTACTCGTCGAGAAGCGTCGCGTGCAGCGTAAGCGTCGGCACCATGAGACCGGCAACCTCGCTCTGTGCCTTCGCATGTGTCACCTCGAGTGGTATGACATAGCCACCCTTGGCAGTCTTGTCGCTCACCAGATAGGAGGCAATCACCCAGGAGTCATGGTAATCGACGAGCTCGTTCGTGCGGTCAAGGATCCTGTCCGCCTGAAGGCACGCAAGATGTTCACGCGCCATATTGAGGGCGGACGTCGCCTTTCTGTTGCCGTTGGGGACAAGAATGACAGATGAGTCAGCAGAGCCGTCAAGGGCTTCATAGCTGAGCTTCAGGTCCTTGCGCATCTGGTACATGGTCTCGAAGCAGCGCTTGAGATGGAGGTCGATAGCCTCGGGCACGATGCTGAGCTCGCCCCACATTCCGCGGATGAAGGAGCCGAAGGTCTTGTTCAGATCGAGGAAGTCCTGCGGCGCCAGCCCTTGTGCTATCACTATCGATCTCATCGCTGCGTTGTAGAGATAGGCCGTGCGGTAGGTATTCGTCAGTGCGGGCTTGCCGGCATGGAGCGGCAAGGAATCCATATCGAGGTTCCAGAGATAGGGCACACGCTCGGGGTGCTCGTCGCACCAGGCCCGAACGCGCTTGATATCTTCCTTGCTATCGACGATGGCAGGGAAGAAGCGATCCTTGCCGATCTCCTAAGCAAGGGCTTCCTTGATAAGTGTCAGGGATCTGGCAGAGCAGAAAACGATCATGGGTGCTCCTTCGGCTGTAGTTATCTGTCCCTTCAGTATATCTTCTCATGGTGAATGGCGCAGCATGAAGGGAGGAGCCTTCGATGGGAAAGAGCGAAAGAGTTGTCCATATCCAGTATGGACGCACTGCGACCTATCTTCTGGAAGGCGCAGAAGGCTCCGCGCTTGTAGATACAGACTGGGCTGGAGCGCTTGGCTCCTTCTTCAAGGCTCTGAAGACTCAGGTGCTTGCGGTTGAAGACATCGGGTACGTGCTCTGCACACACTGGCATCCGGACCACAGGGGCATCGTCGGCGACCTTGAACGCCTCGGCGTTGTCTCTGTCACCTTCGATGTGCAGCTGCCCTATCTCCACACGTCTGACGCGGTCTTTGCAACGGATGCAAAGCATCGCTTCACTTCTGTGGATGATACGGGCATCAAGGTCATGCCGCTCTCTCAGAGCCGTGCGTTCTTTGCCTCTTTGGGCATTGCCGGCGAGGCCGTCTCTACGCCGAGCTATTCTTTGGACAGCATCTCTGTTCTGCTTGATTCCGGGACCTTCTTCGTCGGTGACCTCGCAACGCCCGATATGGTGGCAGCCTATGGAGAAAGCACACCAGAGCAGCTTCTTGCTGACTGGGAGCCTCTGCGTTCCCGCCATCCCCATCGCACCTGCTTTGCGCATGCAGGAGAGCTTGCTTGCTGAGGTTAGATTCTCTTGCTGAAGAGCCGGACAAGGAAAGGGAGCGGAACCATATGGCTCCACTCCCGTGCATCCAGGTGTCTGCCTAAAGCCTGAACTGGGCGCTCTTCCAGCGCGCTGCTTCGCGCTCGTCGATGTCTACTCTTGCCATGCAGAAGTCGGCATATCTCGCTTCGGCGCTGCTGCCTTCGGGTATGCTGTTGCCGTCTGGATCGATGCCTTCCACTGCCGTGGGGCTACAGGTCTCGCTCGAGGCGCCGGGCACGCGGAAGGTGTTCATGTTCAGAGGCTCAATGCTTGTCTCTTCTGGCTTCTCGAGCTGCGGCACCCAGGAGTAGGGGATGCGGTAGGTGCGGTAGACCATGTTCGTCGAGAAGCCAGGCGCGAATTCCCTCGTATAGGGATTGATGAATTCCCAGACGATCTCATGGTTCGGCGTGACCTCGATGATGCGGCCATCGGAGCCTTCGGTGATGAGGGTATTGCCGCTCTCGAGGCGCTGGGCGCTTGAGATATAGGAGGAATAGAATTTCGATCCGTCGGAGAAGGGCATGAACCCTGCTTTGACCGGCGTGTATTCCCATACGACGTCGAAGGTCACGGGGTCGAATTCGAGGACACGCGAATAGTCTCGCCTCACCGCGCTCACGCCGTCGGGAGACATCGCGTTGGGTGCATCGTAGCCGGCCGTGCCGCCATTGTCGAAGACGAGGAGATTGCCGGCACCGGGAAGTCTCTCAGGAATCATGTGCAGGTGGTGCTGGCCGATGATGCAGCCGAGCTTCTTTGCGCCTTCGCTGGCATTCGGTCTAGCGTAGTCGGGGCCGACCTGCCAGACAATCTTTCCAGTCTTCTTCGAGATGATCGCAAGGATATTGGCATTGCGGGAATCGAAGATGATGTTCTTTGGGTCGAAGCGCTCGTCCCCTGCATCGAAGAAGCGGTTCGGTCCGAGGTAAGAGATGCTGTTCACGTGCAGCCAGTCGCCGCCTGCCGTGCCCCTCATGGCAGGATTGGCACGCAGTGCCTTCTTGGCAGCCTCGGAGAATCCAAATTCCTCGAAGTGGTCTGCGCAGCGCCACTCCCAGAGGATCTTGCCGTCCCAGCTGACCTCGACGATCTTGTCGTCGATCAGGAGCTTGTCCGAGATCTCGGGCTTCAGCGTGTTCTCGTGGGTCAGGATGAGAGTCCTGTCGTTGAAAGCGCTTGGCTCCTGGCCAGGTGCATAGTAGCCGACAGGCGACCCTTCGAGCTGGAAGTCATGGTGCTGCCGTACCATCCATCTCGGCTCTGTGCCCTCATCCTCCACGAGCTCGGTATGGTCCCACTTCCAGACGATCTTCCCATGCCAGTCGACTTCGATAAGGTCGAGCTAGTCCTGGTAGGCAGCCTCTCCTGTGTGCCTGCCCGAGCTGCCGAAGACATAGCCGCCTGGTGTCATCTTTGCTGGGAAGCCCTGGAGGCCTGCCCAGCAGCGGACCTCGCGCCCGTTCATATCGATGAGGAGGACACCCTTGGAGATGGGGAAGAGCGTATAGCCGCTCCAGGCATGGTCCTTATCGAAGATGGTGACGCCGGTCGGATAGATGGATGGGTATCCCATGGCTGCTCCTGTTCTCTGCATGTATTGGGGGGATGCTCAGCCTGGCTGCCCTGAAAGCAGAAACCTGCTGAATGTCATTGTCGGCATTCTATATCCAGAACAATCAATTCAGTTGTCCAAGATATAGGTAACTAACCATCGGAAAGAGGTAGAAAGGGAAGCTTCCTGCTGAGCCTAGGCTGAATCCTATGCCCGGACAGAGAGCTGGATAGCAGCATTTCAGCCTTGCCGACGGAAGGAGAGAAGATGCTGGGACGCAATGTGCATACAGCACAGCGGACATTCACGCGCAGAGAGGCCCTCGAGGGCATGGGAGCCTGTGCCATGATGCTGGCTCTCCGGATGCGGCGCCGGTGCACTTGCCGAAGCGGCATCCTCTGGCAGCAGCGCCTCCGCCTCCTCCTCTGCAGGCGGGACCGTCAGGATTGGCTTCCCTTCGAGCGGACAGAGCTTCGATGCGGCAACGCCGCTTGGCATAGCGGAAAGCAAAGGACACTTTGCGACCTACCTCGAACCTCTGGGCTATACGGTCGAGACGTCGAGCTTCGTGGGGCAGCTCCTGCGCTTCATGAGGCACTGATTTCGGGGGACCTCGACCTGGTGGACTATGCCGGCTTTGCCGGCATCCTCGGCAAGTCGAAGGGCATCGATACGACAGCTATCGCCGTCACGCAGTGGGGCTCGGGCTAGTCGCTTGCCGCGGCTCCGGATATCGCCTCCATCGCAGACCTCAAAGGAAAGAAGGTTGCCTATCAGCGCGGAGCGACACCACAGATGTTCCTCATCAAGGTCCTCGCAGAAGGCGGCCTCACGTCTGACGATGTGGAGGCCGTGAATGCGACCGGGCCTGATGGACTCTCGTCGCTTTCGGCCGGTGCTGTCGCGTCCACCGTCTGCTCGTCGGGACAGGAGCAGAGCCTTGTCTCCCAGGGCCTTGCCGAGGCGCTTTTCCATGGCAGGGATGGAAATCCTTCCATCTACTTTGAGCCGTTCACGCTCGTGGCCAGGACCCTGTGGCTGAAGGAGAACGCAGACGCTGCCGTTGCGGTGCTCAAGGCCTATCTCTGAGCCCTGTCAATATAATGGACAGAGAAATCTCAGATTCTATGCGGTCTGCATCGCCTTTGGATCGTATGCAAGGCCTCTCTCGAAACGCTCGAAGAACTCCTGCATCACCTCTTCCGGCACGCGATCTCCTATGGACTTATGCGGGCGGAAGCGGTTGTAGTACGACTCGATTAAACTCGTGTGCCTTGTGCTTGGTCGTGGATGCATCGAAGAGGCGCTTATGGTAGTACCACTCGTTCTTGAGCGTGGCGAAAAGCGATTCGGCGAGCGCATTGTCGTGGCAGCTTCCGGTTCTCCCCACGGAGAGCCTCACGTCGTGCGCGGCTGAGCAGGCGGCTAGCTTTGAGCTTATGTACTGGCTGCCTGGGCTGCTTAGAATATGGCCCCTCCGGCCACGTATCCGCGCGAATATGCCATCTTCAGGGCAAAGACGACAAGCCCTGCCCTCATGTTGTCCTGTATGCTTCAGCCCACCACCATGTGTGTGCACAGATCGTGTGCGACGGTAAGATATATAAAGCCTGCCGTGGTCCTGCGATAGGTTGTGTCTCCCACGAGCTTGGCTGTCGGCACAAGACACGAGAAGCCGCGCCGGGTGAGGTCGGGGCGCTCGGGGGTATCAGGTGCGGGCAGTATCGTTCTCTTGGAGGCATTGGATCAGATGCCGCCTATCCCAGTTCAGCCATGCACCTGCGCACGCGGTAGCGGGTCGTGCCTGTAAATTTTGCGTAACTTTGGATCTCCTGTGAGCTTGGATCAGACCTAGCAAAAGCTAAAGCGCCTGTCGCTTTCCTCCCATATCGCGCAGATGGCTTCCTTGATAGGACCCCATAGGTCCTCACCGCCTTTGGCCTTGAGCCATCTGTAGAAGTGAGCCCTGCTCACCTCCAGTACGCGCGCCATCATCGAGACGCTGTAGGTTGCCCTCTTTGCCAGCATGAGCTAAAACCTGTCCTTCAACAGAGGCTTCCGGCGAAGAAGGCTGCCTCTTTTTTAGGAACTTATTTTCGCTTTCGAGCTCGTGTATGCGCCTGTTGGCCCTGTCGAGCTGCTTGTGCACCTCGGTCCTTGCCTGGGTCACCCTTTTGGTCTTTGAGTGCTTGATGATCCAGTCGTTTAAGGTCTTGTCGTTGGCCTCAAGCTTCGCGGCGCATCCTTTGATGCTCTTCTTCGGGTTGGCCTTACGTGCCTTCCTGTAGTAGTCGATAGCCTCGAGGCAATACTTCCTCAGTGTAGTGTTTGGGTGTTTCCGGCTTCGTGCGGGACTTTGCCTTCTCTATCTCGCTTGCGCTCACCGACATCTCATCTCTTCAATCTGCTGGTGTTGGTAGGTGGGTATCTGGACAGAGCATATCTGTTGCCAGTCCCTGAATCCCACTGTCCACCAAAAGATTACAGCTCAAGGCCTATCTCGCCGCCAAGGCAGAGATGGTGGCAGACCCTGATGCCTTCATCTCCTACGCTGCCGCACAGTCGGGACAGAGCGAGGATATGGTCAGGTCCTGGCAGGACTTCGACGACTTCGGCGCGAACTATCCGCTGAGCTTCGATGGCACCTATCTCGATGCGCTCTCGAGCATCCAGGACTTCGAAGTGGAAAACGACATCATCGCCGAGGAGATCGACATCGCTTCCTGGACAGATTCCTCCTACCTCGAGCGTGCCCAGCAGGAATTTGGAAATGGGGACTAGCTGTGAAAAAGAAGGTCCTTCATTTCCTCGAGATGCTGATTCTGCCTGCCCTGATCCTCGTGCTGTGGCAGTGGGCAACTGTCTTGGGGGCCGTGCCTGCAATCGTGTTGCCGACTCCTGCTGCCGTCGTATCCTCCATCGTCTCGCAGCTTGCCTTGGGCAGGCTCGAGAACGATGTTGCAATCAGCGTCTCGCGCATCCTCAAAGGCTATGCGCTTGCGGTCGTCTTCGGTCTTGCCTTCGGTGTCACGATGGGCATGAGCGAGCACGTAAACCGCTTCTTTGGAGGCCTCTTCAAGGCAATCCGCCAGATCCCGATGATTGCCTGGGTGCCTCTTCTTGTCATGTGGTTCGGTATCGGCGAGGAGTCGAAGGTGGCTGTGATCTTTATCGCTGCCTTCTTCCAGATTCTGCTCAATACGATCAGCGGTATCCAGCGCACGGACAAGAAGCTCGTCGAAGTCGGAAAGATGTACCAGCTCTCGAAATGGCATCTGTTTCGCGAGATCTATCTGCCAAGTGCGCTTCCTTCGATTTTCGTCGGCCTTAAGTTTGGCCTTTCTGTCTCGTGGATGGCTGTCGTCGGCGCAGAGATGATTGCAGCGAGCTCCGGCATCGGCTTCCGCATCAACGACGCGAGAGCGCTGCTTAACTATCCGGTCGTCTTCTCCGGCATGATCGCGATTGCCGTCGCCGGTGTCCTCATGGACCTGATTCTTTCTGCCATCGCAAAGGGCTGCATGCCCTGGGAAAGGGGCGAGAAGCATGCCTCATAAGCTGAGCATCCGAGGTGTGAGCAAGTCGTTTGCTGCCTCGTCGGGCACGCTTTCCGTGCTCGAGGATATCGACCTTTCCGTGGCAGACGGCGAGCTCCTCGTGATCGTCGGCCACAGCGGCTGCGGCAAGTCGACGCTTCTGAAGAACATCGCTGGCTTCGAGGAACCGACGAAAGGCGAGATCCTGCTCGACGGGAAGAAGATCACAGGCCCCGGCCCTGACAGGACCATGATCTTCCAGGAGCACAGGCTCTTCCCGTGGATGACGATAGAGGAGAACGTCGCGTTTGGGCTCCATGACCGTCCGAAGGCAGAGCGCGGGGACCTTGTTCGGAGCTACCTTTCGCTCGTACAGCTCGAAGGCTTCGAGGAATCCTATCCCCATGAGCTCTCGGGCGGCATGAGCCAGCACGCTGCGATCGCACGGGCGCTTGCAACGAAGCCTGAGGTGCTGCTGCTCGACGAGCCGTTCGGCGCCCTCGATGCGCTCACGAAGATGGGCCTCCAGGACGAGCTCCTTTCCATCCGCGACCGCGAGAAGACGACCATGGTCATGGTCACGCACGATATCGAGGAGGCGGTCTATCTCGCTGATCGCATCGTCGTAATGACCGAACGTCCCGGAAAGATCGCGGAGATCGTGCCGATTGAGCTCGGGCGTCCGCGCGACCGTGGCAGCGCCGACTTCGCCTGGTACCAGAAGCGGATTCTTTCCCACTTCGTGAAGCCGAAGGAGAAGCAGCTCGACTACGTGATCTAGGAGCACATCATGAAGTGGGATGCATCTTCGGGCCGGAGGCTCTAGTCTTCCTCTCTGTCGGCCCATCTCTTGCCGCTGACCTCATGGCGCCCGCCATAGCGGCGGCATATGGAGCATGCATGCCATTGCATCCGATCTGCATCTGTTCCTTCCGATGGGGGTTGCTGACCATCAGCCTTCTATATAGGAAACGATGAATTCAGCAATCTGTCGAAGCGATAGCCAAGCATAGGAAAGAGGTAGTAGAGGCAGTCCCTTCAGGCGCATATACTGAACTTTATGACCAGCTCTGGGTTGGAGAGGAGCAAGGACATGGCAAAGATCGACAATGCCGCGCTCAAGAAGGGCGGCTTCATGGCACAGAAGCAGAAGGGGCTCTACTCGCTGCGCCTCCATATCACGGCAGGGCATCTGACGTCGCGTCAGCTTATCGGCATCTCCAAGGTGGCAGACACCTTTGGCCACGGCTACGTCCATCTGACAAGCCGTCAGGCCATCGAGATTCCCTTCATCAAGGTCGAGGACGCAGACGCCGTGAAGGCGATGCTGGCTGAGTACGGCGTCGAGCCAGGCTGCTGCGGTGCCCGTGTGCGTACGGTCACAGGCTGTCAGGGATCGGCTGTCTGCCCCTCGGGCAACATCGACTCCTATCGGGTAGCCACGATGCTCGACGAGCGCTACTTCGGACGCGACCTTCCCGGCAAGTTCAAGTTCGGTGTCACGGGCTGCCAGAACAACTGCCTGAAGGCCGAAGAGAACGACTTCGGCATCAAGGGCGGGCGCAAGGTCCAATGGAAGCCTGATGCCTGCATACACTGCGGCATCTGCTCGAAGGTTTGTAAGTCCCAGGCCATTACGGATGATGGGGAGAAGATCGTCGTCGACTATGCGAAGTGTGTCTCCTGCGGCAAGTGCTCGCAGAAGTGCCCGGTCGACTCGTGGGACTACCAGACGGTCTACAACCTCACATTCGGCGGCCTCTTCGGCAACCACATAACGAAGGGCAGGAAGATCCTACCGCCGGTCGAGTCCGATGAGCAGCTGCTCGCTGTCGCCGATGCGACGGTCCAATGGTACGACGACCACGCGATTGCAAGCGACCGCTTCAAGTTCTGTCTTGACCGCGAGGGATGGGAGAGCTTCGTCCCTGTGGTCAGGAAGGCCTACGACGAGGCAGCACCTGAGGGCTGTCCCAAGGCGGATTCCGTAGAGGTCGAGCCGCCGACACCGACGGCACAGCAGTAAGGAGAGAGCAATGGCACAGGAGCCATATGAAGTCGCAGATACCGTCGATATCACGAATCTGGTGTGCCCGATGACCTTCGTGACGGCGAAGGCAGCGCTCGCCGAACTCGAGATAGGCGAAGTGCTGCGGGTGCATCTCGCGGCAGGCGAGCCGATGGAAAACGTGCCGAGGAGCTTTGCTGACGACGGGCAGAAGGTGCTTGCCCTGAAGGAAGCAGACGATGGCGCCTACGATCTCGATGTGAAGAAGCTCGAAGACGAATAGCGCATATCGGTACCTTGGATAGGCAGGAAGGATAGCCATGAACATCACAGTGGGCGGAGAGAAGAGGAGCGTGCCCGAAGGGGAGACCATAGGTGCGCTCATCAAGGACGAGAAGGTGGAGAACGCGGACTATGTGACCGTAGCCGTGAATGAGGTCTTCATCGACCACAAGGACTTCGCAGCGACCAAGCTCTCCGAAGGCGATACGGTCGAGTTCCTCTATTTCATGGGTGGAGGCCGCTGAGATGGCATTCTCACCTGACGAGCTCGAGCGCTATTCCCGCCATATTATCTTGAAGGAGGTTGGCGTCAAGGGCCAGAAGAAGCTCTGTGCTGCCAAGGTCCTCATCATCGGTGCTGGCGGCCTCGGCGCTCCGGCTGCACTCTATCTGGCTGCAGCAGGCGTCGGCACCCTGGGCATCGTCGATGCAGACGAGGTCGAGCTCTCGAACCTCCAGCGCCAGATCATCCACGGCACCTCGGATATCGGCAAGCCGAAGGTGGAAAGCGCCGCAGAGACCCTGCACGATATCAACCCCGGCGTGAATGTCGTGACGTACCGCGAGTTCGTCGACTCCTCGAACATCGCTGACCTCATCGCCGACTATGACTTCGTTATCGACGGCGTCGACAACTTCCCGACGAAGTTTCTGATCAATGATACCTGCGTGATGGGGAAGAAGCCGTTCGTGCATGCGGGCATCATACGCTTCAAGGGCCAGCTCATGACCTACGTGCCGGGAGAGGGACCGTGCTATCGCTGCGTGTTCCGCGATATGCCTCCTGCGGATGCCGTGCCGACCTGCAAGCAGGCCGGCGTCATCGGCGCTCTTGCTGGCGTCATAGGCTGCCTCGAGGCGCTTGAGGCCATAAAATATATCTGCGGCATAGGCGAGCTTCTGACGGGAGGGCTCCTTACGTTCGATGCGCTCAAGGGAGACTTCCACACGATCAAGCTGCCACCACGAGATTCGAACTGCCCGGTCTGCGGCGACCATCCGACCGTGACTGAGCTCATCGACTACGAGCAGCCGTCCTGCGTGCTTGCGCAGCATGGCACGGCGCTCACCTGAGAGGAGAGGCATGCTCCATCTGAGCGGAGACGATTTCCACAAGATGGCAGAGTGGGCACGAGAGCATATGCCCGAGGAAGCCTGCGGCCTTCTGGCCGGCTATCGCGACGAGGAAGGAGATGCCTTCGTCGAGCGTGTCTTCATCTGCGAGAATGCCGACCACACCTCAGAGCACTTCACGATTTCGCCCCAGGAGCAGTTGAAGGCTCTGAAGGAAGCTCGCAGCTCCGGCATGGAGATCTTGGGCAACTGGCATTCGCATCCGGAGACTCCGGCACGTCCTTCTGCGGAAGACCTGAGGCTTGCCCAGGACCCTTCTGCCCTCTACTGCATCCTCTCGCTCGAAGATCCTGCCTGGCCGGCACTCGTCGCCTATCGCAAGGATGCGGACGGAAATGTTGCAAGGGTGCTGGTGAGCCATGACGCGTGAGGGACTCGTCTTTGCAAGCTACGGGACGCTCGTAGATGAGGCGAGGCAGAGCGACATTGCCCCGGTCGCCGAAGCGCTGAAGGGCGCCTTTCCGGAGGATGCCTTTGCTGAGGTCTATACAAGCGCCTGGGTAAGGGAGCATCTCGCGAAGCGTGGCATTGCCTCCACAAGCCTCGGTGAGGCGCTTGTCTCTCTTGCTGATGAAGGCGTCATGCATGCCACGGTCCAGCCAGGGCTCATCGTCTGCGGCGATGCGTGGGACAAGCTTGCAGCGGAGGCAGCAGCGCTCGCTGGACGCTTTCCGGAAGGGCTTTCTCTCGGACGTCCGCTTCTGGCAGATGATAGAGACCAGAAAGAGGTCGCTTTCGTCATCGCCGAGGCATTCCCTGCACGTCCTTCCCATGCATTCGTGCTTGTAGGACATGGGACAAGAGAGGCGGCAGATGCCGCCTACACAGGCGTCGTCTGGGCGCTCCACGAGGCAGGACGCATCGACTTTGCCCTTGGCCCCATGGAGGGCGCGCCCGATCCGGACGAGGCAGCGAATAAGCTCGTACGCAATGACACGCATTCGGTTACAATTGTCCCGCTCATGCTCACGGCAGGAAGCCATGTGCGCCGCCAGCTTGCGGGAGAGGGCGCGGCAAGCTGGACATCGCGCCTGAGCGCGGCCGGCATTGCCACGGATTGCACGCTGGCGGGCCTTGGCTCCCTGCCGGGTGTGAGTGCCATCTTTGTCCGCCATGCACGGGAAGCCGAAGCTATCCGCTGAGACAGACAGCCTGCATTTCATAGACATCGATATCGACAGAAAAGAGAGCATTCCTATGCTGAATGACAGCCGTCTTGTGCGTCCTGCTGCGGTGGCAGCCACGCTTCTGCTCGCCTCGAGCCTTGTGGCGCTTCCTGCCTGCAGCCAGACCACGTCTTCCACATCCTCGACGGACACTGCCTCGTCGAGTGCATCCACGGCAGAGGCCGACAGCGTCACGTTCACGGACGACCTGGGACGCGAAGTCACGGTCTCGAATCCGCAGCGCGTCGTTGCCTGCATGGGTTCCTTTGCCGGAGCCTGGCAGCTTGCAGGCGGCACGCTCGTCGGCGCTTCCGATGATGCCTTTGCGCACTACGGCGTCGATTCCTCGGCCGTTTCTGGTGTCGGCAGGTCGACCGCGCTCAATCTTGAGTCCATCCTCGACCTCGATCCCGATTTTGTCATCATGACCGGCATCTCTGACGGCAAGCACTCGACGGGCGTCTCGCAGGAGGACATGGAGTCCTCGCTCGACGAGGCAGGTGTGCCGCTTGCCTTCTTCAAGGTCACGACGTTTGCCGACTACGAGCGCATGATGGGGATCTTCTGCCAGATCACGGGCAGGGACGACCTCTACCAGAAGAACGTGACCGATGTGAAGAGCCAGATCGACGAGGACATCAAGACCTACTCTGTTGCCGACAAGGCACCGACCGTGCTCGTCGTGAGCGCCTACTCGAAGGGCCTTGTTGTGCAGAATTCTACGGGCATGACAGGAGCGATCGTGAAGGATCTTGGCGGCGTGAATATCGCAGACGAGAATCCGAGCCTTCTTTCCGACTTCAGCCTCGAGGCAGCGGTCGAGGCGGACCCTGACTACATCCTTGTGCTCGCCGCATCCGACGACGAAGCGACAGCGCAGAAGTACTATGAGGATGCGGTCGGCTCCGATTCTGCCTGGGCAGACATGACCGCCGTGAAGGAAGGGCGTGTCACGATGCTCGATGCAGCGCACTTCCTCTACAAGCCGCTCGACAAATGGGCCGAGTCCTATGAGATCGTGGGCCAGGCGCTCAGCAAGTAGGGATGGCTGTGGGCATAACGCATCAGCATGAGAAGAAGGCAGCAGGGGCAAGAAGCATGCGCTTCGGTGCCCTTGCTGCCATCTCTTTTGCCGTTCTCCTTCTTGCCATGCTTCTGGGCCTTGTCTTCGGTGCTTCCGGCGTCGGTGTGGGTGACGTCTGGACGCTTGTAGCAGGAGGAGACCCACCTGCGAAGGCGAGAAACATCCTCGTCTCGATCCGCATTCCCCGCGTACTGGCAGGTGTCCTGGCAGGCGCTGCCTTCGCGGTATCCGGTGCCCTCATCCAGGAGGTGCTCGACAACCCGCTTGCAAGTCCGAACATCATTGGTGCGAACTCGGGCGCAGGACTCGCCATGCTCACCGTGAGCGCGCTGGCAACGGTCGGTATCACGGTGCCGCTGCCGCTTCCGGCGGCAGCCTTTCTGGGTGCCCTTCTTGCGTCGGCGCTGATCCTTCTTGTTTCGGCCCGTACCGGAGTCTCGCGGTTCACGGTCGTCCTTGCCGGCGTCGCCGTGAATGCGGTCTTCGGGGCCGGCATGAATGCGGTCTTGATCATCGCACCGAATTCCTATGTCGGCTCCTCATCCTATCTCGTGGGCGGACTTTCCGGCATCGTGCTTTTCGATCTCGGGCTTCCTGCCCTCTTCATCGCGCTCGGCCTTGCTTTGGCCCTCATCCTGGCGCCCCGGCTCAACGTGCTTGCCCTTGGCAGCCAGACGGCGCATGCGCTCGGCGTGCCCGTGCGGCTCCTGCGGGTAGCAGGCCTGACCGTTGCCTCGCTTCTGGCGGGTGCTGCCGTGAGCTTCTCGGGCCTCATCGGCTTCATCGGCCTCATGGTACCCCATGTGGCAAGACGCTTTGTCGGGCGTGACCTGAAGCGCGTCATTCCGATCTCTGCTGTCTGGGGTGCGGCATTCACGGTGCTCTCCGACCTTCTGGCACGCACGCTCTTTGCGCCTTATGAGCTGCCGGTGGGGATACTCATGGCGCTTGTCGGCGGGCCCTTCTTCGTCTTTCTGCTCATGAAGGGAAAGGGATACCGCGATGAGTGAAAACGTGCTCGCGTTCAGGGACATCTCGTTCGGCTATGGGGAGCGGAAGCTCTTCGAGGGCTTCTCTCTTGCCATTCCCGAAGGCGGTATCACGGCCGTGCTCGGCCCGAATGGCTGCGGCAAGTCGACGCTCTTTTCCCTGGCAGAGGGGATGCTGAAGCCCTCTTGCGGCACAGTCCTGCTCTCGGGTACCGATACGCATGCGCTCTCTCCGAAGGAGCGGGCGGGACTCATCGCGATGCTGCCGCAGGTGCACAGAACCCCGTCCATGAAGGTAAGAGACCTGGTAGCCTGCGGCCGCTATGTGCACATGGGACCTTTCGGCCAGCTCGATAAGGCTGACTGGGACAAGGTCGACGAGGCCATCTACTTGATGGGCCTGGACTCTCTGGCAGAGAGGAATGCGAGAAAGCTCTCGGGCGGCGAGCGCCAGCGGGCGTTTCTTGCAATGACGGTCGCTCAGGGAGCGCGCACGCTTCTGCTCGACGAACCGACGACCTATCTCGATGTGAGGGCAGCGCACGACCTCATGGCGCTCGTGAGAAAGCTGGCTGGGGATAAGGGCATCACCGTCATCTGCGTGATCCACGATGTGGATCTGGCTCTGCGCTTCTCGGATAGTATCGTCGTTCTGGGAAGCGAGCGGCCGACCTGCCTTCTTTCCACAGGGACACCGGATGCAATTGCAGAAAGCACGGTACTCGCTTCTTCTCTCGGTGTGCGGGCGAAGCGCTTCAGCGATGGCGGGGAGACAGCCTATGGTATATTTCCTGCCAACAGGGCATAAAGGCATTTTGACCTGCTGATTCTTCAATCTGTAAGGACTTCATCAGGCTGAGATCCCAGGCATTGACCTAAGATCAATGTGATATCACAATGCAACCAGATTCAGAGGGCGGGCTGCCAGGTAGGCAGACCCTCTGAGAGAAAGGATGCTCAGCCATGAGTGTCGAGAAGAAGGCCCATGCCGCAAGCGGCTAGCTCATGTTTTTTGTTGTTCTTGCGATGTTCGTGCTCTCTGTCGCACTCTTCATCTTCGATATCACGGCTCTTGTAGGAGCAGATGAAGCAATGCGTCCCGAGCCTGCCTTCGGTATGCCCCTCATGATCATTCTTTTCGTAGCCGCTTGTTTCCTCTCGAACAGCTTCTTCTCGCTCCAGTCGGGACAGGCCCGTGTCTGTGTGCTCTTTGGCAAGTACGTCGACACCGTGAACGATGAAGGACTGAGGTGGGCCAATCCGCTCTACGCAAAGAATCTGGGCCTCGTTGAGGCAGGACTCGACAGCGAGAAGCCGGAGCATGCCGCCATTGCCTCCAAGAGCGTGCGTGGCTCTGTCATCTCGATGCGTCTTCGGACCTTGAACGGTGAGCGCCTCAAGGTCAATGACAAGATGGGCAACCCGATCGAGATTGCTACCGTCGTCTCCTGGCGTGTCGCCGATACGGCCAAGGCTATTTTCGATGTGGACGACTATGAGTCCTATGTCTCCATGCAGACCGAGACCGTCCTTCGCCATGTCGCCTCCGTCTATGCCTATGACCACATGGAGGATGAGTCTACCTCTTCGATCACGCTGCGCTCCAACATCGAAGAGGTGAGCGATGCCCTGAAGGCAGAGCTCGACAGAAGATTTGCGCCGGCAGGTGTCGCTGTCGAGGATGCCCGCCTCACACACCTTGCCTATGCTCCTGAGATTGCCCAGGCAATGCTTCGTCTCCAGCAGGCCGACGCTATCCTTGCAGCACGCAAGAAGATCGTCGAAGGCGCTGTCTCCATGGTGGAGATGGCGGCCGATCGTCTTGCCGAAGGCGGTGCCATCGAGCTCGACGACGAGCGCAAGGCAGCTATGGCACAGAACCTCATGGTCGTGCTCTGCGGCGAGTCCGATGCACAGCTAGTGCTCAATGTAGGAAGCCTCTATGCATAGGGGAAAGAGGGCTCAGGTGTAAGCCACAAGCAGTATCCGCTCCGCACCGATCCGGACATCTGGGATGCCATACAAAGGTGGGCAGCCGATGACATGAGGAGTGTAAACGGATAGGTCGAGTATCTTCTGCGTGATGCCCTGAAGCGGGCAGGACGGCTGCCGAAGAAGAGCAGCCCGAAGGACAGGAGAGGAGAGCAGTAGCAGCAGGGAGGCACCCATGCCAGGTGCCTCCCTGTGCTTGTCTCATTGAGCTCGGTGCGGCTGTCCTGCATCAGAAGACGCTATCGTCTGCTTTCATGAGAGACCACTTCCAGGCAGGGATGGCGCGGATGTGTCCAGCATCGCTCGGAATCTCTGCCTCTTCCCTGAGCGTGATGATGAGGCCGTCTTTGAGATGGGCGATATTCATGGCGCGTTCGAGTGAGGACACCTCTCGCTTGCGGGTCTTGGGACGCGACATGTCCGCCGTGACCTGTATGGGCAGATAGGGCTCTGCGGCGAGCGAGTCGCCCACCAGGAAGTCGACCTTCTCTGTCGTAGGCGCTGTGTAGGAAGTGACCACGTCTGGCCTTGTGCCTCTTGCGCGCCGCATGAGCTCGACATAGATAGCGGTTTCGAGTCTCTTTCCGACATCCTGCTGGCTTGCGCGCGAAACAGCATATGCCATGCCCTGATCGCATGCGTAGACTTTAGGAATGGCGGTCGTCTTTTCTGCAAGCGCGACAGAGTATTCCTTGAGCATGCTGATGAGGTAGGACTGTTCGAGCAGATGCACTCCTTCATTGACGGTATCCCAGGAGGTGTGGTAGCCGACACGGCGCAGCATATCGAGAAGTCGGTTGACTGAGAAATCGCAGGCGGTGTCCCTCAGGGCAAAGAGCGCCATCTGGGTCGCTATTGTCACGTCGAGACGGGTGCTGCGTTCCACGACGTCGCGCGCTATCACATCGCGTACGTAGGACTGGAGCATCAGGGTGCGGGTCGGAGCATCGAGTGCCTGCACACCCGGAAAGCCTCCCTCGATGAGATAGCGGTCATAGGCAGACTCAAGAGATGTCTTCATCTGGGGAGAAACCGAACCCGCATCCTCGAGCTGTCCATCTTCGGGAAGCTCGATGCTGTGGAACCTGCAGTACTCGGCAAATGAAAGCGGGAGCATATGGCATTCGAGGGAACGTCCGCGGAATGTACTCGCAATCTGGTCTGAAGACAGCTTCGAAGATGAGCCGGTGATGACAAGTGTAACCTTCTCATGCTCGGCTACACGCTGGCAGAAGCCCTGCCATCCATCTGACTCCTGCACCTCATCGAGGAAGAGATAGGCACCTTCCTTGCGGGCTTCAGGTACCTGCCGCCAATACTCGTCGAGCACGTCGTTCAGAAGTGTGGTCGAGGCGGGCTTCAGGCGGTCGTCTGCGAAGTTGAAATAGAAGATGCGGTCTCGTGGTACACCAGCAGCGAGAAGACGGTGTATGAGCTGGAACTCGTAGAATGTCTTGCCCGAGCGGCGAACGCCCGTGATGATATGGACAAGATTGAAGAGTGCGGGCTCGGGCAGGCTCGAGATGATGCCCTGACGTGGCCTCACCTTGGGGAATGGGAATTCGAGCGACTCACGTACGAGTGCTCCATAGCCAGGTGTTGTTTCCATGATTCCTCCCGCGCTGTTCCAGATTTCTCTGCTACGTGCTGCTGATGAGCTGGAAGTGCACAGAACTTCTCGCTGTCAATGATAAGTTTAACTCTTAATTTCTCACCAACAACGAGAAGTTATAGATAAAACTTATCTCTGATGACGAGAAGTTCTAACTATATCTTCATTCCATCGGAGAGAAGTATAGGGAAATCTCCCAAGTCCCATTGAGGCCTCTGTAAATGGAGAACGTGCACCTCTCCGGCTCCAGAGAGATGCACGCCAGGTACCAAGAATGGTGAACGCCTCAGCTATGCCTCATAAGCCGTGAGCCACAGATTGGGCGCTTCGCAATGGGCATCATTGGCAGCTGAGAACCAGCGGCCAGCCATATCGTTCTGCTCGACGAGAAGCTTCACGTCGTCGGAGACCGTCGTGTCAGTATCCATAGCAGCAAGGATATCGTCGTAAGTCGTGCTGACATCCTTCTGAGCGATGACTGCGTCGCTCTCGGTTGCGTCGAAGACCATGCTCTCCTTGGTGCTGTTGTCCCAGGCGCCCCACTTGTCGAGTCCGTCGCCATTCGGGCTGCCGGTCTCGAGGAAGTTCTTGAGGTAGGCGTTGAATACCTTTGCCATTGCTTCATATCCAGGCTGGTCGAAGGTATTGGGAATGAGCTTTGCATAGTTGTTCTCGGTGGAGAGCATCGGCACGAAAATGCCGTGGAATGCACCGTAGGTATCAATCTTAACCTGGGAATTGTCGCTGCCGAAGTCGACCTGGCAGACATAGATGTCCTTGTCGTAGGAGCCAGACATCTGCTCGGCAGAGCATTCAGCATTGAAGATGCGGTACATGTCGCAGCCTACTTGATGGCAAATGCCTGGGCAGCCTTGAGCTTGTCTTCTGAGAGCGCGGCCATGGGATCGGACTTCCAGAACGCATCGAAGGCGCTGAACATGCTGAACTCCGTGGAGCCGGTCAACATGATGAGCGGCACAGCGTGATAGGAGGCATTCGCGAAGCCACCCTTGGGAAGCGCGATGTCGTCCTCGTAGAGGTGCGGGAAGACGCTCATGCGGATGGAGGCATTGCCCATAAGGGGTGCAAGCCTCTCGCCGGAGACCGAATAGAGCCAGTCACGCACTGCACTGTCATCAGAGAGGAGCCACTGATAGGCGCTCTCTTCGTCTGCAGCCTTGCCATCCTCCATAGCAAGCGGCACAAGAGCAGCTGCAATCTTTTTCTGGGAAGGCTCGAGCTCTGCTGTCGTCATTCCGCCCGAGAATGCGATGGCCTTGTCGAACTTGCCCTCGAACAGCGGGCTCATGAGCATGGCCATGACATCGCGGCCGCCAGCAGAGAAGCCGGATACCGTGACATTCTCGGGGTCTCCGCCGAATGCCTCGATGTTGCTGCGTACCCAGTCGAGTGCCGCTGCGATGTCGAGGAGCGTGAAGTTGCCGGTATCATTCCCGAGGGCAGGGAGGCAGTTGAATCCGAAGAGGCCCAGGCGGTAGCTCAGCGAGACGTAGACACATGAGTTATTCACGACAAGATCCTTGCCGGGAATCTCCTGCGCATTTCCGGTCTGGTTGTTTCCGCCGTGGATATAGACGAGGACCGGGAGCTTGCTTGCGCCTTCTGTAGCATAGACATCGAGGTTGAGGCAGTCCTCTGTGCCAGTGACCTCGTTGTTCGTATACTGCAGCGCTGGCTGTGCTGGCTGGGTGCAGTCACGCTCTTCCGTCCAGGATTCGGGCTCTTCTGGCGCCTGCCAGCGGAGCTCTCCCTCTGGAGACTTGCCGTAAGGCACGCCGTACCAGATGTTCACGCCGCCCTCGTTCGTGCCCTTGACGGGACCGTATGCAGTCTTTGCGACCAAGCTATCGCTCTTCGCGGCATCTGTCTGATTGGATGAGCCGCTCTGCTGCTGTGTGGTTCCGCAGCCAGCAAGCAGCATCCCCAGTGCTGCTGCCGAAAGGCTGCCTGCTCCGACGAAGCTCCTCCGCGATATCGTTCTCTTGCCCATCTCTGTTTCCTTTCTCCCCTGTATTCCGTTCTTCCGATATCTTTCGCCTGGATGGCCAGACGCTATCGGCATAAAAAACTCCCCGGTGGCATAGCTGCATACATCTGGCATGAGATGTACGAGTAATGCCTCCCGGGGAGTAACAAGCTCGTGTAGAGAGCAATCTATCATCCAAGGCACGATAGCCGGCATAAGAATCCCAACGTCAGCGGCGAGTGGCATCCATTTTGTTTCTGAATGGTATCTGGAATGCGATACAAGCCAGCTTGCCTGTGGTAGGGCGCAGGATGGCAGGTACGACATTGAACCCCAGCAGTGCGCATTCATCTCTCGTTGACGGCAAGGATTCGGGACACAGCGGATGGAGAGAAGTCTTCCGCTATTCTCTATGCCTTGTGCGCCTTCACAGCGAGCATGGTTGGGATATTGAACTCATGAAGCCTGCCCTCGCCGTTCGTGTCATCAGACACATCGTCGATCACGAGGCCGGCATGGAGCATGCCGCCCAGGATCTCTTCGGGAGAATGGGAGAACTGCATGCCGGCATCCTGTGCCGCGAGCTCGTCTGCAAGGGAAGGATCTGCGACGGGGTCGAACGGCAGGCTGTGGATGATGCGCTCTTCTGCTTCATCGACGACGTAGTTGAAGCCACCAAAATCGAAGCCTGCGAGAAAGGCGCCACCCGGTACGAGTACGCGTGTGACTTCTTGGAAGATGGGTGCGCATTCACGCACGTAGCAGAGGCTCACAGGATTCAGGACCATATCGAAGCTTGCGTCCTGAAACGGCAGCGCTTCCGTCATGTCTGTCTTCACGATCTCGATGCTATAGCCTTCACGCTCGGCGACGAGATGCTCGCTTGCAAGCTGTGCCTCCGACTGGTCGAGCACGGTGCATCTGGCTCCTGCGGCAGCAAGAACCGGCATCTGCTGGCCTCCTCCTGCAGCAAGGCCGAGGACTCGTGTCCCTTGAAGAGGCGGGAACCAGCTTCTCGGCACCGGTTTTGTCGGCGTGAGCACGATCTGCCATCTGCCTTCTGTGGCGGCCTTATAGGTTTCATGGTCGATGGGCTTGCCCCATTCCCAGTCCTCGCTGACCCAGCGGTTAATCGTCTCGGCGTTGATGTCCTGATAGCGCTTGGATTCCATGGCTCCTGCGTCCTTCCGTCGGATTTCTCATCGAGTATATCAGCCGCCTCTGCCGTTTTGCTATCTGGCTTTCAGGTGCTACAATCCGGCTTGCAGCTGCAGACGAATTTCTGGAGCATGCAGACATAGAGGGGAGCTGGTGCATAGCCGGCTGAGAGGGGACAGATGGTCCCGACCCTTTGAACCTGATGTGGATAATGCCAACGAAGGGAGCGCCATGACGCAGATGGATGCTGCGCGTGCCGGTACAGTGACCGACGAGATGCACGCGGTAGCAGTGGCAGAACACAGATCCGACGAATTCATCAGAGACAGTGTCGCAAAGGGAACGATCGCGATTCCTGTCAACCCGGCACACAAGAAGCTTCGTCCCTGCGGGGTAGGAGCAGGCCTGCGCACGAAGGTCAACGTGAATCTCGGCATCTCCGGAGACATCCAGAATGCACCGGAGGAGTGGGAGAAGGTAAGGATTGCCGAGCAGTTTGGCGGCGATGCGATCATGGACCTCTCGAACTTCGGCAAGACCCGTCCGTTCCGCAGAGAACTTATAGCCAAGACGCCGCTGATGGTCGGCACGGTGCCCATCTACGACGTGATCGGCTACAAGGACAAGCCGCTCGTCGAACTTACGGCCCAGGACTTCCTGGATGTCGTGGAAGCACATGCAGAAGACGGCGTCGACTTCATGACCATCCATGCAGGCTTCAACCGTTCTGTCCTGAATACGTTGCTCGAGACGAAGCGCCTCACGAATGTCGTGTCGCGCGGAGGATCGCTCCTCTTTGCATGGATGATGACAACAGGGGAGGAGAATCCCTTCTACGAGCACTTCGATGAGGTGCTCGAGATCCTGCATGACCACGACGTGACGATCAGCCTGGGCGATGCGATGCGTGGCGGCTCCACCTACGATGCAACGGATGCCTGCGAGGTGTCGGAGCTTGTCGAGCTCGGCAAGCTCACGACGCGTGCCTGGGAGAAGGGCGTCCAGGTCGTCGTCGAAGGGCCGGGACACATGGCCCTGGATGAGATCCAGGCAAACATGAAGCTCCAGAAGCGTCTCTGCCATGGTGCGCCGTTCTATGTGCTCGGACCCCTCGTGACCGATATCGCACCGGGCTACGACCACATTACGGCTGCCATCGGCGGCGCCGTGGCGGCATCCACTGGTGCTGACTGGCTCTGCTATGTGACGCCGGCAGAGCATCTGAAGCTCCCGAATGCCAAGGAAGTACGCGAAGGCCTCATCGTCACGCGCATCGCAGCGCATGCGGCAGATATCGCGAAGGGCATCCCTGGAGCACGCGACATCGACAACAAGATGAGCGATGCCCGCCGCCGTGTGGACTGGGATGGCATGTTCGAGTGCGCTATCGACCCCGACCGTGCAAAGGAGATCATCGCAAAGGCGCCGCCTGAGGAGGATGGCACCTGCACGATGTGCGGCAAGATGTGCGCTGCCCGTACCGTGAACAGGATCATGGCAGGACTGACGGTCGATCTCGGCTAGAAGCGAAGAGAAGCATAGAAAGCAGCCTGGAGCAGATGGCAGCATCTGCCTTAAGGCTGCATGGAGGAGCATAGTTATGAATACGGAAGGGCTCGGTACCTGTCTCGACAATGTGCGCAAGGCATCGCCCCTTGTGCACTGCATCACGAACTACGTCACGGTGAACGACTGCGCGAATGCGGTCCTCGCAATCGGCGCATCCCCGATCATGAGCGACGAGCCGGACGATGTGGAAGACATCACGTCGATCTGCGCAGGGCTCGACCTCAACATCGGCACCCTGAACCATAGAAGCATCGATGGCATGGACCATGCTGCAGCAAAGGCAGCATCTCTCGGACATGCAATCGTGCTCGACCCTGTCGGTGCCGGTGCTTCGAAGCTCCGCACCGAGACGGCGAAGCATCTCCTCGACACGTACCATCCCCAGCTGGTCCGCGGCAACATGAGCGAGATCCGTGCTCTCGGCGGCGCCTCTGCTTCGACCCGTGGCGTCGATGTGTCTGCTGCCGATGCAGCGACTGAGGAGAACCTCTCCGAGGCAGCAGCATTCGTGGCTGGCCTTGCCAAGGCATGGAAGTGCACGGTCGCCGTCACCGGTGCCATCGATATCGTGAGCGACGGCAAAAGGACCTCAGCTATCAGGAACGGCGTCTCCCTGATGGGACGCATCACGGGCACGGGCTGCATGCTTTCGGCGATGCTTCCGGCCTTCTTGGCAGCAAACGATGATGTGTATGTGGCAAGCGTAGCCGGCATCTCGATGATGGGCATCTGCGGCGAGAAGGCACGCTCCCGTATGGCAGGGGAGGACGGCACCGGATCTTTCCGCACCTACCTGATCGATGCGCTCTCGAATATCCAAGGCAAAGAGCTCGTGGCATCTGCAAAGGTGGCCGATCTCTGATGGCGGCAGATGCAAAGCTCGGACCCTGCCAGCGCGGTCCCTGGTCTGCTGACGCTATCAGGCAGAGCATGCTCTGCTATGCCGTGACGGATAGGGCTTGGCTCCGCGGCAGGACGCTTGCCTCCTGTGTCGAGGCGGCAATTCAAGGCGGAGCCACGTTCATCCAGCTCCGCGAGAAGAAGGCAACGGAGGCGGAGACAGAGAAGCTTGCTCTGGAGCTCAAGGCGATCTGCGCTCGTGCCCACGTTCCCTTCGTGCTCGACGACGCTGTCGAGCTTGCAAAG
This sequence comes from Atopobium sp. oral taxon 416, assembly GCF_018128285.1. Classification (NCBI taxonomy): domain Bacteria; kingdom Bacillati; phylum Actinomycetota; class Coriobacteriia; order Coriobacteriales; family Atopobiaceae; genus Atopobium; species Atopobium sp. oral taxon 416. The sequence continues at coordinate 815,313 of NZ_CP072380.1, forward strand.
AAGCTAGGTGCCGACGGCGTGCATGTCGGCCAGGAAGACCTTGCCTGCAGCCAGGCACGCAAGATTCTGGGCGAGGATGCGATCATCGGTGTCTCGGCGCAGACCGTGGGTGAAGCCGTGGCTGCCTGGAAGGCAGGCGCCGACTATCTCGGTGTCGGTGCGCTCCATCCGACGCCGACAAAACCCGATGCAGTCGATGTGTCCTACGAGGAGCTCACGCGCATCTGCGCCGCGGTCCCCATCCCTGTTATCGGTATCGGCGGCGTCGATGCGAAGACGGCTCATGAGCTTGCCGGCACAGGCGTTACCGGAGGAGCGGTCGTCTCTGCCATCTTTGCAGCGGATGACTGCCGGAAAGCTACTGAGGAGCTCAAGGCAGAGCTCGCAAAGGTCGTCTCCGCATGAAGGCGGTCCTCGCTATAGCAGGGCTTGACAGCTCGGGCGGCGCAGGGCTTGCCCAGGATGTGGCTACCATCTCTGGGATGGGTCTTCATCCCAAGGTGGCGGCCACGGCCGTGACGGCGCAGTCGCTTGCAGTGGTACATGCTGTTACGCCGCTTGCGCCCGAGCTTGTGCAGCAGCAGATCTGTGCGGCATTCGAAGACCTGGTGCCCTCTGTCGTGAAGATCGGCATGCTCGGGACGGGCAAGATTGTTGCTGCCGTGGCCAAGAGCCTGGATGAGCTCCATGCGCAGAATATCGTCGTCGATCCGGTGCTTGCCTCGACGACAGGGGCGCTACTTCTCGAGGAGGGTGCACAGGATGCGCTCTTCTCGCTCTTCCGCCTGGCTGCGGTCATGACGCCAAACGTGCCTGAGGCAGAGAAGCTCTTGGGACAGGAGATCTCTGGCCGTCAGGGCATGGAGGAGGCAGCACGGTCGCTCAGACAGCGCTTCGACTGCGCCGTCCTCATCAAAGGCGGACATCTCGGCCTCACAGAGGACTGCCTTGTATGGGACGAAGGCACAGCGTGGATCGGTGTCCCTGCTGTTTCCGGAGGCTCTGCCCATGGCACAGGCTGCATGCTCTCCTCTGCCATCGCATCTGAGCTGGCACTTGGGAGAAGCCTCCCCGATGCGGTACATGAGGCAAAGCTCGTGCTCAGGCACGGGCTCGAGACGAAAACAGCTCTTCCTGAAGGGGCCTATCTCGGGCTGCCTCGCTCCTAGCGGGCAGCGCCGAGGTTGGCTTTCTGTGTGCGGTCCCAGACATCCTCGGGTGCGAGGTCGATGCCTGAGCCCTGTCAATATAATGGACAGAGGAATCTCAGATTTTTTATGCGGTCTGCATCACCTTTGGATCGTATGCAAGGCCTCTCTCGAGGCGCTCGAAGAACTCCTGCATCACCTCTGCGGGCACGCGATCTCCTATGGACTTATACGGGCGGAAGCGGTTGTAGTACGACTCGATAAACTCGTGTGCCTTGTGCTTGGTCGTGGATGCGTCCGAGAGGCGCTTGTGGTAGTACCACTCGTTCTTGAGCGTGGCGAAAAACGATTCGGCGAGCGCATTGTCGTGGCAGCTTCCGGTTCTCCCCACGGAGAGCCTCACGTCGTGTGTAGCTGAGCAGGCGGCGAGCTTTGAGCTTATGTACTGGCTGCCTGGGCTGCTTAGAATATGGCCCCTCCAGCCACGTATCCGTGCGAATATGCCATCTTCAGGGCAAAGACGACAAGGCCTGCCCTCATGTTGTCCTGTATGCTTCAGCCCACCACCATGTGTGTGCACAGATCGTGTGCGACGGCGAGATATATAAAGCCTGCCGTGGTCCTGCGATAGGTTGTATCGCCCACGAGCTTGGCTGTCGGCACAAGACACGAAAAGCCGCGCCGGGTGAGGTCGGGGCGCTCGGGGGTATCAGGTGCGGGCAGTATCGTTCTCTTGGAGGCATTGGATCAGATGCCGCCTATCCCAGTTCAGCCATGCACCTGCGCACGCGGTAGCGGGTCGTGCCTGTAAATTTTGCGTAACTTTGGATCTCCTGTGAGCTTGGATCAGACCTAGCAAAAGCTAAAGCGCCTGTCGCTTTCCTCCCATATCGCGCAGATGGCTTCCTTGAGGGGACCCCATAGGTCCTCACCGCCTTTGGCCTTGAGCCATCTGTAGAAGTGAGCCCTGCTCACCTCCAGTACGCGCGCCATCATCGAGACGCTGTAGGTTGCCCTCTTCTCCAGCATGAGCTAAAACCTGTCCTTCAACAGAGGCTTCCGGCGAAGAAGGCTGCCTCTTTTTAGGAACTTATTTTCGCTTTCGAGCTCGTGTATGCGCCTGTTCACTGCGTCGAGCTGCTTGTGCTCGTCGGTCCTTTCCTGGGTGACCCTTTTGGTCTTTGAGTGCTTGATGATCCAGTCGTTTAAGGTCTTGTCGTTGGCTTCAAGCTTCGCGGCGCATCCTTTGATGCTCTTCTTCGGGTTGGCCTTACGTGCCTTCCTGTAGTAGTCGATAGCCTCAAGGTGATACTTCTTCAGTGTAGTGTTTGGGTGTTTCCGGCTTCGTGCGGGACTTTGCCTTCTCTATCTCGCTTGCGCTTAGCGACATCTCATCTCTTCAATCTGCTGGTGTTGGTAGGTGGGTATCTGGACAGAGCATATCTGTTGCCAGTCCCTGAATCCCACTGTCCACCAAAAGATTACAGCTCAGTGTGGCGCCAGAGCTGCATGCCAGGACGCGGTGTCCTGCTGGGCACATCCATGCAGAGCGTGCCGCCAAGCGCCACGTTCAGAAGCTGGGTGCCGCGGCAGGTCGTGAAGAGCGGCTTGTCGGTGGCAAGGATCTTCTGCACGAGTGGAAGCTCGAACGCATCGCGCTCGGGGCAGAGCGGCGCCTTGTCGTAGGGTGTGGTGTCGCCGAAGCGTGCCGGATCCACATCGGGGCCACCCTGCAGGGCAAAGTCGTCGCAGAGCTCCACGAGCTCATCCATTGCCTCCTCGTTGTCTGTAAGCGGCAGCAGGATCGGCGTGCCTCCGGCATCGATGATTACGTCGGGAAAGCAGCTTGCCATCCCCTCTGTCGGGGCCAGCTGTCGGGGACCTGTGCTGTGGGTTGCTTCTCCTCCCAGCGGGGAGCGATGCCTATGAGCGGACGCTTGGACGTGTGGGACATAAGAGTTCCTTCCAGATGATGAGGCCCCGCATCAGATGCGCGATGTGGGGCCTCTGAAGTGCTGAAACGTATCGGGTACCCTGCTAGTGCCCCATGATGGAGTCGAGGAAGTTGCGGGCACGCTGGCTCTGGGGATGCTCGAAGAACGCATTGGGCGTGCCTTCCTCGACAATCTGGCCATCTGCCATGAAGACGATGCGGTTGGCGACGCGGCGGGCAAAGCCCATCTCGTGCGTCACGACAATCATGGTCATACCCTGCTTTGCAAGCTCGACCATGACATCGAGGACCTCGTTGATCATCTCAGGGTCGAGGGCGCTTGTCGGCTCGTCGAAGAGCATGGCCTTCGGGTGCATAGCCAGGGAGCGGGCAATAGCGACACGCTGCTGCTGGCCGCCGGAGAGCTGTGCGGGGACCTTGTTCGCCTGCTCGGCCACACCGACACGGGAAAGCAGGTCCATTGCTTCCTTCTTCGCCTGCTCCTTCGGCTCATGCAGCACATCGATCGGACCCAAGGTCACGTTGTCGAGGATCGTCATGTGCGCGAAGAGGTTGAACTGCTGAAAGACCATGCCAAGGTCGGCACGCATCGCAGCAAGCTCCTTGCCCTCCTGGGGAAGCGGCTTTCCCTCGATCAGGATCTCGCCCGAGTCGATGGTCTCGAGGCGGTTGATTGTGCGGCACAGCGTCGACTTGCCCGAGCCAGAAGGGCCGACGATCACAAGGACCTCGCCCTTGTGGACGGAGAGGTTGATGTCCTTCAGAACATGGAGGTCTCCGTAGTGCTTCTCGACATGTCTGAGCTCGATGACGGGCGTGGAGGCTGCCTGTGTATCCATATGGCTCCTATCCATTGCCAGTATGCCTTCCTCTGCCTGCTAGACAGGATTCTCGTTCGTGCGTGCGACGATTCCAGAACCCTGCCTTCTGGCGAGATAGACGGCGAGCTGGTTGATGCCGTAATTGATGAGGATATAGATGATTGCGACTACGAAGTAGGTGGAGACGAGTGCGTCGTAGTTTGTGATGAGGACGCGAGCATTCTGCAGAAGGTCTGGGAACGATACGACGTAGGCGACGGTCGTATCCTTCACGACGACGACAAGCTGCGAGATGAGCGATGGGATGACCATGCGGATGGCTTGCGGGAACACGATCTTGAGCTTCACGTGCAGCGGGCTCATGCCGAGAGAAAGTGCCGCTTCGGTCTGGCCCTTCGGGACGGCATACATGCCGGCACGGAAGACTTCGGCTAGGACGCCAGAAGCTGCCAAAGCGACCGGCAGCGTGATCATCCAGAACGAGGACATCTTGATGCCGTACTGGGGGATGACAAGGAAGAAGAAATAGATCAGAAGCAGGCTCGGGACGCCACGGAAGAAGTTGATGATCACGTGGCAGATGTCAGCAAGGATCTTGTTCTCGCTGATGCGGCCCATCATGAGGAGGAGGCCCAGGGCAAGAGCGATGATGCCTGCCGTGACAGCGACCTCGACCGTGCCGGCAAAACCCTCAAGAAGGAAGCGCCAGGTCGTCCAGCGGGCGAAGAAGTCCCAGTATTTCGGGGCGAGCTGGCCTGTGACATAGAAGCGCTGGACAATCGCGAAGATGCCCAGAGCGACAAGCACGAGTGAGATTGCGGTCCAGATATGGATGCGGCGGCGGGTCTTGGGGCCGGGTGCCTCGTAGAGGGCGTCGCGCATGGAAGCAGTCGTGGCACTCATCTCAGGATCCTCGCTTTCTTGTCGATCGCGTTGCCGACAAATCCGATAGCAAGAGCCGTTAAGGCATAGCCAAGAGCGGAGATGAAGAACGTCGCGATACCGCCGGCAACCTGGGTGTTGATTGTCGAGACGATGCCGGTGAGCTCATTTGGATCGAGCGGCACCTGGGAGCCCAGGGCGGTCGTCAGCATGACGGCGATGAGCAGGTTCGTCATCGGCAGCACGGACGAGCGCAGAGCCTGGGGGATAACGATGCGGCGCAGGATCTGCGTGAACGTGAGGCCGATGGAACGCGCCGCCTCGATCTGACCGACGCCGATCGTATTGATGCCGCTCATGAAGTTCTCCGATCCGAAGGCAGAACCTAGAAGGATCGTCGTGATGATCACGCAGTCGCGGTAGGACAGGAGAACCTTGAGATATGGTAGGGCATAGATGCAGATGATCAGAAGCGAGATGCCGGGTATATTGCGGAAGATCTGCACATAGAGGTCACCCACGACGCGCAGGGGCTTTATCAGGCAGACGCGCATGATCGTGACGATGACAGAGAGCAGCATCACGAAGACGAACGAGATGGCAGTCAGCTGCCAGGTCGTGAGAAGGGCTGTGATGTAGTCCGAGCCATAGGCGCTCCAGAGCTCAGCGAAGCTCATACATCCTCTCCTTCCTTTTTATGAAGTGCCTTCCTGGAAGAAGACGTGTGTATCTCTAGAGAAGTATGAGGTTTCCGCCTGGGTGCAGCGGAAACCTCATAGTGTGTTAACAGCTAGGAAATATGCTGGAGATGGGGTGCTATGCGCCGATAGCAGGAGGCTCGGGGGCGTTTGAGAGACCTGTGCGGTCGCCGATAGCGATCCTCCAGAGTTGCTCCCACGTTCCGTCGTCTTCGATGCTCTTGAGCCAGGCGTTCACGAACTCGACGCCGTCGGAGTTGAGCGGAAGGCCGATGCCGTAGGGGTCCTCGGGGCCGAACGGATCGCCTGCGATGCGGTACTTGCCGGGGTTCTTGACGACAGAGCCCATCTGGAGCGTCTCGTCGATCACGTAGGCATCGACACGGCCCTGCTCGAGTGCCTGGCGTGCCTCCTCGTCAGTGCTGAACTCTTGCTGCTTGGCATCAGGAGCAAGCTCGCTCACGATGCTCGGACCCGTGGAGCCAGACTGGACAGCCACATTCTTGCCGGGGAGGTCGTCGACGCTGTTGATGTCCGTGTTGTCGGCGAGGACCAGGATGGCCTGTTGCGAGACAAAGTAGGGGCCTGCGAAGGAGATGACTTTCTTGCGGCTGTCCGTGATGGAGTAGGTGGCGAACACGGCGTCGACCTGGTCATTCTGGAGTACGGACTCACGGGTGTCGGACGTGACCTGTGTGAGGTCGAGCTTCGTCTCGTCGCCCAGGATGTAGCGGGCAAGAAGCTGGTAGAGGCCGGCATCGAAGCCGCGGACTTTGTTGTCCTGCTCGTTCAAGAGGCTGAAGAGGGTGGAGGTGCGGGTGCTGCCGACGCGGAAGGTACCGGCGTCCTTAACTTTCTTGGCCCAGGCATTTGTGGAGATCGTGCTGTCGTCGGCGACGGTGCCGCCTGCAATCAGAGAGTCATAGGCGTCGATATCGAGGTCGGTCGAAGCACTCGACGTATCGGGCGAGCTTGAGGACGAGGATGAAGACGCAGTGCTCGAAGAGGTATCGGAGGAGTCGCAGGCTGCAAGGCCGAAGAGGCTGGCAGCTGCAAGGGTACCGGCACCTGCTGTGAGCGCCTGGCGCCTGGTGAGAAGGAGATTCTCGATCTTGCTCATGTCAGTGCCTTCCTTTCATTGTTCCGGCTTCCGAGACAGGGAAGCCGTGGTAAAAGAGATGACGCTCTAAATTATACCGTCGGGGTGGCAATAAATATTCATCCGCTGGCTGAACGAGTGCCGCTCTGCAATGAATCTTTCAGGCTTCTAGCTATCTCTAACCTAGATATCCTGCTTCTCTTATAGATGTATAGGTAGTGTGGATAAAGCGCAGAGTCTTTGGCTGAAGTCTTATTTTCATTAAATCTGAATAGCGTCTGCCGAAAATGAGCTCCATCATGCTACAAAAGCTGTATGAGCGGGTAACAGGAAAAAGACCTGATAGCGGCAGAACGGGTACGCTGTCTGTACAGGGAGGCGGCAATGGAACCCGGGAACAGCAAAGAAGATATCTGGAAGGTCGGCAGGGGACGTGCGGTGACAAGGAGAGAAGCGCTTGGCCTCGTGGCAGGCATAGCGATGCTCGGCGTTGCCGGATGTACGGGCTGCGGAAAGTCGGACGACACATCTGATGCTGCAGTGGATGCGCAGAATACCTCCGCAGCTGCGGCAGACAGCACAGACACCGATACGCAGGAGCAGGCTGCTCCTGAGCCGACGGCAGAGGAGCTTGCAGCGCAGCATGTGGAGGAGCTTCTGTCCGGACTTACGACGGAGCAGAAGGTAAGCCAGCTCTTCTTCATCCGTCCTGAGAGTATCGTTTCCGACACGATGACCCAGGCGGGAACAGAGGTACAGCAGGCGCTTGCTGCCTACCCCGTAGGTGGCATGTGCTTTTTCGGCAAGAATCTCGAGGATACGGATCAGACGGTTCAGATGCTCTCTGCCCTGAAGACGTATTCGAAAGAGGCCTGCGGCGTCCCGCTCCTGTGCTCTACAGACGAGGAAGGCGGCACGGTCTCGCGCATAGGCGGCACGCCCGGTTTCGGTATCGCCAATGTCGGCGACATGCGCGCTATCGGCGATGCTGGCGATGTCTCGGCTGCCCGCGATGTGGCTGAGACCATTGCAGGCTACCTCCTGCCGCTCGGCTTCAATCTCGACTTCGCGCCGGATGCTGACATCTGCAACAACCCGGACAGCAATACGATGGCGCAGAGGTCGTTCGGAACCACGGCATCTGTCGTCGCACCTATGGTGGCGGCGCAGGTCGAAGGCTTTGTCTCTTCCGGAATCGGGTGCTGCACAAAGCACTTCCCGGGCATAGGAGGAGCGGTAGGTGACTCCGAGACAGAGCCAATCGTCTCAGAGAAGACGGCAGACGAGATGGCAGAAGAGGAGCTCAAGCCCTTCCAGGCAGCCATTGCAGCCGGTGTCCCCATGATCATGGTTGGGCATCTCTCCTGCCCCAATATCACAGGCACGTATGCTCCGGCTTCCATCTCGAAGGAAGTCGTCACAGACATGCTGCGCGACTCTCTCGGCTTCGACGGTGTCATCATCACTGACTCGCTCGAGATGGGTGCAATCGTTCAGGACTATACGATCGAGACTATCGTGCTCTCTGCTCTCGATGCCGGCGTCGATATGCTGCTCATGCCGAGCGATTTTGATAGGGCCTATACGGCAGTGCTCAGTGCCGTGGAGGCAGGAGACATCACAAAGGATCGTATCGACGATTCCTGCCGCCGCATCCTCAAGATGAAGGTCGGCTTGGGGCTCGTGTAGGGACTCCATTTCATCGGCTGCTCTGTCAGGCGTATGATGCAGGAGAAGGCTGATGGCGCAGAGAGGAGCAGCCGATGAAGAAGGGTCGGGAAGAGGTCTCGCTTTTCGATTTTGCCTATCTCGGCGAGGGGGGAGACCTATGCGCGTCTGGCGGGGATGGCTTTGCCCGAGCGGTGGGACTTCGTCGGGACAGAGGTTCGTTGCTACGAGATTCTGAGCGACTACCTGCGCTTCATGTTCTTGTGCCTCGAGCGCAAGAACAAGGTCCTTGTGAGCGATGCAGGGGATTTCTGTGCCTTCAATACGGGCTTTGTCGACGAATCGTTTGAGGACATCTTTGCCTGCTTCACGCCGAATAAGGTGCCGGACAAGCAGCCGTGGTTCCTCGAAGGCTTTGCTGCAGCGGGAGCGGACCGGTTCGGCGACAGACTGCTCAGGAGCTTCCACAACCTGCCCCAGCGTGCATGCTATCTCTTCAAGGCAGAGGACGTGCGCTGCGACGTGGACCAGGTGCCGACACCCGACTATAGCCATATCCTGATCGACGATATCGACCGGCTGCCTGAAGCCTTCCTTGAGTGTGAGCTTGCGGACAGCGATGAGGAGTTTGCTGTCGTGAAGCGCGCCTTTGGCATGCAGGAGAAGGATGTACGCAACGATGCTTTCGATGCACTCGCAAAGCTCCTGGATGCCGACCAGCGCGTTTTCAGCGCTTGAAGGATAGGATCGATGCCATTATCCGGCTCTCGGTCAAGAAGGTCTCCTGGAGCTGGCGCTGGGCCGTGCCCATCTACTATCCCGGCAGGGACTGCGTGAGCCTGCTTCTGCCGCTTGACCTTACGGAAGGCGAGCAGCCCAATATCGCGCTTGTGCTTGAGCGGACGCAGTCGGGCCGCTATATCGGGCAGACGATACTGACGGCTGAGATGGCATACAAGGATGCACGCCTGATCGCGCGCCCAGGAGCCGAGTGGCTCGATGCTTGCTTCGTGCAGTAAGATCTAAGATTGAGATGAGAAGACAGGAGAGAGGCTGATGATAAAGCCGGATACGCCCGCATGCGTCCTCTTCGATTTCGACGGCGTCTGTGCCGATACCGAGAGGTATGGCATAGAGCTTGACAGGGAAGTGTATGAGCTTTACGGCATCAACCCCACGAGAGAGGAGATGCAGTCGCTGGTCGGCACGACCGGGCTCGAGTCTATCCCGGCACTCTTCAGGAAATATGGCCTCACAGTCACGGCGCAGGAGTTCTTTGCAAAGAGACGCGACAATACCTGCATCTACCGCGATTTCCCGCTCGAGGCAGAGCCTGGCCTCATAGGAGTCCTGGCAGATCTCCGTGCCCGCTGCATACCGATTGGCCTCGTCTCCACGACGGCTGCCTCTTCTATCTTCTTTGCGCTCGATCGGCTCCACTTGGCATCTTCCTTTGATGTCATTGTCACAGGAGATATGTGCGAGCGGCACAAGCCAGAGCCCGACCCCTACCTTCTGGCGCTCAGGCTCTTGAACAAGGATGCGAAAGACTCCATTGCTGTCGAGGATTCTCCCGTTGGTATTCATGCTGCCAAGGCAGCAGGGCTCTATGTGATGGGGTATCGAGGTGCGAGCATCAAGCAGGATACCTCCGAGGCAGACGAGCAGCTCGAAGGATTTGTTGCGTTTCGCGTGTAGTGCTCCATTTCTTTCAGGTTCAGCTCGCAGGGCATCTGCGTGCAAGTGGAGAAGCGTTTAGGGTATGAGTCCTATTGAACGATGTTGGTTTTCTCTTTGAGGAGGTATCCATGGAAGATGTGCTTGAAGCGATTCATAACCGCCGCAGTGTCCGTGCCTATGAGGATAAGGCTGTGCCGAAGGACCTTATAGACAAGGTTATCGATGCCGGACTCTGGGCACCGAGCGGCATGGGCAGGCAGTCTGCCATCATAGTCGCCGTCACGGACAAGGAGAAGATTGCCTGGCTCTCCGAGCTCAACAGGAAGATCGGCGGCTGGAAAGAGGGGTTTGACCCCTTCTATGGAGCGCCGGTCGTGCTTCTGGTCCTTGGCAAGAAGGACATGCCGACCTATGTCTGCGATGGTTCTCTCATGATCGGGACCATGGGGCTTGCTGCTGAGGGCTTGGGCCTTGGCAGTTGCTGGATCCACCGCGCCAAGGAAGAGTCGGAAATGCCTGAAGTCCAGGAGTGGCTCTCTTCGCTCGGCGTGCCAGAAGGTTATGAGGGGGTAGGACATCTGATCCTCGGCTATCCCGTGAAGGACAAGGTGTCTGCTCCGCAGACACACAAGGACAGCCGCGTGTTCTGGGCAGAGTAGCCACAAGCTGCATCAGTATGAGTTCGGGCTCTGCATTCTTGCGGGGTCCGGATTTTTTTCTGTGCCGCAAAGCTATCTGTTCTCGAGGCACCAGCGGACGATGCTGCAGACAAGCTTCCCATGGATGTCGCTATACGGCACTTAGAGCGTACCTTTCGATGTCTTGAGACCGGCAGCCGATATCTCGTTTGCAAAATGTTCGAGCGCCTCAGGTCTTGGATAGATGCCGATATGCTTCTTCCAAGCAGCGAGCTGGATGATGATCCTGCCGTCCACCTTGTATGTCGGCATGCTCCAGGAGATGCAGGTTTCAGAGCCTGGCAGGTATATTTCGATGCCAGAGCAGAGGCTTTTGAATGCTGTCTGCTACTTTGGAGCCAAAGCCTCGATATACGTGTTGACGCTTTCGGTCCTGCCGCTGTCTGCCATGCTGCTCCTATCTCCGGTGGGTGGTAACGCAAGTCCGTACCGAGCATCACCGTTTGGTACGGATTTGCGTTACCACCCCATTACAATGAGAGATCTCCTCTTGGGGACTTCTTCGAGCTTTGGGGTTTTCGACAATGAAGTGCCTGCGGATTCCCTAACCTTGTAGATGGCCCTGAAAGGGGCTGCTGGCCGACCTTCCCCGGATAGCCGTGTACCCCTGTCTCTTGCGAAGGCCCGGGGGGTGTTGCTGCTAAGGGATGGTGGTCTGTCTGAGAACGGCTGATAGGGATGTGCCACACGATAAGCAGGGCAGTGTGGATGTCGTCCCTCAGACACGCGGGACAGTAAGGAAAGTACCATCATGGAACACAAGCAGAAAGACTGGTTCGGGCCGCAGCGCTTCTATCTCGGGATAGATGTCAGGAGGCCATTCCTCCGGGCAGTGGGCCTGAAACCGGGTGGCACCATCGCGATCAGCTACAGGCAGGACAGGTGCCAGGAGAACATCGAGGCTCTGCTCGACGAGGCGGAAGAGGGCGCCCTGGTCAATTGTGGACCAGAAGAACAACATAGGCTCGCTTATCGTGTACAGGTGGCGCGCGAAAAGGATCGATGTCGGATACCTTCCGGGGAAGTCCATGAAGCATGCCCGGGAGATGTTTCCCCGGGACGGCGAAGAGTGACCGAACAGATACCGAGGCCATCGCGCAGGCGGGGATCGGGATCAGGACGGCCATCAGGCCCATAGCCGAGACCGACGAGCTGGACGCCTGCGTCTCGCTGGTTGACCTGTATCGTTTTTTCAGACAGTGCAGCTTGAGGAATTATGAGGCTCCTCTTAACTGCAAGACAAGCCGACCGAAAAGACTACAGGTGGCAAACAATCTTGCTACCAAATACAGCGATGAGTAGCGCCTGAAAACAGCTGAGTGTGCTATCTCCACCGGCAAGCCTAAAAGCCACCTTACCACCGAGTTAGGGCTAAAGTCCCAAAACACAGATCCGCTGGGTAAAAGATCGTAGAGATAGGCTATCAGCTGCTTAAGCGCAGCGAGGCTAACGAGGCAGATTGTCAAGCTGAATGCAACATCTCCCTAAAGACTTCGTTGGCTGTCCTGTATTTCAGGACCTTCCTCGCTCTGTCACAGATCAGCTCCCTGTTGGTATCACGGTCGGCGTCTTTGTCGGCATAATCGTCCTGCACTTCATGCGGCCGAAGCAGAACACGATGAGGGTTTATCTCGAGAACTCCCGCCGCATGCTCGATATCGTGGGTAAGCTTATCGTGCTCCTGACGCTTCTTGCCATCCTGGGCTCCGTCTTCATAGCCACAGGCATCGGCACCGTCATCTCCGATATCGTGGGCGCCATCATCCCGCAGGGTAACATGGTCGTCGGTATCGTTGTCTACTGCGTCGGCATGGCCCTCTTCACGGTGATCATGGGCAATGCCTTTGCTGCCATCACGGTCATGACGGTCGGCATTGGGGCTCCATTCGCGATGCCCCTCGGTGTAGATCCTGTCATTGTCGGCTCCCTCGCCCTTACACCTGCGGCTACTGTGGCACGCTCATGACGCCAATGGCAGCCAACTTCAACATCGTCCCTGTCGCAATCCTCGAGATGGACGACGAGTACGGTGCCATCAAGAAGCAGATCGTCCCCGCCCTCATCATGCTTGCCTTCCAGATTCTCCTCATGATCTGCCTCGTCGCGCTGTAGCTGGGTAGAGACCATCTAGACGTATACAACGAGAGCCTGCCTTCGGGCAGGCTCTTCTGGGAGAGAGAAGGATTGCTATGAAGAAGATTCTCGTGACTGGCTTCCAGCCGTTCGGCAGTGAGACCATGAACCCGGCCTGGGAGGCTGTTCGCAGGCTTCCCGACACGATTGCCGGCGCCTCCGTCACGAAGGTCGAAATCCCGGTTGTCTTTGGCAAGGGACCCGAGGCTGTGGACAAGGCAATTGACGAGGTCCAGCCGAACCTCGTGCTCTGCGTCGGCCAGGCAGGTGGCCGCGCGAAGATCACGCCTGAGTTTGTCGGTATCAACTACGCTGATGCCCGCATTCCGGACAACGACGGCAACCAGCCGGTGGCAGAGAAGATCTCGGCTGATGGCCCCGATGCCTACTTCGCGACGCTTCCCGTCAAGTCAATGGTCCAGGCCATGACCGGAGCAGGCATCCCGGCAGAGGTCTCCTATACGGCCGGCACCTACGTCTGCAACGACGTGATGTATTCGTTGCTGCACACGCTGGCAACGAAGCATCCGGGCGTCCGTGGTGGCTTCCTCCATGTCCCGTATGCGACGGAGCAGGCCTGCCATCTGCCATCCTTGACGCCGAGCATGTCGCTCGATATGATGACGCGCGGCATCGAGCTCGGACTCGCAGCTGCCGTCGAGCACGAGGATGATGTGAAGACGGCTACGGGTACAACGCACTAGCACCTCATCTGTGGAGCATCTGTGGGAAGCCCCGGAGATTCGCTCTTCCGGAGCCTCCTTCGTCTTCCGGGCTCTGCATCACCCCTGCTCAGAGCTTCAAACAGACAGCTGTCTCGTCTGGGACAGGCGTCCCAATCATGGGAGATGGGCAAGGGATTGCACATGCATCAGGTAGAATGAATTTGAAAAATCCATCTGACAAGAGACTCTCCAGGAGGCTGCTGTGGGCTATACGGAACGCGAGCATTGGTGCCAGCGCGATGACAAGAAGATCTACGGGAAGCTCTTCCTACCGGATGGCTGGGATGACGGAAGGCCGCGCGCTACTGCCATCTTTGCCCATGGGCTCTCGACGAACCATGGGGACATGGAGCCGTATGCAAGGTGTGCCGCCGAGCGGGGCATGGTGACGTATGTCTTCGACTTCTGCGGTGGTGGCAGCTACTCAAGGAGCAGCTGGCAGGACAATATGTCGCTCTTCACGGAGCAGCATGACCTCGAGGCGGTTGCCTGGGAGCTCTCGCGGGAGTCCTATGTGGACGAGCACAACCTCTTCCTCTGTGGCGCCTCCTTGGGTGCCACGATCGCGCTCATGGCAGCGAGGGCGAACGTACAGCTCGTGAAGGGTTGCCTTCTGCTCTATCCTGCCTTCAACCTGTACGATGCGGTGCACAGTGCCTGTGCGCGGAGGGAGGATCTGCCTGAGCGCTTCCACGTTATGAGCATGGATGTGTCAGGAGATTTCCTGCGCTCCTGCTGGGACTACGACTTCTTCGAGCACATCCCGGCCTTTCCGCAGGATGTGATCATCTTCCATGGGGACGCAGATCAGGTCGTGCCGCTCTCGTACTCCCAGCGCGCCCAGTCGCTCTTCCCGCACTGTGAGCTCCATGTGATTCCGGGCGGCGGCCATGGTTTCGTCGACCCCTACTACTGGCAGGTCGTGAACGAGGCAGCGGAGTGGCTCCGCGCCCATATCTGGCGCTAGGGAAACGATGATTAATTCGGCTCGATGAAATCGCTGGGGCCGCACGCTGTATGCCACCTGCTCAAAATGTCTCGAACCACACAGTGCCCATATCCACATAGATACCTATATGTCTTCTGGATATGGTATAGCTACATCCACACATTCCAGCATATCCAAAAGGAAGATATGGACAGATAGATGAGCTTTGAAGACCGGCGGATTAGCATCCTGAGTGCAACAGGATAGCCCGCTGAATGGAGGTGTGGCACACTCCGGAAGGCTACGATGTTGGTTGGCTCATCAACGTCGAAAGCTGGAAGGAATGTGCCACTACACACATCTTAGCCCTCAGGAGAGGGATTGCATAGCCGAGCTGTGTGGCACAAGGGAAGGCCAATCGGCTATATCGCGGCAGAGATCGGCAAGGACAGCTCCAGCGTCTGCCACAAGCTCAAGAGGAATGGCCGCTACGGCCGCTTTAGGGCATGTGCTGCCCAAAAGGAGGGCGGATGAGCGCTGCAGGAGATGCAGGGCGAAAAGGCGGCTTTCAGACCCTGCGCTTACGCAGAAGGTGCGCTTACTCATCATGGACAGACACTGGTCCCTGGAGGAGATAGACGACATCTCAGGCTCGAGGGTGGCGGCAGGTGCACCGTTGAGCCTGCCGACTACTCTGCAGGCAGGTCCAAGCCATCGCCCTCGACCTGCCGGGATCCGGCCCGCAAGGCCAGGTGCGGCGCCACCTGCGCAGCAAGAGGCCTAAGATGAGGGGTAAGATCGAGATCTTACACACCGTGGAGGAGAGGCCCAAAAGGCCGATGAGAGGTCTCGTCTCAGCGAGTGGGCAGACGACACGCTCGTGGCAGCGGGACCTATGTGCCTGCTCGTGCTTGCCGACAGGGCAGTGAGGCTGCTTCTCGCAAAGAGATGCCACCACGACAGCGAGAGCGTCTCTAAGGCCGAGGTCGGACTACTACAGGGACGTCCCCTCGAGACGCTCACTTCCGGATAGGGGCAAGCAGTTCACAGGGCATGCAGATGTCACAGATGCCCTTTGAAGCGTGCAGTTCTACTTCTGCGACCCCCACCATCTATGGCAGAAGCTAACAGTTAAGAACACTAACGGGCTCCTGCGCAAGTTCTTCCCCTAAGGGCACCGACTTCAGCAAGGTCACAAACGAGGAGGTGCAGCATGCGGTAGAGCTGATCTGTGACAGGCCGAGGAAGGTCCTGAAGTACAGGACAGCCAACGAAGTCTTTAAGGAGATGTTACACTCAGCTTGACAATCTGCCGTCCGAAATATTGACACAGGGCGCACATCGCGCAGCGGCTCGCTGAGATCGTGGAGGCTGCCTTCCGCATGGAGGTGCGCCGCTACAATCCAAGAGAGGATGTAGCTGCGCTTCAAGAAGATGGACACGCTTGAGGAGCTCTTTGGCGCCTGCGATTTCGTGAGCATCCACGTGCCGCTGGTCGACGAGACGAGAGGCATGGTAGGACACAAGGCCCTTGCCAAGTCTGGCCTTATACTCATCAACATGGTACGTGGTGGCATCGTGGACGAGGGGTACTCCTGGATCCTCTTGAGGACGGAATTGTGGCAGGGGCTGGCTTCGATGTCTTCGAAGAGAAGATTCCCTCAGTATGGGATCCCTGCTCCACCTTGACAACTTCATCGGCACTCTTCACATAGGTGGCAGCACAGAGGAAGCGTTCGGGCGGGTCAGCGAAACTGCGGTGGACCACGTCCTGGAGGCGCTTGCAGGCTAAGTCGTGTCTCGAGTTGACTCATCGCTATCTGTGGCAGGATGCCATCTTGTCCTCGTTTCTTGTGGGTATGATAATGCTATGATGCAATATAATGTCACTATGAATTCAACGCAATCAGATGGAGGTGTTCTTTATGGCAACAGTCACTCAGACGACAACGGTACGCTTTGACCGGCGTGACAAGGAAGAGGCAACCTCTATTCTCGAGTCCATCGGTCTCAGCTTTAACAGTTACCTCAACCTGGCTGTGAAACAGCTCATCAACCAGCGGCGGGTTCCCTTCGACCTGGAGCCATCTCCCGCGACACCTAACGAGGAGACGAGGCGGGCTATGGTGGAAGCTGAGGCCAAGGAACTGGGGATCATCCCTGATGATTCGCCGGCCTTCTCTGATAGTGCAAGCCTCATGGCCTACCTAGACAGAAAGTAGCCATGTTCGAAATCAGGGTTGAACATAGGTTCAAGCTGGACTACCAGAGGGTTATACGGGTCCATCCACAGCTCAAGGCAGACTTTGCCGAAGCTGTGGAAGAGCTCATGCAGACCGGCAGGGTGCCTAAAGAGTACCGGCCACATGTCTTAGATAATCCGGGCGGTAATTACAACGGCCACATTGACTTCCATCTGTCGGATGGCAAGATCGATGTCATTGTGCTCTACCTTCCCCATAAGACGAATCCCATCATCCGCCTCGTGCGTATGGGCATGCACGAGGAGCTCTTCCAGGGACCCACACTATGAATTTGGCTGCTGGCACAATCAGATCTTTACAAGGAAGAAGAATTCTGAGAAGAGTCTTTCTTCGTCGCTAGGGAAACGATGATTAATTCGCCTCGATGAGGTAGCTGGGGCCACACGCTGTATGACATCGGCTCAAAATGTCTCGAACCACGCAGTGCCCATACCCACATAGATGCCTATCTGTCTTTCTGGATATGGTATAGCTACATCCACGTATTCCTGCATATCCAAAAGGAAGATATGGGCAGCCAGATGAGCTTTTAGGACCTTAAATCCTAAGGTCCTAGGAAGAAGACCCGGCGAGAGGCATTCCTGGAGCGGATGGATACAATCGTTGTGTGGGATAGCTGGATTGTTCTGGTAGATACCAGCTACCACTGACAGGCTCTTGTCAGGCATGTGCGCGCTGCAAAGACGAAGCTTTAGGATGTAGCCTGCTTTAGGTCATGTTTGCTCTCTTAAGACGAGGGAACTTAAAGATGCTATCCTGGATTACCGCTCCTGGCAGCGCTTCTGTGCACGTAGACCTCATGCAAGCGCAGGTACCAGATGCGACGACACTTGCGAAGATGCGCCATAGCCTTAAAGCGAGAGGAGTTCGGCAAGGCTTGTGCTTTGCGCCTGAACTTAGGACTCGAGAAGGCAGGGATCACGGCGCGGGGCGGCTCTATTGTGGATGCGACCTTCACCTGGGCCTTAAAGCTCCACGAAGAACAAGGACCATGCGCGTAACCCTTAAGGCGCACCAGTCCAAGAAAGGGGGGTCCTGGCGTATCGGATACAAGGCGCATAGCGGCGTGGATGCCGCAGGTGGCCTTGTGCATGCTGTAGAGACGATCGCTGCGAATGTGTCTGACATATCCTGTGGCACATGCACTCGTAAGGGAAGATGACAGGTTCTGCTGCGCAGACTTTAGGCTATATAGGTATAGCGAAGCGCCCTTAAGGACGCATAAAGACCCACACCTCTCATCTGTGCGCTAAAGCGTTGCTAAGAAAGCCTTCGACTACAGAGGGCCTTGCCTGTGCACTCTTGTCCGAGAAGGGTATCGAGTCCAGGAAGGCATCCATCCGCTCAAAGGCAGAAGCACCCTTCCTTATCGTGAAGCGGCGCTTCGGCCCCTTAAGGAAGCGCTACAGGGGATAGAGAAGACCTCCTGTATGCTCGATGTCTTTCTCGCCCTTGCAAACCTTACCCATTTGCATCTTTTACCGGCAGGCTGCACCTCCCGGCTCCCAGCGTCGCTTGATCCGTCTTGGAGCCTCCTTGCGGTGCATGGGGCAGGAGGATGTAAGGATAGCGGCTCCTGCACGTGCTGGATGAGCATCCTTCCCTGCCTTTCCCGCATACCGGACGCGAAAAGTCGTGTGGTCGGTCCCCTCTGACACGTTATGGGGCATTAATCATCGTTTCCCTAGCGTTTGCATTGCTTTGCCAATGAAGTGACTGTTGCATCGATATTCTTCAATGAGACACTTCTTCTAATCTTCTTGATATCTGACAGTCAAGTAAATGGGGGCCGGTTCAGGCTGTCCTGATAGTCCAGGTGATACAATTCCACATGCCAAATGGAGAATGTGCCCTGGAGCTCACCCGGCTCTGTGTTTGGCGACGGTTTTGCCGGGTGCCCTCCAGGGCGAAGCGGGATCGTCAGGATCATGGTATGGGAGAATCCCTCCTGTACCCGCATCGCAGAGGCCGAAGAGCAGAAGATCCGCCAGCTGGAGGAGGCCATAGCCGGTCGCCGCTGCCGTAAGCAGACGGGCTTTGACACCTTCGCCGAGGCCGCATTCCTGCTGCCCGCCATGCGAGTCCGCGCGCACGAAGCGCGACGGCCTCGCGCCGAGTGGCGCACAGAGATTGAGAGTGCCCCGCATGCGGGAGCAAGTATAGCTCGCTTACAGGGACCGTCTTCGAGCATGCCCGCTGCAGGCTGGGTATCGCCCATCCGGCTCATGCGCTACAGCATGCCCCTGGACTGCATCGCTAAATCCCTCCAGATATCTCACCAGAGCGTCTGGGAGTGGGGGTACCGGGTGTTTACCACCGTGGGACGGCTATCAGGACAGGATCGTCCTTAAGAAGCGCGTCTGGATCGGTAAGACCTACATAGTGGATACGGACCTTCCGCACGGATACGGGCAGGCGAGGAAGCGGGGGCTCTCCTCGCAGCAGCTCTGCATAGCGGTTGGGATAGACATCTTCAAGAACCCATACGCCGTGGTCTGCGGACACGGCAAGCCGTCCACGAGAAGGATCAGGGACGCATTCGGCGGCCACATAGCCAAAGGCGCGCTCGTCGTGCACGAGCGGGAGTGCGCCCACAGCGGGGTCATACGCGATGCCGGAGCAGTCTCCAAATCATACCCGAGACCCGGAATACCTTGAGAGCATGGAGCTCGCTAACAACCTCTGCTCCTGGCTTAAGAGATACCTCTGGCGCTTCACGGGCATGTCCCATGTCCGACATGCAAAAGCTACCTCAACTGGTACGTCTACCTGTTCGGTGTCAACCAGGCAAGGGACAGGTGACCCGAGACTGCAAGGGTGGTCCGCCATATGATGATGTCCGATGCGAGTTTCTACAGCTCGACGTAGGTCTGGTGGCCTTCATTTACTTGATTGTTAGATCTTGATACATCTGATACTCCAATCTTCGAGTCAGATGTACGGATTTTTTTATCGGCACCTCCGGGGACGCAAAGCCCATCTGCGAAAACGCCACGCGAAGTACAGGGAAGCGCCTCGAGCTGAGGCTTTGCGCACAGGGCTCAGCTCTCGAGATGCTCCCTTACGGCTCGCCTCGTCTCGGGCATGATGCCGCAGGAGTCGAGATAGGTATCGGCCGAGCCATAGCCTGCTATCAGGAGATCCCAGGTCTCCGATATGGCCTTGATACGGCTCTTGAGCTCCGAACGCACATGCATCTTCTCGGGCGGCTTCCCGGACATGACAGCCTTGTCGACCTCGCGTACGTCGCCGAAGGAATAGGAATAGTCGCAGATGATGTGCGCCCGGTCGACGCCGCAGAGTCCGAGCAGGAGCATCGACGTCACGCCGGTCCTGTCCATGCCGGCTGCGCAGTGGAAGAGGATGCAGTCATCCGCTTCAGCTTCGGCGAAGAACTCGAAAATCTCCTTCATGGCAGGCTTGTTCGCAAGTATCGTGCAGTAGCTCTCGGCAAGGTATCCTGTCGTCCCGGTGCGAGGCATGAGGTAAGGGTCGCTCATGTTGTAGTCGAAGAGCGGCACGTTTATCCAGGCGATATTGGGGTCCTGTGCGAGCAGCCCGTCGCCGTGTGCAAGCTCGGCCGTGCCTCGAAGGTCCACGACACGGCACACGCCGTAGTCCTTGAGGAAAGCGCAATCGGCCTCTGTCGCAGCGTCAAGGGCACCGGAGCGCAGGAACCGGTGCGGAAGCGTGGGGCCAGCCTCTCCCGGATATCCAGCAAGCTCGCGGAGATTGAAGATCGAGGTTGCGCCCTCGAGGCCATACGGATCTTTGCTCTTCGGCTCCATCTCTAAGTCCCTTCCGAGCTTCTTGAAGAAACCGAACATGGCCCTCATGTCCTTCCTACGAAAAGAGATCAGCAGCGCGTGTCGCCGGCCTCGAGCGTCTAGTGGGCCCAGCAGGACTCGAACCTGCACCCAGGGATTATGAGCCCCCTGCGCTAACCGTTGCGCCATGAGTCCTTACATAGAGAAAAAGGCGACGGCCTGAGCCGCCGCCCTCATATTTCCTGGTGGGCAATGCTGGATTCGAATCAGCGGCCTCTTCCGTGTGAAGGAAGTGCTCTACCCTTGAGCCAATCACTCGTGCGGGAGTATGTTAGCAGATTCCGCTTCTCCCGTCTATCAGAAGAAGCCTGTCTGCGCCCCCAAAGCAAGCAGGCCACCTAGTGGCCTGCGGAGTAATCATAGTGGAGAATAGGGGATTCGAACTCCTGACCACATGACTACCAGTCATGTGGTCTCCCAACTGAGCTAATTCCCCATGCGGTGCGGAAATTACTATAACAGAAGCAAGATTTCGGTCACGTATGAATTTGGCAAGTTCCGGCCTTCACGCTAGTTAAGTCCAAATCTGTGTGTAAATTAGCTCATAAGCAACCGCTACCTGCAAGCCATCACGAATTAAGCCTCATCTGCCGCTGCGCGCGGGCTATCTTTGCGAGCGCCTCCTTTTTCCTCTCATAGCTCTTCGACCGCCGGCAGGCAAGTACTGCTTGCTCTTTGCTGCCCATCTGTCGTTCTCCTCGATAAGGTAGGTCCCCACGAGCCTGATGAGTAAGTCCTCGCTCGGGAATATAGCGATGAGCTTCTGGGAGCGCTTCACCTCGGCGTTGAGCCTTCGAGGTCCTGGTGCACCTGCACCTGCGGGAGGGCCATGACTTCCAATTGTGTCCTTAAACCCGGCGACCAGACACTCCAGTGCCTTGGGACACCCCCTCAGTGAGCTTGCAGCACAGGAGGGAGGCGCGCAGCCGCTTTAAGGCGGCAGCAGAGACGTTGTGCGAGAAGTGCGCCTGAAAGCGCTGCCAGGCTACGTTAGGGTAGACCTGCTGCAGCGCACCTGCGAGCCTCCTCGTGGGCATCTAAGGCAAACATGCTCATGCCCGGCTGCCTACAGGCACGCAGCGAGGAGAGGAATCTCTTCCAGGTCTCGTGTGACGCTCACTTCTTGAGCCTAAACCCTATGAGCTCCTTCATCGCGTCCCTGCTAAGTCCCATCGGGTAGATCTTGTAGTTGACCCTGACCTTCAGGTAGGTCGTTCCCACCATGAAAACCAGGTAGTCGTCCTCAATGCGGTACGTACGAAGCTCCTCTACGGCAGCGTCGTACTGTGCGAGTGCCTCGAACACTACCGACTTCGACAACTCCTCTGTTACAGATCGTCTCCATGAGCGTGCTCATCTTCGCCCTCGATGTACCGGCGACGACCATCTCGGCCATAATGGCCACACCGGCAGGCTCGCTTGCGCTTGTAGGTCTAGAAGGGCACATTGCTATGCCTTAGGACAAAGAGATCTATCGTGGTGAAGCGCAGCGTGAGGAAGCGCCTCCTCTATCGCTGCGGCTGTCGCTGCGCTCGCAAGTACCCCGCACCCAGCTGACCCTCCGACTTTGCGTACAGTTGGGCGTTGAGCGACCTTTAGAGCATGAGCTTGAGTGCCTCTTTGCTGGAGTCTTCGAGCAGATGCATTATCTCGTCCTGGTTAAGAGTAAGTTTGATCTGAGCCATGGTTGAACCTTCAAGTCTCTTTGACTTTTGGCAATTGCAAATGATACTTGAAGCTCGAACCTCTGGTTTGTTTCTCTGTATATACCACTTTGCGGAGGTGACCACGCGGCAGCATACTCCAAAGAGGTCAACTATGCTAGGTGCTGCTGGCCCATGAGATTGTTGTAGCAGTAGATGTAGTCATCAACTCTTGCTATGAGCCCATCTATAGTGAGGCTCGATGTCGGTCCCATCTGTTCTTTATGTGTCTCCAGAAGCTCTCGATGCAGGTGTTGTCCCAACGCCGTGCCCTTCTTGACATGGATCAGTTGATCTTAAGTTTCCTTGAGGTTGTCCCGATAGGCGCATGCTGTGTAGGGGGTGCCTTAATCTGAGCAGACCCATATGTCATCCGGCAAGTGCGATGTCTAGAGATTTCGTAAATGCACCGGCTCTCAGGATGAGCTCATCTTTCTGGAAGCACTCCTCATGCATCAGGAGCTCCTGTACTATCTCTTTCAGCCCCTGGGCATCGATGTCCTTGAAGAGTGGGATATCCGTGAGGGCGGCCAGATCCATTGCACCCCCTTACCGGAAAAGCTCAGAATGTGGTCTTGGCAACATACAGTAGCAGGGGAGAGACCAACAATGAAGAGGAAATGATGTCAGATAGGAAACCTATTCGGTGGATGGAGAGGCCTATAGGCCCCGATGCCTGCAGGAACAGAAAGGACCAATAGCATGGATACGCCGATGTTCTGCTTCCAGTGCCAGGAGACTGCCGGTTGCAAGGGTTACACGCCTTCCAGCGTCTGTGGCAAGACCCCCGATGTGGCAGCAATGCAGGACCTGCTCATCTACGTGACGAAGGGCATCTCACAGGTGACATCGGCATTCCGTGCCAAGGGCAAGAAGATCACGAAGGACACGAACCACCTCGTGACGACGAATCTCTTCGCAACGATCACGAACGCGAACTTCGACAAGGAAGCCATCATCAAGCGTATCGAGGACACGCTCGCTGCCAAGAAGCAGCTTTTCGCAGAGTTTTTTCCCACCGACGGACTGTCTGAGACAGCGCTCTGGGAGGGTCCGCACGACAGCTTCGAGGAGAAGGCACGCATGGTCAGCGTCTTTGCCACGGAGAACGAGGACATCAGGTCTCTTCGCGAGCTTATCACCTACGGTTTCAAGGGCCTCGCTGCCTACTCGAAGCACGCGAACGTGCTTAGTCACGATGCAGACGAGATTGATGTCCTCATCCAGCAGGCGCTGGCCAAGGTCACGAACGACAGTCTTACAGTTGACGGCCTCGTGCTGCTGACGCTTGAGACCGGCCCCTTCGACGTCAAGGGCACGGCAATGCTCGATGTCGCCAGCACCAGGAGTTATATCAACCTGGAGGCGACCAAAGTCGAGATCGGCGTCCGCAAGAATCCCACCATCCTGATCTCCGGCCACGATCTCAAGATCCTTGAGATGTTGCTCGAGCAGACGGCTGGCATCGGCGTGGACGTTTACACGCACTCCGAGATGCTCCCTGTTCACTATTATCCTACCTTCAAGGAGTACTCGCACTTCACCGGCAACTACGGCAATGCCTGGTGGCAGCAGAAGACCGAGTTCGAGAAGTTTAACGGCCTTATCCTTATGACGACGAACTGCATTGTGCCGCTGAAGGACAGTTATAAGGGCCGCATGTGGACGACGGCTGCAGCAGGCTATCCTGGCTGCGGTCACATCGAGGCAGACGAGAGCGGCTACAAGGACTTCGCACCGATCATCGAGCAGGCAAAGACGCTGCCTTCTCCGACCGAGATCGAGACAGGTAAGATTGTCGGCGGCTTTGTGCATGAGCAGGTCTTCGCGCTTGCTGACAAGGTCGTTGCCGCCGTCAAGTCCGGCGCCATCCGCGAGTTCGTCGTTATGGCAGGCTGCGATGGCCGCCAGAAGATGAGAGACTACTACACGGAGTTCGCCGAGAAGCTGCCGAAGGACGTCGTGATCCTCACTGCTGGCTGCGCGAAGTACCGCTACAACAAGCTCAACCTCGGCGACATCGATGGCATTCCCTGCGTGCTCGACGCTGGCCAGTGCAACGACTCCTACTCGCTTGCTCTGATCACACTTAAGCTCAAGGAGATCTTCGGCCTCGACGATATCGACGGCCTGCCGCTTGCTTTTAACATCGCCTGGTATGAGCAGAAGGCCGTCATCGTCCTGCTTGCCTGTTTTCCCTCAGCGTCAAGAATATCCACCTCGGTCCTACGCTTCCGGCATTCCTCTCGTCGAACGTCACGAAGGTTCTCGTGGACAACTTCGGTATCGCCGGCATCACGACGGTCGATGAGGGCCTTAAGCTCCTCATTGGCTAGGATCTAGAAAGCAGACAGCTTGCAAGGGAGCTTCCGGCATCTGTCGGGAGCTCCCTTTTCGGGAGGGTACGATATGGATTTCGCAGATATCTTCGAAGCCATCAGGCAGGATGAGCAGAATGCGTCCTATACGGAGCGCGGTATTGACCCGCTCTACACGGCCTCTACCACCTCCCGCATCGTAATCATCGGACAGGCGCCCGGACGCATTGCAGAGGCGACGCATATTCCCTGGAACGACAGGAGCGGAGAGCGCCTGAGAAGCTGGCTCGGGATGGCGGCAGAGACCTTCTACGATCCTGCGAAGGTCGCAATCCTTCCTATGGACTTCTATTTCCCCGGCAAGGGAAAGTCAGGCGACCTGCCGCCGAGGCCCGGCTTTGCCGAGAAGTGGCATCCACTCCTGCTCTCCCAGATGCCGCAGGTCAGGCTCCTCGTGCTTGTCGGGACCTACGCCGTGCACCACTATCTGGAGCTACCGGCAAAGGTGAAGCTCACGGATATCGTGCGCGGCTATGAGGGATACCTGCCCAAGAGCTTCCCGCTCGTCCATCCCTCTCCTAGAAACCAGATCTGGATGAAGAGGAACCCCTGGTTCGAGACAGATGTCGTGCCTGCGCTTCAGAGCGAAGTGGCGCGTGCGCTCTCCTGACATAGCAAACGCTCATTGCAGAGACTGCACAATAGGCATTTCACATCATGATCCTTCCGCCGTACCCTTGTATCAGCAAGAAGGAAGGGGAGCGGCAATGGAAGCGTACACGTCGATCAGGCTCGAGGATGCAGGGCTCGATGCCTCTGGGGCAGCAGCCTTCGCAGAGCTTGATAGCATGGTGGCACGCATCGCTTTTCTGAGCCGCTGCCGGAAAGAGCGGCTCTGCGCGCTTCACGCGGAGCAGGAAAGGCTCAAACATCTGGATTATCTGATCTTCATGCTCAGAAAGCAGGGGATAGAAGAGGTGCAAGGCTTCCTGGATATCTAGGGAAACGATGATTAATGCCTATGCTGGCCGCGAAAGGCCACGTGGCTAGTCCTTTCTGGCACATCATTGGGAATTAATCATCGTTTCCCTAGGAAGGCGAGAGGGGAAAGGGATTGCGATGAAGCAGACAGCAGGACGCGACCAGCTCGGGAACTTCGCTCCGGAGTTCGCCCATCTGAATGACGATATCCTCTTCGGGGAGGTGTGGGATCAAAAGGCGCTGTCCACGAAGACGAAGTGCATGCTCACGGTCACGACCCTCATGGCACAGGGCGTCACGGGCTCCTCGCTGCTCTACCATCTCCAGAATGTAAAGAAGCACGGCGTGACCCGCGCCGAGATCGCTGCCCTCATCACCCACGTCACGATGTATGCCGGTTGGCCGAAGGGCTGGGCTGTGTTCAACCTTGCCAAGCAGGTCTGGACCGAGGACGAGGAAGGCGCTGTGACCTCTCCTGAGGGCCTCCCCGAGGATTTCCCGATGGGAGATCCGAGCACGGCCTATGCGAAGTACTTCATCGGCAACAGCTATCTTGCGCCTCTCGGAGATGTTCAGCTCGGTGCCTGCAACATGACGTTCGAGCCAGGCTGCCGCAGCAACTGGCACGTGCACCACAAGGGCGGCCAGGTCCTCATCTGCATCGCAGGCGAGGGCTGGTACCAGGAGTGGGGCAAGCCTGCCCAGAAGCTCGTGCCCGGCGATGTCGTGAGCATCGAGCCTGAGGTCAAGCACTGGCATGGGGCCCAGAAGGACTCCTGGTTCCAGCATATTGTCCTTGCCGTGCCGGCAGAGGGCGCTACGAACGAGTGGCTCGAGCCGGTCGAGGACAAGGACTATCTGGCACTTGCCTGAGCTGCAGCATGACGGAGACCTGGAAGCAGTGCAGCTTCCAGGCCCCTTGCCTTCTGGGAGAATTTCTCGCCGAGAATTTGTTGCGCAACTTATTAATCTTCGAGTGGTCTATGCTTTCAAGGGCGGACAGAGGAAGGGCTGTCCGTTCAGCCGGCAGAAGTCGGGAATCGATATCCGCCAGGAGACGAGAACGGGGAGAGAGCGCAGAAGCTCTTTCCCCGTTCTTTGTATCTCCGTTTCTGCAGCACTCAGATGCAGAAGCCGGGCAGCATGCATGAAGTGTACTCGTCGCCTGTCGTCACCGTCGCGAAGTCGAAGGCATCGCCGTTCGGGCCGATGCGGTTGAACCAGATCTCGCCGCCGTCTTCCGAGCAGTCGGGGCTCGGCGAGCGTGTCCACCAGTAGCAGTCCTTGCCC
The DNA here is from genome assembly GCF_018128285.1 of Atopobium sp. oral taxon 416. Classification (NCBI taxonomy): domain Bacteria; kingdom Bacillati; phylum Actinomycetota; class Coriobacteriia; order Coriobacteriales; family Atopobiaceae; genus Atopobium; species Atopobium sp. oral taxon 416. The sequence continues at coordinate 842,130 of NZ_CP072380.1, forward strand.
TGCCACTTCCGCTGTGTCGCTTCGTTCAGGTGTGCCGTGATGCTCACGCCCTGGTCCTTCTAGCACCCATACTGCGTGTCTTCGGCATTCACGATGTCGGCAAGATAGCCATAACCGGATGCGAACGTCTCGGCCGTGCGCGTGCCGTCAAGCTCTGCCATCGAGAAGAGCCAGATTGCGTCGGTCGTGGATGTGATAGAGCTGGCAGTGCGTGTGGATCTGGCATTGTTCGTGAGCTTCACGGCGGGGACGATGATACCGGATAGCTCGTCCGGAAGGCTGTCCATGAAGTCCTCTGCGAGCCAGCTCCTCATGTTGCACTGCTCCCAGCCGCCTTCGGGCATGGACGCATCTGCCATTGCGCGGGCTGCAATCGGGTTCGTGAAGGCAAATGTGAGGCCTGCCTTTCCGCCATCCTCCGTATCGTCGTGCCAGTAGCCGACGACCTGGGCTGCGGTGGTCGTGCCATCTGCGAGTGCGATGCTCTTCGTGAGGCCGTCTGTGACAGAGCCATCCTCGTCGGCGATTCCCCTGTCATGCGCAATCGAGGCGGCTTCGTCCAGGCTTCCGGCAGAGGCAATGGTGGAAGCGATGTCTGAGATCTCGCTCCAGCTCTTCGGACGCAGCGCCACATAGGCACCGAATCCGGTTACAGCAGCAGCGGCGACGACACCGGCACTGATCAAAAGGCTTCTTCTTGTAATGACAGGATGCCTTGTGGAAGCCTGCGAGGCCACAGCAGAGCTTCCTGCCATTTCTGTCTGGATCTTCTGGAAGCGCTTCTGAGTCTCCTGATGCTCTGAGGTCCAGAGGCGCGTGCCGCTCCTGCGCGATGGAATCTCCTCATGGTGAAGAGTCGAGGCTCTGTCGGTCGTCTCCTTCTGCCAGACAGCAATCTCGCGGAAGAGGATACGGGCATTCGGACGCTCTGCCTGGGATACCTTGATGCAGGACATGATGGCATCCGTGAGGCCACGATCTTCCGGCCCACGCGGCTTCAGGGGAATGGGCTCTGGCTGCGTCTTTATGAGGCAGGCATCCTCGCCGGGATGGCCGGCAAGGCGGAACGGCGTCGTCCCTGCGTACAGCTCATAGAGCACGCTTGCAAGGGCGTAGATGTCGATCGAGGGAGAGCGCCTTGCAAGGATTTGGCTCCTGTCGTTCAGGGCCAGTATCTCGGGCGGTGCGTATTCCGGCGTCGCGGTACGCCACACATCCATCATCGTCGTGAAGCTCGCGTCGTCCCTGCGCATGAAGATAGAGCTGCCGAGGTCGATGAGGCAGCACTCGGGCTCCTTTCCATCTTTGAACGGCACTCCATCGTCTATCTGGATCATGATGTTTTTCGGAGAGATGTCGCGGTGCACGAACGTGCCCTCGAGATATTCGGTCGAGATGAGCGTCTGGAGGATGGAAAGTGCGATGGCGGCAACGGCCGTGCCTGGCGCGTCGCCACCCTTCCCTCGGGGGGGGGTGAGGTCGCTTGCGGCTGCGTCCCTGAGCGTCTGGCCCGCGATCCATTCCATCAGGATGCCGGGGTCGCCGGCATGCGTCACGCCGTAACCGAAGACATCGGGAAATCCCTTGAGCTGCGAGACAGCGAGCTGGTTTCGGTATTCTTCGAAGAGCGCAGCCTCGCGGCCGCGTCGTGCGAACGGATCTGCATCCTGCGGCACGGGGTAGAGGCGCTTCAGCACAAACGATGCGCCCTCCGTGTTCTGCACATGGAGCAGCTGCACGTCGCTCAGGCGCGTTTTCTGGCTGCGCTCTCCTTCTGACTCTGCGAGGAGCGTCATATAGCGGCGCCTTGTCTTCCCCTCATCGGTGGGGCTCACGGCAAACGAGGTATCGAACTGCTCGAACTCGATTATCTCGAGCCCGTCCGTGCCGGGCTTATCGCTCGTTTCCTGCATCGTGCACCTTCCGCGTATCCCTGTCCGATCCTGCAAGGTCCATCACCAAGAACCGTATCGTCGTGCCAAGACAGAGCGTGTCGCTCATGGAGATCTCGACAGGGCCATAGTCCTTGCCCGGCTCTCGCTGTGCGCGGGGAGGCTCGATCGTATAGATCTTCCTGCTGTCGCCCGAGATGGGGGTCGTGCCATTCGTGGAGCTGAGCCCCTTCACCCACCAGGTCCCGTTCTCGCGCCAGATGCGCAGGTAGTTTCGAGATACGTCGAAGCCCACGTTCGTTATTGCATGCGGGCCGGTGGCAAGAGCGCCGATGACCGTGCCGGCAGGATCGCATGTGAGCTCCTCGATTGGGGGCTGTGCCTTGCCATTGACGATGCGCATGAGGCCAAGCTGTGCATCGCTTTCCTGGTCGCTTTCTGCCTTCGGGAAGGCTGGACCGAAATTGGTCTCGGTCGTATTGATCGTGAGCTCGAGGACATTCGATGCATAGTCCTGCACGAACGATATCGATGGCGGCATCAGGCTTGCCGAGGCAGCCGCAGACGATGAAGAGCATGAAGCAGAGCTGGGCTTTCGCGTTGTCGGAAAGCTGGCCTACGAAGGCAATCTTCTGGAGCGCATTCCATAGAGGTTGCTGTCCTCGCCGGCAGCATTGAGCGACTGGCACATCGCATCGGCAGCAGGACCGGCGTAGTGCTCATGGAGCTGCTGATAGGAGCTGTCTTCTCCGCCGAGATGCGACAGGATGACAGCCTCGAGCTCCTGTGTCGCATGGGCGAAATCGGCAAAATCGTCTGTCTGGTATCTGCCTGGCATCGCATGCACGATATCTCTCGAGAGAAAGGTCCTGCCGTTCATGGCACGGGAACGAAGGGGAAACCCCTTCGTGCGCGAGTTCGGACTCAGAAGCACGAGTGCCGCATCGCGGTTCGATATGCGGCCGAATGCCTTGAGATCTGCATAGAGTGTGTAGCTGAGCAGGTCCATCGCAGGCATCAGTCTTTCATCCGGAATTGCAGAGCAGCTTCAGAGGTGAAGCAAAGCCTAGGGAAACAATGATTAATTCGCCTCGATGAGGTAGCTGGGGCTGCACGCTGTATGACATCGGCTTAAAATGTCTCGAATCACGCAGTGCCCATACCCACATAAATGCCTATCTGCCTGCGGATATGTTATAATTACAGCAACGTATTCCAGCATATCCAAAAGGAAGATATGGACAGCCTGATGAGCTTTGGGGACCTTAAATCCTAAGGTCTTAGGAGAAAGACCGGGCGAGAGGCATTCCTGGAGCGGATGGATACAATCGTTGTGTAGGACAGCTGGATTGCACTGGTAGATACCAGCTACCACGGACAGGCGCGTGGCAGGTATGTGCGCGCTGCAAAGACGATGCTTTAGGATGTATCCTGCTTTAGGTCATGTTTGCTCTCTTAAGACGAGGGAACTTAAAGATGCTATCCTGGATTGTCGGTCCTGGCAGCGCTTCTGTGCACGTAGACCTCATGCAAGCGCAGGTACCAGATGCGACGACACTTGCGAAGATGCGCCATAGCCTTAAGCGGCAGGGACTCGGCAAAGCTTGTGCTTTGCGCCTGAACTTAGGACTCGAGAAGGCAGGGATCACGGCGCGGGGCGGCTCTATTGTGGATGCGACCTTCACCTGGGCCTTAAAGCTCCACGAAGAACAAGGACCATGCGCGTAACCCTTAAGGCGCACCAGTCCAAGAAAGGGGGGTCCTGGCGTATCGGATACAAGGCGCATAGCGGCGTGGATGCCGCAGGTGGCCTTGTGCATGCTGTAGAGACGATCGCTGCGAATGTGTCTGACATATCCTGTGGCACATGCACTCGTAAGGGAAGATGACAGGTTCTGCTGCGCAGACTTTAGGCTATATAGGTATAGCGAAGCGCCCTTAAGGACGCATAAAGACCCACACCTCTCATCTATGCGCTAAAGCGTTGCAAGGAAGCCTTCGACCATAAAGGACCTTGCCTGTGCGCTTTCAGCCGAGAAGGGCATCGAGTCCAGGAAGGCCTCCATCCGCTTAAAGGTAGAGCATCCCTTCCTTATCGTGAAGCGGCGCTTCGACCCCTTAAGGAAGCGCTACAGAAGGATAGAGAAGAACTCCTGTATGCTCAATGTCTGCTTCGCCCTTGCAAACCTTGCCATGTGCATCTTTTGCCGGCAGGCTGCACCTCCCGGCTCCCAGAGTCGCTTGATCTATCTTGGAGCCTTATTGCGGTGCATGGGGCAGGACAGATGTAAGGATAGCGGCTCCTGCACGTGCTGGATGAGCATCTTTCCCTGCCTTTCCTGCATGCCGGCCTAGAAAAGTCGTGTGGTCGGTCCCCTCTGACACGTTATGGGGCATTAATCATCGTTTCCCTAGGATAGCGCATGCCATGAGCTTCGCTGTTGTGGCAACTGAACGGCAACGACTCCTTCAGACAACTTTGCAGAACTCTTCAGGTACAGCTGCGGCGCGGAGCGCATCAGGCCCCGTCTGCGACATGGCGGAGCTCGTCGAGGAATGCCTCTCCTGGCTTCGAAAGCAGGCGGAACTTCTTCCAGATCAGGTAAGCACCTGCCGTGAGCGCAGACTCCAGGGGCACAAAGGCTAGATCGGCGTGGCAGACGCTTTCGATCGAGAGGGCCAAGGCAAGGTCTTCGCGCACAAGCAGCAGAGCATTGCCGATCATATCGTGGCGTCCGACGATATAATAGCTTCCCTCCTGGAGCATGCCCTGGGACCAGGTACCGAGGTTGAACGACTTATGCGTCGTGCGGGACGAGACCATGAGGTCGAGACCCTCGAAATCTTCGGGACGGACGCATGCCTTCTGGGTAAGCGGATGGTCAGTCGGGACGATGAGACTGACACGCTCTTCTTACGGCAGCTTCAGATGGTCGTACTTCTCTACCTTGAACGGCTCGAGCACGACGGCGAAATCCACGACGCCACGCTCGAGGCGCTCCTCAATTGCATCGGCATTGCCGGTCGAGAGCTCTATCTGGACCTTTGGATGGAGTGCATGGACCCTGCGGAATGCCTCGACGGCCGATTTCATGGCGCGGGTCTCGGCGGCGCCGATGCGGACCGTGCCCTGGAGCTCGGCTCCCGGCCCTACTTCGGACTCGGTCTGCTCGACCAGTGCCAGGATCTCCTCTGCGCGCTGGCGGAGCCTCATGCCATCCTCGGTGAGCGTCGTCGCGCGGTTCGTTCGCACGAAGAGCGTGCAGCCAAGCTCATTCTCGAGCTCGGCAATCTGGCGCGAGAGTGTCGGCTGCGTCACATGCAGGACGTTGGCTGCCTCTGTCATGTTCTCTTCGCGAGCGACCGCCAAGAAGTATCTGAGGGTCCTTATCTCCATATCGCACCCCGCTCTTTAGCTATGGATGGCAGATTCTGCAGGAAGCATGCTGCTATTGGTTCAGGAGTCTGGATAGCTTCATGATGGCACAAGCTGGTTTGCGGAAGCCCCTTGGACTTTGCCTGAATTGGCAGCGCGTGTTGCGGGGAGATCAAGTGCTTAAAATGCACCATCATTCTTGTGCTGTCTCCTTTTTTTTGCAAAGCAGAGGACATCCAGGAGCGACGTGAGATCTTGTTCAGAACTCAAGCTCTTGGCTGCAATGCCCAATGTCTCGAGCGCTTCGCCTGATATAGAGTCTGATCGGCGGCCGAGATGGGGATTGCCCTCAGCGAAAAAGCTCATCATGTGTGCCAGTGCGCTCCATAAGGGCTATTTCCTCATCCGAAGTCCAGATAAGTAGCCAGTCTCCGGCGTTCGCTGCATGGCATTCTCTGCTTCCTGCCCAGTTGCCGGCGAGTGCGTGCATACGGTGATGCCTGCGCAGCTCTTCCAGAGCCTCTGGGGTATTTTCCGCAATGAGATTGATGACTTCGGAAAGGGGAGCATCATCGAAATGCTTCTTGTCCAGGCGCTTGATATCCTTTCTGAAGGATGGCAAGTACTCGATCCGAAGGTGTCCTATCAGCGTTCCGCTCGTATCGCGGCAAGCATGTCTTCGGCTGTCTCGTATGATTTGCCGGTCCCGCCTCTGGACATGATCTCAGCGCCTTCACGGAGAGCGGCGCTGGTCCCATCATTCGGAATCTCATTGCCCAGATTGAGCGGGATGGTGTGGGTGCGTGCCATCTGCTTCCAGAACGCCCGGGTTACCGAGGAAAGGTCGAACCCGTAGTACTCTGCTACCTCCTGAGCTGCTTTTTTGTCGTTTTCATCGCAGCGGATGGTCATTGTTGTCATTTTAACCTCCTAATATACATCTTATGTATGTACATTGTACTATACCCAATTCATGGGCGTAGACCACATGGTGACGGAAGATTTAAGAACCCTTGTACTAAGAGCGCTTGCATGAACTGTCTCTGTTGCCGAGGGTAACCGGAGAAGCTGCACCTCAATGTCAGAGAAAGCTTTGAGGGGGGGGAAGATCGAGAATGCTTCAGATTGGGCTTTTTCCCAATCAGCATCTTCATCTTGCAATGGAAGAGTCTCGTGCTGTCTGCATGGCTGGCAGATACTCCGTGAGCCGAGGAGGGCTGATGCGCGCCGTAGCCAAGAAATGTAGCTGCGGTGCAGAAGCAAGCGGCACCAATAGATGAGAGCTTTCCGAACACGAAAGATGCGTTGTCTTTGATATGTTCCTCCATGGAGAGCGAATGGCAGAGATTCATTGCAGAAGGACGTCGAGGGTTTCGAGGGCATCTGTATCCTTCTTTCCTGCTATGCCCGCACGTATGGCAAGCTTCCTCACTAGGCGGGCTGGCTGACGGACCTACGCTTGATGCGGGAATCAGGAGAGAAAGGACTTCTCATGGCAAAGGCATTGGTTGCATATTTCAGCGCTTCAGGTACAACGAAGCGCGTGGCAAAGCGTCTGGCCAAGACGGCAGGAGCTGACCTCTTCAGGATCGAGCCTGAAGTGCCCTACACGTCGGCAGATCTCAACTGGCGAGACCGCCAGTCACGTACGACGAAGGAGAAGAACGACCACAGCATCCGTCTGGCCTTGAAGGGTGCGGTGCTCGATGTGTCCGGCTACGACGTTGTCTATGTAGGCTTTCCCATCTGGTGGTACACATCGCCGAACATCGTGAACACGTTCCTCGAGTCTGCCGATTTCTCGGGTAAGACAATCGTGCCGTTCGCGACTTCGGGTGGAAGCAATGCTGCAGCCTCCTCGTGCGATCTGGCTCCCTCTGCGCCAGGCGCCCAGGGAGAGCCCGGCGTGTTCTTGAACGGTGCCACGGACGCCCGTCTGGTGAAGCTTGTACAGCAATATGCCTAATCGGACGAATGGACGTGCAGCTCTCCCTATGATGGGGGCAATGGATTCCGGAGAAAGAGGTGCTTCATGGAAGAGAAGCCAAGACCAGGCACAGGCGGAGACATCTACGTTCCCTATGAGGAGCGCCAGGGCAACGAGTCGATCGTCTACTTCACGCGAGACTTCTCTGCACAAGGGCTTGCCCGTGTCTACGAGCAGGTAAACGGCAATATACATGGGAAGGTCGGCCTCAAGCTTCATACGGGCGAGCAGCACGGCCCCAACATCCTTCCGAGGGACTGGGTCAAGTCTCTTCGAGATAAGGAGTCTGAGCTCAGGGACTCCAACATCGTCGAGACGAACACGTACTACGAGGGCGACCGCTACACGACAGAGCTGTACCGGAAGACGCTCGAGGTCAATGGCTGGACGTTCTGCCCTGTCGACATTATGGACGAGGATGGCATCGCAGACCTGCCCGTTGCGGGCGGCAAATGGTTCGACACGATCGGTGTCGGCGACCATATGCTGAGCTACGACTCGCTCGTCGTGCTCACCACTTCAAGGGCCATATGATGGACGGTTTCGGCGGCTCGAACAAGAACATCGGCATCGGATGCGCTGACGGCCGCCGCGGCAAGGCACAGATCCACACGACGCCCGGTTCCTCCAACATGTGGGATATCGCCGAAGAGGAGCTCATGGAGCGTATCAGCGAGTCCGCGAAGGCGACCGTGGGCTTCTTCTCCTCCGATGGACGCGCGATCACGTTCGTGAACGTGCTCCGCAACATGTCGGTCTCCTGCGACTGCCAAGGCATCCATGCAGCGTCGGCCGTGCCGCCGAATGTCGGCATCCTCGCCTCGACCGACATGCTTGCAGCAGACCAGGCTTCGGTCGATATGGTCTTCGCTATGAAGCCGGAGGAGAACCACGAACCTGACAGAGCGCATGCTAACACGGCATGGCATGAGGCAGCTTTCATACATGAAGGAGCTCGGCGTCGGCAACAACCGCTATGTGCTGATCGACCTCGATCACGATGGCAGGCGCATGAGCGTCGAGGAGGCAGTCGCGAATCTTATGCCGTTTAAAGGCTAGCGGCACAGCTCATAGAGAAGAGGAGCGGAAGGAGCGCCGAGATGGGCTCCTTCCGCTCTCTGTGTCTTCAGGCCTTGTATCTCTCAGCAGAATCTGCCCTGCTTCCTTGCGGCAAGGAAGGTATTGAAGTCTTTCTCCGTCTGGTCGGCATAGGTATGGGCGAACGTGCAGGATGCCTCATCCATAGCATTGTCGTCTCCGAGATAGGAGGCAATCGCGAAGCGGTTACCGGTCCGTGCATGCGCACGGGCAAGCGTCCAGCTGCAGAGGGCAGCCAGATGTGTGAGGCGGTGGGCATCGATCTTCGTGAGGTCGGGTGCACCCTTGCCGTCCCAGAGCTGGCGCACGTAGTAGTCATGCAGACGCCCATCTTCGCCAGGAAGCCTTGTCCAGCCGAGCAGCAGGTCTGAGGAGACCTGGATGGCACGCTGGCCTTCGGCCAAGTCCGAATCCGTGTGTAAAATCGCTGCCGCGTTCCCTGCCTTACGCCTTTGCCATGTCCCTTTGGTTGCGCGCTATCTTTGCGAGCTCGTCTTCCACCTGCAGGAGCTGCACGTAAGTCCTATCCGTAGTAGCTTTTCCTCTGCATCGAGCTGCACTCGTTCTCTTCGGTAAGGACCGACCCGATCATCTTGATCGCCGCCGCCTTACTCGGGAAGACCCCGACAAAGCAGGCGTGCCTCTCTATCTCCCTGTTCAGCCTCTCCAGGTAGTTGGACGTCCTCATGTACAGACGCATCGCGGCGATCAGCACCTTCGCCGCCCTTGAGGCAACGTCGCGCAAGTCCGCCAGTATCTCGTCCCGTGTGCGCCTCGCCTCCGGTGCGCTTGGCAGTTGAGCCTCTCGACCAGCTCCCCCCTTAAGGCCGGCGCACACTCCCTTGGGGGCGGCCTTACACACGTTGCGCAAGTGGGCCTGGCAGCGCTGCCAGGCGGCGCCGGGCAGCACCTCCCTTACGGCCGCCACGAGCCCTGACCCCTGTCAATATAATGGACAGAGGAATCTCAGATTTTTTATGCGGTCTGCATCACCTTTGGATCGTATGCAAGGCCTCTCTCGAGGCGCTCGAAGAACTCCTGCATCACCTCTGCGGGCACGCGATCTCCTATGGACTTATGCGGGCGGAAGCGGTTGTAGTACGACTCGATTAAACTCGTGTGCCTTGTGCTTGGTCGTGGATGCGTCTAAGAGGCGCTTATGGTAGTACCACACGTTCTTGAGCGTGGCGAAAAACGATTCGGCGAGCGCATTGTCGTGGCAGCTTCCGGTTCTCCCCACGGAGAGCCTCACGTCGTGTGTAGCTGAGCAGGCGGCGAGCTTTGAGCTTATGTACTGGCTGCCTGGGCTGCTTAGAATATGGCCCCTCCAGCCACGTATCCGCGCGAATATGCCATCTTCAGGGCAAAGACGACAAGCCCTGCCCTCATGTTGTCCTGTATGCTTCAGCCCACCACCATGTGTGTGCACAGATCGTGTGCGACGGCGAGATATATAAAGCCTGCCGTGGTCCTGCGATAGGTTGTATCGCCCACGAGCTTGGCTGTCGGCACAAGACACGAAAAGTCGCGCCGGGTGAGGGCAGCGCGCTCGGGGGTATCAGGTGCGGGCAGCGTCGTTCTCTTGGAGGCATTGGATCAGATGCCGCAGATGCCCAAGCTTAGCCATGCACCTGCGCACGCGGTAGCGGGTCGTGCCTGTAAATTTTGCGTAACTTTGGATCTCCTGTGAGCTTGGTCCATACCTTGCAAAAGCTAAAGCGCCTGTCGCTTTCCTCCCATATCTAGATGATGGCTTCCTTGATAGGACCCCACGGGTCCTCACCGCCTTTGGCCTTGAGCCATCTGTAGAAGTGAGCCCTGCTCACCTCCAGTACGCGCTCCATCATCGAGACGCTGTAGGTTGCCCTCTTCTCCAGCATGAGCTAAAACCTGTCCTTCAACAAAGGCTTCCGGCGAAGAAGGCTGCCTCTTTTTTAGGAACTTATTCTCGCTTGCGAGCTCGTGTATACGCCTGTTCACTGCGTCGAGCTGCTTGTGCTCGTCGGTCCTTTCCTGGGTCACCCTTTTGGTCTTTGAGTGCTTGATGATCCAGTCGTTTAGGGTCTTGTCGTTGATCCTTAAGCTTTGCGGCGCACTCCCTGATGCTCTTCTTCGGGTTGGCCTTACGTGCCTTCCTGTAGTGGTCGATAGCCTCGAGGCAATACTCCTTCAGTGTAGTGTTTGGGCATCCCTGGCTTCGTGCGGGACTTTGCCTTCTCTATCTCGCTTGCGCTTAGCGACATCTCATCTCTTCAATCTGCTGGTGTTGGTAGGTGGGTATCTGGACAGAGCATATCTGTTGCCAGTCCCTGAATCCCACTGTCCACCAAAAGATTACAGCTCACTCTTCCACCGGCGATGCGCAGGTGCACCAGGACGTCGAACTGCCTCGAGAGGCTCAACGCTAAGGTGAAGCGCCGGGCGAAGGTCATCGGCGTGTTCCCGAGTAAGGGCTCGCTAATAAGGCTTGTCGGGACCTACCTCATCGAGGAGAACGACAGGTGGGCCGCCAAGAGCAAGCAGTACTGGCTGCCGGCGGTCGAGGGGCTATGAGAGGAGGAAGGGGGATCTCGAGGAGATAGCCCGCACGCAGCGGCGGATGAGACTCGCTTCGTGACGGCTCGCAGGGGCGTTTGCTTACGAGGCAATTTACACACGATTTCGGACTTGACCTGGGTGTGAGCGTCCTGCAGACAAGCCTGCAGGACACGCCTGCCGAGGAGGTCTTCGCGCTCTACAAGAAGCGCTGGGCGATTAAGACCTACTTCGACTACTTCAAGAACGGCTAAGACGCGCATACCCTGTGCCAGCAGGACTACCACAGGATGCAGGGGCTGGCGTTCATCCTGCTCGTGAGCGCCCTCGTCCACCAGGAGGTCTCGGAGGCGCTCGAGGCCCGTAAGGTCAAGGCTGCCAAGCGGCATGGTGTCTGGATGGCCTGCAACTGCAAGAAGAGGCGTGTCGAGCTCTTCGAGAAGCTCAACACGCCATTGGAAGTACTCCCCAAATGCTGACTGTCTACCTAGAAATCCTGGTTGCTGTGACTAGATGATCGGCGAAATGAAGATATGCCAGCCAAATCTCCCAAACAGAGGGACTGTCTCTATTCCTTGAGGTGGTCATAGAGCCCATCCTCCTCGTCGTTCATGTCGGCGGGTAGGATGGTAGCTCCGTATCTTGGGTCGGCACGCATGACTCTAGTTGCATCATAGCGTGGGGACTCGTTTGGTCGCATATCAAATGGCAGTCCGCCCACGTCAATTGACTTGATTAAAAAAGTGTTCACTGCGTCCGAAAGGCTCATTCCCCAGTGAGAGTAAATCTCTGTGGCTTTGGCCTTCACGTCGGGAGACACATACGATTTGATTTCGGCAGTTCTGGATACCATAATGAACCTCCTTAATCTATACCTTATCTAGACACAGTATTCTCCCATTTGTCCTATCATATCGAAGGATAATGGTGCTTCTTCGTCAGAGGCACATTAATGTGGTTCGGTGAAGACGGATGAGTAACATGCAGGGGAGGGCTTTAATCATGGCCGAGCCGGGCGACTTGAAGCTTAACGACCGTCCCTTTGCCTTGTAAGCAGTTTTGGACGGCGTAACGCTGCGGTTTGGTCGGGCCGTGCATGGTGCTGGCGGGGTGAAGGACGTCGTTCTGTGCACTGCGGAGGATGGTAGGGAGTTTGCAGTCCTGGCAAGTGAGTGGCCAAGTCAGTTGGACCAGATTGCTACGCGAAAGAGCTCGGCAGCGCATAAGATTACCCTCTTCAGGTCGCTTTTTGTGGAAGGCCGGATGCATTTGCTACTGGCTATCTGCGCAGAGATGGGCGCATGGAATATAGTCCCGCGTGCTCGAATTTGTGGAAGCCCGGTCTATGCGATTGCCGCCATGTGAAGTGCAGCGAATGTCCGAATCGCAACTTGCATGCAATTGGCGACCGTACTCTGATTAGGCATTTCGTGGGCTCGGACTTTCGGCGGAAGGATGTGCTGGGTCTGTATCCCATGACCAAGGACTCTACATGCTGGCTGCTGGTGACGGACTTTGATGACGATGGGTGGCAGAAGGCTGCTGGTGCGTATCGTGATGCATGTCGGCGTCGCGGTCTTTTCTGTGCGATCGAGAGGTCGTGGTCTGGCTGTGGTGCGCATGTTTGGTTGTTCTTTCAGGCAGAAGTTCCTGCGGCGAAGGCGCATTTGTTGGGCACGCTCCTGCTGGACGATGCGCGGCGACACTACTCCAGGATAGGACTCGATTCGTATGACCGACTTTTCCCAACTCAAGATGCTATAACGTCGGATGGCCTGGGCAACCTCATAGCTCTATCCCTGCGGGGTGTCGCTGTTCGGGGAGGGCAACAGCGTATTTGTGGATGATGCGTTTGAGCCATATGACAATCAGTGGGTGTTCCTCTCAACTGTCAAAAAGGTGCCGGCTGTGGTGGCGCATGGGCTGGCGGATGGCTATGTTGTCCCTGGAATAGGAGGAGGTAAATCTCGCTGGAGTAGCGAGAAAAATACGGTAATCCAGAATGACTTGGCCACCCAGAATGGCGCGACTGTTGCCGATAGCGCGGCGCCCGAAACCGCTGCAGCCCAGTGCCTTACGTCGTTACAAGTTGATGTCACGTTGGATGGTATGGTTCAGCTGAGAAAGTACCAGCTGTCGCAACCCTTGCTGGCAGACTTGTCGCAGATGGCGGCTATGGCGAACTCTGAGCTCTTCTTAAAACAGTGTATGCATCAGAGGATTTACGCAAAGACTACCCCTCGCTTCTTGTGGTTTGGTGAGGAGAATGACGATACGTTGTGCCTGCCTCGCGGATGCCAGGGTGCGGCTGTGCCCTACTTGTGTGAATGTGACTGCGAGGTCGATTTGCACGACGAGTGGACTTTTGGGCACATGATTCATTCCAGCTTTGTCGGGACCCTGCGTGAGGGGTAGGACGATGCGATCAATTCGCTTGTGCAGCGCGACGATGGCATGCTGGTGGCTCCCACCGGATTTGGAAAGACCGTGGTTGCTGCAAATCTTATAGCCAGTAAAGGTGTCACCATACTGGTGCTGATACCTAGGGAAACGATGATTAATTCGCCTCGATGAGGTAGCTGGGGCCACACGCTGTATGACATCGGCTCAAAATGTCTCGAACCACACAGCTCCCATGCCCACATAGATGCCTATCTGTCTTCTGGATATAGTATAGCTACATCCACACATTCCAGCGACAGATTGTCAAGCTGAGTGCAACATCTCCCTAAAGACCTCGTTGGCTGTCCTGTATTTCAGGACCTTCCTCGCCCTGTCACAGATCAGCTCCACCGCATGCTGCACCTCCTCGTTTGTGACCTTTCCGAAGTCTGTGCCCTTAGGGGAAGAACTTGCGCAGGAGCCCGTTGGTGTTCTTAACTGTCGGCTTTTGCCATAGATGGTGGGGGTCGCAGAAGTAGAACTGCACGCCTCAAAGGGCATCTGTGAGCCCTGTATGCCCTGCGAACTGCTTGCCCCTATCCGGAAGTGAGTGTCTTAAGGGGACGTCCCTGCAAAAGCCCGACCTCGGCCTTGAAGACGCTCCCGTTATCGTGGTGGCATCTTCTCGCGAAAAGCAGCCTCACTGCCCTGTCGGCAAGCACAAGCAGGCACATGGGTCCCGCTGCCACGAGCGTGTCGTCTGCCAAGTCGCCTTCGGGCTTCGAGGACGAGACGGTCGCTGTGATAAAGGAGTTCTGCTCCGGCTGGGCCGACGTAAAGATGAACTCATTGATGGATGCTCTGATCTATCCGAAGGATTTCAGCGGCATGAAGCCGGCGCTTATGCTCGATGCCCATGGAGACGAGGTCGGCAGCATGGTCCGCTCGATCCACTCGAACGAGACCATGGGCTTCGTCGAGTTCGAACGCTTTTCTCCCCATGTGCTTGCAGGGCAGGATGTCTATGTGCGCACGACAGAAGGACAATGGGTCCTTGCCGTCATCGGCGTGAAGCTGTCACACTTCATGAGCGAAGCAGAGAGGGCTTCCGGCACAGAGGAGCTCATCCTCGACTTGCGGTGCCACCTCGAAGGAAGAGGTTGTCGAGTGCTTCCATATGGGCATGGGCGAGCCGTTCGTGCCGGCGACACAGTCTGTCTATGATGCGGAGTACGGCATCGCCTTCGGCAAAGCCTTCGACTGCAAGGCAGGCGTCACGGTGCTGCTCCTGGCGTTGAGAGAGCTTACAAAGAAGGACCTGCCTTTCGATGTAATGGCCTCGATCGTGTCGATGGAGGAGGTAGGGGAGCGCGGCGTTGCAGCTGCTGTCAGGACCTTCCAACCGAAGCTTACCTTCATGTTCGAAAGGTGTCCGGCAGATGATGCATTCCTTCCGTCCGACGATATCCAGGCGGCGCTCTACAAAGGCCCGATATTTCGCTACTTCGACTGCTGTATGATAACGAACCCGAGATATCAGCGCTATGCGCTTGCCACAGCGAGAGAGCATAGCCTCAGGGTGCAGACAAACGTGCGTGAAGGCGGCAGCGCTGACGGAGAATCTGCGCACATGCTCGATGTGCCGAGCGTCGTGGTAGGAGTCCCGTGCCGCTACGTCCATGCAGGGTGTGGATCTGCGCCCTCGATGATATCGAGGAAGTAGCAAAGGTCTGTGTGGCCGTGGCCGAGTCGCTCACGCTGGAAGAGGCAGAGTACTTCTGACAAGAAGAAGGAGGCAGAGCCTGAGCCCTGTCTCCTTCAGAGTTCTTTACTATTCGTTGAGATCTATGCTGTCTGAGCCAATGCCTCTTTGACCATGACAGCGACTACAACACGGCAGCGTCCGTAGCGGGTGTCTGCTCCGGTTGCGCACTCGACGTCCTCGACGCTTTGTGCTCCTGCCGCCACTGTCTGGAAGACCTCGTCCCTCGTCGTTCCCATGCAGGGGCAGACGAGCCCTTCCTCATCGGCGCTGTAGCCGCCTCCGTGGTGCCCGCGTCTTCCTTCTGCATCGTCGCCGTGGCGATGGCCGTGGGCCTCTTCGTCATTGGCGTGATGATGGTAATGGCGGTGCTCATGCTCATCTCCGGTTGCATCTCCATGATGGTGGTAGCGATGGCGGTCATTTCGCCTTCTCCATCGTGGTGATGGTGGTGGCAATGATGCCCGGCTTTCTCGGCGTCTTCACCGTGATGGTGTCCGTGAGGATGGCAGTCTTCTCCACAGCCATGTTTGTGGCGGGAAGCTTATGCCATCTCGGCAGCTTCGGGGGTGCTCTTCGTGGCTGCATCGCCTGCAGCGAGGTTCTTGATCTCTTCGTTCGTCTTGTTCGTATCCATAAGGTAGATTCCTTCCTTGAATGGGAATTCTCACTTTGTAGTATTGCTATAGTAAAATAATGTTTTGCATTGTGATTACAATACATTGCGAAGGGTATACAAATATAGAAAATAGTGGGGAAGGGGTATCAATGTCGACAGCAAATATCAACGTTCGGGTAGATGCCGATTTGAAGCGGTCTGCCGAGGATTTGTTCAACGATTTGGGATTGAACATGACAGCTGCAATTACCATGTTTCTGAAAAGCGCAGTCAGTCACGATGGCATACCGTTCGAAGTGAAGCGTGTCATTCCCAATGCAGAAACAAAGGCTGCGCTTGCCGAGTATGATGCGATGAAGAATCATCCGGAGAGCTATAAGCGATACAGCTCTTTTGATGCGATGGCTGATGAGGTGCTGGGCAATGATGCTTGAGGTAGTGCCTTCTAATCAGTTTAGAAAGGATTTGAAACTTGCTAAGAAGCGTGGTCTAAGAATCTCAAGACTCAAAGAGGTAGTCGATACCTTGGCGTCGGGGCAGAAGCTTGATGAAAGATACCGAGACCACAATCTGACGGGCGATTTTCGCGGATTTCGTGAATGCCATATCGAACCAGACTGGCTGCTTGTCTACCGCATTGGGGAAGAAGAACTCGAACTCTTTCTGTTCCGTACAGGATCGCATTCAGACTTGTTCTAATCCTTTCTCGAAGCTGCTATCCATCTACCTACTCTCTTCGATGGATTGCTATAGAACCTATCTGGTATGGTGTCATTGTTTATTCGTTGAGATCTATGCTGTCTGAGCCAATGCCTCTTTGACCATGACAGCGACTACAACACGGCAGCGTCCGTAGCGGGTGTCTGCTCCGGTTGCGCACTCGACGTCCTCGACGCTTTGTGCTCCTGCCGCCACTGTCTGGAAGACCTCGTCCCTCGTCGTTCCCATGCAGGGGCAGACGAGCCCTTCCTCATCGGCGCTGTAGCCGCCTCCGTGGTGCCCGCGTCTTCCTTCTGCATCGTCGCCGTGGCGATGGCCGTGGGCCTCTTCGTCATTGGCGTGATGATGGTAATGGCGGTGCTCATGCTCATCTCCGGTTGCATCTCCATGATGGTGGTAGCGATGGCGGTCATTTCGCCTTCTCCATCGTGGTGATGGTGGTGGCAATGATGCCCGGCTTTCTCGGCGTCTTCACCGTGATGGTGTCCGTGAGGATGGCAGTCTTCTCCACAGCCATGTTTGTGGCGGGAAGCTTATGCCATCTCGGCAGCTTCGGGGGTGCTCTTCGTGGCTGCATCGCCTGCAGCGAGGTTCTTGATCTCTTCGTTCGTCTTGTTCGTATCCATAAGGTAGATTCCATTCGGTGATGTCGTGTGATCGCAGCGGTGCTCCTTGGTTCTCAGTACCCGCTGTCTGATTGCATTGTACCTTGCTAATAGGTTTAAAAGAGTCTTCGGTAGTTTGTGTGGCCCGGAGCTCGGCTAGGCAGCCTTCGCCTTGCCTGCCTTCTCCTTCCTCCTCTTCCTGTCGCGTTCCCGGTCCTTCCGCTTGCGCTCGTCCCTCTTCCGCTTCTCCTCCGCCCTGCCCTCCCAGGGCAGCGCAGGCTGCTTATCGGAGCAGCGCAGCATGATCAGCGCTCAGAGGTTGTCAGTGTTGCAAAATCCGTATCCGCTGGCTATGGTGACCTTGATCTTGTTGTTGATGCTCTCGACGCGCCCGTTGCCGGTTCCGAGCTCGACGGCGGCTATCACGTCAGCACGCCTGCGCCTCACCTTCTTCTCGACTGCGACGACGGGCGCGATCCTGCAGTATGCGGTGGCCTTCAGCCAGCTGTCGTGCAGCCCTTGTGCCTCATGCGCATCCTTTGCGCGGAAGATAGCCCTCAAGATCCTCCTTGAGCGTCCATGCACGTGCAAGATGGCCCTCTGCGCGCTTCAGCTCTAAGAGCCGCTCCCTCTGCCGCGCGCTCAGGTCCTTAGGGGTTCTTCGCGAGCGCATAGCTGCTCCCCTTAATGCGAAAGGCATCCGCCGAGAGGCTGCGCGCACGCTCCCTGAGCTCCCCGGTACGTGCTGCGCCCTGGGCTCGGCGGCCCTCGCCTGCCTGTCTGCCTGGCGCGCTGCCTGCCATTCGTCGCGCCTCACCCGCTCGAGCACATCGTTTATCCATTCGACCACATGGAAGGGGTCCATGACCCATCTTGCATTGGGGCAGCGACGCCAGAGTAGCTCTTCTATCCACTTCGCTGCGTCTGCCGTGACGACCTCGATCGAGCTTTTCTGCTCGCGCGTAAGCCCGTCCAGGAAAAGCGACAGCACCTCCTTGCCGTATCCCTCCTGTGCCCAAACGAGGCATCCCAGATCATGGTCGACAACGGCCGTGAGGTATCTGTGGCCCTTCTTGTAGCTCGTCTTGTCTTATGCCTTTGTGCCTCAGGCCGTCGATGTGGCCCTGTCCGCGTGCAGCCTCGATCTCCTCCTACACCCGCCTGCAGATGCCGCCCACGCTCTTCCACTCGATCCTGGCCAGCCTTGCAGTCCATAAGAGCGGGCTGTGAACAGCGAGGCACGCCACCCACTCCTTAAAGTCACGCGTGACCCTCGACCCCGCCCTTGCCCCACAACACCCTCTCCTCATGCACGCCGTGCTCGGGGCAGCTCACGCGTGCGGGGCGCTACTTAAGGTAGCACCTCGAGGAGGCGAGCTCCATCGCCCTCCACCGCCTCGCCGGCACGTGGTCGTGGCAGCTGCAGCAACGCCCACACACCGGGCACCTCAGCTGCTCGCGCCTGTGCGGCCTCACCCGCACGACTATCGAGTCCCCCTTATCGCGGCTCCCACCACGACAGTCTTCACAAGCGACAGGACGTAGTGCAGAATCGTTCCCATGTGCGGTCCTCCCTTCGGATCGGATGCATTTGACGAAGTGAAATCCTTCGGGAAAACGGCGCGGGGCGGCCCCTCGCGGGGCCGTTCGTCTTGAGACTGCGTGTTTTCTGCATGCGAGCTGCGCAAAGCCATGGCGGGCTACCCACACAAACTACCGAAGAGCCAAAAGCATTCAATATTCGGCTGTCAAAGTGTAAAATCCAATAAAACTTACTTACCTAAAACTTCTCCTACAATCTTTTAATCAGGTCTTGACTTCATATAACTGATCTCCTCTGCGTGCTGGCGGAGCCTCATGCCGTCCTCGGTGAACGTCAGCGGTTCGTGTGCCTGAAGAGAGCGCAGCCAAGCTCGGTCTCGAGCTCTACGATCTGACGCGAGAGCGCCAGCTGCATCACATGCAGGACATTTGCCGCCTCTGTCATGTTCTCTTCGCGGGCGACCACCTAAAAGTATCGAAGAGTTCTTATCCACATGTCGTGCTCTATCCTATAGTGCCGAATGGCTGGCTTTGCAGGGAAGATGCAGTTTTGCCCCTAGGGAACCGATGATTAATTCAGCTCGATGAGGTAGCTGGGGCCACACGCTGTATGCCACCTGCTCAAAATGTCTCGAACCACGCAGTGCCTATACCCACATAGATGCCTATCTGTCTTCTGGATATGGTATAGCTACATCCACACATTCCTGCATATCCAAAAGGCAGATATGGACAGATAGATGAGCTTTTAGGACCTTAAATCCTAAGGTCTAAGGAGAAAGACCAGACGAGAGGCACTCTTAGAGCGGATGGATGCGATCGTTGTGTGGGACAGCTGGATTGCACTGGTAGATACCAGCTACCACGGACAGGCTCTTGTCAGGCATGTGCGCGCTGCAAAGACAAAGCTTTAGGATGTATCCTGCTTTAGGTTATGTTTGCTCTCTTAAGACGAGGGAACTTAAAGATGCTATCCTGGATTGCCACTCCTGGCAGCGCTTCTGTGCACGCAGACCTCATGTCTGAGCAGGTGCTAGATGCTACGACACTTGCGAAGATGCGCCATAGCCTTAAAGCGGCAGGGATCACGGCGCGGGGCGGCTCCATGGTGGATGTGACCTTCACCTGGGCCCTAAAGCTCCACGAAGAACAAGGACCACACACGTAACCCTTAAAGCGCACCAGTCCAAGAAAAGGGGAGCCTGGCGTATCGGATACAAGGTGATATTGGCGTGGATGCCGAAGGCGGCTTTGTGCATGGTATGGAGACGATCGCTTAGAATGTGTCCGACATATCCTGTGGCACACGCACTCGTAAGGGAAGATGACAGGTTCTGCTGCGCAGACTTTAGGCTATATAGGTATAGCGAAGCGCCCTTAAGGACGCATAAAGACCCACACCTCTCATCTATGCGCTAAAGCGTTGCTAAGGAAGCCTTCGACTAGAGAGGACCTTGCCTGTGCACTCTTGTCCGAGAAGGGCATCGAGTCCAGGAAGGCATCCGGCCGCTTAAAGGTAGAGCATCCCTTCCTTATCGTGAAGCGGCGCTTCGGCCCCTTAAGGAAGCGCTACAGGAGGATAGAGAAGATACCTGCACACTCGAGTCTCTCTCGCCCTTGCAAACCTTGCCATGTGCATCTTTTGCCGGCAGGCTGCACCTCCCGGCTCCCAGCGTCGCTTGATCTATCTTGGAGCCTTATTGCGGTGCATGGGGCATTAATCATCGTTTCCCTAAAGCTCTTTGGTACACGCCCTGATGTTTCTCTTTAGGTCTACCTGCCGGGCCTTGCCGCAGTACTGGTAACCTTTAAGCGCTACTCATCTATATACTGTCTGGGAAGCTTCGAATTCAACTTGGACTTTGCCTTCTTCTGCCTTACTTGCACTCACTGACAGCTCATGGCTTAAGTCTACAGGTGGTGTTGGGTGGGCATCTGAGCAAAGGATACTTGCCACTAGCTGCTGGTGTCCTCCTGTTCACCAAAAGATTACAGCTTACTGTCTCGCCACGGTGCCTGGCTTGGGGCGTGTCCATCTTCGCGAGGACCCCCCCTCATCTTAGCTTCCTTCCCACGGCAGGCCGCCTGCCCGATGCGCCTGTAGTCTGTGTTGTACTGATGATTCTGTTCGCTATTTTTCCGGAATCGCCTCTTTCTTTGAGGAACTGCTTGGTCTTTTCTTGCCGAGTAACTTTGTCTTCTACAGGATCATCCTCATGTTTGTGAAGCTGCTCAGCATGGCCTGCGACATGTCCAAGTTGACTGACAAGGTGGAGCAGCTGGCACAGGAGTTTGCGATTCATGAGAAGGAGAATGAAGACAAGGGAATGTAGTAGCTGCAGCATAGAACAGAAAAAGAGCGCCTCGAATGCATTTAGCCCGAGGCGCTTGCTTATGCGCTGTGTCTGTTCTGGCGCTAGTCGAGGCCAAGATAGCCCTTCCAGAAGTCGATGGAGGTCAGATATCCCTTCGAGCTCTGGTATTCCTTCTTGAGTCTATCCTTGTTCTGGTTGTAGTACTTGAGGTCGTTCTGGTAGCGGCTCCAGATTTGCTTGGCTCTGTCTGCGTTCTTGTGGCGGATGATGCCCTTCTTGTTGTAGTTGTCGATTGCGATGAGCGTATCGGTACCGAAGAGCTTGCCTTCCTGATAGGACCAGCCTACACCATGGATGACAGGTACGGAATCAGTGAACGGCTTGAGGTTACCCCAGAGCTGGCCGTTCAGAGATTTTCGCTCGAGCGCGCGGAGCGCTATGTTCTCGACACGGCCGACGCTGGCCCTCTTCATCGGAATATCGTCGGTAATAGCGTTAGGGGAGAGGCCGTGGATATCGACCTTACATTCCTTCAGAGCCTGTTCACGGAGCTCGTCGAACGGGAGGAGCTTCTCTTTCTTCTTGTTGGCAGCCATGAAGGTCTTCTCGCCGATACCCTTCTGTGCAATGAACTTTGGACCCTTGAAGAAATCTTCGAGGCCTTCGAGGACAAGTTCTGCGTCGTCGTAGTTGAACTTGCAGAGTTCGATCATGACCTCATGATCGATTTCCTTGAAGAAGTTCGTGAGTGGCGCGACGCCGGTCGTGAACTGGCCGATGAGGCCATTGCGGGTGACCTGGTATCTCTCGACTGCTGCGCTGTAGCGCATGAAGAAGACGAGGTGCCAGACGCAGATACCGTTCATGGACATGAACCTTGGCTTGGCCCTGAGCGCATATTCTGCATCGTCGAAGCGCACGAAGAAGGGGAGAGGAAGCCCAACCTTCTTGATGGTGGAGACAGGAATACAGCAGTACCACCAGCCGGCGTAGCGCTGCTTGAGATCGGCAAAGATCTCCTTTTCATAGGAGAACGTCTCACATGCAATGGCTTCGTTCAAGGCGCTGACGCGCATGGGCGGCTTGTCGGGAAGATAGTTTCCTCGTACCGTCATGTGTCCGGTATCTTCCCAATGCTGATCCGGCTCGTCGTAGTTCATCATGGAGCCGGAGACAAAGGCTTCAAAGTACCTGTCATTCGTGATGGACAGCAGGTTGAACGTACGGATGATGCTCTCTGGGGAGACTTCCACATCGTCGTCCATAAGGAGGATGTTCGTGACATCTCCCGACTCGAGGGCCTTGACCATGCCGAACGTGAAGCCACCCGATCCGCCCACGTTGTCATTCGGGAAGACGGTGATGCTCTTCGAGCTCAGCTTCTCTGCATCCAGGGTGCGTCCATTGTCTACAACGTACATACGGAAATGCTTCGCGATGAGCTCGTCGGTCTCCACGATCTTCGTGCGGACAAGCTCGATGTTGTGGGTGATGAAGTCTTCCTTCTTGAAGGTCGTGGTCGACAGGGCAAGCTCAATGGGACGTACGCTGTTATCGGGAATCTGGGCGGTGTAGTAGGAATTCCTGAGTTCGATCTCTCCCGCCGCATCGATCACGAAAGAATCCATAACATCAGTGTCATGAAGGACAAGTGGCATCTCGATGATCTGCCACTCCTGCGAAGCCTCGATTGCCTTTGTTGTATCGGGAAGCTTGTGGGGGTAATAGTCTAATGGATCAGTGCGGGTCTGCGTGACGGTGCAGGCAGCGCCACGAAGCTCGAGATGCAGTCTGAAGCCCTTGGCGACTGTATATTCCCTCCATTTGTTGATGGAGAGCGCATTGAAGAAGGTCGTGAAGTCGAACGAACCGGGGCCCACAAGCCTCCAGGCACTATCTTCCTTATCGGACGGGAAAATGGCCCTTGCAGAGCGATAGTAGAGAAGCGGCGTCGTATAAAATTGCCGCGACTCATCGAGCAGAATGTTGGCTATCTTGAAGTCTTTCATTGGTACCTCTGACAAGCAACGGGGAACAGCAGCGGTGAGCAGTGTTCCTGCCTCGTTAATAACGGATACAAGTATACCGAGAACCGACAAACCCACAAAGGGCGTACATTCTTCAGGCACATTCTTTTCTCTGGGGTTGCTAGGAATTGTATCCAGCGTTTTGTATGCATGGGCCGTCTGCACGAGACAGTAGCGATATCTGCTTCAGGATTGGAACAATGGTTCTGAAGCGCCATGCATATGCAGACAGCAATCATCAACGTAGGCAATATGTGGATGGGATTTCAGGGGCATCAATTATTGTGGCGGCTTTAAGTTCGTAGCGCCAATAATATGAGAGAGCTTGCATCCAAAGATGGAATTGTCCGACGGAAGAAAGTAGAAGAAGGTAAAGATTTCTGACTGAGGAGCTGCATGAAGATCGAGCTTGCCAACTTTCTTCTGGAGGAATCCCGCGCGTTTTTCGCGGCTTTGCAGCTTTATGTACATGCGGGGGGGCGGATGGACAAGGAGCGAGATGGATGGCATCTGGCTTCGAGCAGCAAATATGACTTCACCGCATTTTTCGATGTCCTCTCGGTTAAGAGATACAGCGAATACACCTCTGCTCATAGCTACCTGCTTCATCTTGAGATAAATGGCAAGACAGCTATCTTCCAGACAGCTGTCAATGCCTGTGACTATGTGCTACAAAGAGATGGCAGGATCATTGAAGCCAATGGAGATAGCTGGGGGCTATCGATATTCTCCTCGCCTATGATCCCTCGGATATCCCCTGTGACTTCGTTATAGCTGCTGCTTCCCCTGTCATCCTGCGGAACAGCTATCGCTGTGCAGAGGTGGCAGACGAAGGCATCCACCCGGTGGAGCTTGTGCTCTTGGCCACGACCTTCAAGAAGGAATCCTATATCATCCATAACAGCGGCCTCGTAAGCAAGGCCATCCTCGGATCGGATGAGGATATTGCCAAGCATTCCCGCGTGTATGCCGTAGATAACGGCAGGATGTTGGGTGCGCAGAAACTCTCTGGTGGAAAAGTGACGGTATCTCCAAACAGGAATATCGACGGTGCCAGTGGCTTTGCCTGTGGCAGGCAGGGCGCACCACTTACCTGGCCCTGACGTGTACCACCCTCACAGGGAGGATGCCCTGCACCCATCTGCGCTCCTTAAACCAGATGCCGAAGAGCTCCATTCGACCCTAAGCCCCATAGGACCTCTTAAAGAGCCTTGCCAGCATGCCTGCCTTAAGCATCCATATCCTACCTTAGGATCGAAGCCTTCCGTCACCAAAATCTTGGCTGTCCGGGTGCCACGTGCTCAAGGGGATGCAGGAGTGCTACCTACCATAAGTAGCGAAGAGCCTGTTTTACCGATGGATGGCAGTATTGCCCTTACATAGTTGTCGACTGTGTAGGCGCCGTCGGTATAGCCTGACTTATGGACCTGCTCGTAGATCTCACGTATCGTGTTATGTCGCTTTCCAAATTCCTGTAGGTCATGTTTCAGGAACTCATCGATCCCTGGCTTGTAGGAGGGTCGAATTTGGTGGCTCTTCTTGGTGGTGGAAACTTAGGTGAGAAGTTCATCTCATTCGGATACTTGAAAAATGTCTTTCGATCGTGTCCGGTTATCTGCGCTATTTCGGTGATGTTCATACTCTATATCTGTCGAGGCCCACTATGAGGTCGACATCGTCCATGCTTATCCTGTACCTTGCTTCGCTACCTTCTTTCGGTTTGCTCGGTGTGTCTGTGTCTTCGATGAACAGCAGCCAAGTATTGATTGAGATCCATGATATAAAAAGTGCCTTCATCCCGCAGGATAAAGGCACAGTATTGTATCGAATATTGTTCGTCAGTTTGCTTTGTCTGGCTTGGGATTGTTCGCGTGTTTTGCTTCATCCATGTAGCTGTAGAGTGTGTATTTGGAGATCCCGAAGTAGTTGCAGACCTTGGGGCCGGACTTGGTGATCAGGAAGGCACCGGCGTCATTCAGGAAGCCGATCGCGCGGACCTTGTCCTCTTTTGTCATGAGCAGCACCGGCTTGCCGACGAGGCGGACGCTCTCGTCGATGAGCTCATCGAGTAGATCGTTTACATTGCGCGGGATGATCTCGGGATTGGACTTGTTGTTGCCCTTCACTTCAGTGAAGTCCTTCAGCTCTTCCGTCATGGTCAAAAACAGGGTGATATCGTAGTTGATCGCGAAGATCGCATAGGGGATGCCTTTTTGGTCACGCAGAAAGATCGTCGTCGACTTCAGGATCTTCCCGTCTTCGGTGCGTGTCAGATATGCCAATTTGTCATGCAGCTTTTTTGGGTCGGTGTCGAGGGCTTTGATTACGACATTGGATGGCCCGTCGCCGATAGAGCGGCCAGAGATGTGGCCGTTTTCGATTGCCACGATCGTATGGTTCAAGTCCTTGGTTGTGAGGTCGTGCACAGCGACCTCACAGTTCTTACCAAACTGTACAGCGATACCCTCCGCGAGACGCTTGAGGAAGTCTAATTGATCTTCATGCATGTTTGGGAACTCCTGGATGCTCATATACCATAGTTCAAACTATATGCTATTCAATTATGCTGCGAAAATCTGCGATATCAAACAAATTTTTATCTGTATTAATAACAAAAAGTTTGAAGACCACAAGTTGCAGTGTGACTGGAACCTGTCGATGGATACAACGGGGCATGATGGTTGAGAAGCTCAGGTATCTCTACGTTGTAGTTTCACTTATATAACGTGATTTGAAACCCCCTTCACTTCTTCCATGCTTCATAACCATTCACACCCAGAATCTGCCCGATGGGCTAAGCGATGCCTTGATCCGGGAAGGGATATGGGATAGTAAAGACAAACATACCTGAAAAAAAGTTAGGTACAATAACGGTAAGTCTGCTTAAGCAAGTTGTCAGCTTGGGCACAGTGATAAACAGTGAGCTTGTCGGACTCTCACTCAAAACGTTCGGCCGGCACGGTCGGAGAGGGCTGCGCCCGTAACGGGAACCATCGTAGCTGAGCTGCGACACTTTGAATCTGGGAGAGGAAAACTATGCTGCTGGTAACAAACGGTAGAGTTATCACCCGCGACGATGCAATGCCTTTTATTCAGGATGGAGCGGTCGCAATTGATGGCGGCACGATCGCTGCGGTCGGACCCCGTGAAGAGTTGGAGCGGACCTATCCGAAGGCGGAACGCCTGGATGCCCAGGGCGGTATCATTATGCCTGGCCTGATTAACTGCCATACCCACATCTATTCCGGGTTAGCCCGCGGCCTCGCAATCAAGGGCTGCAACCCCACGAACTTCCTGGAGAACCTGGAGCAGCAGTGGTGGGCGATCGACCGGCATCTCTACATGGATGAGACCAAGGCGAGCGCCTATGTCACGATCATGGAGTCCCTGCGCAACGGCGTGACGGCGATCTTCGACCACCATGCAAGCTACGCTGAGATCCCGGGATCCCTGTTCACGATCAAGGATGCCTGCCAGGAGCTCGGCATCCGTGCATGCCTCTGCTATGAAGTCTCCGAGCGCGACGGCCAGGAGAAGTGCGACCAGGCAATCGCTGAGAACGCAGATTTTGCGCGTTGGGCAGCCAAGCAGGATTCCGGCATGATCGTCGCAATGTTCGGCGGACACGCCACATTCACGCTCTCCGATGAGACAATGGACAAGATGCGTGAGGCCAACGACGGTCTGACTGGCTTCCATATCCATGTCTCCGAGGGCTTAAACGACGTCGAGGATTCGATGGAGAACCACTATGGCGTCCGCCCGGTGGAGCGCCTCTACAACCATGGACTTCTGGGGCCGGACACGATGCTCGGCCACTGCATCCATGTGACCCCGACTGAACTCGACCTGATCAAGGAAACCGGCACCTGGCTTGTGAACAACCCCGAGTCCAACATGAACAACGCCGTGGGTACCGCTCCGGTGCTCGAGTTCTTCCGCCGTGGCATCCCGGTGTGCATGGGTACCGATGCCTACACCCACGATATGCTCGACTCCCTCAAGGCCTTCATCTGCGTGCAGCGCCTCGAGAGTGGCAGGCCGAACGTGGGCTGGGATGAGGACATGACGATGCTGTTCAAGAGCAATCCGGCGATGGCAAGCAAGTACTTCAAGCGCGACTTGGGCGTCCTGCGTGAAGGCGCAGGCGCGGACCTCGCAATCTTCGATTACAACACCTTCACCCCGCTCTCTGAAGAGAACATCGACGGTCACATTCTCTTCGGCCTGGAGGGCAGACAGTGCCGTACCACGATCGTGAACGGCAAGGTCCTCTACAAGGACCGCAAGTTTGTCGCTTTCGACGAGGAGAAGATCAACGCCTTCTGCAATGAGCAGGCAAAGCGTCTTTGGGGCGACCTGAATGGACGTCAGTACTAAGTAAGTACTACAACTGAGGCTGAGCAGAGATTTGAGAAGGACATGAGAGGGGCCTTCTGTTCAGCGCGTATGGACTGCCCGCGGCGCCATATGCATGCGTGTTCCCGCGGGAGGTACATCTGGAGAGGAACAACCATGAGCGATATTATGCGCCCAATCTCATTTGCACACCTGATGGACTGGATCCTGAACGAGTATGAGAACCAGGGCACCATCTTCGGTGAGGACAAGCTCGTCTTCCACAAGGGCGGAGCCCGCCCGATCTTCAAGGAGAAGATTGAGACCCCGTTCGGCACCGCCGCTGGACCGAACACCCAACTGGCACAGAACCTTATCGCGGCCTATGTGACTGGGGCACGCTTCTTCGAGCTCAAGACGGTCCAACAGATGGATGGCCGTGAGCTTTCCAAGTGCGTGAACAAGCCCTGCATTCTGGCAAACGATGAGGGCTATAACTGCGAGTGGTCCACCGAGCTCACCGTGATTGAGGCGCAGGATGAGTACATCAAAGCTTGGGTCGTCTGCAAGGTACTGGCCAAGGAATTCGGTTTTGGCGATCCGGACGGCTTCGTCTTCAATATGTCCGTGGGCTATGACCTGAAGGGAATTAAGACTCCCAAGGTTGACGGCTTCATCGACAACCTGATGGATGCCTCTAACACCGAGGCCTTCAAGGGCGCGATCGAGTGGCTTGAGGATAACCTCGACCGTTTCAAGCACGTCGATAAGGCCTTCGTTGAGTCCATCACGCCGTACGTCTCAGACTCCATCACTGAATCCACCCTGCACGGCTGCCCGCCTGAGGAGATCGAGCGTATCGCCACACACTTGATCGAGAATAAGCACCTTAACACCTTTATCAAGTGCAACCCGACGCTTGTAGGCTACAAGAAGGCCCGCAAGCTCCTCGACTCGCTCGGCTTTGACTACATCATCTTCGATTCGCATCACTTCGACGAGGACCTGCAGTGGAAGGATGCAATTCCGATGTTCAAGCGCCTGCAGAAGCTCGCCGACGAGCAGGGCCTCGACTTCGGTGTCAAGCTGACCAACACCTTCCCAGTCGATGTGACGCGCAGAGAGCTCCCGAGCGAAGAGATGTACATGTCCGGCTGCGCGCTCTATCCGCTGTCCTTGACCCTGGCGGATATGCTCTCAAACGAGTTTGGCGGAAAGCTGCGCATCTCCTACTGCGGTGGCGCGGATGTCACCAACATTTACGGTCTCATCGATGCTGGCATCTGGCCAGTGACAATGGCAACAAACTTGCTGAAGCCGGGCGGATACGGCAGACAGCAGCAGATCGCCAAGATCCTCGAGGACGTCGACGACAAGCCGTTCAGTGGCGTCGACGTGAAAGCCCTCGACAAACTGGTTGACCAGATCCCATACACTCCACAGTTGCGGCATTCAATCAAATTGTTCCCGGAGCGCCACATCGACAAGCCGCTCCCGCTGCTTGACTGCTTCATAGCGCCGTGCCGCGAGCAGTGCCCGATCCATCAGGATATCCCGGGGTATCTGATGGCTTGCAATAGGGGAGACTACGCGGAGGCGCTGCACATCATCCTCGAGAGCAACGCGCTACCGTTCATGACCGGTACGCTGTGCCCGCATGGCTGCTGCAACGTCTGCATGCGCAACTATTACGAAGAGTTTGTCCATATCCGTGACTACAAACTTCTGGCTGCTCAGAAGGGCTTTGACACCGTAATCAAGGAACTCGCACCGCGCGGTGAGCAGGAGGACAAAAACGTCGCCGTAATCGGTGGCGGCCCGGCTGGCTTGGCCGTCGCTTCCTTCCTCTCCCGTGTCGGCGTCTCCGTCACCGTCTTCGAGCGCGCTATGGTCCTAGGTGGCGTTCCACGCCGTGTAATCCCTGGCTTCCGTATCAGCGACGGCGCAATCGCCCACGATGTGGAGCTCTGCCGTGCCTACGGTGCCCGCTTCGAGACTGGCAAGAACATCAAGAGCGCAGATGAGCTGCTCGACCAGGGTTACACCGATGTCGTAATCGCCGTGGGTGCCTGGGCTAAGGGCAGGGGCGTCCTCTCTGAGGATCAGACCGATGGCTCCGCCAAGCTCCTGGATGCCCTTGAATTCCTGGAGGCCTTCAGAGCGGATCCGTCCTCCGTCGAGCTTGGCACTGACATCGTCGTGGTTGGCGGCGGTAACACCGCAATGGATGTCGCCCGCGCTGCAAAGCGCGTCTTTGGCGTCAAGAATGTCCGTCTGGTCTACCGTCGTAACCGCCGCTATATGCCGGCAGATGAGGAAGAGTTGCAGGAGGCCATCGACGAAGGCGTCGAGTTCCTCGAGCTACTCGCTCCGAAATCCCAGAAGGCCGGCATCCTCACCTGTGAGGTTATGGAGCTCGGTGAGCCTGATGAGTCCGGACGCCGTCGCCCGGTTCCGACCGGCAAGACCCAAGATGTTCCGGCAACCGCGATCATCTCCGCAATCGGCGAGCGCGTCGAACAGGATGTCTTCACTGCTTCCAACATCGAGGTCGACCGTAAGGGTCGCCCGGTGGTCGATGAGAACCTCAAGACTTCCCGTGACCATGTCTACGCAATCGGCGATGCCCGCCGTGGACCGTCCGTGATTGTGAAGGTTGAGGCTGACGCCCAGACCGTCGCACACGTACTCTCCGGCGCCACCTTCGACGGACAGGCTGCGAAGAACATCAATCCTAACTACGACGAGCCACTTGCCTCCCGTGGACACCTGTTTGACAAGTGCACGATAGCAGAGGGACCGCGCTGCTTGGGCTGTCCGACCGTCTGCGAGACCTGCGTTGAGGTCTGCCCGAATCGCGCTAACGTCGCTGTCCGCGTTCCGGGTATGCGCGAGCGCCAGATCATCCATATGGATGGCATGTGCAACGAGTGCGGCAACTGCGCTGTGTTCTGCCCTTATGCGGGCCGTCCGTACAAGGACAAGCTCACCCTGTTCTGGAGCCGTGAGGACTTTGATGACTCTGACAACGAGGGCTTCCTGAAGACCGAGGATGGCATGCTCGTCCGCTTCGATGGAAAGGCCGCTGTCTACAACATCGACGACGAGAGCTGTGGCCTTCCTGAGAACGTGCGCAAGATGATCCAGACTGTCCGTGATTCTTACGGCTATCTGCTTGAGCGCTAAGCGCTGGTCAGGCGAACCCAATGTTCCCTTAACTTTTTCTTTGGTTCTTTTAACTGAGGTAGATTGGTGTGACGAGCGCGCTGATCTACCGCTGAAAGAGGTGTGACTATGGCAGATGAGTACCGTTTTGTGGTAAACGGCGTCGAGCATACGACCACAGAGCAAAAATCGATGCTGCGCTATCTGCGCGATGATCTGGGCCTCCTCTCCGTAAAGGATGGCTGCTCTGAGGGCGCCTGCGGCGCGTGCACCGTGCTCGTGGATGGCAAAGCCATGAAGAGCTGCGTGCTGAACACGAAGCGCGCCAACGGTAAAGAGATCACCACCGTCGAGGGTCTGACCCATGAAGAGAAGGAAGCTTTCGTCTATGCCTTCGGTGCCCGTGGCGCTGTTCAGTGCGGCTTCTGTACGCCAGGCATGGTGATGAGCGGTGTGGCGCTGCTGAGAAAGAATTCGAACCCGACCGAGCAGGACATCAAGAAAGCCATCAACGGTAATATCTGCCGTTGCACCGGCTACAAGAAGATCATCGAGGGTATCGACCTTGCAGGTAAGGTCCTGCGCGGTGAGGAAAAGCTCGACTACGAGCTCGAAAAGGGCGACAAGTACGGCGTTGGTGTCCCGGCCTTCAGAAATGATGTCCGTGAGAAGGTCTTGGGCTACGGCAAGTTCCCCGACGATGTCACCGTGAAGGATTATCCGGACATGGCATACGGCTCCTGCGTGCGTACGAAGTATCCGCGCGCCAAGGTCTTAAAGATTGACACCACTGAGGCAGAAGCGCTGTCGGGTGTGGTCGGCGTCCTTAGGGCTGAGGATGTGCCAGTAAACCAGGTGGGCCACCTGATCCGCGACTGGGATGTCTTTATCGCTGAAGGCGACATCACCCGCTCGATGGGCGATGCGCTGTGCATGGTCGTCGCTGAGACTCCGGAGATCCTGGAGCGGGCCAAGAAGCTCGTCGATGTCGAGTACGAAGAGCTTGATCCGGTCCGCAACATCGATGAGGCGGCAAAGCCGGATGCCCCATTGATCCACACAAGCTTCAATGCTTTTGGCAACCATGTGGTCCTGCACAACAACATCTGCCAGCAGCGCCACATTACTCGTGGTGATACGAAGGAGGCGCTGAGGAACTCCGCCTACACCGTGACCGGGACTTTTGAGACCCCGTTCACCGAGCACGCTTTCCTCGAGCCGGAGTGCGCAGTCGCTTTCCCGTACAAGAATGGTGTCAAGATCCTCTCCACCGACCAGGGTGCCTACGATACCCGCCAAGAGGTCGCCCACATGTTCGGGTGGGACAAGACCCCGGAGCGTGTCGTCGTTCAGACGATGCTCGTCGGCGGTGGCTACGGCGGCAAGGAGGACGTCTCCGTCCAGCACCTCGCGGCCTTGGCAGCCTTCCACTTCAATCGTACGGTGAAGGTGAAACTGACCCGTCAGGAGTCCATCAACTTTCACCCGAAGCGCCATGCGATGCGCTGCACCTATACGCTCGGCTGCGATAAGGCGGGCCTCTTCACCGGCCTCGATGCAGACATCCACTTTGATACGGGCGCCTATGCGAGTCTGTGTGGCCCGGTCCTCGAGCGTGCCTGCACCCACTCGGTTGGTCCATACAAGTACCAAAACACCGATATCCGTGGCTATGGCTACTACACAAACAACCCGCCTGCGGGTGCCTTCCGTGGCTTCGGCGTATGCCAGACTGAGTTTGCGCTGGAATCTCTGATCGACGAGCTGGCGGATAAAGCCGGTATTGACCGCTGGAAGATCCGCTATAACAACGCAATTGAGCCGGGCGCTGTCCTCCCGAACGGCCAGATCGCTGACCGTTCCACCGCGCTCAAGGAGACCCTGCTCGCAATCAGAGATGAATACGAGAAGAACAAAGACCATGCGGGTCTCGCCTGCGCAATGAAGAACTCCGGCGTCGGCGTCGGACTTCCGGATGCAGGCCGTGCGAACATCCACGTAGAGAACGGCAAGGCTGTCATCTACTCCGCCACCTCCGATATCGGCCAGGGTTGCAATACGATCTTTATGCAGGATCTCTCTGAGGCAACCGGCCTTCCGCGTGAGGCGATCCGCAACGGTGAGTGTTCCACTGAAGCCGCTCCGGACTCTGGTACCACCTCCGGATCCCGGCAAACCGTTATCACTGGCGAGGCAGTCCGTGGTGCGGCATTCTTGCTGCGCGACGCAATGGAGAAGGTCGAACGCGGTGAGGAAGTGCCGAAGGGCAAGGTAAGCGCCAAGGGCGACGGCATCCACATGACCTTTGCGGACGGCACCACGTATACGATCAGTGATCCGAAGACCTTGAAAGCGGGTCACACTCAGACCGTGAAGGACCCTGAAGGCGCGCTCAAGAAGCTTGAGGGCTGCCAGTTCGCCTATGAGTACTTTGAGCCGACCGACAAGCTCGGTGCCCACAAGAAGTATCCAAAGAGCCACATCTGCTACGCCTACTCCACGACGCTTGCGGTGCTCGACGAGAACCGTAAGGTCTCCAATATCTATGCTGCGCACGACTCCGGTAAAGTTATCAACCCGATCGCAATCCAAGGACAGATCGAGGGCGGTGTGCTCATGTCGATGGGCTATGCGCTAACTGAGAACTTTGTCCTGAAGGACTGCGTTCCAAAGGTCAAATACGGCATCTTAGGATTGCCGCACGCGACACAGATCCCGAACATCCACGCGATCTATGTGGAGAAGGATGAGCTGCTCCCGGTCGCCTATGGCGGCAAGGGCATCGGTGAGATCTCCTCGATCGGCGCGGCGCCTGCTATCCGCAACGCCTACCGTCAGGTGGACGGCGTCGGGCAGAACAAATTACCGCTCGACGGAACGCCCTATAAGCACCGTTAACGCTTGCCTGTTCCAAAGCAACACACAGTGTGTTGACTTCTAAAGCCCGCTTGTTCCCAATCAGGGGATGAGCGGGCCTTTTGTCAGCAATCGATTTTTGCTTATCGTATCCAGTAAATATTGAGAATAGTAACTTACTAAACAAGCGTTCTCGTTAGCACCGAAGGAAAAGAGCGGTCCCCCTTGCATCTCTGCAAAACTGTGAGCTGTCAAGATAAGTTTATTGCTCATCAGAAAGGAGCGGTAAGCAATGGAGAAGTATCGGGAGGTCGGAAGGTCCCTCAAGCGTGTTGACGCCTACGATAAGGTGACAGGACGCGCGATGTTCACTGACGATCTGTGCCCCAAACCCTGCCTCGATGCAAAGCTTCTGCATTCGACCATCGGCAATGGGCTGGTAAAGTCGATCGATACCTCAGCGGCTGAGAAGGTCTGCGGGGTCGTGAAGATCTTTACCTGCTTCGATGTCCCTGACTGGACCTATCCGGTTGCGGGACACCCCTGGTATGCGGACTCCGCCGCCAGCAAGCGCGATATGGCGGACCGCAAGCTGCTCGATTCCCGCATCCATATCTACGGAGACAACATCGCCGTCGTAGTGGCGCAGAACACGGTCGCCTGCGATCAGGCGCTGCGCAAGATCAAGGTCGAGTACGAAGAGTGGCCGGTGGTCTACGACGCGAAGGAATCGATGAAGGGCACCGAGCACCCCGTTCAGGGCCTTAAGCCGGACAACATCGTCGGCCACTCACTGGCAGTGACGAGTGAAGAGGATCTGGCCAAACATGGCTACAAGGCCGTTGAGGATGCGATCAATGACCCGAAGTACCACTACATCAGGATCCATCCTTCAACCGGTGAGCAGTCCCAGGTGCACCTCGAAACCTGCGTCTCTTACTGCTATGGGGAAGGCGACAAAATCGTCTGCGTGGCTTCTACCCAGATCCCGCACATTATGCGCCGTGTTATCGGTCAAGCTTTGGGTATACCCTGGGGCAACGTCCGCGTGATCAAGCCCTACATCGGCGGCGGCTTCGGCACCAAACAGGATGTCAACTACGAGCCGCTGAATGCCTGGATCTGCCAGCAGCTCGGTGGGCGCTGCGTCCGTATGGAGATCTCTCGCGAGGAGCTCTTCTGGGATACCTCTGGCAGGCAGCCGAAGGAGTTCGACATCGAAGCCTCTTACGACGATGATATGAATCTCCATGCCCGTAAGATCGAAGCGATCTCCAACACCGGCGGCTATGTCCACCACGGTCATGCGCTGGTTTTGAACTCGGTCAACTCCTTCCGGTGGCTCTACCACCGTCAGGAAGTGGCGACGCGCTCTGAGGCCTGGACCGTCTATACTAACGGCCCCCACACCGGTGCTATGCGCGCCTACGGCGTGCCAGAGGGTATCTGGGCGGCGGAGTGCCTGATGGGGGATATCGCCTACGACAATGGCTGGGACGGCGTCGAATTCCGCCTTAAGAACGCTGTCCGCCAAGGCTTCGTCGATGAGTTCATCCCGAATGGTGTGATGGCGGCGCACACCTTTGCGCTCCCGCAGTGCGTGGAGAAGGGCAAAGCGTACATCGAGTGGGATAAGAAAAAGAAAGAGTACACGAACGAGATTGGTCCTATCCGCCACGGTGTCGGCGTCGCCTTCTTCATCTACAAGACCGCCGTTGCCCCCTTTGCGCTTGAGACCGCAACCTCCCGTATCACCCTTAACCAGGATGGTACCTTCCAGCTGCAGATGGGCGCCACCGAGATCGGTCAGGGAGCCGACACCGTCTTCACCCAGATGGCCGCAGAGACGATTGGTGTCAAGTCTGAAAGTATCCACATCGTGTCTTTCCAGGATACCGATGTGACACCGTATGACCCCGGCGCCTTCGCCTCCCGTCAGACCTATGTCTCCGGCACTGCTGTCAAGCAGGCCGGGCAGAAGATGCGCACAAAGATTCTCGGCTTCGCACACCGCATCTATCCGAGTGCGGGGCTCCCGCTCGATCTGCGCGACGACAACAAAATCTATGATTCGACCGGTGCGGTGGTCACCACGCTGCCGTCACTTGCCCTCGAGTGCTACTACAACCTCGACCAGAACGATCAGCTGAGCACCTATGCCACAGTCAATATTCACACCCAGGCACTCGCTACCGGCTGCTCTTTTGCCGACATTACGGTCGATATGCCGCTTGGCAAAGTTACCGTCAACAAGATCATCAGTGTGCAGGACAACGGCCGTGTGATCAACCCGAAGCTCGTCGAGCAGCAAATCCACGGCGGCATGGGACAGTCCATCGGCTGGGCGC
Source organism: Atopobium sp. oral taxon 416 (assembly GCF_018128285.1). NCBI lineage: Bacteria > Bacillati > Actinomycetota > Coriobacteriia > Coriobacteriales > Atopobiaceae > Atopobium > Atopobium sp. oral taxon 416. Next base: position 877,697 of record NZ_CP072380.1, read on the forward strand.
TCTCTGAGGAGGTCCAAGTCGACCCGAAGACCGCCCGCGTGCTCAATAACACGCTGTTGGACTACAAGGTCCCGACCTTTATGGACCTGCCTGATCTGAAGGCAGAGAACGTCGAGTGCGATGAGCCGACCGGCCCGTACGGCAACAAGGCGGTCGGTGAGACGCCGATCATCTCCCCGGCGCCAGCGATCCGTGACGCAATCCTGGATGCCACAGGCGTCAAGTTCTATCACATGCCAATGACTCCGCAGCGCCTCGCTGAGGGCTTCAAAAAGGAGGGGTTAATCTAATGTACGATATCGCATCGCTCTATGAAGCAACAAGCGTTGAGGACGCTGTGCGCACCCTGGCAGCCGACGAGCAGTCTGAGGTTATCGCCGGCGGCACCGACGTCCTGGTCAAGATCCGTTCCGGCAAAGATGCCGGAGCGCACTTGGTCTCAATCCACGAGCTGCAGGACGAGCTGACCGGCGTTACCTTGGCGGACGATGGCGCCGTGGAGATCGGGCCACTCTCCATCTTCCATTCGCTCACGGTTAACCCGATCATTCAGAAGACCGTGCCGACGTTAGGGCAGGCCTGTGACACCCCGGGTGGTCCGCAGTTGCGTGTCTCCGGCACGATAGGCGGCAACGTCTGTACTGCTGCAACCTCTGCGGATACCGGTTCGACGTTGTTGGCATACGGCGCAAAGCTCGATCTCGTGAGCGCTTCCGGCAAGCGTACTGTGCCGATCGAAGAGTGGTACACGGGTCCGGGCCGCTGCGTCAGAAAGCACGATGAACTGCTCTATAAGATCTGTATCCCGAAGAAGAACTACGAGGGATGGAGTGGCTATTACTTCAAGTACGGCAAACGCCAAGCGCTTGAGATCGCGACGATGGGATGCTGCTGTCTGGTGAAGTTGGGCACAGACAAAGAAACCATCGATGATATCCGCCTCGCCTTTGGCGTGGCAGCTCCAACCCCGATCCGTGCCCACAGTACGGAAGATAAGGTGCGCGGCATGAAGGTGAAGGATGCCGCAGAGATTATCGGTGAGCTTGCGCAGAAGGATACGCATCCGCGTGATTCCTGGCGCGCTTCAAAGGACTTTCGCTACCAACTCATTAAGGAAATGGCGAAGCGCTCGCTCGTGAAAGCGGCTCAGAATGGAGGGGCTGAATAGCTATGGATATGCGTATTTTGGAGTGCACGATCAACGGGAAGCCCGTCCAGGTCGGCTACGACCCACGTGAATCCCTCTTGGATACCCTGCGTGATCGCCTCCATCTCACTGGCACCAAACGCGGGTGCGAGGTCGGCGAGTGCGGCGCCTGCACTGTGCTGATTAACGGTGTCGCAACGGACTCCTGCCTCTATCTAACCGATTGGGCACAGGGGAAGGATATCGTGACGATCGAAGGTCTGGCAGGGGAGGATGGTACCTTGAATCCGGTTCAGCAGGCCTTTGTAGATGAGTTTGCAGTTCAGTGCGGTTTCTGCATCCCTGGCATCATCATGTCCGCGATGGAGATGTACAACGCTGGCAAGACTTATACGAGGGATGAGATCAGAAAGCAGCTCTCGGGTCACCTTTGTCGCTGTACTGGCTACCAAAACATCGTGAACGCGGTTGAGAAGGCGGTCGATGTGACCCATGATCTCGTCGGAAAGAAAGACGAATGACTGTCACTTCACAGAGTGAAAGCGAAACGCTCTCGGATTGAGTCCGGGGGCGTTTCTCATGCCGCGTCGATGGTGGCCAATCCTCAGGTGTTGAGCGCAGCCTCGAGTTTGGTGCGGGCCTGATCGAGGAGCTTGATCACGGTCTGCTTCTTTTCATCGTCGAACCGATACGCCGGAACTGAGACACCCAGTGCATACTGTATGATGTGATCGACGCGAATGGGTGTAGCGACACAGCGGACCGAAGCGAGTGCCTCTCCATGCTCTGAGGTGATGCGCCGCTCGCGGCAGCTCCGAAGCTGCGCATACAATATGTCGATATCCGAGATGCTGTCCTCCGTGAGAGCCTTCATGCCATGTTTGAAGATCGCCTGGAGCTCTTCTTTTGTGCAATCGAGCAAGAGTGATTTGCCAATCGCGGTGCACTGCAAAGGAAGGCGTCTGCCCACATCGGAGATCAGGCGGATCGGTTGGGGAGAATCAACCTTTGCAATATAGAGGACTCTGTCGTTCTCCCGTATCCCAACTTGACAGGTCTCCAGGCAGCCTTCCTCCACTGCATGCATCTGTGTTCTTAAGAGTTTGATCGTCGCATCGTGCTGATAGAAGGAGTGGCTGATCAGGTACGCCTTGAGTCCGATGCTGTAGGTGTGTGATCTGGGGTCCAACTGAAGGAAGTCTCGCTCAGCGAGGGTGTGGACAATCGGGCTCAATGAGCCCTTTGCGATCTTTGTCGCCCGTGAGAGTTCACTCAACGTCATTCCCTGCTTGGAATTCGCAAGTGTCTCAAGGATATCGAGTATCCGCTTCGTTGGGCGGTGGGGCACAAATGCGGTCTTTACGGTATCCATAAGCGATCCTCCATTTACAGAGAGATTACAGCCGCTCAGTGAGTATTGGGCGTCGAGCTCTTCCATAGGCTGATTTATTCTTATGATTATACTAGTTCGTAAATGAGTATACAGTTCAGATATACGAACAACAATGATAAAAGAAAGGCCAATAAATGCAACACATTGCATATAGGAGGACTTGTGAGAGACGCTCTTGTGATTGAGGATAGAGACAATGTAGCGGTGGCAATCCATCCTCTGAAACAGGGTTCAATTGTACAGTTTGTGTATCCCTCCGGAAAGGCCAGGAAGCTCAAAGTCAACCAGGGTATCCCATTGTTCCACAAGTTTGCTTTAGCCGATATCCCGAAAGGCTCCCAGGTCACCAAGTACGGTGAGTATATCGGAATTGCTACCCAAGACATCAAGGCAGGGGATTGGGTCCACACGCACAATCTTGCAAGCACCGATTCGCTTAAAGGTTCGGCAGGTGAATCCATGTGAGTAAGCACTATCAATTTTTAGGCTACAAGCGTAGTGATGGCTCTGTGGGGATCAGAAACCATGTTTTGATCCTTCCAACGAGCATCTGCGCCTCTGATCTGGCAGAGCGGATCGCACATACGGTGGGAGGCTGTGTGTCTTTTCACAACCAGAACGGCTGTTCTCAGGTTGATGCGGATCGAGATCTGACCTTGAGAACCATCGCAGGCTACGCCGCAAACCCCAATGTCTACGGCGTGCTTGTCCTCTCACTGGGATGCGAGGGCTGCCAGAACGATATGGTCGTCGACGAGATCAGGAAGCGCTGCGACAAACCGCTCAAGACCCTGATTATCCAGCAGGTGGGCGGCACGCTGCACGCGATGGATGAGGGAACGCGCATGGCGCGTGAGCTCGTGGCTGAAGCTGAGCTCTGCAAGCGTGAGCCCTGCGATATCTCGGATCTGATCTTGGGCACTAACTGTGGCGGCTCTGACTCCTCAAGCGGGTTGGGCTCCAACCCGCTGATCGGTGCAGTTTCTGACAAGTTTGTCGAGTCAGGGGCGACTTCGGTCTTATGTGAGACCCCGGAGTTCTTTGGGGCGGAATATGTACTAGCACGTCGCGCTGCAACCCCTGAGATCGGAAAACAGATCCTCAAGATTGTCAAAGACTACGAGACCTATGTAGAGAGCTTTGGCGCTGAGATGCGCGAGGGTAATCCGTCTCCGGGCAACAAAGCCGGTGGCCTTACAACCCTCGAGGAGAAATCCTTAGGCTGCATCCACAAAGGAGGTCACTCTCCGATTAAAGCGGTGTATTCCTATGCAGCCCCGCTGAAGCACCATCAGGGGCTTGTGATCATGGACACCCCTGGCAACGATCCTTCCTCCGTGGGTGGTCTTATCGCCGGCGGTTGCCAGCTGGTCGTGTTCTCGACTGGCTTGGGCACCCCGACGGGTAACGCCTTGGTGCCAGTCTATCGGCTTACCGCGAACCCCAAGACCGCAAAGGCGATGGCGGACAACACTGACTTCGATGCGACCGCCACGATCTACGGACCGGAGACGATGGATGAGCTCAGAGATCGGATGATCGACGAGTTGATGGAAGTGTGCTGCGGCAAGGAGACCTGTGCTGAGTCGCTCGGCTTTACCGAGACTGCGCTGCCACACCTCTGCAACTATATGTAAGTTTTTCTCTTTAGGCACTAGTCCGCGGTATGAGGCAACACCGGGTTGCCAGTTGCGGTGAAAGAAAGGAAGTTTGGTTATGGATTTGCATCTTCAAGGCAAGGTCATCTTCGTTACCGGTGGTTTCAAAGGTATCGGCCGCGCAATCGCTCTGCAGCTCGCGCGCGAAGGCGCGATCCCCATTGCTCTGAACCGCAAAGACGGTGCTGAGGATGCTTTCAAAGAGGATATGGAGAAGATCACCAAGACCTATGAGATCCACTTTATCGACCTCAACAACACCGACGAGATCAAGCCGATCATCGATGATGTCCATGAGCGCTATGGTCACATCGACGGCGTCGTAAACAACGCCGGCAGAAACGACAACCTCGACCTCGAGTCCACCTCCTGGAGAGACTTCGAGAAGTCCCTACACGGGAACCTCACCCACTACTATGAGATGGCCCACGAAGCCTGCCCGTATCTGAAGGAGTCCAAGGGCTCCATCGTTAATATCACCTCAAAAGTCGCCTTCACCGGCCAGGGCAAGACGAGCGCATATGCAGCCGCTAAGGGCGGCATTGCAGCCCTTACCCGTGAGTGGGCGGCCGCACTCGTCGGCGACGATATCCGCGTGAACGCCGTGGTTGTCGCAGAGGCTTGGACTCCGCTCTATGCCAATTGGATCAAGACCTTCGGTGACAAGGCGCACCAGGAAGCACGCCTGCGCCTGATTACCGACAAGATCCCTCTAGAGCACAGAATGACCAAGCCGGAGGAGATTGCAAACGCCGTAGCCTTCCTGCTGAGCGATCGCTCCTCCCACACCACCGGCCAGTGGTGCTTCGTCGACGGCGGATATGCTCATCTCGACCGTGCGCTGAGCTAGGAGTGAGACCATGGCACAAAACGCTTCGGATAGGAGAAGGTCCTCGAAGACAACCTTAGCCATTGTTCTCGTAACCTTCTTATTCTTTGCCTGGGGTTTAACGATGAACCTCGTCAATGCTCTTGATAACCCTATGGCAAACTACCTTGAACTCAACTCCACCGAGTCCTCGCTGTTGCAGGTTGCATACTACGGCGCCTACTTCATTATGGCAATTCCAGCCTCACTTGTCGCGCGTCGTTTCGGCTACAAGGGCGGTATCCTGATGGGATTGATCCTCTTTGTGATCGGCTCCCTGATCACGATCCCCGCGACCAACGTTTTGAGTTACAGCCTGTTCCTTTTTGCGATGTTTGTGATCGCTGCTGGCGCCGCGACGCTCGAGACGAATTGCAACCCGTACATCACCAAGCTGGGCGATGAGAAACACGAGTCAACGCGTCTGAACCTTTCGCAGAGCTTCAATGGTATCGGCAACATCGTCGGTCCTCTGATTCTGGGCCAGATCGTGGGCGAAGCAGTAGCCCCGGGAAACCCGGGCTTTGAAGCGGCACGGGCAGCCTTCATGAGCTCGACACAGCACCTTTACATCTGGATCGCCGTGGTCATGTTCATCGTCCTCATGATCTTCACCTTTGTTCATCTCCCGGAGCCTCCGGGAGATGTGGCTGAGCGTGAGTCCGGCAAGAAGAGTGACACCCCGGTCTCCAAACAGCTGTTCTCAAAGCGTCACTTCGTCCTGGGTGTGATCGCTGAGTGTATCTTTATCGGCCTGCAGGTCGGTGGCATGGCACTGTTCTCGGGTTTCGCAATGAGGCACTGGGACGGTATGAGCGCCGGTACGGCAGCATCACTACTAGCTTTGCTCTCTCTGCTCTTCACCTTGGGCCGCTTTATCACTACCCCATTGATGAATCGCTTTGAGCCCTCAAAGATCTTGGGCGTGTATATGGTCCTGTCTGCGGTATTGATGGCAATCACCGCTATGGGCATTGACTATGTGTCGGTCATCACCTTCCTAATCGCCTACCTCTTTATCTCCATTGGATACCCGACGATCTACTCTCTGGCGCTCAAGGGAATCCAAGGTGACGCTGCGAAAGCCGGCGGCAGTGCACTGACGATGTCTATCATCGGCGCGGCGCTGATCCCGCTTCTGATGAGCGTGATCGCAGACACTGCTGGTATTGAGATCGCCCTGTTGATTGCAGTTCCTGGCTTTCTGTTTGACGCTTGGTACGGATTCAAGAGCTCCAGAGTTGTCCCTGAGAAGGAGGCATAACAAACGATATGGCTAATCTGAAAGTCATTGACGCTCACTTTCACCTGTGGGATTTAAGTAAGCAGAACTTACCGTGGCTTGAGACCACCGACGGCTCCATCACGAAGACTTATACGCTTGACGACTATCTGAGCCAGTATAAAGGATTGTCTAATGTCGACTTCCTGGGTGGCGTGTACGTCGAGGTGGACTGCGACAATTCGATCCAGGAAGACAAAATCGCCTACGACCGTGGATGTGACCACATCCTCGCGTACATGATGCGCTCTGAGGTTTCTCCTTGGATGCGGATCCCGGTCTATGCTACCGGTATCCGTGAGCCGCTCCACGTTCCAAGTCAGCCTAAGGGGCACTGCCTGCGTCCGACCTTTATCCAGGGGCTGAAGGCAATGGCACAGGCAAACAAACCCTTTGATGCTTGCATGCGTGTCAGTGAGCTCGACGACCTCTATCAGGCACTGATTCAGGTTCCGGAGGAGGTCGTGATCCTCGATCACCTCGGCAATCCGGAGAAGCTCGATCAGGGCTATATGGACGCTATGAAGAAGCTCGCTACGCTGCCGAACCTCTACGTGAAGGTCTCGGGATTTCCAACGGCTGACGAGCAGTTTGTCTGCGACCTGCTGTCCTTTGTGCAGGATACCTTCCCGCCCTACAAGCTCATGTACGCGTCGAACTGGCCCGTCGTTGAGACCTACTCGACGTTCGTGGAGAACTTCAGTGTGTTGCGTGATGCCTTCAGCGACGATGAAGGGTTCTTCTGCCAGAATGCCGCACGTGCCTATCAGATTCAATTGCCTGCAGAATAAGCGCGTGTAAGGTTTCAAAAGAAAGGTTAGAGAGGTTAAGCGTCGTTTCGCTACGCCCCCGCGTAGCTGAGCGGCGCTTTGTATGTACGGAAGGAAATAAACGGAAGGAACACTATGAACGTACAGGGAGTGTATTGCCCTGCGATAACCGTCTTCAACGACGATGGGACGATTGACTATAAGCTGTGGGGCAAACAGCTTGACCGGGTGGCGGATGCCGGCATCAGCGGGGTACTCATCTTCGGTAGCATCGGGGAGTTCTATGCGATACCGATCGAGGAGCGTCTCAGGGCAGTGCCGTTTGCGGTGAAGCGCCTGAAGGGGAAATGTAAGGCCTTTATCGGCGTGGGAGATTGCGTCCCCAACGATGTGCGGCGCATGGTTGAAGCTGCCAACAAAGCCGGCGCCGATGCGGTCGTCGCGGTGTGTCCCTATTACTTTGGGCCTTCAGCGGATACTGCAGTTGCCTACTTTAAGGGCATCGCGGCGCTGACCGACCTGCCGATCATCCTCTACAACTTCCCGGACCGGACGGGCTCCGATATTTCGCCAAAGCTGGCGGCGCGGATTGTGCGGGAGGTGCCTTCGGTCGTCGGGATTAAGGATACCGTGGACAGTGCAAGCCACACCCGCCATGTAGTGCAGGCCGTGAAAGCGGTACGTCCCAGCGTGGGAGTGCTCTCCGGTTTTGATGAGTACTATCTGCCGACCCGTACCTGTGGAGGCGACGGTGTACTGTGCGGAATGACGAACGTCGAGCCTGAAACCTTTGTGGCGCTGCACCGAGCCTATGAGGCAGAAGATATGGCAACCGCGGTAGAGAAGGCAAAGCGCATTGTACATTTGGTGCAGGTCTACGATGTGTGCGACCTCTTTATCTCCGGCGTCAAGTGCGCCGTAAAGGCCAAGGGTTTGCCAATCTCAACCAAGATTCAGAACCCGGCCTGTCAAGCGAGTGAGGAGCAGTACGAACACATTAAACAGATCCTCGAATCATAGAGGTACCGATGGGTTGCATTGGGCAAGTGCAGCCCCATTTTTTGTGATGTCTGCGGAGAAGACGTGCCCTTCAGCAAATCAGTTTGCTTAAAGAGTTGCAAAGAAATCAATTCGTGGTGTAATAAGAGCCGCCTACCAAACATATAGTTTGTTATACAAACTATATGTACGGTACTGACAGTTGGGAAATAAGAAAGCGATGGCCACAGGCAGGTGGCTATCGCACAAGAAGGAGACCAGCTATATGAAGTCAAGTAAAAAACCATGATCTTTTGGAGAGATGTCTAACGATTGTTTTTGTAAGTGTTGGATTAGTTGCACTTTGACAGTCGAATATCGAATGCTTTTAGGCGCAATAGATGAAGCAGCTGTGAAACATAGGCACAGCAGCAAACAAAAGTATGCAGTTTTTGATTGATACAAAACAGTTCGGGTTGTAGGCCACCTTGTCTCGCATCACGGCAAAGATGATGAGACAGAGCTTTCTTGCCACGGCAGCTACAGCCACCCTATAGGGTTTGTCTCAATAATCGCTTCTTTCTACAGAACTCTTTGAGCTTAGGAATATAGCTGCTGCAGCAAGCCACAGAGCGCGTCTCAGATAGGAAGACCCTGCTTTGGTGATAGGCAACCCTTTAGCCTCAAGCTTGCCGGATCGATTCGCTCTGTGGTTCAGCCCGGCGTAGTTTACGATCTGAGAGCTGCTCTTAGGCCGAGACACATCACCTGTCTTTGTAGCTGTGTGAACCCTACCTGTGACAAGACTCCAAGGATAGTGATGATGAGGGGCTCCACCTTACATAGCAGCTCTTCTATCATTGCTTTGTCGGTGTCTTTGATGTTGCCTTCCAAATATTCGATCTCAAAGATACAGTGCTTGATCTTAAAACCCACAGCCTTCTTCCCAAGGTGCGCCCCACAGGAGTTTTTGGCGGCCTCTTTGTTATTGCTTTAGCCTCACCAAGGCGCCCCGTTCTTTGTGGGCAGTGAGTCATCTGTGAGAAGCGCCAAGGAAGGGACGCTGAAGATGTTAGTGAAAAGCGGCTCGCACTTCGGGAAATGAGAACCTAAAAGGCAGATAGCCTGTACCTCTTTTAGGGACTGACAAAAACGCATTAAGAATCGCAGAGCCTGTAGAGTATCATCTGCAAGCTTCGTTGGCTTTACCTCACCTACACGGCAGGGTCTTTGCGATGAGAGAGCTGTCGGCTGTATCATTTTTGACCCTGCGAAGCCCTTGAGTTTGCGTAGAGCCTCTACATGCACAGGATCAAGGACACACACTGCCTATCCCTTTTCCACAAGATATGAGTGGCAGGCCATCCAATTCTGGTTCTGCCAGACTTTCTAGCCCACGAGGAGCACCTATCCAAACCTTCGCTGGTACTTCTGAAAGAGATTAGGCACCTATCTTTCCCTTTGTTGTCGATGGTTCCGATTAGGTGGTCTACCTTTGCGATATCCACACCTGCAAAGAGCATAGGTGTATCTCCTTACAAAGCCAGTCTGGCAGACTCCCCGCTATAGCCATTTAGATCTGCACGCTTCTAAAAGAGATGCGAAGCCCAAGCCAAAAGCTTGCCTTCGCCCAGCTTATCTGCGATCTACTCCAGATGGGACAGGATACCAATCTCCTTTACGAGCCGCATAGCTCTTCAGGCAGTATGAAGACATTCCTGCCACCGGAGATTCTCTATTGCATCTAAAAGCATCCGATATGAGGCCAATAAATGCAACGCAGTGAATATAGGAGGGGCGTGTGGATCCAAAGTTCAAGTGGGTTTTAAACCGCATGCCAGAGGATGAGGATAAGAATCTGCAAATCATGAGCCTGGAAAATGTCGCAAAGGCTCGCGCTTTCCACAAGAGCTTCCCGCAGTACAGCGTCACGCCATTGGCTGACCTGAAGGGAATGGCTGAGCACCTTGGCCTGGGTGGCCTCTACGTAAAGGACGAAAGCTACCGTTTTGGTCTCAACGCCTTTAAGGTTCTCGGTGGCTCGTTTGCAATTGCGCGCTACATCGCTGAGCAGACCGGCCGCGATGTTTCCGGCTGCGACTTTAACTACCTCACGTCTGAGCAACTCGAGAAGGATTTCGGTCATGCAACCTTCTTCACTGCCACCGATGGTAACCACGGCCGCGGCGTCGCTTGGGCGGCAAAGCGCCTGCACCAGAAGGCAGTTGTTCATATGCCGAGGGGTTCCACGAAGACCCGCTACGACAACATCGCTAAAGAGGGTGCGCAGGTCACCATCGAGGATCTCAACTACGACGATTGCGTGCGTCTAGCCGCCAAAGAGGCTGAGAACACCGAGCACGGCGTAATCGTTCAGGACACCGCTTGGGACGGTTATACCAAGATCCCGTCCTGGATCATGCAGGGCTATGGCACCATGGCATCTGAGGCTGCAGATCAGCTCCGTCAGCTCGAGATCAACCGTCCGACTCACGTCTTCGTACAGGCCGGTGTCGGATCCCTCGCTTCCTCCATGGTCGGCTTCTTCGCCAACTTGTTCCCCTCCAATCCTCCCAAGTTCATCATTATGGAAGCAGGCGCTGCTGCATGCCTGTACAAGAGTGCAAAAGCTGCTGACGGTGAACCCCGCATCGTTACCGGTGACCTTCAGACCATCATGGCCGGCCTTGCCTGCGGCGAGCCGAACACGATCGGTTGGGATATCCTGAGAAACCACGCGGACGCTTTCATTAGCTGCCCGGATTGGGTGAGCGCACGCGGTATGCGTATGCTTGCAGCTCCAGTCAAGGGAGACCCGGCAGTCACCTCTGGTGAGTCTGGTGCTGTTGGTATGGGCGTCGTGTCTTCCCTGATGACAGATCCAGCCTATAAGGATCTCCGTGACGCGTTGGAGATCGGTTCTGACTCACAGGTCCTGCTCTTCTCAACTGAGGGTGACACCGATCCGGTTCGTTACCGTGAGATCGTCTGGGATGGTGCTTGGGAGTCCATCAAGGACGCAAAGTAGGCCCAATACCCGCATCCTTTGAGATGGAGTAAAAGCAAATCCTCTGCTTCGGTGTGTCCGAGACAGAGGATTTTTTCGTTAGTTTGATAGCGTCGTTTGATCATTGCTGTATCGGTACCGGACAGATCTTATTTACGAAGTCCAGCATGTCGCCGAAGACCTTCTGGAACTCCTTTTCGCGGAGGATCTCATGGTGCAGTCCGAGATAAAGGATGCCGAAGACACCGGTGTAACCGCGCTCCCTGAGGAAGTCCTGTGAGTGGTGCCAGGAATCAACGCCGAGGGTGATGGGATCCTCTTTGCCGGCGAGCAAAAGAATCGGGAGGTCCTTATTCTGCATCGCCCATCCCCCTTTGGTATAAGCCCGCTTCATAAGCAGCAGATTCTTATAATCATTGAGCATAAAGGGGTGGTGCTAGCATATAAATAGGACGTCTTAAATATGACCTTTTCATACAGCATAATATATAAGAGATGGAGGAAAGAGTCATGGCAAAGGGTAAAAGGTATTCTCAACAGTTCAAAAATGATGCTGTCCAGTACAGAAAGGATCATCCAGAGATGACGCTCATCGATACGGCTAATCATCTGGGTGTTAAGCAAATCAGCCCTCAAACACTGGAGTGCATCCGCAAAGCAAAATGATGGAGACGTCATTTCCTGTGGATCCGGTAATTATTCAAGTGATGAGGCAAAAGAGATTGTCCGGCTACGCCGGCAGCTGCGGGATACGAAGGATGCCCTTGAAATCCTAAAAAAGCAATCACTATCCTGGGAAAATGACCGTTACTGTTTATTCTGAGACTCAAAGATATACCGATGAGATCAGACAGAACAATCCGAAACGCCATGTTTTGGTCAGCGGGATACTGTATTATCTCGGCGTTTCCAAATCTGGTTACTATGCCTGGAGGAGCCATACTCCCTCCAGGACAGAAGATACACAGAAATAATAAAATGAAAGGCAAAATTCAGGAAATTTATCAGCAGTCACATCAGATTTATGGCGCTCCGAAAATAGCGGCAGTTCTTCATAAGGGGGGGATCCAATTAGCGAACGGACTACAGGAAAATATATGCGAAAGATGGGGATTTGCGCCCTGTGGGTGCGTCATTGGACGCATACAACAACAGATTCAGACTTTGATCTGAGACTGCAAAATATCCTGGATGAGCAGTTTAGCCCGGATATGCAAAATGCTGTATGGGTATCGGATATCACATATATTTGGACTGAAAAGGGCTTTGTTTACCTCACCAGCGTCATGGATCTGTTCTCCCGTAAGATTTTGGCATGGGTGTTGAGCCGCACACTGGAGGCAAAAAATGTCGTAGAAACAGTACAGAAGGCTGTCGGAGAACGTAATGGAGTGAAACCAAAGGTATTCCATAATGATCGTGAATGCCAGTATGTATCAGATGAATTCCTTGAGGCAACCAGGGAAATGACAAACAGTTATTCAAAGAAAGGCTATCTGTGGGATAACGCATGCATCGAGTCTTTTCATTCACTCATCAAGAGAGAATGGCTGAACAGATTCAAAATCGAGAATTATGACCAGGCATATCGCTATGTATTCGAATATATCAATACGTTTTATAATACGGTTCGGATTCACAGCCATTGTAAATATCAATCTCCAGATGAATATGAAGCAGCATATTCGAAGCGATTGTCTGAGCTCAAGCAGGGACTGGCAGGAGAGGGTGAAAAAAAGTTATGTTTAACCTGCCCGAAAACTTGACATAGGACCAAATCCTTAAAGACTCTCACGAGATACCAGCAGTCGCTCAAAGAACAGGTGTTCGCCATAAAGACTCATGTCATATGTCTCATGGGACACCTACTTTCCCGAATACGACGCTATCTTTTCCAACATGTTCGGGAAAGCATCGCTAACAGTACTTTCAAAGTGCCCACTGCCAGAAGACATCGCACATCTGTGTCAGTCGACACTAGAGAAGGTTATCGTAGAGGCATCCCACGGCAGATCCGCTAGCAATCAGGCTAGCGAGATCAAGCAAAAAGCCAAGACATCTATAGGCTTTTGCCTTGGCTCAGCAGCGGCATCCTTTGAGATCAAGTCCTGCATATCGCAGATAGAGTTCCTGCTCGCCCGCGCTTGTGAGGCAGATGACAAAATAGCCAAGCTGTTAGATTCAATCGAACCTTCAATCCTCACAGTGCCAGGGATTTCTCACACAACAGAAGCTCAGATTGTCGCCGAGATAGGCGATGTCTCTCGATTTAAAAACGTTGCTGCTATCGTAAGCTATGCTAACATCAACCCCTCTATCAACCAATCCGCTAAGTTTGAGCTTAAAGGAGGTTCTATCACAAAGAGAGGATCGCCGTATTTGAGACGTGCTCTTTGCTTTGCTGCCCAAGGGGCCTGCAGGCTCGACCCTGGGCTTCGTGCTTTCTACGATAAAAAAACGAAGCGAAGGCAAGCGCCACAGAGTTGCTGCCATGGCTGTCGCAAGAAAGCTCTGCCATATCATCTATACAATTCTTCAGGACCAGGTTCCATTTGAATCACAGGGCTAGATAACGTAGGTATTCCCATATCCGGGATTCCAATAGCCTTAAGCTCATTGCGCCTAAAAGCATTCAATATTCAGCTGTCAAAGTGCAAAATCCAATACAACTTACTTACCTAAAACTTCTTCTACAATCTTTTAATCAGGTCTTGACTTCATATAACTGGTCTCCTTACAGCCGATGACCTCGCACTATCCCTTTTGGTTGACGCCTATGGCCACACCCTCGCAGGTGCCTGCCTAGTTTCTCTTCACGTATGTGCCGTCCAGCTAGACGTAGGGGGTACTTGCCCGTGAGGGGACGGCACCGAAGGCCTTGCGGTTGAGCTTGGAGACGGTGGCGGGCGAGACGCTTAAGCCCCAGAAGATCTCTGAGACCTCCTGTATCCTTTTGGTGGAGACGCCCGCCAGCTACATCTCCATCAGCGCCTGCTCGAGGAAGCTCTCCTGCCTGTGGTAGCGCTCGATCACCTTCGACGCGAAGGTCGCACCCCCTAAAGCTTCTAGATGCTTAAGCGTCACGTCCCTTAAGGTCGTGGTGAGGTTTTGCCTGTAGTGGCCGAAGCAGCAGGCCTGCCGCTCGTAGCGGCCTGCGTTGACGATCTGGTTTGCCTGCGCGTCCAGCAGCGCGTTCAGTGAGTCCTGAACGGTTTTTCTGACGAGCTCCCCGAGGTAGTCCTGAAGCTTCGGCTCGTCGAATGATACTGTCTCGTGTGGCATGGTTTTCACTTCCTTTGGTCCGTTGGTTTGCTTGGTCGCTTCCAATCGTAGCGAGACGGGGCCATATTTCTCTATGCGGCTATCCGGTTTTCAAAAGTGCGAAAGAAACTGTACGTCATCTCGCTTGGGGTCTTCAAGCACACAGCGAGCGTGGCGAAGAAGGCCGTGCACGGCGAGCTTAGCCTCGTCAATGCGATGCAGCGAAGGCTGCGCGAGTTCCTGCTTTTCTTCCATGGGGTCTTCTACGAAGTGGCTGGGGCACTTGTCTTGCCTGCTTTCTGTGGATAGAGCAGGTAAGGCATTCTGAGCGGGAGAAGAAGGATATGCTCTCAGGCAAGCTTGCAGGAGGCAGATATGTCCATACCAGGCGTGCGCTCATAGACATAGAGCAGCCCTTCTGGAGCTATTGGAAGGACAGGGGCGCCAGGTCAATCATGGTCTAACAGCGAGAGAAGAATATTCTGACAGTCAAGTAAATGAGGGCCGGTTCAGGCTGTCCTGACAGCCCAGGTGATACAATTCCACACGCCAAATGGAGAATGTGCCCTGGAGCCCACCCGGCTCTGTGTTTGGCGACGGTTTTGCCAGGTGGCCTCCAGGGCGAAGCGGAATCGTCAGGATCATGGTACGGGAGAATCCCTTTTGTACCCGCATCGCAGAGGCCGAAGAGCAGAAGATCCACCGGAGGCCATAGCCGGTCGCCGCTGCCGTAAGCAGACGGGCTTTGACACCTTCGCCGAGGCCGCATTCCTGCTGCCCGCCATGCGAGTCCGCGCGCACGAAGCGCGACGGCCTCGCGCCGAGTGGCGCACAGAGATTGAGAGTGCCCCGCATGCGGGAGCAAGTATAGCTCGCTTACAGGGACCGTCTTCGAGCATGCCCGCTGCAGGCTGGGTATCGCCCATCCGGCTCATGCGCTACAGCATGCCCCTGGACTGCATCGCTAAATCCCTCCAGATATCTCACCAGAGCGTCTGGGAGTGGGGGTACCGGGTGTTTACCACCGTGGGACGGCTATCAGGACAGGATCGTCCTTAAGAAGCGCGTCTGGATCGGTAAGACCTACATAGTGGATACGGACCTTCCGCACGGATACGGGCAGGCGAGGAAGCGGGGGCTCTCCTCGCAGCAGCTCTGCATAGCGGTTGGGATAGACATCTTCAAGAACCCATACGCCGTGGTCTGCGGACACGGCAAGCCGTCCACGAGAAGGATCAGGGACGCATTCGGCGGCCACATAGCCAAAGGCGCGCTCGTCGTGCACGAGCGGGAGTGCGCCCACAGCGGGGTCATACGCGATGCCGGAGCAGTCTCCAAATCATACCCGAGACCCGGAATACCTTGAGAGCATGGAGCTCGTGAACAACCTCTGCTCCTGGCTTAAGAGATACCTCTGGCGCTTCACGGGCATGTCCCATGTCCGACATGCAAAAGCTACCTCAACTGGTACGTCTATCGGTTCGGTGTCAACCAGGCAAGGGACAGGTGACCCGAGACTGCAAGGGTGGTCCGCCATATGATGATGTCCGATGCAAGTCTCCGCAGCTCGACGTAGGTCTGGTGGCCTTCATTTACTTGATTGTTAGATCTTGATTCAATGATTCAGTGCGTCGAGGAGTATGGGCTATATATCCCTTGCGCCTGGATTTGCCGTCCCGCACAGTTCTTCTGAGAACGGAAGATAAAGATGGGCATGTTCTTTATCCGTTTGAAACATCCTATTCTATTTGGCTGAGAGGAAAATGATCCAATTCGATTTGTCATTACCCTGAGTGATGTGGCTGCCGGTTTTGAGACACGGATTTGACCATCCTTCCGAATCCCGCAAAGATGTGTTCAGAGTACATAATAATAAGAAAAAGGCTTCACGCGTAAGCGTGATTTGGTTAAAATAAATGACGGAGGATGTTATGGAGTTAGTAAAATTTGATTTGGTTAATAAAGATATTGATGGGAAAAGAATTCTTCAAGATATTAGTTTTTCGATACGCACCGGAGAAATCATAGGGTTAATCGGACCAAATGGAGCCGGCAAGACAACGACTATGAGACTTGTTTCAGGCATCTATAGACCAACGTCTGGTCACATTAGTAGAACATATAAGGAATCTGGTGTAGTTCTAGATCGAGATGGAATGTATGAAAATTTAACTATGAGAGAACAGTTAAATTATATTTCACTGCTAAAAACAGGAAAGACTATAACTGATGAAGAGTACAATACTATAACAAATACTATTGCTTTAGATACGGGATCGAAACGGATCAGTAAATTCTCTAAAGGGATGAAAAGAAGGCTCTCTATAGGATGCCTTTTGATTTCCAAACCGGATTTAATACTTTTAGATGAGCCTTTTATTGGATTAGACCCACAGGGGCAAAAGAGTATGCAAAAGCTGCTTAAGGAGTTGTCTAAAAGTTCTTCATTATTTATTTCATCTCACAATCTCGATTTACTAGAAGGCGTAATTAACAAAGTGATTCTTATAAATAAAACAATACTACTTGAGAAAGAAGCTGTTAATGGGGAATCGCTGAAGCCTATGTATTTTAAGGTGTTTGAAGATATAAATATTGAGAAGGAATAGCATGTCGAATTTTGTCAAGGCCACTTTCTTTAAAGAATTTCATATTTTGAAAAACCGGGGTCGATCCTTTGTGTTCTCAGTGGCTATGTTTTTCATTTTCATAACAGGAATAACTGTCTTTATGAATCGAGAACAAGGCTTTAACATTACAAATGAAGTAGTATACATACAGTTATACATGGGCATTGTTGGTTTCCTTTATTCAATGAGTTTTTGGTCTGAAAAAGTCACTGGGACGCTTGAATACACTTTATCAAATGGAGTTCGGCTTCGTTCTTTTGTGATTTGTAAAATTATGTTTAATCTTATTATCGGATTATGTACATCTATATCCAGTTGGCTTTTAATAATGGCCATTTTCAAACACATTGATTATGTTAGCACTATTATGGCTCTTTGCGCATATATGGTTATTGCTTTTCCATACGGAATCATAAATAGCATTGCCATGACTTGTTATAGAAAAGGAATTGCTTTAATCTTTCAATATATTAGTCTTGCGATAATATTTTCTTCGATTTTATCCATAAAGTTCATTTCAAATAATTTGAACAATATTTATTTTATTTATACCACCATTGCCATCGTAATTATTTTATGGGTAATTAGTTTAGTAATGCTATTATCCTCAAACGAAGAGAAAGCAATTTTAACCGAAATAGAATAACTAATTGAATAGTCAACCAGAGTGCGGATAGAGACGGCCCGATCGGTCTGGCCGCCAGGCACGCCTGATGGTATGATCGCATCGCCAAACACGAGATCGCCAGCGGGCCCATCCGTCTTCGTGTTTGGCGACATCCTGGGCGGATGGGCCCGCTGGCGAACAGGTTGAGTGATCATGCCGTACCGCGAGAACCCCTGCGGCGCCATGGTGGAGGGGCTGTCGGCTGCCCAGTTCGCCGAGCTCACCTCCCATTCGACGAGGCAGCCGATGCCTGAAAGCCCGCTCCCAGATGCCCCTGGTGCCACCACGAGCACAACTGCCACGATTCGTCCACCCCCTTAGGAAGCAGGCGCTGGGTGTACGCCGGATGCGGCAGACCTTCTCGGCGCTTACCGGCACGATCTTCTAGGGGTCCAAGAAGGATTTCCCCACCTGGGTGCTTCTCGTCCGGCTCATGTGCTACAACGCCCAGCTCGGCCTCGCTGCTAAAGGCTGGATAGACGAGATGTACATAGAGGAGTCGACCCTCAAGGACACCGCCGGATACCACGCGATGCGGGAGGGCTGTCGCGCAACCTCATATGCGTCTCCGTGGCGATCGACGTGCATTGCGGTCGTGTTGTATTTGATAGCCTCTGAGTTGGGGTTCTGAGCGCCGGAAGGCTACAGCTTTCATCACGAAGATTTTTCGGGTTTGTGCATGGGCACGCCGGCCATCCCCCAGGATGCCCCTTTCTGTCGCTACTTCGGTATCGACAGAAAGGGGCAGAAGGAAATGATCGGCGTGGACAAGATTTAAGATATACGAGAGATGTACAGGAACAAAGAGCCTGATCGCCAGGATCGCGAAGAAGGCCGGAGTGTGTGAGCCCACTGCGAGGAAGTACGCGAAGATGGAGGACCTCTCGCCAAAGATGCCTAAGGAACAGGGAGGCGAGGCACTCCTCCCTCGAGGCGCTCGGTCGCTTCATCGATAAGATGCTCGGGCAGGAGCGCAGCTGCTGGCGCAAGCAGCACCACACCGGCGTGCGGATCCTCGACAGGCTGAGGAACGATCACAGCTTTAAGGGCTCCTGTCCCACCGTGCAGCGCTACGTGAAGGAGAAGCGCTATGAGATGGCACCCGACAGGGACGCGGAGGGGCCTTGCTGGCTTTTTGCCCTCGAATGGCTACCCGGTAAGTGCCAGGTCGACTTCGGTAAGGCCGACTTCACGGTGAGGGGCGTAACGTTTAAAGGGGGAGATACCTCACCGTGAGCTTCCCCCACTCCAACGTGAGCCTGACGCAGATGTTGTGGGGCGAGACGGCCAAGTGCGTGTGCGAGGGGCTTACCGATGTGTTCGAGTTCATAGGCGACCTGCCCAAGCGCGCGGTCTTCGACAACGCGCTCGGCATAGGAAGGATGGTCGGCGACGAGATCCGCCTGAAGCGAGCTCTTCCGCCTGTTTTGCGCCCACTGTGGCCTCTCGTGCTCCTTCACGAACCCCTATTTAGGCAACGAGAAGGGCAATGTGGAGAACAAGGTAGGCACCCATTGCCGGAACATGTTCGTGCCCATGCCGGCCGTGGGCGACATGGAGGCCCTCAACAGCAGGCTTCTCGAGCAGAGCCTCGCCCTCTCGTAGGGCAAGCCCCACTGGAAGAAGGGCACACCGAAAGGACAAGGCGGCCCTCTCGGCGCTCGCGCCGCAGAGGTTCTCCTGCAGGAGGTGGGAGACGAGGAAGTGCAGCAAGCAGGACACGTTCACACTCGGCGGCATACAGCGCTACTGCGCAGGCTCCGCCTGGGCGGGAAAGGAGGTGGCGGTCTTCTTCGGCGCCTTCCGTGTGGAGCTCTTCGATCCGAAGACAGGAGATAAGATCGCCAGCTACGAGAGGGAATGGGGCCAGGTCCCGACGGACAGCGCGGATCCCGTGGCGCAGCTGTGTCTGAGGCCGGGCGGCTGGAGGGACTGCGTCGTGAGGAAGTCGCTTCCCGAGGAGCTCGTCAGCTTCCTCAACGCTAAGCCGAAGGAGTCGCTCCCCGAATCGCTGAGGATGCTGAGGGACGAGAGCGGCGAGCATGGCTGGAAGGCTGCCGTCGAGGGCATGCAGTACGCGCTCGGGGCGACAGGAGGCCACAGCCAGGCATCGGTGTCGCTGTGCGCGGAGAGCGCCACATCGGGCGATGCGAGGATCGACTACGGGAAGGATGCTCCCGACCTCGGCATGTACGACGTGGCCCAGGGCATCCAGAAGGGAGGCGCTGCAGATGCCGCAGTCGAGCTCTGAGCGCGGGGCAGCGCATTTTGCCTTCAGGGAGGCGGCGCGCTCCCTCTTCATATCGTGCGACACGATAGATACCTTCCTTACCACGGCCACGCCGGGGCAGCTATCGGCCTGCACGTCGATGCTGGAGGGCAAGCTCGCCCACAGGCAGCGCCTGCTCAGGCAGGCCCGCTTCCCCGTGCCGAAGTCAGCAGATGGCTTCGACTGGACGAACGTCTCCTTCCTTGACGGCTGGGGCAGAAAGGGCATGCTCTTACTCGGCTTCGTCGGCGCGGCGCAGGACCTCGTCTTCTTACGGGCAGACGGGCAGGGGCAAGACCCACATGGCCACGGCGGTCGCCATGATGGCCATGGGCCCAGGGCGTCCCCGTGCGCTTCTGCCAGACGGCCCAGCTCGTCTGCGCCAAGCGCGAGGGCACGCTCGACAGGGTCTTCGCCGACATCTTAAAGGCGCGCCTGCTCATACTCGACGAGTTCGGATACGTCCCGTTCGACGTCGATGGGGCAAGGCTGCTCTTCCAGGTCATATCGGAAAGCTACGAGAGGAGAAGCATCATCTTCACGATAAACATCGAGTTCTCGAGATAAGACACGCTCTTCGCTAACGACAAGCTCGCTGCGGCCATCGTCGAGCGCGTCGTGCACCACGGAAGGCTCGTGGAGTTCGGCGGGCCCAGCCACAGGCTTAAGCAGAGCCTCATGCTCGGCAAGTCCGGCAGGTAGAAAGAGATGCGGCGCGCCCGTGACGGAACCCGAAAATATTTCGTGATGAGACCCGAAAGGAGAATCTGCCTAGGACCCAAACTCAGGCTTGACTAAACACAACTCAACGTCTGCGGATAAGCCGTGTCCTTTCAGCAAAACAAGGTGGTATGGGGCTTGCAAAGTAAGCCATTCGTGGTGTAATAGTAGCCGTCTACCAAACAAAAAGTTAGTTGAACAGACTATGTGTGCGATACTAACTGATGGGAATTTTGGAAGTAGCGGCGATCGACAGACGGCTGTCAGAGATGAAGGAGGGGCGTGTGGATCCAAAGTTCAAGTGGGTTTTAAACCGCATGCCAGAGGATGAGGATAAGAATCTGCAAATCATGAGCCTGGAAAATGTCGCAAAGGCTCGCGCTTTCCACAAGAGCTTCCCGCAGTACAGCGTCACGCCATTGGCTGACCTGAAGGGAATGGCTGAGCACCTTGGCCTGGGTGGCCTCTACGTAAAGGACGAAAGCTACCGTTTTGGTCTCAACGCCTTTAAGGTTCTCGGTGGCTCGTTTGCAATTGCGCGCTACATCGCTGAGCAGACCGGCCGCGATGTTTCCGGCTGCGACTTTAACTACCTCACGTCTGAGCAACTCGAGAAGGATTTCGGTCATGCAACCTTCTTCACTGCCACCGATGGTAACCACGGCCGCGGCGTCGCTTGGGCGGCAAAGCGCCTGCACCAGAAGGCAGTTGTTCATATGCCGAGGGGTTCCACGAAGACCCGCTACGACAACATCGCTAAAGAGGGTGCGCAGGTCACCATCGAGGATCTCAACTACGACGATTGCGTGCGTCTAGCCGCCAAAGAGGCTGAGAACACCGAGCACGGCGTAATCGTTCAGGACACCGCTTGGGACGGTTATACCAAGATCCCGTCCTGGATCATGCAGGGCTATGGCACCATGGCATCTGAGGCTGCAGATCAGCTCCGTCAGCTCGAGATCAACCGTCCGACTCACGTCTTCGTACAGGCCGGTGTCGGATCCCTCGCTTCCTCCATGGTCGGCTTCTTCGCCAACTTGTTCCCCTCCAATCCTCCCAAGTTCATCATTATGGAAGCAGGCGCTGCTGCATGCCTGTACAAGAGTGCAAAAGCTGCTGACGGTGAACCCCGCATCGTTACCGGTGACCTTCAGACCATCATGGCCGGCCTTGCCTGCGGCGAGCCGAACACGATCGGTTGGGATATCCTGAGAAACCACGCGGACGCTTTCATTAGCTGCCCGGATTGGGTGAGCGCACGCGGTATGCGTATGCTTGCAGCTCCAGTCAAGGGAGACCCGGCAGTCACCTCTGGTGAGTCTGGTGCTGTTGGTATGGGCGTCGTGTCTTCCCTGATGACAGATCCAGCCTATAAGGATCTCCGTGACGCGTTGGAGATCGGTTCTGACTCACAGGTCCTGCTCTTCTCAACTGAGGGTGACACCGATCCGGTTCGTTACCGTGAGATCGTCTGGGACGGTGCTTGGGAGTCCATCAAGGACGCAAAGTAGGCCCAATACCCGCATCCTTTGAGATGGAGTAAAAGCAAATCCTCTGCTTCGGTGTGTCCGAGACAGAGGATTTTTTCGTTAGTTTGATAGCGTCGTTTGATCATTGCTGTATCGGTACCGGACAGATCTTGTTTACGAAGTCCAGCATGTCGCCGAAGACCTTCTGGAACTCCTTTTCGCGGAGGATCTCATGGTGCAGTCTGAGCACTGTAACCTCAAATTTTACATAACCTAACAGTCTAGATAACGGGTGGATCTGGCACCTCACAGGCATATCCACGGTCAACATGCAAAAGCTACCTCAACTGGTAGGTCTACCTCCTCCAGGTCAACCAAGCCCGTGATAGGTGGCCTGAAGCTGCAAGGGTGATTCGCCATATGGTGATGGTCGATGCAAGCCTCCGCAGCTCGACGTAGGTATACTATCACCCGTTATCTAGACTGTTAGATTACGTAATAAGTCGACGCCGAGCTTATCCAGCATGTTCTTTGTCTTCTTCTGGATTGCGGATACCTTGAACCCCTGCTTGTCTCCGTTATCCACATGGTAAATGTTTGAGCCCTGTCAATATAATGGACAGAGGAATCTCAGATTTTTTATGCGGTCTGCATCGCCTTTGGATCGTATGCAAGGCCTCTCTCGAAACGCTCGAAGAACTCCTGCATCACCTCTGCGGGCACGCGATCTCCTATGGACTTATGCGGGCGGAAGCGGTTGTAGTACGACTCGATTAAACTCGTGTGCCTTGTGCTTGGTCGTGGATGCGTCCGAGAGGCGCTTATGGTAGTACCACTCGTTCTTGAGCGTGGCGAAAAGCGATTCGGCGAGCGCATTGTCGTGGCAGCTTCCGGTTCTCCCCACGGAAGAGCCTCACGTCGGGTACGGCTGAGCAGGCGGCCAGCTCTGAGCTTATGTACTGGCTGCCTGGGCTGCTTAGAATATGGCCCCTTTGGCCACGTATCCGCGCGAATATGCCATCTTCAGGGCAAAGACGACAAGGCCTGCCCTCATGTTGTCCTGTATGCTTCAGCCCACCACCATGTGTGTGCACAGATCGTGTGCGACGGCGAGATATATAAAGCCTGCCGTGGTCCTGCGATAGGTTGTATCGCCCACGAGCTTGGCTGTCGGCACAAGACACGAAAAGCCGCGCCGGGTGAGGTCGGGGCGCTCGGGGGCGTGCGGGCAGCGTCGTCCTCTTCGATGCATTGGATCAGATGCCGCAGATGCCCAAGCTTAGCCATGCACCTCCGTACGCGGTAGCGGGTCGTGCCTGTAAATTTTGCGTAACTTTGGATCTCCTGTGAGCTTGGATCAGACCTAGCAAAAGCTAAAGCGCCTGTCGCTTTCCTCCCATATCGCACAGATGGCCTCCTTGAGGGGACCCCATAGGTCCTCACCGCCTTTGGCCTTGAGCCATCTGTAGAAGTGAGCCCTGCTCAGCTCCAGTACGCGTGCCATCATCGAGACGCTGTAGGTTGCCCTCTTCTCCAGCATGAGCTAAAACCTGTCCTTCAACAGAGGCTTCCGGCGAAGAAGGCTGCCTCTTTTTTAGGAACTTATTCTCGCTTTCGAGCTCGTGTATGCGCCTGTTCACTGCGTCGAGCTGCTTGTGCTCGTCGGTCCTTGCCTGGGTCACCCTTCCGGTCTTGTTGTGCTTGATGATCCAGTCGTTTAAGGTCTTGTCGTTGGCCTCAAGCTTCGCGGCGCATCCTTTGATGCTCTTCTTCGGGTTGGCCTTACGTGCCTTCCTGTAGTACTCGATGGCCTCAAGGCAATACTCCTTCAGTGTATGCCTGGGTGTTTCCGGCTTCGTGCGGGACTTTGCCTTCTCTATCTCGCTTGCGCTCACTGACATCTCATCTCTTCAATCTGCTGGTGTTGGTAGGTGGGTATCTGGACAGAGCATATCTGTTGCCAGTCCCTGAATCCCACTGTCCACCAAAAGATTACAGCTCAGCGCACGTTGCGCACCCAGCGCTCCTGCAAAACCCGTACCAGGAGGTGTAGCTCCTCAAATTCACACACGTGAACCCCACGAAGTGGCGCTGATCGTCGTCGCCGACGCCGATCGCCACAATGAAGGCCTCGCGCCATGCGCCAGCTCACATAGGTGGCGTTAAGGAACAGCTAGGCGAAGCGGAGCGGCGAGCACCCCCTCGCCAGCAACGCGTCCACCTTATCCTCTACCACCGCGTACAGGCACAAGACCTGGTCCTGGGACAGGGAGTCCACCTTCTCGACCTTGCGCGTGGAGGTGGCGGTGACATACATCTCGGCCAGCGCGCACTCGGTGCGCGATGCAGTGCTTGAAGAGCTCGGTCGGGAAGTACGAGCCGCAGCGTTGCTTGGGCACCATCAGCGGGAGCGTTCCGACTGCGGTCTTTAGCTTGCGCTCGCGATAGCCGCAGCGGGTGGCGCCCTCGGCCCCGCACACCTCGTTTGCCTGGATGGACATGATCTCGTTGAGTATGGCGGCCATGGTGGTGTTCATCATGTCGCACAGGCTCGAGGCGCTGTCTAAGAAACCGAGCAGGACCTCCTTCAGCTGCGGGTCCCCACGCTGTATTCTGTTTGAGCTGACCATTGTCGTTCCCTTGTGTCGTCATCGATGCAACCGACATTCTAGGACCGGAGATGGTCTTCTCGTAGCTTCCCTCTCATACACCACTTTTTTCGACACAAACCTCAGGCGATACAATAAGCAAATCTTATGCCCCTGTCAGTTCCCGGCTGACGGGGGGCATTGCCTTGAATCTTGCAATCACTGTTGTAAAGAGCCGATTCTGCCAACGTTAGTGCAGGTATTAGCACTTGGTTTGCAGTCGCTTACACCAGCATACTTCAGTACGAAACATTGTGAAAACAGTTCAACTTGTTTGCCATAACTGACCCCTCATAGAATGCACTTAGGGTCAAAAGAGAGCCCAGACAAAACAATCTGGACTACGTAATGGCCACAGGTAATCGGGCAGCATACCCGTCAAGCAAAGGAGATTCATATGCCTAAGGTAATTTGCGCGTGTGGTTCTGGAGTTGCAACTTCGCAGCTGGTCGCTTCCAAGGTCACTCGTATGCTGAAGGATCGTGGCGTCCAGGCTGATGTTGAGGCCGTTGATCTGAAGTCGCTTCGTCATTACATCAAGGATGCAGATGCGTACATCTCCATCGTCAAGGGCGAGAGCTTTGACATTCCAACGTTTGACGGAATCAAGTTCCTGACTGGCATGGGTGCAGATCAGGAGGCCGACGAGCTGGCGGATCTTCTGAAGTCGCTCAAGAAGTAGTAGCAACTATCCAACGCTATTCGAAGCGGGTGAGTCAGGTTGAGCAGAGGATTGTTTCCAAAGCCAGTATGGGTGTTTCTCGTAATAATCGATTTTTGTCTGCTGCTGTTGGGCTTTATGGCGATGGACTTACCGACGTCTATCCTAGCTCTCTTGCTTGCATTTTTGATTCATCGCTGTGGGCTGGAGACGCTCTTTGAACCGGGCCGGGGAGAGAACATCAATCTTCACGACAAGGCCAAGATAACTCCCGAGCAGCGCAAGGAAATCATAGAAGTCCTGCGTGCTGAGCGTATAGAAAAACGACAAGAGAGACAGCGCGCGAGGAGGTGTGCTTCCAAGCGTTGCAAGCGATCAGTTCGTAGCGAATCTCAGTAGGTGGAGTAGTAATAGCTAAGAACAATAGAAAAGGGGAGGGTTGAGCATGGGAGATTGGAAAGGCCTCCAGGCAGTGAAGGATGTCTCAAAGCTCAGCTACCAAATGTGGCAAAAGGGCTGGGATGAGGCCAATGGAGGCAACATCAGCTATTTGCTCACTGATGATGAAGCTAGGAGTCTGAAGTACGTTCCTGGAACGGGTCGGAAGCTGACTCTTGTTGAGGGTATACCTGATGCAATACGTGGGAAGTACATCCTTGTAACGGCTACGGGTTCCTACTTCCGTGAAATAAAGGACGATGTCGAGCACCTTCTGGGCGTGATTTATCTTCCCGAACAGGGCAATGATTATGAGATTGTTGCTGGACTCGTGGACAACCGTCCAACGTCAGAGCTGGGCTCGCACATTACTACGCATGCCGTACGCCTGGCTGTAGATCCGGACCAGCGCGTCGTTATGCATAATCATGCAACCCATGTGTTAGCCATGACGCATACTGGCCCGACCAATGAGCGCGACTTCACGGTTGCCCTCTGGAGGATGATTACCGAGGGCGTAGTTGTTTTCCCTGATGGTGTTGGCTTGATCCCCTGGTGCGTAGCCGGTACACCGCAGATTGCTAAGGAGACGAATGAGCGCATGAAAACTCGTCGCTGCGTTGTCTGGCAGTATCACGGTGTGTTCACCGCCGGTGATTCTATGCATGATGCATTTGGCCTTCTTGAGACAGTGGATAAGTGCGCTGAGGTTTGGCTGCTGTCTCAGAGCGCAGGTGGAAAGAACCCTGGCATCTCAGATCAGGGGCTTATTGATACTGCAAAGTGGTATGGCACCACCTTGCACGAGGGATACATTTCGTAGGGTCTGTAAAAAGGCCTTGCAAAATGGTCGAGCACTCCTGAGAGCTTTAGTGGGAACAGGCCCGGCAGTCAACCCAAAAAAGCTTTGAATAATTCAAATTTCTCAGAAGTGCTCCCTTCCAGTCTAATACGAAGACTTAGATAGAAAGGCACGCAATGGACGTTCTCTACAACGTAGTCCAATATATTTTGGGCTTTGGAGCAGCTGTTTTTGTCCCGCTGATTATGCTAATTATCGGCATGATTTGCAAGATGAAGTTTAGCGATGCATTTCTGGCGGCACTGACGCTGGGCATTGGCTTCACAGGCATGAATGTTTTGATTAACTTCATGACCGGTGCCATTACCCCTGCAGCACAGGGACTCGCAACGGCAACGGGCATCAGCTTGCCGGCCGTCGATGTGGGATGGCCCGCACTTTCCGCTATCGCATGGGCGTGGCCGTATGGAACGCTTTGCTTCCCGCTGTTGATCGTCATCAACATCATTATGCTGAAGGCAAAGCTCACGAACGTGCTCAACGTTGACCTTTGGAACTGCTGGACCAAACTCTGCACCTGCGTTATCACGTACTATCTCTGCGTTTCTGTTGGCTTCCCCGACGGCACCGCTGTCATCCTGGGCTTCGTTGCTGCTTCGATTCAGATCGTCCTCGAACTCAAGATTGGCGATGCGATTCAGCCGACCATCCAGAAGGTCACTGGTATTCCTGGCGTCACTGTTCCGCATGCTCTGATGCTGTCCTGCGCCATGATTCTGCCCTTTGAGAAGCTCCTGGAGAAGGTTCCTGCCATCGAGAACAACCACGTTGACGCAAAGTGGCTACGCGACAAGATTGGCATCTTTGGCGAGAACTGCGTCATGGGCTTCATCATCGGCACGGTGCTGGGTGCCGTCGCTTATCGCGACCCCCAGAAGGCACTGACGTTGGGCATCCAGGCCGGTACTGCAATGCAGCTGTTCCCGACCGTTTCAAAGCTGTTCATGCAAGCTCTGGCTCCTATTTCTGATGCTGTTGGCTCCTTCATGAAGCAGCGTTTCCAGGGCCGTGAGCTTATCATCGGCCTTGACTGGCCTATCGTTGCCGGTTCGGACGAGCTCTGGGTCTCTATGATTCTTCTGATTCCGTTTGAGTTGATTTGGGCGTTTATCCTTGCTCCTGTGGGCAATGTGGTCCTGCCCTTCGCTGGTATCGTCAACATCTGCCTTGGCCCCTGCCTGCTTATGCTTTCTGGTGGCAACCTCATCAAGATGCTCATCGAGGGCATCATCGTGACCCCCGTGTATCTGCTAGCCTCCAGCTCTTTCGCGCCGTATCTGACGGAGCTTGCCCGCACCTATTCTCCGGATTCTCTCGCTGGCGTTGGGAACAACGCCATGATTACCTGGTCCACGCTTGAGACTCCCGACTTCAGGTGGTCCATCGCTAACGCGCTGTCTGGTCATCCGTCCGGAATCGTTGCCCTCATCGTTTGGCTTGCGCTGTTCGTCTGGATGCTCAAGGAGTTCAAGAAGCGCAACGCAGAGCTGAAGGCAGAGCAGCAGGCATAGGCTTCTAATTCCAAAGGCCTGGATGCAGCTACTGATGCAATAGTTCGCCGCTCCTCGAGGAAAGTAATCGAGGGGTGGCGCTTCTATTCCTTGTAACGATAATTCGCTGCAATTATCGATACCTTACGACGACAATTGGAGACTATATTGCTTGGGAAAGAAACAATAAAGCGCGACCTCACTAGGATTGACGTGTCCGCTTCGAACTGCAACGAGCTCTTTGAGAAGATGAACCAAGTCTTTCTCAGGGGTGGACGTGAACAAGAAGTATCTGCGTACTATCGAAGAGCGCGAGAGCAAGTATCCTACGGCACTTCCTGTAGAGCCTGATCCCATAGCCATTCCTCGCACCGAGGCAGATGCCATCATCATGCCTTTCTTTGCACCTGTGCGGCTGGCAACTGTCATTCCCTGGGGTGACATGTCTGACCCAGCCAATACATTACAGATAAAGCTGGTATTCATATTGGGTTTCAATGAGCCTGGTGTTCACGTTGAGCTTCTGTAGATTCTGGTGCATAACTTCAGCAGATCGGACTGGTTCAACACTCTACATTCGGCAAAGACTGAGGATGCGTTCTATCAGGCTGTCATGGATATGGACTGGAACCACGATTAGCCGATGGCTTTACGCTGATACAAATGCTTCCACTTGAGAGACCTGCCTTAGCTGGAAGGTGGTTATTCGATGCTTTACAATGATCCTAAGTCGTTTCGGGAAGATATGCTGAGCGGCTATGTTGCCCAAGTCCCAGGCGGTTGTCGTTCGTGCCTCTGAAATGCCAGAGAATAAAGTCGTTGTAATCAACAGAGGAGGCTCTGGGCATTACCCTGCGTTTTATGGCTACATTGGCGATGGGCTTATGGATGCCACTGTAGTTGGCAATGTGCTCACGTCTCCGTCGTCGGAAGATGCTCTCAGCGTTGCAAGTTCCGTAAATCAGGGAACAGGGATACTCATCATCGGAGGAAATTACGCCAGCGACAAGAAGAACTTCGATATTGCTAGGGAAACGATGATTAATGCCCCATAACGTGTCAGAGGGGACCGACCACACGGCCTTTCTAGGCCGGTATGCGGGAAAGGCAGGGAAGGATGCTCATCCAGCACGTGCAGGAGCCGCCATCCTTACATCTGTCCTGCCCCATGCACCGCAAGAAGGCTCCAAGACGGATCAAGCGACGCTGAGAGCCGGGAAGTGCAGCCTGCCGGCAAAAGATGCACATGGGTAAGGTTTGCAAGGGCGAGGCAGACTCGAGCATACAGGAGGTCTTCTCTATCCTTCTGTAGCGCTTCCTTAAGGGGTCGAAGCGCCGCTTCACGATAAGGAAGGGATGCTCTACCTTTAAGCGGCCGGATGCCTTCCTGGACTCGATGCCTTTTTCGGAGAAGAGTGCACAGTTAAGGCCCTCTCTAGTCGAAGGTTTCCTTGCGACACTCCAGCGCATAGATGAGAGGTGTGGGTCTTTATGCGTCCTTAAGGGCGCTTCGCTATACCTATATAGCCTAAAGTCTGCGCAGCAGAACCTGTCATCTTCCCTTACGAGTGCATGTGCCTGGGATATGTCAGATACATTCTAAGCGGTCGTCTCCACGGCATGCACAAGGCCGCTACCGGCGTCTACGCCGATATGCGCCTTGTATCCGATACGCCAGTTCTTCCCTTTCTTGGACTGGTGCGCTTTAAGGGTCGCGCGCATGGTCCTTGTTCTTCGTGGAGCTTTAGGGCCCAGGTGAAGGTCGCATCCACCATGGAGCCGCCCCGTGCCGTGATCCCTGCCTTCTTAAGTTCTGAATTCAGGTCGTGAAGCATAGCTTTGCCGAACTCCTCTCGCTTTAAGGCTATGGCGCATCTTCGCAAGTGTCGTAGCATCTGGCACCTGCTCAGACATGAGGTCCAAGTGCATGAAGCGCTGCCAGGAGTGGCAATCCAGGATAGCATCTTTAAGTTCCCTCGTCTTAAGAGAGCAAACATGACCTAAAGCAGGCTACATCCTAAAGCTTTGTCTCCGCACCGCGCACATGCCTGCCACGCGCCTGTCAGTGGTAGCTGGTATCTACCAGTGCAATCCAGCTATCCCACACAACGATTGCATCCATCCGCTCCAGGAATGCCTCCCGCCGGGTCTTCTTCCTTAGACCTTAGGATTTAAGGTCCTAAAAGCTCATCTGGCTGTCCATATCTGTCTTTTGGATATGTAGGAATACGTGGATGTAGCTATACCATATCCAGAAGACAGATAGGCATCTATGTGGGTATGGGCACTGCGTGGTTCGAGACATTTTAAGCCGATGTCATACAGCGTGTGGCCCCAGCTACCTCATCGAGGCGAATTAATCATCGTTTCCCTAGAGGCACTCGTAGTGGAGCTTGTGCAGGACAATGCACCTTCCCTGCTAAAGATATAGGGCTGCGGCCCGCTGCCCTCGGTATCACTGTGCTGCGCGCAGCGGCACCAATCGAGCGGCAAGCCTGTCAGATACCGACTCAACCGACAGGCTTTCCGGGCGCTGTATACCATCGCGCTCAGCTGCATGCGCTACGACAAACGGATGCTGACCTACATCTTCAAAAGGACAGCCGAAGGCACATCGAAGCGCGAGATCACAAGATGTTTGAAGAGATACATAGCTAGACAGGTCTTCCGTGCTCTTTTGAATCCAGGTACCAAAAAGCACGAGTGCGAAAAGAGCCTTAAAGTCGAAGCGGCTGTCGGCACACCTCACCCACAGGGATGCCGCTTTAAGGCTTTAACACCGAGCCCGTCAGGATCAGCGAGATCGAGCGCGAAGCGAGGAAGCACTGCGAGCTTTAGGACAGATACTCGATGCTCCTATCCGAAATATGCAAGAGCCGTGAGATGACTCTTGATACACCATAGGGGCGTCCTTAGGGGGCACTACCGCATGTCTCATATGCAGGACGTGTCCGCAGCGGCATTTGCCGAATATCCCTCATTTATCGGTTCAGGAAAGCCTTGTGGGCGCCTGTTCCGCGATAGCATTGCCACTTGATAAGGGTTTGGGGTCATATGAAAAACGCCGAAGAGCCGAAAAAGAGCCAGGGATCAGATCTCTGGCTCTGTTAGAATCAGCGTGAGCTGATCAACCTCAGATATTGCCGAGCTCGACGTGGTCAAGATATTTGCGTGCGACCTCTGCCAGTGAGTAGAGCGTCTGCTTGGGTGTAGGAGGACGATCTTGCATCCTCCACTGCGGGAAGAAGCGGGTGATGTGCAGGGTGATAGGGTCTCCCTTGACGGGGAGCGCTGCGATCCACTGCGCAATGTCTTCCATATCCGCTGTTGTGTCGTTCATGCCCGGAATAATGAGTGTGGTGAGTTCCAGATGGCAGGTAGGTGTGGCGGCCAGAATCTTGATCGTCTGCTCTACGGTTTGGATATCGCCAGCGCACTGTTTGTAGAAGTCCTGGTTGGAGCCCTTAAAATCGATGTTGGCGGCATCGATCACAGGAGCGATTTCCCATATGACTGCTTCTGTCGCATAGCCGTTTGAGACAAGGATATTGTCGAGGTTGTGCTGATGTGCGAGCTTACTGCAGTCGCGCACATATTCCCAGCCGATCAGGGGTTCGTTGTAGGTGTAGGCGATACCGATGGTGTTGGTATAGACCTTCTGCTCGTTGAGCGTGATCTGTACCAGTTGCTCAGGGGAAACGGTCTTCCAGGGGACCTGATGCTCGTTGGCTTGGGAGATCTCCCAGTTCTGGCAGAAGGGGCAGCGCAGGTTGCATCCGTAGCTGCCCACGCTCACGACATAGCTCCCCGGCTTGTAGTTCGCTAGGGGCTTCTTCTCGATGGGGTCTAAGGCCAGTGAGGTGAGGCGACCGTAGTTCTGGTCGATAACCTTGTCACCTCTACGGATACGTGCCCGGCAGAAGCCGACCTGTCCCTCA
Organism: Atopobium sp. oral taxon 416; assembly: GCF_018128285.1. Taxonomy (NCBI): domain Bacteria; kingdom Bacillati; phylum Actinomycetota; class Coriobacteriia; order Coriobacteriales; family Atopobiaceae; genus Atopobium; species Atopobium sp. oral taxon 416. The sequence goes on from NZ_CP072380.1 coordinate 909,853, forward strand.
GCGAGCTTGCAGGCATGGGGACAGACCGGACAGGTGATCTTCGTGTCACTCAATGGTGCCTCACCACTTCAAAACGCTCGAGGTATATATCGGGATCGTGCGGATTGATGTTGCCCTTTCTGGCAGCGATTGAGATCTGCTGTTCGGCGGTGTCAACGCCATCGAGGTCAGGCAGCAACAGTCCGCGTCTGCCGTCAGGGGTAGAGACAATGACGCCGTATTTCTTTGGATCGAGCTCCTGGGCACTTTCGATGCGCTCCGGGGTCTGCAAGACATCGACGCTGTAGACGAGCTCAGGCAGCTCTTCGGGTCTCACGCTCGGGAAGCGGGGATCGCGGGTGCCGGCAGAGACGGCATTGGAGCAGATTTCTTCGGCGAGGTTGTCCCGGGTCGGCGCGATGGTGCCGATGCAGCCCCTGAGCTCTCCATCCTCCTTAAGGGAGACAAAGCAGCCTGCCCTTGTCTGAGTGAGTTCAGAGGGAAGGTCTGCGGGAAGCCGGACACCTCGGTGCGTAGTTACGTATGTCTCCAGTGCCTTACGAGCCAGAGCAACGAGTGGGTCCTCCCTCGCTTTGAAGCCTTCGAGCTTCTGTTCGTGAAACCGCTCGTAGGTCTTGAGGAACTGGCGGGATTCATCCGGCCCCTTCCCAGTGGGGATGAAAGAGGCGACGCCGTAGCCCACGCCGAACGGCCCCTCATGGGACATCAGTGTGGCTTTGACCGGGATGCCGTCCAAGGCGCCTGCCATGATTTGGAAGCTCCGGAGGCCACACTCTGCGGCGCGATCTGCGAAGCTCCGATCCATCGTCAGCAGGTCGAGGAAGTTACCGGTAGAGAAGATCTCTTCGATCTTCTTGTCGAACTCAGGCCCTTCCGGGGCATAGCCATAGGGTCCGGAGCTCTTCAGCTTGTGGGAGAGGTCGCCGGAGGCCACATAGACGGTGCGTCGTCCTAGTTGATTGGATACCGCTTGTACCGCCATGCCCAGCTTGTAGTGCTCGGCCGGGGAAAGACCGGAGAGTCCGATGCGGACCGCCTTGAAATCGGTATAGTACTTCTGAATGAAGTACAGCGGGATCATCGTCGCATGGTCGAGCGCCGGTTCCCGCTCATAGGCTGTACCCGCAGAGAGCTGATGCTTGTGTGCGTAGGCGTTGAGGGCTGTGGTGAACTCTTCGTCGTAGTTGACCCAGAAGGAGGCTTCAGGCGCCCCAAACTGGGAGAAGGACCCGTGGGCATCCTTGCCGGGGGAGATGTGGTTGTAGTCGCGATACATCGTCGTGTGCGGAGAGGAGATCACGATCGTCTCAGGTTTCAGCTCCGCAATCTGCTTGCCTACCTTGTTGTAGGCTTTAACGGTTTCGGAAATCCCCTTCTCCTCACCACGACCGACCGCCGGGATGATCAGGGGTGGATGGGGGACTGCAAATGCTGCAATGATACTCATATATGATGCACCTTCTTTTTCCAGATTGCTCACACACGGGATCACTTACAGTCTATATACCCATGTCTTCTTCCTGGGGCAAAACTGGGTGAACGTGCAGTAGGAGGTATCGTGTGGGATAGATGCCAAACAAATTTTTAGGTATAGATGACAAGCTGTATGGATCAAAGCATCTGCAGAGGTGAATACGTGGACAAGCTATGCAGAGATAGGCAGCAACAAGTCACCGTTTATCTGCATATTTATACCGCTGACGACAAATCTAACAATCCTTTAGAATTCCTCTTGATTCCTCAGGGATAGCTGCTTTAATAAAGATTGACCAAACAAAAAGTTAGGTTAACGTACAAATTGTCTAGTGTGTTTTAGCATAAAAGATTTCATGCAAGGAGGAACTAAATGAAGAAGCTCAATTACGACAGGATCAAGAAGGTCGCAAACGACTATAACGCTGATATGACTGCTTTTCTGCGTAAGATGATCTCATACCCTAGCGAGTCTTGCCACGAGGGTGAGGTTGTTGCTTGCATCAAAGCTGAGATGGGAAAGCTTGGCTTTGATGAGGTCAAGGTCGATGGCCTAGGCAACGTAATGGGCTTCATGGGCAACGGGGACAAGATCATAGCAATCGATGGCCATATCGACACCGTCGGCATCGGCAACCGCGACAACTGGAAGTTCGACCCGTACAGGGGCTTCGAGGATGACCAGCTGATCGGCGGCCGCGGTAGCTCCGACCAGGAGGGCGGTATCGCCTCCGCAGTCTATGCTGCAAAGATGATGAAGGATATGGACCTCATCCCTCAGGGCTACAAGATCATGGTCGTCGGCTCCGTCCAGGAAGAGGACTGCGACGGCATGTGCTGGCAGTACATCTACAATAAGGACAACATCAAGCCAGAGTTCGTTATCTCCACTGAGCCAACCGACGGTGGCATCTACCGTGGTCACCGTGGCCGTATGGAGATCCGCGTCGACGTTAAAGGCACCTCTTGCCATGGCTCCGCTCCTGAGCGCGGCGACAACGCAATCTACAAGATGGCTGATATTATCAACGATGTCCGTGCTCTCAACAACGACGGCGCTTCCGAGTCCACCCAGATCCGTGGCCTCGTGAAGATGCTCGACTCGAAGTACAACCCGAATCACTACAAGGACGCACGCTTCCTGGGCCGTGGAACCTGCACCGTCTCCCAGATCTTCTACACCAGTCCAAGCCGCTGCGCGGTTGCTGACTCCTGCGCCATCTCTATCGACCGCCGCATGACCGCAGGCGAGACCTATCAGAGCTGCCTCAAGGAGATTGAGGACCTTCCGGCCGTCAAGAGATACGGTGACGACGTGAAGGTCTCCATGTATATGTACAACCGTCCGAGCTGGAAGGGCGCTGTCTACGAGACCGAGGCCTACTTCCCGACCTGGATCAACAAAGAGAGCGCTCCGCACGTCAAGGCGCTCGTCGACGCCCACAAGGCACTCTTCGGCGACAAGCGTATCGGCTGCCCGAAGTCCATGGACAAGCGTGAAGGCAGACCTCTCTGCGACAAGTGGACCTTCTCCACGAACTGTGTCTCCATCCAGGGCCGCTACGGTATCCCCTGCGTCGGCTTCGGCCCGGGCGCGGAGTCTCAGGCACATGCGCCTAACGAGGTCACCTACAAGCAGGACCTTTCCTCCTGCGCAGCCCTCTACGTGGCAGCGGTCAACCTGTACGACCCAAGCAAGGCTAATGTGGACGACGCCACTGAGTACCGTGGAACCCTCACCGGCAACGATATCAAATAGTCAAATCATTCCCTGAAACCAACAATCGGTGTTCATATATAAGGAGAGGAACTACATGGACGCACAGTTAAAGAAGCTTCTCGATCAGCTTCAGACGCTTGATTACTCAAAGATGTACAACGACGACTTCCTGCACACGTGGGACAAAACCACCGACGAGCTCAAGGCGCTCTATCTCGTGGCTGACGCGCTGCGTAACCTCCGTGAGCGTAACATCTCCACGCGCATCTTCCAGTCAGGCCTCGCGGTCTCCAACTTCCGCGACAACTCCACCCGTACCCGATTCTCCTTCGCTTCCGGCTCCAACCTGTTGGGCCTCCAGCTTCAGGACCTCGACGAGGCTAAGTCCCAGATCGCCCACGGCGAGACCGTCCGTGAGACCGCTACCATGATCTCCTTCATGGCTGACGTTATCGGCATCCGCGATGACAAGTTCATCGGCGAGGGCGACGAGTACATGCAGAAGGTCGCCGACTCCGTCGACCAGTCCTGGAGAGGCGGTATCCTGGATCACCGTCCTACGCTTGTGAGCCTGCAGTCTGACTCTGATCATCCGACGCAGTCTTCCGCCGACATTTTGCACCTCATTCATGAGTTCGGCGGCATTGAGAACCTGAAGGGCAAGAAGGTCGCGGTCACCTGGGCCTACTCTCCTTCCTACGGAAAACCCCTTTCCTGCCCACAGTCCCTCATCACCTTGCTTCCGCGCTTCGGCATGGATGTCACCCTCGCCTATCCTGAGGGCTATGATCTGATGCCGGACCTGGTCCAGAAGGGTAAGGACTACTCCGCCGAGACCGCCTCCACCTTCAAGATCTCCCACGATATGGGCGAGGCTTTCGAGGGCGCCGACGTCGTAATCCCAAAGTCTTGGGCAGCCTATGCCGGCATGGAGCAGCGCACTGAGCTCTACTCTGAGGGTGACACCAAGGGCATCGACGAGCTCGAGAAGAAGCTTCTGGCTGAGAATGCCGCCCACAAGGATTGGTGCTGCACCACTGATCTTATGAAGAAGACCGCCCACGGTAGCGACACGATCTATATGCATCCGCTGCCGGCAGACATCAACGTTGTCTCCTGCGAACACGGTGAGGTCGAGAACGATGTCTTCGATAGCCATCGAGTCGGTCTGTACCAGGAGGCTTCCAACAAGCCATATGCTGTCGCCGCGATGATCTTCCTGCAGAAGGTCAAGGATCCAGTTGCCACCCTTGCAGCACTCGAAGAGGCTGACACCCGCCGCTGGTATCAGCTCTAATCAGCGCGATGTGAGCGTCAACACCTAACCAGTCTGATCCGCGCGGGGCTCGTCACTCAACGGGGTGGGTCCCGCGCTTTGTTTTTGTTTGTTCCCCATGTTGTGTATTGAGCGTGATGAGAGGTAACTATGGGAAAGAAAATTGTGATTGCCCTCGGGGGCAACGCTTTGGGCAAGAACCTGCCGGAGCAGATGGTGGCGGTCAAGCACACCGCTAAGGCGATCGTCGACCTGATCGAAGAGGGCAACGAGGTCGTCGTGGCCCATGGCAACGGCCCGCAGGTGGGCATGATCCAGGAGGCCATGACTCAGCTCACCCGTTCCAACCCTGAGAAATACATCCCCTGCCCACTGTCGGTGTGCGTCGCAATGAGCCAGGGCTATATCGGCTACGACCTGCAGAACGCGCTGCGCGAGGAGATGCTCGACCGCGGCATCGATCGCGGCGCTGCAACCGTGCTGACCCAGGTTGAGGTCGACGAGAACGATCCGGCCTTTGAGCATCCCACGAAGCCGATCGGAGCATTCATGACAGAAGAGGAGGCTCAACAGCTCGTCCACGACCGTGGCTACAACGTCGTCGAGGACGCCGGCCGTGGTTGGCGCCGTGTGGTCGCAAGCCCGAAACCTCAGAATATCGTCGAGATCGATACGATCCGTTCCCTCGTGCAGACGAACCATGTGGTTATCGCCTGCGGTGGCGGCGGCATCCCGGTCTACACCACCCAGGGCCATCACCTCAAGGGCGCCGCCGCCGTGATCGATAAGGACTTCGCGGCAGCCCGTTTGGCCGAACAGCTCGACGCGGATGCCCTGATCATCCTGACCGCCGTTGAAAAGGTTGCGCTACACTTTGGGAAGCCGAACCAGCAGTGGCTCGATGAGCTCACCCCTGAGACGGCTGCGAAATACATCAGAGACGGAGAGTTCGCTCCCGGCTCCATGCTGCCGAAGGTCCAGGCCGCGCTGCAGTTTGCGCAGTCCGGGGAAGGCAGAACCTCCCTCATCACATTGCTCGACAAGGCGTCCGAGGGTATTCAGAGCAAGACCGGAACGGTGGTGCACGCTTAAGGCTCCACTGCACCGACGACGCAGTAAGGAGACTTTACGCTATGACTCCATCCTCACACGTTTGGTTGGCGGACGATCTCAATCAGCGCTTCTTTGGCCCCGGCCCCTATGAGCTGCTGATGCGCGTCAAACGGACGCACAGCCTGAATGCTGCTTCCAAGGAGATGGGGATGGCCTACACCAAAGCTTGCCACCTGATCGACCATGCGGAGGAAGGGCTTGGTATCAAACTGCTCAACCGCCGGGCCGGCGGCGTCAGCGGCGGCGGATCCGTTCTTACCCCGGAGGGTGAGGATATCCTCGAGCGTTACGATGCTTGGAGCCAGACGATCCAGCGGGATATGGAAGCGAGCTTCTATACCTGCTTTGCGGGCATCAGGAATGTGAAGCCCTTGGGCTGTGTGGTCATGGCATCAGGGGTGGCGCATCGGTTCGGTCGGCAGAAGCTCCTGGAGCCCTTCCAGGGCGTTCCGGTCCTCAAACGTGTTGTGCAAGCGGCGCAGGCCAGTGTGTTTGACGTGGTCGTCGCCTCTCGGTGGGATGAGGTGAGGGCGCTCGCTCAGCAGAGTGGGGTTGCCGTAACCACCCCGCAAGGCAATGAGATCTCTAGCACGGTCCGTGCCGGCATCGAGGCCTTGGGGAAGCGTGCGGGGTACCTTTTCTTGGCGGGGGATCAGCCCCTCATCACCACCGAGAGCCTCAATGCCCTTGCATCTGCGCTTGAGCGCCATCCCAAGAACGTCGTTCGGCTCTCCTGGGAGGGTAGTGTTGCGGCACCGGTCCTGTTCCCGGGCTACCTGGCGCAGGACTTGAGCAACCTCAAAGGGGATGTGGGTGGCTCCGCGCTGTTGAAGGCAAGGCCGGACTTGCGGCGGTCGACCGTACTCGTGGAGGCCGCCTCTGCGTTGGAAGTGAAAGATATTGATACCCCTCAGGCGCTGAGTGAGCTTGAGCAGGCGTTTGATTCTGAAACAGAGGAAAACAAGTAAAGGGGTAGCGCTATGCAGGTTATTCGAGGTGGCGTGCTCGTCACGCCCAAGGGTTTGCGGTGCGGGGACGTAGTCCTCGACGGGGACCAGATCGTACAGGTCGGTGGCACCTATGCGCAGGCCGCAGACGATCAGGTATTTGATGCCACCGGATGCTACGTGTATCCGGGCTTTATCGATGCCCACACACATATGCAGTGCTGGACGGGCATGGACTGGACGGCGGATTCCTTTGAGACTGGAACGCGTGCGGCCGCCTGTGGTGGCACCACGACGATCGTGGACTACTGCACGCAGGACAAGGGTATGACGCTGCATCAGGCACTGGACGAGTGGCACAAGCGCGCCGACGGTACCTGTATCGCTAACTATGCGTTCCACATGGCGATCGCGGACTGGAACGAGACCACCCGTGAGGAGCTGCCCGACATCTACGAGAAGGGCATCACCTCCTTCAAGTCCTACTTCGCCTATGACCACCTGAAGCTCGACGACGCACAGACGATGGAGCTGCTTGAAGAGATCGGAAAGTTTGAAGGAATCCTCTGCGTCCACTGCGAAAACGGTGCCCTCGTCGATGCGCTGCAGAAGCGCGTCCTCGATGCTGGGATTGTCGGCCCTGAAGGCCATCCGCTGTCCCGCCCCAGCATCGTTGAGGCGGAGGCCATCTCGCGCCTGATGTACCTCTCTGAGCTCACCGGTACCCGCGTGAACGTTGTACACTGCTCCACCAAGGAAGGCTTGGAGCAGGTCCGCATGGCGCGTAAGCGCGGTGTGAGGGTCAACCTGGAGACCTGTCCGCAGTACTTGCTGCTCGACGATACCCGCTACTTCGAGCAGGGGGACGACGGGTTTGCCGGCGCCAAGTACGTGATGAGCCCACCGTTGAGAAAGCCGATGGATATCGCGGCGCTGCGTGAAGCGGTCGAGGACGGTGAGATCGATCAGATCTCAACCGACCACTGCTCCTTCAATCTACATGGACAGAAGGACCGCAGCCGCGGCGACTTCACCAAGATCCCGAACGGTGGTCCGGGCGTTGAGCACCGCCCGGCGCTGATCATGACGAGCTTCGCGGAGAAGCTGGGACCCATGGACTTCCTCAAGCTCTTGAGCGAGGGCCAGGCGAAGGTCTTCAGCATGTATCCGAAGAAGGGTGCGTTGGCCGTGGGATCCGATGCAGATATCTGCGTGTGGAACCCGAACGTTGAGTGGACCATCAGCACAAAGAACCAGCATCAAAACGTTGACTACACTCCCTATGAGGACTTTGAGGTCAACGGCAAACCTAGATATGTCTTCATTAACGGCGAGCTTGCAGTCAGGGATGGGGAGCCTCTGGACAACAAACCCGGCCGGTATGTAGCTCGTTCATGATGGGTAAGTAATAATTTTGACTAGCGAGGACAAAGGAGCGTTATTCATGAGCAAGAAAGCAATCGTTACCGACAAAGCACCTGCAGCACTGGGCCCCTATTCCGCCGCCGTTGAAGCTGGCAACACCATCCATGTCTCCGGCCAGCTCGGCATCGACCCAGTTACCAACAAGCTCGCAGGTGACGATGTGGACAGCCAGACCCGTCAGAGTCTGACGAACATCGAGAACATCCTCGAGGCTGCCGGCTCTTCCATGGCAGACGTTGTTGAGTCCGAGGTCCTCCTCACCGATATCAACGACTTTGACGCAATGAACAAGGTCTATGGTGAGTTTTTCGAGGCTCCCTATCCTTCCCGCTGCGCTTTCCAGGTTGTTGCACTTCCGGGCAATAGCAAAGTCGAGATCAAGGTTATCGCTGTTAAGGGGTAGTTCTCCTACCGAAAAGGGTTATTGTTATGAGAGCTTACCAGCGCGTCTGGTAGGTTCTTTTCATGTGTCGAGCTTTATACGGAAAGGCACGTGCCATCGTGAGTTGTCCTGATTTCGTCCTTAAAGGTGACATCGTTTGGGCCAGATATCCCGATGAACTGAAGTGTTTTCCGGACGGGTATCTGATCGTGAAAGGCGGTGTCACACAGGGCGTGTTCAATGACATACCGTGGGAGTACCGTGATTATCCGCTGATCGACTACACCGGCATGCTCGTTGTTCCCGGTTTGAACGATATCCACCTGCATGCACCCCAGTACAACTTCCGTGGTATCGGTATGGACCTCGAGCTCCTCGATTGGCTCAACATCCATGCTTTCCCGGAGGAAACTAAGTTCGCAGACCTCGACTATGCGAAGCGCTCCTACAAGAACTTTGTACGCAACCTCAGACGCTCCTACACGACCCGCGCCACGATCTTTGCGACGATGCATATGGACGCCACTCTCGAGCTGATGGATTTGCTTGAAACCTCAGGGCTCAAGACGATGGTAGGCAAAGTCAGTATGGACCGCAACAGCCCCGACTATCTGAGGGAGCAGGATGCTCAAACCAGCCTCAAGGAGACTGTACGCTGGCTCAACGCAGTCAATGAGCGAAACTATCTCAATACCCAGCCGATCCTGACGCCACGGTTTACCCCATCGTGCACTGATGAGCTGATGAAAGGATTGGGAAACCTGAGGCACGACTGGCAGCTTCCCCTCCAGTCACATCTGTCAGAGAACCTCTCTGAGATCGATTGGGTCAAAGAGCTCTGCCCTTGGTCGAGCTGCTACGGTGAGACCTACGAACACTTTGGTGAGTTAGCTGGGGAGGAGCCGGTGATCATGGCGCACTGCAACTGGTCCTCCGACGAGGAGATTGAGATCCTAAAGCGCAATGACGTCACGATCGCCCACTGTCCTCAGTCCAATGCACAGCTCGCCTCCGGCATCGCGCCGATCCGCCGCTACCTGAACGAAGACATGCAAGTGGGCCTCGGAACCGATATTGCCGGTGGCGCGTCCTTGAATATGTTCCGTGCCTGTGCGGATGCGGTTATGGTATCAAAGCTGCGCTGGCGTATGGTGGATCAAGATCTTTCGCCGCTCACAACCACTGAAGCCTTCTACCTGGCTACCCAAGGTGGCGGGCAGGTCTATGGGAAGGTCGGCTCCTTTGATTGGGGATACGACGCCGACATCCTTGTGCTGGACGATTCGGCACTTGCGACACCGCTTGAGCTCACCTTGTCGCAGCGTTTTGAACGTTATATGTATCTGGCAGATGAGGGCGGCCATCTCGTTGATAAATTCGTTGCCGGACAGAGGATCGATCTCTCGTAGCATATTGGTCATCGAACGCGATCTGCAGGCTCCGCGAGCGAGAACGGAGCCTGCATGCTTTTGAGAGAGAAGATAGATAGCACCGTACTTTGCAGAGGCGGTCGGGTTTAACGTTCTAAGAAGATAGAATATCAAGTGTGATTTCTCATCAGGGGGCCTGGATATTTTTCCGGATCTAGGGAAACGATGATTAATTCGCCTCGATGAGGTAGCTGGAGCCACACGCTGTATGACATCGGCTCAAAATGTCTCGAACCACGCAGCTCCCATATCCACATAGATGCCTATCTGTCTTCTGGATATGGTATAGCTACATCCACGTATTCCTGCATATCCAAAAGACAGATATGGGTAGCCTGATGAGCTTTCAAGACCTTAAATCCTAAGGTAAAAGGAGAAAGATCAGGCAAGAGGCACACCTGGAGCGGATGGATACAATCGTTGTGTGGGATAGCTGGATTGCACTGGTAGATACCAGCTACCACGGACAGGCTCCTGTCAGGCATGTGCGCGCTGCAAAGGCGAAGCTTAGGATGTATCCTGCTTTAGGTTATGTTTGCTCTCTTAAGACGAGAGAACCTAAGGATGCTATCCTGGATTGTCGGTCCTATCAGCGCTTCTGTGCACGCAGACCTCATGCAAGCGCAGGTACCAGATGCGACGACACTTGCGAAATTCCGCCATAGCCTTAAAGCGAGAGGAGTTCGGTAAAGCTTGTGCTTCACGCCTGAACTTAGAAGCTCGAAAAGGCAGGGATCACGGCGCGGGGTGGCTCCATGGTGGATGTGACCTTCACCTGGGCCCTAAAGCTCCACGAAGAACAAGGACCATGCGCGTAACCCTTAAAGCGCACCAGTCCAAGAAAGGGAAGACCTGGCGTATCTGATACAAGGCGCATATCGGCGTGGATGCCGCAGGTGGCCTTGTGCATGGTGTGGAGACGATCGCCTAGAATGTATCCGACATATCCTGTGGCACACGCACTCGTAAGGGAGTATGACAGGTTCTGCTGCGCAGACTTTAGGCTATATAGGTATAGCGAAGCGCCCTTAAGGACGCATAAAGACCCACACCTCTCATCTATGCGCTAAAGCGTTGCTAAGGAAGCCTTTGACTAGAGAGGGCCTTGCCTGTGCGCTCTTGTCCGAAAAAGGCATCGAGTCCAGGAAGGCATCCGGCCGCTTAAAGGTAGAGCATCCCTTCCTTATCGTGAAGCGGCGCTTCGGCCCCTTAAGGAAGCGCTACAGGGGATAGAGAAGACCTCCTGTATGCTCAAGTCTTTCTTGCCCTTGCAAACCTTACCCATGTGCATCTTTTGCCGGCAGGCTGCACCTCCCGGTTCCCAGAGTCGCTTGATCCGTCTTGGAGCCTTATTGCGGTGCATGGGGCAGGACGGATGTAAGGATGGCGGCTCCTGTACGTGCTGGATGAGCATCCTTTCCCGCCTTTCCCGCATGCCGGCCTAGAAAGGCTGTGTGGCCGGTCCTCTCTGACACGTTATGGGGCATTAATCATCGTTTCCCTAGAGAACATACAGAAGAAGCGCTACCGGATTGTCTTCGATGGTGCTTCTGTCTTTGCTTTGCTCCTACAGTCACATGCTAATGGTATAGAGGGCATGGAAGTAGCCCTCAGGCTCTGCTATGAGCTCGTCGAAGGTGCCTTCTTCGCAGACCTTGCCGTCTTTCAGAACTGTGATGCTGTCAAAACTCTTGAGGAGTCCTGCATCGAGCCTATGTGTCACCATGATCCTCGTCGTGCCGGAAAGCCCCAGGACCGCTCGTGTGACCTGATCTGCGGTCCTCTGGTCGAGGGCACTTGTTGCCTCGTCGAAGAGAAGCGTCCTTGCTCCATGGAGCAGAGCTCTTGCTATGCAGACACGCTGGCGCTCGCCGCCCGAGAGGTTGGCTCCTTCCTCGCCGCACTGGTAGTCGAGCCCATGTGCTGCTACGAAGTCGGCGAGCCCCGCGCGCTCGATAGCGGAGGAGAGGGCATCCTCGTCTGCATCGCCGAACATCGTGATGTTGTCCTTCAAGCTGGTATCGAAGAGGAAAGTATTCTGGCTCACGAGCGACTCTGTCCCGTAGAGGGAGTCGAGGCTGATATCATGGAGCTCGGACCCATCGAAGGCGACCTTGCCTTCATAGCTCCTGTGTGCACCCATGAGGAGCGAAAGGAGCGTCGATTTTCCTGAACCCGATGCTCCTACCACGGCATAGCACTTTCCAGCCTCAAACTCTGCCGTGATGCCTTTGAGGACGGGGTTTCCTTCCTCGTAGCCGAAGGAGACATCCTGAAGCGTGATGTCCTGCGGAAGCTCTGGTGTGAGTGCAAGAGTTCCCTCTTCTGTCTGGGCATGCTCGAGTTCTTGGGCAAGCTTTTCGCAGAGCGCCTTGGAGGCCTTTCTGGCTGCAAAGATGGACGGAAGGTCGGCAATGGGGATGTGGATATAGTTCATGAGTTGCGTCACCATCATGATGCCGCCGATCGTTATCGCCTGCTGCGTCACGCAGAGCCAGGCGCCGAAGAAGAGAACTGATATCTGGGAGATAGAGCCTGTCGTCTCTGCCACAGCCATGATTGCCTTCTCGCAGCGGCGCTTTGCCTGTTTGGCATCTTCGAGCTCAGTGTTGGCAGCAAGGAAGCGTCTCTCTGTGGGCTTTTCTGCCTTGAAGCTCTTGATCTGCGCAAAGCCTGCGATTATGTCATGAACTGCTGCGACGAAATGTCCCATCTCATCCGAGATGGCCTTCTGGCGCGGAGCCAGGCGCTTGCCAGAGACGACAGAGATCCAAAGCGACAGCACGGCGCAGACGATGGCCCAGGTAGCCAGAGGCACGCTCTCCACGAAGAGGAGAATCACAGCAGAGATGAACATCGGGATGTCTGTTGCTAAGGTCTCGATCTTCTCGAGATAGGTCGTCTCGATCGTCGTGATGTCGTTCGTGAAAGCAGATTCGTAGATAGAGGCTCCGCCTTGGTCGAAGGCGCCGATGCCCTTGTCGAGCAGCTTTGCGAAGGAGTGCGTGCGCAAGTTCATGACAGCACGCCTCAAAGATGCCGGTTCGGCCTGCCTCAGAAGGAGCGTATCGACAAGTTCGAAGCCTATCGAGAGGGCTGCAAGGATGGCGGAGAACCTGAGCTGCTCCAGGGAGTTCGAGGCGATAGCATCGAGGATGAGCTTCACGACCCAGGAGAAGAAGCTCCCGATGAGGCCTTCGAAGATGCCAAGCGCTATGACGGCAGCAAGGAGCAGATGGTTGTGCTCGAGCATCGATGCCCAAAGCTCGCTCTCCAGCCCGTCATCTGTGGCAGAGGCTGCTTGTTTCATGGCTATGCCTTTCTTGTGGAATGATATGAAGCGTCGCTAGTCGATCCAGATGCGGACGTGGTCTCCGCCATCCTCCATATCAACGAGCGTGCCTGCCTCGGAGAAGTCCATGGCGGAAGCGGCGCTGGAAAGATCGACGCCGAGGCCTTCAAGGCCTGAGATGCTCGAGACGCCGCTCTTGAGGAGACCTTTTGCGAGGAAGAGCGGGATATTGAGGTTCACGACCTCGTCGGGGTCGTCGCCGTCGATGCACTGGATATGCATGGTCTTTGGTCTCTCGGGGGGCGTGTGTACCTCTTCGCTGTCATCTGCATCCTTGCCAGAAAGGATGAGAGAGATCGGTCCCCTGCGCTTCTTCGGGGATGGCTGGACCTCGACGTTTCCTGGCTCAGACTCGGGTTCTGCCTCCTCTGTGGCAGACACAGAAGGAGTCTCTTCCTCTTTCTTGTTCTCTGCCGGCGCCGTAGTAGGTCCTGCCCCGAGGAGCTCGTCGGTCGTTGTGCCGAGGAATTTTGCCAAAGGCACGAGCAAGCTGATGTCAGGGTAGTTCTGGTCATGCTCCCATTTGCTCACAGCCTGGGCGCTCACGCCCATCTCACGGGCGAGATGTTCCTGTGTCATGCCGTGCTCGATGCGCAGTCTCGCGATGCGCCTTCCCATGGTCTCTTTCTCAGACATTGCTCTCTCCCTCTATATGGCCCGCTGCGGCACCTGCCGCATGGGTTCTGGTTTCATCTTCTTGGGCGACGTCCTTTTCATGTTCCATTCTGACGGGTTGGCAGGATGGTGCAATGACGGAAGGGTTGATGTGGCTCGAGACGCTCTCAACCATGGCTCAACTCTCGGTTGAATGAGCAGCTCATAGGCTCCAAATGTCCAATCTGCTGCAAAATCAGCCGATGCAACAAGTAACCAAGGTTTCGTCCGTGCCATACGCATGTGTGCGCAGGTGCAAGGAAGCTCTGATAGTATGGAAGAAGTAGAGCCGGCTTGGGTGGAGCAAAGCTGGGCTGCGCATGAGGGCAGGTCTTTGCGCTTAGAATTCCCAAGCTCGCAGGGTCAGGCTCGCTGCTGCTTGGACTGCAGCCTTCATGAGCTATCCGGAATCTTTCTGGGGCGAATCTTCAGAGCAAGTACAACGTGACCCCGCAGAAGACCTCCAGCAGGCACTTTCAGCCTAGGCGCTTGCGAGGCCTGCGGTTGAGGGTATCGTGCACCTCCTGGACCTCTTCGCCGCTCACGTCGTCCAGGGATCTGCCCTTCGAGAAGAAGTCGCGAAGGAGCCCGTTGGTGTTCCACAGTTTTGCAGTTTGAATAGCTAACGATTCCGTCGCGTGCCCAGGTAACTGGGCAATTTTTTATATCAAACTTCAAGTATTTTACTTGTTATGTACGGTAATTTACCCTACAATAAGGAAGCAATGTTGCCGCAGGCGGGAGGCGCTTTCACATGTTCCTCAAGAAGACGAAGAGGCCCAACGGCCGGATCACGCTGTCGGCCGTGCAGGGCTATCGCGACCCGAAGACCGGCAGGCCCAAGCAAAGGAGCGTCGAGACGTTCGGCTACGTCGACGAGCTCGAGAAGGAATTCAAGGACCCGCTCGCCCACTTCGCCGAGGTCGTGAAGGCCATGGACGAGGAGCGCCTCGCCGCCGAGGGGCCCCAGACCATCACGATCCACCCGCTCCAGAAGGTGGACAAGCGCGCGGCCAACCGCAAGTGCGTCGGGGACGCGGTGCCTATGGCCTACTACGACGCCTTGGGCATAGAGGGCTCGATCCGCTCCAACATGCGCGGGCGCAAGGTGGCCTTCGACGTCAACTCCCTCCTGCGCCTTCTGGTCTCCGAGAGGCTGCTCTCGCTAGGGTCTGAGCATGCCGCCTGGCAACGCGCCGACAGGCACCTCCTCAAGGCCGACCTCGGCGAGGCGGACGTGTACTGGGGGCTGGGCGAGCTCTCCCGCATGAAGGGGGCGATCGTCTCCAAGATGAACGCCTCCATCGCCGCCGCGGGGATAAGGGACCTCTCCAACGGCTACTACGACTGCACGAACTACTTCTTCGAGAGCGACGGGGACGACTTGCGCCGCCGCGGCGCGGGCAAGGAGCACAGGCCGGTGCCGATCGTGCAGATGGGACTCATGCAGGACGGCAACGGGGTGCCGGTGGACTTCAACCTCTTCTTGGGGAACACCCACGACGACGCCACGCTGATCGACGCCCTCCCGGAGGCGAAGCGCGCCGCGGGCATGGGGCGCGTGGTCACGGTCGCCGACAAGGGCATGAACTGCGCGTGCAACATAATAGCCACCGTGGCCCGAGGGGACGGGTTCGTGTTCTCGCAGTCGATACGCGGCGCCAAGTCGCGCCGCGAGCTCAGGGAGTGGGTCCTTTCCGACGGGGGCTACGACGTGCGGGGGGACGGCGAGTTCAAGATGAAGTCGCGCCAGGACGTGAAGCTCGTCAAGGTCCCAAGGGAGGACTCGCGCGACGGCAAGGCCCACGAGGTCGAGGTCCCGGTCCTCGTGGTGGCGTTTTGGTCGCGCAAGTACGCCGAGCGCGCCCGCCATGAGAGGGAAAAAGTGCTCCAGAAATCCGAGCAGCTTGTCAAATCTCCCGGCAAATACACCAAGGCCACCCACCTCGGCGCCGCCAAGTACGTGCGCAACGTCGAGTTCGACGCCGACACGGGAGAGGTGATCGACAATCCCAAGAAGCCCGAGCTCGACCTGAAGGCGATAGACGAGGATGCGGCATGCGACGGCTACTACTGCATCGTCACCTCCGAGACCTCCTGGGAGCCCGGGCACGTCATCGACACCTACCGGGAGCTTTGGAGGATCGAGGAGTCGTTCAAGGTCACGAAGTCGCACCTGAGGGCGCGTCTTGTGTTCGTGTGGACGAGGGAGCACATCCAGGCCCACTTCCTCACCTGCTACATAGCGCTTACCATCGAGCGCGTCATCGAGCACGCGCTCGGGCACAGGTACTCGGCGGGGGAAATCCTGGACGACCTTCGCGCGCAGGAATGCGTGCACGCGGAGGGCGAGTGGTGGCTCCTGAGCCACCGCACGGACCTCACCGACGAGCTTTTCTCCCTGATAGGGGAAGAGGCCCCGCGCAAGTGGATGACCATGTCCTCGCTCAAGGCCTTGTTCAGAAAGGGCAAGGAAGTTCGCTGGAAGCCCGCGTAACACTACAGAAAATATACAAGGAAAAAAGGCTGTTTTACCAGTTCAGAATAGGTAAAACAGCCTTTTTAACTGCAAAAGTCAGGAAGTAGAGCCGGCTTGGGTGGAGCAAAGCTGGGCTGCGCATGAGGGCAGGTCTTTGCGCTTAGAATTCCCAAGCTCGCAGGGTCAGGCTCGCTGCTGCTTGGACTGCAGCCTTCATGAGCTATCCGGAATCTTTCTGGGGCGAATCTTCAGAGCAAGTACAACGTGACCCCGCAGAAGACCTCCAGCAGGCACTTTCAGCCTAGGCGCTTGCGAGGCCTGCGGTTGAGGGTATCGTGCACCTCCTGGACCTCTTCGCCGCTCACGTCGTCCAGGGATCTGCCCTTCGAGAAGAAGTCGCGAAGGAGCCCGTTGGTGTTCTCATTGGTGTCCCGCTCCCAGGGGATAGCAGGCAGAAGAAGACCAAGCACTGAGAGCCTCCTGAAGCCCCTCGGTGTACGCGAACTGCCTGCCGCGCTCCAGCGTGAGCGTCTCCATCGGCTTGCCGCAAGGCGCCCCTTCGATTGCTGGCTTCACCTGCGCGCACATCTTGCCTTTGGCGAGGATCCCGCTCTTGCAGTCCCGTGACCAGGCACGCGCCACCCTGGGTGAGCAGCGCTGCTCGAAGATCTTCTCGCAGACGATGCGTACGCTTCGGGGTCGCCAGCAGCTTTTTGTGCCTGTACCTCCTGCTTTTGCGCCGTGTGCTCGATAGCGTAGGCGACGCTGTAGCGGCTGCGCTTCCTCACGTGCCATAAGTTGCGCTTGATCTTCCCGGAGACAATCGACTTATCGCAGCCGATGGTGTCTGGGCTGTCTTTGTCGTGGAGCATGATAGCGATGGTCTCGCGCTGGTAGATGCTAAGATGGTAGTAGCGGCTCATGAGATCCTCCCAGTCGGTTTCTTTCACAAGCACCCTTCTAGGAGCCCGCAGGCTGTGGTCTTTTCAGGAGCGTTGCACTAGCAGTGAATAATCACCATCTGTACTCTTTAAAGCTTCTGTGGGGCTTATGCTCACGCCGCCTTCTTGCAACAGAGGGCATAATCCACATCGTGTCCCTGCGAGAACTCGCACGCTGTTTTTCTATCACGTGGGTACCTAGGGAAACGATGATTAATGCCTATGCCGGCTACGAAAGGCCACGTGGGTGGTCCTTTCTGACACATCATTGGGAATTAATCATCGTTTCCCTAGCGTTTGCATTGCTTTGCCAATGAAGTGACCGTTGCACCGATATTCTTCAATGAAGCAGTTCTTTTGGTCTTCTTGATACCTCTGACACTCCAATCTTTGAGTCAGATGTACAGATTTTTGTCGGCCCCTCCTTTGGTACACTAACCGATGCGCATATACTTATCAGTGATCAGTTTAAACACATTTCTTTGACACCACGTGATAAGGAGAGTGCTGTGCGTGTTGATGCAAGAAATCAGACCTGTCCGAAACCGGTTGTTATGGCCCTTGGAGCCTTGCCGAAGCTGCAAAAAGGTGAGAGCCTCGAGGTCATCGTAAATAACGAGGCCGCCGTCCACAACTTGGCCCGCCTGGCGCAGGAGAAAGACTGCGACCTTAAGACCGAGGCGAATGGTGACGAGACGATATTGACGTTGACGCCGCGCGGTGTGATCACCTCTGACCGCTCCGCTCAGGATGAAGCTGCTGATTTCTGCGAGATCCCGGACGTCAATTCCTCCGTTATCGCAATTGGTAAGGACCACATGGGCGAGGGCAACGACGAGCTCGGTAAGATCCTGATTGAAGGCTTGATCTATGCATTCGCTCACCAGGCGAAGGTCCCCAAGAAGATGATCTTCTTCAACGGCGGTGCCTACCTCACCTGCAAAGGCTCTGAGAGCCTCGAGGACCTGAAGGAGCTTGAGAAGCGCGGCACCACGATCCTGACCTGTGGCACCTGCCTTGACTACTACAAGATGCGTGACCAGCTCGCAATCGGCGGCGTCACGAATCTCTATGAGATCGCACAGACCTTCTCCTCCAATCCGGGTGTCACGCTGATCTAAGTCCGAGGTTTATAAGGAACACTATGCTCGTTGTTATCCGTGGCGCAGGGGATATCGCCACCGGGGTGGCGCTTCGGCTTTTTCGGAGCGGTATGCAGATCGTGATGTGCGATCTACCCATCTCAACCTCAATCCGTCGTACCGTCTGCTTCAGTGAAGCGATCCGTTTGGGAAGCTACTCCGTCGAGGGTGTGGAAGCGGTCAAGGCCACCGATCCTCAGGAGGCGCTCAAGCTTGCTCAAAGCCACAAGATCGCCGTTCTGGCAGATCCTGAAGCGAACTGCATCAAAGAGCTCAAGCCACAGGTTGTGGTCGATGCGATCTTAGCTAAGAAGAACCTGGGCACCACAAAGGATATGGCGCCCGTGGTTATCGCCTGCGGCCCGGGCTTTGAGGCTCAGAAGGACTGCGACGCGGTGATTGAGACGATGCGCGGCCACTATCTGGGTCGTGTCTGGTACTTTGGAAAGCCGATTCCCAACACGGCGGTGCCGGGCTTGATCGGCGGCTATGCCGGTGAGCGCGTGATGCGCGCCCCTGCAGATGGCACCTTTGAGGGTGTGGCCTCGATCGGCGATATGGTCCACCAAGGGGATGTGTGTGGCACCGTGGCGGGTAAGCCGATGCTCGCAACGCTTGGCGGCGTGGTCCGTGGCCTGATCCAGACCGGGGCACACGTGCATAAAGGCATGAAGTCAGGCGACGTGGACCCCAGAGGGGTCGTTGCCTATTCTCGCTGTGCCTCGGATAAGGCAATCGCCGTCGGCGGCGGTGTTCTGGAAGCGATTTTGAATCTTTCGGGTGCTCTGGCGGACAGTAAGCCGCTGGTTACCGAACAGGGAGAGCGTCCGGTTCGAGACGACGAGGAGCAAAACCATGAGTGAAGCGAAGGACGACGTAAAACTTACCAAACTCGCTGAGTGTGCCGGCTGTGCCGCGAAGGTGGGCGCCGGAGAATTAGTGGAGCTCTTGACTGGGCTTCCCACACGCCGTGATCCCAACCTGATCGTGGGGTACGACAAGGCTGACGATGCGGCGGTCTATAAGCTGAGCGACGACCTGGCCTTTGTGACGACGCTCGATTTCTTCCCGCCGATTGTGGACGACCCATATACTTACGGCGCCATCGCCGCAGCCAATGCGCTCTCCGACATTTTCGCAATGGGCGGAGAGGCCAAAGTCGCCCTGAACATTATGGCAATACCGGAGGATATGCCCTCTGATATCGTGCACGATATCCTCCGTGGCGGTTACGAGAAAGTCTACGAAGCCGGAGCCTCCATCGCGGGTGGACACTCCATCTACGACAAAGAGCCGAAGTATGGCCTGGCCGTGGTCGGCCTCGTCAACCCCAAGAAGCTCTTAACTAATGCGGGTGCCAAGGTCGGGGACGTCTTGATCTACACCAAGCCGTTGGGTATCGGTCCTACCGTCACCGCCGATAGAGAGGGACTCGCAAAGCCTGAGAGTGAGCAGATGGCGCTCGATGCGATGCTCACGCTCAATCGGGCTGCGTGCGATACGATGGTCCAGTATAAGGTGCACGCAGTAACGGATGTCACCGGTTTTGGTATGATGGGCCACCTGTTGGAGATGGCGCAGGGTGCCGATGTTGACATCAATATCGACGCCGATAACATCCAATTGATCCCGGGTGTCCGCGACATTGCAAAACTCGGCCTGCTTCCCGCTGGTGAGTACCGTAACCGCCATTTTGCGGAGACGGAGGTGGATGCCCCGGGCGTGCCGCTTGATCTGATGGATGTGCTTTTCTGTCCGGAGACCTCCGGCGGTCTGATGATTGCGGTCGATCCTCAGGATGCCCCGGCTTTGCTTGATGCGCTGAAGGCAAATGATAAGGTGATGTACGTGAGCGAAGTGGGCAGCGTTGCCGAGCATACGGCAGGTAAACGCATCCATGTCCACAGCAGTGAGACAACGGCATAACCCACCTGAGAAAGAAAGTTAGATATATGAGTGATTCACACGAGACCCTGCGCGACGAGCAGTTTGTAGGAAAGCTGGCCGCCGAGGTCGAGGCCGGCCATCCGTTTGTTATGTCCTCCATCTTAGCGACGCAGGGCTCAATGCCCCGGCACGCCTCTGCGCGTATGGTGCTGCTCGCAGACGGTTCCTTTATCGGTACGATCGGCGGTGGTCGCATCGAGATGATGGCACAGGAGCGCTCCCAGAAGGTAATGAGCGGAGAAAGGGGTAACTCGATCGAGTGGCTGACCCACGCAAAGACAAAGATGGCCTGCGGGGGCGACGCATTGGTCTCGGTGCGCCATTCGTTCCCGGCGAAGCAGGAGCTCCATATCCTGAAGGATGAGATCTTAGGCTGCCTCAAGGAGGGCAAGCCCTTCCTGCTGGAAGAGGACTGGTCTGATCCTGCAGATGTGAAGATCACGACAGTAGAGTTGGATGAGCTGCCCGCAGATGACAAGCGCGCTAGTGCGGATGTCCCAGTCTGGGATGAGACCACCAAGCTCTACAGTGAGCCCATGGGGGCAGACCCGAAGGCCTTTATCTTCGGTGCGGGCCATGTCGGGCATGCGTTGACCCCGGTGCTCGCGAGCGTCGGCTTCAAGGTGATCATAATGGACGATCGCCCCGACCTCTCCAAGTCGGAGGATTTCCCCCAGGCTGAGAAGGTCCTGGTCGGAGACTTCAAGAAGCTCAACGACTATGTGCACATCACTCCGCGTGACTATGTGGTGGTGCTGACCCACGGCCATAAAGGGGATATCGATGTGCTCGAGCAGGCTCTGAAGAACCACCCCGCATATGTGGGCTGCATCGGGAGCCGTAGCAAAGCCGCGTTTGCGCGTCAGACATTGATTGAGCGGGGGTGCGACCCAACCGATGTGCAGAACATCCATCTGCCAATTGGTGAGGATATCTTGGCGGTAACGCCGTCGGAGATTGCAATCTCGATTGCCGCCCAGATGATTGAGTGCCGTGCAGAGTATCGTCCCGACTGTCCCCATCAGCACATCAAGAACTAGCCAGAGAACACTAGAGACATGAATACCAACGCTTGGGTAGCGGAATCACTCCGTTACCCTGGCGTTTTTGCTTTCAGTTAGCCCAGTATCAGAGATTGCTCCAGTGTGGTGGATCTGACCGTTTAGTGCGTGTTTATTGTTCCAGTGACCGGTCCTGCTCTGGTGCGATAGAGTCAATGGAGTATAACGAAAAGGATGATAGTATACCTTACAAAAAGTAAGAAAGAGTTTGCCTGATGCATGACACTGAAGGAAGACACATTGAATATCTGCGTCTTTCAATCACAGATCGGTGCAACTGTCGCTGTCAGTACTGTATGCCGGCAGAGGGGGTACCCAAGCTCAGGCATCAGGATATCTGCTCATTTGAGGAGTTGGCACACATCACCCAGGTGATGACAGAAATGGGTGTGCATAAAGTGAGGATCACCGGGGGAGACCCGCTGGTGCGGCGTGGGGTCGTCGACTTTGTCGCAATGCTCCACGCAATCCCCGGGATCGACGAGCTCACGATGACTACCAATGGCCTGGGGCTTCCCCGCCTTGCAAAGCCCTTGAAGGAAGCGGGGTTGGATCGGCTCAATATCTCGCTGGATACGCTCAATCCTGAGCTCTATCACCGGATCACTCGGACTGGGACGCTCGATCAGGCATTGGCTGGTATTCAGGCTGCCCGTGAGGCAGGTTTTACCCATACCAAGTTCAATGCGGTGCTGATGGGCGGCATCAATGATACTGAGGTGCCTGAGCTGGTGAAACTCACGAAAGATGGATCCTACGAGATGCGCTTTATTGAGTTGATGCCAATGGGGCCTTGCGCCGTCTGGCCCCGGGAGCGGTTTATCCCAGCTGATACGGTGCTGAGGTTGGTACCGGACCTGAAACCTATAGACCACGAAGGTGTGGCAGAGCTCTACCAGGTGCCGGGCTGGAAAGGCAAGGTAGGCCTGATACGGCCGCTGAGCAACAGGTTCTGTGCCGGGTGTACCCGGGTGCGGGTGACTGCAGACGGAAAGCTGAAACCCTGTCTGCATACCGCCAATGAGATCAATCTGAGGGGACTCAACGACGATGAACTGCGTGCCACAATTCAACGAGGGATTGCACTGAAACCCCTCCACCACGAATTGCTTGAGCACCATCGCTCAGATGCACTGCGCGACATGAACGAAATTGGAGGATAGAGCGTGGATTTGACGCACATCAATGAACAGGGGCGTGCCCGGATGGTCGACGTGTCAGCAAAGGACAAGACTTACCGTATTGCACGCGCTGCTGGAAAGATCCTGATGAATCCGGAGACTCTGAATCTGGTGCGCACTGGTGGCGTCAAAAAGGGAGATGTGCTGGCGGTGGCTCAAGTGGCGGGGATCATGGCAGCAAAGAAGTGCTGGGAGCTTATCCCGATGTGCCATCCGATTCAGCTTACGGGCTGCGACATCGACTTCCAGTTTGAGCCGGATGGGATCTCTTTTGTCGCGGCCACCAAGTGTACTGGGGAGACCGGTGTCGAGATGGAAGCGTTGACCGCTGCGAGCGTCGCAGGCCTCACGATCTATGACATGTGCAAGGCCCTGCAGCGTGACATGGTGATTGAGCAGGTATGCCTACTTGAGAAGGACGGTGGTAAGTCGGGTCACTTCGTTCGGAAAGACGAGAAAAACGACGATATCGCTTCACAGGGCACGGTCGTAGCAACCTGCATCTCGGAGAAGAGAGGGACCCGCAAACACCTGGTGGATGCGATTGAGCTCAAAGTCGGCAAAGGTATCGTGAACGATGCCCACGCCGGCAACTGGCATCGCCAGGTGAGCCTGTTGGGCAATGAGTCGGTGGATAAAATGCGTGCCAAAGGTTTGGACTTACATCCCGGTGACTTTGCGGAGAACATCCTGACTGAGGGTATCGATCTCCCGAAGATCCCGACAGGCTCAATTATTGATGTCGGTCCGGTTCGGATGGTCGTGACGCAGATCGGAAAGACCTGCCACAGCGACTGCGAGATTAAGCGGTTGACAGGCATGTGCGTGATGCCGACCGACGGTATCTTTTGCGTCGTGACGCAGTCAGGTACCGTGAAGGCAGGAGACACAATTTACGTCCACCACACGCATTAAGCGCATTGAATAGTGGAGAGGCAATGTATGAAACTCATTCGCACTGAAGACGCGGTAGGGCAAGTCCTCTGCCAGGATATGACCCAGATCGTGATGGGTGGTACCGACAAGGATGGCAAACCCCAGAAGTCCTTTAAGGGTCCACGCTTCCGTAAGGGGCATGTAGTGCAACCGGAGGACATCCCGGTACTGCTAAGCATGGGCAAAGAGCATCTCTATGTATGGGAGATACAGGAAGGGATGCTCCACGAAGATGATGCCGCAAGGCGCATGGCGGCGCTGTGTCTCGGCAGCAACACCTGCGCTTCAGGGGAACCGAAAGAAGGCAAGATCGGGATCAATGCGGCCTGTGACGGCGTATTCCTCGTCGATACGAAGCGCCTGAATGCGGTCAACAGTGTCGACCAGGTGATGATTGCTACCTGTCACGGTGACTTCCCGGTCAACAAGGGCGACTCACTGGCGGGGACCCGCGTGATCCCGTTGGTGATCGACGAAAAACTTGTCGAGCGGGCAGAGCAGGCCGCAGATGTGGCACACCAAGGTGCGCTCATGCGCGTAGCACCGTACAAGGTAAAGACTGCCGCAATGATCGCGACCGGCTCTGAGATTAAGAAAGGCCTGATCGAGGACAAATTCACTCCGGTGGTGGAGCGAAAGCTTGCAGAGTATGGAGTCAAGACCGTGAGCGTCGTGAAACCCGGAGACAATATGGATGACCTCGTGCGGGTAATCGCGGATGCTCGTCACCTCAAGGTTGATATGATCGTCTGCACCGGCGGTATGAGTGTGGATCCGGATGACAATACACCGGGTGCTATCAAGCACGCTGGGGCTCGCATCGTGACGTATGGCGCACCGGTGTTGCCCGGAGCGATGCTCTGCCTTGGGTACTTCGATACACAAGACGGCGGTGACCCCACCCCAATCATCGGCTTGCCGGGCTGTGTCATGTACAACAAGGCAACGGTCTTCGACCTTGTCTTGCCGCGCCTTGCGGCACGCGTTCCCCTCATGAAGCAGGACTTCGTGACAATAGGTGAAGGTGGCCTGTGCCTCCACTGCGAGCCCTGCACCTATCCGGTGTGCCCCTTTGGCAAATAAGGTGATAGCTCTATGGGCGATGCAGATAACAAAAAAGCGGCTTCTAGCGCTCGGGTGATCACGGTGAGTGACCGCTCTTCACAAGGGGCACGCGAAGACGCTTCCGGTCCCGCGTTAGTGAAGTTGCTGCAGGATGAGGGCTATGCGGTTGAGTCTGAGGTCGTGCTCGTACCCGACAAGCAGGATCAAATTAGAGCAGTGCTCGAGCAGGCGGTACAGGATAAAGTAGCGCTGGTTTTGACGACCGGTGGCACTGGCTTTGCACCGCGCGATGTGACGCCGGAGGCGACCTTGCAGGTCATTCAACGTCGTTGTCCAGGTATTCCGGAAGCGATGCGTGCAGCTTCGCTCGCGATCACCCCACATGGGTGCCTCTCCCGTGAGGAGGCGGGCATCGCCGACCGGACCCTCATTATCAATCTCCCCGGGAGTCCAAAGGCCGCCCGAGAGAATCTACAGGCGGTGCTGCCGGCGCTGCCGCATGGGCTTGCACTGATCAATGCCACCGGACCCACGGACTGCGCTCCTCAGCACTAACAACTGAATAGGTTGCTTCAATCGGCGCGGGTGCAGGTCTTAGCCCGCGCTGATCCGTAATAGATGGGCATATCGGGAAGCGTAGCGTGTAGAGTCTCGGCAAAGAGCTGCACCGCTTCGATGTAGAGGTCTGACACGTCGCACTGGTTCACGAAGACCACGTCGAAGGTGAGATGTTCCTTCTGATGCTCTTGGCCCATCTCCTGGGCGATGAGCTCGGGGGTTGCCTTTGCGTGGGAGCTTAATTTCATGCGGCGGCAAAAGAGCTCCGGGCGGTGGACTACTTCAATCACCGGTTCATTGAAGCCGGAAGCCCCGATGACTGCGATCGTGAAGCAGGGGAGGTCCGGATAGGCGGGCTCCCAGGAGGCATGTGCCTTGAGGGGACGTTCGTGGGATCCATCCGCTTCGATCAGAATAAAATCTGCCAGCGTGGCGAGTTTCTCGACGCCCCAGGAGGGCGCTTCAATCTTTTTGAGGCCCCTGACTTCGCAGTACTCTCCGATATAGGCGAGTCTATCTTCTTTGAGCTCCTCAACCGCTTTGTCTGTGTCATCCTCCGTGATCAGAGGAAGTACCTTAGGCGGCCACACCTTGGTTGTTGTGGTCAGTGCCACGGTTTTTGCAGGAAATGCGCGGTGGAGCTCTTCTCCCAATTCCTCCATCAGCGTCGTCTTGCCACCGCCCCCGATGAAGGCAAGATAACCTCCGCCGGAGGCACAAGAGGTGAGTAATGGGGCAAAGGGCGAGTCTTTTAATGAATAGGTCATACTTCTAAATTCCGTATTGGTCTAAGGGGTTTGTTTCACTATAGCGATTTTTGGTATGCGTACCCCCAAACCACCGTGGAGTATGCTTAAATCTTGAGGTGCTGCTAACAATAAATAAGTAAGTATCGTTCAGATGCTGCATATGCCATACTGGGAGGATGCATGAAAGAGCTGGAAGAGCGTATTCTGCGCGATGGGGACGTAAAGCCGGGAGATGTTCTTAAGGTTGATTCCTTCTTGAACCATCAGATGGACACCAAGCTCTTTGCGGATATGGCCAAGCAGTGGCACAAAGATTTTGCCGATGCTCCGATCAACAAGATCCTCACGATTGAAGCCTCCGGTATCGGTATCGCCGCAATGGTAGCCAACGAGTTCGGGGTTCCGGCAGTGTTCGCCAAGAAGTCAAAAAGTATCAACCTGGATGGGGCGGTCTACACCTCAAAGGTGAAGTCCTATACCCACAAACGGGTCTATGACATTATCGTTGCGCAACGCTTCTTAGGTCTGGATGACCATGTGCTGATCGTTGACGACTTCCTTGCGAATGGCTGTGCAATGGACGGCCTTCTGCAGATCTGCACGCAGGCCGGTGCTACCGTTGAAGGCATTGGTATCGCAATCGAAAAGGGCTTCCAGCCGGGAGGTAAACGCCTGCGCTCTGAGGGCTATAGGCTGGATTCACTCGCAATCGTCGAATCTATGGACTCAGAGACGAACAACGTGACGTTCCGCGAACAATGAGGAAAAAGCTCGACCGCGTGCATAACTTATCCGAAGCAGGTTCCCGCAAGAACCGGAGATCTTCCGGCTACGGGATGGCCGGACAGCAGCGTGGGGAAGACATCCTGGAATACCGGACCTGTGCTCGTAAACGCCGCTTTGCGACGAAGTTTGAAGCGAAGAAAGCCGCAGCCCGCGCTTCCGCAAAGAAAGACGCGCCCAAAATCACCTACTATCACTGCCCCTATTGTGATGGGTGGCATCTGACACATAAACACACTACCAAACGTCGGTAGCGATACATCGCTTCATTGAACGTCCGCTTATATCGGTGAGTGGGGGTAGCTAAGAGGTATGTGTGAGCCGCTCTTTCGAGACTGGTATCCTGAAGATGACCAGTAAGAACGATGTGATTGGAACCATACTCATTGATCTATCTTGACAATGCGGCGACGACCATGCAGAAGCCTCAGGTCGTTGTGGATGCTGTGACGAAGGCCCTAACCACGATGGGGAACGCTTCTCGAGGTTCCCACGCTGAATCGCTGAAAGCCACCCGCGTTGACTTCGTCTGTCGCGCCCAGTTGGCGCAGCTCTTTAACTGCAAACCTGACCACGTCTGCTTTGCGCCGAATTCCACCGGTGCACTCAATATCGCCCTGATGGGGCTGATCAACCCGGGTGACCATGTGATCTCTACGGTGACCGAGCACAATTCAGTGCTCCGCCCGCTCTACCGGCTGCGAGCTGAACACAATGTCGAGGTCAGCTTTGTGGGGACCGACGAGGTGGGGAGGCTCAAGACTGAGGAGTTTGAGTCTTTCCTCAAGTCCAACACCAAGCTCATCGTGGTCAACCATGCCTCCAATGTGACCGGGAACATGGCGGATATCGCCGCGATCGGGAAGTTTGCCCACAAGCATGGGCTGCTCTTTGTAGTCGATGCTTCGCAGACGGCGGGTGTTATTCCGATCGATATGGAAAAGGACAATATCGACGTCCTATGCTTCACCGGGCACAAATCGCTGATGGGCCCACAGGGGATCGGTGGACTGTGCATCAGAGAGGGTGTTGATATTAGGCCGTGGGCTGTGGGCGGCACCGGGGTGCAGTCCTATTTGAAGACACAACCCTCTGACTACCCGACTCGTCTGGAAGCTGGAACGCTGAATTCCCATGGAATCGCAGGCCTCTCGGCAGCATTGAATTACCTGAAGGACACCGGTCTTGACACGATCGAACATCACGAGGATGAGCTGATGAAGAACTTCTACGAGCAGGTGAAGGATATCCCCAGCGTCAGAGTCTATGGGGACATCACGGTGGAAGAGAATGTGGAGCGCGCTGCGATCGTCTCGCTTAATGTGGGCGACTACGATTCCGGTGCGGTCTCTGACCACCTTGCCGAAGATTACGGTATCGCCACCCGCCCCGGCGCACACTGCGCACCGCTCATGCACAAAGCCCTGGGTACAGTGGAGCAGGGTGTTGTGCGCTTCAGCTTCGGTTGGTTCAACACACAGGAAGAGGTCGACACTGCCGCAAAGGCCATCATGGAGATTGCCCGGTGATTCAAACCTATATACATAGGGATGGAACAAGTCCCACGCAGTCTGTTTGAAGGTTGTGTGGGGCTTCTTGTGTAGTGACCAAATTGTGGTGATACTCATCGATAAAGATGTAAAAGGATACATTACAACAAGATAAGGGAGCGATCATGACAGACGATGAGGAGGCAACTTGGCTGATTAGTTACCTGCTGCACGATTCCGCCTACACCTATGCGACCGAAGGGGAAGGCAAGGGGGTTCCATATCCTTCAGGGTCGGGGAAGTCGGCGTCTCCTCTTGCGGGCACTGATGAACGTACGGATGCCCCAGCCGGTGAGCGATCAGTTCCTGGAGATCCAGGATGACTATTTGGCATGTTGCCTGCAGGAGTGCGGCGTGCAGAAACCTTCCGCGGTACCCCTCAATGCAGAAAATCTCGGAGTGTCGCGGGGTGATATCACCACGCTTGAGACTGACGCAATCGTGAATGCCGCCAATGACCAGATGCTCGGGTGCTTCATTCTCAATCGTCACTGTATATCGACAATGCGATTCAAACCTATGCAGGCGTGGGGCTCAGGCACAAATGCCACAAGCTGATGGAAGCGCAGGGACATCCTGAGCCGACCGGACAGGCGAAGGTCACACCGGGCTACAACCTGCCAGCTTCCCGTGTACTACACGCTGTGGGACCGATCATCGAGACCGGACAGCCGAGTAAAGCGAAGTGTAAGCAGCTTGCCTCCTGCTATCGCTCCTCCCTCGAACTGGCCTTACAGAATGGAATTGAGAGTATCATCTTCTGCTGTATCTCAACCGGAGACTCTAGGGAAACGATGATTAATTCGCCTCGATGAGGTTACTGGGGCCACACGCTGTATGCCGTCGGCTCAAAATGTCTCGAACCACGCAGTGCCCATACCCACATAGATACCTATCTGCCTGCGGATATGTTATAGCTACATCCACACATTCCAGCATATCCAAAAGACAGATATGGACAGACAGATGAGCTTTTAGGACCTTAAATCCTAAGGTCTGAAGAGAAAGACCAGACGAGAGGCACTCCTGGAGCGGGTGGATACAATCGTTGTGTGGGATAGCTGGATTGTTCTGGTAGATACCAGCTACCACGGACATGCTCTTGTCAGGCATGTGCGTGCTGCAAAGACGAAGCGTAAGGATGTATCCTGCTTTAGGTCATGTTTGGGCTCTTAAGACGAGAGAACCTAAGGATGCTATCCTGGATTGTCGCTCCTGGTAGCACTTCTGTGCACGTAGACCTCATGTCTGAGCAGGTGCCAGATGCAACGACACTTGCGAAGAGGTGCCATAGCCTTAAAGCGGCAGGGATCACGGCGCGGGGTGGCTCCATGGTGAATGTGACCTTCACCTGGGCCTTAAAGCTTCACGAAGAACCAAGACCATGCACGCGACCCTTAAAGCGCACCAGTCCAAGAAAGGGAAGGGGTGGCGTATCGGATACAAGGCGCATATCGGCGTGGATGCCGCAGGTGGCCTTGTGCATGGTGTGAAGACAAGCGCCTAGAATGTATCTGACATATCCTGTGGCACATGCACTCGTAAGGGAAGATGATAGGTTCTGCTATGCAGACTTTAGGCTATATAGGTATAGCGAAGCGCCCTTAAGGACGCATAAAGACCCACACCTCTCATCTATGCGCTAAAGCGTTGCTAAGGAAGCCTTCGACTAGAGAGGGCCTTGCCTGTGCGCTCTTCTCCGAGAAAGGCATCGAGTCCAGGAAGGCATCCGGCCGCTCAAAGGTAGAGCATCCCTTCCTTACCTCGCCAAAAGCATCAAAATGTGCTACCCAACGCGCGGATATCGGTCGTGTCCGTAAAGTGGTGTAAAAGGTGGGCGAGCCAGAGGCCCGCCGCCAAGGTGTGCTCGCAGTCACCAAACAGCGAGGACACCCAAGAGGACGGACATGGCTCGAATCAATCTTACACTGGACCAAGACGAGGTACTGGGGCTGCTTACCGACGGGGGCGGGGACGCCTTCAGGCTGCTGCTCCAGGAGACGCTCAACGGGGTACTGAGGGCGAAGTCAGCCGAGCAGCTGTGCGCTCAGCCCTACGAGCAAACGCAGCAGCGCACCGACAGCCGCAACGAGACGAAGGTAAGGCCCCTCACGACCAGGGTCGCCACCATCGAGCTGAAGGTGTCAAGGCAGCGCACCACCCCGTTTGAGGCCCTCGTGTTCGACAACTACAAGCGCAAGCGAGGCTGCCCTTATGACCGAGATGGTCGTCGCGGGCGTCTTTACAGTGAAGGTGGGCAGGGTCATAGAGGAGGTCTGCGAAAGGTCGTTCTCCAAGCACTCCGTCTTTGAGGCTCACGCCGAGCTGGACCCCGCCGTCAGGGCGTTTTGTGATTGGCCCCTTAAGGGCGAGTAGCCGTTCGTGATGGCAAACGCCACCTACCTCAAGGTCAGGGTCGACCACCGCGTGAGGTCAAAGGCGCTGCTAAGGTCATCGGGGTCTCGCTTGCCGAGTCGCACACGGGACGCTCCTGGGCGGACTTCCTGCGCTCCCTCGTGGACGCCAGAGAGGGGCTCGTGGCGGCCACAAGGGAGGTGCCCCCCGGCGCCGCCTGGGCAGCGCTGCCAGGCCCACTTCTCGTACAACGTGTGCAAGGCCACCCCCAAGGGCGTGCACGCCGGCCTTAAGGGGGGAGCTGGTCGAGAGGCTCAACTGCCAAGCGCACCGGAGGCGAGGCGCAGGTGCGACGAGATACTGGCGCACTTGCGCGATGTTGCCCCAAGGGTGGCGAGGGTGCTGATCGCCGCGATGCGTCTGTACATGAGGACGTCTAACTACCTGGAGAGGCTGAACAGGGAGATAGAGAGGCGCGCCTGCTTTGTCGGGGTCTTCCCGAGTAAGGTGTCGGCGATCAGGCTGATCGGGTCGGTCCTTACCGAGGAGAACGAGTGTAGCTCGACGCAGAGGAACAGCTACTACGGATTAGACTTACGCGCAGCTCCTGCAGGTGGAAGACGAGCTCGCAAAGATAGCGTGCAACCAAAGGGACATGGCAAAGGCGTAAGGCAGGGAACGCGACAGCGATTTTACACACGAAGTCGGACTTGACCATAAGTAGCGAAGAGCCCAAAAGGGTTCCGACCTCGGTTTTGAAGAAACTTGTGAAGAGATATCGTGGGAGGGTCTGAGACCCTCTATCATAGAGGAATGAATTATCGTCACTCTATGAGGAGTTGATATGCCGACAAGCGATTCATCCTCCACAGACAAACAACCGACAGCACAGGATGGCTATGTGCCGAAGCATTTTGCCAACATTGACCAGGAAAAAGATGGGGAACACGAGAAGGCACCTCAACACGTAGCGGCAGCTTCAGGCAGTGCAAAGCCGGCGACCGAGGCACCGAAGGCCGCTGAGGAGTCAGACGAGGGCGCGAACACCACAGTGGGGAAACATATGGCGAAACCTGCGGCAAAGCATGTGGAGCCGCCCTCTGAGAGCTCCGTAGCTCCTGAGGAATTCGCGGCTCAGCCTGCAAAAGCTGCTCTGGCGGCTGTGCCTGCCAAACCTTCCGGAAAGCCTGCTCAAGCTAGGTCTTTCCCGGAGAAGCCCACTGAGAAGGCATCTGAACCTGAGAACAAGGACGCTGACACGAAAAAGACTTCCAAAACCTCTACAACAACGAAGACCACGAAAGCTACTAAGACGACGAAGCAAACGTCGAAGGCTCCGAAGAGCACGAAAGCCAGCAAGAGCACCAAGACTAGCAAGTCGACCAAGCAGACGTCCAAGAAGAAAAAGGGCTCCAAGAAGAAGCGGGGCCTGATCGTACGCCGCGTGCTCATTATCGTAATCTGCGCGCTCGTCGCTGCGATCGTGATTCTCTTTGCAAACGGTATCTACTGGGAGCCAAAAGTTTCCGGTCAGTACTACGGCTCCGGCCTGAGCCAACAGAATGACTCCTATGTCAATCCGTACCAGTGGCAGAACCTGAACCGGGATGCCTTAGGCAGGCTGCACTATACGGTTGACGGTCAGGAGATGAGCCGTACCGGTATCGATGTCTCCGAATTCCAGGGCGACATCAACTGGCACCAGGTGAGAAATGACGGCATCTCCTTCGCGATGATCCGTGCAGGCTATCGCGGTAGCGATAACGGACAGATTGTCGGGGATTCCAACTTCCGCAAGAACCTGATTGGCGCCCAGATGGCTGGACTCGATGTGGGGGTCTACTTCTACTCACAGGCGACCTCGGTCGATGAGGCGGTTGAGGAAGCCAACTTTGTGCTGGGTCAGTTGGGACCGGCCTCGATCGAGTATCCGGTTGCCTTCGACTGGGAGCCGGCCAGCGGTGCGGATTCGCGCATCTCGGATCTGAACGTGGAGAGCTCACAGCAGATTGCAGAGGCCTTCTGCCAGGAGATTCAGAACAAGGGCAAGACTGCTGTCGTTTACGGCAACATCTACGATCTGGAATCCCTGAACTATCCGACGCTGTACTCGTACGGATATTGGCTGGCCTCCTACACGGATCAGCCGCTGATGGCGATCCCATGTGGCCTGTGGCAGTATTCCTCCTATGGCACAGTCTCCGGTATCGACGGCAAGGTTGATATGGATATCGACCTGACGCAGGCACTCAATCAGTACTACAGCAATGCGGATACGTCAGACAGTGCCAGTAGCTCCAACGATTAATGCAAACTCTGAGAGTGGTTCAGGAAATCCTGAACCATTCGTCACCTGCATCGTCTGAATTCCCATCATTGTCATTGTCCTTATCCTCGTCTTCGCGGGGACGGTTAACGAAGGCGTTGTAGGTCTGCTGCGCGTGCTCTGAGCGCTGTATATCGATCCAAGTGGAGCGTTCCTGCACAATTGTCACGGCTTCGTCGGCGGCCTCTTCCAGGGTGTGGGGTCGGTCGGTGACAAGGTAGTGCGCCATGTCATTCATCGCGGCGGCGCTTCCCAGATACTGGGCAAGCGCCTGACCGAACTCCTGCGGAAAACCGATACGCATGCAGGCTTCTTCCAAGTAGTAACGAGCTTGATCTTGTTCATCCATATATAGTCAAAACCTATTTCTCGTGTGAAAGTTGTGGGGTTGGCTTCTTGAGCGTCGCACGCTCAATGCGGGCTGTGAGGTAGGACAGCTGAGCTGCGATGCACGACAGAGCCGCTGCGATTGATCCTACCGAAGTGATACCCCAAGTGGTGACACTCCATCCTCCGATTGTGCTGTCCAATGAAATTCCGATGTTCATAGCAGAAGGATCCAGGGAGCTTGCCAGCGTCAGCACTTTCGGGTGCTTTAGACGCGAGGCTTTCATAAAGAGGGATACACAGAGGACTGAGACCGTATACATTAGAAGCGCGATCACACACATGAGTATGAGCGAGATGACGGTATTGCTGCCCGCCACAGCGAGGCCGATCATAACGGCGGCATTCAAGAGGTAGTTGACCGCGGCTCCCGCAACGCCAAAGTGTTTGTCGACGACGCCACCCAAAAGTTGGAGAAAAAGTAGAAGATTCCGTAAAGTACGAGGGTACTGCTGATCTGCGCCGTATCGAGGGCGAATACTTGTTTAAAGTGGCCCAGCTAATTCGACACTGAAATCAACCCCGAAAGAGTGCTCGCCTCCTTCGATCCGGGGCCTTACGCCGCCATCAGCCCTAAGCGATACCAGTTTGAGGAGCGTCTCGTAGCTAAGTAGCTGGTGGAGCCGCTCGTTGTTGTACTGCTTAGCGTAAGCCCGCGCTGAGCCTTCTTGAGCTCGGTGGGCGCTTTGTACTCGTTGATCCTCACGCACTCACTCTTGAGGCTTCTAGATCATCTCTTTTACGATAGTGTTGTCGACCCACTTGGCCTTGCCGTCCATGCTCTGGCAGATGTTTCAGCAAGCCAGCAGACCCTTATACGTTGCAGCGGAGAAGGGCGATCCCTGGTCGAAGTTGGCGCAGGAGGGTCTTTGTGCTCCTCCAGTGTCTGGCACATGCACTCGCACACGCCTGCGGCGCCCATGTCGGATGAGTCCTTCCGGCCCGCGACGCAGCGGAAGAACCAGCCGATCACACAGATCAGATACAGGTACAAGCCCCCTATCGGAATGTAGGTGATCTCGACGCTACCTGGTTGGGAAAGCGTATCGCCTTGTTCTTCAGCAGGCAGGGGTGCTTTACCGAGCTCTTGGCCGGCTTGGGACAGGTTGGGTGCACACCCATCTTCTCCATGAGCCTTCGCGCCCAGCACCTCGATGCCTCGAGTGTACGGCTTATCTTCCTCGCACCTGCGTAAGGGCTGCTTCAGGTGGACGTTATCCACGATGCGCATGGCGCGCTTGCGATTAGATCCCTCAAAAGAGCGCCAGTGAGGGCCCTTGGCCTTGTAGTAGTAGGTGAACCTGGGGATCTACAGCTACTGGAGCTGTCTGACCACGTTGATATCAGCGTTTCTTGGATCGACCAGGAATGTCTTTTATGTCGATGCTGTAGCGCTTAAGCAGGCAGTGTTGAAGATGGTCGTGCTCGCCGACCTCCTCCCGGTGCTCGTCGCACTCCCGCTCGTCCTCGGACGCTGTGAACACACGCTATCTCAAAGGTAGCCTTTGAGACCTAGGGAAACGATGATTAATGCCCATGCCGACTGCGAAAGGCCACGTGGCTGATCCTCTTTGGCACATTATTGGGAATTAATCATCGTTTCCCTAGTTCTTGACCAGGTTGGGGTTTTAGGTCGTGCTCAAAGGCGAGCTCGTTGGCAGTCTTCTTTGCGTGCTTGTACGCATTGTGCGGGTTCTCTTCTGAACGTCAAATCACTGTCCAGATATTGCGAGCCACACTGCATACAGCACAAGCTGTAACTAAGACAGGAAAGCTTGCTGTATCTGGTTGTCCTGTCAAGACCAGCACACCAAAGAGAGACAAAGAGATCTGCACAGCACAGAGATGTCGCACAGACACTGAAAGCTGAGCTTCTCTTCTGTCTGCCTTATCACCCGTGGCAAAAAGCGAGCGTTGAAAGACAGCTATGGCCCTATCTAAGAGTACCTCCCAAAGTGTACAAGCTTTCGTGATGCCACCTTATCTGAAGTCAGACAGCTCTATACGAATGCTACCAACCTAAGACTGAACAGATGCCTCGCTAACAAGACACCCTGGGAAGTCTTTCACTTTCAGACATTGCAGTTGGTAGGAGAATTCAAGTAGGATAGTGTCCATAAAGTTTGTAATCAGTTCGGCGATGGGGCCCAATGGAGAGGCCTGGTATGGATTCACAGACATTGATTGGTATCGGGGCGGCTATCCTGACTACCCTGTTGCAGCTATGGTTCTGGAGACTGCGAACTCACGAAGAGCGGAGCCTGTGGCTTGGATTTACCGGTATTTTGGCTGCCGGATCCTTGCTTGCATTTGTGACTATCGCGATACCGGCGATGCTTCAAGCAGAGGGGTTTGAGACCTACCGCAACGTCGGTGCTGTAATCGATATGGTCTTTTTGATCCTGCTGATGATCTTCCCGGTCGCTCTGGTTATTACCCTCATCGTCTCGGGGATCAAACTGATCCGTCGGGAAGGTGCCAGCTTCCGCAATGTCCTGTCCTTAGGACTCGGACTTGGGATGATTGCCTACCTGATCATCTGGTCAGTTGTGAGGAATGCGCTCTCAAACGTGCCGGTGGCAGGAGGAGTCTTCGACTTTATCTTTGGTTTTATCGCAGTTCTTTTCTTTATCTTCGGTATCGCCTTCACGCTTTACACGGTCTCCGCCATGATCGCTCAGATCCCCCATTACCACCGTCACTACGTCGCAATCATCGTCCATGGAGCGGGGCTCATGCCCGATGGGTCACCGACTCCCTTGCTTGCCAAGCGGGTCGACAAGGGGATTGAGCAGCTGCATAAGCATCCGGAGGCGATGCTCATCCTCTCAGGGGGCCAGGGTGCTGACGAGGTTCAGTCCGAGGCAAGCTCCATGAAGACCTATGCACTGGCGCAGGGGGTTCCTGAGAACAAGATCCTGTTGGAGAATCACTCCGCGACGACCAAGGAGAATCTGCAGTATTCTGATGTCGTGTGGGCGCAGTATCGAATAGATCATCCTTCAAAAGAGCATCAGGAGACGCGTTTTCTGGTTGTGTCAGATAACTACCATGTGTTTCGCGCGCTGCTGCTGGCCCGTGAGCTCAATATTCAGGCGGACGGCGTCGGATCCCATGTAAGCCTCTACTTTGCACTCAATGCACTGGTGCGCGAATGGGTGGCTTATATGGTGCTACGTAAGCAGTTCTATAACACATTTACAATCGTGCTTCTGGTTATTTACACGATGGGGGCGTTGCTGATCTTAGGCTAAGCCTCGTAGCAAGGTTGCTTAAATTGATGTCGCATATGCCGGTTGAGTATCCATGCGGGGAGCTCAATCGACATTTTTCTGTTGGTGGTGCGGCTGATGTACTGGCTCGCTGTAGCATTTCTATGAAAATGGACGCTCCTATAGATGTCAAGAGCCTGGGCCTTCGACATCTATCGGCATGCTCTCGAGCGCCCAGGCGGAATACCTCTTCGCGAACATCCAACTCTCGCACCTTCCGGACTCAAATCCGCTCACCGTGGAAGGCGACACCTCGAGGGCATGCGCGACCTTGGCCTGGTTCAGGCCGGCGCTCTTGCGCGCTTCCCTGAGTGAAAACCTGTCGACCCGCTCACCCACGTCCCTGAGTGCATGAGCATATGGTAGACCTCGCGCGATGTATCCTTGACACACACCCTTCGAGAGGGCGTGCGGCCCCGACATGCGCCGCTTAACGTAGCCTTTTGTCCTTGGGGTCGTATCTCATGCGCCTCGCCGTGACGGTGTGCAGCGCCTTGTTGGCACGCCGGTCAACGCCCTTGTTGAGGTATATGCAGCCCGATGTCTTGCCAGACGATGCCGGGATGGACGACGTTTTGCACAGCATCGCGAATGTGGCCTTGCTCCTTGAGCCTTTCGGGGTTGTCGTCTGCGGCGACAGCGAGCTCGGAGGTGCCCAGGGTCTTGAGGCACTAGATTGTAAGCAGCGACGGTGCTCAGCGACCACGCCCCTCATGAGGGACTCGAGGGTGTCTGCCTCATCCCTGGCGCCCTTCCCAGCGCGTCGGCTGCGCCCTCGTCGATCTTCAGGGCAGATTCCATCATCCTCTCCTGGGACATACCCTCCCAGCTGCTGCGAACATCGTCGGGGGCTGTCCTGGTAAGCGAAAGCGTGGCCGCATGAACCTCGAGCGCGCAGGACACACAAGCGCTTGCGCGCCACAAGCAGCGACCTGAGCTCATCGAGCCTGCCGCCGCGCAGCTTGGGGATGGACGTCCCGTCGGCGTCGGTCTCGTCGTCCTTGCCCTCGCCGCACCTCCTTCTTTGGTCCTTCTTCTTGTTGAGGACCTCCAGCACCCTGAGTGTCCGTGAGGTCAGCTCCGTAGGAGCACATACCCTCGAAGCCGTTCGGTGTGGACAGAAACTCGCACGACAGCGCAACCCTGTGCCTCTCGTCCAAGACGCACAGCCAGTGTGTGTCGATGCCGGCGACGACCTTCCCCTCGAGCTTTCTGTCCGTGAGCTCTATACCTTTCGACATCTTCCTGCTATCCCTTCCTCGCGCCTTGCCTGCCGGCCTAGGTAGGCAAGACAAAGCAGCGAAGGGAGCGCTAACATAGGGTTGTGTGAGTCTCAGGCCTGCGCTTAGGCTCCTATCAGGTCATCGCCAGGCCTTAGCTTCGACTCGTGGCACAGGACAGGTCCATTTGAGTGCAGCCCCTCGGGGCGCAAGCTGCAAAGATGAGTCGCCGCACCACGGGCCAATTATCCGACCTGCCTACGTGGGCAGGCCAACTTTGAATTCTCGGTGCTGAGGACTTTAAGCACAGTTAGGTCTGCCAAACTGCAAGCGGCTTAGGCAACTTCGGCTGCAGTGTGGCTGTCGCAGCGATGCCGGAGAGCGGAACGTGCACAAGGTATATCCCATGCAGGAGCTCCATACATGCATCGTTGTAGCCCCTGTGGCTGTACCTCTAGCTGAAGAAGTCCGCATACGACTGCGTGTGCGTCTTCGGAAGGCTATGGAACGTGCTACAGACATATGCCTTGATATTCGAGATGAGCCTGCAGCCCTCAGGGAAAGCGATGCACCACCGTCGAAGCTGTCACACTCCTTCTGGGCGAGCCTGCAGAAGGAGGAGAGCCCGACCGATATCCCCTTCAGACATCCGCTCCTATCCTCGACCTGCCAAAAGTCCCCCGAGCAGTCCTTAGCCCAGCGGATTGACGCAGGCGCCCTGTCCATCGCAGCGAGCATGGGCTGCTGCTTTGTGCCGTATCCCCCTGTGCCTTTTGCCCTGGCTTCTATATAGGAGACGTCCACCTCGAGTGTGTCAGCTGAGAGGACATCGAGTACACTTCAATCTCGCTATAGCACAACAGCAAGGACGCTGTCCTGTAGCTGTGGCCTATCTGGCGCTTGAGCGCACATGTGCTCGTGTTCAACTTTTTTGGTGTGCCATGAGGCAGAAGGCCACAAACCACGTCCTGAAGGCAGGTGGGTGTTTTCCATCATCGTGTCTGCAGTGAGGCTAAAGCCAGTGTTAAATATCTCGTGCACTACCATAGGTGTGTGCATGCCCATACACCTTCTGAGCAGCTGGCCCCTTTGCAGGCCGGGCAGGCAAAGCTTCAGGGGGACTTCTTTCCCTAAAAGCCTTTTTTTCGCACGACTCCTCTCCTTGATACCTCTCTGTGAGGTTCATAAGCGTTTCTCCCTACGCTTGCATTCCTTCAGGCTCAAGCCCGCCTGTATGCCCTTTGGCTATGTCTTTCTCTGCTTTGCCGGATGTATCACTTTGCATCTATATCGTACAGTGCAGGGGTGACCAGAAGCGTTGGGAGTGTGCTGGAAGTGCTTAGCCATTTCTATGAAAATGCAGTGAGGGATGTGTCTAAGATCCCTAATCGGTTTAATGTTTGCGCTGAAAATTAGTTGGCATATCAAGTGTTGATATATCAACTCTTTAGAACGTGAATGAAAGGTAGGAAGGTGGTTCTGTGGAACAATGCCCAGAACAGACGGGTGGGCCCGGTCGCTCCCTGTTCGATATACACACTCTGCTTTCCCAGGCCCACCATGCGCAGCAGAACTATTTCTATCCGTGCATGAAACCGATCAAGTTAGGTCCGGGGCAGCCTAAGCTCTTGAGCTACCTGCAGGCCTTCGGCCCCTCGACGCAGTCGAGTACGGCTGAATGCTTCGGGCTCGATGCCGCGGCAGTCTCACGTATGCTGAACGCACTCAGAGAGAACGGATTTGTAACGATCCGCAAGGGTACCGACTGCCGAACCAAGCTGGTCTCCCTGATTGAGGTGGGAAAACAGATACTTGCCAAATGGGAGCAGGTCTGCGACGACGAGGTGCGCGCCATGCTCAAGGGGCTGAGCGACCAGGACATTGCTTGCTTTAAGCGCTGTCTTCAGACCGCCCACCACAACCTGATTAACGCTGACCAGGGAGGAGGTAGCCGTGAAAGCAAACGATAAGCAAACAGAACTGAGTGACCTTGCGATTGTCGGGTCAGCCTTTGGACCCTACAAGCAGTCCTTTGTGCTCGCGGCGATCTGTGCCTGCATCGAGGCGACGATGGAGCTCGTTATCCCGTTTACGATGGCACAGATGGTCGATGCTGCGATCCCTTCAGGCGATGCAGAGCTGATCGTGCAGATCGGAATCAGGATGCTTTTGCTGGCGCTTGTCGCGGGTGTCTCCGGGATGGGGTATGCTCATTTCGCAGCGGAAGCTGCGATGGGCTTTGGGACAAACTTGCGCCGTAGCGCCTATGCGCATGTACAGCGGCTCTCCTTCTCCAACCTCGACCACTTTGACTCCTCCTCACTCGTGACACGCCTCACGAGTGACGTCACAGTCATTCAGGACGCTCTGGTGCAAGGCTTCCGCCCGCTTCTGCGTGGTCCCATCATGCTCGTTATGGGGCTCATTTTGTCGTTTACGATGAGTCCACAGCTCACGCTGGTCTTTGCGGTCATCCTACCTTGCCTGGCGCTGGCACTCTTTCTGATCGTGCACCACGTGGCACCGTACTTCTCAGTGTTGCAGTAGGCGATGGATCGCCTGAATGCAGTGCTGCAGGAGAATCTCGTTGCGATCCATGCAGTCAAAGCCTACGTGCGTGAACCCTGGGCTGCGGAGCGCTTTGAGGGAGTTAACAGGAAGCAGGCCGATATCGCGACCACAACCTTCTTGACAAGCGTGCTCAACATGCCGATCTTCCAGGCCTCGATGAACGTCACGAGCGTGTGCCTGCTGTGGTTCGGTGGGCAGATGATCCTGAATGGGACTCTCGGTATCGGTGCCCTGACGGGCTTTATGAGCTACGTGCTTCTGATCAACAACTCACTGCGTATGATCTCCAATGTATTCCTGCTGCTTGTGCGCTCGCTTACCAGTATCCACCGCGTGGGAGATGTCCTGCGCGAGGAGCCGGAGCTCAAAGAGCCTTCCGCGAAGCAGGCAATCAAGCACGTGAAGACCAGCTCCTTCAGCTACGACCACGTCAGCTTCCAATATACGAAGCACGCAGAGAAACCGGTCTTGAGCGACATCACGCTTTCAGTTCCCGCAGGTAGCACGCTGGGGATCCTCGGCGGAACCGGTTCAGGCAAGAGCTCAATGGTGCAACTCTTGGCTCGGCTCTACGACGTGAGCAAAGGCTCCGTGGTGGTTTCTGGCCACGATGTCAGGGACTACGATATCGAGTCTCTGCGTGAAGCGGTGGGCATTGTCCTGCAGAAGAACGTGCTCTTTACCGGCACAGTCCGGCAGAACCTGGCATGGGGTAATCCCCATGCCAACAATACCAAAGAACTCACCTGGGCCTGCTACGTTGCCTGCGTCGATGAGTTTCTGGACTGCATCGGTGGGTTGGATGCGGACTTAGGTCACGGGGGAGCCAACCTCTCCGGCGGCCAACGCCAGCGGCTCTGCATCGCCCGCGCGCTCCTCAAGCATCCCAAGATCCTCATCTTCGACGACGCGACGAGTGCCTGCGATATGAAGACGGATGCCTTGATCCGCTCGCGGCTGTCCAAACTGACTGACGTGACGAAAGTGATCGTCGCACAGCGTGTGACTTCCGTACAGGATGCGGATCAGATCGTGATCTTGGACGACGGAAAGATCGAAGGGATCGGGACGCACCAAGAGCTCCTGGCCCACGATCCGATCTACCGGGAGCTCTGCGTCTCACAGAACGTCGTTGATGCAAAGGCGGTCGAAGATGCCCGCTAAAGGGGAAGCTGCGAACCGCCCTCAGAATTTGTGGCACACCGTACGGCGGTTCCTCACGTACTTGGGCCATGCGCGTTGGCAGCTCTTGCTCGTTGCGATCCTAGTCACGATTGCCGGCGTCGGAAACCTCATCGGTACCTACATGATTCGGCCGGTAGTCAACGCCGTCGGTACCGGGGATATCCCGCGCTTTGTGCATCTGGTTGCCCTGACCGCACTCATTTATGCGATCGCGATCACCTCTTGTATCGGCTATACGCAGATGATGGTGAGGGCGGCGCAGAAGATCGTCTTCGATATCCGCCACGACCTTTTCTCCCACATGGAGCATCTGCCGCTCTCCTGGTTTGATAAGACGCGCACCGGCGACGCAATGAGTTACTTCACCAACGACGTGGATACGATCTCCGAGGCGCTCAACAACAGCTTTGCGAATATCATACAGTCGATCATCCAAACGATTGGCACCTTGATACTGCTCGTTGTGCTGAACTGGCGCCTGACGCTTATCACCGTTGCCTGCGACTTCGTGATCGTGCTCTATGTGCGCTATTCCGGAGCTCGTTCCCAGCAGCTCTTCTCCGGGCAGCAAAAGATCCTGGGTGCCTTGGACGGCTATATCGAAGAGATGGTCGCCGGCCAGAAAGTCGTCAAAGTTTTCAATCACGAGAAGCAGAACCTGCACGGGTTTGATCACCTCAACAGGAGATTGCAGAAGACCGGCACCTATGCAACCTCCTATGCTCTCTCGATGGTGCCGGTGACAGTTGCGATGAGCTACCTTAACTACGCGGTGGTAGCCGTCGTCGGTTCCCTCTTGACGCTGAACAATATGGCAGATGTCGGAGCGCTTGCGAGCTACCTTGTCCTCGTACGTCAATCAGCCATGCCGATCAACCAAATCACGCAGCTCGGCAGCTTCATTCTGACCGCCTTGGCAGGAGCGGAGCGCATCTTTTCAGTGATGGAGATACCGGTTGAGAAGGATGAGGGGAAGGTGCAGCTGATCCGCACCGGTAAGAATACCTGGGCGTGGAACAAGCCTGACGGATTCCGGACTCCGCTGGCGGGCGATGTGCGCCTCGACGATGTGACCTTTGGCTACGTGCCGGGCACCACGGTGCTCAAAGATCTGACGCTCTACGCCAAACCCGGTCAGAAGATCGCCTTTGTTGGTTCGACCGGTGCAGGTAAGACGACGATTACCAACCTGATCAACCGTTTCTATGAGATCGATTCAGGTGAGATCACCTACGACGGGATTAACATCGAAGAGATCGGCCTTAAGGATCTGCGAGGATCGTTGGGTATGGTCCTGCAGGAAACACACCTCTTTGAGGGGACGGTGGCGGATAACATCCGTTTCGGCAAGTTGGATGCCACTGATGAAGAAGTGAGGAAGGCGGCATCGATCGCAAACGCCGACTCCTTCATCTCTAGGTTGCCTGAAGGCTACAACACACGGATTATCGCGGATGGATCAAACCTAAGCCAGGGGCAACGGCAGCTCTTAGCGATCGCCCGTGCTGCCGTTGCCGACCCGCCGGTGCTGATCCTGGATGAGGCGACCTCTTCCGTTGATACCCGTACTGAGGCTCTGATCGAGCGCGGTATGGATGCACTGATGAGAGGGAGGACCGTCTTTGTGATCGCTCATCGGCTCTCAACGGTACAGAACGCGGATGCGATCATGGTGCTGGAACACGGACGCATCGTGGAGCGCGGTACGCGTGAGGAGCTCATGGCGCAGAAGGGTGTGTACTGGGAGCTCGAGACCGGCGAGTTGGAGCTCGAATAGATATCACTGCGCTATCTGACAGAAAAGCGGAAGAGGATCGATTGTGGTCTTCTTCCGCTGTACCTTTACGGTTGTAGCGTCATTTGCTGTGCTTCCGATAAGGATTGGTGTGGCGTCGCTTCCCTTGATGGGAGTGGGGACACACCGGCCGTACGAGGCACTTGGGTCCGTAGCCGATCAGGTTCTCCCGGTGTGCCCGATGGAGCGCTTCAACGACTAGATCATACTTCTTGGGATCGCGGTATTGAATTAGGGCGCGCTGCATTGCTTTCTCATGTGGGTTGGTGGGACAGTAGACGTGCTTCATCGTCCTGGGGTCTAACCCGGTATAGAAGATACAGGTGGAAATGGTAGACGGGGTGGGATAGAAGTCAGAGACTTGCTCTGGCATGTAACCCAGATCGCGGCAGAACTCTGCAAGCTTGGCCGCAACCTCCATTGTGGAGCCTGGGTGGCTGCTCATCAGGTAGGGGACCACGTACTGCTCTTTACCTGCCTCTTTGCTGTAACGCTCAAACTCTTTACAGAACTTCTCATAGAGCCTGTGGGGTGGTTTGCCCATGACGTTTAAGA
Source organism: Atopobium sp. oral taxon 416 (assembly GCF_018128285.1). Lineage (NCBI taxonomy): Bacteria > Bacillati > Actinomycetota > Coriobacteriia > Coriobacteriales > Atopobiaceae > Atopobium > Atopobium sp. oral taxon 416. The sequence goes on from NZ_CP072380.1 coordinate 953,683, forward strand.
CCTCAGGGCAGACATGCTCTGGCGCCAGGCGGAGCTGCCCGGAGGTGTGGTATTCTGCGAGCTCCTTGATAAAGGTGTGGTCGGAGTCGAGCATCGCATAGTCGAAGCGGATGCCTGAGCGGATGAAGACTTTCTTTACGCCGGGGATCTGACGGAGCCTGCGTAAGAGATGCACATACTTCGTGTGGTCTACTCTCAGGCTCTTGCAGGGGGTTGGGGCAAGGCAGCGCTTGTTTGTGCAGGCGCCCAGTGTCTCCTGCTTTGCGCAGGCTGGGATTATGAATTGGGCAGTCGGCCCGCCGACGTCGTTGATGTAACCCTTGAAGTCCGGATCGTGCGTCATCGCTGTCGCCTCACGCACCAAGCTCTCCTCGCTTCTGGCCTGGATGATGCGGCCCTGGTGGAAGTTCAGCGCGCAGAAAGCGCACTCACCTAAGCACCCACGGTTGCTCGTAAGGGAGAACTTGACCTCAGAAAGTGCAGGGATACCACCTTGGTTTTCATACATCGGGTGATAGGTACGAGTGTAGGGCAGCTCGTACACCTCATCGAGGTCCGGGGTGGAGAGCGGCTTTGCAGGAGGATTCTGAATCACGTAAAGATGGTCGTCAGGATAGGGCTCGACTAGTGAGTGGCTCAGGTATGGATTCAGGTTTCGACACTGCAGCCCGAAGCTTTCAGCGTAGGTACGCTTACTTCTCTGAAGTTCATTCCAGGAGGGAAGCGTCACCGGGTGGTCGCACTGCTCGGTGCTCTTTGCTCGGTAGACTGTCCCTTGGATCCAGGTGATATCGTGGACATCGATGCCGGAGTTGAGGGCATCGGCGATCTCGACGATGGAGCGCTCACCCATGCCATAGGAGATGAGGTCGGCGCCGGAATCCAGAAGGATCGAGCGCTTGAGCGAGTCGGACCAGTAGTCGTAGTGGGCGAGGCGTCTCAAGGAGGCTTCGATACCGCCGATAATGATCGGGGTGTGCTTGTAGGTCCGCCTGATTAAGTTTCCGTAGACGGTGGTCGCGTGATCCGGGCGCAGATTGGTCTTACCGCCCGGAGAATAGAAGTCCTTGGAGCGGCGATGCTTTGCTACGGTGTAGTGCAACACCATCGAGTCCATGTTGCCGCCGCACACCAAGAATGCCAGACGCGGTTCACCCAAGGCCGTGATACTCTTGGGATCGTGCCAGTCCGGTTGGGGAATGATGCCGACCTTGTAGCCCCGGGACTCCAGGACCCGGCTGATGATCGCAGGCCCGAAGGAGGGGTGGTCGACATAGGCGTCGCCGATAACATAGACGAAATCGCACTGGTCCCAACTGCGATGCTTCATATCTTCTTTGTTGACTGGCAGAAAGTGATCGCGCGTTGGACGTGGGGTGATCGGCTCAACCGCCTTGCTGTGGTGTTTCTTTGTATGGGTATGCGCGGTGTGCGGATACATTGGTTGCTGAGAATGTGGCATAGAGAGATCCCTTTGCAGTTATGTTCGCTCATAACCTAGCATAAACGCTCGGTCGGACATGGTGGAGCTCTGTGGTATCCATAAAGTTGGGATGGGCTGTGGCAGTGATTGCAAAGGCAAAGCCATCTGTCTCCATAGTGGACACAACGAAGCGTTCTGTCTCAGGGCTCTCACAGCTACGGGGATACCTGAGCAGGCGATGAGCAGTACCTCTAAAAAGCGTTTCTTGTTGAGAGTGGCATTGCTCACTTCTGTGGCAGTGTCACTGCGTGCAGAAGCTTGAAGCGGATAGATGACTCCCATGACAGATATCAGCGTGAACGCTGCTACACAGTGTCCCAATATCATATCGATAAGGTAGAGGAGCCACAGCGCATCGCAGAGTATAGATAACGTTGTGTCCATGGCTCGCCTCGCCGGTATGAGACAGATGTCTTAAGAACCATACTTCAGGATGAATTGCGGTGGCACTTCATTCAATAAGTAAACCAATACTTACTCTCATACAGAGAAGTCTAGGTTATCGGTCGTCGCAGTTGAGCTGTTCGGGCAGCGGAGCAGAAGCGCCCGCGAAAGGATGGCCTGCCGGGAGAGAATCGATACCGAAAAAGCGTTGCCCCGCTGTAGGGGATGCTGTTGAGTTCAGGGAGGATGCGAGGCATATCTGTCCTGGACTCAGAACGTGAGGAACTTGTGTTCCCTTTTTGAACGTTGGCTCTCGGTCGTGTTCAGATCTTTCAGTATCACAATTGATGTCTACCGAGGTGCATCTCGACAGATATGGAACACTAACAGGAGTTTCATTATTGAGTCCGATAGAGGCCCTCACCATAGGTTGCAAAATGTTTAAATACTAAAGGTTTTCTGTTGGTGGTAATATGTGGAATTACGTTTCAGATGCGTTACTATATGAGCAGTATGTATTGTGACGCAGGGGAAATTGTGTCACGAACGTGCTCTGTGACTTCGCTTATTGTGGGCGAAAGAGCAGGTTCATTTCCGTCCAATATGGGACGGACCGTATCACTTCAAAGGAGAGGATATGGCAAGAAAGTTCAAGTCGATGGATGGTAACGAGGCCGCTGCTTGGGTCTCCTACGCATTCACCGAGGTGGCGGGCATTTACCCGATCACTCCTTCCAGCCCTATGGCAGACCACGTCGATCAGTGGGCGGCACAAGGCCTGAAGAATGTGTTCGGAACGCCTGTCAAGGTAATTGAGATGGAGTCTGAGGGCGGTGCTTCTGGCACTGTTCACGGTTCTCTGGGCGCTGGTGCACTCACCACGACGTACACCGCTTCACAGGGCCTGCTCCTCATGATCCCGAATATGTACAAGATCGCTGCTGAGGGTCTTCCTGGCGTCTTCCACGTCAGCGCACGTACCGTCGCAACGCAGGCGCTCAACATCTTCGGTGACCACTCCGACGTTATGGCATGCCGTCAGACCGGCTTTGCTATGCTCGCTGAGGGCAACGTACAGGAAGTTATGGACCTCGCACCGGTTGCGCACCTCGCTGCAATCGAGGGCAGCACTCCGTTCCTGAACTTCTTCGACGGTTTCCGCACCTCACACGAGATCCAGAAAGTTGCTACCTGGGACTTCGATGATCTGAAGGATATGCTCGACATGGGTGCTGTCCAGCGCTTCCGTGACCACGCACTGAACCCAGAGCATCCGCACGCCCGTGGCTCTCACGAGAACGGCGACATCTTCTTCCAGCACCGTGAGGCTTGCAACGAGCGTTACAACAAGATCCCTGAGATCGTCCAGAGCTACATGGACAAGATCAATGCGAAGATCGGTACCCACTATCATCTGTTTGATTACTACGGCGCCGACGATGCAGACCGCGTCGTCGTCTGCATGGGTTCCTTCTGTGATACTCTCGAAGAGGTCATCGACTACCTCAATGCACATGGCGAGAAGGTCGGCCTGGTCAAGGTCCGCCTGTATCGTCCGTTCGACGTCGGCGCCTTCGTCAAGGCACTTCCGTCCACGGTCAACAAGATCGCTGTCCTCGACCGTACCAAGGAGCCGGGTTCCATCGGTGAGCCGCTCTACGAGGATGTTGTGGCTGCCCTCTATGAGGCAGGCCGCTCTGACCTCGTTGTCACCGGTGGCCGTTACGGCTTAGGTTCCAAAGACGAGCCTCCTGCGGCAGCCTTCGCAGTATATGAGGAACTCAAGAAGGATCAGCCGAAGCGTGAGTTCACGATCGGCATCGACGACGATGTTACGCACCTGTCCCTTCCGATGGATCCGGATGCTCCGAACACTGCAGACCCGAGCACCATCGAGTGTAAATTCTGGGGTCTCGGCGGCGACGGTACTGTCGGCGCAAACAAGAACTCCATCAAGATCATTGGCGACCACACCGACAAGTACGTTCAGGCCTACTTCCAGTACGACTCCAAGAAGACCGGCGGTGTGACGATCTCTCACCTTCGCTTCGGCGATGCCCCGATCCGCTCACCGTACTATGTGACCAAGGCCGACTTCGTCGCTTGCCACAACCCGAGCTACATCGTCAAGGGCTTCAAGATGGTTCGCGACGTCAAGCCGGGTGGCACCTATCTGGTGAACTGCCAGTGGAGCGATGAGGAATTCGCAGACCGTATGCCTGCGGAAGCCAAGCGCTACGTCGCAAAGAACAACATCAAGGTCTACCTGATCGACGCTATCGACCTTGCACAGAAGGTCGGTATGGGCAAGCGCACCAACACTGTGCTTCAGTCCGCGTTCTTCGCACTGGCAAAGATCCTGCCGCTGGATGACGCGAAGAAGTTTATGAAGGACGCTGCACAGAAGTCCTATGCAAAGAAGGGCCAGAATATCGTTGAGGCCAACTGGAAGGCTATCGACGCCGGCGCTTCTGCATTCCGTGAGTTCAAGGTTCCTGCCTGCTGGGTGAACGCTCAGGACGAAGAGCACGAGATTACCCTTGAGGGCCGTGAAGAGATCGTCAAGCAGGTCAAGGAGATCATGCAGCCGATCAACCGCATGGAGGGTGACTCCCTGCCTGTCTCCTCATTCAAGGACAACCCAGATGGCCAGTGGGAGCTCGGTGCTTCCCAGTACGAGAAGCGCGGTACCGCAGTCATGGTTCCTCGTTGGAATCCTGACGAGTGCATCCAGTGCAACAGCTGCGCCTTCATCTGCCCGCACGCCACGATCCGCCCGATTGTGATGGATCAGCAGGAAGCAGACAACGCACCGGCTGCTATGAAGAAGTCTGACCTCAAGCTTCCGAAGAACACCGGTTACACCTACACGATCGCGGTATCCCCGCTTGACTGCATGGGCTGCTACAACTGCCTGTACGTCTGCCCGAAGTCCGACGTTCAGAATGGCGGCGCGCTGACCATGGTTCCTCAGGAAGAGGAAGCTGCGCAGGCTGAGGTTTGGAACTACGCGGTCAACAAGGTCACCGAGAAGTCTGAGCTCATCGACTTCAAGACCCCGAGAAACACGCAGTTCAAGAAGCCACTGCTTGAGTTCTCCGGCTCCTGTGCCGGCTGTGCTGAGACTGTCTACGGCCGTCTGGCTGCGCAGCTCTTCGGTGACAACATGTTCATCTCCAACGCAACTGGCTGCTCCTCCATTTGGGGCAATCCGGCAGGCATCAGCCCGTTTGCAACTGACGCAGCTGGCCACGGCCCCGCTTGGAACAACTCGCTCTTTGAGGACAACGCAGAGCATGGTCTGGGTCTCGAGATCGGCTATCAGGCAGAGCAGAACCGCCTGGTCGCACTGACCCGGCAGCTGATCGCAATGGACGACGTTGATGACAGCCTCAACGATGCTGCAACTGCATGGCTCGAGAGCCGCAACGACGGCGCAAAGTCCCGTGCAGCTTCTGATGCCTACATCGCACAGCTCGAGGCGAACGACATCAACAGCATCACTGAGGAGATCCTCAAGAATAAGAGCTTCCTGTCCAAGAAGTCCTTCTGGATCTTCGGCGGCGACGGCTGGGCCTACGATATTGGCTACGGCGGGCTCGACCACGTCCTTGCTTCTGGCAACAACGTGAACGTCCTCGTCTTCGATACTGAGGTCTATTCCAACACCGGTGGACAAGCATCCAAGGCTTCTAACTTGGGCCAGGTCGCACAGTTTGCAGCTGCCGGTAAGGCCACCAAGAAGAAGTCCCTGGCTGAGATGCAGATGGACTACGGCTACGTCTACGTCGCACAGATCGCTGTCGGCGCTAACCCGGTCCAGACGCTCAGAGCTCTCACTGAAGCTGAGGCCTATGACGGGCCGTCTCTGGTCATCGGCTACTGCCCGTGCGAGATGCACTCCATCAAGAAGGGTGGTCTCATGCACTGCATGGAGGAAATGAAGCGTGCGGTCGACTGTGGCTACTGGAACCTCTTCCGTTACAATCCGGCGAAGCCGGCTGGCAAGAGATTCAGCCTCGACTCCAAGGAGCCGAAGGGCGGCTATCAGGAATTCCTGATGAACGAGTCCCGCTACGCATCCCTGAAGAGCTTCTTCCCGGATCGTGCGGATACCCTGTTCGCTGAGAACGAGGAAGCCGCAATGGAGCGCTATGCTCACCTTGTCCAGCTCAAGGAAATGTATGCCAAGGCGTAACGATACCTCAGCGAGCGACTAGCTTCGCACAGACAGTGAGGGCCGGAAGCCATCCGTGGCTTCCGGCCTTTTTCGGTAGCTAGGTACGAACGGTACAAAAAAAGACTCCGCAGGTGGTCCCTCCGAAGTCCTTTAACTTATCCAGGTAAGTTGTTCTGACAGTGTCAGTCCTCTTCTCCTGTGAAGGCGCTCGAGTAGGCAGCCTTGGCGCTGATCCCGTTGAGGGCGCCGATCTTGCCGGCGAGTGAGGAGATCGTATTGTCGGTTGCGTCCAGGACGATCGAGATTACGTCCATGTGGTGCTGACGGTAGGGGATGCCCATCCTGCCGATAATGTATTGAGAGTACTCGTGCAAGATTTTATTGAGAGGATCGACCGAGTCCGGATTTTCCACAATGATACCGATCACGGCGACGCGTGTTTTCATGGCGCTCCTAACTGCTGAACGATCGTTGGTTTGTGTGCATAGCTTAAAGCGTATGCGCCACATATAATGGTTATACCCGATTACAAGGCGCCCCTAAGCTCCATAGGCGCATGACAGGAAGGGATAAGTATCATGAGTGTCAATCTCACCCGGCGTGAAGCGCTTGCTACCTTGGCAGGCCTCGGATTTTCAAGTGTTCTTGTCGCGTGCGGAAATTCACAATCTCCCGACAATCAGAATAATCGACAGCAGCAAATCGAAGACGTAGTGGTTAGGGTGGCGACACTTAGAGGTCCCTCCTCGATCGGTTTGGTCAACATGATGAACGACACTTCCGGTATCCCTGGGGATGGGGGAGATTTGAGCTCTGTAGGGAATCCTGAGGAAGGCTCCGGTATCACCTATGCCTATCAGATCTCGAGCGCACCGGACGAGGTGACGCCGATGGTGGCACAGGGGACCTGCGATATCTGCTTTGTCCCTTCCAACGCAGCCTCGATCCTCTACGACCGTACCGAAGGGAATGTTGAGCTTATCGATATCAACACGCTCGGCGTGCTCTCGGTCGTGACCGGTGACTCTTCGATCCAGCAGTGGGAAGACCTGGCGGGGCACACTGTAGTGACCTCAGGCCAAGGCTCCACCCCTGAGTACGTGATTGAGTACCTGCTCGATCAGGCGGGCATCGCTGACCGTGTTGAGGTTACCTACGAGAGTGAGCACCAGCAGGTAGCGACTGAACTCGCCTCTGATCCTGCGGTGATCGCAATCTTGCCGCAGCCTTTCACGACTGTGGTGGAGACTCAGAACAGTGGCGTCCACTCCGTGATCAACCTGAACGATGTTTGGGATCGCTATGCCGGCGACTCCGGATCCAAGTTTGTGCTCGGCTCTACAATTGCCCGCAAGGACTTTGTCGAGCAGCATCCTCAGGCCGTGGCGGACTTCCTCCAGAAGCATCAGGAGTCAGTGCAGAAGTGCAATGACGACCCGGACGGCACCGCAGATCTGGTCGTCCAGGCGGGCATCATCGCAAAGAAACCGATTGCGCAAGCCGCGATCCCCAAGTGCAATGTGGTGTGCATCACGGGCGATGAGATGGAGGATGCCCAACGCGGCTTCCTGCAGGTGATGAGTGATGCGAATCCGGACTCCGTCGGTGGTGCCCTCCCCGGCGATGATTTTTACTACAAGGGATAGGGATAGATGCGGAGAGCTTCGCAGAAATCGCATATAAAAACAGTGCTGGCTGCACTCATCTGGATTGGTGTGTGGCAGTTGGCGAGCATGGCAGTGGGAAACCATCTGCTGCTCGCAAGTCCAGTTGATACCGCGGTGACACTGGCGTCACAGATCGTGACGCCAGTGTTTTGGACTGCTGTCCTGCGTTCCTTCTGCCATATCGCGGTGGGGTTTCTGATCGGCTTCGCCTTGGCAGTGGTGCTCGGGTTTGCCGCCTATCGCCTCCCTTGGCTGCGACGGCTCTTGGAGCCTGCCATGGACGCGCTGAAGTCCATCCCGGTAGTCTGCTTCATAATGTTGCTGCTCATGTGGGTCGGACCCAAACGGGTGAGCATTATCACCGTGATGATCCTCATCTTTCCGGCGCTCTATTTTTCGGTGCTGGAGGGGCTGGACTCACAGGATCATGAGGTGATCGACGAGCTCAAAGTGATGGGCGTCAAGCCCCATGTACGCTTCCAGGTGGATACCTACCAGCAATTGTTGCCTTTCCTGGTTGCGACTTGCCGCAATATGTGCGGAATGGCGTGGAAGGCAGGCGTGGCTGCCGAGGTATTGGCTTCCCCACGGGGCACGATTGGGGAGGGGGTCTACCAAGCGCGGCTCTTGCTCAACACTGCGAACCTCTTCTCCTGGACTATCACGATCGTCCTACTTTCCTGGGTGTGTGAGCGACTCTTTCTGAAGGCGCTTACTGCTACGGGTCCCTGGGCACTCAAGCGTGCCTTGCGCAACCAGAACCGACTGCGGCCACAGACCTCGAATGTCCCCGGTACCATACGTTTTGTGCATACCGTGCTAGGTTATTCGGCAACCTCAGACCATGCGGCACCGGTCACGGTCTCTAAGGAATTGACGGGGGAGTTAGAGGGAGGCTCCTGGATCCTCCAGGACGCTTCAGGTTCGGGGAAGACCACCTGCCTCATGACCATCTGCGGACTTCTGAGACCTCTCCAGGGCAGGATCGAGGCCCCGGTAGATATCGCTCTAGTGTGCCAGGAGCCGCGCCTGGTAAGCGCGCTCACTGCCCCAGAGAATGTTCAATTGACCTCGGTACTGACTGAACAGGGGGCTAAGGAACTCCTGTGTGAACTGTTGTCCGAAGACGTTTTGTCCCGTCCGGTCTCAGAGCTCTCCGGGGGACAGAAGCGGCGTGTCGAGTTGGTGCGGGCCCTCGCACATCCCTCGGCACTGGTGTTGCTCGATGAGCCCTTTGCTTCGCTCGACGTGCAGAGCCACTATGCTGCGGCAGCCTTTATCAGAAAACATCTGCAGGGGAGAACACTGATCGTCTCCTCGCATGTGCCTGGAGATCAGGAGCTGTTGCACGCGCAACTGCTCAATATCTTGAAGCACTGATTTACTCGAAGCAGGCTCGCTCAATGTAGCGGGCAAGGGTGTCGATGCCCTGTTTCTTTTCAGCAGAGGTGACCACACAGGCGAGGGGATCGAGTCCGAAGGCATTCGAGAGCTTCGTGAGACTCGCCTGCTGTTTAGTGCGGCTTTTCAACTTATCGGCCTTGGTTAAGGCGACGATGAAGGGTAGCTTAGCGCTCTTGAGATAGTCGATCATCCGTGCATCGAGCGTCTGCGGATCGAGACGGATATCGATCAGGGAAATGACTAAGTTGTGGGAGCGCTCGCTTTCAAAGTAGGCAGAGATCAGATCTGCCCAACGCTGCCTCTCCTGCTTACTGCGATGGGCAAAGCCATAGCCCGGCAGATCGACGAAATGGATCCCACTCGCTTCGAAGAAGTTGATCGTCTGGGTCTTGCCGGGTTTTCCGGAGACCTTTGCGAGCGCCTTTCTGCCGAGCAGTGCGTTGATCAGTGAAGACTTGCCCACATTGGAGCGCCCGACGAAGGAGACTTCCGGCTCCGTCGAGGGTGGCAACTGTTCCACAGTGCCGAACGAGGCGACAAATTGAGCGTTCTTGAAGGGGTTGGCCATCTACAGGTTCTCTTTCTCAACGGGGGAGCCTTCGAGCATCGAGGTGGGCTCACCTTGGCTCACCAGCACTACTTTGTGCATCGCACGGCTGATCGCGGTATAGAGGCGACGACGATATCTCGGCGTAGCCTCATAGACACTTGCCTGGACGTCCGGCACAATCACCGTGTCGAACTCCAACCCTTTCGCCATTGCCAAATCCATTACGACCACCCCGGAGAGTGGGAGGATATCTTTGTCCTCCAGGACGCGTACTGATTTGCCAAGCTGCTTGCCGATCCAGTGTGCGCGGGCGCGGTCATCAGTCACGATTGCGGTGAGGCCGTCTTCCTCGCGCTGCTCCTCGACAAGCTTGCGCAGACGGTCGAGGTAGGTATCAGCGTCCTTGGTTACCAAGAGCTTGGCGGCGACACCTTTACACTGCACTGAGTGGGTCTGAATGGCTTCGTTGCGCTCGTAGAGGCTCATAAAGAGGTTGGTGATCTCCGGGGTGGAGCGGTAGCTCGTGAGCAATTTCAGGCGCTTTATGTCGGCGTCCTTCTTTGTGATACCTGCATCCTTGAGGATTTGCTCTAACTGGTCAAAGGATACGGAACCTTCGAAGATTGACTGGCGGGCGTCACCTAAGAGCATAAAGTGGGCGTTGCTGAAGTATCTCGCCATCACCATGAGTTGAGCGGGTGAGTAATCCTGTACCTCATCGACCATAACGTAACGGGCGTTGCGGTCGCCGGCGCCGGTGATCAAGGACCTCAGGTAGAGGTACTCTGCGGCATTGAGCTGGTGGCCAAGCAGGCGCTGTCCGATGCGGTCGATTCTGAGCCAGCCTGCAGTTTCAATCAGATCGTGGACGTCTGAATACTTGTGGTCCACGTAGAGCTTGGCTAAGCGAGTGGTGTCTGCCTCATCGACGGGGTTGATCGGTTCACCGAAGACTGCAATCTGGTCCTCGATATCAGCTCCCAGCATCTCTTCGTGGACGCCTTCGTCGCGTGAGAGGTTGGTGAGCCGGGTTTCAAGACGTTCGTGCAGCACGTCCTTCACCATCGCAATCAGCCTCGGTCCCAACGGGGTGCGTGGGAACTTCGCAAAGGCGTTCTTTACCTGTGATGCTTTGATCAGCTGTACGTCACCCACACTGATACCGCGCAGATCATCTGGTTCAAGCGTGAGGCCTTTGACTGTGGTTTCCATCTTCTTAAGTTCTGCCGGGTCAGTGTCCCGGCCGTTCGCACGGTCAGCGATGCCTTGCGACTCTATAAAGTTGCGCCAGGTGAAGCTCTGCGGGTTGGACTCACCCAACGAGGGGAGCACCGTGTCGATGTAGCTTTGGAACACGTTGTTCGGCGTAAAGAGGTAGACCTGGTCCGCCTTCAGCGTCTCACGCTGCTGGTAGAAGAGGTAGGCGATGCGCTGCAGCATCACGGAGGTTTTGCCGGAGCCGGCGATTCCGTCAACGATCAAGGCCGGAATGTCGCTGTGGCGCACGACCGCATTCTGCTCTTTCTGAATTGTGGCGGTGATCGCCTGCAGCTTCTCGGTGTGAGGGGACTTGAGTGCCTTGAGCAGAAGGGCATCTTCAATTGCGACCGTCGTGTCGAAGTACATATTGAGCTTATCTTCGGTGAGATCGAACTGTCGGCGCAGTAGCAGCTCCACATCGTGGCGCTTCCCGTTGACCTTATAGCTCGTCTTGCCGTTCTCCTGGTTGTAGTAGGTCTCTGCAACCGGTGAGCGCCAATCGACGATCAGCGGATGGGAGTCCTTGTCCATCACGCCGGCGACCCCGATGTAGATGTCGCGTGGGGGATGGTTGGGATGCATCTTGAGTGTGACCTTCGCAAAGTAGGGCTGACGCAAGAGTACCATCACGCGGCGCAGCTTCTCGACATCGAAATCGTGAGCCTGGTTGTAGGAGTCGATAACAGAGTTCAAAGTCTCGATTGCGGCCAAGGTCTCCATCGTCTCATCGTCTGAACCGTAGTCTTGGGTGATTTCCTCAGACATATCGTGCAGGTCCTTGGCAGCCTCTTTGTGGGTCACCTCAAGGCGATGATTCAACTCATCCCTGAGCTCCAGTAGCTTCTTGTAGGTTTCGGAGAGCTTCTCCTGTTCCTCCCGGAATACCGGATCATTTTGCAACGCTTTCTGCTGCTTGTTTGTTAGGGCCTCACTCATGAATATCTTTTATATCCTTCCGCGGTGCACTGAATTTATCAGTGCACGAATATACAAACTCAAAAACACACAATATTATATTGTGCCCTAAAGCCGTCAACCTATTGCACGGCAATGCGTCAACGGTACAGCCCTCTGAATCTGTGCATTTAATTGTGCAGATGACTCGTAAATTAGCTCATAAGCAACCGCTACCTGCAAGCCATCACGAATTAAGCCTCATCTGTCGCTGCGTGCGGGCTATCTTTGCGAGCACCTCCTTCTTCCTCTCATAGCTCCTCGACCGCCGGCAGGCAAGTACTGCTTGCTCTTTGCCGCCCATCTGTCGTTCTCCTCGATAAGGTAGGTCCCCACGAGCTTGATGAGTAAGTCCTCGCTCGGGAATATAGCGATGAGCTTCTGGGAGCGCTTCACCTCGGCGTTGAGCCTTCGAGGTCCTGGTGCACCTGCACTTGCGGGAGGGCCATGACTTCCAATTGTGTCTTTAAACCCGGCGCCCAGGCACTCCAGTGCCTTGGGGCACCCCCGCGGTGGGCATTGACCTGTATCATTTTTTCGGACAGTGCGGCTTGAGGAATTATGAGGCTCCTCTTAACTGCAAGACAAGCCGACCGAAAGGACTACAGGTAACAAACAATCTTGCTACCAAATACAGCGATGAGTAGTGCCTGAAAACAGCTGAGTGTGCTATCTCCACCGGCAAGCCTAAAAGCCACCTTACCACCGAGTTAGGGCTTGGGTCCCAAAACACAGATCCACTGGGTAAAGATGGCTCAATCCCAAAACCTGTTGATATGACGCCATGTGGGACGAAGATATAGTACGAATATAAAAATGGATCTCGTATAGTTGTGTGTGAGCAAACATACAAAATAAGAGATCCATATGCATGTTAACACACAGCCGCTTATTCAGGGAGAATTGCTTGATACAAGATCAGAAGATCTTCGTGCTGATACCTATGATCTGACTGATTCAATTTCTGATATACAGCTCCTGAGTGGCATCTTAACATTCTCATCAGGTCTGCCCTCCTTTACCCAGGTTGGTATGACGCAAACGGCCGTTAAAGAGATCTCTGTGGGCACATCATCTAGACCTGCCAAGCGCAAAGTCACTGAATACTTCTTTAAGGGAAAGCTGAATCGTCTGAACGGACAGCCGATCTAGTGCAGCTTCTGTGGCCAGGAGACGGTGTATAACGGCACAGCCGAGGTTGACTTGAAACACATTGCTATGGGAGGTATCTATACTCACATCGTTGTATCCAAGCAGCGAGCACTCTGCCAGAATAAGAACTGTGCGGCTAGCACTTATACAGAACCCGTAGATTTCAAGGCTCAGGGACATCTGATTAGAGCTGCTCTTGAGAACTATACATGCGATCTGCTTTACTTTTAACTGACAGTGAAGGAAATATCCATCATTGTCGGTTTTAAGCAAGAATAGCGTCAAGGGAATCGATAAGAAGCGTCTTTGGGAACTGTATACCGTTAACGGTAAAGGTAAGCAACTGAAGAAGCCTACAGAATACTCAAAGTATCTTGGCATTGATGAATTCCTTCTTCATAAAGGCCATAGATGCGCTTACGTTGATCATGGACATGAAGAGCGGAGATGTGCTGTGGCTTGCCTGTGGCAAGAAGAAACAGACTGTATATGACTTTATTGACTGGATCGGCATCGACTGGATGAAAAACGTCAAGGCTGTGGCCTGTGATATGAACAGTGACTTTGAAGAAGCTTTCAAGAAACGCTGTGAATGGCTAGATATTGTCTGTGACCATTCCCATCTGATCAAAAACTTCAATGACAAGGTGGTATCAAAAGTCCGTAAAGAGGAACAGAAACGCCTGATAGAAGAAGGCAATACAGAAGCTGCTAAAGCGGGCAAAATCATTGCCAAAGGAAGCGATCTGTTCAAAAAGCCAAAGGTGAAGCAAAAAAGCAGGAATTGAAGAAGAATACAAGAAGCTGTTGGATGAAAACAAGCTGTTCTTCACCATGGATCTGGTAGAAGAACAGCTTAATAAAGCATACAAAGCAAATACCGAAAGAGGCATGAAGATTCATAGTAACCGGATCATACGCACCTGCAAAGCAACCAAGAACAAGCATTTCATGTGGTTTGCCAAGCTGCTTAAGAACCACATGAAAGGAATTATCTCTCATGCACGAGTTCATATCTCATCTGGCAAAGTTGAAGGAACCAACCAGATGATCAAGACACTGAGACACAAAGGATACGGCTATCCGGATGATGAATATTTCTTCCTGAAGATCATTGATGCCAGCAGGAAATTCTCATGACCTCTGAGGTTATCTATCAACAGGAATTATGACTGAACCAAAGATAATAGGTTCTGCTATGCAGACTTTAGGCTATATAGGTATAGCGAAGCGCCCTTAAGGTCACATAAGACCCACACCTCTCATCTATGCGCTAAAGCGTTGCAAGGAAGCCTTCGACCATAAAGGGCCTTGCCTGTGCACTTTCAGCTGAAAAGGACATCGAGTCCAGGAAGGAATCCGACCGCTCAAAGGTAGAGCATCCCTTCCTTATCGTGAAGCGGCGCTTCTGCCCCTTAAGGAAGCGCTACAGGGGGATAGAGAAGATGCCTGCACACTCGAGTCTTTTTCGCCCTTGCAAACCTTACCCATGTGCATCTTTTGCCAGCAGGCTGCACTTCCCGGCTCCCAGAGTCGCTTGATCCGTCTTGAGGCCTTCTTGCGGTGCATGGGGCAGGATGGCGGCTCCTGCACGTGCTGGATGAGCATCCTTCCCTGCTTTCCCGCATGCCGGCCTAGAAAGGCCGATGACCGATCATTTCTGGCGCGTCATGGGGCATTAATCATCGTTTCCCTAGGACGTCAAGAACGTAAAGCCGCTCACGGTCGGAAAGGGGCCGCTCGGGGAAGTCCCGAGCGGCCCCGATTCCCTCCCGCCGCGGCCGCAGCCAAACCCTCCCGCGGCCGCCCTCCCCGCCGTCAGGAACACCTAACGACGGCGGGGAGGGAAATGAAGTTCGTCGTTTCTCGCAAGGAAGTTTGTACGCTCGTAGTTGCCTCAGAAAACCAACATCCGTTGTTACCATCCTACTGATGCTCACGCTCGATTTTCAAGAATCCCTGGTAGAAGGCATCTGGAAAAGCGAATGTCCTGTCACGTCCTCCAAGCCTGACGACGATGCGGGTTCCCTCGATGCTTTTGATCCTGCCGTTTCCGAAAGCCTTGCTGCCGATAACGTCCCCCGCGCCAAGCGAGTCGATTTTCGCTTCGAGGTCCCGGCGGGCTTCCTCCCGCGCCTTTCGCTGGGCACGTTCCCGTTCGGCCTTCTCACTCTCCGTCTCGACGGGACTCGCGGGAACCGAGGAGACCGCGAACGTCACCTTTGAAGGTTTCCCATCCTTTGAGGAGCGCTCCTCGGTGATGCTCTGCACAACGTAAGTGTCAGCTCCTCCAGTCGGCCTCGCCTTGCCGTCAGATCCGAGGCGCTCGTCCTGGAGCCGCATCTGCTGGTAGTCCGTCTGGGTCAGCTCGGTGTCAAAGAGGCCCACCTTCCGGTCGTACTGGTGACGCTCGATGCCCGTGTAGGAGAGACTCGCGTCCTCGTATCTGCGGAACTTGTACACCGCGTCGTTCATGAGGGCGTCGTTGAAGACACCGAGCGAGACCAGGAGCTCGAAGTCCTTCACCTCGAGTCCCGTGACCTTCTTGAATAGGCCGGGCTCGAGCTGCGTGATCACGTCCTTCAGGCACTGCTCGCGGAAATCGGTGAGGTACATGAAGACCGGAATTCTCGTGGCGAACTTGATGAGCTTCTCCTGGACCTCGCGGCGCTTGGTCTTGTACTCCTTCTCCTCGTCGGAGAGCTCCTTCTTCTGCTTCGTGGTGAGCTCGCCGCCCTTACGCTTCGCCTTCTTCACGGCCTCCGACTTATTGATGATGGTCTTGATGTCGTCGTTGAGGCTCCTGAATCCCTCGATGCTCATGAGGGCCCTCATCGCGTCCTCGTTGGCGAGGAGCCTTCGGAGCGTGTCATTGTCAACGTTGACGAGGAGGGCACTCTCCCAGCGACGTGCGAGGAGCGTCGCCGACGTGCCGGCCATCGCCATGTCGAGGATGTCGGCGGCGTCGACCTCGCGCATCGCGCTGCCGTCGTAGGCGAGCACGGGCAGGAAGTTGATGAACTCGTCCACCTTCTGCTCGGGACTCTCGTCGTTCACAGACAGGCGGCAGCTGTAGTCGCACACCATGGTGAGCGCCCGGTCGAGGGCGAAGTCGAAAACGTAGCACTCCTCCTTGAGGTCCTGGACGTGTCCCTCGTCGTCCCTGGTGGTCCAGGGGCTCTGGACGCGGAACGCAGTCTGGAAGTACGTCTCGGGGCTCCTGAGGTTACGCAGCATGAGTACTCCGGACCAGGGGCGTACCGTGACGCCTGTAGTGAGCTTGCCGCATGAGAGCGTGATGGTCTTTGTGCGAAGCGGGTCACCCATGGCCTCGCGGACCGGTTTTATCGCCTCGACGCCCATGCCGGCACCGGGTCCGGCCGCGACGATTACCTCGTAGTCGTGGAAGAAGGTGTTCTGCCTCTGGGCAAGCAGGTTGGCCATTGCCTCGCACGAGGAGACGTTCGGAAGGAACCACAGGGTGTGCGTAAGCGTCGAGAGCAGCCTCGTGTCGCTGAACGGCATGGGCGGCTTCTCGGCTCCGAGCCTAAGGTCGTCTGCCGCCGTCTCCTGCGACGACCCACGGATCAGGTCGAGCCACTTCTGGACGTACTCCTCGTACACGAAACGTGCCTCGCTGCCATGCCCCTTGGCGGAGAAGAACAGGTTGAGGTCGAACTCGTTGAACTGACCCTGACGGGCTATCCGGGTGATGGAGTCAGGCACCTTGTAGGTCATAAGCACCATACGCGGGAGATTGGCGTAGGGGTTGTGCGGCCCCTTCCAGTCCCTCTTTGCCTCCTGCTCGTCGGAGTAGGTCCAGTTGAACACCTGGTCCTCGATGAACTCCCCGGAGTTGAGCGCCCGGAACGGGGTCCCCGATAGGTAGAGGTAGAAGCGGGACTGGATTGGCAGCCAGGTCTCGTCGAGCTGGTTGCCCGACGACGCCTCCCGTGCCGCCCTCGAGTCGTCGTCAGCAGATGGGACATAGTCGTCGAAGTCGTCTCCCATATCTTTAGCGCTCTCGAAGAGCCGCTTGGCGGAGTCCTTCCAGGCGCCGAAGTGATACTCGTCGAACACGACGAGGTCCCAGTCCTCCAAGTGAACCCACTCGTTCCTCGGCTTGATTCCGCCATCATTGCCCGGCTGTAGGAAGTCCTGGAAGGAACCGAAGCAGACGATGGGCCTGGAGGAGTCGCAGTCCTCGTACCGACCAGCGTTTCTCGCGACGAACTGCCATCCCTCAAAGTCGACATGGCTCTCCAGGTCGTCCTGCCAGGCGTCCTCCACCGCGGGCTTGAAGGTGAGAACGAGAACCCTCTTCATGTCCATGCTCTTCGCGAGCTCGTAGGTGGCGAAGGTCTTTCCAAACCTCATCTTCGCGTTCCAGAGGAACCGCGGGACTCTCTGGGACCCCTCCTGCTCGCAGCGCTCGAAGTAACCTCGCGTCATGTCGACCGCGCGCCTCTGCTCGGGGCGCATCTTGAAGTCCTCGGTCCTCTGCGACTCGTAGTCCTTGCGGTCCCTTACCTCTAGCCATGCGTTGCGCACGTCGTCGACGGTGCATTCGTACCACTCGCCGCCGACGCAGCGGAAGCCGTTTCGCTCGAGGCGGCGGTGGACGTCGTGATCCATGAAGGTGCTGCCGTCGTCCCTCACAGCGCTCTCGTTGAAGACAATCGTATAGGGCTTCCCTTTCCCCGGCTGTATCACGGGGTGCTGCTCGGCGACGCGCTCCTCGGCGGTGCGCGTCGTGTAGCCGACCTTTAGAAAGCCCTTGTATTTTGGATTGTGTTCCTCATAGGCGTAGATTACTGGCTTAATTTCTGGGCGCTGAGGAAAGAGCACCTGTGGCATCCTCATCTACTCCATCTCTGGTATCGAACTTTCTATTGTCTCGATTTCCTTTTCATCCAACCCGTACTTCTCATACAACTGGGCGTCCGTCCATTTGTGAGATATGTCCGGATCAGGAACAAATTCGAATGCCTTCGGAGCCATATCTTGTGTTGCGGTTCGTGTCGCAATCATGTACCGAACAAATTTAGTCTTGAGATATGAGACTAAGTTCTCTGCCTCATCAAGCTCATCGCCCAAAATTATGACGTTGTAGGTATTTGAGCTGCACGACCCAGGCTCGCTGATCCTCAGCTTTCCGAGAATCGAGCTACCGGGATTGCCCGCACGAGGAATCAATACCTTATATTTTCCGACATCCTCGGAATGGCGGGTAACGTTTTCAGGAGATATCCAACACTCACCATGTGACACATAAACTTTCACGTTGAATTTTTCGGACTGGGTCTTGCGCACCGGATACGTCGAGGCACCGTCGGCCGTCTGCAACTTACCGACATTCCCATTCCATGTTACGCGAGTGTGGAATCCGAAATACCGACCGGCATTCAACCTCTTTGAGAGAGGGACTTCTCGACGCGAGCGAACCTTCTCGAGAATCGACAGCTGTTGAGTTGTTCTTATGAATGTTTCCATTCCCTCTTCAAGAAGTGGCCTTATAGACTCGCTTGTGTTCACTCCATCATGACTCACGACCTTACAGAGGCCATGACTATCTCGAGTCCACAGGAAGTAACAGACACCACCCTTTATCTCCACTCCCGGGAAGCAGTCAGAAGCAGACGGGAAATCATGGAGCACTCGAATCCTGTCGTCATGCAACATCGTGGATCGGAATTCATCAAGACCACGGCCGCCCATATACCAGCGAGCCGGAATGATCATTGTCAAAAACCTGGGATTTAGCCTCTTAGCTTGCTCTACAAACTTCTGATAAATGGGCATAGCGCTAGCGCTGTTTCCACCGTCACTCAACTGGTACGGCGGGTTGCCTACTATCACATCAAACTTCATCTTGAAGATGTCCTCTGGTCTCTTGGTATGGATGAACTCATACGCATGACTCTCTAGGTCCGCTGAGCGCCGGTACTCCTTCTCCGATGCCCCACAGTAGACGCACTTGCCATCCTTCCAGGTGTGTCGGATGCCGCGGAACCGGACGTTACCTTCTTCATGGTCGAATAGGGAGACCGAGAACCTGCCGTTTGCATACTTGGAGCAATAGAGGCTCCTCCTGCTCATGAGGGAAGTCATCTCGGTGATTGCGATTCCGAAGAGCTGCTCGTGCATTATGTGGTCGACTCGCTCCTGGAGGTCCGGGTAGATAGGCGCGAGCCCCTCTATGAACCTTTTCGCCGCCTCCCGGAGAAACACGCCCGACTTGCAGCACGGATCGAGAATCCGGACGTTAGGGTCCTCCCACAACTCCTTCGGGAGCATGTCGAGGACACGGTTCGCGAGCTCCGGTGGGGTGAACACCTCGTCGTTGCTGAGGTTGGCGAGACACGTTAGGACATCGGGGTTATATGTCCTCTCGAGAAGGCTAGCCATTCTTCGAAACCTCCCTGTAGTCAACAGGCGGATACTCTCGAATCGAGGCGGGGATGAGCCCGTCAATCTCAGAGTCGTATTCCCATCCGGTTTGAAAAAGGCCGAGCTGGTCGCCCTGCTTCGTGTCACCGCCAGCCATTAGCTCGTCGAGCCGATAGTCCTTCCTCTTCACGAGGTCCCCGGTCACCATCGACCACTCTGAGAAGATAATTGGAGAGCCGTCGTCCTGCACCATCGTGAGGGCGTCCCCGCACAGGACATTCTTTTCGAGGACGTAACGGATGGCGTCAAGGAACGCCTGCTCCGCCTGCTTGCCAATCGCGTCCCGGGCGGCAGCCTCAACGATGCGTAAGAGCCTCTGCCGGCACTCCGCCACGTTGTCGGTCATGATGTCCACACCATAGATGCTCGAGACCGCAACGAACACGTAGCGCATGTACTCCTGGGGGCTCCGTGAGTATCGCTTTGCCACAACCGCAAGCTTCCGCCTTAGCACCTCGGCGAGGAAGTTACCGTCACCGCAAGCCGGCTCGAGGAACCGGGAGTCGATGCGCTCGGTCTCTTGCTTCACCAGGTCGAGCATGGCGTTGACCTCGCGCTCGTTGGTGAAGACCTCGCCGTGTTCCTGTACACGCTCGCGCGACTTTACCTGCCCTGCCACGTTAGCGCCTCCCGGAGGTGAGCTCGTTGATAACGCACGAGCGCAGGAAGGCCGAGAAGCTTACCCCACGTAGACGCGCCGTCTCAGTCGCCGCCTCCTTGAGGTTCTTGGGCACACGAAAGGTGACGGCGGTCTGGTCGCCCTCGGCTAAGAAACCCTGAATCTGGGTCTCGCTAGCCCCGCCCTCGACAAGCTCGGAGTAATTCATCTGTCTCCTCAGGGTATAATCAACAAAATGCAATAATTATGCAGTAATCATACCACGAGCGACAAGCGCGTCGCTCACGAGGTGTCATCGGCTGGCCCAGAGAGAGGGATGACTTGGTAAAGACCGCGCAAATGGACAGAAAAAAAGATCGAGAAAGCCGCCGTGAACCGCGTGTGCGACCTTATCCAGCAGTGCGATACTATCGATGATAAGCTAAAAGAGGGTGATAAGAACATCCTCATAGACGGTTTCCTCGATCTGTACAGCTCACCGGAGCAGAGGGTCGAGAACCTGCGTGCGGAGATTCCCGTTCAGGTCAAAGGTACGATGGGGAAGCTGAAGCCCAACAAGCACGGTGTGGTGAAGTTCATGGCACGCGCCAAGGCACTCAAACGCTACAGGGACGTGTACTACGGCGTACTTCTTTTCGTTGTCGGCGTGAACAAGAACTCCCGTCTTGGCGAGGATGTCTTCTTCGCGCAGCTCTTGCCCTACAACATCAACTGTGCGCTGTCAAAGACATGCCCAAATCAGGAGAAGACGTCGGTACCTATCAAGCCATTCCCGACAAACCCGAAAGAGATGACAAGGATCATCACGGCGCTCAACGCCAACCGGAAAAAGCAGATGAAGGCTAAGGTCGTCGCATACGACTTCGATGGAGATACAAAAACCCTGCCAGAAGATATCAACTCTATATCAGTCTCGACCCAGTTGTACAAAGGCGAACGTGTGACAACGATAGCCGGTTTGGAAAACGCCTACGTCTACGGCAAGGACATGGAGGGCCAGCTCGTCGTGCTCGGGAAAATTGAGGACGTGGCAATGTTCGCCAGAGGTGCTGAAGTCAATGTTGCGTCCGGGGACTTCGAGCTGACGACGCTGCTGATGCTGGGCGACCATCGTGAGGGCACCTACATTGAGTTCGAGGGCGTGAGCATGATCCTGCGCGATGACCACAGGGTCACGCTGAGCTTCGGCATCAAGGGCCCGATCCGCAGGAGGTACAACACGGCCCGGTTCGTCCACGAGTTCATGCGCACGGGCGAACTAAGGGTCGAAGGGAAGACGTTATTGCGGACCAAGATCGAGAGTGACCCGGATCTCGAGATGCGCCTGGACGAGGACGTGTGTGCATGCGGCGAGTTTGTCGAGACGCTGGGCGCGCTCAGTATCGCCGTCGACTGGGATTCTGCTGACATGACGACAAAGGAGCTAAACGATCTCGCCCTCATGCACCGCCTGCTGGTGGAAGGAAAGCCATGGGCCGGCCAAGATATAGAGTCGCCGATTGTCCACTTCGACATCCAGGGATGTAGGGTCTATGCGCTCGTCCGGAAATGTGGGGATGGCAGCTACGCCTTCACGGGCCTCGACTCCGACCAGCTGTGCTTCTCCTTCTCTTCGCCAGATGAGAAGGAGCCGGAGGTGAGGGGGCCGTTCGAGCCGGTTCCCGCTGCGATGGTGCTTGGCAAGGACGACCTTCAGAAGGCTGTGAACCTAGACCTGGGGAAGTTCGATGCGCAGTTCGACCGTTTCCCGGTGACCGTGGGCAACCAGACGCCGCTCAACCAGAAGCTCCTGGACATGCTCACGGCCTATGACGAGGGTGCCAGGCAGCCGCAGGGCCTGCTCGCATGCGCGGCGGTACTAGCGCGAAGACTGCACGAGTTCGACCAGAAAAGCCAGACCTACCTGCTCAACCTGTTGCAGACGATAGGGCGCAAGCGTGAGTTCAACGAGGAGGAGAAGTCCGCGCTAGGGAAACGATGATTAATTCGCCTCGATGAGGTAGCTGGGGCCACACGCTGTATGACATCGGCTCAAAATGTCTCGAACCACACAGTGCCCATATCCACATAGATGCCTATCTGCCTTCTGGATATGGTATAGCTACATCCACGTATTCCAGCATATCCAAAAGGAAGATATGGACAGATAGATGAGCTTTGAAGACCTTAAATCCTAAGGTCTAAGGAGAAAGACTGGGCGAGAGGCACTCCTGGAGCGGATGGATGCAATCGTTGTGTGGGATAGCTGGGCTCTCAGACGAGGGAACTTAAAGATGCTATCCTGGATTGTCACTCCTGGTAGCGCTTCTGTGCACGCAGACCTCATGCAAGCGCAGGTGCCAGATGCGACGACACTTGCGAAGATGCGCCATAGCCTTAAAGCGAGAGGAGTTCGGCAAAGCTTGTGCTTTGCGCCTGAACTTAGAGCTCGAGAAGGCAGGGATCACGGCGCGGGGTGGCTCCATGGTGGATGTGACCTTCACCTGAGCCTTAAAGCTCCACAAAGAGCAAGGACCACGCACGTAACCCTTAAGGCGCACCAGTCCAAGAAAGGGGGAGCCTGGCGTATCGGATACAAGGCGCATATCGGCGTGGATGCCGCAGGTGGCCTTGTGCATGGTGTGGAGACGATCGCTTAGAATGTATCCGACATATCCTGTGGCACATGCACTCGTTAAGGGAAGATGATAGGTTCTGCTGCGCAGACTTTAGGCTATATAGGTATAGTGAAGCGCCCTTAAGGTCACAGCAGACCCACACCTCTCATCTATGCGCTAAAGCGTCGCTTAAGGAAGCCTTCGACTAGAGAGGGCCTTGCCTGTGCACTCTTCTCCGAAAAGGGTATCGAGTCCAGGAAGGCATCCGGCCGCTTAAAGGTAGAAGCATCCCTTCCTTATCGTGAAGCGGCGCTTCTGCCCCTTAAGGACACGCTACTAGGGGATAGAGAAGATGCCTGCACACTCAAGTCTTTCTCGCCCTTGCAAACCTTACCCATGTGCATCTTTTGCCGGCAGGCTGCACCTCCCGGCTCTCAGCGTCGCTTGATCCGTCTTGGAGCCTTATTGCGGTGCATGTGGCAGGACAAATGTAAGGATGGCGACTTCTGCACGTGCTGGATGAGCATCCTTCCCTGCCTTTCCCGCATTCCGGCCTAGAAAAGTCGTGTGGTCGGTCCCCTTTAACACGTTATGGGGCATTAATCATCGTTTCCCTAGAGGACATTGCTCTCGAAGCCCCCGAGCTATACACGAAAGCTGCGGCCTATGCGCTCATGGGCTATTCGGAAATGGCGCAGGTTTGCCTCAGTCGATGCTCGGAATCCGAGCGCAGGCAGATAGAGGGCTATCCGATCTCGCGGTTCTTCGTGAGCGAAAGGCCACGGAACTAGCTAACCGTTTGGGAACCTTTTCCAACCCACTCACCACTGCTCCGCTCCGGGCTTTTGCCGGACCGGGTCTTGCCACGGGGCTACACGCGCCCTGGAAGTTAACCTGGGCAGGCCGGGGTCCGCCCCCTTCTCAACGGCAAGGCAATACGTGACGAACATATGAAGAGACCCGACAGTCAAAATGCGCAAAAAGCGTGTACCAAAATCGCGTACCAAATGTGTACCAAAAGAAAACAGGCCACCAACTATGCTGATGACCTGGTCTTTTATGGTGGGCGTTAGAAGATTTGAACTTCTGACCTCTTCCGTGTCAGGGAAGCGCTCTCCCCCTGAGCTAAACGCCCATCTCCATTGTGCTACACCTGCGTAGCAGGTAATAGATTACGTGAACAGCAGCAAAATTACAAGTAGAAAATTGAAAGTGTTTTAATTACATATATTGAGCAGGTATTTTGAAAGAAGCGGTAGATTTCTGTCCCTCGTGCACTACCATAGCCCGGCTATTCTGACTCATCGCACTGTATTGTGCTGAGTCTTGCGTCAACTAAGGTATCTTCACAGCTGTAGCTGTAAAGACACGGTTGTGAGAAGAGCCATGAGACTTATGGCTGACAAGTACGAAATGCACAAGCGATATGACAGATCGAGCCTTGCGAAAAGAAGATCCATTGAGCATGGGCTAGATTCAAAACACTCTATCTGTTCCATCGCAAAAGACTTTGATAGAGTACCCTCTACAGTGAAGAGAGAGGTTAGACACCACGTGGTCTACATAGTACCTAAGGGAGAGCCCGGAGAGCCAAAAGACAAAGACTGTCAAAGAGACCACTTGTGGCAGCCACCGCAGTGTTGCTGCGGGTGTATGAGATACACAACAGAGGTATGCCACTACCGCATCCATGTAGCCTATATGGTGAAATACGCACAAACGCTTGCAGATGAAATGCGGCATCGATATGAGCGAAGAGGATACAGCGCACACAGTTGCCCACATACAAGATAAGCTCGCTTGTGGGCTTTCCCCTCAGCAGATAGCAACTGCCTCTCCTGTTCCAGTATCTGCCTTCACTATCTATCGCTGGGTCCACAGACGGTATGGCGATTATGTCTGCCGTGGACTTTAAGGCGATCTGTGGGCTATAGGTCCTAACAACACGCCTTTGTGCCCCGTATAACCACCCGTCCGAGCGCTTATAGTCGTTTCTGTCCTTAGGAGAGCCTGTGTTGGTGCCTGGGAGATAAATACAGCAGAAGGTCTTCAATCTGACAGCGAATGTATCCTTACACCTTTGTACAGACTATCGAAGTTTCGGTCGCGCCCGTAAAGTGGTGTAAAAGGTGGGCGAGCCAGAGGCTCGCCGCCAAGGTGTGCTCGCAGTCACCAAACAACGAGGACACCCAAGAGGACGGACATGGCTCGAATCAATCTTGCACTGGACCAAGACGAGGTACTGGGGCTGCTTACCGACGGGGGGCGGGGACGCCTTCAGGCTGCTGCTCCAGGAGACGCTCAACGGGGTACTGAGGGCGAAGTCAGCCGAGCAGCTGTGCGCCCAGCCCTACGAGCGCGCCGACAGCCGCAACGAGACGAAGGCAAGGCCCCTCACGACCAGGGTCGCCACCATCGAGCTGAAGGTGTCAAGGCAGCGCAATGCCCCGTTTGAGACCCTCGTGTTCGACAACTACAAGCGCAAGCGAGGCTGCCCTTATGACCGAGATGGCCGAGATGGCCGTCGCGGGCGTCTTTACAGTGAAGGTGGGCAGGGTCGTAGAGGAGGTCTGCGAAAGGTCGTTCTCCAAGCACTCCGTCTTTGAGGCTCACGCCGAGCTGGACCCCGCTATCAGGGCGTTTTGTGATTGGCCCCTTAAGGGCGAGTAGCCGTTCGTGATGGCAAACGCCACCTACCTCAAGGTCAGGGTCGACCACCGCGTGAGGTCAAAGGCACTGCTAAGTCATCGGGGTCTCGCTTGCCGAGTCGCACACGGGACGCTCCTGGGTGGACTTCCTGCGCTCCCTCGTGGACGCCAGAGAGGGGCTCGTGGCGGCCACAAGGGAGGTGCTGCCCGGTGCCGCCTGGGCAGCGCTGCCAGGCCCACTGCTCGCGCAACGTGTGCAAGGCCACCCCCAAGGGAGTGTGCGCCGGCCTAAGGGGGAAGCTGGTCGAGAGGCTCAACTGCCAAGCGCACCGGAGGAGAGGCACAGGTGCGACGAGATACTGGCAGACTTGCGCGACGTTGCCTCAAGGGCGGTGAGGGTACTGATCGCCGCGATGCGCCTGTACATGAGGACGTCCAACTACCTGGAGAGGCTGAACAGGGAGATAGAGAGGCACGCCTGCTTTGTCGGGGTCTTCCCGAGTAAGGCGTCAGCGATCAGGCTGATCGAGTCGGTCCTTACCGAGGAGAACGAGTGCAGCTCGACGCAGAGGAAGAGCTACTACGGATAGGACTTACACACAGCTCCTGCAGGTGGAAGACGAGCTCGCAAAGATAGCGCGCAACCAGAAGGACATGGCGAAGGCGTAAGGCAGGGAACGCGACAGCGATTTTACACACGGATTCGGACTTGACCGAAGTTTCAGCTCATATCTTTGAGGGACCACAAAGACTGCGACAATACCAAGCGAACACTTGAGATGTTCTTTGAGTCTGTCGGAGAGCCGAGTTCTCAGATGAAGAGGTGCCAGGACACCTTTTCGAAGGAGAGGCTCAAGCAATCAGGCTCTACTGCTGCGACCCTAGGGAAACGATGATCAATTCACCTCGATGAGGTCACTGGGGCCGCACGCTGTATGACATCGGCTCAAAATGTCTCGAACCACGCAACTCCCATACCCACATAGATGCCTATCTGCCTGCGGATATGTTATAATTACAGCAACGTATTCCAGCATATCCAAAAGGCAGATATGGATAGCCTGATGAGCTTTTAAGACCTTAAATCCTAAGGTAAAAGGAGAAAGATCAGGCAAGAGGCACACCTGGAGCGGATGGATACAATCGTTGTGTGGGACAGCTGGATTGCACTGGTAGATACCAGCTACCACTGACAGGCTCTTGTCAGGCATGTGCGCGCTGCAAAGACAAAGCTTAGGATGTATCTGCTACAGGTTATGTTTGGGCTCTTAAGACGAGGGAACCTAAAGATGCTATCCTGGACTGCCACTCCTGGCAGCGCTTCTGTGCACGTAGACCTCATGCAAGCGCAGGTGCCAGATGCGACGACACTTGCGAAGATGCGCCATAGCCTTAAAGCGAGAGGAGTTCGGTAAAGCTTGTGCTTCATGACCTGGACTTAGAAGCTTGAAAAGGCAGGGATCACAGGGCGGGGCGGCTCTATGGTGGATGCGACCTTCACCTGGGCCTTAAAGCTTAACGAAGAACAAGGACCACGCACGCGACCCTGAAGCTCATCTGGCTGCCCACATCTTCCTTTTGGATATGCTGGAATACGTTGCTGTAATTATAACATATACGCAGGCAGATAGGCATTTATGTGGATATGGGCACTGTGTGGCTCGAGACATTTTGAGCCGATGTCATACAGCGTGCGGCTTCGCCGACCTCATTGAGCCGAATTAATCATCGTTTCCTTAGATGAGTTGGTTTCAAAACTTATTGCAACACCGAAAAGGACGATAGCTTCCTGCGCAAACACTGAGGACCGATTGTTTCCATGAAAGATCTGTTGTCGAGAAGTCTTGCGCTAAGTGCAAATACACTTTCTAGCTGCTAGATATTGCGCTAACTTCAAGAATCAACCACTTCGAAGAAAGCGAATTTCGTTGGGACCTGTATAGATTAAATGGATAGGTCCATTACTTACAGATGCTGTTGGCGAGCTTCTGTCCGCACATGTCACAGGCGAGACCAAGCAAGACACCGATAACAAGTGAAGGGATGATCATCGGATTGCCGCCTGCGGCAAAGGTAGAGAAGGAGCCGAAGAAGGTACCCGGCACGTAAGAGAGGTACTTGAAATGGGCATCCGCGCACATGAAGTAGGTCGTCACGCATGTCATCACCAACGACACTGCCTGCGAGACTCTCGGATCGAGGAAGAGGCCTCCCACAAAGAGCGAGATAAAGGCAAAGGCACTGCCGCACAGAACACAGCACAAGATCAGCGGTAAGGCCTTGGGACCGCTTTTGGGGTACGCAAAATAAGAGGTGCAGCCGGCGAATCCTGCCCAACCAATTAAGCCCACAGCGGGTCCGAGAAGCATCCAGATGGTGCAGAGAACAGCAGTGGCGAGGGAGGTAACAACAAGACGGGATTTCACTTCGGAGGTCCTTTCTATGGTTGCTATCACCAAGAAAGTGATAGAGGATCGGTGACGCATTTATGGTACCATCTGCTTCAATTGTTGATGCTGCTCTGAAAGTTAATTATCGTTTTGGGGCTGAGACATGATGGGGCGGCATAAAAAGCGTGACCAGCCCATATAAGAGTTGGTCACGCGCGCTCAAGGTATCAACGTGATGTTTGATTATACGTGGTCGTGGCAGGTGCGGGCGAGGACATCGAGCTGCTGCTCACGGGTGAGGTCGATAAACTTCACCGCATAGCCTGAGACACGGATCGTGAAGTTGGCATACTCAGGCTTCTCGGGGTGCTCCATTGCGTCACGGAGCTTCTCAGTGCCGAAGACGTTGACATTGAGGTGGTGGGCGCCCTGCTTGAAGTATCCGTCGAGGACGTGGACGAGGTTCTCTTGACGCTGATGCAAGTCATTGCCCAGAGCGAAGGGATTGATCGTCTGCGTGTTGGAGATACCGTCTAAGGCGTACTCGTAGGGGAGCTTGGCGACTGAGTTGAGTGAAGCAAGCAGGCCGTTTTTCTCTGCGCCGTAGGAGGGATTGGCACCCGGGGCAAATGGTGTGAAGGCTTTTCTGCCGTCAGGGAGTGCGCCAGTCGCTTTGCCGTACACCACGTTCGAGGTGATGGTCAGGATGGATGTCGTAGGCTTAGAATTGCGGTAGGTGTGGTGCTTTTTCACCTTTGTCATGAACGTCTTCAAGAGCCACACGGCGATATCGTCAGCTCTGTCATCGTCGTTGCCGTAGCGCGGGAAGTCCCCCTCGACTTTGTAGTCGACGACCGCGCCGCTCTCATCGCGGATTGTCTTCACGTGGGCGTACTTGATGGCAGATAGGGAGTCTACGACATGGGAGAAGCCGGCGATGCCGGTAGCGAAGGTACGGCGGACGTTTGTGTCGATCAGCGCCATCTCTGCAGACTCGTAGTAGTACTTGTCGTGCATATACTGAATGAGGTTCAAGGTATTGACATAGAGATCGACCAACCAGTCCATCATCAGATCGAACTTGTGCATGACCTCATCGTAGTCTAGATACTCTGAGGTGATCGGGGCGTACTCGGGGCCGACCTGCAGGTGGTTGCCATTCTTATCGTCGAACTTGACGTCCTTGCCGCCGTTGATCGCATAGTTGAGGCACTTGGCGAGGTTGGCGCGGGCGCCGAAGAACTGCATCTCTTTGCCAGTCTCTGTGGCGGAGACGCAGCAGCAGATGCTGTAGTCGTCGCCCCAGACCGGACGCATGACATCGTCGTTTTCATACTGGATCGAGGAGGTTTGGATCGAAATCTTGGCAGCGTACTTGCGGAAGGCGATGGGTAGCCGGTCAGAGTAAAGGACCGTGAGGTTGGGCTCCGGGGCAGGCCCCATGTTCTCAAGGGTGTGCAGGAACCTGAAGTCGGTCTTGGTAACCTGGGAGCGGCCGTCCTGACCCATGCCGGCAACCTCCAGGGTGGCCCAGACGGGGTCGCCGGAGAAGAGCTCATTGTAGGAGGGGATGCGAGCGAACTTCACCATTCTAAACTTCATGGTCAGATGGTCGATTAGCTCCTGGGCATCTGCCTCACTGATGCGGCCGGCCTTGAGGTCACGGTCGAGATAGATATCGAGGAAGGTTGAGATTCTGCCGACGGACATGGCGGCGCCGTTCTGAGTCTTGATCGCGGCGAGGTACCCGAAGTAGAGCCACTGCACTGCTTCCTGGGCGTTGGTAGCGGGCTTGGAGATATCGAAGCCGTAGATCTTTGCCATCTCCTTCATGCCCTTGAGGGCGCGGATCTGCTCGGCGATCTCCTCACGCAAGCGGATCACGTCGTCCGTCATTGTTCCGTCCCCGCAGTTCGCAAGGTCGTGCTGTTTCTGGGAGATGAGGAAATCGATACCGTAGAGGGCGACGCGTCGATAGTCACCGACGATACGGCCACGGCCATACGTGTCGGGGAGTCCAGTGATTACGTGGGAGTGACGGGCCAAACGCATTTCGGGGGTATAGGCGTCAAAGACTGCCTGGTTGTGGGTCTTGCGGTACTCGTTGAAGATCTTGTGGTACTTCTCGTTGATCTTATAGCCGTAGGATTTAGCAGCTTCCTCAGCCATTCTGATGCCGCCGTAGGGCATAAAGGCACGCTTCAGAGGTTTGTCGGTTTGGAGGCCGACGATGCGCTCGAGGTCCTTGGCCTTAGGATCTATGTAGCCCGGGCCGTAGGCGGTGAGGCCGCTCACGACTTCAGTCTCGCAGTCGAGGACACCACTGCGTTTGCGCTCCTCTTTCTGCAGATCCTGTACCTTGTTCCACAGGGTCATCGTCGCCTCAGTCGGGCCTGCGAGGAAACTCTCATCGCCGTCATACGGCGTATAGTTCCTCTGGATGAAGTCGCGGACATTGACCTCGTCGGTCCAAAGCCCCGGGGCAAAGCCCTTCCATGCTGCTGTTTCCATTGCTAATCCTCCTCGATAGTGGATGGTTTATCGGATAAGATGCGCTGCGCCCGCTCAACCCGTTGCGGGGAGGGAGGTTTCACGTCGCGTAAGGTATAGGGGATATGGAGCGCATCCCACTTGTAGATGCCGAGGGTGTGATAGGGGAGCACTTCGACGCGTTTCACATTGTGCAGGGTGGCGATAAAGTCACGGGTACGCTCAAGGTACTTATCGACGTCCGTGATACCCGGGACCAAGACCTGACGGATCCAGACCGGTACGTCGTGGTCAGAGAGCCACCGCAGTGCTTCAAGAATGTTTGTGTTGGGATGTCCGGTAAGCTTTTGGTGCTCGACCGGATCGATATGTTTGATATCTGCGAGGACCAGATTGGTTGAGTGCATCAGGTTCTGGAACTCGCTGTAGAACGGCTCCTTGGTGGTAAAGGGAGCAAGTGAAGTGTCGAGGCAGGTATTAATGCCGAGTACATGGGCCTTCTCAAAGAGCTCACGGACAAAGCTGACCTGTGAGAGGGCTTCGCCGCCTGAGACAGTGATGCCGCCTTCCGGTCCCCAATAGGCACGGTAACGTTTAGCTTTATCGAGCAGCTCATCGGCGCTCATATCGGTACCACCGGTGAAGCTCCAGATGTCCGGATTGTGGCAGTAGCGGCAACGCATGGGACAGCCCTGCAGAAAGATCAGGTACCGGACCCCGGGGCCATCGGCCGAACCAAACGATTCAACGGAATGTATATGACCGATCATTTACACTCCCCACATCTACGTATTCATTACACCTTTAAGGTTACGAAGAAGGGGAAGTGCATTCCATGATTAAAATCAAGTAACGAAAAATTATTCTTTGCTGACTTGGGCTAAGGCAGCTCGGTTGATCACTTTCAGATGCCCGCGTCCGATGCGTTTGACTAACCCATCCTTCTCAAAGGCGGAGAGGATACGGGAGACGGTCTCAGGGCGTAGGTTGACTGAGGCAGCGATCTCATCGAGCCTCAGATGGATCTCCTGGTGGAGACAACGGTCATTTCTGTGGAGCAGATAGCGCGCTAGGCGGCTCTTGGGGGAGTGGATGCTTAAGATCGTGATCTTTTCCTCCGCATCGTCGAGCTCGGTGCTCAGCGTCTCGACGAGGTGCATCGCGACCTCGGGATGTGCGGAGATGAATGACTCAAAGTCCGTTCTGCGGATGCTGCACACACTGACCTCAGTCAGGCAGGCAGCGCTGTAGTGGTAGGTGTGATCCTGTAAAAACATTCCGTGCCATAGAGCCTGTCCGTCGTGTAGGATATCGAGGATGTATTCTTCGCCGTCTTCGCTTAGGCGGTAGGTCTTGATGCGGCCCTTTCGGATGATGAAGATCGACTCGATCGGATCGCTCTCATGCACGATCACGGAGCCTTTGGGGTAGTCGCTCTGGTGGGCGCAGCGCATCAGCTCACGCTTAGCTCCGCTGTCCAGATGGGAGAAAAGTCGGATGTGGTTCATGCAACAGTCACCGGTGGCACGGTACGAGCAGGACTGGTAGGGACAAAGGGGAGTTCCCATACTCGTGTGTCGCTCTGCCATCGTACTCCTTTCCCCCTGTGCCGGTGTGGTGTAGATACCCCACTTTGCTTTCTCTGTACCCTCAATTGTAGAGTTGTATGTCGCACCCCTGGAAACCAGTCTGCCTCAGCGCTTCGTAGAGCACGATTGCGGCAGAGTTGGAGAGGTTGAGGGACGTGACGACACTCGCTCGGGGATCTACGAAGTTGCCTGCGATATCACGTTGGAGATCAGGGTGGAGATTGTCGAAGGTCTCATGCCACGTATCCGCATTCTTGAGCGCATCGTCCCCACGCATTGGGATGCGCTCACACAGGGAGGGATGCGCTGAAAGCAAGTCTCTCGAAAGCCCGGCACTCTCTTTACCGAAGATCAGGTAGTCCCCCTCGTGATAGGTGGAAGAGGAATACACACGCTTGCCCGCCTTAGTCAGTAAGTGGACATGTATATCCTCAACATCCTGCGCAGTAGTGGCGGTATTCTCCTGCAGTGCCTGTTCCACGACTGGGTTCTTCTGTACGAATTCATCCCAGTCATTATAGACGGCCAGATTCAAGCTTTCCCAGTAGGCGAGGCCGGCACGCCGCAGCGCTTTTTCTTGAAGGGAAAAGCCTAAAGGTCCAGCCAGGTGGAGTCGTGCACCTGCTAAAACACAGGTACGGCCGATATTCCCCGTATTAGCGGGGATCTCCGGTTCTACGAGCACAACGTTGAACATGGCTATCCTTTCAAGCCCTCTATACTGAAGGACGGATGATTAAAAGACACTGTTCTTCAGTATAGGGTTCTCATTGGATAGGAGGCGGACCCAAAAAGTTGGAGAATCTAGGTCGCTAGACCCAGTGACAGGCGCTATTCCAAAGGACTCATCCGGCTGAGTGATTCCTTTGGTCTTTCGTTGCAATACTACGTGATGTAGCCACTAAACTGATTCATAAATTCGTTGCGTATGGTGTGGCTCCAATCCAGGTAGTAAAAGAATTCATGCTTGAGTCTACCGAAGATATCATCTAATGCACCACATGCGATTA
This sequence comes from Atopobium sp. oral taxon 416, assembly GCF_018128285.1. Lineage (NCBI taxonomy): Bacteria > Bacillati > Actinomycetota > Coriobacteriia > Coriobacteriales > Atopobiaceae > Atopobium > Atopobium sp. oral taxon 416. The sequence continues at coordinate 986,510 of NZ_CP072380.1, forward strand.
TGCGCTGAACGGGCGCCGGACAGCAGGCAAAGGGGCATGTCCATGCTCTAATGAGCGCATAACGCTGTAACGTCTTCCCTGTCGGGACTGCATCCTCAGGAATACCTGTTATTTAAAGTCAAGGGGTAAACCCAAGATTTTCGATAGGAACCTTGAGAAGTGAATATGGGATAAAGAGCAGACATACTGACGCGCGCCCCGCTGGGAGCACAAGCGCGATTCAGATGTAGAAAAGGCTACTTGCCGCCCTCCTGAAGATGTTCGGGTTGATGGTGCCCAGGGGCGCTGCTCCTTCATGAGGGCTAGACACACGCCCATGAGCTTGCAAGCAACACCTGCGAGGGCTAGGCAGTGGTGCTTTTTTTGTCTTCGCCTTCCCTGTTGGCGTAGTAGTCGCCGAAGTTATGGGTCGTATCTGCGCACACAGTCTGTAGCCTGCATGAGGGCCCACCTGAGATCTGCCGCAGCGCGCTTGGACATGGCTTTTACCCGATGCCACACTCTTACCGGACTTACTTTTGGTAGGGTCCATGCCAACATAGGCCATGAGCTGGTAGGCACCATCGAAGCGCTTATCGTCTCCAATCTCGCCTGCGATAATTAAGGCCAGCGCGATTCAGATGCCAGGGACGCTGAGCAGCCACCTACCGCTTGCCTTGTCGAGCAAGCGGGTAAGTTCAAATTCCACCTCGTCGATCTGGCTGCAGACGAGCTCAGACTCCTTATGGAAGAGTCTGAGCTCGAAGGTGAGCGTCTTTGAACCGAAGCCGACTGCAACCGACGCTTTCGTGGCGGCCTTCAGCTCCTCGGCCTTCTTTTGGCCGCAGTTGGAGCAGAAAGCTTCCTTCAGTGTGCACTCGAGCGTGCACCTGTCGCTTAAGTGTGTCTGCTGCGGCGTGGCACATTGTTCGAGCAGCGTCCGCTTGGCGGGCCTAAACGAGCCGCTGAACAGGCCATCGAGGATGGCTGTGGTGCGGTTTTTGAGCATAGTCGAGCGCTTCGACGAGCGAGGTGCAGTAGCGCGCCAAGCGCGAGCAGCTCCCCGCTCGCTCAGTGCGCAGGGCTCATAGCGCTTGTAGCGCATAAGCTCTGCGATCATGGGCTGCGCCGATCGCATCGGTCTTGACCGTGCGCAGCGTCATAGCCATGAGCGGCCATGAAGTTAAACAGGACAACCCAGTAGTGCCCTGTGGCCTCAATACTAGACAGGCTGCCCTCTGGACCGATACCGGCCTTCTTCAGCCGATCGAGCAGCTTTTTGAAGCCTGCCGGCGGTGTTGGCAAATCTGAGTGACTCGATGAGGGTCCCTCCATCCTCACCCACGGCTGACAGCACATAGAAGCGCTTAGCGATGTCTATGCCGATGTAGACCATGCAGCTACCTCCTACCTCTTACTTGACTGAGGGGCTAAGGTTTTCCTCTGGTCTTTGCAGGCGCAACCTCATGGGACATCCATCGCCTAACGACATCTTGCCTAATTCGCGTCCAGCTGCGGGCCAAAGGCACCAGCTTCTGCTCGAGCCAAACTCCAGCAGAACATGCCAAGTGCCCTGCGTCCCATGCACGCCCTTTATCCCATACTCGCGTCTACAGGAAAAGAGCGCGGCCACTGCGCGAGAAGTGGCAGAAAGAATATATGAGGAGGATGCGCTGACGAAGGGCCTTGCCACAGCCGGCAGGAATCCGGGTGCAGGCGCTACAGAGCGCAGGGGGATATCCTCGACTTCCTTGAATCCCTTCAGAGAAACACGTTATATGCTGGACGCCGGATGGTCAAACTTCCCCGCCTGCTGTCCGGCACCCGTTCAGCACATAATCGCATGCGACGCATTAGAAGGCTTCTTCGGCACGCCCAAGGGCGGCTTCTTTTCCGGCATGGACTGGACGGACAGCATGTTCGAGGAGTTCAAGAGCTGTCTTGACAGCTACATCGAGTGGTATCGTTTGGCTAAGCTCAAGCGTGACTTGTGGGTGGAGGACGCTCAGGGAGCACAGGAGGGACCTTAGCTGCGCATATGCAGCCTAGATCCGGAAAAATGTCCGAGATCCCCTATGGGTATTGGGGAGAGCGCCTGCGCTGGCCCGCCACATTGACCTTATCGTCGGTCTGCCATCATAAGAATATTCAAAGGCTGTGTGGTCGTTTGCAAGGAAGTATGGCACTCCCCTTATCGTCTGCCTCTTTGGGGAAATCAGAGCGGATGGGAAGTTCATCCAAAAGGCAACTGAAGCGGAGGCTGCCCTCGGAACCTTCGTGTGGTGGTGCGCAGAGAATTAGCTTGAGGATCTAAAAGAGTCTATCAATTTTACTGAGCGTGGTTATGCGATCGACCATTGGCGCTCAATGCAGCATCTGTTGATCTTTTGCCGTCCGTCAAAATGACAGGTCATTGTGTATGAGCTGAGCTTTTGTGGTAACGGAGGATAATAGAGCCAGCTCAGAAGAATCTGGGTTGAAGGGAAGCTAGAAGGATAGTTGTCATGGTCACTGAAAAGATCAGCGGCAAGGCATACTTGTAATATTCTATAGCGAGGGAGGGTGACTCACATGGATGAACCCGTACCGAAGCGTCGACTCTTTATCGCGTTGCGTTTTCCTGAGACGACACGGCAGACCTTAGTTAAGGCGGAAGATACCGTCGTAGCTTTTGCGGACAAAGCCCGTCCGATGCTTCCACAGAATCTGCATCTGACGCTTGCCTTCTTGGGGATGCAGGATGAGCAGGGATATAACCGGGCATGTGAGGCGCTCAAAGCGACGGCCGCGCAGTGCCACACCGTGAAGAGTACGCTGGGAGAACCTGGTGTCTTTCCCTGTCACCATCAACTGATCGTCTGGGAAGGCCTTGAGAAGAACGAGAATCTGAAACATCTGCAGAGTCACCTTACCGAGGAACTCACCCAGCGTGGATTTGTGTTGGAACAGCGGCCCTTTGTGCCACACATCACTCTCGCTCGGAGTGTCAGACTGAAGAAGGATCAGAGCGTCGAGGAGCTGAAACAGCGGATTTCAGCAGTGCTAAAGCCTGATCAAAGTACGCACACGCACCTGTACTTGATGCTTTCCCATCGGGTTGACAACGTGCTCACGTATACACCGTTAGTCTCAGAACCGCTGCTTGATTAAGAGTAAGTAAAAGTTCGTGTACTTTTTTGTAGCTCGGCGGCAAAAACGTTTGAGCAGGTTTTGAGCGTGTAGAATATGGGAAGGCAGATAGGCGCACCATCGAAATATATAAGTGTGGTGTATTCTACAACAGATACATACTGGGCAGAGAGGATTGGAGGAGCGACCACATGCTTTGTCCGCATTGCGGTGCCTCAATTCCTGACGATTCAAAGTTTTGTCCTTCCTGTGGAGCACGCATAGAGCGAAATCCCTTGCCTCAAACGATGGGTCAGTCAGAGGAAGGACAGGCTCAGACGCCTGACGATACAAAACCGAAAGAGGACGCTGAAGCGGTACCCGAGGAGCCTTCACAGATCGATGAGGTGAAGGCGGAAGATACTCCTCAGGATGCTGGAGAGAACGAGCCAGCTGATACCGAGCCGGCAGAGGACAACGCAGAGCCTGGAACCAGCGCTGCGGATTCCTCAACTCCCGAGCCAGCGGAATCCGATAATGCAGAGGCTTCACCGGAAGAGCCTGCAGCAGAACCGGGGGCAGAGCCTGTACCTCAAGCTGAGAAGCAGGGGCAGCCGGCGTCTGAAGATACTGGTGAGAACATAGAAAACGTAGATGAGAAAGATGAAGGTGCCGAGGAGGCATCGGAGCCAAAGCATGTGCATATGTCAGACGGCTCTCAGTCGCCCCGCCTGCGTGCCCTTACGCACCGTCGTCCCCGTACCCCGAGCTCCGCGCAGGTCCCTTCCCCCAACGATCAGCCGATGACGGCAGATCAGTTGGGTCACAATGCAGCAGGGACACCTGAGGCGATGGAGCATACGGTGGTGCGCCCGCCGCTTCCCTATAACGGAGTAGGGCAACAGCCGGTTCCGACCGTCAACCCCTCGTTGGCCCATGGCGCTACGCCGATTCTGCAGGTGCCGATTGAATCGCACCAGTCGATCGACAAACGTTACGCCCGCCGGCACAAGCATCGTGAAGGCAGCGGAAAGCATGCCCAAAGGACGTACACTACGGCAGTCTCCCGTGCTGACTATGAAGCCAACATGAACGAAGTGGGCTACAAACAGCAGGAACGGGATGTAGAGCACAACGTTGCGCGCCGTCCTGCCATGATCAATCGGGATGCGGCCAACCGTCCAATCAGTGCTGCTCCGGAGAACTCAACGCTCGACGAGCACGCACGGCTTGCGGAGGGCGCGGTCCACGAAGGCGAGCCCGGTGCCGGATATTACGACGACGTTGACCGCTACGGCCAAGCCCGTACCCATCTCTATCAGTACCGCAACCGTATTATCGCAATTATCTGCATTGTGGCGGTCGTTGCGATCGGTGTCAGCGTCTATGTTTATCAGAATATGAATGGGGCTTCCCAGACAGAGGAACAGACCCAAGAGCAGGATGCGACATCCCAGGATAATGCCGCAAGCACTGATGATACGACCGATCAGCAAGAAACCGATCAGCCGGCTTCGACCGACGACGTGACCTACGACACGAACACCGGAGCGCTCTCCATCGCAAACTATGGTTTCAGCGCAACCTTGCCGACCGGTATGACCTCTGAGGTCAATTCAGACAAGACGGGATTGACCATGACAGACCCGACCACCTCGATGCAGATTGACGCTTGGGTGAGACCCAATACCGATGGATCGACGCTGGAGGGGTTGTTTGATCAGGCGCAGGTCGGGCACCAGATCACCTATACCTATATCTCGACGCTCAATAACTGGTTCGTGGTCAGTTACTGGCAGGGGGATACCGGATACTACATCCGTGAGTATGTGAACAATAGTCGGTTGATGGCAATTGAGTTCACCTGGCCGAGAAGTCAAGCGAATGCCGGTACGCAGATCATCAATACGGTTACTGACTCGATGAGCATGATGCAGCAATAGAGATGCTGACATAGGGCGCATAAGGTCCCATCTCTCAGTGTTGTTGAGGGGTGGGGCTTTCTGTATCTATACTGGCATAAAGAAACTCTTGTTACACAAGACAGGTGGATGGGCAATGAGGAACTATACGGTCTTGCTTGCTTCGGATTCCTTCAAAGGCTCTGCGATGAGCCGTGAGGTGGAAGACTACCTCGAAGAGGGAATCCGCCGGGTTGTGCCCCAAGCCCATATTCTCAAATACCTGATTGCCGATGGGGGAGAAGGGACGTTGGAAGCCCTGCTCACCGCCTGTAAGGGGACACGCTATACCGAGAAGGTGCACGGACCGCTGGGCGATTCCGTTCAGGCTCCCTATGCGCTTCTGGGTGACGGGAAGACTGCGGTGATCGAGATGGCGCAGGCTTCGGGAATAACTCTGATGCCTAAATCGAATGAGAATGCGCTTAAAGCTTCTACCTATGGTACCGGTGAGCTGATCGAAGCAGCACTTGAACAGGGGGCAAGAAAGTTCCTTATTGGACTTGGCGGCAGCGCGACAAGTGACGGCGGATGGGGAATGGCACAAGCCTTAGGCGTAAAGTTCCTCGATGCTGAAGGACAACCGATCCGGCCCGGTCTCAGAGGGCTTAAGGATCTGCGCCAGATTGATACTTCCGGATTAGATCCCCGTATCCGGGAAAGTGAGTTTACCGCACTCAGTGATGTCACCAATCCCCTCACTGGTTCGGAGGGAGCTGTCTTCGTGTACGGTCCACAGAAGGGGATTGCACCGGAAGAGCTGCATGAGGTAGACGTGTGGATGGCTTCGTATGCCCGCCTCATCGAACAGGAACTGACAGGCGTATCGACTGATGTTCCCGGTGCCGGTGCTGCGGGTGGCTTAGGCGCAGGCCTGCATGTATTTTGCGGCGCTCGTATCGTGTCCGGTATTGACACGATCCTTGACCTGATCGGCATCGAATCGAAGATGGATACTGTCGATCTTGTCGTCACCGGTGAAGGCCATATGGACAACCAATCAGTCAAAGGAAAAGCGCCGATCGGAGTAGCTAAGCGTGCAAAGAAGCATAACCTTCCCGTGATAGCTGTGGTGGGAGGTAGAGAAGATGACCTCTCTTCTGTCTACAGTGCGGGGATCGACTGTGTGCTCACGACGGTTGAAGGTCCCTGTACGTTGGAAGATTGCATGAAACGTGTGGCGATTGAGATCCCCAATGCTGGAGAGACCACAATGCGGGCCTTTCTATTGGGCCGCTCTCGTGCACAGTAGCCTGTTCTGAGGAGAGGCCTGGTATCTCAACTCTGGTGTGGCAGACGCTCAAAGAGACCTGAGCATGCAGTGTTTCACACCTCTGCCGAATTCCACCGTATGCCGTATGAAAAAACTCTTCGGTAGTTCATGTGGGTACCTATTCGGCATAACGCCAGCTACGGTACAGAAAGTATTCAGATATGGGAAGGGCGACTCCGCGAGGGGTTGCCAGCGCTTTTTTCCTCTAGGGAAACGATGATTAATTCGCCTCGATGAGGCCGCTGGGGCTGTACGCTGTATGACATCGGCTTAAAATGTCTCGAACCACACAGTGCCCATATCCACATAGATGCCTATCTGTCTTCTGGATATGGTATAGCTACATCCACACATTCCAGCATATCCAAAAGGCAGATATGGATAGCCTGATGAGCTTTTAGGACCTTACATCCTAAGGTCTGAAGAGAAAGATCAGGCGAGAGGCATTCCTGGAGCGGGTGGATACAATCGTTGTGTGGGATAGCTGGATTGTTCTGGTAGATACCAGCTACCACTGACAGGCTCCTGTCAGGCATGTGCGTGCTGCAAAGGCGAAGCTTAGGATGTATCTGCTGCAGGTAATGTTTGCTCTCTTAAGACGAGGGGACTTAAAGATGCTATCCTGGATTGTCGGTCCTATCAGCGCTTCTGTGCACGTAGACCTCATGTCTGAGCAGGTACCAGATGCGACGACACTTGCGAAATTCCGCCATAGCCTTAAAGCGAGAGGAGTTCGGCAAGGTTTGTGCTTCACGACCTAGATTCGACTTCACCAAAAGTATCTCGGACCGCAGAAAGGACTGCGCATGGAGCAGATTCTACGCTGGGCACTGAGGTGAAGATGGTCGTGACCGGGGCCCGCATGGGGGGATGTGGCATCGTGGTCTTCGCGAGGCCGTACAGTAAGGAGGCGCTGCGCTGCCCCGTATGTGGCAGGAGATGCGCCTGCCATGTCCATATAGAGCCGCGGCGCTGGCGCGTCATGGACCTCGGCAGGGCGAAATGCTGGATCGAATACCGCCCTGCGCGCATGAACTGCTCCGAGCATGGCGTGCATGCAAACGGGATCGAGGTTCACGTACGGCTTCGAGTAGACGAGCGATCCTGCCCTGACTGAGGTGGACCCTGAACTCTGCACAGATAGGCAGTGAGCCTTCCTGCATACTCTAAAGGGGTCAGCCAGCCCAGGCGTCCCTGTCTCCCGAGATTGTTGTGGTAGCTGACGTATTTGTCGACCCTTTCCATGATCTTCTCTGTCAGGAGATGGGCTGTCTCTCCCATCTGCTCCCAGAAGCTCTCGATGCAGGCACTGTCCCAGCAATGTCCGCCTCGATATCGACTGGCGGGCCCCAAGCTGCCTGAGCTTGTCGCTGTAGGCCCTTGCGGTATAGTGGACGCCCTGGTTTGAGTATGCCCAGATGTCGTCGGGAAGCTCGAACCTTTTGAATTGATCGGTATGTATCGAACACCAGCTTCTCCTCCATCGAGGTTAAGCACTTGTAGGCAAGAAGAACGATCGCTCTTACAGTTAAGGATGTCGGACATGTAGAGGGAGCTCTCGTCCCTGTATAGGAGGTAGGTGTTTGTCGGTAGAGGCGACCTTCAAGGGATCTTCGCTCCTGAAGTTTCTGTCCACGGCACTGGGTGCTACCTGGGGCTTGCTGTCCTGCCCGATCGGGTGGTAGGGCCTCCTGCGCTTCCTGCTCCACACGATGCTGAACTTGCCCATGATGCTCTGCACCTTCTTGCACCTCATCCTGACCTTTTGCTCGGAACAAGGCTGTCGGTGATCTGGCGCGAGCCCTTCCTGAAGCCATGGGCGGAGAAGGCCGCCTGCACCTGCTTTTTCGCTGTGAGGTCGCCATCCTCGCGCTCGGCCCGCTTCAGGGCTGTGACCACCCACTCGTAAGTAGCCGCGCCTCGAGACCTCGAGCGCCTTATAGGCTGCGCTCACGTTAAAGAACGGGTCCTGCTCGCCGGTGTGTCAAGAGCCTCTAAAGCCTTCACCTGCGCCTTAAAGGGCCTTCCTCTCGGCCTTCTCACGCGGCATGGAGGTCCTCTGCCTTGTCACGACGTCCTACTTCTTCTGCCTGATGGTCTTTACCTTGTCGCGGTGCCTGGCCTGGGGTGTATCCATCTTCGTGAGGGTGCCCTTCATGCTGGCTTTCTTCCAGCGCTAGATCGCCCACTCGATGCGCTTGTAGCTGGCAAGGAAGGTAGAGATCCCCACCTGACCTCTCACCTTCCCGCTAGTGTCTCATACACTCTTCCTTCGTGAACTTGCTATCGATCATATACAAAACCCCTATCTCCTTGAAAGCCCGTTGCCATGTGATCAAAAAATTTCTCCCTCAATATGCGAGATTTAGCTTGCGTTTTCGGGGGGGGGGGGGGGGGGGGGTAGACTCAGGGCATCTCAACAAGGAAATGTGCGTTCGCAATATACGCAAATAGGAACAGCAACTCGCTGAGTTTGGGCTGGCGGCATCTAGGCAGAAATGGGTCACCATGAGTAGTAGGCAGAAACAAACGAGACATCCTGTATGGTTCAGGTTCGTAGACGAGCTCTCTGCCGAATACAACGATTCCGCTGTCCATTATATTGACAGGGTTCACCGACGAAATCTTCGTTCTCGCAAGCGAGGAGGCTCCGAGGAAATGGATGCGCGCCTCGGACATCAAGGTGCTCTACAGGAAGGCAAGGCAGATCTTTTGGGCAAGGGTGCCGTCGGGGAAAATTCATCTGCACAGAGATATTTCTGCAGGCAGATGGCCTATTTCTGGCAGAAAAGCTGCGGAAAACGGGTTTAAAGGTTATCTGAAAGCATTGATTCATTCGGGTTCTTTTAATCCGCTTTGAGAAGTCATTCGGGCCAAAGTGGCTTTCAAGAAACAGTTTACTGTTAGAAGTAGTTCCAGTTCGGTCCACACACAGGCAATAACGAAAGCATATGAGGCTGCTCATGAAGAAGACGCTTGAATGGACACATCCAGCATTGCATCTCGTTCAGAAGGCACTTATGGCTGCTGTCGCCATCATCGTGGCAGTAGGTCTGTTCGTCTCGCCTGTGACAGCGTTTGCTGAGAATGCCTCAACGACAGACCTTACGGCTCCGACTCATGAGAAGACTGTCACGGATAATGGTGATGGTACCTATAAGATCACGCTCAGCGTGACCGGTAACTCTGTCCAGAGCTCAACGACTACACATGCTGATGTCATTGTTGTCATGGATCTCTCGCGTTCTATGAACTACGGTCAGTGGGGTGATTACTATACCAGACCGTCGCGCCTGTCAGTTGCGAAGAGTGCAGTTAACTCTCTTGCCGATGAACTGCTGTCGAACAATACCATCGATAATCCAGACGCCGTTCGTCTTTCGCTTGTCACCTTTAGCGATTATGCAACTGTGAATAAAGAATTTACTACCGATCTTGACGATTTCCAGGATACTGTTGATGGACTGAGCGCAACTGGCGGAACCAACTGGGAAGATGCCCTGACAGTTGCCAATAGCATGCAAACGCGTGATGCAAGCCATACTTACATCATCTTCGTCTCTGACGGCAATCCGACATTCAGAAATACTCTTGGTGGTTATACCGATTACCGCGAAGATCGTGAGAGTACCTCCGGCAGCCATACCTACTATGGATCGGGCAACTCTGACGACAATGGGAAGAACTACTACTATGCATCACAGGTAGCATCCTCGATTACTGACGCAGACAAGATTCTGTTCTCTGTTGGCGTTTTCGGCAACGTCTCGAGGATGCAGCAGCTTGCTTCTGATGCGGGACAGGCGGGCAACTACTACAGTGCAAGCGATCAGACTTCCCTGAATCAGGCCTTTCAGAATATCGCCAACACCATTACGACCAATATTTCCTATACGAACGTGAAGATTGAGGACACTCTTAACTCAACGTATGTGGATTACGCCCTGCCGACAAACGCATCGGTCCCCGAATTCACCTACAGCTACAAGAAGAATGGCGTTGACTATACGCCGACGTCTCCCATTCCTTCCGCATCTTTTACAGATGGCAAGGTGAGCTGGGATCTCGGGAGCATTGAGCTTGAGAAGGGTGTTACCTATGCCGTGAGCTTCAATGTAAAGCTGAACCAGAAGGCGTATGACGACGCAGCAAACGCTGAAGATATCTTCAAGGTCTATACGAATAGTACTGGCACGCTCTCATACAGAAAGATTACGAGGGTGACTGGTCAGGAACCAAAGTACTCCGATCAAGAGACCCTCGAGTATGACAACCCGCAGGTGACGGTTCCAGTCTCCAAGCTCACTGTCTCCAAGAGCTGGAAGAACAGCGATGGCACTGATGCTGATTCATCTCTTCTTCCAGATGCCCTTGTAGTTACCGTTAAGCAGACGAATGCTAAGGGTGAGACCAACTATACTTACAGAACTGTCACGCTGAATGCAGCGAACAATTGGACATCGACTGTCAATGTCTCTGCTGGTCCTGGTGGCAACACCTATAGCGTGACTGAGAATACGACTGATGCGTGGGCGCAGGGTCTTCCTAATGCAGTGAAGCTTACTGGTCTTACCGCACAGACTGGTACTCAGGCAATCACCAATATCTACAGGACGGGCACACTAACTCTCAAGAAGATGACTAAGGGTAATGCTGCTAACACAAGTGATTCGTTTAAGTTTGAGTTGAATTGTGCTGGCCTCGAGAACAAGACATTCACAAGCGAGGACAAGACTATTGCATTCGATGGAACTGGTAAAGCTGAAGTTGAACTGTCGAATGACGAGACTATCACGCTGACCAACGTTCCTGCTGACACGACCATTGTCATTACGGAGACATCCACTACTCCTAATGCTAAGACAACGACGACCGCGAAGGTCGGCGATACCACTACGACCTTTACCAGGGATGAACCCAAGACTGTCAATGCGACGGTTACAGATGGCGGGACCACTGATGTGGTCTACACGAACCAGGCTGAGATTGTTCCTGACACTGGTCTTGATATCTTCACTGCATCTCAAGGTGTGCTTCTCGGTGTAGCTGTAGCAGGTGCAGCAACGCTCGCAGCAGCGGCCATAAGGAAGAACCATGGCGAGTGAAAGGAGAAGTAGACGGCAAAGCACTGGGCGTCAGGGCCAGACAGCACAAGAGCCCCAAGATCCGCAGGAGCTATCCCTGGAGCTCATAGCGCAGAAGCTCGACCAGCTTACATGGCGGCACAGCCTCATGGGGGTGGACGAACGGGAAGTATGGCACGTAATAGGGAGGCTGGACGAGATGTACCGGCAGCTCTATCGCGAACAGGAAGTCCGCTACGAGGCTCTTCTCCAAGAAGCCAGACAGTAGCACCTGACGCCATCCCCCGCAGACGATACGAAACTTCTCGTAGCCAGATATCTGCAAAGGATTCGTGGTTGGAAGCTTTCCACTCAGAGCTCCTCCAAGCTCCGACGAAAGCTGCTATCGAGAAACGCAGAGGTCGCTTCGAGACGCAGAGGTCAGTAGCGGGTACCCTGCTCAAGCTCCTGATCTTCATTGGAGCGCTCTACTTGGTCTTCACCACAGCCTTCGGGCTCTTCCGTGTTGTAGGAAATGCAATGCGGCCGACGGCGGGGGATGGGGATCTGGCACTGACGACGAGGATCTTCGACTCGCTCGAGACGAACGATCTGGTGGTGTACGAGCACGGAGGAGCCCTTCAGCTCGGACGTGTGGTTGCACAGCCAGGAGATACCGTCGAGATTGACGATGACGGAGATTTACTAGTCAATGGCAACCTGCAGGCTTCGGTCACGCAAGGAACCACGGTGAAAGGTTCGGGTTCCTTCAAATACCCGATCGCCCTAAGGGATGGACAATACTTCATCCTCAACGACGACAGAAGTTCTACCCAAGACTCGAGAGAGCTTGGTCCGGTTGGGCTTAACGAGGTCAGGGGAAAGCTCATAGCGCTCCTCAGGCTCCGTGAGATATAGGTAAATTCTTAGAGGAAGGGATCCATCATGAAGTTCAGCTCGAAGAAGTTTGGGAGCATCGCTACTGCTGCGGTGCTCGCAGGAACCATGGCATTTATGCCAGCAACTGCGTTTGCAACAACCGTAACGTCTACCAACAACCTCGTCAGTAAGACGTGGGTTGCAGCTTCCAATGCCCAGCTCAACGATGCCGAGAAGTTTACCTTCGATCTCACCTTCGATAGTGCGAAGACACAGCAGCAGGGCACCAACACCCTGACCGATTTCTCTGACTTCGGTACCAAGAAAGTTGACGTCACCACAACTTGGAAGAAAGATGCTAATGGCAAAACCTCTGCAACTGCTAATCTCTCAGCAGCTGATCTCTTTGGTACGACTGATTTCACGACCCCGGGAACCTATGTATTCCATCTGAAGGAGGAGAAAGGCTCTAACCCCAATATCACTTATAGTGATGTTGAGTATGACATCTACGTGACTGTCGCCTGGCCCGATGACTATCCAACCAGCAAGACGCCGGTTATCAAGAGCATTAAGGTTCATGACAAGGACAACAACAAGACCGAAACCGCATCCTTCACCAATTCTGCTGCCGCAAACGACAACCTGACCGTCTCCAAGAACGTCTCCGGTTCTGCAGCCAACATCGCAGATACCTTCAGCTATACCCTCGATGTCAAAGGTGCTACTGGACAATACACTGTCAAGAAGTCGGATGGTACTTCTGACACGCTTACTGCTGGAACGACATATACCTTCACTCTGCAGGATGGTCAGCATATCGTCGTGAACAACCTCCCTGACGGCGCTACCTATACCGTCACGGAGACGGATACAAAGTCCTATGACAGCACTGATGTCACGGACGAGGATGATACGACGGCAGATAACGTCACCTTGGCAGATGTGAAGGGAGGCAACGCCCCGATCGGCAAGGGTACCATCAGCAAGGGTGGTGACGCTGTTGCCTTCAAGAACAAGAAGGGCTTCGCTTCCGATACCGGCATTACGATGAACACCCTCCCGTTCATTGCGGTCGCTATGGTTGCTGTCGCTGGCGGTGTAGCCCTCGTTATCTCCCGTCGTCGTCATGCCGGCGAGGACTTCTAAAGATTGATGCGTGCGGTAGCAGACACCTTCGGATGCTATGGAAGGTACGGGCACCAGACAGCTGGTGCCCGTGCTGCCCGTATCTTTGACCATGTCGTTACGTGGGTGATGGTCATCGTCCTGCTCCTGATTGGGGGCCTTGCAGGATATTCCCTTTGGGATTCCTATCAGGTGGTAGAAGGTACCGATCTCACGCAGTATCGTCCAGGGGGCTATGGTTTCGGCGAGCTTCTCGCGATGAATCCCGATGTAGTTGCCTGGCTCACGGTAGACAACACGGGCATCGACTATCCGGTGGTCCAGGGATCGGATGATTTCGAGTACCTCGACAAGGATGCGACGGGAGCAAGCTCTGCGTCAGGATCTCTCTTCCTAGACTCTGCCTGTGACCGGAACTTCACCGAACCCTATGAGGTCATCATGGGACACCACATGGTATCCCACAAGATGTTCGGAGATCTCGACCTCTTTCTGGATCATAGCTTCTTCGATTCGAACAAGTCGGCCAAGCTCTATCTGCCACACGAGACGCTCGAGCTTGAAGTGGATGCGGTGCTTACGGAGAATGCCTACGATCAGGTCATCTTCGGGACGCCTGCAGAAACAGGACAGGTGGCGGAGGTAGTCCAGAAGGCTGAGAGTTCGGCTGTGCACTACCGACAAGGCAGTCTCTCTTCGGAAGTTCAGATCATCTCTCTTTCGACCTGCTCTTCCAATGCGACGGATGCGAGGACTATCGTGCTCTGCAAGGTGGTCGACCGGTACGACGAGGACAATGCAGGAGACTAGCGATTCTGTGCTTGCTCATCTGCAGGCATGAGTCATACAGGATGCCGGAACTCAAAGTGCCCGGCTACAACAGAGAAGGACACAAGGATATGATCAGGCAGAGCAAAGTTGGATCGTTCCGCACGAAAGGTGTTCGCGGATTCAGCTTGTTCGTGGCAGCTCTGGGTCTCATCTGCGCCGTTATCGCTGACACGGCTGTCCCTGCATTCGCTTACGACAAGGCTGAAGCCGATATCCCTGTCGAGGTCACACTCTCCGGAGACAAGGCCGAGTCTGTTCCTGGCTTCACTGTCACGGCAAAGCCTCAGAACGATGCAAGTTACAAGGCACTGGCCGAAGGCACGCTCTTCTTCAATGGAGCAGGCAAAGCCTCTTTCGCTGTGACGGCTTCTGAGCCAGTCGAGTACTCCTACAAGGTCACCCAGACCGTAGGAAACGCCGAGAACTGGACCTATGACTCCCGCATTTACCAGGTGACGGTGCAGTTTTGGAATGATAACTCCGAGAAGCTGACGCCCAAGGTCTTCGTCTACGAGATTGATACCTCCGGCAAAAAGGTCGGTAAGGCTGAGCTCTGCTCCTTCGATAACAGCTACACTGCCCCTGCCGCGCCTGAGCCTCCTGCAAAGCAGAAGCCTGAGCAGAGGAAGGAGATGAACCCGGATATGTCCGATACCGCCTCCATCGCGACGATCCAGGCACTCTCTGCTCTGGGTATTGCCTTCATCGGCATTGCCGTCTGCATGCGCTTCGGGAAGTGCAGGAACGACAAGTAGTCTCTCGTATAGCTGATAGACAAAAGGAAGGCTCTCCCGGGATAATGAACTGCCTCCCATTTCCTGGACATAGGAAATGGGAGGCATATTCATGCATACCGATCTGAGGGTCAAGCACGACATCGAGGCAAGGAAGAAGGCGGCAGAGCTCTTCGGGAAAGGACGTGGATACAAGAGCGTGGCGAAGGAGCTCTCCATGTCGCGCAGCACCGTGAGAAAATGGCAGCAGATATGGAAGGCGTTCGGAAGCGAGGCGCTGCTGTCGATGGACGGGAAGCCGGCAAGGTATACATACGGACAGAAGGTCGTGGCCGCGAAGGCCGTCGTCGAGGATGGCATGTCCAAGGGCGATGCGATGGCTAGGTATGGCATCATGTCGCTGGCCCCGCTCGACAGGTGGTGCAGGGCATACCGCAAGGGCGGCGCCGAGGCGCTGAGGCCGAAGCCCAAGGGACGCCCGAAGGGATCGGGGGCCGCAGCGAGGCCGCTCACGCGCGAGCAGCAGCTCGAGCGCAGGGTTCAGTAGCTCGAGGCCGAGGTGGCGTACCTAAAAAAACTGCGGTCCTTGGCCGGAAGGGGAAGGATCTGACCAGGGCGAAGGCAGAGGCCGTGCATGCGCTCGCGCAGGAGGGCTACAGGCTCGACGACCTGCTGGCGGCAGCGGGCCTCGCGAGGTCGACGTACCACTATGCGCTCTCCCATCCCGCCAGACCCACCAGGCCAAAGCTCTGGAAGCGCGTGACGGAGATATTCTCGCGCTGCCCCAACGGATGCGGCCACAGGGAGATAGCCATGTGCCTGCGCAGCGAGGACGGAGCGCGCATAGCCGACAAGACGGTGCTCAAGATCATGCACGAGATGGGGATATCCTGCGGCATCAGGCGCGAGACCGACTACCACAGATACAACTCGTACAAGGGGGTCGTGGGCAGCACCTTCGAGAACCTGCTGGGACGCGACTTCGCGGCCGAAGGGTCATGGGAGAAGATGGGGACAGACGTGACGGAATTCAGGTGCTCGTTCGGCAAGGCATACCTCGCGCCGCTCTACGACTTCTCGAGCAGGGAGATCGTCGCATGGTCCATATCGGAGCACCCCGACATGGCGCAGCAGATGGACATGCTCTGCATGCTCATAGAGAAGCTCCCCGCATGGAAGCATCCGCTGCTCCACAGCGACATGGGATGGCAGTACCAGCATGAGGCCTATTGTTCCAAGCTCGAGGGGGCAGGGATCGTGCAGAGCATGTCCAGGAAGGGCAACTGCCTCGACAATGCCTGCACCGAGGGCCTCTTCGGCCATATGAAGGACGAGTTCTTCCGCGGGAATGACTGGGACACGTTCGGGGTGTTCAAGGCAGACCTTGAGGCATATATAATCTTCTGGAACACCCGCAGGCGCCAGAAGGCGCTTGGCGGCCTGACCCCGGAGGAATTCCGGAACCAGGCCGTCTAGGTTCAGTCTCTATTAGGGCGTCCAGGATTTGGGGCACAGTTCAATAACCGGGAGAGCCTCCTTGCTTAGCTTTGGGTGTTTGCTTTAGCAGGCCTGTTCGATGAAGTGCTTCAGGGTATAGATGCCCAAGCCTATCTGTGTTGAGGTGATGATGCAGACTATCTCGTTTACACCGAATTCCTCAGCTGGACCTGCTGTTTCTGGTGGGCACGCTTGTCTGTCTTCGTGAGGGCAATGATGAAGGGAAGGCCAGCCCCTTTCAGGTAGTCGATCATCTGGAGATCGAGTGCCTGGGCATCGTGCCTGATGTCCACAAGTGCAATCACAAGATTGTGGCTGCGTTCGCTCGTGAAGTAAGCATCGATTAAATCAGCCCAACGCTGCTTCTCTGTCTGGGAACGCTGCGCAAAGCCATAGCCGGGAAGACCCACGAAGTAGATGTCGTCAGCCTCGGCAAGGACGCCCCTATGGTGTGTCAAGAGTCATCTCACGGCTCTTGCATATTTCGGATAGGAGCATCGAGTATCTGTCCTAAAGCTCGCAGTGTTTCCTCGCTTCGCGCTCGATCTCGCTGATCCTGATGGGCTCGGTGTTAAAGCCTTAAAGCAGCATCCCTGTGGGTGAGGTGTGCCGACAGCCGTTTCGACTTTAAGGCCCTCTTCGCACTCGTGCTTTTTGGCACCCGGGTTCAAAAGAGCACGGAAGACCTGTCTAGCTATGTATCTCTTCAAACATCTTGTGATCTCGCGCTTCGATGTGCCTTTAGCTATCCTTTTGAAGACGTAGGTCAGCCTCCGTTTGTCGTAGCGCATGCAGCTGAGCGCGATGGTATACAGCGCCCGGAAAGCCTGTCGGTTGAGTCGGTATCTGACAGGCTTGCCGCTCGATGGGTGCCGCTGCGCGCAGCGCTGTAAATGCCGAGGGCAGCGGGCCGCAGCCCCCTTACCTTTAGCAGGGCAGGCGCATTGTCCTGCACAAGCTCCACTGTGAGTGCCTCCAGCTTGTCTGCCTTGTTCTTCGCAAGCGCCTGGAGCATAAGTAGCGAGTCGACAACCAGCTCAGCACCCTTTGGCCTCTTCCTGGCAAGCGACCTCATCATTTCGGAAGTTCCCATCCTGCCGTACTTCGAGCGGATCTCCTCCGGAGCCGCTGCACCTCTTGTCTCGCTTGGGCCGCAGGACCTCCATGACAGCGACACTGCACGATTCCGCATCCCCGAATCGCCTCTACGAGCGATTCGTATCCGGCCCTGTCTGCCGGATACTCTCCGCTGAAGGCCACTTCTGCCCATGGCATCCAACACACACAGTACATGGTTGTCCTTGTGTGTGTCGACGCTAGTGCAGAGCGTCCCGGAACCAGACATGCAAGGCCTCCATCCGTCATGGGGCATCTTATCGGCAGGCCAGACACAACACTGACAGAAGCGCTAGAAGCAGGAGAGTCCGGCCTGCTGGCAGTGCCCATGCTCCTGTGAAGTCATGACAGGCCTTCGGGATGCCCACGGCAGGGCGCGACAGGGCAGCTGCAGGCCGGCCTGCACGACGGCGGTTGGTGTATGGGCCAGCGTCCTGTTACAAGCCAATGTTCCCAAGGCGTATGCCCTACAGCTAACTCTGCAGGAAATCCCCTGTCGAATCAACTGTGGTGTCATTATCAGTGTTGGTGTAAGCGGTCTTGCCGGGCTTGCTTGAGACCTTGATAAGAGACTTCCTGTTGAAGAGCCTGTTGATGAGGGAAGATTTGCCGACATTGGAGTGGCCGACGAAGGAGGCCTCGGGAGCCTTCGGCTGC
This sequence comes from Atopobium sp. oral taxon 416, assembly GCF_018128285.1. Taxonomy (NCBI): domain Bacteria; kingdom Bacillati; phylum Actinomycetota; class Coriobacteriia; order Coriobacteriales; family Atopobiaceae; genus Atopobium; species Atopobium sp. oral taxon 416. The sequence goes on from NZ_CP072380.1 coordinate 1,004,736, forward strand.
GGCAGCTGCTCGACCGTGCCATACGAGGCAAGGTAGTGGACTTGTTCATAGCGAATTCCCATGGATCAGACCTCCTGTATCTGGGTAGCGAGGGGAGCAAGAAGCTCGGTGATGGTTCCCTGGCCGACGACCGTGACCTTGTGCATGACGCGGGAGATAGCGGTATAGAGGCAACATCTCACAAGCAGCGTTGCAGGATAGACCTCTGTCTGTGCGTCGGGGACGATGACCGTATCGAATTCCAGCCCCTTGGCGAGAGAGATCGAGGACGACAACACCCCTCAGAGGCAGGATATTGTCTACCCCATGACGCGGGACGATTTCCTAAGTTGCGTTCCGAGCCAGTGAGCACGGGCAGACGTATCGCAGACAAGCGCCGTGAGACCATCTGTATCGTGCGCTTCGTCCGCGGGCTCCTTGAGCTTTGCGAGAGAACCTTCGGTATCCTTTTCCTTCCTTGAAAATCTGTACCTTCGCGCTAGACCGAGGTAGCGCAGATATTCCGCAAGCGCAAGTGAGACGGCATCATCTTGGGCAAATTGGAGGGTCGTATCGATCGCTACATCGTCAGACACAACACGGTCAGGCGCAAGCGCTCGCTCAAAGGCGTGAGCCCGATGGAGTTCAGGAAGGCTTTGGGCTTGGCCCTGGCAGCTTAGGATTATCGATGGAAATGGTACGGAAAATCGTTATCACCCTCTGAAGGCCAATTTCAACAGGCATTAACATATATTGCAAGGGAGGAAAGAAAGGAATATATTTATTTTTTAACAAGCCTGAGTCCACAAGATGTTCCTGATGAATTATTTGGACAAGTTGCTACTCTTTTAGTTCATAGGCTGACGCATAAAAATGAATTTGACGTAATACAGAATCATCTGAGCGTTGGCTCTTTAAAACAGGTGCCTAAATTAAATAGAGGGAAAGCGATTCTTACCAGTATAAATCTACTGAGAGAATTACAATTGAGCATCACAAAATACAACAGAGCTTATGATAGTTTAGCTTTTAAACTTTAAAAAATAAATGGCTATATCTCTCAGCGCCCTGGTTGATAATATTTATACGAGGAGATACTGTGAGCAAGAAGAAGAGAGAATATATTACGATCCAACAGACTAAAGGGCAGGCTCGGCTGTTTCCTACAGTGGTTGTGCAGATAGTCATTGCATCCATCAGTATCATCTATTTCATTATGACTCTCTTGGCGTTGAATAACCCTGATGTACAGAGTGCTGTGGTTAATGCTGGAGCCGCTGAAGCTATGGGAATACAGCCTGAACAGGCGATAACGTATTTGAGGATCATGCTGGTGGTCGAGCTTATCGTTAACATTGCTGCCCTAATCTCAGGCTTCATGGGGATCACGATCATCTCGGATGCCCGCTCGATCAATACCTTCTGGAACATGACGGTCTTTACGTTGGTAATGACGAGCATCGGACTAATCATCGCAGGTATCATCGGCAGCATGCTGACCAGCACGGTCGTCTTCGTGACCAGTTTACTGATGGTGATCTTTACACGCCAGGCGCGCAAAGAGATTGATGAGGTGCTTGCGACAAAGCTGCACCACAAGAAGGGACATCGCTAATATAGAACGCAATAATTCAGAGGGGGGGAACATGCCAGACGGTGTGCTCCCTCATTTCATAGAGGGAAGTGTACCAGTAGGGTTACACCTGATGTGGTGAGTGATAGCAGAGATGCGGGGTAGCGATGCGAGCAGTGGCAGGCGTCCCAAGTGGGATGCCTGCCGCTTTGAAGGAGGGGATGAGTTGGTGGTTAGAGATCGTGACGTGTGGTGCGCAGCGCTCCAGTCACTACTCTTCTTGCCATCCCGTAAGCCAAGAGCGGATACCCGCCGTAGTGAATATTGTGCCTCGAATTCCCCTACCAACTGCAACGTCTGAAAGTGAAAGACGTCCCAGGGTGTCTTGTTAGCGAGGCATCTATTCGGTCTTAGGTTGATAGCATTCGTATAGAGCTGTCTGACTTCAGATAAGGTGGCATCAGGAAAGCTTGTACACTTTGGGAGGTACTCTTAGATAGGGCCATAGCTGTCTTTCAATGCTCACTTTTTGTCACAGGTGATAAGGCAGACAGAAGAGAAACTCAGCTTTCAGTGTCTGTGTGACATCTCTGTGCTGTGCAGATCTCTTTGTCTCTCTTTGGTGTGCTGGTCTTGACAGGACAACCAGATACAGCAAGCTTTCCTGTCTTAGCTACAGCTTGTGCTGTATGTGTCTGTGCAAAAGGTAGCGCTTAGGTATCTTGTGCTTCCTGCTGACAAGTGTGAGGCCCCTTATCTTTCTCACAGCGCTATCTGCCTTCTCAGTCTTTGATCCGGCAGATTGTCAAGCTGAGTGCAACATCTTCCTAAAGACCTCGTTGGCTGTCCTGTATTTCAGGACCTTCCTCGCCCTGTCACAGATTAGCTCCACTACATGCTGCACCTCCTCGTTTGTGACCTTACCGAAGTCGCTGCTCTTAGGGGAAGAACTTGCGCAGGAGCCCGTTGGTGTTCTTAACTGTCGGCTTCTGCCATAGATGGTGGGGGTCGCAGAGATGGTGGGGGTCGCAGAAGTAGAACTGCACGCCTCAAAGGGCATCTGTGACATCTGCATGCCCTGCGAACTGCTTGCCCCACTTAGGCGTGAGCGTCTTAAGGGGACGTCCCTGCAGCAGCCCGACCTCGGCCTTAGAGACGCTCCCGCTGTCGTGGTGGCATCTCTTTGCGAGAAGCAGCCTCACTGCCCTGTCGGCAAGCACGAGCAGGCACACGGGTCCCGCTGCCACGAGCGTGTCGTCTGCCCAGTCTCCGAGGTAAGACCTCTCATCGGCCTGCTTTGGCCTCTCATCCATGGTGTGCGAGATCCTGATCTTGCCCCTCATCTTAGGCCTCTTGCTGCGATCCTCTTCCCCTTCCTGCGCAGGTGGTGCCGTACCTGGCCTTCGGGGCCGGTTTCCGGCAGCTCGAGGGCGGCGGCTAAGGACCTCACGGTAGAATAGTCGGCAGGCTCAACGACGCCGCTGCCGCCACCCTCGAGCCTGAGATGTCGTCTATCTCCTCCAGGGACCAGTGTCTGTCCATGATGAGTAAGCGCACCTTCTGTGCGAGCGCAGGGTCTGAAAGCCGCCTTTTCGCCCTGCATCTCCTGCGGCGCTCATCCGCCCTCCTTTGGGCAGTACATGCCCTAAAGTGTCCGTGGTGGCCGTTCCTCTTGAGCTTGTGGCAGACGCTGGAGCTGTCCCTGCCGATCTCTGCCGCGATATAGGCAATTGACCTTCCCTCTGCATGCAGCGTGGCTATGCAGTCCCTCTCCTGAGGGCTAAGATGTGTGTAGTGGCACATTCCTTCTAGCTTTCGACGCTGACTAGCCAACCAACATCGTAGCCTTCCGGAGTGTGCCACGCTTGCATTCAGCGGGTCATCCTGTTGCACTTAGAATGCTAATCCGCCGCCTTACTTGCACTCACTGACATCTCATGGCTTAAAGCTACAGGTGGTGTTGGGTGGGCATCTGGACAAAGGATACTTGCCTCCAGCTGCTGGCGCCCAGCTGTCCACCAAAAGATTACAGCTCACTTCTCAGGGAGGCACAGATGGCAGAGGCGATACAGGATGTCTATGGCTGCCCTGACAGAAAATCTACAGCCAAAGCCCCAGACCGGCTCTGCTCGTGGATGATGCACTCTGCCGTGGCTAAGATCAAGAGGGTGGCAGGTACCCTTAGGAAGAGCGTGAGGGGATCTTGAACTGGTGGGAGAGGAGTTTGACCAATTTGTTTCTCGAAGGGCTGAACTCGATCGTCCAGTCAGCAAAAAGCGCTGCCAGGGGCTTCAGGAACGTCGCCTACTTTAAGACAAGGATCTTTCTCAGACTGAGAAACTCAACTTCTCAGTCCAGAGACAGCTAGCCTGTGCTACCCACTAGGGACGTCGAAGAGCCGAAAAAGGGGGGAAGACAAAGTTATCGAAAAGTCTCTTAGTCATCCTGATTCTTGGAGAAGAGCGCTGCCAGACGATCGAGGAAGTCCTGGTTCTGGTCGTCGTTCTGATCAGAGCTATTGGAGTTCTTGTTGTCCTCAGGCTCTTCGATACCGTCGACAACGTAGACGAACTCAACCTCACGGACATTGGTGTTGGACGGGGCGACGAAGGAGTGCAGCTGGTAGTTGCGCCCCAGCTTATCGTCGATTGTATCCTGTACCTGATCCAAGACCTTCTGGTCTAAGCCGCTTACACGGTCACGTAGTTCGTTCAAGCCATCAGCAAGGGTGTGGGAGCCATCGTCTGCCTGAGCAGAACCGTCAGCAAGCTGGCCTAAGCCACTGTTGAGCTCTCCAGTACCGGCAGCAAGCTGGTCAGCACCGTCATTCAGTTGCGTAGCACCAGAGTAGAGCGTATCAACACCAGCTCTCAGTTCGTTAGCGCCACCTGCGGCGGTTGCAGTTGCTGCATGCAGGGTGTTGAGACCGTCGCTCAGCGAATGGCTACCAGACTGTAGCTGTGTAGCCCCGTTATCAAGCTGTGTTGCACCGGAACTCAGCGTATTGAGGCCTGCGCTCAGAGTATTCGCGCCCTGCGCGAGTTTTACTGATCCATCAAGAGCACTACCTGCTCCATCATCAAGCTTGGCACTGTTTTCAATCAGGGCATCGGCACCTTTTGTTAATTGATCGGCAAGATCCTTGATACCATTGTTAAGTCGTGAAGCCCCATTGGCGAGTTGTGCAATACTAGCCAATTTGTTCTCAGTAGGAAGTTGATTCTTGAGTCTATCTACATACTCTGAAGAACTCTGAGTGAGATCATTGGCAGCAGTTAATGCATCTTGAGACTTCTGTAAGACTGAGCCGATGCCGTTATCACCGTTAAGTGAATCGAGCGTATTCTGAAGTGCATCTGCATCGGCATTCAACTGTTGAGCAGTTTGCATCAGCTTCTGTGCTGATTGCAGAGATTGGCTAACTTGCTGCGCTGTTTGAGCGGAGGTTGTAGCTCTCTGTGCGGAGGAAGTAGCAGAGATTGCAGCAGCGGCTGCATGATCTTTGGCAGAGGTTGCAGCGTTGGTGGAATTTTTCAGAGAACCCTGTGTCGCTTTTACCTGAGCCTTTTGATCCTCAGTCAGGTTGTCTGCATTGAGAAGGCTGTTCAAGGAATCGGATACAGAAGTGTCAGATGCAGCAGCTGTGCCTGCTTCCTGTGCAGCTTGCGTAGCAGCCCCCGCCGCAGTACCTGCATCTTGCGCAGCGCCTGCAGAAGCATTTCCGATCGCAGCCAAAGCATCAGGCAATTGCGATACGCTGGAAACCTCCCTTTGAATCGTTTTCAGATCGGTTTTAACTGTATTCGCCTGATTTTGTGCGGTTATTGCGCCTGTTTTGAGCTGGTCTGAAGAGGTCTTGACGTCGTTTAATCTACCTTGGATGCCAGTCAGAGAGTTCTTTGCCGCGGTGATTTGATTATTAACTGCAGCTACCTGATCTTTTAAACCAGAAGCCATCCGATTGACCTGAGCAGCACCATCAGCAACTTGCTGAGAACCACGAGTAAGGGCATCGAGATCACCGTTCTGCGCCTTAAGCTGTTCTTTTAAGTCTTGTGCACCTTTGCTTAAGCGACCAGTACCACTCTTGAGTTGGCCTAAACCATTCTGAAGATCGCTAGAGCCCTGTGCTACGCCAATACCACCTGCTGCAGCATTTGCAGCTCCAGTTTTTGCAGCGTCAGTGCCTACCTTCAGCTGATCAGTGCCTGAAGCGAGGGTTGCGCTGCCGTCAGCAGCAGTACCTGTGCCGTCGTTGATCTGGTTGAGGCCGGAGGAGAGCTGGTTCGCACCGCTGGAGAGCCGTGCGGTGCCGCTGGCTGCGGCACTGGTGCCGGCTGCCAAGGTGTTTGCACCTGAGGCGAGGGTAGAGGAACCCGTGAAGGCAGAGCTTGCACCATTACTGATCTGATCGAGGGCATCTCTCAGAGCATTGCCGCCATCAGAGAGCTGGTTTGCGCCATCCTCGAGTTCGTTTGCGGCATCAGTGATGTCGCTGGTGTCGTAGTCATCGACATTGAGGTCGAGGTTGATCGGCATAGCTGCAATCTGCCAGCCGCTGTAGATGAAGCTCTTTGCATTGCCACGGATGTGCCAGTCACCGTTCTGTCCCGGAAGCAGGATGTAGGTGAGGATGGTGTTATTGCCGGCCTGGGTGATCGTTGCGTCGTTGGCCTCCTCGAGGGAGAAGTTCGCATTTGCGAAAGTACCCTGTGCCTGGAGCATGAAGCTCTTGGCGAAGTCGGCTTCCTTAGAGTCATCATCCAGCCCGTCGATCTTCAGGTCGATATCGAGCTCGCCGTCTTTGCCTGCCAGCTCATCCGGGTCGATCTGCTGACCGTCCAGGGTGTAGGCGATCGAAACTCTCCAGGGGAGAGTGGTGTTTTCGTTCAGATCGCCCTGATAGTAGGTCGGTTCTTTGGCGAGCGTCGTCAGATCAGTCCGATCGTCGGTATTGTTCAGTTGCTGGTTGGTGGACAGGTTCTCGACGCTCTCATAGGTGCCTGGGTCGGAGACGTCAGTTGCCTCATCGGTATCGAAGGTGTTGACGACGAAGATGCCGTCAGTGGCGCCGGCGGCGTCGTGCTTGGAGTAGACGACCTCAGTCTTCTTGGTGCTGTTGTTGTTTTGAGTATCTTGCGTATCTTGTGACTCAGAAGATTCGTCTGAGTTGTTGTCCTGATTGTTGTCCTCAGCGAGTGCTTGCACGGCCGCGGTAGGCCACGTGCTCATGACGAGGGCGGTACCCACAGCACCCACGGCGATACGTTTGCCGGCTGATACCGTTGCTGTCTGTTTTTTCATAGCCTAAAACTCCTAACTGGGAAAATGCTTACATTAGCGGGACTTTAACTGTTGGGGCTTACGGGTTGGACGGGGCTCTTTAACTTTCTTCTGTCCCGGCATATAGAACCCGGCGTGCCACGTGGTGTGACGGACAAACCCGTCGAAGATTCTGAAGAGTAGCGGCAGCACGAAAAAGATCTCAATGACAGAGATCAGTGCGCCACGGGCGATCAGCATACCGACCTGCTGGATCATCGGGCTTGAGACCGAGAAATAGATACCCAGGCAGGCGACGATCAGAATCGAGCTTGATGTCATGATCGGCTGGGCTGTGTGCTCCACGGAATCGATGCTTGCGGTTGTCTTGTCCGTGATCTTTCTGCGCTTCAGGTAATCCTCGGTGTAGATGATCGCGTAGTCGACGGCAGCGCCGAGCTGGACTGCATCGATGACCAGGAAAGCCACGAAGTTGATGGTCTCTCCGGTAAAGTACGGGACCGCTTCATTGATCCAGATGGAGAGCTCGATCGCGGTAACCAACAGAATAGGGATCGAGATCGAGCGGAACATGATCAAAAGTACTGCACCGATTGCGAGGATGGAAGCCATACGTACGACCATGGAGTCGGAGGAGGTGACCGAGCGGATATCGTAGTAGCTCACGTTATTGCCGACCAGGTGCGTATCCCCGTCGTAGTGCTGAGACAGGAGGTCACGGACATGTTCAACGAGGTCGAAGCCTTCCTTGGACTCATCTGGGATCTTGGAAGTCAAGACGATGCGGGAGTAGCCGCCATTCAGGAGCTGGCTTACCTGAGGGGAAGGGCCAACGCCGGCTGGCATTGCGGTACCTGCGATCGTGGACCAGGAGAGGATGGACTTGGTGGTCGGGAGATCCTCAAGGTTGTCGATCAAGTCCTCTTCCTCGGCCCAGTGTCCCTCAGGGACCATGATGGCCCAGGTCTGGGACTCGCCGAAGGCTTTATTGATAAGGTCAGAGTCGATCTTCACCTGTGAGGTCGGAGCCAAGTTGGAGGACTCTCCGTAGGTGAAGCTTACGGAGTCGGATGCCAGATAGGCAGGGATGGCCAGAACGGTTGCGATGATGAGGGCAGGGATTGCGCCTGCATGGCAGACCTTGGACATGCCCTTGAAGGATTTGAAGAACGGTTTGTGAGTGGTCTTCTCCACGGCGTTTCTCATGTCGTAGAGGATGCACGGCATAAACAGTGTGATTGAGAAGAAGGAACACACGATACCTTTGGCAAGCGCGATTCCCATATCGGCACCGATCAAAAACTGCATGGCAGCAAGGGACAGGAAGCCGAAGAAGGTGACGGCAGCGGAGGACAGGATGACCGGAAAGGATACAGCCATTGCCTGGACCATAGCCTCAAACTGATCCGGATTTTTTTCTCGCTGTTTGCCGAAGTTGGTCAAAAGGACAATGGAGTAGTCCATCGACACAGCTAGCTGCAGGACCGAAGCTACCAACTGGGTGATAGAGGAGATTGTCCCCCTGAAGATGTTAGTGCCCATATTCAGGACAATTGCGATACCGATGGTGATCAGCATCACGATCGGGTGTAGGTAGCTCGTAGTGTTGAGCATCACAATCACGAGGACCGTGATCACTGCGATCAACATGATGCGGCTCATATCGGTGTTGATGTCTGCCAAGCTGGCAGCGTTGGATACAGCAGAGCCATCCATTGCCACAGTCTGGGCGCCCGGGATCTGGTGGGCAAGGGCGCGGATGTGGTCTATCTGGCTCTGGTCGACATCTTCACTGAAGACTGCTTGGAAGAGATAGCCCTTCCCGTCATACCAGCCATCGACCGTGTCTTGATCCTGCACTTCAAGGGGCAGAGCAATATTGGCTTGATCGCCCAGCCAGGTAACAGAGATAACGCCCGCTTGCTTCTCGAGTTGGTTCTTGAAGTTGTTGGCATCGGGCAGTGAGATACCGGTGACATAGATACGCGCATCGGGGATATCATTGCCGTATACGTCCTTCATCAGCTGTAAGTCCTGAGAGGAGGGGGCCGATGCAGGAAGGTAATCGGACATGTCTGCATCGATCTTCACCTGTGGGATCAACGTCAGACATATCGCGGTCACAATCAGAAATACGGTAATGACAATCCTTCTGTGCTTGAGTACACCACGGAAGAATTTTTCCATGTATGGGCTCCTCCTCAATACTGTTGCGTCCTACCGTTCGCGTGTTCAATGAGGCAAGTGACCGAAATTGAACACATGTTGGGTTTTTACCACAATTTAAAAATGTATATCTAGAAGAGCGGGGAATTTATACAGATTGTAAGGACTTGTTTAAATAACCTTTTACTTGTGAAGATATAGTGAACCATAACGGTTGGTGTCAAAAGCGTGCGGTTGCCGAAGGGAGCAAGAAGGATGGAAGACATGGAGCCCACAAAGACTGTCTCAAAGCGTAGTCCAGAGGGCAGCAACAGGAATTCTTTGCGTTCTTTGCACCTTTTGGAGGAAGCGTTTCTGACGCTTGTTATGAAAACGCCAGTAGACAAGATCACCGTGTCAGATATCACTCGGGAGGCCTGTCTCAACCGGGGGACCTTCTATGCGCACTTTGCTTCGATGTCAGATCTTGAAAAGTATGTATTAGAACATCTAGCCGACCGCTTTATTGACTTTGCCTCTAACTGGTACGATATCTCCTTTTTAAAGAATCCCCGTCCCATGTTGGTTCAGTTGGGTAGCTTCGTGCAGATGCACCGGAAGCTGATTACCTCGATCACCCGTTCCACCTCATTTAATCCCTTCATGGTGGCGCTGGAGCAAAGCATAGAAAAGCGTCTCTACGACTCAATCGAGAAAACCTATGCGGACAGAGAACCACACCGCCTCGCCCTCATTGTGATCACCGTCGACTACGTTGTCCACGGAATACTTTCCTCCTACAGCTCCTGGATTCAAGGGGAGTACGGCACCTTGAGTTTAGAACAGGTCAACGACGCGTTAGAACGCCTGATCAAAGCGACCGGTCTCACGCTGCTCGACGAGGATATGGACTAACAAAAAACAATAGAGCCCGCGTATGTGGGCTCTATTGTACTTAGAGAGCAAGTATTGATAACCCTAACCACGTACATCCGAGTCCATCGTGAGGTGGATCTAATAGGCAGGGAAGCGCTTCTCGCGGTTGGTGAGGACCTTCTGGTGTACTGCCTCACGGTTAGGGGTCTCAAAATTGACCACGATGTGTAAGTTCATGGACTGCCACTCCTCATCGATGTAAAATCCATGAGCCTGTAGTACATGGGGCTCTTCGGTAGCGATATGCATCGCAATACCGTGGGCATGGGCAGCCGTCTTGCCACCTTGGTTTTGGGCATAGATGCCCACTGTGGCCAGGATCACTTTGCCGTTGGTGGCGTGCTGGAACTTCTGTTGAACCCTGCGCATCATAGTGTCAATTTCTTCTACTCTCATTGAGTCTTTAACTTTCACATGGATGCTGCCAACAAGAAGCTCGGGCTGTAGGAGCTCAGAAGCAGATCGTACGCGCCTAAAACATCCAGGTCTTCCTTGACCAGCGCTTTGACTCGCTCTGCCAGATCAGGATCGATGTGCTCACCTAAGATCTGTGTTAAGGCGTCATGGAGCATATCGATGCCACCTTAGCAGATAACAGCAGAGATCATGGTACCGACCTAAGCCTCGAGGCTGATACCGAAAGCGATATAGATGAACGCCGTCGCCAAGGTAGAGATGGAAAGGGTAGCATCGAAAAGGGCATCTGAGCCGGAGGCCACCAAAGCGTCAGAGCCTATTTTCTCACTGGTCGCTTTGACAAAACGATCCAAGAAGATCTTTACGGAAATCGTCACCGCGGTCAGAGTCAAACTCACTGTAGTATAGCTGGGTGCTTCCGGCGCAGTAATCGTTTGGATAGAGTCGATCAATGAGGTGATACCTGCATACAAAACGATCATAGAGACGGCCGAGGCAGTGAGGCACTCGATGCGGCCATAGCCGAGCGGGTGTTTCTTATCCGGAGGCAGATGGGCTAGCTTGGTGCTTACGATCGTGATTGTAGACAACAGGGTGTCGGAGAGGGTATTGATTGCATCGAATATGATTGCGATTGAATTGGTGAGGATACTGATGATAGCCTTCATGATTGTAAGGCCCGCATTGGCGCAGAGACCGGTGGCGGAGGTCCGAACAATTACGGACTCACGGCTCTATATGCGCTCTAACATTGAGTGTCGAAACCCTCCAACATTTTGTGTGCAACAGATCTTTCAGCTCCCCGCGTCTCTTTAGGAGCCAGGTGAACCATACATGCGAGACTTTTGGGTATCTGACGGGCGCGTTCTTGTAAGACTTCGCCCGTTTGGGTCAGTGTAACGATTACCTCGTGCATATCTTCCTCAGGGCGGGATCGCTTGATATAGCCCATTGCTCGAGCTTGTGCAAAACCGGGGCGAGCGTCCCGGAATCTAAGAAGAGGCGCTCACCGATCCAGGATATCGTAGCCTGCTTCTCCCCCCCACATCACCATCATGCAGATATATTGCATGTAGGTGAGCCCCAAGGGGTCTAGAAGGTAGTGCCTGGCGACGTTTGAGGCCGCATAGAGGGAGAAGCAGCGCCAGTTTTGAAGCAAAAGCTCAGGGTAGCGTGACTTATCCGTGCTGGGTGGTTGCGTTGCCACTACAGCTGCTCCTTGATTGCGGCTTCTACATTCTTCATGTCTTCCGTGGGCTCAAAGCGCTTCACAAGCTTACCGTTGCGGTCGATCAGGAATTTGGTGAAGTTCCAGCGGATATAGGCCTTGTCCCCGAACTGCTTGGCGTTCTCGTTGGAGAAGGGACGCAGAGAGGCTGCCTTAGCGCCGGTGAAGCCCTTGAACGGTGCCTCGAGGGAGAGATCCCGGAAGAGGGGCTCTGCGTGATCCCCATCGACATCGATCTTCTTGAAACGCGGGAATGTGGTGTCGTACTTGAGGGTGCAGAAGTTGTTGATTTCATCATCGCTGCCCGGGGCTTGACCCATGAACTGGTTGCAGGGGAAGTCAAGGATCTCAAAGCCCTGATCGTGGTACTCCCTGTAGATGCGCTCCAAGTCTTTGTACTGCGGGGTGAAGCCACAACCGGTAGCGGTGTTGACAATCAGGAGGACCTTGCCCTTGTACTGGTCGAGTTTGGTCTGCGTACCGTCCTGTTTGGTGACGGTGTAGTCGTAGTAGCTCATGTGTCATCCTTTCATCGTGTGGTACTTTTTACTGATACTTAGTGCTATAGCCTCCTGAGTAAATATATTGCGCACAATTAAGCTGTACACAATATATTCACATATAAGAAATTGATATCGATAAGAAAGGGGTATGCGGTAGGGAAGGTGGGTCAACGCCGAGTAGCCTCGTGCTGCGCGGCAGCTTCCCGTACCTCCGCTACCTGCATCTGCTCAAAGTGGGGGCCTAAGAGCTTACCGAAGAGTGCTGCAAAGAACTGGTTGAAGAGTGTGCCGGTCTGCACCGGGAAGACCGTGATAGGCGGGAAGTAGGTTTGGGCGATGATAGCGCCGGCGGCGATATTGCGCAGTGCTGAACAGAAGATGATGCTGACCGCCTGCGCGCGACGCACGTGCAGAGCACCAGCCGCCAGATATCCCCACAGATAGCCTGAGGCGGCCATAGCGGCGATAAAGAAGAGGATGCCGACCAACTCCGGGGTGAGGTTGAAGAAGAAGGTCGAAAGGCTCGTGGAGTTGGTAGTGATAACCAGGACCGTAAGAATACGGGCGGCAGGCATCAATCGTGGGGAGAGATAGGTCCTTGCTGCTCCCTTGGTGCGGTCATTGAGCCAGGTAGCAAGCAGGGCCGGGATTGCCACCATAAAAAGCATCTGTAGGATCATAGCTCGGGCGTCCACGGTGACGGTGGCACCGAGTAAGAGCTGTAAAGTGGCCGGGATCGTAAAGGGGGCAATGCAGGTGGAGATTAAGAGAATCCCTAAGGTCAGTGCCATATCCCCGGCATAGATCGACACCCACATCGTGGAGGTGACCGCTATCGGTACACAGTACTCCAGGACGATACCGCAGACTACATTGGGGTCAGAGAAGAAGAGCGATCCTACAAGCCAAGCAAGCAACGGCATTGCAAGCTGTGAGATGCCGATAGCCACAAACATCGGCAGCGGATGGGTGAAGGTATTCTTCAGATTCGAGAAGTCGTTGGTCAGTGACCCCTGGAAGGTGATGAAGGCAAAGATCGGGGAGACAAAGGGGACAAAGCCCTGAAAGAGCCAGGGAAAGCAGATGCCACACACAAGGCAGGCAGGGACAATTACGATCATGTGGCGGGCAATAAAGCTCCCAAAGGCCATCCAGCGATCCATGACATCCTTCCTTGTGTACTAGGTGCTCCTGGCTTAAACTCCCTGCAATTATAGGGTTGGCTCAAACTGTGGGGAGTGTAGCAGTCGCGATCTCCTCAGGATCATTGCACGATCGAAATACTGCAGCGCCCTGTGTGCCCCTCATGCCAGGGTCCCAGAGTAGCCGTGTGGTAGTGCCTGAGATTCGTCGGGATTCGGTCCCGGCCACGAGCGGATCCGCTCGAGCATTCCATCCACGTCCAAGACGCCGAGGACAAAGCCTTTACGAATCAGCTCTTCCGGGACAAACTCATCGTACTTGTCAAAGTAGGGAACTTCGCCCGGATAGAGCAGATCTATCGGATCGAGTGGCTTTGCAGCTTCTTCCTTCACGATTTTGAAGAACTCATAGCCGTCCACCTTCATCGTAAACTGCAGGAAGTAGGGACGGGAGGAGTCGAGGCCTTTGAGGCCTAAGCGCTCTGCACATTTGATCTTGAGGAAACGCTCTAGTGCCAAGAAGGCATAGGTACCGAGCCAGGGAAAGAGACAGTAGGTCCTGCCACCCACGTTGATCAGTGGTTGGTCAGTGATGTGGGCGTTGCGGCACACGTGGCGCGCCTGTGCCAGTCTAAAGCGGGCATTTCTTCTAAGGTAGGGGTAGACCGTATCCTCCTGCAACACCTTTTTCATGTGTTCCAGGATATGGGTGTTGATGTCCCCTGCGACCATACCGAAATAGGCGGGCACTTTGCCCTTGACTTTAGTGCATTCAATCAGGTGGCGCTTGTAGTCGATCTCCTCGATCACCCATACGGCACCGGCAATTGCGATACGTTCTCCGACCGGCGGTGGCTGCACGATCGTACCTAACTCCTGCGATTCACTGCGGACCGTGAATTCTTCATCGGTTGAAAAGACTGCATAGAAGCGGAAGTCATTGATCTGCCGCTCTCCGGCAAGACCCACAATAAGGCCACCTTCAGGAGTGCGGTGGATATGCTCGATCTCAATTAGATGCCGCAATAATACCTTGTAATCTTCCTGGCTCACCCGGTGGAAGGGGGTCAGAGTCAGTACCTGTCGTGCCAGCTCAGAAGGAGCCATCTCACCAGTGCTTGCCAGTGTTGCCATCGTCTGATGGTAAAGCAAAGAGTAGGGAATCCGGTTGAAGCGCGGAGGCTCTACCCAGCGCTCCTCGATATAGAGCTGTACCAGAGAGATTCCCTGCAACAGTTTCCAGGGTACGGTCTCAGGGAGTAAGGCTCTGGCCTCTGGCTGCTCCTCGCGCATCACAAACCACATCTCAGAGGGGTTACCCCGTCTGCCGGTTCTACCCATACGCTGTAGGAAGCTAGAGACCGTAAAGGGGGCATCGATTTGGAAAGCGCGCTCGAGGCGGCCGATATCGATACCAAGCTCGAGGGTGGCGGTCGTCACCGTGGTGAGCTTGCTGTCCTCGTCGCGCATCATATCTTCAGCGGACTCACGGAAGCTCGCCGAGAGGTTGCCGTGGTGGATGAGGAAGCGGTCCGGTTCCCCGTTTGCCTCAGCGTATTGGCGCAGGGATGTGGTGACTGCCTCGCACTCCTCACGGGAGTTACAGAAGACAAGGCACTTGTGTCCCCGAGTGTGCTCAAAGATGTAGCCGATGCCAGGATCCGCAAAGACCGGGGCGGTATCTGAGGCGGGTTCCGGGGTATCATCTCCTTTGTCGGGAGATTGTGCCTGTGGTGTAGCGTCAGTGACGTCTGTGACATCTTCTGTGCGCTGATCGCGTGGTGGGATATGCTCTGAGCGTGGATGCTCGTTGTAGGGCATCTCGTAGGCGACGTCATTCTCAACGGTTTGAGTGGAACCACCGAGTCCATCTTCACCGCGCTCGGGTGCCTGAGGACCTGAGATGTAGAAGTGCTCCATGGAGAGACGCCAGCGCTCTTTAGGGGCCTCAAACTTAGGGATCGCACACTTACGGCCACTGCCCCAGGAGAGGTAGACACCGGTTTCTTCAGGTTCACCGATCGTCGCAGAAAGGCCGATACGGCGGGGATTGACGTGCGCGAGTCGGCTGATACGCTGGATACAGCAGAGCGTCTGGTCACCGCGGTCCCCTCTGAGCAGCGAGTGTACCTCGTCGATCACCACATAGCGCAGATCTGCAAAGAGGCGAGGTATCGCACTGTGGCGGTGCAGCAGCATAGCCTCCAGGGATTCCGGTGTGATCTGCAGGATCCCCGAGGGATGCTTTAGCATCTTGTGCTTATGGGACTGTGAGACATCCCCGTGCCAGTGCCACACCGGGATATTCCCCTCGTTGCACAGGGGTTCCAAGCGCAAGAATTGGTCATTGATCAGAGCCTTTAAGGGCCCGATATAGATGCAGCCCACGCTCGTGGGTGGGTCCTCATAGAACTGGGTCAGGATCGGGAAAAAGGCCGCCTCAGTCTTTCCTGAGGCGGTCGAGGCGGTAAGCAGGAGGTTGTCGTCGGTGTTGAAGATCACATCAGCCGCAGCGACCTGGACGGCGCGTAAATCTTTCCAGTTGTGGGAATAGATGAAGTCCTGAACAAAGGGGGCATAACGGTCAAAAGTATCCATCGGCATCCCTAGATATCAAATTCGGCAAACTCATCGGTGCCGTTGTCACCTGTCTGAGCTGTAGTAGAGCTCGTGGCATTTGTCTTCTTGGAACGTAGGGCTGCCTGCTCCTCTACGGGCGTCTCGACGGGCTTCTTAAAGGTGTCGCCCTGCAGCAGGTCCTCGATCTTCATCGTTGGATTCTGGTAGAGGATATCGAGCATCTCAATAAAGTCACGGATAACCTCACGCGGGGTCAGGTGTGAATCTGCACCCACACGATCAAACTCCGCAGATAAGAAGGCCACTAACTCCTGTTGAGTGATGGTGCGCTTATAGCCAAAGAGTTCGGCATGGATATCGGCTAGCTTTTCGATCAGGACGAGGAGCTCCTCGTGGGTTAAAGGCTCCAAGTGGATGACCGGGGCGAGCATATCTGCCAAGCCTTCCTGGGCAAAGCGACCCTGGGTAAGGCGGCTTCTCAGTGCCTCGTAGGAGTAGAGGCCCCGGCGTCTGTCTTCGATAGTCTGTGGGGTGCCACCCATAATGATACCGAGATAGTGGGCCTTGCCCTGCAGGGTGTCGTTGTACATCGTGAGGATCTTCTCGTAGTTGTACTGACGGCTGATTGCATTGGGGATCTTGTACAGGTTGACCAGCTCATCGATCAGGATAATGAGGCCATTGTAGCCTGCGGCATGGAAGAACGTGGCTAGAACCTTCAGGTATTCGTACCAATCTGCATCATCGATAATGATGTTTACCCCGAGCTCTTGGCGAGCTCCGGTCTTGGTGCGGTACTCACCGCGGAACCACTTGGTGACATTGGCTTTGGTCTCGGCGTCGCCCTCGAGGCTGGCGTGCCAGTACATCGTAAGCAGACGGGCAAAGTCATAGCCATGCACGAGCTCCTGTACCTGTGAGGTGATCTTCATGATCTGGCGCTCCATGGCATCTGTGAAGGTAGGATCGTCTGGCTTGATGCCGTCCTCTACGGTGACCTTTGTTTGGATACCGGAAACCCAGCGGTCCAGAACTAAGTTCAAAGCGCCACCGTCCGGGCGGGTCTTGGTGGAGAGGTTACGGATCAACTCACGATAGGTAGCCAGTCCCTGTCCATTAGTGCCTTGGAAACGGCGCTCGGGAGAGAGGTCTGCATCGCAGACCACAAAGTTGTTGCCCATTGCGTGGTTACGGATGGTCTGCAGTAAGAAGGATTTACCGGAACCGTAGCGGCCCACAAGGAAACGGAAGCTTGCGCCGCCGTCTTGTACCAAGCTCAGGTCATGGAGCAGTGCAGCAATCTCACGCTCACGGCCGACCGTGATGTAGGGGAGACCGATTCTGGGAACAACGCCACCTTTGAGAGAGTTGATAATGACAGAAGCAATGCGCTTAGGGACGCGCGCGGGCTGATTTGACTGTTGTTGGCTCATAGGTTCAAGGCCTTTCTTATATCATCCGTGTAGTCTTCAATAAGGCAGGGCTGGTCATTCTCGTCCATCTCAAGTGAGACGTCACCTGTTATATCAAAGAGTTTTTCGTTGATCGAGTCCACCAACATATCCGGTGTGGTGGGGGTGTGTTTAAGGATATCCTGAATCGGTTTGCCTGCAAGGAGTGCACGCAACAGCGAGAACTCAGTGTCGTCCAGGCTGTAGGGGTGTCCCTCATCTGTTTGTGTTTCAGTACTCTCCTGAGCGACCGGTGTACTCGCAGGTACTGCTTGCGATTTATTCTCGGGGGCTGTGGACGTAACGGTGACAACAGGCGCTACCGGCTCCGGTTCATCTTGGCGCTCTTCATCGACCAAAAGTGCATCGCGGGTAACCACAGAGGCATCCCTGATTGCATGGAGTTGGGAGAGATCGACGGTGAAGCGCCGCTCCTCCTTCTCTTTGCGGATTCGTTCTGCTTCTGCCTGCTTGACTTTAAAGTTGTCGATTGCCGTGACAATGAACTTTGTCTCGTATCTTGCCACCTTCTTCTGTGGCTTCAAGGGATGCTTGAAATTCCAGGCCTCGCGCATGTGGCGGTCAATCTCGCGATAGATCTTTCCCAGGGCTGGATTCGTGTGGTCATACCCGAAGGGGAACGTCTCACTGAAGTTATTGGCTGCATAGGGGAATGCCTCAGGGTTAGGTTTGTGTTCAAGAGTGATCCCATCACCTAAGTCATAGAGGATTTGGTCTTTGCCAAAATCTACCCTGACCGGTGTGGTGTCAAAGGCAGGCATCCAGATATTACCCCGATACCCTACAAGGAAGTTCACAAAGTTAACCTGGCGCCGTTTATGGAAGTGCTCCACAAAGTCACGGAATACTTCCGCGGTGATTGCGATGCGTTCTTTCTCGTGTTTTTTGAAGAAGGCGGAACGCTTGGGGTCTACCGAAGAGAAGATATCTAAAGCCTCAACCACATCCTTGTTGGAAACCGGATCAGTTCCATACTTGGGATCCGGGATCTCCCATTTCTTGTGCTGGGAAAAGATATAGTTCTGTGCCTTACGCAGGATGAAGGCAGCATGGGCGTATCTGCGATGATAGGGGCCTACCAGGAGCTTGGGATTATCGCCGGAGAAGATACGGTAATCCTGAATGATCGTTTCGAGAGCTTCACGAACGAAGTTGTCTTCCTGATCCTCGGGATAACTATCCAACAGGCACTCAAGCTCGTCTAAAGTCTCCTTGGGGTTGTGGAGAATGTCGCCGAGTGCCAAAAGTTCATAGGCGTAGAGCAACCCGGTGAAACCGGGTGCTGTGTCGACTCTCCTATGTCTCCACTGCGTTCTCCAGTAGAAGTACGCTCGTAGCTCTTTGTCGGTCAGATCGGTATACATCGGGCGGTAGAGTGTCTTCCACTTGACAGAGAACTTTGTATTCTCTTCGTAGTCCTTTGCGAGCTTGGTTTCCTTCATAAAGAGATCGGTGTGTTGGCGAAAGCCGTAGTAGGTAAAGCTGTCTTTGCGGTCCTCATCTTCGAGCCTGCGCATCTCCCTGAGCGTTTTTGGGAGGTTAGTGTGGGGGTTTCTTTTGGAGTGGCTGGTAATTCGTCTGGTGCCGACATTTGCCCACCTGCCGGGGCAGTTGTTCCAGGACCCGCCATAGACATTCTCGCCGAATTCATCCTCGGTAAGCGTGTCGTCAGAGTTGAGAAGGCCGTTAGCGTCCTCATCGGTAGACGGATTCGAGTGAGAATAGAGACGGGCAAGGAGCAGTTTTCTTCTCAGCTCATTGTCATCGATCAGATATGCTCGTCCATCACTGGTCCTGAACCCCACAGCATACTCATCGTCGTCGACGTATCTCGATCTGCGGTGATCTTCGCGATGATCGATGTGCGCCGGTGAGGACGTGCCATGCTGTTGGTTATAGCGTTTTGCATAGTCAGAACCGGTCTGGATCAGAGGCTCATCGCAGTATGTCCCCTGCTCCTCAATGATATCTCTGATTAACTCTCGCATTACGGCTTGAAGCTGTGCTTTTGCAGCGGGATCAGGCTGGTGAGGTTGGTGGATCAAAATAATTGTTCCCTTTTTTCTAGTAGTCACACAAAGATAATTATACACGCGTTAACTACATAAGCGCGAACGTGTGTATGTCCATTAAAAGCTATAGAATTAGCCGGCCGCCGTGCTGTGCGGTGCGTAACGTTGTGGGGATCTGTCCTGTCACTGAGCCTTCATATTGTGACCTGTGTCAATATTTCGGACACAAAAACTTGAGATCTTTAAGCTGCATTGGATGGTGATATCTGGTCCTCTTCTGATATAGGTTTCGTTCTTTCAAAGAAAGCATCTACTACCTTCGCTGGAATTTTGTTGTTGATCGTTGAGTGGGGACGTTTTCTGTTGTAGTAGCCCTCAATGAATTCAGCTAGCGCATGTATGGCATCCTTTCTTGTTGCAAAGCCTTCTCGCTAGTACATCTCGCCTTTAAGAGTGGAAAGAAAGACCTCTCTACGGCACTATCGTGGTAGTTACCCCAGCGGCTGCAGGAGAGCCTCACATCGTTTATCTTAAGCCCACAGAGCAGACAAACCTAAGAGGTGTATTGGACACCTTTGTCTGAATGAAAGGCTGCATTTTCTGCCACATATCCTCGACACCTAGCCACTTGCAGTGTATCTAGCACACTATCGGCTCCCGTTCTATCCAACAGCGATCAAGCCTACCACCATGTAGGTGTTTAAGTCTCACACAGCAAGAAAGATAGAACCAGCCCTTTTCTGTGAAGAGATAGGTAATATCTCCAACAAGCTTATAGGTGGAGTCAGGGCTTTATGAGGTCACAATGTATAAGATCAGGCTTTGGTTTGGCATATCTGTCAGGGACAGTGGTTCTCTTCTGATCTGTAAAGGGAGTGAGCCCTTTATTCTTAAGCTCGCGCATGCATTTTCCTACCCTGTAGAGGGTAGTGTTGGAAAACTCATCAGCTAGATAGCAGTGGGTGTAAACCTAGCCCCAAAACCTCTGTCAGACTCTGCCCACACCCGCCAGATAGCCTCTGTAAGCTCACTGCACCCGTTTTCTGGTGCTCCTAAAGAACACCCATGAATAAAAGCTTGAGTGTAATGCCTTAAGGAGTAAAGCCTGTATCTTGATCGGGAAGTTTTCCTTCTCCTTAAGCATCTGCTTGTAACAATCTATTGCACTTAAGATCCTTTGCGAAGAAGGCCGTGGCTGCCTTTAAGAAGGCATGTTCCATCTCAAGCTCTTTGCTGCGCTTGGCATAAGGCTTTTGAGCTTTTCCTCTTTAGCCTCGCTGCGCTTAAGCAGCTGATAGCCTATCTCTGTGCTCTTTTACCCAGCGGATCTGTGTTTTGGGATTAAGCCCTAACTCGGTGGCGAGATGGGCTATCGACTTGCCAGTGGAGATAGCGTAGTCAGCTGTTTTCAGGCGCTACTCATCGCTGTATTTGGTAGCAAGATTGTTTATTACCTGTCGTCCTTTCGGTCGGCTTGTCTTGCAGTTAAGAGGAACCTCATAATTCCTCGAGCTGCACTGTCCGAAAAAACGATACAGGTCACAGCAACCTATGCTTACTGCGCTGGACAGGGCTGCTGCGTCCTGCGCTGCGTGGATTCCTGGCGGTAGTTCGAACACGACCACCTCTGTCATATGTCCAAGATCTGTGCCGATGCCTGGAGTAGGATATCGGCAGGGCTGGATTGCTTTCTGCGAGCTCGTCTAGAAAAAGTACGACAGCTCATACGATGACACCTCGCTTCCCCAGGGCCCACAGGATTATCTCGAATATCAAGGTATATGTCGAAGGAGTGTTCCACAGCCTTCCGAAGGCCCATATACAAGTCGTATGCCGACTCGTTCAACTAAAGATACAGCCACAGGGATTCTTTTGATGCTTGGTGCCGATCTCCTCCACGGGATGTGCCTCATGTGTATCCCGCTTGCAGGCATCGCGGCCACACTGCAGCCAAAGTTGTCTAAGCAGCTTACAGTTCATGGAGCCTAACTGTGCCGCAAGTCCCTAGCCATTTATGCCAAATGGATTCGATGTCTCCGATTAGGCCATGTCAGACTCATGATATAGCTGGTGGTTCTGAGACATCGATTTGACCATCCTTTTGAATCCCGCAAAGATGTGTCCAAGGGACACGGATTGCGAGGCAAGGATATCGAAGACCACGAAGAAGATATACACAGCGCGAGCTTCAAGATGGCAGTCGCGCTGGGGGTGGCGAAGGAGCAGGGGACGCTCTTGCAGGTTGCCGTAAAGCACGGCGTGAGCCCATCGCTTACGCCATCATGGAGAGATGAGCTGCCTACACCATATGGATTGGCTACACTTAGCTGGATGCTTTCATGAGGGACATAAGATACGAGAGAAAGGCATCCCCGATCCCCGCAATGGCAAACCCCCAAGCATCCAAGAAAGTTCCACGAGAAGTTCAAGCACCAGATGGTTAAGCTCTACGACAACGGCAAGTCGACGTCTTAAGATACTTGAGAGGTACGGGTTGCGTCGCTCGACTCTGCACCTCCGGGTGAAGGCGATCCATAAGAGCGGCTCTACCAGAGCCACCTGCAAGTAGGACCCCTGAAGAGCAAGAGCTCATCGAGCTTGCAAGGGAAAACAGACAGCGCTGATATACGCACTAAGATAGCCGTGATAGAGGAAAGCTCCGATCACTACCTGATATCTGTGCAATGTTA
This sequence comes from Atopobium sp. oral taxon 416, assembly GCF_018128285.1. Classification (NCBI taxonomy): domain Bacteria; kingdom Bacillati; phylum Actinomycetota; class Coriobacteriia; order Coriobacteriales; family Atopobiaceae; genus Atopobium; species Atopobium sp. oral taxon 416. Next base: position 1,026,696 of record NZ_CP072380.1, read on the forward strand.
AGATCCTAGGCGTGAAGAAGCTGCCCTACTGCTCGATTGCACTGCCGTAAGAAGGCCGCCCGATCCCTTAAGCGGAAACGTAGTCGCTGTGCAGACACGACAGTCGCAGGCGCTGTGGCGCCAGGAAGGGCAAGCTCGCCTCTCGAAGGCGCAGACGCGATAACGTAGAGGGTACACGCCTATGCACCCAACGAATCCGGGCTGACCTGCATCCTTAAGCGTGTCTTCGACGCTCACGTACCGCACACCCACCTTACAGGCGAGCTGACCTACGTGTACGTGCTTTGCATCTGGCACCTGAGTCTGTCTGCACCTTGAGCTGGACATCTGCCATATCGGCGATCACATATCCGGCGCAAGGAAGCTTATGAAGTCAGCCTTTGTAAGCGTGACGTTTTTGCTCTTCGGCAAAGACGTGTCCCACACCAAGTGCGGCTTTAAGTTTGACAGTGCGGCGATAGGCGAGCTCTTTAGGATCATGCAGTCGAGGTACAAGAAGGGCTGCCCTGTGACAGCGCTATCGTCGAGTCCACCAACACGATACAAAAAGCCGAGTTTGTCTACCACAAGAGCTTTGAGAGCCTCTATGAGCTGCAAGCTGAGCGCTTAGGTGTGGTGGTACAGCTACGAGCGGATGCACTTAAAGCTAAGTTAGATGAGCCCGGTCGCGCTCAGGGAAGAGTCCCTCGCGAAGTAACAAAACTATATTCTACCATCATACACGAAACGACTGTATAAATCTATGCCACTGCACTTATGCACATATTGGTCTGTAAGACAAATTTTTATTAAACCATACTAGTAACTAGAAAAGGAGGAGTCATAGAAGAAAGGAGCTGTTAGAGAGAGCCAGGTCAATTTTTTATCAGTAATAATGGTTGTTTAATTCGCTATTTAATAAGAGGAGATGAAGTTATTTTTAAATGCGATGGTAATCAAGCTTTGTTATTGAGCTGAACGGCAGATGAATCATGTCGACAGCCCAATAAAATTTGGCAAATTTAAAAATATATGTTCTGGTCGGAGTGTAAACCCATCGGCAGGGTGAGATATTCCTTACCGGCAAGTAATAATGAAAATTACTCCTCTTATTCAAATAATATTGAGTGTTTTCCACTGTAGTAAAAACTACTTTCGCTTGAGAATATGTGTATCAAATAACCTATGTGCAAGGTCAAACTATTCTATATAGAAAACCATGTGGTCGCAAAATAATAGTAAAAAAGGTGAAAATTGTTCTTCGATGAAAAAATAATAGAAATAAGATTAGATCTTGATACAAGTGAAGAAGTTATTTCATATCTGTCCGATATTCTATTTCAACGGGGCATTGTAAAAAAGAATTTTTGTAGTCATGTTATTGCAAGGGAAAAGCAATTCCCAACAGGGCTAGCTATTAATGGCGATTTCAGTATCGCCATACCGCATACGGATTCTATATATGTAAATAGGCCACAAATTGCTCTAGCAACGTTATCTCATCCAATAGTTTTTAAGGATATGGTTGATGCCTCAAAAAATGTGAACGTGAGTTTAGTGTTCTTGATAGCAATGAGCAATCCGCATGAACAACCTCAGCTTCTTAACAATTTGCTGACGATGTGCCAGCAACCAAATGTGGTGAAAGAAATATTAAAGGCAAAGACGAGCTATGCAGTTTACAAAATTTTGCAGATACACAACTTGAAATGATTGTCTGTAAAGATAGCTAGTTGTATTTATAAAACTTCATAAATAAATTGATATGTTAGGAGTGACCATGGCTATTATGGATGCAATCCAATGGTTTTTGGGATTGGGTTCTACAGTAGGCGTTCCATTGATAATTATTGTGCTAGGTCTGATATTTGGGCTTAAACCTAGTAAGGCTATTATTTCTGGCCTAACTCTCGGTGCAGGATTCATCGGCTTAAACATGGTAATTAACATGATGGCCGCAGACCTTCAGCCTGCTATCACTCAAATGGTCAATAGATTCGGTCTTTCGTTAAGCATTATGGATGTAGGATGCGGAGTAGGTGGCCCGCTTGCTTTCGCTAGTTCGTTGGGCGCATTAGCCATTCCTATTACTATCATCATTAATTTGATATTAATCTGGCTCGGTATGACAAGAATTCTAAACGTTGATATTTGGAATTTATGGCAGCCAACTTTTATCGGCCTGTTAGTTTGGGCTGTAACAGGGAACTATGGTTATGGCATTATTGCAATCTGCGCTGCATTCCTCCTTGAGCTGTTTATGGGTGACTTAATGCAGCCTATTACCGGAAAATTCTTTAAATTACCAGGGATTGCTGTCACTCATATGATGGCTCTGTCGGCTACCTTCCTGGCTGTTCCTTTGAATTGGCTTTTTGATAGGATTCCTGGTTTCAATAAATTAAATACTAGTCCTGAACAGATCCAAAAGCGGTTTGGTGTACTGGGCGACCCACTGGTAGTAGGATTCATTGTTGGTCTCATTATTGCATTACTTGCTGGTTCCGATGTTGCTGAGAGTTTACAGTTGGGCGTTGAGATGGGAGCAGTTTTAAAGATCCTGCCTAAAATGATTTCGATGTTTATGGAGAGCTTAACTCCTATTTCTGAAGCTGCACAATCTTTCTCTGAGAAACGTCTGCACGGGAAAAAGGTCAACATTGGTATGGATGCAGCTTTAACTGTCGGTCATCCTGCTGTTGTTGCTACGAGTGTCCTTATGATCCCCATCTCGTTACTGTTGGCAGTGATCCTTCCAGGTAATAAAGTTTTACCTTTAGGTGATTTAACTCTTTATGTATATGTATTTACGCTGCTTGTTGGTGCTTTTGGCGGGAACATTGTAAGAAGCATCATCGGTGCGACACTTTATTCTATCCCCATGCTCTATCTGTCTACATGGATGTCCCCTCTAGTAATGAAAACATTTGTATTGGCAAACTACAGTATTCAAACGACAGGTGCTTTTTCATTTGAGCTTGCTGGATTATGGACAAATGCGATTTTCGTGTGGGCATCACAAAATTTAAGACTAGTGGGATTAATTATCATCATCGTTATTCTTCTAGGATTGATGTTCTATATGAATGTCGTTAAAAAGTACAACTCTGGTCTTGAAGAAGGAAAGTAAAAATGAAAAAAATGTTGATTATGTGCGGAGCTGGGCATGCAACATCCACCATCGTGCATTCAAAAGTTAATGATTGGTTAGCTAAAAATAATCTGACGGGCCAAATTGAAATAAAACAATCTGCTGTTACTGAAGAGATCGATAATATTAAAAACGGAGATTACGATATTGTAATCAGCACAACAATAGTTCCAGAAGAAATCCAGTCTAAAGTGATAAATGGTGTAGGTTTATTAACAGGTGTGGGTGCTGATAAAGTTTGGGAACAAATAAAAGAGCAGCTTTCACAGCAGTGAAACAGGATTTTAATCGGTGTTGAATCGATAGCTACTTATATATAGTTGTCTCTGGCAGTTTTTATAGGAATCAGCTGCATGTTTCTAATAGCATTTCAATATGAAAGATGCAGCTGATGTTTCTAAATATAAGCAAAATCTATTTCTCTCAGCCACTCAATAGAACGTAGTACGCAACTGAGGATAGTAATCAATAATATTATTTTAAAAATATATCGTTAACTGCAACTCCATTAATAAAAGCTTTGCAGATATTAATGACGCAGAGATAATATCTTTAATTAAAGGAACTGAGGATTACTTTGTCATTTTATTTTCAGGAAATTGAGATCAGCACTGTTTCAGGACGGCCATCCTACTACTTGATTACCCAGGATATAGATAAAATAATTGAACGTAGTGGGGTTGAGAATGGGATATGCCTGGTCCAGACTTACCACACAACTTGCTCTGTATATTTTGATGAATATATGCATGATAAAAATTATTACGGAGATGATTATCTTCAGGTAGATCTGAACCATATTCTCGATAGACTAGTCCCTAAACAGTCTACTGAAAATTATCCATATTTAAGCCCGGGTCCTAAACATATTGCCTACGGTATGAAGAAGATAGACCCTAATTACCCTGCAGTTAAGTGGACCATGTTGAATACCGATGCTCATTTAAGATCGGACTTTCTTGGCTCGAGCGTGACGCTTGGAGTAAAAGGTGGCCAGTTACTTACTGGTCCAGTTGGACAGATATTCTTCGTTGATTTTGATCAGACTCGTGAGCGCGATAGAAAAATTCAGGTTATTGTTTTAGGAGATGAAGAAGATGACGGCTGAATACCAAAAACTTTTTGAGCGTGAAGGCAAAGAAATAGAAAATCTATCCGATACTATTTCTGGCAAAGAAGTTGAGGAGCTAAAAGACCTAATAGTTAATGCATCAAATAATATATTTTTTACAGGGTGCGGAACCTCTGCTATGGATGCCAAAAAGATTGTGCATACTTTACGGGTAGTAGAGTTAAAGACCTTTTTCTTAAATCCTTCTGATGCTGTACATGGTGCTCTTGGTGTAATTTCACCTGGTGACATCGTTGTATTCATCTCTAAAAGTGGCTCAACTAAAGAACTGACCTCTTTTTTACCGAATTTGAAAGAGAAGAATGTAAAGATCGTTACAGTAACTGAAAATCCTAAGTCAGAGATTGCTCTTCAGTCAGATCTCGTTACTATTGTAAAAATAAACAATGAGTTGGATGAATTTGGTTTGCTCGCTACAACCAGCTCTTTGGCTGTTATCTCTTTGTTTGATGTGATTGCCTGCTTGATAATGAAAGAAAGCAAATTTACTAAAAAACAATTCCTAATCAATCATCCATCTGGCGCTGTTGGAGAAAAATTGAAGAATAGCTCAAACAGAGATAGATATTAAAATATATTTTTATTAACTCTACTATTGAATCTGTGAAGGAGTGATATGAAGATAGTGTCCCAAACGACGCCAGCGCAGAGTGTACCGGAACCAGACATGCAAGACCTTCATCCGTCATGGGGCATCTTATCGGCAGGCCAGACACAACACTGGCGAGAGCGCTAGAAGCAGGGGAGCCCGGTCTGCTGGCAGTGCCCATACTCCTGTGAAGTCATGGCGGGCCTTCGGGATGTCCGCGGCAGGGCAGCTGCAGGCCAGTCTGCACGACGGCGGTTGGTGTATGGGTCGGTGTCGTGGTGCAAGCCAATGTTCCCAGGGCGTATGCCCTACAGCCAACTCTGCAGGAAATCCCCTGCCGAATCAACTGTGGTGTCATTATCAGTGTTGGTGTAAGCAGTCGGACTAGTTAATCAATCAAACAAGTTGCCGACACAATTTAGTTAACGATATACAGTCTCATGTACATTCTCTTCATGAGGCTTTACTTCGAAATACTACTACAATAATTGATTTTCAAAATAGCCGTAAAGCTTGTGGATATTTTCACTAGAAAAAGTAAAAAAATGAATGAATTTGATACCGTTATTAATGAAATCGTAGGCGCTGAATCCTATGTCGACGAGAACTCTATAGACAAATTAATAAAGATTATTACTGAACATAATAGGATTTTTGTATTCGGTACCGGACGATCTGGTTTGATGTTAAAGGCATTCGCAATGCGACTTATGCAAATTGGAAAGGTTGTCTATGTCGTGGGAGAAACAATAACTCCGAGTATACAAGAGGGTGATCTCTTGATTGTTGCGTCTGCCTCAGGAGAAACGGGCAGTGTTGTGCTTATGGCTAGATCGGCTTTAAAGTCAGATGTTGATCTTTTTGTAGTGTCAGCGAGCACAGAGTCTACTCTGGCGAAAATTCATACGCCTGACATAGTTATTCCTTCGGGTACAAAATACTCCACTGCATCAAATAGCGTTCAGCCACTAGGCAGTCTATTTGAGCAAATGCTCTTACTTCTATTTGATTCCTCGGTGATGAGACTCGTAAACGGTGAACAAAATTTGGATCAAGAGATGGCATCACGTCATGCCAGTCTCGAATGACTTTAAATCTAACAGTCTAGATAACAGGTGATAGTATACCTACGTCGGGCTGCGGAGACCTACGTTGGCCATCATCATATGGCGAACCACCTTTGCAGCTTCAGGCTACCTATCACGGGCCTGGTTGACCTGGTAGAGGTAGACCTACCAGTTGAGGTAGCTTTTGCATGTTGGCCATGGACATGCCCGTGAAGCGCCAGATTCACTCGTTATCTAGACTGTTAGAACTTTAAAAAATCTGGTGGTGGCATTATGAAGAAGAGAAGCACTGAAATATTACAGCGTCTTTTGGATACACCTACACACTTACTACCAGAAGAGGTGATTCTTTCTGATTACGACATGTCGGACAAAACACTTCGTCTAGATATTAGGGAAGCAAATGCGTTCACTCAAAGCGTGGACGTTTCTTCTAAGATCTCACTTGCAGATGGTTCCATTTATCTCGAGGCTGGCTTTGATTACAGTCAGATAACCGATGCGCTCAGTACTATGGATCTATTTGAATACAAGTTATCGTCTGAAGAAAGAAAGATATACATCACCGTTGAGCTGCTCTTGCAGGAGGGATATATCTCATTGCAGGCCCTTGCTGATTCTATGTTCGTTTCCCGCAATACTGTTGTACAGGACATCAAATTAGTTCGTTACTGGTTGAGCAAGTACGATATTGAAGTGATCACTAAGGGCAAATATGGTGTAGAGATCAATTCGTCCGAAGAAAAACAGCGTGTTCTACTGGTAGATATTTTTTTGACTTATTGAGTAGCAGATACCATGCTCATGACTATTTTTCTGGGTTACTTGAACGTAAACTTGGCTTTAGCTATTCGATTGATGATATTTTAGGCTCTGTTCGGATGTTTGAAACAAAATTCAATACCTTCCTAACTGTAGAGTCAGAGTACAGAATATCTGCCTCTTTGTTAATATCATTTAATCAGCTTAAGAATAAAAATGATGTTGATATCCAAACAGTGACTCAGGATTCATCATTTAATTCCTTGGATTTCGTCGGGCAGCTTATTGTTTTTGTAGCAAAGAAAATTAACAATTTAGGTGCATTAAATTCTGAACGTATCGGACAGATAGAGCAATTCATTTTTAATCAGAGCCACTATCCCCAAGTGGAACATGTAAACGATTTTGATTTTTATTGTACGGTATCCCACTTCCTTACCCTTATAGGCATAGATTTGGGGATTGATCTGCAAAACGACGAATTGCTTATTGATCTATTAGTCTCGCATTTAAAGAGCCTGATAAACTGGGATTCTGATTCATTTAATGCGAATATCGCAGGACCTCTAGGACCTCAGGTTAAATTAATCCGACAGGCAACAACTCGCAGTTTAAATGTTATAGAAAATTTTTTACATAGACCACTGTCCGATAGTATGGTTTCTTCTATTGTCATACACATTGCTGCTGCCGTTTTACGTAATGAAAATAAGAAAACTCCATCTAGAATTGCTATAGTCTGTCCGGGCTCTAGGGCCATGAGTGAGTACCTTCAAGAGCAAATAAAAAACTACTTCAATTTTTATGTCGCTTGTTCAATACAGAAAAACGATTTCAACTTTAATGATTTAGAGACGCAGCACCTAGACTTTGTAGTTACTACGGTAGATTTACCTCAGTTAACTGTTCCATCTGTCAAAGTGTCTCCGATGCTTACGATTAGTGACATCAATAATATCCAAGCTATAGCGTTTAAAATACAGCATGATTCTAAGCAGAATAGGAAAGATAATGATGCCTTGATCCAATTGGTTAGTCCAATCGTGAAATCAGGAAACATAAGGAAAATGGAGATAATTTATAATCAAACAGTTAGACTACTGAAGGAATTTGAGAATTCTGAATACCAGACAGCTATGAGCTCAGAAATTCTAAAAATAATGCCTATGCAGTTCATACGAATTGAATCTAGGTCCTTAAGCTGGAAAGATGGAATAAAAGCCGGATTTACTGATCTTGTTGAGAATAATCTGGTAGGGCCTTCTTATGTTGACCATGCTATTGACAACGTAGAGAAATACGGGCCATATATTATTATCAATAGAGGTATCGCCCTTCCTCATGCAGAGTCAAAAGATGATGTACTGGAGGATTGCTTGAGCCTATTGATATCGCAAAAAGGCATCGAATTTGATAATAATGAACGCGTTTTCTTGCTTTTTTGTTTCGCTCAGAACAGTGATATAGAGTACTTAAGGCTGTTCAAAGAGATTATGTCTCTTGGAAATAGGCAAACCGAAATCAATAGATTGATAAAATCTCAAACAAGTGAACAAGCCCAGCGTATTCTGATTGAGATGCTTACCAATTATAAGAATAAGTAATAAATCAATCAACCTTTTGGATCGTCATCTCTACTGAGGTTAAGAGGCTCTATGCATGCAAGAATGCGTGAGGATAATGAAATTGCATTAGCATATGAGTTAGCTATCAGTACCAGATTTATTGATACGTATATTGGGAGCATGTATAGACCATGAATGTTCGGATATTGGAATTGATTGAGGGCGCTAAGCAGGCCCGAGGACTTACGGTAATCATCGATGTCTACCGTGCGTTCTCGCTTGAGAGCTATCTCTTTGGACAGGGAGCCAAAGCGATCTTCCCGATCGGTTCAATTGAGGAAGCGCTGGCATACAGAAAGGAGCACCCTGACTACATCACCTTTGGTGAGCGCTACGGTGCACAGGTTGAAGGGTTTGAATACGGGAACTCTCCCTCACAGGTGGTAGGGAAGGACCTAACCGGTAAATACTGCATCCACACCACGAGTGCCGGCACCCAGGGTATTGTCAACGCTACAGGAGCCACCGAGATTGTGGCGGCAAGTCTTGTAAATGCCGGTGCCATTGCCCGCTATATCCAATGCAAGGACCCCGAGGAAGTCTCTATCGTTGCGATGGGAAATCAAGGGGTGAGTACTGCAGATGAGGATGTACTGTGTGCTCACTATATCAAAGCCTTACTTGAAGGTGCTGATTACGAACAAACATGCACCCTCGTACAGCAGAAAGCAGAAGACCTGCGCACAAGCGCAGGAAAGAAGTTCTTTGATCCGAAGCAACCGGCGTTTCCTGAAGGTGACTTTGAGCTCTGCTCTGCCGTCGATCGATTTGCCTTTGCGATTCGCGTGGGGCACGACGAGACAGGACGTCTCGTCAATACCCGCTTTGATTGCTAAACCTCGATACGTGATAGATAGGAACAAGGGCGTCGCATCAACCGCCTAACGTGTAGTGGTCTGCGGCGTTCATCATATTGACCTCTGCTAACTCCATCTCGCCGTCGATATAGGGCTGATACATTGTGTCGATAGAACCTACACCCATTGAGCAGCCACTGCAGTTCTCGCAGCTGCCGTCACCGCAGAATGCGAGTCCCTTTCTCACGATTTCAATGCGCTCTTCCCGTGTAGTGTCTTTGATCAAAATTGAATGAGCCATGATAAGCCTCCTGGTATTTTACTGTAGTTTTTCCCTTTCTGTTGTGATGTATACCCCGGCAGGTCTTGTGCGTAGCAGAGCATAGATGATTCCTACTAATATTTATTGTTGGTAGTCTCTTGGTTCTCCAAGACCTAAGCGCTGATAGCTGAGATTTTATAGTTCTTAGTTGTATAGGTTGGGGAGGGGCGGGTACATCGATCAAGGTATGCAACAAATAACTAAACCGTTTGGTTGGAAGGACTGTACATGAAACAATTTAAGACAGAGAGTAAAAAGCTTCTTGATCTGATGATCAACTCTATCTACACCAACAAGGAGATCTTCCTTCGTGAGCTTATATCAAATGCCTCCGACGCAATTGACAAGCTCAGCTTCAAGAGCCTGACTGACCCTTCCGTGAAGATCGACCAGAAGAGCCTGCCGATCAGTGTGTCGTTTGACAAGGATGTCAGGACCATTACGGTATCTGATAACGGAATCGGTATGACCGAAGACGAGCTGGACAAGAACCTGGGCACGATCGCTCATTCCGGGTCCCAACAGTTCAAAGACGAGATTGAGAAGGCCTCCGACAATAAGGATGATGCGGACTCAATCGATATCATTGGCCAGTTTGGCGTCGGCTTCTACTCTGCCTTTATGGTCGCCAAGAAGGTCCGTGTTGTAAGCCGTGCCCTGGGTGCGGAGAAAGCCTACGCCTGGGAATCTGACGGTATCACCGGATACACGATCGATCCGGCAAAGCCGGACGAGCGCCCGAATGCGGAGGACCACGGCACTGACGTAATCGTCTACCTGAAGGATTCCACGAAGGACGAGGATACCGATAAGTATTTGAATGAGTACACACTGCAGGGGCTCATTAAGAAGTACTCCAACTACGTGCGCCACCCGATTCAGATGATGGTGACCAAGAGTAGACAGAAGCCAAAGCCGAAGGATGCAGGTGACGACTACAAGCCAGAGTATGAGGACTACCAGGAGCTTGACACCATTAACTCGATGACCCCGATCTGGAAGAAGCAGAAGAGCGAGGTCGAGCAGAAGGACTACGACGAGTTCTACGAGTCCACGTTCCACGATTGGGCAAAACCACTCAAGACCTTAAGCTTCCACACTGAGGGCACTGTGAGCTATGATGCATTGCTCTTTATCCCTTCACAGGCTCCGTTTGATCTGTATAGTAAGGACTACCAGAAAGGCCTGGCGCTCTACTCCAACAACGTACTGATCCAGGAGAAGTGCGCAGATCTGCTCCCGGACTATTACAACTTCGTCCACGGCGTCGTAGATTCCCCGGATATCCAGCTCAATATCAGCCGTGAGACACTACAGCAGAGCGCACAGTTACGTGCGATCGCCCGTCGCGTGGAGAAGAAGATCACCCAGACCTTACAGGATATGCGCGACAACGACCGTGAGAACTACATCAAATTCTTCAACAACTTCGGTCGTGGCCTCAAGTTCGGTATCTACAACTCCTACGGCTCCAAAGCCTCAGAGCTCGCTGACCTCCTGCTCTTCTGGTCCGCAAAAGAGAAGAAGTTCGTAACCTTCAAAGAGTACGTGAAGGCGATGCCGAAGGATCAGGACAAGATCTACTACGCCGCAGGCGAGTCTCAGGACCGCCTGGCCAAGATGCCGGTAGTGGGCTCTGCAATCAAACACGGTTACGACGTGCTCCTGTGTACGCAGGACGTCGATGAGTTCATGTTCCAGATCATGAGGAGCTACCACATTGACGCGGTAGCCGGTGACTCTGAGCACAAGGGCACCGATGCCCGTGACCTCGAGTTCCAAAACATATCCAAGTCCGATGTTGACTTCGCAACGAAGGATGAAAAGGACGAGGCCAAGAAGGCGACCGACGAGAACAAGGATCTGTTTGACGCAATGAAGAAGGCGCTGGGCGACAAGGTTACCGACGTGACCGTCACCGCGGGGCTCACAGATACCCCGGCTCGCATCACCGCGACCGGCCCGGTCTCCCTTGAGATGGAGCGTGTTATCGCGCAGGGTCCAGAGGCTGACAATACCCCGAAAGCCCAGCGTGTACTCGAGCTCAACCCCACACATCCGGTGTTCGCCAAACTGGTACAGTCTCAAAAGGACGGCGATGAGGACAAGCTGAAGCTCTACAGCAACATCCTCTATAACCAGGCTTTGCTGGTCGAAGGTCTCCCGATCGATGACCCGGTTCAATTTGCCGCTGAGGTCACTAAATTGATGTAGAGTTGCATGTCGAGATAAATGGGCGCCAGCTGCTCTATTTGGGCAGCTGGCGTTTTTCATATCGAGATAACCGGCTCAGTGACTCGTAGAACTCAACTTCTGGTAAGACGTTGTGAGCAGGTGGGATGCGGTATTAAATTGAACGAACTTGACACTGTTGAATTTGTGCAAACTGTGAATTAGTTGTTAAATCGACACTTTGAAACGAACTCGACATGTCGAGTTCACTATGATACTAACCGAATATACGTTCCCGGAAAAAGCGTTGACAAACCTAAGGAGAATGGTATGCGCAGAACAATGACTTTTGAAGGCAAGCGTCACAGCTATGACACCGAGAAATCCACTAAGCTTGCTCACAAGACCTTCGGTGAGTTCGGTGATCCGGCAGGTTACGAAGAGACCCTGTATCGTAACCGTTCAGGCTTCTATTTCCTCTATGGTCAGGGTGGCGAGGACTCTCCGTATAAGGGTGGAGAGGATCTCAAGCCGATCTCTGAGTCTCAGGCACGTTCTTGGGAGAAGGAGTAGTTGTACTGCCATAACAGCCAACTAACTAATTCATTATTTTGAGAAAGCTCGGAGAACGAGGGAGTGGTTCTCCGAGCTTTCTATGTCGACACATACCTCAACAGGGAAGTACGAATGGATTTAAGGAGGATACGTTTGGGGATCGGTCTCTGGTTAAGTCTGGCGATCCAAGTAATATTGAGGTGTGTATTTGGTCCCAAGGAAAGGACGCCTGCATGAAACGGTATACCATCGATGACTTCTGCCGGCTGATTGACCACACCAATCTCCGGCCTGATGCGACACATGAGGATCTCAAGAAACTGTGCGACGAGGCGAAGCAATATCACTTCAAGATGGTTGCGATCAACTCAGCGCAGTCAAAATTCTGTTCAGAGCAGCTGAAGGGGACCGATATAGACACCGGTGCGGCCATCAGCTTCCCATTGGGGCAGACCAGCATAGTTACAAAGGTGTTCGAGACAAAGGATGCGTTGGCCAATGGCGCCAATGAGATCGACTACGTTGTCAACTTGACCGAAGTCAAAGCCGCAAACTGGAACTATGTGAAAGACGAGATGCGGCAGATCGTTGATGCGTGCAACGAAGCACAGGTTCCTTCAAAGGTGATCTTTGAGAACTGCTTCCTGTCGCAGGGTGAGAAGATCAAACTGTGTGAGATTGCGAGCGAGGTTAAGCCGACCTTCATTAAGACGAGCACCGGCTTTGCAAAAGGTGGGGCTACGCTCGAGGATGTTCGCTTGATGCGCAAGTATGCTGATCCTGCAGTGAGGATCAAAGCTGCCGGCGGTATCCGCACAGCAGACGCCTTCCTCGACTTTGTGCATGCTGGTGCTGAACGTATCGGCTGCAGTAAGGGTATTCCCATCATCGAGGAGCTGCACCGCCGTATGGAGGCAAAGGGTGTCGATTATCTTGAGGTGTGAAGGACACGTACACCGTTTATCGTGAAATAGATCCCGTTCTACAGAAGAGTCCCTGTGTCGTATAGGTCTACGGCAGGGGGACTCATTGTGATTCTCTAAAAGATTGTGAGCATCACTTAGCTACCGATTCGGCAAACATATTGCGCTCTTTGAATTCCGCCTGGACGGTCTTGAACATGAGGTCCACGTCCTCAAGGCCTAAGTGCCGCTCTTTTTGACTCTTTTTGAGGACATGGCGACGACGGGCCCAGGTCTCCAATGCTGCGGGGTGTGATTCACGCCTCAGTGAGGCTACCTCTGGATCACACCGCCTGCAGATGTCACGGGTGTCGATCGGGATGATCTCGCCCGCCTTCCGTGCCTCTGCATAGCCGTTCAGGTGGATGGTGAGCCAGGAATCCTCAAAGGCGGCGTTGTGTGCCATGTAGGGATAAGTTTCCAAGATCTTCAGCAGGGCTTTTTGAACGGGGATGTTCTCACGGAAGGGGGTCTTTCCGTCGAGATCCTTCCAGGTGATATGATGGATGTTGGAGAGGGGTACGCCTTTCTCCTTATACATCTCAGGGATACCGAAGTAAGCGGTGTGGCCGTTATTGGGTTTTGACTTCGGCTCGAGCAGCATGAATTCAAAGCCGACATTGATAATGTAGCCACGAGAGGGCTCTGTGCCGGTGGTTTCCAGATCGATCCCTAAGATCATGCCGGAGACCGGCGCTTCCTGATAGGCGACATTCAAGTCACGCAGGTCGGGATGCGCGGTTATCTCCACTTCCCTGTCGGTCCTTCCTTGCATCACCGCTACTGAGTGGATCAGATCCTTATTGGAGAGGTTACGGGTGAGGGTCACTGGGCTTTCACGGCGCAGGCGCTTGGTACCAAACATATCACAGATGGTTCTGTTGTTGTCAGCCAAGCCACGGATCAGATCAAAGGAAAAGGGAAGCTTGTCAGCAGGGGAGTTTCTCCAGGTGTCCATCAGCATCGACAGTGCTTCTTCATTTTTCCGGCGTTCCTGGTTGAGTGCCTCATCCCCGGAGAGGAATCCGGGGAAGATCGCTGAGGTTGCCTGATCAATTGCTTGTGAAAGATTCATTGAGTAAAAACCTGAATTCTTACGGTAGATCGTGTTGTAGAAATAGAAAGATTAGCACGTTACGGTATCTATCACGTATCTGCACAAAGGCAGGATATACCATTCATATACAAAGTAGTTCCTACCCGTTTTGCCGCTGACACGCGGACAGATTCCATTTCCCATAGTACCATGACGCTGCGACAGGTCTGTTTTGCCTAACGCTGCAAGGGTAGCAGGGTACTGAACAGTGTAATACTGGAATGTTTAAAATTCGATCAGTTCAAGGTCGTTTAGTTGTCCGCACCTTAATATGGCACATTAAAACTGGACACCGATTTGACTTGACGAAGTGAACTCGCACAATGTGCTCATAGAGCGCGGAAAGTGAGGTTCGAGAATGCCGAAGGGAAAGCCACACCCGGCCGAGCTCAAGGCCAAGGTGACGCTGGAGGCGCTGCAGGGCGCCGAGACTGTCAACGAGATAGCGAAGAAATACGACCTCAACCCAACCTGGTGAGGAACTAGAAGGCTAAGGCCGAAAGCGACCTGTCCAGGGTCTTCTCCGTTGCGCAGGACGAGCGAGCAGCGAGCGCGACTATCTTCAACGCCGTGTGCTTGTACATTACGGAATCGACCTCGATTCCAAGGAAGGATCTGATCGACCCGGGATGGTGGGTTAGCGTGGTCAGGCAGCTCCAGCAGCTGTAGATCCCCAGGCTCACCTACTACAAGGCCAAGGGCCGCGCAGGCGCTCTTTTGAGGGATCGAATCGCAAGCGCGCCATGCGCATCGTGGATAACGTCCACCTGAAGCAGCCCTTACGCAGGTGCGAGGAAGATAAGCCGTACACTCGAGGCATCGAGGTGCTGGGCGCGAAGGCTCATGGAGAAGATGGGTGTGTGCTCGATCTGCCCCAAGCCGGCCAAAAGCTCGGTAAAGCATTCCTGCCTGCTGAAGAACAAGGCGATACGCTTTCCCAACCAGGTAGCGTCGAGATCACCTACATTCCGATAGGGGGCTTGCACCTGTGTCTGATCTGTGTGATCGGCTGGTTCTCCCACTGCGTCGTGGGCCGGAAGGACTCATCCGACATGGGTGCCGCAGGTGTATGCGAGTGCATGTGCCAGGCACTGGAGGAGCACAAAGACCCTCCAGTGCCAACTTCAACCAGGGATCGCTCCTCTCCGCTGCAACGTATAAGGGTCTGCTGGCTTGCTGAAACATCTGCCAGAGCATGGAAGTGGGTCGACAACACTATCGTAAAAGAGATGATCTAGAAGCCTCAAGAGTGAGTGCGTGAGGATCAACGAGTACAAAGCGCTCGGCGAGCTAAAGAAGGCTCAGCGCGGGCTTACGCTAAGCAGTACAATAACGAGTGGCTCCACCAGCTACTTAGCTACGAGACGCTCCTCAAACTGGTATCGCTTAGGGCTGATGGCGGCGTAAGGCCGCCAGGAAAAAAGGTACCGGGTTCACTTCTGAAGCCGATTTCGTTGTCCAAACGGGCGTGCCACTTTACCTGTATATATACGTGCATATATTCACAAGGGCGAAATGCTTTGGCGTACGTTAGAAAGCCCCCGATAAAGTAACAATCACAATACAATTTTTGGTTTTTGATGGTCTATCAGGGCACTTTTATGTGGCGGCTCTGCATCTGTACCTTTATACTTCCGGACTTTGGTTTTTCGATCCCCGATATGGTGCTATGGGTCCCTTCAGCCGCGCTTCCTGCCGGCAGAAGGGCCCTTCCCTTCGCCGCGCAGCATGGGCGAGCGTGCAGGAGGAGATCGCCTTCACGTCGCCTTCGGTGAGGTTGAAGTGAAGCAGCGGCAGCCCCGTCCTTGACGCCAGCTCCTCGATGATGGGGCTTCTCCTGGATATGTTGGCATACCTCCTCTCCGAGGTGCGGCACACATCGAGGCCGCGACAGAGCCCCATGATGTCCTTGGAGGAGAAGCTATCTCCCAGCACCTTCACCTGCAGGAGCCTCATGAGCAGCACCGCGATGTAGCAGACGAGGAAGTGGCCCGTGATTGTGCTCTGCCTCTGAAGATAGACAGGCCTCGCATCGAGCTTAGACTTCATCACCCTGAAGCTCTCCTCGATCCTCCAGAGCCTGTGGTAGGTGCTGTATATGGCCAGGGGGTCCATCCTGGTCTCCGAGGTCACGATCATGTTGTAGCCCACAAGGGCCCTGGCCTTCCTGATCGCCTCGTGGTTGAGCATGGCCGCGACCTTCATGTCCTCCCTGACCTCGCCCTCGCCGTCGACGGGGGAGAACGTGACATACTTCGCGCTGTCGCCGTACTCGGACCTTTTCGCGGCTGCCGCCTTAAGCGCCCTCGCCTTCTCCACCTGCCGGTCTATCTCGTATTTCTGCTTCCTGGCAAGCGAGGGGCTGTACGTGACGACGCGCCTCTCGGGGAGCTCGACCTTCCTCTTCCTTCCGTCCTCTCCCTCTACCGTGTACTCGAAGTCGCCGTCCGCCATCTTGTAGCGAAACGATGTCTCGCCCTTCCCGTCGGCGACGTCCGTCCAGCCATCTCCCGAGAGCGCCCACGTGCGCTCCTTGGCGGGAAGCGCCTTCACCGACTTCGAGAATATGTAGCCGTCCCCTGCAAGCACCGCCTCCGCGATGTTGGCTGCGCAGTTCAGCCCCTTGTCGGCGACCCTCACGGTCCTGCCGGATATGGAGCCCCTCTCCTTCATCTGGGCGATGCACCTTCCGAGCTGCGGCCTGTCGCTCTCGTTGCCGGGAAACAGGCTCATCGCCACCGGGATGCAGTTGGCGTCGAGGAGAAGGCCCATCGCGACTGTCGGCTTTGGCCTGTGCTCCTTCGAGGGGCCCTTCCTCCTGAAATCGTCCTTGCGGTCGATCTCGAAGTAGAAGTTCGTGCAATCGAAGTAGGCCAAGGACATGTCGTGGCCGAAGGCCTCCTCCACGTGCGCATTGTAGATCTCGACGACCTTGTCGTACTCATCGCCCAGATAGGCGAGCCCGTCTCAGAGCTGGTCCAGCGTGAACTGCGCATCGATGCCCTCCATCTGGGGCAGCACGCCCTCGAATGTCCTGAGCTTGGAGCAGGGGGCGACGGCCCTCGCATAGACGAGCGAGGAGAGGAGATCGTGCAGCGAGAAGCGCAAGCCCGAGGGGGTCTGGAGCAGCGCCATGTCCTCCGCCGTGCCGAGGGCCGTGTCCACCGCCTTGAGCGCGAAGTGGCCGAGATGCCTCGTCGCCGGGACATCGGAGATCTCCCGCACCCTCTCCCTCTCCATGCCGGCCTTGCGCTCGGCATTCATGCGGGCCACCTCGCGCTTGTAATGGGAGACGGGATCGGCGATGCCCTTCTCCATCAGCGCGTCGGCATAGTCCAGCGCCTTCACGGACCTGTGCGCGGTATGCCTTCGCTTGGGGTCCCAGTGGCTCTCGTAGATCTGGAGATAAAGCCCCTTCTTGTTGCGCGTCTGCTTGAGGAAGTAGGCCATCGCAGCCTCCCTGTCAACGTAAAGCACCATAGCACCATGTATATATTCTATCAGGGAGCGATTTCCGGATCAAGCATACAGGCATGAAAAAAGCCAGCTCAGGGCTGGCTTTTGCGGTTCCGGGCCATGTCCCGGGTCCTGAAGAATCGTGGTGCTAAACGCTAAAGACGGGTCTATCAGGGCACTTTTATGTGGCGGCTCTGCATCTGTACCTTTATACTTGATTACGTATTGATTTCGTAATCTGAACTGAGCGTAGATAGGAAGCCATATGTCTCGTGTAAGCAAGAAGGAAGATCAGTTCTACGTATTATTTCAGGAGCTTGCAGACAAGATGGTCGTCGCAGCAGATTGCTACTATGACATTGTTTCCACATATCCGAAACATGCAAATCGCATCACTGAAATGAAAGACTACGAGATCGATTGCGATAGAGAAATCAGCAAGATCTTTGATCTTCTCAATAATTCGTTCGTGACGCCGTTTGATCGCGAGGATATCTCCGCGTTGATCCTAAAGATGGATGACGTTGTCGATGATATGGAAAACGTCTCAAGGCGCTACGAGCTCTTCCATGTGAACGCGACCTATCCCGAGGCTGAGCAGATGGCGGCGCTGGGCCGCGATGCCGTCCACGATATACAGGTCCTCTTCCAGCATTTCTCCAACTTCCGCAAGGACAAAGAAGTCCAGAAGCAGGCTGGCATGATCCACGATATTGAGGACCAGGGGGATCATGTCTACCACAGCGCCTTGGCGAAGCTCTTTGACGAGGAGAACGTAACCGCGACCCACCTGCTCAAATGGGACACAATCTTTGGCAAGATGGAGGACATTCTTGACGACTGTAAGACAGTCGCGACGCTCGTGGCGAATGTGGTGCTGAAGAATGCTTAGCTCACTTCTTGTGGGGGTGCTGATCGCCGCCTTCCTCTTCGAGTTGATCAACGGGTTCCACGATGCGGCCAATGCAATCGCTACGACCGTCTACACCCGTGCCTTACCGCCCAGAGCCGCGATCATCATGTCCGCGTGCATGAACTTTTTGGGCGCCCTCACGCACGAGAGTGTGGCTATGACCATCGCCGAGGGCATCGTCTCGATCACGCCGGATCTCTACGTGATCTTCTCTGCGCTCGTGGGCGCAATCATTTGGGACCTGTTCACCTGGTGGAAGGCGGTCCCTTCCAGCTCCTCCCACGCGCTGATCGGCAGCCTCATCGGCGCCACAATCGTCTATACGCACTCGCTCGGCTACGTGCAGTGGGACGGGGTCTTAAATAAGGTCATCATCCCGCTCTTCACTTCACCGCTGATTGGCTTTGCGCTTGGCTTTACACTCATGCGCTTCATCTTTGAGCTCTTTGCGAGCTGGACACCGCATCGCGCGAACACCTTGTTCCATCGGCTGCAGATCGTCTCTTCGATGTTTATGGCGTACAGCCACGGCTCCAACGACGCCCAAAAAACGATGGGCATCATCACGATCGCCCTGGTCTCTCAGGGGCTCGTCGCAGCTGGTACCGGCATTCCTCTGTGGGTCAAGATCTTTTGCGCGACGACAATGGCAATCGGCACCTCCGTTGGCGGCCAGCGCATCATGAAGACTGTTGGATCCGGCGTCACCAAGCTGGAACCGGTCATGGGCTTTGTCTCTGAGACTTCCTCCGCCATTGCGATTCAGATCATGACGGCAATCGGTGCGCCGGTCTCCACCACCCAGGTCATCACCACCGCAATCATGGGCTCCGGTTCCGCGAAGGGACTGCGTAAGGTCCACTGGGGCGTCGCAGCCGACATCGTGCAAGCATGGTTTGTAACCCTGCCGGTTACGATCGTCTTAGGCGGCTTGGTCTGCTGGATTATCGGAATGATCGTATAGAGGGTAGGGTGTTTCTTCGTGTCAGAGACTGACTATCTCACTGCCTCACAAGGGTTATACACATTTATCGAGGAAGTCCCTCGTGTACCTTCTTCACGGTAGCAGCGCTCCGCAAGCGGCTTGAGGCTGTTGTTGGGACAACCTATCTGCCGGAAGGTGATTCCTGGAAGATGGAGCCAGGACAGCGCTACTACGCCATCTGCAATAACTCGTCCCTGATCACCTGGAAGGTAGGGGATAAGCTTGATTCCTATCACTTCCAGCTCACCACCTCCTATGTGGATCCCCCGACCTACAAGCTGAAGAGCGTGCCGGAGCTTCAAGGCCCTGACAGTTATGATACCGAAGCCTAGGACGGCATGATGGACTATATCTGGTTTGATCGTCCGCTGAGCCTGGCAGGCGAGGTGTACATGCGTACCCCCCAAAGGGACTTGAGGAGAAGCCCGTCTCCTTTGATAAGAATCTCTTGACCATCCCGAGCCTCGCAATTCATATGAACCGTGAGGTCAATGAATCCTTTGGGCCAGACCGAACAGTCGATCTCTGCCCTTTGTTCTCTGCAGGGGAACCTAAACAGGGACCTCTCGACAAATTGATCGCCGAGGAGCTCAGCTGTGAGCTGGATGCAATCCTCGCGCGTGACCTCTACCTCGTCAACCGTCAAAAGCCGACAGTGTGGGGTGCAGTCCAGGAGTTTGTGAGCGCACCGCACCTGGACGATCTGCAGTCCGCCTATGCGGGTTTGCAAGCCTTCCTGGGATCGGATAACGAGCACGGCGTGTCCGTCTATGTCTGCTTTGATAACGAAGAAGTGGGCTCAAGCACCAAACAGGGAGCGCTTTTCGCCTTCCTGCATGACACCTTGGTACGCATCAACAAGACACTCGGCAAAACCGAGGAGAAAGTACTACCGCTCGGCGGCGCAGTCTTTCCTCGTAAGTTCTGTGGCAATCCCCATGCCAAGCATCCCAACCACCCTGAGGTGGCAGATGCCACCAACACCTGCATCCCCCAACAAGGGCCTGGTGATCAAAGAGGCGGCCAACCAGCTCTATACGGCCGACGCGTTCAGCCGGGCAGTGCTGAGTGAGATACTCAACCGCAACGACGTCCCCTATCAGACCTTTGCGAACCGCTCCGATATGCGGAGAGGCTCCACACTTGGCAACCTGAACAACGTGCAGGTCTCCGTCCACGCGGTGGATGTAGGCGCGCAGTTTGCGGTGCGCTCCGCCTATGAGATAGCAGGAGCCAAGAATACCTGTCTGGGCGTTGAGACACTCAAAGTCTTCCATCAGATCACACTTCAGATTACCGGAGTCGATCGGCTTCATCCGCATAAATCCTCTGTGAATATCCGCACTGTCTCAAACCTAAGGACTGTAATGGACGTGAGAGAGACAGCATCCAGGTTATTGGGGTTTGTATGCTGAAGTGACACCGGAGCTCTCAGTGTGGCATCCTTGTGCCATACCAAAAAGGGCTGATAAGGGAGAACTATAACTATGAGTTCAATGAGTGTCGTCGTTATTATCTTCGCTGTGGTGATCGGCTGTGCGATCGGAATAGGGGTCTCCGCTATCTCTGACAGACGACGAGCTCGCAAAGAGCATCGATCGCACGATAAGGACTCTGATTTTATGGATTGGTAGATATTCGGCCTGTGCATCAGAAATCTGAAAACGAGGGCATTGCACTAAATTAAGTGTTATAGGATAAAAACATATGAGAGAGGTATGGTAACCTTCTTTTTGTAGTGAGAGGCTACCGAAAACAACATATTGAAGGTTGATGAGCATGAGTCAACACCAGACGCCGTCTGTAAAGGGAACAGATGACCAAATGACCGTGCGGGATCTCGAAATCGGAGAGACCGCGCAGATTGATACGGTCGGTGGAACGGGTGCGCTGAGACAGCATTTTCTGGACATGGGTGTCATCCCCGGAGCGGACATCACACTGATCAAGTACGCTCCGATGAGCGATCCGATGGAATTCACCATCAGCGGCTATGAGCTGTCGCTTCGTCTAGCGGATGCAGCAAAGATCACCTGCCACCTGGTCACCCGCAAAGAAGCGAAACAGGCTCAGGATGCGGTACAGGCGCAGGCTGACAGCCTGATGGAGGCGCCGCAGGTAAGGCACCCCGGCCTCGGTGAGGAATCTGAGGGCGCCTATATCGATGCCCGTACGAAGGACCACTCACATCCGCTTCCGGACGATGCCACCTTAAGTTTCGCGCTTGCCGGCAACGAGAACTGCGGAAAGACAACGCTCTTCAACAAGCTGACCGGCGCCAACCAACACGTCGGCAACTTTCCGGGCGTCACGGTGGATCGTAAGGAAGGCTCCATTCTGGGGCATCCCAACACGAAGGTCACCGACCTGCCAGGCATCTATTCGATGAGTCCGTATTCTTCAGAGGAGTTGGTCTCCCGGCAGTTCATCCTGCAGGAGCATCCCGCAATCATTGATATTGTCGATGCCACCAACATCGAGCGTAACCTCTATCTGACGATGCAGCTGATGGAGTTGAACCGCCCGATGGTATTGGCGCTCAACATGATGGACGAAGTCCAGAACAACGGCGGTTCCATTGACGTGAACCGTATGGAGGATATCTTAGGCCTCCCGGTCGTCCCGATTGCCGCAGTCAACGGTGAGGGTGTCGACGAGCTCGTCGAGCACGCGGTCCACGTCGCCCACTATCAGGAGCTTCCGGGCAGACAGGACTTCTGCGATGAGAACGACCACGGCGGCGCGGTACACCGCTGCCTGCATGCCGTCATGCACCTGATCGAGGATCACGCGAAGCGTGCGGATATCCCGCTGCGCTTTGCCGCCACGAAACTGGTCGAGGGTGACAAGCGCGTCCAGGATGCGCTCAAGCTCGACCAAAATGAACTCGATGCGGTAGAGCACATTGTGCACCAGATGGAAAAGGAACGCGGGCTCGACCGTGCTGCAGCAATCGCAGATATGCGCTTTACCTTCATCCACAAAGTGGTCTCCGCCTGTGTGATCAAGCCGCTGGAGAGCAAAGAGACGATCCGCAGCCGCAAGATCGATGCGGTGCTGACTGGTAAATACTCCGCAATCCCCATGTTTATCTTGATCATGGCGGCGATCTTTATCCTCACCTTCAATGTGATCGGTCCGTTCTTTGGGGACCTGATCACGATGTTCGTTGATTGGGTGACGGGTATCGTAGATGGGGCGCTGACGGCCGGCAATGCCAGCCTGGTCATCCATTCCCTGATCGTCGACGGCGTCTTTAACGCAGTCGGTACGGTGCTCCCGATTCTGCCAAACATCGTGGGCATGTACTTCTTCCTGTCACTTTTGGAGGATACCGGCTATATGGCTCGTGTCGCCTTTGTGATGGACAAACTGTTGCGTAAGATAGGACTCTCCGGCCGCTCCATCGTCCCGATGCTGATGGGCTTTGGCTGCTCGGTGCCGGCAGTTATGGCTACGAGAACGCTACCTTCTGAGCGTGACCGTAAACTCACCGTCGCATTGATTCCGTTCATGAGCTGCTCGACCAAGCTGACGATCTACGGCTTCTTCACCGCAGCCTTCTTCCCTGGGCAGGGCGGTCTGATCATGATCTGCCTTTACCTGTTGGGCATCCTGATAGCTATTCTGTTCGGTCGTATCGCGCACCTGACCGTCGCGAAAGGCGAGGCGGTTCCGTTCGTAATGGAGCTGCCGAACTACCGTATGCCAGGCTTGCGAAGCGTTGGTCAGCTGCTGTGGGAGAAGACCAAGGACTTCCTAACCCGTGCCTTCACCACGGTCTTTGCTGCTGCCGTTATCATCTGGTTGCTGCAGACCTTCAGCCCGACCTTTGATATGGTCACCGATCCTGCTGACTCAATGCTTGCAGCCGTTGCAACCTGGATCAGCCCGATCTTCCGTCCACTCGGCTTCGGCGATTGGCGTATCACCACAGCTCTTATCGCTGGCTTCATGGCAAAAGAGGTTGTCGTCGCAACCCTGTCTGTGCTGTTTGGTTCCATGGCAGAGCTCACTGTAGCCCTTACACCGCTGGCGGTTATTACGCTGCTGGTTTTCTGCCTGCTCTATACGCCCTGCGTCGCGGCAATCTCCGCAATCCAGCGTGAGCTCGGCGGCAAGTGGGCCTGGGGTATCGTTGCCTTCCAGTGCATCGTGGCCTATGTGGTCGCACTTCTCGTCCACAGCGTCGGCTTGCTCTTAGGATTTGTATAACATTTTGAGTGGTAGGTACCATCAATAGTCTTGCGCACTTTCAGTCAGCCTGCCCATCACCCGTTAGGTGTGATTGAGTATCTCTTACGCTTCTTGGAGTAGGAGCAGCGCAGGCATCGTATAATCCACTCAGATTGCGGCTGCCACTATCGCTAGCCAGAAGTGGATATCTATCTGCGAAGAGGTAGGCATCGAGAGGTCGATGTCGCGCAAGAGCTGTACTTTCGACAACCAGTGCATCAGAAGGCTTTCCTCGGAGCTTCTGAAGACGGAGGTGTTCAGGAAGTGCAAGTGGGACGGCGTGACCCTTAAGGAGCTGGAGGAGCGCATCAACCACTACATCGTCTGGTACAACACAAAGAGGCGCAAGCGCTCACTCAAAGGAGTGAGCCCGATGGAGTTCAGGCAGAGCCTCGGCCTCGCACTGACAGCTTAGGTTTGTAGGTGGAATGGTACGGAAAACCGCTACCACCCTCAATCGGTAAGTCTGGGGTTGACTTTAACAACTGGCCTGCAGCTGCCCTGTCACGTCCTGCCGCGGGCATCCCGAAGGCCCGCCATGACCTTATAGGAGCATGGGCACTGCCAGCAGACCGGACTCTCCTGCTTCTAGCGCTTCTGTCAGTGTTGTGTCTAACCTGCCGATAGGATGCCCATGATGGATGGAGGGCTTGCATGTCTGGTTCCGGGACGCTCTGCGCTAGCGTCGACACACACAAGGACAACCATGTACTGTGTGTGTTGGATGCCATGGGCAGAAGTGGCCTTCAGCGGAGAGTATCCGGCAGACAGGGCCGGATACGAATCGCTCGTAGAGGCGATTCGGGGATGCGGAATCGTGCAGTGTCGCTGTCATGGAGGTCCTGCGGCCCAAGCGAGACAAGAGGTGCAGCGGCTCCGGAGGAGATCCGCTCGAAGTACGGCAGGATGGGAACTTCCGAAATGATGAGGTCGCTTGCCAGGAAGAGGCCAAAGGGTGCTGAGCTGGTTGTCGACTCACTGCTTATGCTCCAGGCGCTTGCGAAGAACAAGGCAGACAAGCTGGAGGCACTCACAGTGGAGCTTGTGCAGGACAATGCGCCTGCCCTGCTAAAGGTAAGGGGGCTGCGGCTCGCTGCCCTCGGCATTTACAGCGCTGCGCGCAGCGGCACCCATCGAGCGGCAAGCCTGTCAGATACCGACTCAACCGACAGGCTTTCCGGGCGCTGTATACCATCGCGCTCAGCTGCATGCGCTACGACAAACGGAGGCTGACCTACGTCTTCAAAAGGATAGCTAAAGGCACATCGAAGCGCGAGATCACAAGATGTTTGAAGAGATACATAGCTAGACAGGTCTTCCGTGCTCTTTTGAACCCGGGTGCCAAAAAGCACGAGTGCGAAGAGGGCCTTAAAGTCGAAACGGCTGTCGGCACACCTCACTTAGAGGGAGGCCGCTTTAAGGCTTTAACACCGAGCCCGTCAGGATCAACGAGATCGAGCGCGAAGCGAGGAAACACTGCGAGCTTTAGGACAGATACTCGATGCTCCTATCCGAAATATGCAAAAGACGTGAGATGACTCTTAATACACCATAGGGGCGTCCTTGGGGACACTACCGAGTTTCGTTGCCTTGCATCGTTGTCTTCCATCCGCATAGCGGGTGGATTTTCATGCCGAGCATTCCGCGCGGCACAGGCTAAAGCCTTTCATAAAAAATGGGCCGGAGGATTGAGTTCCTCTGGCCCACTACTCTATATGGTTCAGTGTGAGATTATTTCTCGCAGAGCCAGTAGGCGGTGTCGTACGCGCCCAGATCAGAGCCACCACCGAAGTCGTGCTGCTCACCGGTGATCAGATTGGTTCCCTGCCCACATTGGGCGTTGAAGTCAAGGTGTGCCGGTTTTGAATCCGCGTTGATTGCGACGATGACACGGCCGCTCTCGCAAGCACGCTGGAAGACTAATTGTTTCGGCTGGCACAGGAGCTCGTGATAGTCTCCCTCGCATAGCGCTTCGGCTCCGGCGGTCGTGAGGCGGGCCTTGGTGAGAGTTTGGATCCAGTCGGTGAGGTCGTTCCACTCGGGCTTGTCAAGTGACGGACGCTGCTCGTGGTCGCCGAACTTCTTCTCGCCCTCGATGCCCCATTCGCTGCCGTAGTAGACCGCAGGCACGCCCGGCATGCCAAAGAGCAGGCCGTAGAGCGGCTTCAGCTGCTTCTTATCGTTCAGCGTTGAGGCGATACGGCTGGTGTCGTGGTTATCGAGGAAGTTGAACAGGTGCTTACCAGTGTATAGGTCCCACGGCTTGTCGCCACTCTGGCGCTCCAGACTGTAGGCGATCTCATGCATGTTGGAGGAGTTCATTGAGCCCCACAGGCCTTTGTAGGCCTCGTAGTTGTAGACGGTGTCGCAGGCGTCGTCGCCCATCCACTGGTTGTAGTCACCGAACATCGTTTCACCCATTAGTAGGAACTTCTGATGGCGTTTTTCAGTGAGTTGGTTGGCCGTCTGACGGAGATACTTCAGGTATCCCGGATCCAGGCAGTAAGCGACGTCCAGTCTCAGTCCGTCGATATCGAACTCCTTTTCCCATCGCAGGATTACATCGTTGAGGTAGTTGTTGAGCTCGAGGTTGTTGTGGTTGAGCTGCACAAGCTCACTGACGCCCTGCCAGGACTCGTAGCTGAAGCCGTCATTGTAAGGGGAGTTGCTGTTCCAGTCGATGTTGAACCAGCCGACGTACTTGCTGTCTTGTCTGTTCTTGATAACATCTTGGAAAGCCCAGAAGCCACGGCCGACGTGGTTGAGTACGGCGTCGAGAATGACCTTGATGCCCTGCTGGTGCGCGGCATCGACGACCGCCCTAAGGTCCTCATTGGTGCCCAAGCGGCTGTCAACCTTCGTATAGTCGCGGGTGTCATAGCCGTGTGAATCGCTCTCGAAAACTGGGTTCAGCATAATGCAGGTGGCGCCGAGTTTCTTGGCCTGGACGATCCAGCCGTCATCGATGATCTTCAAAAGACGGTGCGGATCGTCGTTGGTAGCACCTTCAGCGCTGCCGTCGTTTCTCCAAGGTGCGCCGGTGAGGCCCAACGGATAGATCTGATAGACCATTGAGCCGTCGTACCAGTTTGCCTCGGTGAGCCAAGGCTGCTCCACAGCAGGTGCAGGTTGCGGTTGTGGCTTGTCCTGCTGTTTGGGTTGAACTTCTTCTTGAGCGTTGCCTTCTTGCGCTTCAGGTTCCAGCGTGTTCGTGGACGCTTCGGTCTGCTCCTCCTGCTGTTCGACAGGTGCTGCTTCAAGTGCCGCAAAAGCCTGCTTAAGCTTCTCAAGCAGCCCCAAGGTCTGTGCAACCTTCAGGACATCGTCGATTCTCATCCAGGAGTCTCCCTGCTCAATCTGTGAGACGACCTCACTAGAGACGCCGCTCTCCTGAGCCACTTGGTCAATTGATTTATGGGAGACTTCTCTCCACTGTTTCAGCGAGGTACCGATTTGGGCGGTGAAGTCGCTGTTCTTGTTCTCAGTCATTGTTCACCTCTGTCAAGGTAGTGTTCGTATAGAACATGTAACCAATCATTACATATTTGGCCATCATATAGTTGCGATATTGATGCTATTTCAACGTGTGTGGGATAACTACCCTGGTCCCATTATGGGTGATTACGTCGACTTTCATCCCGTAGATATCGCGAATGGTTGCCTCGGTGATAACTGAGGAGTCGCCAACGGTCTTGATGCTCCCTTCCTTCATCAGGATAAACCGGTCACAATACTGGAGGGCTAAGTTGATGTCGTGCATCACGGCAAGTACGCCGATCCCGCGATCGTTCACCTCGTGGTGCACCAACTGCATGATCTCTTGCTGATTGTAGGGGTCTAGGTTGTTGGTCGGCTCATCCAAGAGAAGATAGTCGGTCTGCTGGACAAAGGCGCGTGCCAAGGTTGCGACTTGTCGTTCACCGCCGGAGAGCTCATCCATATAGGAGAGGGCATGGTGGGAGAGATTGAGCCGTGCCAGGATGTCTGCGACCGCATCGAAGTCTTCCTGTCGGGGAGCACTTTCAATGTAGGGTTTTCTGCCCATCAGCACTGCGTCGAAGACTGTAGTGTGGGTAGCCTCCTCACGCTGGGCGACCATGCAGATCTTTTTGGCGCGCAGGCCCCGCTCCATATGCGGCAAGTCTTCGCCGTCGAGTGTGATGGTGCCGGAAGCGGGATGCAGGATCCCCATGATCAGAGAGAGTAAGGTCGATTTCCCGCAGCCGTTTTTCCCCAACAGGGCCGTGAAGCAGGCAGGTTTCACAGAGAGTGAGACGTCATGTAACAGGGCATTGCCGTGGGGATAGGCAAAGTTGATGTGATCGAGCTCAAGCATCAGTGACGAACCCCCTTGAAGAGTAGATAGATGAAGATGGGGGCACCGATGAGGGAGGTGATTGCAGAGACCGGCAGGATAGTCGGGGGGATCAGGAGGTTGCAGAGCATATCCGCAACGATCAAGACGCAGGACCCACACAGCGCGCTGGCAGGGAGCAGATAGCGGTAATCCGCACCCAAGATGCGGCGCATAATGTGGGGAGCGATCAACCCGACAAAGTTGATGATGCCGGCGCAGGCGATGACCGAAGAAGCAAGCAACGATGCGATAATCGTGTTGGAGAGCCTGACCCCCTTGACGGAGATGCCCAACCCATAGGCGAGGGTGTCGCCAGTCTCAAGGGCGTTGTAGTTCCACCGGTTGCAGAAGATGAAGATCGCACCGGCTGCTGTAATGATGCTGAGCAGCCGTAGCTGTTGGGTTGAGACGCGGGTCAGATCCCCGAAGGTCCAAAAGATGACGGTAGCGACCTGGTCGTCGGAGGCGAAGTATTGGATCAAGGTGGTGCCTGCGGTGAAGACCGCCGAGAGGGCGACGCCGAGCAGGACGATGCTCTCGGAGCTCATGTCACGCAAGCTCGAGAGTCCGAGAATAATAACAGTGGAGAGTATCGCGCCGATAAAGGCGCAGATGCCGGTGAGGTAGGGGTTAGCAGTGGAGGAACCCACCGTAGCAACCGCTGAGGTGGCGGTGCTGTCCGCAAAGAGGATGATCGCGACGGAGGCTCCGAATGCGGCGCCTTGGGAGATACCGAGGGTACTTGCAGAAGCCAGGGGATTTCTCAGCGTCGCCTGATAGGTGCAGCCGGCAAGTGCGAGCGCAATGCCGGAGACAATCGCGCTGAGGACCCTAGGCAGGCGAATGTTTTGGATGATTGCATCAACAGTGGGATCTGGGGATGCGTTGAACATACCCTGGACGATCTGCGCAAGGGAGAGCGTATAGGCTCCCAGTCCCATCGAGATCATTGCGAGCACAAACGTTATGAGTGCCATTATGACAATCACACGGCGTTTGTGTTTAATATAGCCGCCGTAGGCAGTATAGCTTGCCACGGCGGCGGTTACTTTAGATGTTTTGTAGGGATGCGTTTGTGTCATAGGACCTTATTTAAGCCTCGCAGTTACGACAGCGGCGGGAACGTCGAGAAGGTCTCACCGTTCTGCTGCATGTCGGTGTAGAAATCATACCCATCAAGCATCGTCGTATAGATCTCGCGGTATTTGTCGTCGAGGTTGACATCTGAGAAGGCATCTGGGTAGATAGTGGCGCCGATGAAGTAGGTGTCACAGATGCCGGTCCCGACATTGGTACCGTTAAAGTTATATGAAGGCTGCGTGTACAGGTTACCAGATCTGGTCGCGCTGAGGTTGCTGAAGAAGTCCGGGTTGTTCTCGTAGTCCTGGTCAATCACATCGCTGTTGGCGGCGTCGAGGAAGATGTAGTCTGGATCCCACTGGCCAATCTGCTCAAGGGAGACGTCGATCGCGCCATCCTGCCCTGTAGAGTCTGCGACGTTGTTCGCCTGCAGAATATCGGTGGGAGTGTAGTGGGCGTAGGTGCCGGTCCAGCTCTTCTTGCCGCGGTAGTTGATTGCGCCGACATACACGGAGGGTTTCGAATCCTGCGGAACAGAGGCGATGCGGTTGTCCAGATCCTGCTTCCACTCCTTCATCTTGGAGATGACGGACTGAGCATGGTCTTGGGTGTCCAAGGCCTCGCCAACACAGGAGATTGAGTCATAGATCCCATTGCTGAAGAGTTGGTTTTGGTAGGAGACGCCGATGACCGGAATGCCGGTCGTCTGCTGGAGTTGATCGCACTCGTCGGCGCTTCTGCTCGAGATGATCGTATCCGGCTTGAGCTGCATCAGCTGCTCGGCGTTTACATTTGTCTGATTCAGGTGGTTGCCGTTGCTCGTGGAGGGAAGATCGGCGAAGAGGTCCTTGTACGCCATTGCGTATGGGCGGTTCATGCCCGGGTTGGTCTCCATATCGGTGACGGCAATGAGCTTGTACTTGCCACCGGCGTAGACGACCAGCCGAGCGCCAGATCCTACAGTCGCGGCCGTGTTGACCTGCGTGGGGACCTCTACCTGTCTGCCATAGGCATCGGTGATGGTCTTCGTGTCGCTTTGCTGTTCTTGCTGGGTGTCGTCAGAATCGGACGAATTTGAAGTATCGCTCTGTGCGCAGCCCCCGCAGAGGGTGAGCGCCAGGAGCGCCACGATCATAAAGAGCACAGGGGTGTGTTTTCTGAGCGTCATGAGACTTCCTTTGTGTTGTGGAGTGGATAAGAAAATTTTGGTCCCATCCTAAAAGCTGTGGGCCGAGGCCTGCAGCATAGTGCCTGCAAAGACAGAAAAGCGGCCATCCTCTAGAATCTTGCATCGCAACAAGAAGATCCCGAACAAGGATGGAGCACGCTGACAAGTGTAGCATCGCCATCAGCCCAGCTGCCCGCCATTTCCCATGTCAAAGAAGCTCCTGCCTTCTTCCGGATCCCCTCCCATCTCGTGGGCTTCGTGCAGGCAGAAGAGCCTAAGGAGAGCGCACGCACAGAGGAGTTCGGGACGTCATCCAGAGGATGCCGGACACCACCTTGCATACTCTCCGTGCCGAGCAGGCTCGAAGTAAAGGACGCACCGTCGTGTCCCTGCCGCGGAAGGCCGATGGAGAAAAAAACAGGAAGGCTCCCATCGCACTTTGGCATCTCCCTCTCGGGATGGAGAGGCAAGGATAGAGGTGTCCCGGTCAAGATAGGCATGCAGGGAGTGCGGGGCCTCCTGCATCGAGGATGTGCCCTTCAGGGCTTCAGGCCAGCGCATCACGCTGTTGCTGCTTGCCTTCGTGTGTGACCTGCTTGCATTGGGGCAGACCCTCAAGGCGGTGTCGCCCACGGCAGGCTTCGACAGAAACGTCGTGAAAAAGATCGAGCGCGCGAGGCTCTCTGGGCTCTACACGGAAGGGGAAGGCAGCAAGCGAAAGCTGCGCAAGTCTGAGCGGCAGGGAAGGTATCTGGGTGCAGATACGTTCAAGCTTCACGGCGGGCACCGCTGCGCCACCGTGATCGTCGACCTCAAGACGGGATATGTGCTGTGGCTTGTCCATTCGAAGGGAAAGAAGGTCGTCCATGCCTTCTGCGACCACGTGGGCGAGGAGTGGATGTTTGCATGTAGAGGCCATAGCCTGCGACAATCGCGGATGAGATGCTCTTTGAGGCCTACTTGTGCACGCAGGAGCAGGACATGCGCGCAGCGATGGAGGGGATCGTCGCCTATGCCCGCCACCATATCAGCAGCGGCAGGGTCGAAGGGACCAACTGCATGATCAAGACGCTCAGGAGGGCAGGCTAGGGATACCCTAACGATGGATGCTTCTTCTTCAAGATATTCGATTGCCACCAGGCGCTACTCGAAGGCTTCCGGGGCTGGTGCGTGATGGGTCTGCACACAGGTTTTAGGACTGAGCCAAAATTATTAGTGCACGGTACAGCAGCGGGTTTTTATATCTATCTAAGATTGGGCTTTTTCTGACACCGTGACAAAAAGGGCTCCACCTCGTTGAGAGCTGGAGCCTTGTATGCCTTACGAGCTGTGATGCTCAGGAATCTATTGGACCTGTGCCACCATCAACATGTTAGTAGACGTGATATAGTCGCCCTGTGACGGTGAGGTCTGAGGATCGCCTGCGGTCAGCACGACAATGTCGCCCGAGTCGATGAACTTGTGCTCCTTAGTGACATCGAGGGATTCATAGAGCGTCGCGGAGAGCGAACCCTGCTCGACGGACTTAATTGCCTCAACACCCCAATAGAAGCAGCACTTGCGGATTGTGTGGTCAGAGGGGGACAGCGCGATGATCGGAAGATGCGGACGGAAGTTTGAGATCAGGCGTGCGGTTCTGCCAGAGTGTGTCGGAGCGATGATGCACTTGGCGTTGACGCGCTGCGCGGTCGTGACAGCGGCGAATCCGATGGAGCTGTTCACGTTGCGTAGGCCTTCACGCTCGTGGTAGGTCTCACGCTGCTGCAGGTACTTCTCGGTCTCCATGCAGATTGATGCCATTGTCTTCACAGCCTCAACTGGATAGTGGCCTGCTGCGGTCTCACCGGAGAGCATGACGCAGTCGGTGCCGTCATAGACGGCGTTTGCGACATCGTTGGCTTCAGCGCGGGTCGGGCGTGGGTTTCTGATCATGGAGTCAAGCATCTGGGTTGCGGTGATGACCGGCTTATAGACTAGGTTGCACTTTCTGATAATGGTCTTCTGGATGTGTGGGACTTTTTCGGTCGGAACCTCAACGCCCAGGTCACCACGGGCGACCATGCAGCCGTTGGAAGCTGCGAGGATCTCGTCGAAGTTTTTGACACCCAGGGCGCTCTCGATCTTCGGGAAGATGTCGATGTGGCGCTGGCCGTTCTCATAGCAGATCTGGCGGATCTCCTTGACGGCGTTCGCATCGCGGATGAAGGAGGCAGCGATTGCGTCGATACCGAGCTTGCAGCCGAAGGTGATATCAGAGCGGTCCTGCTCGGTGACGGAGGGGAGGTTGAGGAAGAGGTTCGGGACGTTGACGCCCTTGCGCTCGCCCAACTCGCCGCCAGACTCGACGACGCAGTGGACCTCTTCTCCCTCGACGGACTCGACCTTGAGGCCGATGAGTCCGTCGTCGATCAGAAGCTTAGTGCCTGGCTTGACCTCGTGGGCCAGATTCTTGTAGTCCAGCGAGATGAGGTCGTGGGTGCCCACGATCGTGTTGTCGGTCGTGACCGTGGTGTGCTCACCGACGTTGAATTGGATGGGCTTGTGATCCTTCAGCAGGCCGGTACGGATCTCAGGGCCTTTGGTGTCGAGCATAATGGCAACAGGGATGCCAAGCTTCTTTGACATTGCGCGAACGCGCTCAATATTCTTACGGTGATACTCATGTGTGCCATGGCTGAAGTTAAACCGTGCGACATTCATACCGTTGAGGATGAGCTGCTCCAGTACTTTGTCGTCGTCCGTTGCAGGTCCCATGGTGCAAACGATCTTCGTCCGCTTCTGCATGTCTTACTCTCCTTGTCTTGGCATGGGCCAGGCTATAAAAACACGGGATATCCCTTTGATATCCCTTTGTTTGCATTGTTGGCAGTTCCGCGTCCATAACCGATGAGCATTATACTAATTTGATTCGTGAAGGTAAGAAAAAAGAGGTTCAGAAGAAACGAAAGGCAACAAAAAGTCTGGGGTCATATGTGTGTCGCTTATGACCACGCTACCACACAATGGGTCTTTTACGTGGATATATGTATGCAGATTATGCAAACGAGCGCAATTGTGTCGTAAACGTTAAATAAAAACCGCCCACAGCGGTGACGCTGTGGGCGGAGATGTACAAGCCTTCGAATCTGTAAGACTAATCGACGCCAGGAGCGGTAACGACGCTCTTCGGGATGTAGTCCTCGTGCTTCGTGTAGTGCTCAGCGTTCTCAATCGTGCACTTTGCAATCTGCTCGAGTGCTTCCTTGGTGAAGAAGGCCTGATGTGAGGTCATAACAACGTTCGGGAAGGAGCAGAGACGTGCGGTTACAGAGTGACGCAGAATGTCGGACTCACGGTCCTTGTAGACGTTTGCGTTCTCTTCCTCGTAGACATCGAGGCCCACAGCGCCGAGTTTTCCAGAACGGATGCCACGAATCAGAGCGTTCGTATCAACAAGTGCACCACGAGCGGTGTTAACGAAGACGACACCGTCCTTCATCTCTGCGATGGAGTTGTCGTTGATCAGGTGGTAGGAATCCTTGTTGAGGAAGGCATGCAGGGAGATGAAGTCAGCGCGTTGATAGAGCTCGTCGTAGTCGACGTACTCATCGACGATGCCCTCGTCAACGAGCTTCTGGTTCGGGTAGAGGTCAGCGCCCAGGACGTGCATGCTGAAGCCCTTGCAGATATGGGCCAGTGCGGCACCGATACGGCCGGTGCCGATGATGCCGGCAGTCTTGTGATAGAAGTTCTCGCCGACGAGGCCCTCAAGGGAGAAGTTGTTTTCGCGAACACGGATGTAACCCTTGTGGATGTGACGGTTAGCGCACAGAGCCAAGCCCATTGCGTGCTCTGCGATCGCCTGCGGTGAATAGGCTGGAACGCGGACGACAGTCATGCCGAGCTTCTTTGCCATAGGTACGTTGACCGCATCGAAGCCGGCACAGCGCATAAGGACGAGCTTTACGTTCAGGCCAGCGAGCGCCTCGAGCGTTAGAGCGGACACATCAGCGTTTACGAAGGCGCAGACACCGTCATACCCTTTAGCCAAACCGGCGGTCATAGGATCGAGGTTTGCTCTGATGAAGTCGCATTGGACATCAGGATAGTCCGGTAACACTTTCGTAAAGGAATCTCTGTCATAGCTCTTGGTTTCGTAAAACAGGAATTTCATAGTGTTCCTCCAACACATTGGTCGTCACCGAAATCCGGTGATACTCCTACCTGTAACCTAACCGAAACGGCTTATCCAAATAGTAGCTTGAAAACTTGGCATTTGTCACCGTCATCTTAAAATTATTAGTCCCTCTGAACGATTTTTCTTGCCTGTTGTGCAATTCCTCTGTGATCTGCAAGAAAAACCGTCTTAACGGTTGGAATTCAAACAAATTGGTATGGTTGCAAACAATTTGGCTTATCTAATTGTGGGTTTCATCTTGCTTGGATATCGCTAAGTTCCTCTCATACACATATGGCTGTCTCAAAATGCTTGTCGGTCTGAGCGTGGGGACGGCATCGCTCACTGTAATGGCAGGGGTTGAAATAGCGTGGGTGGGGTGGCGAGTGTTTCACATTTGAACGCCTTGAGCAGAGACTGGCGTAATCGGAGCTCACAGTATCGAAATATTCTTTATTTTTGTTACTATAAGAATCGAGTTAGGTAGATTGCGCCATGTATGGCAACCTTGATGGGCCCTTGCCCCAACTCCTGGGGAATTATGATCGGGCATCAATCTACTGGCGCACGAGACAACCCCAGGAGGAACACAAATTGAAAGAGTATCTGCAAAAATCCGAAGATGTGGTGCAAGCTGTCAAAAGTGATACCAAAAACGGTCTGAGCGAAAAAGAGGCTCAGAGACGTCTCGACCAAAACGGTCTAAACAAACTTGCCGAAGCGAAGAAGACCCCAGGCTGGATCCGGTTCTTCCAACAGATGGCAGACCCGATGATCATCATGCTGATCGTCGCGGCCATCATCTCGGCGCTCACGAGCGTCGCTTCGGGAGACGGCGACTTTGCCGACGTTGTTATCATCGTCTTCGTTGTCGTGGTGAACTCTATTTTGGGCGTCGTGCAGGAGACCCGTGCAGAAGAGGCCCTGAAATCCCTGCAGGAGATGTCGGCGGCTCAATCAAAAGTTGTTCGTGACGGTTCAGTGCTGGAGGTTCCCTCCTCGCAGCTGGTCGTCGGCGATATCGTCAACCTCGAGGCCGGCGATGCAGTCCCGGCAGATTGCCGCGTCATTGAGAATGTGTCGATGAAGATCGACGAGTCAGCGCTGACCGGCGAATCGGTACCGGTGGAGAAAGCCGTGGCTGAGATGCAGCTGGCTAAAGATGTGGACGACGTGCCCCTTGCTGACCGCAAGAATATGTGCTATATGGGCTCCACAGTCGTCTATGGCCGTGGCAAGGCTGTGGTTGTCGCTACCGGCATGAATACCGAGATGGGCAAGATCGCTGACGCCCTGAATGAGGCTGAGAATGAGACGACCCCACTTCAGAAGAAGCTGGCGGAGCTCTCAAAGATCCTGTCGGTTCTGTGCATCGTCGTCTGCGCGCTCGTCTTCGTTATCACCTGGATAAAGCACGGCATGGGCTTCTTCAATAACCTGCAGCTCGTCCTCAACACCTTTATGATCGCCGTGTCTTTGGCCGTTGCCGCCATTCCTGAAGGCTTGGTAGCCGTCGTGACGATCGTGCTTTCCATTGGTGTCACGAAGATGAGCCAGCACAACGCAATTATCCGTAAGCTCTCCGCAGTCGAGACCTTGGGCTGCACCCAGATCATCTGCTCTGATAAGACCGGTACCCTGACCCAGAATAAGATGACGGTTGTCCGTCACTTCACTGAGGATCAGGATCGACTGATGCGCTGCATGGCAATGTGCTCTGATGCAACCTGGGACGTCGAGGGACACAAAGCGATCGGTGAGCCGACTGAGGCCGCACTGGTTGCGGATGCCGCCAAGCTCGGCTTCACCACGGGCGACCTGAACGCGGCGAATCCCCGTATCGGTGAGGCCCCATTTGATTCTTCAAGAAAGATGATGTCCGTCGTCAATGCGGCGCCGGACGGTAACTACATCCAGCACACCAAGGGCGCCCCGGACGTAATTCTGGCGCACTGCACGAAGGTCCATACGCAGGCAGGGGATGTGCCCCTTACCGACGAGTGGAGAAAGCGCATCATGGAGGCCAACAAGGGTATGGCCGACCAGGCGCTGCGTGTCATGGCAGGTGCACGTGTCAACTACCATCACAACAAACCGACTGATTTTTCCCCTGAAGCCCTCGAGCGCGATATGGTCTTTCTGGGCCTTGCGGGTATGATCGACCCGATCAGACCTGAGGTCAAAGACGCAGTGGCTGAGGCTCACCACGCCGGTATGCGTGTCGTTATGATCACCGGCGACCACATCGATACCGCAGTTGCAATCGCTAAGGAACTCGGCATCATCAAGCACCGCTCTGAGGCCATCACCGGTGCTGAGCTCGACAAGATGAGCGATGAGGCATTCTACAACAACATCGAGAAATACTCCGTCTACGCGCGTGTCCAGCCTGAGCACAAGAGCCGTATCGTCAACACCTGGAGAAAGAAGGATAAGGTCGTCGCAATGACCGGCGACGGCGTCAACGACGCTCCTTCCATCAAGCGTGCTGATATCGGTATCGGCATGGGTATCACGGGCACCGACGTCACCAAGAACGTGGCTGACATGGTTCTGGCCGACGACAACTTCGCGACGATCATCGAAGCCTGCGAAGAGGGCCGCCGCATCTACGACAACATCCGTAAGGCAATCGCCTTCCTACTTTCCTCCAACCTGGCTGAGGTCATCTCCGTCTTCGTTGCATCCCTCATTGGCTTTACGATCTTGGAACCGACGCACCTGCTCTGGCTGAACCTGATCACCGACTGCTTCCCCGCACTGGCAATGGCCATGGAAGAGGCAGAGCCAGGTATCATGGACAGAAAGCCGAGAGGCACCGAGGATAGCATCTTCGCCAACGGTATGGGCCTCGACTGCATCGTCCAGGGCTTCATGGTCTCGGCGCTGACCCTGATCTCCTACTTCGTGGGCCTCTCGCTTGAGAATGTCCCGCTGGACGCGGTCCTGTCCGGTCATAACGCAGGGTTGGACGGCATGACGATGGCATTCCTGACACTCTCTATGGTCGAGATGTTCCACTCCTTCAACATGCGCAGCCGCCGTCAGTCGATCTTCAAACTTCCGACCCAGAACAAGTGGCTCTGGTACGCGTTTGCAGGCTCTCTGGTTCTCACCTTTATCGTTATCGAGACCCCGCTCTCGGTGGCCTTCGGCTTTGCTGAGATCAGCGCCGGTGAATACGGTATCGCAATGTTGCTTGCATTTGCTATCATTCCTCTGGTAGAGCTTTATAAACTCATCATGAGGGCATATGACAGGAGCAAGGCAAAAAAGAGTGAGCAGAGCGAGTAGAACAAACCACAAACGTTCACACAAAGGTGCCGGCAAGAGCTCTCGGGCTCTGCCGGCCCTCTCTTCGTTACAGGCACTGCCTACGTGGGCAGACCTCACACCTACCGAGGGACAGCAGCAGGCTTTCCAGAAGGCAGCGAACACCTTATCAGAGCGTGAGGGGGCAGACCCTACCGAATACGAGCTGGGCTGCGTCGTGAGGCTTGACCGGAGCTTTCCTGCGATCCTGACAGAACAGCGCCTCTGTCGTGCAGAATTCTCTGCAGCGCTCACCAAGTGGGGTGACTCAAAGGTCGCCGTGGGGGATTGGGTGTGTCTGAGGGTACCCGTTCAGTATGAAGAGATGTTGATTGAGGAAATCCTCCCGAGGAAGAGCGCCCTGGAGCGCTGGCGGGGTGGCTCCCGCGGTGAGAAACAGGTGCTGACTGCCAATGGCGATCTCGTGTTGGTAGCGCAGGCGATTGGCCCTCACGGAATCGACTACAACCGCCTGGTCCGCTCCTGCGTCATTGCCCGTGACTGTGGCTGTGATACGGCAATCATCCTGACAAAAGCGGACCGCTGTAAAAGCGAACAGGAGCTTGCAGCCATCGTGCGGAAAGTCATCACGTCGGTCGGAGGGGATACTCCTATCTGCGTAACCACGACGAAGACGGCCGGGCTTGAAGAGCCACTTCACCACCTCGAAGACAAATTCAAGGTGGGGATTGGCTCACAGGCGGTGGAGAACCTTGTCGGAAGGGGTACGGTAGCGCTCGTTCTCGGTGAGTCTGGAGTGGGGAAGTCCACCCTCCTCAATAGTCTGATGGGCCACGACGTCCTCAAGACCGGTTCGGTCAGACGCTCCGACGATGCAGGGAGGCACACGACGGTTGCGCGTCAGATGGTGCGCCTTCCTACCGGTGCCATCATTATCGATATGCCTGGTCTGCGTACACTTCCCCTGGTGGGACATGAGCGGGGGCTGGCAAAGGTCTTTCCGGATATCGCTGCCTATGCGGCACAGTGCCGTTTTCGGGATTGCACGCACACTACTGAACCAGGCTGTGCGGTAAAGCAGGCCTTGGACGAAGGAAAATTCGCCTGTGCCCGTTACGAGGCCTATGTGGCACTCGCCCAGGAGATGCGCGACAGTGCACAGAGTCTGGATCCGGACGTAACGCTGTAGCTTGAGCTTTATAGAGATGTTGTAGATGTCTTGGAGAGGCCTTCCACTCACGGAGTGGGAGGTCCTTTCTGTTAGATCGCTCACCGGTGCGTTCTATCTTGCGTGGAAGATGCTTGTTCGATACCGGTAGGGAGCTGTTTATATTCCCAGGTTGTCAGATGCCTTTCTCCCTACAGTGGATTTCAAACGAAGGAGGGAAGGCGTGTCCAAACGGTTTAGGGTGATCTTTTCTGTTGCCTGTGCGGTGCTTGCATTTCTGCTGAGCTACCTCTACGTCCAGCAGGTGCAGGCGCAAGCTTCAGCGCAACGCTCAGAGGCGCTTGAACGCTACGGCGGTGAAGTTGTCGATCTGGTCGTCACTACGAGAGATCTGTCCCAGGGCGAAGTTGTTCGGGCTTCCGATGTCACGACCAAAGAGTGGATCTCTGATCTGGCACCCTCGGGCGCCCAGACCGAGAAGGACGCGGTCGTGGGCAAGCGGCTGACGAGCACGGTACCCAAAGGTAACCCCGTGTGTGAAGTGCATTTCGATCGGGACAGCGCGGATCTGGATATTCCGGAAGGCTATGTAGCGGTGACATTGCTGCAGACCGACAATCTGGGGATCCCTGCAAACCTGAGCTCCAACACCAGGCTCATCGCCTACTCGGTCGGAAAGGATTCGACCAAAGAGCTGGCGAACGATCTGCAACTGCTTTCACAGAGCGGCAAAGACGATAACCAGCTGGGCTCGCAGAGCGTCACGATCGCAGCCCGGCCGGAACAGGTAGCTGGCGTGCTCTCTGCCAACGCCGCTGGGAATCTTCGACTCGCCGTCCCTTCGGCACAGAATGCTCAAACCCAAGGAGAAGATGCTTCATGAGATGGATCGGAATTGCCGCACAGCCCTATCGCAGACCGCTGGAAGAGTTGCTGAACACCTACACCGTGGCCGAAAGCTTCCTCTGGGTTGAAAGGCCTGAAGAGATACGGCGCATCTTCCTGCAGGCGATGCCGGGAGAGTGCAACGCCCTGGTCGGTCCCGACGCGACGAATGGCGTCCCGATCAATCTTGCGGCGGCGCTTGCCGAGGATGGACATGCCAATGCGGTGGTTGTAGCTCAGCCTGAGCCTTCCGGTTCCTTCCGCTCACGTGCCAAGCAGGCAGGCATCGCCTCGGTGATCGATATCACCTCGATCAAAAACCAACTGGAGGCGGGCGCTGACCGGCAGCCAACCGGAGCCTTTCGGGTGTACGAGCCGCAACCGCCTCAGCGTCCTGTATCGAGCAATACTGGATCGATCAACAATACCACTCAATCAGTCAATAATACCGGTCAGTTCGCGCAGCAACAGGCAATGGCTCCGGTGGGAAACAGGGCTGTCCCCAGTGACAGTGCAGTGCTGAACTGTGATACCGTCTATGCGCGACGACCCAATCCCTGCCCCATTCTGGTCGCAGCCTCAGGCAGGGGAGGCGTAGGAAAAAGTGCGCTTTCCTGTGTGATGGCGTGCGTGGCGGCACGGTGGGGGCTGAAGGTCTCACTGTGTGATTTTGATCTAGCCTGTGGCAATGATTTTGCATACTTAGGACTTTCGGGGCCAGCGGCCCTGGATAGCTTGGGGGATGTGGAAGCCGTTGGGGAGCAGGCAGTCGCGCAGTGCGGCAAGATGGCAACGGAAGGGGTATCGCTCTGGGGTCCGTGTGAGCGGCCCGAGAATGCGGAGCTCGTGGCGCCGTATGCTGGGACACTCCTGTCGCTCGTTGCAGCACGGTCCGATCTTGTAATTGTAGATGTGGGGACTGCCTGGAATGATGCTGCCGCCCAGGCTGCGCAGATGTGCGATCGACTGCTCTTGATCTGTCCTGAATTCAACG
This sequence comes from Atopobium sp. oral taxon 416, assembly GCF_018128285.1. NCBI lineage: Bacteria > Bacillati > Actinomycetota > Coriobacteriia > Coriobacteriales > Atopobiaceae > Atopobium > Atopobium sp. oral taxon 416. The sequence continues at coordinate 1,067,576 of NZ_CP072380.1, forward strand.
GGATGGCAGCCTCGCTTTCACGGGTAGGAGGTCTTGCGGTGCGTCTCGGCGTCGCGCGAACCCGCATCATCCGGGTTATCAATCTCTGCAACCCCAAGAAGGTGCAGGAGACCTTCGTGAACCGAGCCGATCAGGGCCTAGAGGCTGCCCGCACGATCCGGGTGATCGATGGAGGCTTGGAAGCCGATGAGCTGATACAAGCGGGACACGTACCTGAACTGGTCAAACAGAACCCCGAGATGATCAGGAGCGCAGAGCATCTGTTAGCCTCTGTGCTACAGGAGATGGGGCATCTACCCTCAGTACAAGCGGCGCACAAAGCGCTGCAGTACAAGCAGAAGGGGACCAAACATCACTTCTTTGGCCGCAAGAAAGAGGCGGTCTAGATGAGTATTCTTGAGCGCGTGCAGCATCAGTACCATACGGGGGATACCGCGGTTGAACTAGACGGTATCACCGCCGAGATGCGTCAGCACCTAAAGAATGCGCTGGTGCAGGAGTTGGGGCTGACAACGGTGGCGGACCTTGCCAGCGGATCTGATGTGAAACGGGCACGCACAGAGCTGAGAGTAGCCTGCGAGTCGCTGATCAATACCGAAGAGTTTGATCGGCTCAGCTATGAGCAGAAACAGTCCTTAAGTGAACAAGTGGTCGATGAGATCTGTGGGCTCGGCCCACTGCAGCCACTGTTGGACAACGAACAGGTGAGCGAGATTATGGTCAACGGCGCCGGTTCACTCTTCTTTGAGGAGAATGGAAAACTCAAACGGGCCCAACGGGTCTTTGAAAACGATGAGCAGATCCTGACCGTAATCGATAGGATTTTGGCCCCCTTGGGGCGTCGCTTAGATGACAGCAACCCGATCGTGAATGCCCGACTTCCCAATGGCTACCGCGTCAATGCAGTCTCCTCAGCATTAGCGATTGACGGGACCGCCGTGACGATCCGGAAGTTTTCTGACCGTATTGTGGATCTCGCGCAGCTCATTGCTCTGGGATCAATTCCTCCCTGGTTTGCGCGGCTGTTGCGTTGGGCCGTGAAGCTCCGCTGCGACATTGCAGTGGCAGGAGGCACCGGCTCTGGAAAGACCACCTTGCTCAACGCCCTCTCCCGTGAGATTGGGGAAGACGAGCGGATTATCACTATTGAGGACTCTGCGGAACTTCGGTTTGAACGGTCGAGGAATCTGGTGCGGCTGGAAGTCCGTAACGAGTCGCTGGAAGGTTCGGGCGCAGTCTCAATTCGTGAACTTGTGAAGAATGCCCTCCGGATGCGTCCGGATCGCATCATCGTCGGTGAAGTCCGTGGGTCAGAGACGATCGATATGCTTCAGGCGATGAATACCGGCCACGATGGGTCGCTCACGACCCTGCATGCGGGGACCGCGGATGAAGCGATTCTGCGGTTGGTGCTGATGGCACGCTTCGGTATGGATCTGCCGGCAGAGCTCATCGAAGAGCAGATCGCTACGGCGCTCGATCTGATCGTAATGTCGCAACGCATGCCAGATGGATCGAGGTTTATCACATCGCTGCATGAGGTATTGCGCGCGGAGAATGGTGGTGTCTCACTACATGAATGTATCCATTTTGACCGGGCGAAGCGGACGTGGTCGCTGGTCGCAGTTCCACGCTTTTTGGGACAAGCAATTGAGGATGGAGCGTTAAGCAAAGGGGAGGTGAGCGCATGGCAGGCTTCCTGTACTGCGTAAGCATCGCGGCGCTTGCGACCCTTTTTGGGTCTGTAGTCACCAAGAACGAAGCCCCCTATCAACTTCGTACGAAGCGGGAAGGCCTGTTCAAGCTGCTGGCCGGAACGAAGCTTGCGCAGGCACTGTCTCAGTGGTCTGCCTGGCAGACGACGATGCGATGGCTCCAGAAGTATTACGCTGTTGCCTATCCCTCAGGGATGCTGCTGGCAGTTCTGATTCTCATCGGTCTGGTGGGGTTTGTGCTGACGCTCTCACCCTTAGGTGTGTTCATCTTGATTGGACTCTACTTTGGAGGTATCAGCTTGCTTGCCAGTCGCATCAGACATCTTGAGCGTCTGCAATTGGTACGCGATATCCCCGATGCCTTCAGAACGCTGGCGACGGCACTGAGCGCAGGCAAAACTTTACGGCAGGCGGTCGAATACATTGGAACCACGATGCAGGGAACACTGGGGGAAGGCTTCAGCCACGCAGCACTCAGGCTTGAAGCCGGAGCCTCACTGCAGGATGCCCTGGAAGGGATCGAGCAAGAAGTGGATGGTCCGGGGATGAATTTGATGGTCTGCGCTTTGGAGATCGCGCAGCGGACCGGCAGCCCGCTCAAAGATCTATTTTCGGATTCGGCACGCTACGTCGAGAAAGCGAGTGAGCTCAAACGGGAGCTTTCGGTCAAGACCGCACAGGTTAGGCTCTCGGCGCGGGTAGTCTGTACACTCCCGATCCTGATCGTCGCATTGCTTGCACTGATCTCACCGGATTTCAAAGCCGGACTGCTCACTACTCAGGGGCTCACCTGTATTGCTCTAGCAGCACTGATGGACGCGGTCGCGATCCTCATTATCAAGCGGCTCGCGCAGAGCGTGATGTAGATGGAGGCATTGGGGCTCTATTTTACGTCGGGTATGAGCGCACTTGCGTTCGTGGCTGTCTGGGTTCTCTCCGTCGGGCATCGTTCGGTACAGGTACAGAAGACGTCCCGCATTCAGTTTCCTACGAGAAAGGGCAGACGAAATGACGCACAGCTTCAGACAGAGTGCCTGAGGGAAATGCCGACCTTTCTGGATATTCTCTCGCTCGGTCTCTCTGTTGGGCTCTCCTTTGACGCATCGCTTGAACTCTACTGCCAGCGCGGCCACAACGGACTGTCGCGCGAGCTGCAAAGCGCTCTTTTCCAGTGGAGATGCGGATTGAAAAGTCGCGATGAGGCGCTGCATGAACTGGCGGTAAAGCTCAGAAGTCCTACATTCAAGCGGTTTGCCGATGCAGTCAGTGAGGCGCTTATGCTCGGGACGCCCTTGGGGGAGACGCTGCAGTCACAACGTTCTGCCCTTAGGGAAGAGCAGCGTCTGGCTGCGGAGGAGCGTATCGAAAAGGTCCCGATCAAGATGTTGATTCCGCTGGGGACGCTCGTCGTCCCGGCAATGATGCTCGCAATTTTGGGTCCACTCTTGGGATCCTCGTTGAGTCTAGGTTAGGAGTTTGCTATGGAGAAGCTTGCTGCGAAGGTTACCTTAGCCCTGAGACAGGTTGTCCTCGAGAAGAAGGGGCAGGGGACCACTGAGTACGCCATCCTTGTCGGCGTCATCGTCGTAATTGCAATCGTTTCGATCCTTGCATTCAAGGATCGTCTGACCCAGCTCTGGAACGATATCGCTAACGGGATCAACTCACTATGAGCGGACATAAAGAAACTTCCAACAGGAGAAAGCTGTTGTTCATAGGAATCGCCGCGGTGGTGGCGCTCGTCTTCTTCGTACGCGTAAATCATCCGTTGCCTGAAGTGGGTAAGCAGCAGGCTGCAGAACAGGACGCCCAGGAGGAGGCACTCGAAGAGCGTGTCGATGAGGTACTCGACCACCAAACCACTGAGGCCGATAGTGCAGAAGGGCAGGAAGTTGAACGCTACACAGTCAATAAATCCCTGAAGGCCACTGGAACAGAGCTCCTGCGTCACTACCAGAATCAGCGCAACTGCATTCTCCTGCGCGCAGGCTATCTCGATCTGCTGGGACATACCTGGGGCTTTGCGGTCCACGGGGCTGGCTGGGCGGATGTCTGCATCATTGAGACCGCGCCCCATAACGCAACCGACGTGAGGATCGTGCATCTGACCTGAGAGGAGGGCTTCGATGCCAGTGGTACAGGAACAGTCAGGGCAGTCGACCGTTGAGTATGCGGTCCTGCTCAGCGTCGCCCTAGCCGTGATTCTCGCCCTTTCGGCGTTGTGGCACTACGCGGCGAAAGGCTCCCTCATCCAAGACGTGCTCGATGCCTGCTCTCACCTGGTTCAAGGAGGGGATGTCCTTGAACTCCTGCTCTACTGAAGTCGGGCAGGCAAGTGTCGAGGCGGCCTTTCTGATCCCAATCTTCTCTCTGGCGCTGTTGCTGCTTCTGCAGCCGCTGTGCCTTCTATACACGAAAACCGTGATGTGGAATGCCGCCGCCGAGACGGCACGGCTCGCGGAGACCAATGACAGCAGTGAGGACTGCACGGAGTTTGCCAAACGGAGGCTGGCAGCGCTGCCTGAGCTTCCACTCTTTCATGAAGGGGAGTGGGAGATCGAGATCGATGGGGCGCAGGAGCAGCAGGTGACGGTTACGATCACCGGGTATGCTAAACCATTGCCATTCCTGGGACTGGTGGCGGCGATGCAGAACGCAGGTGACACTGATCGCTTTGAGTTGAAGACACAGGTTACGGAGCAATTGAGGCCGGAGTGGCTTGAAGGCGACTATGCGGAATGGATTGAAGCGTGGGACGATGTCTGAACATAAAACACAGAGACAGGACTTTGCTCCCGTGAGCCTTAACTGCTTTATCGACGAGGAAGGGGGTTACACCACAATTGCTGCAGCAGTGGCACTGATCTTGAGCGTCACGCTGATCGCGAGTTTGGCCACTGCGGGATGGGCGTTAGCACGCAGTGCGGATACTCAGGCGGTCGCGGATAGCGCTGCTATCAGCGCGACTCAGGTGGTGGGCTCCTACACGGTGATCGTGCAGGTTTTGAACGCCTGCGTCCAAACCCTCGGTATCGCTGGCATGCTCTTAGTCGGTGTTGGAATGGTCGCTGCAGCGGTGCCGGGATCCGCCGCAGTGGGTACTGCTGCCACGGATGCCGGTATCAAAGTGCTTCAGGCAAGAAGGACATTGGCACAGAGTGCAGCGCAGGGGCTCTCGAAGTTGGAGAAAATACTGCCGCTGTTGTGCATGCACGCCGCTACTCAGACTATCGAGGCGCAGTCGACGGACTCTCTTACCTATCGTGGGAGTGCCTTGCCCTTTCCGATGCAGAGCGAATCTGATTTTTCGAGTGTCAATCAGGAGATCGACGAGGAAGGGCTTGAAGAGACCAATGCGGATCTGGCGGGGGCCTCTGAGAAGAAGGAACAGTACCAGCAACAGGAAGAGAGCTCTAAGGAAGAAGCCTGGAAGGCGGACTGTGTCCCTGACTCCTACTGTATGCGCGAGCGTGCAGGCAAGTTGGGGCATCTCAATTCCGTGCAGAATCCCGAATGTCCCTCAGTTGCAAGCTGGAATTTTGGTATCGCGCTTGACCGAGCCCGCGCGTATTACGCACAGCGCCTGGCCAACGAGAAACAGACCGATCCGGGCATTGAAGGGGAAACGGACTCGGCCGTGCGCAAAACCTTCTACGCCTATGCGGAACAGAAGATGCAGGATGGGTACTACCGGGAGCTTCCCGATGGCACGCTTGAGATGGATCTCCCGGCACTTCCCCGTGATACCGACCAAATGAAAGAGACCACGCTCTATACGCAAAGTGTGTGGCCGACCACCGATGAGGGAGGAACGAGGGTGATCCACAGCGTGAAAGATTGTCCCGGTGCCACCGGAGCGCCTTCAGGAACCGCTTCGCTTTCCCAACTCGATGCCGGTGAAGTGCAGGAATGCGAGGTTTGTCGCCTGACAGCTTCGGCGCAAGGGAATGTTGCGTCAGCAACGACGAATACCCAAAGCGGCTTTGAACACTACTGGCGCATCATTGAGGAGGCTTCCAAGACCTATCAGCAGGCATGTGAAAAGGAAGAGCAGGCCGATTCTGAGGTACGGAATCTGGCAGAAGAAGGCTCCGATCGGTTTGATCAAGCGCTGCAGATACTCAAGACTTCGAAAGCAAGTCTCTGCCCGCCGGGAGCCTGGGGATGTGTGGCGTTTGCGCAGCGACCCCAAGCAACCAAACTCCCATTCACGGTGGGTGAAGTGCACGAATTGCCGCCGGGGATCGCGATATCTGCTGCAGTGCTGGCAGAGGATAACGACGAGGAACATGGGTCAGTGCTGACGCACTTTGCCGATGGGTGGCTGGAGACCTTTGGGGAGACCGGCTCCTTCACCCAGACAACCCTGTCGCTTTGGGACAGCCTGCTTGGTAGCTACCGGAGTGGCTATAACGATCTCACCTCCGTTGCAGATAACCTCTTCGATGGGATTGGCGGTGTTCTGGGGAACGATAGCGCCCAGTGGCTCAAGGATCAGCTAACCTCACTGCTGCGCGACCTGGACCTCCAACCCGCAGATACCAGGATGAGAAAACCGGTGTTGACACAGAGTGGCAACGTGTTGACCCAGGCAGGCATCGAACGCTCAGGGTTCCGGGATCGGCTTATTGAGCTGGCTCAGTCCGGCGTGGAAATGCCGGAAGGTGTTGCAGATGCCTTTGGGATTGTGATTGGCGCCGCAGTTTCAGATGTCCCGTTTGAGCTTGCCCGCTTTACGGTACCCGGCTCCGGTAAGGAGATCCCGCTCACGATCGATCTGGGAGGCCTGTTATGAGGGGAAGTTCAGGGCAGATGAGTGTTGAGTTGGCTGTTGTGTTGCCCGTGGTGATCGTGATGGGGTTTCTGGTGTGGAACCTGGGGCGTTTCATCAGTGCCTGCACACTCTTTGACCGTAGCGCGCGAGATATTGTGCTTGCTCAGGGTGTGGCACCCTCCGGAGATCAGACGCAGCTGCGGCGGGTGGATGAGATTCAAAGTGCCTTGCAGCGTGTCTTTGCCGATTGGAAGAGCTGTGAGATCAGCGTCAGCGCGGACTACGACGAGGGGGATGCGAGTGATGCGGTGCTGAGCCTGAATCCTCACCACATCTACTTTCACTGTACGCTCTCGTATCATCCCTGGCCTTCGGCACTCTCTATCGCCGGTGTATCACTACAGACGCCGGTAGTGTTGGATCACAGTGTGGAGGTTGTGACGGGTTACGTATGACCTGGGGTGGTGAGGTAGCTACGGGAACTTTTCTGTATCTGACCATTGCACCATACGGGACCTTCCATCTGTTGTGGACCTTGTCTCAACGGTTTAAAGGGTTACTTGGCAGTAAGAGCGATGCCCCGTCGGTACTCTTGTGGCCCTGTGCCTCCATCCACACCTTCGGTATGCACTATCCCATCGATATTGCCTTTGCGGATGCTTCGGGGACTGTCCTGCTTTCGAAGAAGTCGATGTTTCCGAATCATCTGGTTTCAAGCAAAGGCTCCCTGTTTGTCCTTGAGAGGCCGGCATCTCCCGATGCATGGCCTCAGGAATTGGAACAGTTGAGTATCACGTTTGGAAAGGATGTATGAACATGTCACATACACAGGAAGCGTTTAGCGCAACCTTTGCGAAAGTCTGTCCGCGTTGTGGGGCGACCCTCTTTACCGATATGAACGTCTGCTACGGGTGCCTGTATGACTTTAGTCATACGCAGCCATCCGACAGCGGAAACTTACCGCCGCTGCAAGAAGAGGAGGAAAAGAGGCTGGAGGAAACACACCCCACCGCACCCTTGCCGCAAGCTATGGTTAACACGGTTCATGAACAGACTGCTCCTACTCCTGAACCGGAAGAAGACGATGAGACGGATACGACCCTCGATCTTTCAGCTGCACAGAAGGCGCTGCGGGAGGAAGAAGAGCAAAAAAAGTATTACCTGAAGATTCACGGAGATGCCTTCGATACCCATGTGCCGATTCCGGAGGACGGGTTGGATATTGGCCGTGCCCCAGACAACGATGTGGTGATCCATCAACGTTCCGTCTCACGGCACCATCTACACATCGTGCCAGCAGGCGAGATGTTGGAGGTCGAGGATCGCCATTCTACCAATCCGGCGACCCTGGAAGGACGACCGATCAAAGACAGTGTTCAGATCAGCGTGGGGGACATTGTAGAACTTGGCAGTATTCAATTGCAACCGGAGGAAGCTGTCCAATAGAGAAGAGTGCATCTTCTGAAGTATTGACAGACAATTAGCTAACTTTCATATTGCTACGGATATATTGTCACAACGCGCAGTGTGCATCAGGTCTGATGTGTACCGCGCGCACTTGTTTCTGAAGGGGCGCTGCTGACAAATATCCGTACATCAGACGTAAAGATTGGAGTACCTGATGGGGGTGCACCCATACTCCTAGAGAGTTATCACTCGAGGAGGTTGGAATGGCGACCCTATTCCGGACTCCGAGTTAAGTACTCTTGAGCGTTATTACGCTCGTAATCATGAGGTGACATATATCCCAATGTTGAGTGCATTCCTTCTGTATATAGTAACAAGCCCAATCTGCATAGCTGTGCTCGACAGGCCCACTGTAGGGTATCCCATTGAGGTATAGCTGACAGCTAAACACATCTGAAAGATCTTCTCCCGGCGAGGCGTTGCATTCCTTACGTTGTGGTAGTTTCCCGCCGACACGACCTACCGAGGTGATAGTGAACTACCACATGACATACGCCGACAGCTTTATGGCTGCCACCTTGAGGCTAGCAGGGGATACGTGCAGTTTAGCACCTGCCGGATACCGTCCTTTTCTGTCCTGGGACTTCGATACGTATCCGCCAAAGACCTGCCTATGGTGCAGATCTGTGCGCTTCAGGTGTGACGGGTGCAACCGCGACAGTGCCCGAAGATAGCTCTGTCTTGCCTGCGGCAGAATCTTTACCCCTGCAGTTAGGCACTGTCTTCTATTCAAGGCAACTGCCTGTCTTAGAAGGGGCGATGGTTTTGCCGAAGATCCTTAGGCAGCAAGAGCAAGGCGGCATGCACCTGTGACACCAGACCCCTTTGTAGTAGAGGGCACCATGCTCTCACATAAGGTGTGGCTCGACGAGACCTCACTGTCCGCTCGATCCTACCGAGCGTGTCGGTTCTCCAAAAACAAAGATCTGCATAGGTGCTACCGCAGACGTGCACAGGGTCACAGAAAGAGGGGTGCAACAAGACGAGCCGAGAAAAGGGACATAGGATACCCTCTTGAGGTCATAGCGCAAAAGGATCCGTGCTCGTGTACGACACCCTGGGCCTTAGGAGTAAGGTGCACGGCGCTAAGGCATGCTGCCGGGCAGTGACGATCCCTAAGACATAGTCAGCTAGGAGTGCAACCCGCTCAAGAGTCTGTTCGCACAGCGTCTTGTGCAACATCAAAGACTCAATAGAGGATAAGCTCGCCTGGGTGCTGGGGCGTGCCATGCGCTGCTAAAAAAGGCTCAGATACTAAGACTTCTTTGCAAAAGAAGACCAGCTGGCAGGTCATGCAGCCAGCACAGCTATGTAAATTGGGCTAATGGCTAAGCACTTCCAGCACACTCCCAACGCTTCTGATCACCCCTGCACTGTACGATATGGATGCAAAGTGATACATCCGTCAAAGCAGAGAAAGACATAGCCAAAGGGCATACAGGCGGGCTTGAGCCTGAAGGAATGCAAGCGCAGGGAGAAACGCTCATGAACCTCACAGAGAGGTATCAAGGAGAGGAGTCGTGCGAAAAAGGCTTTTGGGAAAGAAGTCCCCCCTGAAGCTTTGCCTGTCCGGCCTGCAAAGGGGCCAGCTGCTCAGAAGGTGTATGGGCATGCACACACCTATGGTAGTGCACGAGATATTTAACACCGGCTTTAGCCTCACTGCAGACACGATGATGGAAAAACACCCACCTGCCTTCAGGACGTGGTTTGTAGCCTTCTGGCTCATGGCACACCAAAGCGGCTGAACACGAGCACATGTGCGCTCGAATACCAGATAGGCCACAGCTACAGGACAGCGTCCTTGCTGCTGTGCCATAGTAAGATCAAAGTGTACTCGATGTCCTCTCAGCTGACACACTCGAGGTGGACGTCTCCTATATAGAAGCCAGGGCAAAAGGCACAGGGGGATGCAACACAAAGCAGCAGCCCATGCTCGCTGCGATGGACAGGTGGACGCTAGTAACTGGTCGCAAGTATTCTTTGCCCAGACGCCCATCCAACACTACCAGCGGATTTAAGCTATGAGATGTCAGTGGGTGCAAGCGGGATAGAAAAGGCAAAGTCCAGGTCGAAGTCGAAGCGAGCCCTATCCATTATATTGGCAGGGCTCACCTTGGGCTAGCTGTCTAACATGTACGGAAAAATGTCAGTAGGCCCAGGCTACCGCAAACACCGCGTTAATTCTGGGCGTCGTAGAATTTGTTGTTCGTGCTTTCTCTGTCAAACCTGCGATAGGACTACATTGAACGTAATAGAACTGTATAGTCACCTATGGTTAACATTTAGACAGGACGCCTATCGGATTTTACCTATGGACTGTACCTATGAAAGAGCGTGGTTCAGCCTGACTGCCTAAAACTTCGATAGAGCGCACCGCTGCACCAAGAACGATTGGTGTAGCGGTTGGATGAAAGGAAAATGCCAGTGAATCAAGTTATACAGGGCATTGCGATACCATTTGCAGGCACTACGCTGGGCGCCTGCTTGGTCTTCTTTATGAAAAACGAGCTCAACCGTATGGTCCAACGTTGCCTAACCGGGTTTGCCGCGGGGGTAATGGTCGCAGCCTCTATCTGGAGCCTGATTATTCCCTCGATTGACCAGTCTTCCTCCTTGGGGCAGTTTGCGTTTGTGCCGGCGTTCATTGGTTTTTGGATCGGCATTGCTTTTCTGCTCATTCTGGACCACGCGGTGCCGCACCTCCATTTGGGAGAGGAGGACACCAAACCGGAAGGCCCACACTCCAATCTGGACCGTACGACGCTCATGGTTCTTGCTGTGACCATTCACAACATTCCTGAGGGGATGGCGGTCGGTGTGGTATGGGCCGGTTGGCTGGCCGGTAATGTCGGTATCTCTGCCGCAGGTGCACTCGCTCTCTCCCTCGGTATCGCGATTCAGAATTTTCCTGAGGGTGCTATTGTCTCCATGCCGCTCCATGCTCAGGGGGTAAGCCGTGGGAAATCATTCCTGGGAGGGTTTCTCTCCGGTGCTGTGGAGCCGGTCGGCGCGATCATCACGCTGATAGCGGCATCACAGGTCACGACGATCTTGCCCTACCTCTTGAGCTTTGCGGCAGGAGCAATGATGTACGTGGTGGTGGAGGAGTTGATTCCGGAGATGAGTGAGGGAAAGCACTCTGATGAGGGAGTGCTGATGTTTGCCCTCGGTTTCACTATCATGATGGCACTTGACGTCGCGTTGGGATAAGCGCTTTTATACGAGGGTCTACGAGTTGGGTGATGAATTTTCACCAGCGCCGCAGGTAGGTCCTGCTTGAGAGGGCGAGATAGCGTACGACCCTTTCCCGGACAGACCAGCGCTTCTCGTCCCTGTACACCCGGTGGAGATAGTTGAACCACTCGAGATAGTAGGCCTGGAGGTTCTCCGACTTCATGCAGACGAAGCGCTCGGCATATCTTTGGACCCAGGAGCCCGGGTTGGCCTTGTAACGCTCATCTGCGAGCTTCAGATCCCTCACGAGGGCATTGTGCGCCTTCCTACAGTCGTGGACTAGCGCCGAGCCCTCCTCGATATGGGCGAGCCTTGCTGATGCGCTTGGCCGGTGGCTTGCCGTTCTACAGCCCCACGAGTCGATAGCCACAATGATGCAGACCTTGTCCTTGGGACAGACCCCGCCTTCCTCGCGCTCGGCCCTGGTGTTGAAGAACTACATCTCGTCTATCCATACACGTCCCGAAAGGATCACCCAGTCCTTCCAGTCGCTGACGGCGCAAAAGATCTTGTGGGGCCAGAAGGAAGGTTGTCGAATGGCTGACCTTACAGGTCAGCTCGATGAGCCTGGGCGATGCGCTGTGCCACATCACCTCGACGATCTTTATGATCTTGTAGAGCGTCAGCTTCGCGTTCGTAAAGACCGTCCCGGCGAGTGCTCCATATCTCAGATGGGCACTTTGGGCATCTGTGTGCGCTCGGTGCTGGAAGTTTCGTCCAGCCAGGTATTCTGCATCGCGGGCACGAAGGCTCCCACCCCCATTTGGCAAGCAGGCCCTCCAGTGTGTTTGCACCGTAGTTCTTACGGCATAGCCGCACGACGAGTGCGCCCCTGAGCTCGGCGAGCTCCTCTTCCGGGAGGCTGTCGACAAAGGAGCGCAGGTCGTTGGCTGCGCAGTCCATGCGCCCTCCGACATCTTGGTTTTGCCTGGTCGGCCATCTTCCTAAGATGTCGCCAAACAAAGTAGAAGATAGCCTTTCAGGCGACTTTGTTTGGCGGGGGCAATCATATCATAGATACATCTGCGGATGGCCTTCGACCATCACCCAATTCGTAGACCCTCGTAAAAGGGCTTTACTGTTGATCACCGGTGCCGCAATGGGACTGGGCGAAGGTATCGCTATGGTGTATGCCAAATATGGTGCCAAGCTCTGCTTGGTTGATATGTCGAAGGATGTTGAGAAGACTGCTGACAAGCTTCGCAAACAATACAATGCTCATATGTCTCAAACCCCTGTCAAGTGGCAATGCTATCGCGAAACAGGCGCCCACAAGGCTTCCTGAACTGCAGGGATGAGGGATATTCGACGAATACCGCTGCGGACGCGTCCTGCAACATGAGACATGCGGGCATCCCTGCCTATTCTCATATCCTTAGATAGCGTGCATATGCACGGTCCCAACATCGGTGTTCCAACATGGCGGCTAAGGGACGCTCTAAGCGCGTACGTGTTGGCATGGCCGGTGCACATAGGAATCGACGTCCCTGCTGTCTTGAGTCTCGCGCACACAGCGGCATTCATGGCTTTCGTGGAGATTGACAGCAAAAGGCAATAGAGGGAGTGGGTGGATGGCGGCGTGGCGCTATGCAGCCTGGGTCGGGTCCCGCTCCGGTACCTGCTGGCCGATGAAGAGCATGAACCTTCCCAGCTCGGCTGCTGTGGTGACATTGGCCTTGCAGGGTAAGACGCCCTTCTCGAGCAGCTGCCTCCTCCGAGAGCAGCCGTGCACGCTCCCTGATGTGTAGATCCACCGACGCGGGACACCTCTTCGAAAGAGTAGGCCTCGCCCTTGCGCACGCCCAGGCACATCCCATAAGAAGCGTCCTAGCAGCCTGGGTCTGTATTTCGATATGCCTAGCCTGCGCGAGGTGGCGCTTGATGACTGTGACGGGGACGAGCCCCAGCCAGGATGTGACCTTCCTCCCTGAACAGAGCCTGGAGAAGTCACACATCTTTGCGCAGAAGGTAAAGGCGCACCTGAAGCCGACGCCCGAAAGGCATAGGAGCACCTTAATGGCAAGGGCGAGCGTGCACGTGGATGCAAGGGAATGTATCCTTTCCAGCATCGCAGCGCAGCGGGCATCTGCTGACTCTGTCGCCTGTAAGCCTGGATTGACAAGGGCGCAGGTACGCAGCCATGCCCAGAAGTCGACTCCCTAAAGCTTCTTTTTGCCTGTCTGCGGGCGTCCTCTCCTCCCAGACAATCCCGTGGCGGCAAGCAGGGTGGGCACGCGCTGGTGTACCTTCTTCTGCTGCCTTAAGGTCGTCGAGGGCACACACCGCGTCCCTTTAGCCTTGCTATCTCCTTGGTGGGTACCCACATCCTGTGGAGCTTGTCTGCATCTGCCATGCCTTGCGAGCCTCATGGAGTCGTTCCTGTCGTTTTTCCTCGTGCGGGAGTAGGCAGAAGGTGGACATCCTCGAGGGCGCTATGGGCACGACCTTTACATCCTTGGTCGTTGAGCATCCGTGCAGGGACAAAGCCCGTGCAGCCTGCCTCGCAAGACGCCGATGGCAGGCTTTCAGAAGCACTCCTGCGCCATCCATGCCCTGATGTCAGACTACGGGTTTGTTGCGGAAGGAGCACAGCGCAGTCTCTCCCGCCTTAAGGATGAGGGCGCACAGCATCGTCATCCTCGAATGGCTGTCGATCCTAAATGCCGTCCCCATGTCTGCCTTGTTGATGGTAGTCTTGTCCATAGGGGCCTTCCGGTTCTCGTTGCTGCAGCAGCAATCATTCTGGGCCTTGAGAGGCCCTGCTTCAACTCAGGCGGCAGGCCTCCCTTGTTCATAGGTTCGGGCCATATCGTCTAAGATTATCACCCATGTCGTGAACGTCTCCGACAAGGAGTAGATGAAGGATGCCGTGGCCCATACCGTGGAGGAGTTCGGTGAGATCAATATCCTCTGCTGCAACGCAGGCGTCTGCAGGCTCGCTCCCTTTGAGAAAATGTCGGATGAGGTGCGCTAACCTGCATATCGACATAAACATCAAGGGCACCTGGAACTGTTGCCAGGTGGCGATCCCCTATATGCTGAAGCAAGGCGATGGCAGCATTGTGGTCGCCTCTTCAGTTACGGGTAACATTGTGGCTGATGCCGGTGAAGTTGCCTGCGCGATGCCCAAAGCAGCGCTCGTAGGTTTAATCAAGTGTTTAGCGGTTGAGTATGTGAGCTGCTGCATTCGCGTCAACTGTACGCAGCTTGGCTATACCCGCACGCCGATGGTCGAGAAAATGGCTCGTGAGTTCAACCCGGATGATCCTGAGAGCGCCATTGACAGTATCGCGGTCGGCGTCCCGATGGGCAGACTGGCTAAGCCGACCGAGAGGGTGAGCTCTTTGCCTTCCTGGGCAGTGATGAGTCTGGCTATCTGACCGGCATTCAGGTCGTTATCGACAGTGGCAGCGCCCTGCCTGAGACGAGAAGCATCAGAACAAACTAAAGCTCAATTGAACAAGGTACGCTCAAGATAGTAAGAGTAGTACCGGGAAGAGCAAATTGACGATTGCAGGTTGGCCACAGCGAGAAGGTGTTCAAAGTAACGGCCAACATGTTTATTTCTTAATTTTTCATGTATCGAATCATAGAGCATGGCAGAGAAAACCGCCGTGTACTGAACGGTACACGGCGGTGTGGGAGGGTGATGGGAAATTCTACCGTTTTGTTACTCGTTCGGATCTTGGGCGTTCATAATGAGCTCCACCTCATGGTCTGACAGATCGTAGTTGAGATAGTTGTGGTAGAAGTCCTTCACCTTCTGGTTGATATCCGTATCGTCGAACATATCCGGATGCAGCAGGTGAGAAGCCCAGCTCAACTGCAGAAGGGACTCGACACCGTAACGGTCCCAACCGAAGACGCCTTTGGGGTTGACGTAGACATTCTTGTTCTGTATAGCGGTTATGGATTGCCAGTTGGGGTCCTGGAGGATCTGGTCAACCTCATCCGGTTTGCCGGTGATGATGTAATCGGGGTTCCAAGCCGTAATTTGCTCCAGCGAGAACGTCTGGGTCGCATCGTTGGTTTTCTCGGTTACCGCATTCTTGCCGCCGCAAGCCTCAATCCAGGTGCTGATCATGGTACCGGTACCGTCGAGGTTTAAGGTGTAGACGCTGTTGCCATGCATGACGGAGGGCTTCTCATTGTCGCTCAAGTTGTCCGTCTTACCTTTGATAT
Organism: Atopobium sp. oral taxon 416; assembly: GCF_018128285.1. Classification (NCBI taxonomy): domain Bacteria; kingdom Bacillati; phylum Actinomycetota; class Coriobacteriia; order Coriobacteriales; family Atopobiaceae; genus Atopobium; species Atopobium sp. oral taxon 416. The sequence goes on from NZ_CP072380.1 coordinate 1,082,951, forward strand.
CGCTCAAGGTTGAGTCGAGCTCTGCGTTGTAGGTATTTGCGATGTCGGAAGCATCCCCGCCGAGGACTGAGGAAGTCAAATTGATAGATCGCTTCATCTGGTCATAGGTATTGAATCGACAATTCACCAAAGGGATGCCGGCTTCGGTGCACTTGTCACGGAGGGTGTCTGAAGAGTCAAAGATCACCTGCGGATTGGGGGAGGCTAAGTTCTCGAAGTTGAAGTCCTTGCCAAACGTAGCGGTCGCATTATTCATCTCCGGACAGACCTTGTACATCCACTTGAAAACGTCGGGTGCGCAATGGGTGGCGACCATACCCTTGGCACCGTTGAGCATGATGGAGATCTCGTTGTGGGCGAACCAACCGTCAGCATAGGCGTCGACGTGGTTTGGAACTTCGACGTCGGTGTCGCCCATATCGGTGATGGTATGGGTATCGTTGCTAGAGTTGCTGGAAGGGCCAGCATTGTTATTGGTTGTCTGTATCGTATTGCTTGAGCAAGCACTCAGGACACCTGCGGCTCCGAGTGCCGCGCCAAGGCTACCGGAGAGCTTGAGGAAGTTGCGGCGCGAGAGTGAATGTTGATTCTTTTCTGCCATGGTCTGCCCATCCTTTCATGTGACAGAAAATAAAGCCTGTTGCCGGTTAACAAAGCAGGGGGATACAGGTCTTGATGGGATCCCCGTGCAGATTCGTCGTCTGTGTGACGCGGATTGGTACTCCATAAACTTTCGAGAGGTTCTCTTCGGTAACGACCTTATCGACTGAGCCTGCGACTATGTGGTTTTTGTCGACGATCAGGAGGGCCTTCGTGCTGCAGAGAAAAGCCTGATCAGGGTTGTGTGAGGTCATTACGATCGCATGGCCGTCTTGTGCCATCCCTTCAATCGTGGAGAGCACACGCACTTGGTTCCCGAGGTCAAGCGCGGCAGTCGGCTCGTCCATCACCAGGATGTTGGAGTTCTGCATGAGGGAGCGGGCAATGAGGCCCATCTGCTGCTCCCCGCCGGAGAGGTGGGTGAAGCTGCGCTGCGCGAGGTGCGAGATCCCAAGATCTTCAAGGATGCGATCCGCTCGTGCATAGTCCTGCTCTTTGGGCGCCTCAAAGGCGGCGAGGTGGGCTGCTGCTCCTGTGAGGACTACATCCAACAAGGTGAAATCGAAGGGTGTGGTGTGGAGCTGCGGGACGTAGGCAACTTTCTGTGCTAACTGTTTTCTCGTCAGCGTCTCACGGTTTACGCCGTCGACAATCACGGTGCCTGACATGGGTTTCAGAAAACCGAGCAGGGTCTTGAAAAGCGTGGTCTTACCGATACCGTTGGGGCCCAGAAGGCAGATCACGTCGCCGGAAGCGACTTTTAAGGAGACATGCTTCAGCACCGGTTTATCATACCCGCAGGTAATATCGCGCGCTTCCAGGTAGTGGGTGCCTCTGTGTTCCTGTATCTGTTCATCGCTGAACTCACCATGGGCAGTCTTCACTTTTGCTTGCACGTTAGCCATACTATTCCTCTCCTTTCAGATCTCTCTGGGTTCTGAAGAGGATGAAGAAGAAAAATGGGGCACCGATAATAGCCGTGAGAATGCCAAGGGGAATCTCTGAAGCTGAGATGCTGCGGCAGACCGTATCGACCAGGATCATGAAGCCTGCCCCGACAAAGAGCGACATCGGAAGGACCACCTGGTTGTTCGGTCCGAAGATGAAGCGGACAAGGTGGGGGATAATGAGGCCTACCCAGCCGATGACGCCCGCGATCGCGACAACTGCAGAGGTAAGCAGGGTTGAACAGAGGATAAAGATGCCTCGCAGGAGAGTCACATTGACTCCCAGCGAAGCTGCTTCAGGGTCACCGAAGGAGAGGGAATTGAGCCTCCAACGCAGTAGGATCAGAGGGGTGATACCGATCAGGTAGGGGACCATAAAGACTCTGAGATCCTCCCAGGTCACTTTAGCGATTGACCCCATAAGCCAATAGGTGATCTCCGGTAACTTGGATTCCGGATCGGCGGTGTATTTGATAATGGAGACAAGGGCCTGGAAGAGCGTACCGACGATGAGGCCACACAACACCAAGAGCAGAATCTGGTTGCTGCCACGGCCGATGCTGCGGACAGAGACGTAGGTGATCGTGACAGCGATGAAGCCCATCACGAAGGCCATAATCTGTATCCCGCGGGAGCTGAAGTTCCAAAGCAGGGTGAGCGTGGCACCAAAGGAGGCGCCGGCACTGGCTCCTAAAATGTCCGGGGAAACCATAGGATTGCGGAAGAGTCCCTGATAGGAAGCACCTGAGATTGCCAAAGCTGAGCCGACGAGCACCGCAGCGATAAGACGGGGAAGCCTGATCTTACAGACGATATTGGTCGCAGCCTGTGTCCAGTTCCCCGCAGCGCCGAAGAAGTGGGTGGCGAGGATGCCGACCACATCCTGGGGGATAATGTTCACGCGTCCGATCCCCAGACAGACCACAAAGAGGGCAATGACGATCAGGATACAGATTGTGCCATGCACCATGTTTTTGTGATGCTGTACCTCAAATGAGTGGGAATGGGCACTATTGTCCTCTGTGACGGTCCCTTCCGTATGGGTTTGGTTCCGCATCGCAAACTTCCTTTTCGAACGTCAAAGTGAGAGACGCATGTAGGTCTACATAAATAATCAGAGTACTGGTATGCGGCATCGGCATGTTGGATGGTTATATTCAATTGAGTATAACGGTCGAATCTTAACAACCTAACATCGTATGTAAAAATACAGAAATAAAGTTAGATAACCTAACTTATTGATTTGTGTGGTATGAACATGTCTATTGTTAGCGCTTAATTTGAAAAAAGAAATTAACCCCATTTTTTTGTGATGTGTGTCCCTAGGAATTATTGTCAGCATGTCTTTGGTAAACTTGATCTAGTTTTTTCGATACTAAAGGGGATTTATCTATGGTGCACGGGAGAATACGCTGCTCCGTAAAAACTGTGATCTCAGTCCTGATGGCTCTGATATTCGTTCTTGTTATAAGCCCGAAGACTGCTTCGGCAGAAGCCTCGATTGACAAGGTGGATATCAACGCGACCGTTGAAGCCGATGGATCCGTCGATGTGAGTGAAGCCCGCACCTTTACGGGTACCTTTCACGGGGTGTATTGGAGAATTCCAGAAGGGTCAAACGGCAGCGTCTCGGTCGTGCCGCAGATCGAGGGGGTCTACCTCGAGGAGAGTGGCCAGGAAGTGCCACTTACCGAAAGCAGCTCATACAGTGATGGGACCTACAGTATCAGGGATAACGGAACGGTGCAGACGCTGACAATCTATTCGGCTCACGATGATGAATCCGTAACCTTCCGGATTGTCTACCGTAATCCCAATCTCGCACTCCGCTACCAAGATGCCTCTGAGCTCTATTGGAAATTCGTCTCAGATGGCTGGGACACCGAATCAAAGAACGTGACCTGCACGATCAACCTGCCGGTGCCTTCCGGAGAGTCGGTGCAGCCAGGGAAGAATGTGCGGGCATGGGGCCACGGGCCCCTCGATGGGTCACTCAATTTTAATGGCAACAGTGTCGTGTATACGGCTCCCGGCGTCGGGGGAGGTGAGTTCGCTGAGGCGAGGATTCTCTTTCCGGCAGAATGGCTCTCTGCGGCGAGTCCCGATGCGATTCAGCAGTCCAGCATTACTCAAACGGTGCTCTCAGAGGAACAGACTTGGGCAGATCAGGCAAATGCCCAGCGTAGGCGGGCACAGATTGAGCAAGTGGTTGCGGTTGTGGTCCCCATCGGACTGTCTGTTTTCGCTATCGTTTTCTCTATTCTTGCGTATCGGGATTGGAAAAAGAAGAGCAAAGTCCTCTTCGACGATGAATACTTCCGCGACGTACCGAGCAAGGATCACCCGGCGGTACTCAATGCGGTGCTCAACAATGCTGAAGCGGACGGTAACGCGTTTTCTGCCTCAGTGCTGAGATTGAGCGATATGGGTTATATCAGGCTCGATCATGACCAGCCTGTTAAAAAGAGACTCTTCCATAAGCCGGAGAAGGATTGGTATGTCGAGTTTGTTAAATGGCCTGAGAAGGAGAATGATCCGCAGGGACTTGATCAGAAGACTATGGGGTTCCTGTTCCAGGATATGGCTCCGCTGATCAAACAGAAAGGGGATGAAGAGGCCAACAGCGAACATCCGCGTGTCTACTTCTATGGGATCAAGAAAGCCGCAGATAATCATGCACGGGCCTACAATGATGCCTATGAGAACTGGACTTCTGCCGTTATGGAAGCCACGCTCAACGCCGGCTATTTCGTCGGCCACAACAAGAGCAAGGGGGTCCCGCACCTCGGTGTCTTCTTCGGCGTTGTCGCAGCCGCAGTCTCTCTGTGGGGGCTCTTCGTGCTTTCAAACCCTGCTCTGATGGGGGCGTTTCTTATCCTCTCCATCGTTGCGAGCGTTGTCAGTGGTATCTGTGCTGGTCTGATGGATACCTATACACCTGAGGGACGCGAGATAGCAGTAAAGCTGAGGGCACTCAGGCACTGGCTTGAGGACTTCACGAATCTCGATGAGGCAGTGCCCCACGACGTCATACTGTGGAACCGGTTGCTGGTGATGGCAGTCACCTTTGGTATCTCTCAGAAAGTTATTGCCGCACTGAAGGTCGCTGAGCCGGAGCTCTATAACGAGCTGATAAGTGATACACACTCACCATTCTTCTGGTATGCCGTGGGAGGATATGACAAATCGCCCTTTGTCTATTTCACCAACAGTTTGCCGTCCGGTATGCATGCAGTTGACACATCCACTCTTGCTTCTTCAACCTTCAGTTCCGGAGACGGATTTGGTGGAGGCTTCTCCGGTGGAGGCGGTGGCGGCTTCGGCGGAGGCGGCGGGGGAGGATCCTTCTAGGAGGATATCGAACTTCCCGCCTTCAGTTGACAAATACGTTGAGGCGGTGGTAGACGCCGCTTGTCTGCCGTCTCAACGTTTCTGCAGTCGCCGCAAGGATATGGTCTGGGTATTCTCGTATCAGCCGCTGAAACGCATAGAACTTGTTAGGGACCGAGGCGACGATGTGGTCGGCTGAATAGAAGTTCATGCGGAAACCCTCCGGCCCGCAGGATGTATCACGGACTACGGTTACGTCGAGGGGCTCCAGTACATGAAGGCGGTCACTTCTGTATCCCCAATCCCGTTTCGTGAGATAGGCACGGATAACAGAAACATTCGGTGGAAGATCGTACAGGTGAGCCCGTGCGGCTTCAAACCAGGAGTCGCTCGGAAGCGCAGCGACAACCCTCCCATATTCTTTGATACAAGTGATCCGGATTGTCCGATACCGTTTGAGGAGAGGAATAAGCTTTTTGCAGTTCAACAGGCCGCATGGTCTGATACCGACCAGCACGCATGAGCCAGTACAATCCCGGCTTTGAACATCGATTTTGTGCACATTGTCACGGATGATGCAATCTGAAATAGTGACTGTCGCAGTAAACCGTCTCGGGCGTCGCGCTAACGGACGCCTGTCAATCATTGTGGTCAACTGTTTGTTGGGGCCTTCTGGCAGCGTGAAGATATGATCATCATGAAGGTGAACGCGTGTCTGCATTTGCTCAATGAGCCCCATTGTGTGTCCTTCCCCCCAAGAAACGATTGCGTGTTTCTCTATCCTAGAGGGCATTGTCGAGGTTTTTAGGAGTACCGTCTTGAACCATATGAATGCCATATCTGGTTTGGCATAAAGAGAGTACCTCATGGTTATCCCTGGTAGAACCCAGGATACTAAGGGATGACGCATAGGGATGAATAGGATGACTAAGGGATGACGCATAGGGATGAATAGGATGATAAGGCACATCGCTACAGTGTCTGTGGTGGGATCTCTTCAAAAGATACCAGCGGTGATTTACCGTTTACAGAATTCTTTCAGCAAAACCCCAGTTGAGTTGTGTCCATTCTGTGAACATGACAAATCCCACATGTTTGGGGTCGGTGGGCGTGTAGGGTTAATGCTCGCGCTTCGGGGCACTGGTCTTCAAAGTGCGCTGAACCTTGAAAACCGGATACTGTGTGACAAACACTAAAAGACAGTGATTTGTGTACTAACGGTTGTATTTGGTAGTTAAACACCATGTACTTCCGTCAATTCTTTCTTTTTCCTTAAAAAAAGAGAACTACATGATGAATCCGCTTTTTTATTTGGCGAGCGTGATCATTCGATACAGGACACACACTCTTTCATTTCATCTTCTATTTGCTTGATTGCAAATGGTTTGAACGGAGAGTTCGATCCTGGCTCAGGATGAACGCTGGCGGCGCGCCTAACACATGCAAGTCGAACGGTTAAAGCACCTTCGGGTGTGTATAGAGTGGCGAACGGCTGAGTAACACGTGGGCAACCTGCCCTTTGCATCGGGACAGCCTCGGGAAACCGTGGTTAATACCGGATACTCCATCTTTCTCACATGAAAAAGATGGGAAAGTGTTTAGCGGCAAGGGATGGGCCCGCGCCCTGTTAGCTTGTTGGTGGGGTAAAAGCCTACCAAGGCAATGATGGGTAGCCGGGTTGAGAGACCGACCGGCCAGATTGGGACTGAGACACGGCCCAGACTCCTACGGGAGGCAGCAGTGGGGAATCTTGCACAATGGGCGAAAGCCTGATGCAGCGACGCCGCGTGCGGGATGAAGGCCTTCGGGTTGTAAACCGCTTTCAGCAGGGACGAGGCGAAAGTGACGGTACCTGCAGAAGAAGCCCCGGCTAACTACGTGCCAGCAGCCGCGGTAATACGTAGGGGGCAAGCGTTATCCGGATTCATTGGGCGTAAAGCGCGCGTAGGCTGCCCAGTAGGTCGAGAGTTAAATCCGGGGGCTCAACCCCCGTCCGCTCCCGATACCGCTGGGCTTCGAGTCTGGTAGGGGAAGGTGGAATTCCCAGTGTAGCGGTGGAATGCGCAGATATTGGGAAGAACACCGGTGGCGAAGGCGGCCTTCTGGGCCATGACTGACGCTGAGGCGCGAAAGCTAGGGGAGCGAACAGGATTAGATACCCTGGTAGTCCTAGCCGTAAACGATGGGCACTAGGTGTGGGGAGGCTTTACTTTCCGTGCCGACGCTAACGCATTAAGTGCCCCGCCTGGGGAGTACGGCCGCAAGGCTAAAACTCAAAGGAATTGACGGGGGCCCGCACAAGCAGCGGAGCATGTGGCTTAATTCGAAGCAACGCGAAGAACCTTACCAGGGCTTGACACTCAGATGAAGCGGCGGAAACGCCGTGGCCGAAAGGAGTCTGAACAGGTGGTGCATGGCTGTCGTCAGCTCGTGTCGTGAGATGTTGGGTTAAGTCCCGCAACGAGCGCAACCCTCGTCGCATGTTGCCAGCGGTTCGGCCGGGCACCCATGCGAGACCGCCGGCGTTAAGCCGGAGGAAGGTGGGGACGACGTCAAGTCATCATGCCCTCTATGTCCTGGGCTGCACACGTGCTACAATGGCCGGCACAGCGGGGTGCCACTGCGCGAGCACAAGCGAATCCCTAAAGCCGGTCCCAGTTCGGACTGGAGGCTGCAACCCGCCTCCACGAAGTCGGAGTTGCTAGTAATCGCGGATCAGCACGCCGCGGTGAATGCGTTCCCGGGCCTTGTACACACCGCCCGTCACACCACCCGAGTCGTCTGCACCCGAAGTCGTCGGCCTAACCTTTTGGAGGGAGGCGCCGAAGGTGTGGAAGGTAAGGGGGGTGAAGTCGTAACAAGGTATCCGTACGAGAACGTGCGGATGGATCACCTCCTTTCTAGGGAGTACTTAGAAAGCTTTACTGTATAGGTGTGTGTCTTTTCACTTCACTTCTTTGACAGGTGAGTCACAAGTATCCGGTTTTGAGGGTTTACCCCTCGTGTACCTTGAGAGCCGCATAGCACAACAAAAGCAACAATTTTTCTTTTCTAGCAAAAGATAATCGCATCTGATCGCATCAATGCAAAGACATTGATGGTAGTGATATCCCAACCATTGAAAGACAAGGTTTTAAGCAAAAAAAGAAGATGGTAAGGGCACACGGTGGATGCCTAGGCACGGAAAGCCGATGAAGGACGTGACAAGCTGCGATAAGCTGCGGTGAGAGGCACATGCTCGCTGACCCGCAGATATCCGAATGGGCAAACCCGCCAGAACTCATTTTCTGGCACGCCTTAGAAGAACACATATTCTTAGGCGAGGCAACCCGGAGAACTGAAACATCTCAGTAGCCGGAGGAAGAGAAATCAACCGAGATTCCCCAAGTAGTGGCGAGCGAACGGGGATGAGGCCAAACCGCCTGTAGGGAAACCGCAGACGGGGTTGTAGGGCAGGCAATAAAGTGCAGCGCTTGCGGAAGCAGAACAGCATGAAAAGGCTGACTGAAAAGGGTTAGAGTCCCGTACGCGAATCCAACACAGAGCGCATGAGCCTGTTCCTGAGTACTGCCGGACACGTGAAACCCGGTGGGAAGCAGGGGGGACCACCCTCCAAGCCTAAATACTCTTCCGTGACCGATAGTGGACAAGTACCGTGAGGGAAAGGTGAAAAGCACCCCGGGAGGGGAGTGAAATAGTACCTGAAACCGTGTGCTTACAAGCAGTCGGAGCGCTTACCTTGCGTAAGTGTGACGGCGTGCCTTTTGTAGAATGAGCCAGCGAGTTACGGTGTGTGGCAAGGTCAAAGTCAGAAACTGAGCCGAAGCGAAAGCGAGTCTGAATAGGGCGATTGAGTCGCATGCTGTAGACGCGAAGCCAGGTGAGCTATCCTGGGGCAGGCTGAAGCGGGGGTAAGACCCCGTGGAGGGCCGAACCCACTTAGGTTGAAAACTGAGGGGATGACCTCAGGATAGGAGTGAAAGGCTAAACAAACCTGGAGATATCTCGTTCTCCCCGAAATAGCTTTAGGGCTAGCCTCAGGCGTTCAACACTGGAGGTAGAGCACTGAATGGTAGAGGGGGCCTCACCGCCTGCCGACACCAATCAAACTCCGAATGCCAGCGTTTCAGAGCCTGGGAGTCAGAATATGTGGGCTAAGCCGTGTATTCGAAAGGGAAACAGCCCAGACCGTCCGCTAAGGTCCCTAAATTCATGCTGAGTGGCAAAGGATGTGCGTTTGCTCAGACAACCAGGATGTTGGCTCAGAAGCAGCCATTCATTTAAAGAGTGCGTAATAGCTCACTGGTCGAGTGGACATGCGCCGACAATATACGGGGCTAAGCATGGTACCGAAGCGACGGATTGTATCTTTATAGATACTTTGGTAGGGGAGCTTTCTTGTATGGGGTGAAGCGCAAGGATAACCTTGCGTGGACTTGCAAGAAGTGAGAATGCTGGCATGAGTAACGAGAAAGGCGTGAGAAACGCCTGCGCCGTAAACCTAAGGTTTCCTGGGCAAGGCTAATCCTCCCAGGGTCAGTCGGGAGCTAAGGCGAGGCCGGAAGGCGTAGTCGATGCACAGCAGGTAGATATTCCTGCACCTCCAACGTATCGTTTTTACCAATGGGGTGACAAAGCAGGGTAGCTCAAGCGGGGTTCTGGACGTCCCCGTGGAGCCACGTAGGTAGGCGGGTCAGTGAAATGCGGCCTGCCGCTATAAACTGAGGTGGCGCCCGAAACGATTGAGCGAAGTGAGCAAGCCCATACTTTCAAGAAAAACCTCTCGGGAGATACTCGGAGCCCGTACCAAAACCGACACAGGTGGGTGGGTAGAATATACCAAGGCGATCGGGAGAACCATGGTTAAGGAACTCGGCAAAATAACCCCGTAACTTCGGAAGAAGGGGTGCCACAGCGTGTGAGTGCACGTGCTGCACAAGCTGGATGTGGCCGCAGTGAAAAGGTCCAAACGACTGTTTATCAAAAACACAGGACTCTGCTGAAGTCGTAAGACGACGTATAGGGTCTGACGCCTGCCCGGTGCCGGAAGGTCACGAGGAGCTGTCAGCGCAAGCAAAGCAGCAAATCTAAGCCCCGGTAAACGGCGGCCGTAACTATAACGGTCCTAAGGTAGCGAAATTCCTTGTCGGGTAAGTTCCGACCTGCACGAAAGGCGTAACGATTTGGACGCTGTCTCAACCATGGACCCGGTGAAATTGCACTAGTCGTGAAGATGCGACTTACCCGCGGAAGGACGGAAAGACCCCGTGAACCTTTACTGCAGCTAGACATTGGCTGCCGGTCCGTCGTGTAGAGGATAGGTGGGAGACTGAGATATTGAGACGCCAGTCTCAGTGGAGTCACCCTTGGAATACCACCCTCGACGTTCTGGCATCCTAACCCGTGGCCGTGATCCGGCACGGGGAACGTGTCTGGTGGGTAGTTTGACTGGGGCGGTCGCCTCCTAAAGAGTAACGGAGGCGCGCGTAAGGTCTGCTCAGGATGGTCGGCAATCATCCTTTTGAGTGCAAGAGCACAAGCAGGCTTGACTGCGAGGCAAACAAGCCGAGCAGATGGGAAACCAGGCTCTAGTGATCCGGCGGCTTCTGAGTGGAAGGGCCGTCGCTCAACGGATAAAAGGTACTCCGGGGATAACAGGCTGATCTTCCCCAAGAGTCCACATCGACGGGAAGGTTTGGCACCTCGATGTCGGCTCATCGCATCCTGGGGCTGGAGCAGGTCCCAAGGGTATGGCCGTTCGCCATTTAAAGCGGTACGCGAGCTGGGTTCAGAACGTCGTGAGACAGTTCGGTCCCTATCCTCCGTGGGCGTAGGAAAATTGAGGGAGGCTGCCCCTAGTACGAGAGGACCGGGGTGGACGGACCTACGGTGTACGGGTTGTCTACCACAGGCACTGCCCGGTAGCTGAGTCCGGTTGGGATAACCGCTGAAAGCATCTAAGCGGGAAGCCCGTCCCAAGATGAGTTTTCCTTTCGGTAAGGCCCCTCGTAGACCACGAGGTTGATAGACCGCAGGTGTACGTGCAGCAATGCATTGAGCCGAGCGGCACTAATCGGCCGAGCTCTTCTTTTTACGATATCACGTATGCGATATATCTTTTGCCTTATATGTGTGCTATGCGGCCCTGAAGGTACACGTTTCCCTTCACAAGAGAATATCCCTCGTTGGTCAGCGATTATGGCAGGGGAGGTACACCTGGTCCCATTCCGAACCCAGAAGTTAAGCCCCCGAGCGCCGAGAGTACTGCGGTGTAGTCCGTGGGAGGGTAGGTCGTCGCTGACCAACGAGGGATATTTTTGAGCCTTCGTTGGTCCCTGTGGCTGAAAGCTAGGCGGCAGCAGAGAAGCGCTCCTTCCGCCGTCTTCTTGACCGCTCACAGTCGCGTCTTCTGCTGGCCTCGACCTTCCTTGCCTCCTCGGCCCTGTCCTCCCAGGACATCACAGGCTGCAGGTCTAAGCAGCGCAGCACGAGCAGCGATACCAGATTGTCCGTGTTCTTGAAGCTATAGCCCATAGGCAGCACCACCTTGATCTTGTTGTTGATCGACTCCACGCGCCCACTGCCGATTCCGAGCTCGACGGCTGCCACGATGTCGGTACGTCTGTGCCTGACCTTCTTCTCGATACCGCCTACAGGCGCGATCCTGCAGTATGCGGCAGCCCTCATCCAGGTGCTGCACATCCTCCGTGCTTTAAGACGGCCCTGAAGGTCCTCCTTGAGCGTCCATGCGTGGGCGAGGTTGCCCTTGGGATTGGCAACATCTATTTGAACGGAATCGTGAGGGACTTCTTCCTTGAACTTGACTGGGCTCATCTAACTTAGCTTTAAGTGCATCTGCTCGTAGCTGTACCACCACACCTAAGCGCTCAGCTTGCAGCTCATAGAGGCTCTCAAAGCTCTTGTGGTAGACAAACTCGGCTTTTTGTATCGTGTTGGTGGACTTGACGATAGTGCTGTCACGGGAGAGCCCTTCTTGTACCTCGACTGCATGATCTCGAAGAGCTCACCTATCGCTGCACTGTCAAACTTAAAACCGCACTTGGTGTGGGACACGTCTTTGCCGAAGAGCAAAAACGTCACGCTTACAAAGGCTGACTTCATAAGCTTCCTTGCGCCGGGCATGTGATCGCCGATATGGCAGATGTCCAGCTCAAGGTGCAGACAGACTCAGGTGCCAGATGCAAAGCACGCACACGTAGGCCAGCTCGCCTGTAAGGTGGGTGTGCGGTACGTGAGCGTCGAAGACACGCTTAAGGATGCAGGTCAGCTTGGATTCGTTGGGTGCATAGGCGTGTACCCTCTACGTTATCGCGTCTGCGCCCTCAGAAGGCGAGCTTGCCCTTCCTGGCGCCACAGCGCCTGCGACTGTCGTGTCTGCGCAGCGACTACGTTTCCACTTAAGGGATCTGACTCGAGGGCAGCCTTCTTGCAGCAGCACAATCGAGCAGTAGGGTAGCTTCTTCACGCCTAGGATCTTACCATTGCGCAGATATCGGGTAGTGATCGGTACTTTCCTCTATCACGGCTACCTTAGTGCGTATATCAGCGCTGTCTGTTTCCCCTTGCAAGCTCGATGAGCCCTTGCTCTTCAGGGGTCCTGCTTGCGGCGGCTCTGGTAGAGCCGCTCTTATGGATCGCCTTCACCCGAAGGTGCAGAGTCGAGCGGCGCAGCTCGTACTCCTCAAGTATCTTAAGACGTCGGCTTGCCGTTGTCGTAGAGCTTAACCATCTGGTGCTTGAACTTCTCGCTGAACTTTCTTGGATGCTTGGGGATCTGCCATTGCGGGCCTTCTTTCCCAAGCGCCTCAGTCCCTCATGGGATTGTTTCATTCATTGTAGCTACTCCTCCGTATCGATGTACGGGCCGTGCGCGTGCACGGTATCCGAGAATATGAGAATGGGCAAGGTTCCGAGACTGCATTGCCGCTTAACAGGGGTTTGGGTCATATGAGCAATCAGAAGGAGTTCACGACAGGGCTAGTGAATCTCGTTGCCGAGACGCCGCCTTGAGGGACTTCTATGCCAAACTCGCTGTTAGACCATGATCGACCTGACGCCCCTGTCCTTCCAATAGCTCCAGAAGGGCTGCTCTATGTCTATGAGCGCACACCTGGTATGGAACATACCTGCCTCCTGCAAGCTTGCCTGAGAGTATATCCTTCTTCTCCCGCTCAGAATGCCTCACCTGCTCTATCCACAGGAAGCAGGCAAGACAAGTGCCCCAGCCACTTCGTAGAAGACCCCATGGAAGAAAAGCAGGAACTCGTACAGCCTTCGCTGCATCGCATTGACGAGGTCGAACTCGCCGTGCACGGCCTTCTTCGCCACGCTCGCTGTGTGCTTGAAGACCCCAAGCGAAGGGGAGCCACGTGCGCATATCCTGTATGGTCGTCGCTGGCGACCCATAAGCTGTCGACGATACCTGAAAGGGTATCTGTCAGCTTTTCGTCCTCGGGCCTGCCCCTGCCGCAGAGGATGGCATATTCGTCGCTTAAGTCATACGCGCAGCACTCCACGCAGACCTTCTTGTTCGATATGCCACAGCAATGCACTACATGGCCGTGCGTGTGCGCCTTTCTCAGCATCTGGATGGCCGACCTTGCCCTGTTGTTTGCAAGCGACTCGTCGATGTAGATCCCGATCTTTTGGCAGGAGACGGTGGGTCCATACCTGAAGGCGCCAAGCGCTGCCTGCAGCAGCTCGAAGGGCCTCATGCGCATAAAACCACAATGTCCTTAAGGCTCACATGGCAGCTCTTCGCAAGCTTCTTCAAGCGTCATGCCTGCAAGCGTGCCCTTTGCATATGCGGCCCATGTGGTGGCCGTGAGCTTTGACATAGCCAGGACAGATCTTGTCTTTACGAAGAAGGTCTTGCCTCACGAGCAACACTTCCATCTCTTAAGGCCACACGCGTCGTGGCCCTTGCAATAGAAACTGAGTGATTTGCACCTCGAACACCTCTTGGGTGTTCCCGCAAGGGCAGAGCCTGCCATCTTCTTGGCTATGAGCGCCTTCAGCCTCTCTAAGAGCTCGCGCTTATCGGCGATCCCCATCTTTTCGATCTGCTGCAGTATCATTGGATCCATCCGGGGCCTCTGCTCCTCGATGTCTTTGTTTGACGACATGCATTGTAGGCAAAGGCCCGGACACTTTTGGGCCCTTCTTAGGTCAATTATGGTCTAACAGCGAGTTATGAGACTGACCCGACGGTCATTCTTTACCCTTGCTGCCGCTGTGCCGATACCTGCCATTCCGGCTGCAGTCCAGGCGGAAGAGGCAGAAGAGACGGGTAGCTCAGTGGAGAATATCGTTTACCGCATGAAGGTCGATCTGCCTGAGAGCTTCCGGTATGACATGGGCGAAGCGGTAAGCCAGCCAGATACGAATGCAGCAGAATAGGAGGAGCGGATGCCTTCTTCGACGGGTGACTGGTCCAAGATAAGCGAAGGCTATATCTCGAGCAGCGGACCTGTGATCCGGAATGCCGCGGCAAAGGGAATTGATGTCTCCTCACATCAAGGGTCGATAGTTTGAGAAGCGGTCGCTGCCGATGGGATAGACTTTGCCATCATCCGTAGCAGCTACGGCTGGCTCGACGACACGACGGATGCAAGCCAGCATGACAGCTATCTGAAGCGCAATGCTTCTGCATGTGAGAGCCTGGGCATCCATTACGGAATCTATCACTACCCCTACGCAAACCTCAGCATCTCTTCTGATGCTGGCTCTTGCGAGGCGGAATATGGGCTCAATGCCATCTCTGACCTGCATTCAACGCTTCCTGTCTATTAGGACTTGGAGGATATCTCCCTGCTGAAGAGCGCTTCTGTGCTTGCGACGATTACAGCCCAGTTTTGCGAGAAGATTGCCGATGCAGGATATACGTCAGGCGTCTATGCTAATCTCAACTGGTGGAACAACTATCTGACGGATTCCTGCTTCGAGAGCTGGTCTCGCTGGGTAACACAGTACAACTACCAGTGCGCCTATACAGGAGACTATTGGTTCTGGCAGTGCACTTCCAAAGGAAGCGTCGATGGGATAACAGGCAATGTGGGTCTCGATTTCAGGTTCAGACGACCATCTATAGAGGTCTATCGCCTGTACAACCCGTATTCTGGAGAGCATCTCTATACCCTCTCCTCAAACGAGAGAGACAACCTGAGGTCAATCGGATGAAATTACGAGGGGGTAGGCTGGTATGTACTGACCTCTGGAAGTGGGGTCTACCGTCTCTATAATCCCTATACAGGTGGCTATCTCTATACGACGAGCTCTTCTGAATACGCATCGCTTCAGATCATAGGCTGGAACGGGGAAGGGATGGCACGGCATATAGCTCCCCGCCTGATACGGTGCACAAAGTACTGTCCTGAAGGGCCAGTCGGATGCAAGAGGTCCGGCTGGCCCTTCAGCATATGGGTATGCAATCTGGCCGAGGGCCAGGAACATGCCTATGGTCGCTTCTGCATCCTGTCGCGCAGTCCGCGAACAGGGGCTGTGATGCAACGGCTTATCTTAAATGATATGGAATGCTCGAAGCCCTCTATTGCTTTATCCTTGAGTTCCACCTCATGCTCCAGTCCGGTGATTCGGTTCTTGAGCTGCTTCACCTCGGTGTGAAGATCTGCATTCTCCATCCGTACACGCGAAGCATGGTCCTCGCATCCGTTGCGCCTGATCTTGAGATCTGCATAGTGGACAAAGATAAGATCGGTCAGAGGAAGATGGAGGATATCCTGGATGCGCTGCTGATGCCAGGGGCTTTCGAGAGACGAGATATCTGTCTTTGCCAGATCAAGCGCTTCGAGCCCTCCCTGCTTCATCCTGTCAGCTATGGCGGTAAAGCCGTCGACGGAGCGGGCTGTCTCCAGGTTGGCGATGACACTGATAGCCGCCCAGCTGATATAGGAATCGTGGTAGAGATCCCATGTCCCCTGTTCTTTCAGGGTATCCCTCAGGGCTATGAGTGCCTCATAGAAGTCAAGAGGATAGCTGTCGCTTGTTGCCATTGTGCTGCTTGCGTTGTTGATTCGGTACTTGTGCAGGAACTCATCGAGTAGTGCGATGCAGTGCGCCTCTGTCAGGGCACGGCAGGTGAAGAGGAGGTCTGCTGTCCTGTGGAGTGGCTGGAAGGACAGGCCATGTTCATGGACAAAGGATGCTCTGAACAGCTTGTTGTGCACCCAGTTCTGGAAGGAGTTGAGGATGTACTTTGGCCATTCGTGCGGGTCGAAGACATCCATATTCCCGGGCAGCCAATCGCGCAGATATGAATAGCTGATAGGAATGACCTCTCCCGTGACGTCATTCAGGGTATACGTGCGGAAGATTATGAGGTCGGCGTTCTTGCTTTCGCCCATTGCCATGGCCCGCTCAAGAAGCTGCGGTTCCATAAGATCGTCTGCATCGAGGAAATAGAGCCATTCACCTGTGGCAGTAGCAAAGCCAGCCTGCCGTGCTGGGCCTTCTCCTGGCACTGCCTCTTCGAGGATGCGGATACGGCTATCTTTCTGGGCTGCTTTGTCCAGGATATCTCGGGTTGAATCGGTCGAATTGTTGTCGACGCAGACGATCTCGATATCGCGCTCTGTCTGGTTCTGAGCGCTCGCAAGCGTGTCAGCAAGATATTTCTCGGCGTTATAGCAGGGGATAATGATTGAGGCTTTGGGCATGCTGACTCCTCCACTCAAAACGACGTTCCAGAGGTGATTATTCACTGCTAGTGCAACGCTCCTGAAAAGACCACAGCCTGCGGGCTCCTAGAAGGGTGCTTGTGAAAGAAACCGACTGGGAGGATCTCATGAGCCGCTACTACCATCTTAGCATCTACCAGCGCGAGACCATCGCTATCATGCTCCACGACAAGGACAGCCCAGACACCATCGGCTGCGATAAGTCGATTGTCTCCGGGAAGATCAAGCGCAACTTATGGCACGTGAGGAAGCGCAGCCGCTACAGCGTCGCCTACGCTATCGAGCACACGGCGCAAAAGCAGGAGGTACAGGCACAAAAAGCTGCTGGCGACCCCGAAGCGTACGCATCGTCTGCGAGAAGATCTTCGAGCAGCGCTGCTCACCCAGGGTGGCGCGTGCCTGGTCACGGGACTGCAAGAGCGGGATCCTCGCCAAAGGCAAGATGTGCGCGCAGGTGAAGCCAGCAATCGAAGGGGCGCCTTGCGGCAAGCCGATGGAGACGCTCACGCTGGAGCGCGGCAGGCAGTTCGCGTACACCGAGGGGCTTCAGGAGGCTCTCAGTGCTTGGTCTTCTTCTGCCTGCTATCCCCTGGGAGCGGGACATCAATGAGAACACCAACGGGCTCCTTCGCGACTTCTTCTCGAAGGGCAGATCCCTGGACGACGTGAGCGGCGAGTAGGCCCAGGAGGTGTACGATACCCTCAACCGCAGGCCTTGCAAGCGCCTGGGCTGGAAGTGCCTGCTGGAGGTCTTCTGCGGGGTCACGTTGTACTTACTCTGAAGATTCACCCTACCGAATAAAGCGTTTGCCATAGGGTTTGCTGTCTGCTTTGTTTGGCGACAAGTCTCGGGCGGTAGCCTTATGGCAGATGGGGCAGCCGAATATGGAGAGGTGGGAGAATTCCTTTACAGAAGCGGGCCGGCGCCCTGTCTGCCGACAACTTCAAGCTTCTTGTCCAAGCCGTAGGAGAACGCAGCCGCTAAGATGCGATTTGGCATGAGGCACGCTCAGCGAAGCGAAAGGAAAGCTTCAGGATGCATCCGAAGTGCCCTGCGTGCGGTTGCAGCTACAGCTCGCTTACGGGAGCTGTCTTTAAGCACACCTGCTATGAGCTAGCGAGATGGGTCTTCTTCATCCACCTCATGCGCTACAGCCTGCCTTTGGGCTCACAGCCGAGGAAGTCGGACATCACCCACCAGACAACCTGGGAGTAAAGGCAGAGGGTTTTCTAGGCAGTCGATGGCTACCAAGACAGAATCATCCTCAGCAAGCGCGCCTGCCTCAATGAGACCTAACATCGCTGACACCGATCTTCCCCACATCTTCAGACAGGCGAGCAAGCGCAGCTTGTCGGCGCAGCTCCTCTGCATCGCTTTAGCGATAGATGCCCACAAAGACCCGGTCACTGTAGCATGTAGCCATGGCAAGCCATCCACGAAAAGAACTAAAGGATGCCCTTAGAACCCTCAGAAGGGAGCCACGATCCTCTACGGCAAGGCGCGCGCTCACAGTGGCTTCTTAAGGTCTACAGGGCCGATGCGGTAGAGCGTATCTGTCTTGAGAACATGGGCTTTCCTGAACAATCTTTTGCTTGTGGCTCAAACGCTACCTCTGGTACCTCACAGACATATCCAAGGCCACCATGCAAAAGCTACCTTAACTGGTAGGTCTAGCTCTTCTGGATCAACAAAGCTCGTGATAGGTGGCCTGGGACTGCAAGAGTGGTTCGCCATATGATGGTGGCCGATGCAAGCCTTCGCAGCTCAACGTAGGTCTATCGCCCCTCATTTACTTGGCTGTTAGAATAATAGACGGTTGGTGAATGAAGGCTTCCTTCGAAAGGAAATGGAACGCCCTATGAAAGGCATCATTCTCGCTAGAGGCTCCGGAATGTGTCTCTAGTCTTTGACGCGGGTCATCTCGAAGCAGCTCCTGCCGGTCTACGATAAGCCGATGATCTATTATCTGCTGTCCACGCTCATGCTGGCAGGCATACAGGATATCCTCATCATCTCGATGCTTGCAGACCTGCCGTGCTTCGAGGCCCTTCTGGGGAATGGCTCCCAGTACGGTATCTTGCTGAGCTATGCAGAGCAGCCATCCCCGATGGCCTCGCACAGGCTTTCATCATCGGCGAGGACTTCATAGGTGGCGACCCCTGAGCCCTCATCCTGGGAGATAACATCTTCTACGGTAACGGCTTCTCGAGGCATCTGCACCACACCGTGGACAAAGCGGAGCAGTCAGGTGGCGGCACAGTTTTCGGCTACTATGTGGACGACCTCGAGCGCTTTGGTGTCGTGGAGTTCGACAGGACGCCCATGTTGTCTCTATCGAGGAGAAGCTGGGGTGCCCGAAGTCAAGCTCCGCCGTTACGGGCCTCTACTTCTATGACTCCAGAGTGTGCGATATGGCGAAGGAAGTGAAGCCCTCGGTGAGAGGCGAGCTCGAGATTACGTCGCTCAACGAGATGTACCTCAGGGCGGAGGATCCCGATGTCGTGACATTGGGGTGCGGTTATGCCTGGCTCGATACCGGCACGATGGAGTCGCTCTACGAGGCATCAAACTTCGTGCGGACCATCGAGATACCCCAGGGCATCATGATCTCCGTCATCGAGGATCGAGGAGATCGTATATGAGTGCGACTAGATATCGGAAGAGCAGCTTGAGGCTGCAGCCGAAGAGTACGGCAACAACCCCTATGGCCAGCATCTCCGGAAGGTGCTCGACCGCCGTATCCAGTTCACGAGGGACGACTAGATGCCCTTGTTCGTCAGCTATCATCAGTCATGCAACCTGTGGGATGTGATGTATCAATGCCAGATATCTTCGAGCCGACAAATATCGTCGTCACGGGCGGCTGCGGCTTCATAGGCTCCAACTTTGTGCGCTGGGTGGTGAAGAACCACCCCGAGTGCCACATCACAGTTTTGGACAAGCTCACCTATGCAGGGAACCCTGCAAACATTGCGGGACTTCCTAAATCGCAGGTGGAGCTCGTCGTGGGCGACATCTGCGACGCGGAGCTGTTGGACCAGCTGGTCCCCGGACACGATGCGATCGTCCACTATGCGGCGGAGTCCCACAACGACAACTCAATAGCAGACCCTGAGCCCTTCGTGCAGACAAATGTCGTGGGGACCTATAGGCTGCTGCAGGCGGCAAGGAAATACGATGTTCGCTACCACCACATCAGCACGGACGAGGTGTATGGGGATTTGGCACTCGATGAGCCGCGCCGCTTCGAGCCGGACGATCCGTACAGGCCGAGCTCGCCGTATTCCTCTACAAAGGCATCCTCCGACCTCTTGGTCCGTGCCTGGGAGAGGACCTACGGGATCCGCGCTACAATCTCTAACTGCTCCAACAACTACGGACCCTACCAGCATGTGGAGAAGTTCATACCGCGCCAGGTCACAAACATCCTCTGCGGGATACGCCCCAAGCTCTACGGCACGGGCGAGAACGTACGCGACTGGATACATACCGAGGACCACTCCCGTGCCGTCTGGGATATCCTCACGAAGGGCACCATCGGCGAGACCTACCTCATAGGTGCCAACGGCGAGAAGAGCAACATAGAGGTCCTGCACGAGATCCTCTCCCTCATGGGCCAGCCGGAGGATGCCTTCGACTGGGTGCGTGACCGCCCTGGCCACGACAGGAGATACGCTATCGACCCGACGAAGCTGGAGCGAGAGCTCGGCTGGAGGCCTGTCCACACTGACTTTGCGGAAGGCCTTGCCCAGACCATAGAGTGGTACCGCACGCATGAGAGCTGGTGGCGCCCTGCCAAGGAGGCCACCGAGCGTAAGTACTCCGAGCAAGGGCAGTAGGGAGACAGGTACATGTCTGAGTTCGCATTCAAGTGGAGTGGCTACAATGAAAGGGACAATCCTATGAGGGACTGGGGCGCTTGGGAAAGAAGGCCTGCGATGGCGGACCCTAAGCACCCCAGGAAGTTCTCAGGAGAGTTCAAGCGCCAGATCGTTGAGCCTAACAACGACAACAAGAGTCCGGACAGAGATACGCGCCGACAACGATATCGCCAGCTCGACCCTGCACCAATAGATAAAGGCGATCCACGAGAGCGGCTCCACCCGTGCCTCAAACAGCTGTACACCTAAGCATGCACAAGGCCGCCTGCGGCATCCACGCCGATATGCGCCTTGTATCTGATACACCAGGCTCCCCCCTTCTTGGACTGGTGCGCTTTAAGGGTTACGTGTGGTCCTTGTTCTTCGTGAAGCTTTAAGACCCAGGTGAAGGTCACATCCACCATGGAGCCGCCCCGTGCCGTGATCCCTGCCTTTTCAAGTTCTGAATTCAGGTCGTGAAGCACAAGCTTTACCGAGTCCCTGCTGCTTTAAGGCTATGGCGCATCTTCGCAAGTGTCGTTGCATCTGGCACCTGCGCCTGCATGAGGTCTGCGTGCATAGAAGCGCCACCAGGAGTGACAATCCAGGATAGCATCCTTAGGTTTCCTTGTCTTAAGAGAGCAAACATAACCTAAAGCAGGATACATCCTAAAGCATCGTCTTTGCAGCGCGCACATGCCTGACAAGAGCCTGTCAGTGGTAGCTGGTATCTACCAGAACAATCCAGCTATCCCACACAACGATTGCATCCATCCGCTCCAGGAATGCCTCTCGTCTAGTCTTTCTCCTAAGACCTTAGGATTTAAGGTCCTAAAAGCTCACCTGGCTGTCCATATCTTCCTTTTGGATATGCTGGAATGTATGGATGTAGCTATACCATATCCAGAAGACAGATAGGCATCTATGTGGGTATAGGCACTGCGTGGTTCGAGACATTTTAAGCCGTCGGCATACAGCGTGCGGGTCACGTCCGTAAAGTGGTGTAAATAGAGGAATGAGCCAGAGGCTCGGGTTCCAAGTATCATTTGCAATCGTCAGAGAACAAGAAGACTTGGAGGCCCGAACATGGCTCAGATCAATAGTACACTTAACCAGGACGAGATAATGCGGCTGCTCGAAGATTCCAGCGGGGAGGCGTTCAAGCTCATGCTGCAAAAGTCGCTCAACGCCGATCTGAGGGCGGAGTCGGCCGAGCAGATCGGCGCGGGGCGCTTGCGAGCGCGCCCTCACGCTGCGCGTCGCCACGATAGACCTCACCGTCTCAAGGCGGTGCAGTGTGCCCTTCAAGACCATGGTGTTCGACAACTACAAGCGCAGCGAGGCCGCCCTTGTGACCACCATGGCGAAGATGGTCTTGGGCGGCGCTTCGACGGCGAAGGTGGGCAAACTCATGGAGACGATCTGCGACAGGGGCTTGCCCGACTCGACGGTCGCCGAGGCCTGCGCCGAGCTCGACGGGGCCGTCGAGGAGTTCCGCACGCGGCGCATCGAGGGCGACTAGCTGTTCGTCATGGTGGACGCGACCTACCTCAAGGTCAGAGTCGACCACAGGATCTGCCCGATGGCGCTCATGATCGCGATGAGGATGACCAGGGACAAGATGAAGGAGCTCATAGGGTTTAGGCTTAAGGCCTGCGAGTCGCGTAAGACCTGGGGGGAGGTTCCTCTCCTCGCTGCGCGCCCGAGGGCTTTCGGGCTCAAGCATGTTCTTCTCCGACGCCCACGAGGGGCTCGTGCTCGCACTGCAGAAGGTCTACCCCGACGTGCCCTGGCAGCGCTTTCAGGCGCACTTCTCGCGCAACGTCTCCGACGCGGCCCCCAAGCGGCTGCGGGCGTGCCTTTGCTTAGAGCTCATGGAGATGTTCAACTGCGCCACGCTTAAGGAGGCCAGGGCACACCGCGACGAGATCGCCGCGGAGGCGCCCGAGGCGCTGGCGCGCCTGGACGCCGGGTTTAAGGACGCGATGACGCTCATGGCCCTCCCGCAGGCGACACGCAGCTGCACCAGGACGTCGAACTGCCTCGAGAGGCTCAACACAGAGGGGATGCGCTGGGCGAAGGCTTCGGCGTGTTCTTGAGTAAGGGCTCGCTAATAAGGCTTGTCGGGACCTACCTCATCGAGGGAAACGACAGGTGGGCCGCCAAGAGCAAGCAGTACTGGCTGCTGGTGGTAGAGGAGCTATGAGAGGAGAAAGGGGGATCTCGAGGAGATAGCCCGCACGCAGCGGCGGATGAGGCTCGCTTCGTGACGGCTCGCAGGGGCGTTTGCTTATGAGGCAATTTACACACGATTTCGGACTTGACTCAGCGTGCGGCTCCGCCGACCTCATCGAGCCGAATTAATCATCGTTTCCCTAGGTCAATCGTGGTCTAACATAGAGAGAAATAATCATAGGATCTGTGAGAATAAAGATTGTTCGTATCCGTTGATGTATATCAGTCGCCTTACACTGTCTTTGTAATGGTCCAAGCGTCCCTGGTGTTAGGGCATGCAGATAGTAGGAAGGACTAGTTTTTTACGTGGAAGGGAAGCTCATGACAGGCAAATACGATGATCTGGCGAAAACTATCATCCAAAACGTGGGTGGAAAGGACAACATTATCTCCGCCGCTCACTGTGTTACACGACTACGTTTTAAGCTTAAGGACGAGTCGAAGGCCAACACAGACGTTTTGAAGGACACCAAAGGCGTTCTTACAATTATGCAGGCTGGCGGCCAATATCAGGTCGTCATCGGCCCGGACGTGGGCGATGTTTATGAAGCTGTACTCAGAATAGGTGGTATTCAAGGCGCTGGCGAGGTGCCGGAAGATTATAGAGAAGGGGATAAGGGTGTCGATACCGTTAAAGGTGGCGCCATTGGTGTCCTGATTGATTTGATCTCCGGCATCATCCAGCCCTGCCTAGGAGTACTGGCAGCTGCCGGCCTCATTCAGGGCTTGCTCTCCCTGTGTACCTTCCTTGGATTTATTCACCCAGGATTCCGGCACCTACCAGGTGCTCTATTCAGTCGGCAAAGGCTTTTTCTACTTCTTCCCGATTATCTTGGGTTACACTTCCGCTAAAAAATTCGGGTGCAACGAGTTCATCGGCATCGCAATTGGTGCCTCTCTGTGCTATCCGAATATGGTCAACTCCAACCCGTCTATGGTTGGTGCAACCGCACGGACACTGGGCTATGTCTTCCAGGGAACCCCGTTTGAGATGGCATACTCGATGACGTTTCTCGGTATCCCGATCATTATGCCAGCTTCCGGTTACACGAGCTCCGTCGTGCCGATCATTTTGGCCGTATGGGTTGCCTCCAAGATCGAGAAGCCGCTGCGCAAGAATATTCCGGCAATGATTCGCTTCTTCACCGTCCCACTGGTGACCCTTGTTATCAGTGTCCCTCTGACCTACCTGGTCATCGGCCCGATCGCAAGCATACTGACGAGCCTCGTTACACTTATGTTCAATACATTGTATGGCATCCCGCAGGTCGGTGGCCTTATCACCGGTACCGTTCTGGGTGCCCTTTGGCAGGTGCTTGTTATCTTCGGTCTTCACTGGGCTCTGGTTCCTATTACGCTTGCCAACCTGGCAACACAGGGTTATGACCTAATTCTGGCTCCTCAGTTCTGCTGTACATTCGGGCAGATCGCAGTTGTCCTTGCTATCTCTATCAAGACCAAGGATCAGAGTCTCAAAGATATGTGCCTGCCTGCGTTCATTACCGGTCTCTTCGGTACGACTGAGCCCGCTATCTACGGTGTCACGCTGCCGAGAAGAAAGCCCTTCGTTATCTCATGCATCGCAGGCGCTATCGGCGGTGCCTTCATCGGCGCTACGGGTACTACCATGTTCAGCATGGGTTATTCAGGCGTCATCGGTTTCGCGTCGTTTATTGATACCATCGGCAGCACAGGACTGAGAAGTGTCCTCACTGCGGCAATCGGCTGCGTGATCGCAATGGTCATCGGCTTTGCGGCAACGATGGCGACGTACAAGGACAACGTGCCGGAGCCCGCACCAGCGGCTGCATAAGTTCTTAATGTTTAACTCTCTGTTAGACCACCATTGACATCGGCCCTTGTCCTCCACCAGTCCCAGAGAGACTGGGGCATGTCGACAAGCACACCTCGTATGGACATAGCTGCCTTCTGTGAGCTGTCCTGAGAGTATCTCCTTGCCGTCCTGCTTCAAATGCTTCGCCTGTTTTGTCCACAGGAAGCGGGCGAGGCAGTGGCCGAGCCACTGCCTCGCCACCTGCAAACGACTCGTCGAGGGAGAGCCCATCTGCCTGGCAGCAGACAGAAAGGGATGTGCCTGGGTGGCCTCAGGGCCGATCCCATCTTCTCCAAGAAGATCCTGCCGCAGAAGCAACACTTCCCTCTGTGATGGCCTTGTGCAGAGTGCCCCTTACAGAAGAGGTCTGCAGATCTGCACCTTAAGCATCTCTTGGGTTTACTTGTGAGGGTAGATCCTGCTATCTTCTTAGCGATGAAGGCCTTGAGCCTTTCCAGGATCTCGCACTTCTCTGCGATGCCTATCTTCTCGATCCGCTGCAGTATCATTGAGTTTATCCGGATCTTTCCGTTTCTCGATGTCTTTGTTTGGCGACATGCATTGTAGGCAAAGGCCCGGACAACATTGGGCCCTTCTCGGGTCAATTGTGGCCTAATAGAGGGATGTTTAAATGTTGCGGGGTCCACACAGGGTAGGCCCCGCCTTCGAGAAAGGACAAACATGAGCAAACAGTTTCCCGACGGTTTCTTCTGGGGCGGTGCCCTGGCAGCAAATCAGTGCGAAGGTGCTTGGGATGCTGATGGGCGAGGACCCTCGATCGATGACCACCTAACGGGTGGTAGTTTCAAGCTTTCCCGTATGCTTACACAAGATATCAAGCCCGGTGTGTTCTATCCGAACCACGATGGCATTGACTTTTATCATCACTATGCAGATGACATTGCCCTTTTTGCCGAGATGGGCTTCAATATGCTCAGGGTCTCCATCTCCTGGAGCCGTATCTTCCCGAATGGCGATGAGAAGGAGCCGAACAAAGCTGGCCTTGCCTTCTATGATTCTCTCTTCGATTGTATGCATCAGCACAATATCGAACCTTTGGTGACGCTGAGTCACTACGAGATGCCTTGGGGCTTAGTCGAGAAGTACAACGGTTGGGAATCACGTGAGACCATTGACTGCTTCGTGCATTACTGTGAAACGGTCTTTAAGTGCTACAAGGATAAGGTACATTGGTGGCTTACTTTCAATGAGATTAACACCGGCACTACTGATATGGGCACCCTGCTCTCCACTAGCATGGTGAAAGGTTATAATGGTCCGATTTCAGGACTCAAGACTACCCCACAGCAGCGCTTCCAGGCGCTGCATCACCAGTTTGTCGCTTCAGGCCGTGTGGTTCAGCTTGCCCATGAGAAGTATCCTGACTTCAAGGTCGGCAATATGGACTGCTTCATCTTGAGCTATCCTGCCACCTGCGATCCGAAGGATATCCTCGCGAACGAAGCGCAGATGCGCTTGTCCAACTGGTTCTGCTCCGACGTCCAGGTCCGTGGCTACTATCCTGCCTATGCGCGTCGGTACTTCAAAGAAAACAATGTCGAACTCAAGATGGAGCCGGGCGACCTCGACGATATCGCTGGGGGCAAAGTGGACTTTTACACCTTCAGCTACTATATGTCCAACGTAGTAGGCACGCATAAGGATCTCCAAAAGGCTCAGGGTAATATGACCATAGGTGGCAAGAATCCTTATCTGCCTTCCACTGACTGGGGCTGGCAGATCGACCCTGATGGTCTGCGTTATGCTTTGAACGAGATCTATGACCGTTATGAAATCCCGATTATGGTCGTCGAGAACGGTATGGGTGCGCGAGACAAGGTGGAAGCAGACGGTTCCATCCACGATACGTACCGTATCGACTATCTGAGAAAGCACGTCGCTGCTATGCGTGAGGCGGTGGTAGACGGTGTCAATCTTATCGGTTACACCTGGTGGGGACCGATTGATATCGTCTCCGCTGGCACCGGTGAGTTTGCAAAGCGGTATGGCTTTATCTACGTCGACAAACACGACGACGGCACGGGTACCCTCAACCGTAGTCGCAAAGACAGCTTCTACGCTTATCAGAAGATCATCAAGAGCAACGGAGCTGACCTTTCCTAGGGCGGAATTAGCATTCTGAGTGCAACAGAATAGCGCCAGACAAAGGTCATGGCACACGTCCGAAGGCTACGATGTTGGTTGTCTCAATCAACGTCGCAGGTCAAGGAGCAATGCGCCACTACACACATCTTAGCGCTGAGCAGCGCGACAGGATAGCCGAGCTGCACGCCGAGGGCAAGGCGGTCAGCGACATCGGCAGGGACAGCTCCGCGCTCAGCTGTAAGCTGAAAAGGAACGGCAGGCACACAAGGTGCAAACCGCACAAGAGGCTCTCGGGCCCAGCGTTGGCCGAAAAGGTGAGGGAGCACATCGCAGACGAGCGGTGGTCGCCCGAGCACATAGACAAAAGGCTTTGTCTTGGGCCCGGCGGCTCGTCTATCTAGCGCGCCGTCGGCTCAGGCGAGCTCGATATCCTTGATGCGCCCCACAGGACCAGCTCCGCCGCCATCTGTGCGGGAAGGGGAAGCAAACACACAGGGGGCACAAGGAGAGGAGAGGCAAGATCAAAGTCTCCTGCGGCATCTCAGAGAGGCCCAAGCAGGCACACGAGCGCTTAAGGCTCGGTGACGGGGCAGACGACACACTCGTCGGCAAGCCGGAAGGGCCCTGCCTGGTGACAATCGCAGATCGCTGAGTCGCGGCTACTCGTAGGTGGCAAGGCCGCCGCGCACACGAGGTCGAGGCCACGGCTCTGTTAGGCCGTGACCGCAAGACCACCACCCCTGAGCGCGGCAAGCAGGTCGCCACCTGCGCGGAGGTGAGCGAGAGGCTCGGCGGTGTCCAGTTCTACTTCTGCCATCCCCACCACCTATAGCAGAAGCCCACTGCTAAGAACACCGATATCCTCATCTGTGAGTTCTTCCCCTAAGGGCACGGACTTCTCCAAGCTCACCGATGATGAGGTACAGCGCGTATTCGGCATGATCAACGACAGGCCGAGGAAGGTCCTGAAATACAGGACGGCCAGCGAGGTCTTTAGGGAGATGTTGCACTCAGCTTGACAATCCGCCAGGTCTTAAAAGCTCATCTGTCTGTCCATATCTGTCTTTTGGATATGCAGGAATGTGTGGATGTAGCTATACCATATCCAGAAGACAGATAGGCATCTATGTGGGTATGAGCACTGCGTGGTTCGAGACATTTTGAGCCGGCGACATACAGTGTGTGGCTCCAGCGACCTCATCGAGGCGAATTAATCATCATTTCCCTAGAGGACGAGCCCCATAACCAGACTGATCACACCGATCGCGGCGAGCGGTAAGCACCCATCGATAAAGGAAGGCTTTGGGTCTAAGTGGTAGTAGAGGACGTAGCACATGAGGCTAATCACAAAGCCGGCGAGTGCGAGGATGATCAACAGGACTGCCTGACCGGCGAGGCCGGCTGCCTGAAGCCCATAGGCACAAAAGAGCTCCAGAACGATCCACGCGACAAACAGGACCAGCTCCGTAGTGAGGTTGCGTTGAAAGAGGCGATGGGTGATAAAGAGCAACAAGATATAGAGCGCTATACCGCTGACGAGCGTCGCGACACCAGCGACGGGCGTATTCAGTTTACCTGCGCCTGAAGCGATACCGACTGCGCCGAGCAGACCGAAGACAACCGCCCCGATAATGGAGATGATCCCAAAGACCCTAGGAGCGCCCGTGGCAACCCGATGGTAGATTTTGGGCCAAAAGAAGATGATCCACCAGATCAGGTAGAACGCGCAGCATACTGCCATCTCAAGATGCCCGGCCTTAATCTGTGCCAAAGCTTGTGCATTCATACCGATCATGCTCCATGCGTTGACCAGCGCGCGAGGGTCTCCCTGATCCAAGCTTTGAATTTCCCAACGTCCACGCTATATGCGACATTGATAGGGGGTTTATCCATCTGGGGCTCCCGTTTCTCTCCCTGATAGATCACCGTGGCACCCTGGGTATAGGTGCCCTCACATTCGACCTCGACGTGGTACGAATCAGTCTTGAAGAACTCCGGGTGGATCAGATAGGCGATCGTCGAAGGGTCAAAGAGCGGTTTGGTCGCTTCGGGGGCCTGGCCCTTCGGACTCGACATGAGCTCTGAGGCAGCTTTGCCGACTCTGTTGAGCTGGCTCAGTTCGTTGAGGTCATCGAGCGTCAGGAGCGCCATGTTCGCAGCCTCAAGCGGGAGCAGCGTGATCGGCAGCCCTGAGGAAAATACGGTAGCCGCAGCTTTCGGATCACATCCGATATTGAATTCGGTGTAGGGGGCGATATTGCCGCGCCCGAAGGCGCCACCCATGATAATGAGACGAGAGATGTGGGGGCGGACCTCGTTGCCGTAGTCCCTGAGCAGTACCGCGAGGTTGGTAAGAGGGCCGAGCGCTACAATCGTGACCTTTTTCTGTGCCTGCATCAGGAGATCTACCTGTGCCTGCACGGCGGTCTCCGGTAGGAGCAATCCATCGCCGGTGACGTCGATATCACACTGAAACGCCCCAAGGCCGGTGGCGCCGTGGTGGTAGTCGTCATAGCCGTCTTCAGTGACGCTCATGGCGGAAAAGCCTTTAGCGATCGGGACCTTGGTTCCGAGAAAGTCCTCGATGAGACGGGCATTGTGAGTCGTGAGTCCGATGGGGACGTTGCCTGCCGTGGAGGTGATGAGCTGGATGTCCAACTCAGGCGAGGCGAGGGCAAGCATCAGCGCGAGCGCATCGTCGCAACCCGGGTCGGTGTCGATAATGACGGGAGTTGTTTCCATGGCAGCTACTCTACTCCGTGCAGGCGCACGATAAAGTCGTGATCGTCCGGATCGACCGGGATATCGTCGATGTTTGCGATCCTATAGTCAATGTGCCAGCGGCTGTACTGGTTCTGCAGCAGTCCGAAAAACTGTTTGATCCTCTCGTTGAGGCCCTGCAGCTCCATCTTGACGGTGCCATCCCACTCGTTGTGCACCCAGCCGGCGAGCCCGAGCTGTGTTGCTAACCTTTGTGAAGTCCATCTGAAACCGACACCCTGAACCTGTCCGGTGAAATGGACTTTGATACGGCGAAGACCACCAGTATCGGAGGTTCCCCGATTGTTCTCAGCCACTTCTCCCTCATCTCCTGGAATTCGTGTCCGTTTTTGAATGTGTATAATGACAAGTTATCTATACTTCATATTATTCTATAAGCGAGTGAGGCATGGCATTCGTTGAATTTTCCGGCGTGAATAAAATCTATAACATGGGCGGAAAGGATGTCGCTGCGGTCAAAGATATGAATTTTACCTGTGAGCGTGGCGAATTTGTCGTAATTATTGGCCCCTCCGGAGCAGGCAAGACGACGGTCCTGAACATGCTCGGTGGGATGGACTCCTGCACCTTGGGTACCATCACAGTCGGTGATAGGGTTGTCTCCTCGATGAACGAACGGGAGCTGACGCTCTATCGACGCTACGATGTCGGCTTTGTGTTCCAGTTCTACAACCTGATCCAGAACCTCACCGCGCTTGAAAACGTGGAGTTAGCCTCACAGATCTGCAAACATCCGCTTGATCCGGCGGAAGTCCTGAAGGATGTCGGGCTGGGAAAGCGTCTGAACAACTTCCCGGCGCAACTCTCCGGCGGCGAGCAGCAGCGCGTCTCCATTGCGCGCGCGATCGCTAAAAATCCGAAGCTGTTGCTGTGCGATGAGCCGACCGGCGCCCTGGACTATCAGACCGGTAAGGCGATTCTGAAACTGCTGCAGGATACCTGCCGCAACAGCGGCCGTACCGTGATCGTAATCACCCACAATGCGGCCTTTAAGGACATCGCCGACCGCGTGATTTCGATCCATGATGGGCATGCGACGGGCAATGAAATCAACGAGCATCCGGTCGACGCCTCGACCTTGGTTTGGTAGTCATGAGAAGTGCATTCGCAAAGGATCTCTTCCACTCGATCACCGGTTCGATGGGGCGCTTTCTGGCCATCTTGGGCATCGTCGCCCTCGGCTGCGGCTTCTTCGTCGGCCTCAATATGACCGGCCGGGATATGCGCTATAGTGCGGATAACTACTACGATGCCACCCAACTTTACGATATCCGCCTGATCTCCTCGATGGGGTTAACCCAGGATCAGGTTGATATGATTCAAGACGTAGAGGGCGTCAAGGACGTGATGCCCACCTATTCTACTGATGCGATGGCATCCCTGAACTCCGACCAATATGTGGTGCGCATCAGCGCACTGCCCGAAGCTGCACCCCTGGGGAGAAATCCGAATGCGAAAGGCTACCTCAACCAGATCGATCTGATCGAGGGTAGGTGGCCACAGGCCCCCAATGAGTGCGTGATGTCTTACGACCGCGTGATGCGAGAAGACTTACACATCGGGGACACGATCGCGATCCTCTATGGCAGTACCGATCTGGACAATGTTCTGACCCAGAAGACCTTCACGGTAGTCGGTCTCGTCCGTGATGCGGACTATGTGGACCAGACCGTACTCGGTACTACCACACTCGGCGGTGGCTCCCTGGAGCAGTACCTCTATGTCCCGCGTGAGGCATTCTCTGACTCGATGCCCTATACCCAGGTCTATGTGACTGTGGAGGGGGCAGACCAGCAGCAGGCGTACTCGGATGGCTACGACAAGGCAGTCGAGGAGGTTGAAGACCGTCTCAGGGCAGAGTCCCCGGAGCTTGCAGCCTCAAGGCTTTCAGAGATCCAAGCCGAAGCGCAGAAGCAGGTCGATGATGCGAGGAATACGTATAACGAGCAGGCGCAAAGTGTGCAGGATCAGCTGGATCAAGGCCAGCAGCAGCTCGACCAGGCGCTCGATACCCTGAGCCAGAGCAGTGATCAGCTGCGCTCAAGCGAGGATCAGTTGGCGCAGGGACGCCAAGAGCTTGAGCAGCGCCGCGCCGAAGCGCTGGCACAGCTCGATCAAACCCGCCAACAGTTAAGCGATGCCCAGGCTCAGCTCGATGCGGCGCAGGCACAGGTTGGAATCACCCAGGACGATGTCACCTCCTATGAACAGCAGGTGGCGCAGGGCAGAGCGCAGACTGCTCAGGCACGTGCGACAATTGAGCGGGCTCGGGCTGATCTCGGTGTGATCGAGGCGAGCCGGGATGCCTTCTCCGGCTTCCTGCAGCAGACCGGAATCCCCACTGAGGAAGAGCTCGAACAACTGCGGAGCACCGCGCAGAGCGCCCTTAGGGCAGCCGATGACCTCTATAGAACTGACTTGATCGATCCGACCTCACAGGACGTACAGAACCAGGTGAGACAGGTCGCCCAACAGGTGCGCACAGCCCTCGGCGACATTGACCTTTCAGGCAGTGGTGATGGCCTTGTTGAAGAGCTACGTCAGGCAGCCCAGACCATCGTGGATGAGATCATCCCGGGAACCTTAAATCAGCTCGACGACGGACTGGCACAGGGAACCTCACAGCTCGACTCCGCTGAGGCAGAGCTTAGAGTAAGGCAAGATCAACTGGATCAGGCACAGTCCGCCCTCAATCAGATCAACCAGGGGAGAATACAGCTCGCACAGGGCTGGGAGCAGTACACGCAGCAGAGCATGGAAGCCTCCCGGCAGCTCGCCGCCGCAGAGCAGCAGCTGTCAGACTCAACGCAACAGCTCCTGGACGGTTCCAATCAGATAACGCAGGGCTATGCGGATACGGTTACAGGCTTGACCACCCTGGCCGATCAACGGCTGAATGCCGCCCAGCAGCTCGCCGATGGGGCACAACAACTGCAGAATGCCCAAAACGCGGTGAACTCCATCCAGGCGCCGAATATCTATGTGCTCGACCGGAATCAGGGCGTGGGACAGCTGAGCTATGGGAATGACGCTTCCCGCATGGACCGCATCGCGGGCGTGTTCCCGCTCTTCTTCTTTTTGGTGGCGGCTCTCGTCGCGTTGACGACGATGACGAGAATGGTGGAGAGCGACCGGGTGGAGCTCGGCACCCTCAAGGCGCTCGGCTATTCGACGATGAAGATCGCAAGCAAGTACCTGATCTATGCGCTGCTCGCTTCCACGACCGGTGCCGTTATCGGCATCCTCTTCCTCTCGCAGTTCCTGCCCTACGTTATTATGAACGCCTACGGCATCATGTACGTAGTACCACTGCCCTCGTTGCCCTTACCGATCGATCCGGGGCTCGGGTTCGGCGCGGGTGCCGCAGGTGTCGGTATCACCCTGATTGCGACGCTCGTCGCGGTGTGGGTGGAGATGAAGCAGACTCCGGCTTCACTGATGGTGCCGGAGGCCCCGAAGCCGGGCAAGCGCATCTTGCTCGAGCGCATCAAGCCCCTATGGGCACATGTCAGCTTCCTGTGGAAAGTGACGCTCAGGAATATTTTCCGCTACAAGCGCCGACTCGTGATGACCATCGTCGGTATCGCTGGCTGCACTGCGCTCTTGCTCACCGGTTTGAGCGTACGCAACGCTGTGCAGGACATTATCAACAACCAGTTCGGTGACATCATGCACTACAACCTGACTCTCGGGTTCAGAAGCGATGCGACCGACGAGGACAAACAGAACGCGATCCAGTACCTCGAGGACACGGGGCACTACAATAGCTCCGCTTGGGGCACGAGCTACAACATGCAGGCGGGCACCGATGGGCACGACCCTGAACAGATGCAGATGATCGTGCCGGAGGATACCTCCGAGATGTCAAAGCAGATCACGATGCGCGAGCGCGTGAGCAAACGCCCAGTTGAATTCGATGACAATTCCGTGTTGGTAACGGAGAAGATGGCGACAAACTTAGGGCTGCACGTGGGGGACACCGTACAGGTCTATCAACAGGATGAGATCGGCAATGCCACGGGCGATGGGACGCCGCTTAAGGTGACCGGGATCGTCGAGAACTACATCTACAACTACGTCTATGTCGGCAAAGATGCCTATAAGGCTGCCTTCAGCCAGGATCCGACTTTCGACCACCTCTACGCCAATGTCGGTGGGGGTGAAAGCGAGCATCAGGCCATCATGGAGGATCTCCATGGGCGTGACGGCACTGACACGGTGGTCTTCAACGATGAGACGATCAAGAGCTATCGGTCGATGATGTCGACGGTGGATCAGGTGATGATGATCCTCGTTATCTCCGCCGCTATGCTTGCCTTCATCGTGCTGTACAACCTGACCAACATCAACATCTCCGAGCGTGTGCGGGAGATCGCTAGCCTGCGTGTCTTAGGCTTTACACATCGGGAAGTCGAGATCTACGTTTTCCGTGAGACGCTGCTGCTGACGCTGTTGGGGGCCTTAATCGGCTTGGTTGGGGGCTACTTTATGGAACAGTTCGTCATCGTGACCGTTGAGGTCGACCTTGTGATGTTCGGCCGCACGATCCATACGATTTCCTACTTCCAGGCGCTTGGTATCACGATGGTCTTTGCCCTGATCGTAATGGCTGCCCTCACCCCAAAGCTGCGCCGTATCGATATGGTCGAGTCCTTGAAGTCGGTGGACTAGGGAAGCAAATCGTGTGACGGTGGGTGCCCCGGATAGCTTCTTAAGAACTGTCTCTGGGAACTGCACGGCGTATGTTCAGCAGGGAAGCGCTATTTGTGGCACACTTAACAGTGTTTGAGAACAACAGTAGCTTGCTGAAGGAAAGGATGAATCTTGGCAGAAGCTAAGTTTTACTTAATGACTGATTCCCCTTGTGACTTCTCGCCCGAGATGGTGAAGGAAACCGGGATCGGGATATTTCACTTTACCTACACTGAGGCCGGCAAGGCCGATGGGGGCTTCCACGGGGTCGATGACCTCTTTGTCTCCCGTACGCCGCATGAGTTCTACGAGGCAATTCGACATGGGGCGCAGCCGATGACATCACAGCCTTCCCAGATGGAGTTTGAGAAGGCCTTTAAGGAGCGCGCAAAGGCGGATCTGCCGACGGTGTACCTTGCGTTCAGCTCCGGCATCTCAGGATGCTATGAGGGCGCCTGCACCGCGCTTGAGCGCGTTAAGGATGAGCTCGGGGAGCCGCACCTGCCGATCTACATTGTGGACTGCAAGATCGGCTCAACCTCCCAGTATCTCTTTATCGTCGAAGCCATCCGGCAGCGCGACAAGGGGCTCACAGCGCAGGAGATGGTCGCCTGGGCTGAGGAAGCACGCTACTACGTACACACGATCTTTATGGTCGATAACCTGGATACCCTGCACCGGGGCGGCAGAATTCCGAAGAGCGTCGCCGTAGTCGGCGGTGCCCTGGACGTGAAGCCACTTTTGACCTTTGATCTGGACGGTGCACTGAGCATCATCGCCGTCTCTCGGGGACGCAAGAAGGGCATCAAACGGATGGCTAACTTCTATCGGAAGCTGCACAGCACCGATATGCTCTCCTCCGCGGTGGCGATTGGCAATGCGGACTGTCCTAAGGATGCGGAGCGCATGGCTAATGAGGTAACGAAGATTAACGACTCGGCGATCCCGATGATCTCCACGATCGGGCCGACGATCGGCTGCCATGTCGGTCCTGGCATGCTGTCCTGTTGCTTCTGGGGACCAGATCGGCGTAAGAGCGTCTCGGTATCAGACCGTATCGCGCACAGTGTGCGTTCCTCCAAGTAAAACCAACAAAAAGGGAGCCTTCGGCAGTTTCTGTGGGTGAGAAGTTCATCTAAGCAGCCTTCTTCTTCGTGCTTTCCTCGGCCCTTCCCGGAAGCGTCGGCCTGCTGTCGGAGCACCTCAATATGAGCACTCCGATGAGGTTGTCGGTGTTGCGGAAGCCATAGCCCATCCTGATTGTCACCTTGATCTTGTTGTTGATCGCCTCGACGCGGCCGTTGCCGATTCCGAGCTCGACTACCGCCGCGATGTCGACCTTGTGTCTTCGCACCTTCTTCTCGATGGCGACGAGCGGCTTGATCCTACAATACATCGCATCGCACATCCACTCCTCGAGCAGCGTCGCGGCCTTATCGGCCGTCCTTGCCCTGAACACGGTCCGCAGGTCCTCTTTTTAGCTCCCAGGCCCTGAACAGGCGCGAAGCTGCCTTCTTCAGGGAGTAGAGCTTGGCGCGCTGGGTAGCGGTGAGATCCTCAGGGGTTCTTGACGAGCGCGAAACGGCTGCCCTTGATCGCGTCGGTGGCCTTCTTCGCAACCTGCCATTCCTTACAGCGCACCTCGTCGAGCGCGTCGGTTATCCCTTGCACGACATGAAACGGGTCCATGACCCACCTCGCACTGTCGGTAGTGACGACTTCGATGGCGCGCCTCTGCTCTCAGGTGAGCTCGTCGAAAAACAGGTTCAACACGTCCTTGCCGTACTCCTCGTGGACCCATATCAGACATCCCCGGTCGTAGTCGACGACGACAATCAGGTACTTGTGGCCCTTCTTGTAGGAGGTCTTATCGATCCCGATGCGCCTTGCGCCCTCGAAGACCCCTGCCGCGTGCGGCCTCCAGATCGGCGCAGACGCACGCGAGCGCCGCGACGGTGCTGGCCGGATCCGCGCAGCACCAGCCACACCACCCACTCTCGAAGTCGTACGTAAAGCGCGCTTTGCGCCTCGCCCAGGGCATTGACTCTACCAGCACGCCGTGCTCTGGCCACCTTACCCTGTGCAGCGCGTATTCCAGATAAGCACATCGACCGAGCCAGGTCCATCGCCCCCCTGCGAGCTGAGGGCCTCGACGATCTGTCGTAGCAATCGCATTTCCTGTTGCAGATCGGGCAGCGCAGGCCTCACCCTAATCACGACTCGATCGCCTTCGATGCGTACGTATTCGATCACTGTGTGTGCCAGTGTAAGCACACAGCGTAGTACCCTGTTCATGCGTCAGGGCCTTTCCGCTAGGTTGTTGTAGCAGACGTAGCCCTACCTTGCCCGATGCGGTAACGACCCCTGATGGGGCCATTCTTCTTTATTTGCCTTGTCACCGTGCTCCCATCTGGGCGCTTGGGCGGATTCCGCCCATAGAAACTACCGAAGAGCTGAAGAAACTCTTCGGCATTCTCGATAACTTAACCGAAGAAGCAAACACTGTGCAGAAGAAAGAAACACAGCAGTACTTCCTCAAATCCTGCGAGATGGAGTGGAGATTCTGGGAGCAGGCCTTGAAGCAGGAGGACTGGAAGTTCAACGATGTGATTCTCCTGAAGTAATCAGAAGGTAGCGAGTGATCGAAGGGGGAGCACAATGAAGATCGATTGGGGCATTGCAGATAGAATCCGTGAAAAGCAGCCCATTGTTTTAAACTTGTCCAACGTCGTAACGATCGGAAAGGTGGCCAATGCGCTGAGCGCGATCGGCGCTTCACTGATCACGTCAAAGGACATTGACGAGGCCAAAGAGATGGTGAGCATCGCCGACGCTGTGGTGATCAACACCGGTACCTGGATCCCGGGACGAATTTGTGTGTGCGCAAGTCGTAGTCGGCTTTGCTAATGAGCTCCACAAACCGTCGGTGCTCGACCCGGTGGTGGTAGGCTCGCCGAGCAGAAAGAAGATTAACCTCACGCTGCTCATTAAGTATCAGTTCAGTGCAATCCACGTCGATGCAGGTGAGATCGCTGCGATCGTCGGTGCGGAATGGGAGAGCCGTGGCATCGACGCAGACACCGGTTCGGTGGATGTGGAAGCGCTCGCCCAGACGGTGGCTCAGAAGTATCACGCGTTGGTGATGCTCTCGGGGGCAATCGATTACGTGAGCGACGGCGTAAACCTGTTGAAGAATGAGCAGAGTGAACCTATGCTCACGGTCAACGTGGGATCCGGCGACATTCTCTCGAGCACTCTGGGAGCCTGTTTAGCCGTAAGTAGCGATTCCTGTTCTGCAGGCATTGTGACAGCACGGATCCTGACCTGTGCCAGGGCGAAGGCTGTACAGTATTCTCACAGCTTAGGGAGCTGGATGGTGTGGTTCTTTGATGAGCTGACGACGATTGACAGCGCAGCGATTCAGGAGGGATACAACAATGATCAATGATTTTCCTCAGACCTTAACGATCGCGGGGACAGATTCCGGTGGCGGTGCCGGGATCCCTGCGGATGTCAAGACTATGCAGATGCGCCACACTTTTGGGACGATGGTGGTCGTAGCAGTTACCGCGCAGAATACCTACGGGGTACAGATGGCGCAACCGATGCCGACCGAGCTGATCGACCAGCAGTTTGCCTCGATTGCAGATGACTTCAACATTAAAGCCTGCAAGACCGGCATGCTGGCGGATACCGCCCGTGTCAAAGTGGTTGTGAAGAACCTCAAGAAGTATGACTTCGGGTATGTGACGGTTGACCCCGTGATGATCGCTAAGGGCGGTGCCAAGCTCTTGAGTGACGATGCAATCGCGGTCGTCCACGATAAACTGCTACCTCTGGCGGATCTGGTCACCCCGAACTTGCCTGAAGCTGAGCAGCTCACCGGCATACACATCGAGACACGTGAGGATATGAAGGCCGCCGGAGAGCAGCTGCAGGAGCTCGGCTCCAAGAACGTGTTGGTCAAAGGTGGGCATCTGAGAGGTGCAAATCAGGCGGCTGACTTTGTACTGCTTGAAGATCACAGCAGCTTCTGGATGGTGTCAGAGCGCATCGATACCAAGCGTACTCACGGGACCGGAGACACGATCTCTGCCTGCATCACCTCAGAGCTCGCAAAAGGTCACACAATGGAAGAGGCGATCAAGATCGGCAAAGCCTACGTCGAGGGGACGATCAAGCATTCGATCAACGTCGGCCACGGCCATGGACCACTCAACCACTGGGCTCCGCTGGAAGAGGGGAATTATGAGATTCAGAAGTGAGATGCTGCACGTCTATCTGACCGGCGGCACACAGGATACCGATCATGATCCGGGCCTGTTTCCGAAAAAGGTTACTGAGGCTATGTGCGCCGGTATTATCGTCTTCCAGTACCGTGAGAAGGGGTCCACAACGCTCTCTGAGGCTCAGAGGCTGAATATGACACAGCAGATGAGGAAACTTGACACAGGACCATGGGATCCCGTACTTTATTGACTACGACGTCGATCTGGCGCTTCAGGTACATGTAGACGGTGTGCACGTCGGACAGAAAGACGAAGGGATTCAGTCGGTCCTTGATCAAGCTGCTGGCAAATTGATCGTGGGGTACTCCTGCAATACCCCTGAGGAGGTTGTAGAGGCTCATAAGCTCTCCGGAGTCGACTGTCTGGGCCGTGGGACCGGTCTTCCCAACGAATTCTAAGGATGATGTGGACCCGGCGTTGGGGTTCGACCAACTGAAGGCGCTGAGGCAACAGAGTGTCCACCCGATCGTAGCGATCGGCGGCATTACAGAACAGAATATAAAATCCGTGCTTGCAACCGGCGCTGATGGAATCTCTTCCATATCGATGATCCTGGGTAGCAACAACATTATCCGCACTGTGCAGGCGGTACGCGCACTTTATTAGAGATTCTGACAGTCAAGTAATGAGGGCTGATGCAAGCTGGTCGGCTAGCCTTCAAGGAGAAAGTGGAACCGTCAGGATCCATGGTACGCAAAAGTCCCTTCTACACCCTCAGTGCCAAGGCCGAAGATACCAAGATCTGCCGACCTAAGAAGGCCACAGCTGAGTGTTGCTGCTGTAAGCACATAGGCTTTGCTATCTTCGCTAAGCTAAGTGCCAAGATGGGAGTGCCCTGACTGCAGGCACACGTACAGCTCGCTTACAGGGACAGTCTTTAAGCACACCAGGCACACACCCTGCCGAAGTGGGTATCACCCATCAGGCTCATGCGCTACAGTGTGCCCCTTAACTGCAATAGGCGAAGCGCTCAGATATCGCATCAAAAGCGCCTGGGGATGGTGGCATTGGGTCTTTCGTCCTCAAAGCAGTGCCTCTGGATCGATAAGGCCTACATCGCTGATGCGCACCTCTCCTGCGCCTTCGGGCAGGCGAGCAAGTATGCCCTGTCAGCAGGTTGGCACAGACGTCCACAAGAGTCCCTATGCCGTAGTCTGTGGCCACAAGCCGTCCACGGAAAGGATCAGAAGACCTTGCGGCCACTGAGCTGAAGGCACAAGCGCGCCCACAGTAGGGCTGATGAGGGATTCGGGGGCTGTCGCTAAATCCTACAAGGCCAGTTGTGCGCGATCCGCACTATCTGGACAGCATGGCGCTTGTGGACAATCTCTGCTTTTGGCTCAAGAGATACCTGTGGCACCTCACAGGGATGTCCAAGACCAACATGCAAAAGCTACCTCAACTGGTAGGTCTAGCTGTTTTGTGCCAGAGGGGCAAGACACAGATGGGTTGAAACTGAAAGGGCACCATATGCTTGTGGCCGATGCAGGCTGCTACAGCTTGGCATGGGTCTAGCGGCCCTCATTTGCTTGACTGTTAGGGAGAAAGAAAATAGAGAAACTAATCCCCATCGCTTGTTGGAGACAAAGGGGATTTTTGGGCTGATTATTTGTTCCTGTTCTCGGATTCGTAGGCTTCGGTCACCGTTGCCCGCCAGGTCTTGATGGTCTCTGCCTGGACGAAGGAGCGGAAGGGTTTGAGGTCTCCCTTTTCGTCGAAGGCCTGCAAAGCTTCAAAGTAGGCTTTGCGGTCTGTAGCGAAGATCGTGCAGGGAGGGTTGCCACCTGCGAGCAGTACGTAGTTCATCAGAAGGCGGCCGGAGATACCGTTGCCGTCTGCAAACGGGTGGATCGTCTCATAGCTCGCATGCATGAAACTTGCGGCGGTCAGGACGCGCTTAGCGGTCGGGTCCTGCAGGGCGTCACGCACCTGCTCGCAGAGGTCGTTGACAAGGCCGGGTACCCTATCTGCAGCAGCTCCCACCTCGTTGGAGTCGGGGATAATGTAGTCGCCGAGACGATAGGTTCCCGGACGCTCTCCGTCGGCAAATAGGCGCTCTGAATAGGTTGCGGCGCACAGGGTCTGGTGGAGATCCATAACGAGGGATTTATCGACCGGACGCTGGTCTTGAAGGTATTGTCGGGCGCGCACCCAGGCACGGCGTTGGTTGAAGACCTGTACGAGCGGTTTCAGGGCACCGGTGTAGTTCTTCACAGCGTTGTGATCGAAGATCTGCTGTGCCACCTCTTTGGTGGCGTGTCCCTTTTCGATCTGCGCTGAATTGAGTGAGAAGTTCAGTGCGAAGTCATCGAGCATAGCATCCTGCACGGCAGGATGCTGATCGTGCCACCAGTCATATATTCCGGCATAGAGCTGATCGAGATTCATGATTGTTACCCCTTTGCCACATAAGAGTCGTGGAATTCGCGCGCCTTCATCTTACCCAATAGCGTAGGGCATACAAGGGATCACTGCGGTGGAATTGCAGCTAAAACGGTAAAAGCAGGTGTAGAGTTGATGGACTCTACAGTGACAAACAATTCAAAATAGTAGACATAAAAATAAAATGCAAGATATTTTCGTCAGAATGCACAATAATTCGAGGAAATGTGTTAATATGAAGTTACTTTTTAAAAGGAGGATTGTTGCGCATGTATA
Source organism: Atopobium sp. oral taxon 416 (assembly GCF_018128285.1). NCBI lineage: Bacteria > Bacillati > Actinomycetota > Coriobacteriia > Coriobacteriales > Atopobiaceae > Atopobium > Atopobium sp. oral taxon 416. The sequence goes on from NZ_CP072380.1 coordinate 1,124,001, forward strand.
AGGTTGGAGAATATGTTGTACATCCGGGTCAAGGCGTCTGCGAAATCAAGAAGATATCGGAGGGTGACCGGCCTTTTTACATGCTTATGCCAGTAGGACAGTGTAATCCGATGCTGATCAGCTTCCCGGTAGCGTCACAGGACCGGCTTCGTCCGGTACTCTCCCGCCAAGAGGCAGAGAATCTGATCGCCGAGTATCCCACCATGCCGGTTGAGCACTATAAGGACAGAAGCACCGCACTTGAGGAAGAGCACTTCAAGCGTGAAATCAGAAACGGCAGCTGCGAGGATACTGTTAGAATTGTAAAGACTTTCAGAAAGCGTATCGCGGATGTGAAGGCCCGCAACAAGAAGCCCCCTGTTGTCTTTGAGCGGATCTTGAAGAAGGCTTCTGAACGTTCACTGTGTGAGATGGCAGTGGCTCTGGATACGACGTCCGACGCTGTGGAGGAACAGTTCAAGGAGAGCGTCGACAACGCCCAAAACTGATAAGAAAGATCCTAGAGCATGAAACTGTGGCAGTTGGAATACTTCGTGACAATCGCTGAAGAATACCAGGCCATCGCTGCAGCCAAACGGTTTTATATTAGATAGCTCCCTCTTTCTTACGAGCTTCCAGTTCTTGAGAAAGAACTGAGGTGCAAACTTATAGAATGAGGCCCCAGAAATGTTGAGCTGACGGAAGTGGGCAAGCTCATGTGAGGGCGGAGTGCATTCTATCACCCACCAATACGATTGAACGTGAACTGCAGAGCTTCGGGCAGGGGATGAACGGGATTCTGACTGTAGGAAGTGTCTTTTTTGCCTGTGGGCTCTGCCCGACTCCCTCGATGTAGTAGCTGTGCTGCAACTATCCCCCGCTGCACATAGAGGTGCACAAAGGGGGACCCCGCTGAGATCATCTCTATGCTCAAACAGGGAGAAGTCGATATCGACGTAGTGCGGATGCCCTTCTCTGAGGATGGCTTGGATGGGTGCTATGCGCCGGCAGATCCGATGGCAGCCTTGATCCCTGCGGTTATCCACTGTGACAGAGAAAAGACGACGCTGACGCTCTCAGAGCTTTCCAGACAGTCTCTCGTGTAATACCGAAGCTACGAGGAGATACTGAAGCAGATCTTTGAGATTCACAAACTGAACTTCCTCTGTGCCTGTGTCGCGGATACCGTGAACCGAGCCCTACCTATCGTTGTTTGTTATAGGGTAGCGATCATCGGAATGGTGCCCGTTGTCGGGACCGTATCCGCCCTCAGAACGGTATCCACCGCGATTGGGTCCACGGTGTGGACCACGGTCAGATCCATGATGCGGTCCTCTATAACTGCCACGGTTTGAACTGTGATAACCCCCTCGTCCATGGAAGTGGTCATCGCGACCATGGTAGCCGCTGCCACGACGGTCCTCATGGCCGTTGCGCTCATGGGGGTGTGCCTTCTTGATCGGGGCGTCCGGATCATCACCGAGCGCCAAGAGCTTGCTCCTAAGGTCGTCTGAGACGGTGTCGACCATATTTTCAAAGGAGATACACTCATCTTCGGTGAGTGAGCTGAAGACCTCTTCGTCGGGGTCCATCTCATCGAGGTCGGGAACCGCTGCTGTGCCTTCCGGGGTCAGTGTCACATTGATCACGCGGCCGTCCTCTTCTGACTTTTTACGGGTGATGTAGCCCTTCTCTTCCAGCTTGCGCAGGAGTTCGGAGAGGGATTGCTGACGCATGCCGAGTAGGAAGCAGAGTTCCTTCTGGGTGATCTGAGGCTTTGCGGCGAGCATTGCGAGTACGCGGCCCTGACCTCGGAGCGGGTCACCCAACCCACCGTGAGCTTCGGCGGTGTGCTTGACGTAGCGGTGCATGAGGCGTGTCATGCGCCCCGTCTTCTCAACTAAACTCATCTCCTCGGGGGTAGCGGTAGCCGGCTGGTCCTGTTCATATGATTCATTGTCCATCCTGTTTTCCTTTCACTAGGTGGATAGCGTATGTCCTGTATGGCATAGACCTTACTGTAAAGGTGAAAAATACTGAACCCCTGCGTAGGTATCTTCACCAAGCGACCACAATATACAGGTACCTGTACATTACTGTGTATATCCGATGCAGCGCTGCGGTATCCTTACCACTTGTGACACTCACAACTGAGATAAGACGGTACCTGATGTTGACGTGCAATCACACAGCCCTACATATCTTTGATTTTGATACGACGATCAACTACGAGAGCACCCACGAACTTGATTTCGATAACAAAGCGGTACGCTCTTATGTGACACGCATCGTGAGAAAAGCGCTCTCCTCTACGGATAACCAGAGCGATCAGTTCACTGGCAATAGCGCCGTTGCCGAGTTGATCAAACTTTATCATCAATCGCAGCTCGACTTTGCTGCCTTCTCCTGTGAGATCGCTGACTTCTTCTTCGGGAGCTCAGACTCAGCGAGGATAAGGCTCCCTACGATTTACTTGTCGTGGACGCCACCGACTCAGGCAAACCCAAGAAAGAAGAAGCGGAAGCGGAGGACCTAGCGGTGGACCATAAGGCACCGGCGGACCATCTGTTTGCGATCATCTTACTCGTGAGAAAGCAGGGCTATGTACGCGAGGTGCTGCTTGGCAACGTGAACAACGTCGAGAAAACCGATGTACTGCTGCCGGACCCTACGCAGAAACTCGGCACCTACGCAATCATTTACCTCTCTGGTCTCTCAATCATCTTTGCGGATAGGAGGCGTACGATTGCAGGGCAGGAGTCGATGATCATTCCGGATGGACTGCTGCAGTGCTCCAAGGTCGCATCTCCCAAGGAGGTTATCGGAATGGTGACGATGATGGTGGAAGATGTAGCAGAGGAATACGGATTGACCCTAGCGGTCGAGGTCTCAAAGCCAAGGCCTGCGTGTCCGGGCAGGCGGATGAGACACGAAGTGTGGGCCCCTCGATGTGGGCAAGAAGATCTTTGAAAACCATCCTGAGGCGCAGGGGCGCTACGGGGAGAAGATTGAGCATGCAGTCCGGTGGTGGTTTCCCGTGAAGTGGCCGTGAAGCCTTCAGCGGTACATAGAATGGCGAAGAATCACTGGATCTGTGTCGATACCGGCGTCGAGATCATTTTCCCGAGTGAGTACACCAACAACGGCCAACATATAGAGTTCACAAATCTGCTCGATCGCCATATCGCAATCACGATCAAAAGGGTCGAGTATATCGAAAACCGTTAATCGTCGTGTTCGGTCTCCTGATTGTCCTGTTCAGCGTCTTCTTCCTGGGTCTCAGGGGAGGGCGCTGTTTCTGTATCTGAGGTATCGGAAGCTTCTTTGCTCTCGTCTTCGGATTCCTGGTCGGCTGACTCGTCAGCTCCTGCAGGCACGTTGTCGTTCTCCTCTGGTTCAGCGTCTTCGCTATCCGAAGTTCCCTCAGTCTTATCGGAGGTCTCAGAGTCCTCTGTGAATTCTGAAACAGCTGCCTCAGTATCCTGAGTGTCTGTTTCAGTTGCATCAGACTTGGACTCTGCTGTACCTGAGGTATCGCTCTGCTCCTCGGATGTCTTGTTGCCATCAGAGGTTTGTGGCTGCTCTTCGGAGCGCGCAGTGTCAGTTGACTCGGCAGCGTTGTCTCCCGCTTTGTCCGTGTCCCCTGACTTAGATTCCCTGTCAGAAGATTTGTCTGCATCGGGTTCAGATGCCGCAGCGTCCTCAGGCTTTGCTTTCGGTTTGGGGGCTAATGATTTGGCCCAATTAACAAAGAGGGCAAAGAAAGGCTGCTTGTTTATATCCTTCTGTTTGTCTTCCTGCTCATCCGTCGGTTCATCTTCCGGTTTGGGGAGCATCGTGAAGTGGAAACGGCAGGCGGGATCGCCTGTCCCGAGGCACATGGACTGCTTAACCTTGATGCCGCCGAGCTCTCCCCAGATATTCGGGAATCGGCACACCGCATACATGAGCTCCGGGATGCCCATCTCCTGATAGAGGCGCAGGATTCCGCAGCGTCTGACGGTGAGGCGGAAATCATCGTGCCCGTCACCGGCCATATATGTGTAAGCCCAACCATAGGTGGGGATGGGGCTTCTCATATTTGAGCGCAGTGCACTGTGCTCCACCGTCGCTTGTCCTTCAGGTGTGAAGAAACGGCGCATACGTGGGGCGCGGGAGCGCATGAAGGCGTTGTTTCGTGTGGCGTCTGCAAAGAGTGCCGCAATCTCTGCAGGGCTGGGAGTGAAATCCTTTCCTAAAACTTTTGATCCGAGATAGATGGCGGCCAGCAGGCTTGCCCTGAGCAGTGCGTAATCAAACATTGGCCCCTGTTCGGGGCTTTTGATGCTGGCAATGGTTTGCCGATAGTATGAATGGCTTGCACGTAATACGAGGTCCGCCTGGGTTTTCCCGTAGCGGCGTGTGAGTTCTTGTTTAAGGGTGGGGTGATAGATGCCCCAGTATAGATGGGGAACAATACCGTAATGCATTATGGGTTCTTGGCTCCTTGAGTTTATCTGAAGTGCTTTAAGGATACTATGTCTTAGGCTTCTTAAAGCGTACAAAATATGAAGACCATCTCACTAACAAGGAGGGTAAGGCTGTGAGCGCAACCTTTATCAATCTTGCGATTGTCATGGCAATCGCAGGTATATCCCCCTACATTGCCTCGCTGATCCCTGGCAGGGCGATTCCGGAAGTCGTCTTTCTGGTTTTTGCAGGAGCCTTGCTCGGTCCCAATATGGCGGGAGCCCTCACCGTTTCGGGGGATGCGGTCCAGTTTTTAGCCCAGTTGGGCATGGCATTCCTGTTCTTAAACGCTGGATATCAGATCGATATAGACGATCTGAAGGGGAGGTCCGGCGGCTTTGCGATCGGCGCCTGGTTCGTCTCCTTTGCGCTCGCGATGCTCGTGACCACAACGCTTGTAGCTCAGGAGTTTGCCGGACAGGCAGAGCTTGCTTTTGCGATCTGCTTGACGACCACCGCCTACGGTACGCTCGCCCCGATTATGGAGGACAGAAACCTGACGGGGACCCGGGTCGGCAAGGCGACCACGGTCTACGCAGCCTACGGTGAGCTACTGCCAGTGATTGCGCTCTCGCTGTTGCTTTCAGCCCGTGGGGCGCACACGACGCTCCTTGCTTTCTTTGTTTTTATCGCTGTAATTCTCTTGATCATCGCACTACCGAAGCTTGCTCCTCGTACCGTGAAACAACTGCAGACTTACTTACAGAAGAATGCCTGGGGCGGTTCAAGGCCGATGCTCAGGGTCGCGATCTTCCTCTTGGTGCTAATGGCTATGGTGGCCTCGGTGCTGGATTTGGATGTTGTGCTGGGTGCGTTTGTAGCAGGTTTCTTACTCGATAAGTTTGCCCCGGACAATAAGGTGCTCAAAGAGAAGCTCTCCGATATCGGGGATGGCTTTCTGACCCCGATCTACTTTGTGGTGTCCGGCGCCCAGATTTCGTTGTGGGCGGCGGCCAGCAATGCCGGCTTGCTCCTCTTCTTTATCCTGCTTCTTATCGTTATCCGTGGTGGTGTGGTTGCCCTCTCACTCAAGTTCAACCCCGACACCCGTGACCTGCCTCCCCAGGAGACCTATGTAGTCTCGGCGTATTGCACTATGGCACTGCCGCTCATTGTGGCAGTGACCTCTACGGCGGTCTCCTCGCACATCATGAGTACAACGACGGCTTCGGTGCTGGTCTGCGGCGGTGCGATCACCGTGCTGCTGATTCCGATCGTCACGAGCTTTGTGCGTATCTCGACTGAGGCCCACCCGGTGGAAGCGGTGAGGGAATATGCGGATGCCCGAGGTGAGAAGAGTTGGGAGAGCGTTTGGGCACCGCACCGGCAGCATCTGCGTATCTCGGAGCGGCTCTTCAATCAGGCGGTGCGGCAGCAGCGCCAATACGGGCACAAACTCGACTCGGTTGAGTACATCGTGAAGCACGATGCGCGGCTCCGCGAGAATCAAGAGCAACCACATAGCCAAGGTTCTGAGGACATACGTATAAAGAAAACAAACACCCGCTAGGGGATGCCCGTCGACTTCTTGATTGCGGGCTGTTGCCTTTATGCGAACTCCGTGTGGATGCGGGAGCGTTCAAAGTGTTTCGGTCCGGTGGCTGCCTGTTGGTGTGCGGGGTGGCCGGCTGCGATGAGGGAGAAGGGGACCAGGTTGTCTGAGTTGGTCAGCCTGATTGCGGAGGCAACTTTTCCCATCCGTTTCGCATCAGGATACGTCGCCTGCCACACAGCGCCCAAGCCGAGGCGAGTCGCTTCGAGTAGGATGTTCTCACAGCAGGCTCCCATGTCCTGTGGCGCCATCTCCGGCATGCGTATGTTGGCGGTCTTCATACAGGTGACGATTACGAGGGGAGCACGCCCGCAGGGTTGCGCGTAGGGGGAGCTGTTGGCGAGCAAGGCTCTGCGCTCAGGGTCTCTGACAACCCAAAACTCCCACGGCTGTTGGTTCATTGCGGATGGGGCGGCCATCCCTGCAGCGAGGATATCCCTCACGTCTGATTCCGACACATCCTCGTCAGTATAATTTCGCACGCTTGTGCGCGCAAAAATGATGTCGCTGTCCATCTTGAGAGCTCCTTTGTCCATATATAGTGACTTTATTGTATTCCACCGGGATAAAGATACACAATATGGCTCTTCGGTAGTTTCTATGGGCGGAATCCGCCCAAGCGCCCAGATGGAAGCGCGGTGACAAGGCAAATAAAGGAGAACGGCCCCGTCTGGGGCCGTTCCCGCGTCGGGCAGGGTAGGGCTACGTCTGCTACAACAACCTAGCGGAAAGGCCCTGACGCATGAACAGGATACTACGCTGCGCGCTCGCGCTGGCGCACACCGTGATCGAATACGTACGCATCGACGACGACCGAGTCGTCGTCGGGGTGAGGCCGTGGAGGAAGGACGGCCTGCGCTGCCCCGTCTGCGGCAAGAGATGCGGCTGCTACGACAGGTCGCCGAGCCCGCGATCGTGGAGGGCGATGGACCTGGCCCGCTCGACGTGCTTATCTGGAGTACGCGACGAGGCGGGTCGCCTGCCCGGAGCACGGCGTTCTGGTCGAGGCGGTGCCCTGGGCGAGGCCCAGGTCGCGCTTCACGCGCGACTTTAAGGAGTAGGTGGCGTGGCCTGGCACGGCGCGGATCCGGCCAGCGCCGTCGCGGAGCTCTCGCGCGTGGAGTGGCACACGCTCGGCGAGGTCTACGCCGACCTGCAGGCCGCGCGCGGCAAGGGGCGCTTCGAGGGTGTAAGGCGCATCGGGATCGATAAGACCTCCTACAAGAAGGGCCACAAGTACCTGATTGTCGTCGTCGGCCACGACCGGGGATGTCTGATATGGGCCCACGAGGGGTACGGCAAAGACGTGCTGGGCCTTTTCCTGGACGAGCTCACCTGAGAGCAGAGACGCGCCATCGAGGTCGTCACCGCCGACGGCGCGAAGTGGATAAAGACGCTACTCCGGCACCGCTGCCCACACCGCGCGCTGGGTCATGGACCCCTTCCACGTCGTGCAGTGGATGAACGACGCCCCCGCGAGACCGGCCGGGGCGGCCGCGCAAGGGCGAGGAGACCCCGGCGGAGGCCAGGGCGCTCAAGGAGGCCGCCGACGCGATCAAGGGCAGCCGCTTCGCCCTCGTGAAGAACCCCTGAGGATCTCACCGACGCGCAGCGCGCCAAGCTCGACGCGCTGAAGAAGAAGGCAGCTTCGCGCCTATTCAGGGCATGGGAGTTGAAGGAGGACCTGCGGGCGGTGTTCAGGGCCGGGTGAGCCAGCGAGGCCGCGGCGTTGCTCGACGCGTGGCTGCGCGCCGCCGCGTACTGCAGGATCAAGCCCATCGTCGCCGTCGAGAAGAAGGTGCGCAGGCGCAGGGCCGACGTGGTCGCGGCGGTTGAGCTCGGAACCGGCAACGGCCGCGTCGAGTCGATCAACAACAAGATCAAGGTGACAATCAAGATGGGCTATGGGTTTCGCAACGCGGACAACCTGATCGGGCTGCTCATGCTGAGGTGCTCGGACAGCAAGCCGCAGCTTCCGGAAAGGTCAGGGAAAAGCGCGAGAAGGAGGGCCGCCTAGACGGGACTGCCTCCCATAGAAACTACCGAAGGCTCCTTTTTCTTCCTTTTGGATATGCTGGAATGTGTGGATGTAGCTATACCATATCCAGAAGGCAGATAGGCATCTATGTGGGTATGGGCACTGTGTGGTTCAAGACATTTTAAGCCGGCGGCATACAGCGTGCAGCCCCGCTGGCCTCATCGAGCCGAATTGATCATCGTTTCCCTAGCGTACCCAGTTTCCGAGATTTCAGCAAGATAATATGCGGGTGTCGGCCCTGGCGACTTCTTACATGTGGCGCAGGCTGTCCTGAACTCCTTTTCGCTGGGTTGCTCCAGGTGCTCAGAGAAGGGTTGCGGGGGAGCTCCAGGCGCACTGACAGCAAAGAGTTCAATCAGGATGCACCTGGGATAGATGATGATCCGATAATTTCTGGTCTCCGGAACCGCTCGCCTGAAGTCTGAAATTTAGCACGGAGATTAACGCCAAACTACAGAGCAACATTACCACTATGTTGGCATTTGTATGGGTACACTATAGCATATGTAAAGCATTATGCTCTATTTGGGGGTGAGAATATGGCGTCTACAGTAATGGTAAATATCCGTATGGATCCAGAGACCAAAAAGGGTATGGAAGAGACTTGCCGTGATCTGGGCATGAGCATGACCACAGCGTTCGTGATCTATGCGAGAAAGGTGGCACGTGAGCACCGCATCCCTTTTGAGGTATCGGTAGATCCCTTCTACTCGGATGAGAACCAGGCACACCTTCGCCAGGCAAAGGCAGACCTCGATGCAGGCCACAGCATCGTCCATGAACTGGCAGCAGACGATGGCGCTGAATAAAGTCTGGGCCCCAGAAGCCTGGGATGACTACATATGGTGGCAGACGCAGGACAAGAAGACGCTCAGGCGGATAAACGCTCTCGTGAAGGATATCGAACGCAATGGCGTGTCCTCGGGCACAGGAAAGCCTGAACAGCTACGAGGCGATCTTTCTGGGTTCTGGTCAAGACGCATCGACTCACAAAACCGCCTGGTCTATCGCGTCGTCGGCGCTAATCTTGAGATTGCCCAGTGCCGTTCGCACTACGGAGATCGCTAAGCAAATCATTTTTACGATGATCTCGTATCCAGATAAAACCTTATCGAGCTAATCCGTATTGGGCGCCTTCTTGAGCTGTTAGTCAGAAGCCGGAAATTTGCGAAAGCGTGGCGCTGGCAGCACCAAGCGTCTTGTCAACTAGGGGCGACATGCAGACGTGGTAAACTAGTATCAATTGTGGCGTGTGACTTCGGCCCACACCTGGAAGAGCCCGATGTGTCGGGCTCTTCTTATGTCGAGACATGGTGCATAAGCGCATGGCATGACAAGGCGCTCAAGGCGGTTGCTCGCAAGAGGCTCCGAGTCATCTATGCGGTGATGCGCGACCGGGTACCGTATGTGGAGCCGCCGGCGGAAGATGTAGAAAAGTCACCTGCTACGGCTTGACAGAACTATAGGGACACCCCCCTGCTACACGTGCGATGGCGCCAGCACATCGTCCAGCATCTTGAACGCGCCGATGGCCACAGAGACCAGCACAATTGTCTCGTCGTTCACGATCACGGTGCCGCCCTCTTTCAAGTACTGCTGGGCACGAAGTACCTCTATTGCCTCGAAGTCAACTATTGCGTCAGCGTAACCCGGATCTGCGACCATCGAGTCTACATGGCTTCCCATGCGGATGACCGTGGAGACGGAGCCGCCTCTCTGGCTCATGCCATGAATCTCGGAGATCTTCACGTCGAGGTCAGCCTCTGCTGCTGTCATGGCCAATATGTTTCCAGCCAGGATCGTGCCCTAGCCGCCGACACCGACGAGAAGCACGGTGCGGGTGCCTTCCAGCTCAATCTGCTTTCCGGCAAGCCCGACAGAGGAGCTCTTTGTGGATGCTGTTGCGTGCGGCATAGCTACTCTCCTTCCTTGATGCAGCCGAAGGGGCAGGACTGGATGCACTGGCCGCAGCCGATGCACTGATTCGGATCGATGACGGCAGGGCCGTCCTCAGCCCTGCCGAGTACCAGGCAGTCTATCTAGATGCAGGTCCCGCACTTGCTGCAGTCGACGATATGATGCTGCGGGTGTGTGGAGCGGTCGATGAGGTGGCAGGGCGAGCGGAATACGAACGTGGAGAGCTTGTCCTCATGCTTCACCGCTGTCCTCAGTACCTTCCTGATGCTTGCTGCATCCTGGGCATCGATGGTCTCGACCTCGTCTGCCCCCATGGCACGGCACAGTACCTCGATATCGAGGTACTGTGCCGTGGAGACAGAGAGCGGAGAGACGCCTTGAGCCTGCTCGGAAAGCGTGACGCCGTTGCACGGATCTCCCCGTACTCCCGTCATGGCCATCATCCTGTTGTCGAGGATGCAGAGCGTCCCCTTGCCGTCGTGATCGTGCCTGGCAAGCTCGTGATGCCCGAGTGTGCAAACTTCGAGTCGACGATGATGCCGACGACAGGGTGCTTCGTTCTCTTACCAGAACGAGCCAGCTCCATGCCGTGTGCCATTGAGAGCGATGCTCCCATATCGATGACGGAAGCGACAGCCTTGTAGGGCGCGACGGTACCGAGCATATAGCAGCCAATGTCTCCTGTGACGAGGACACACATCTTGTGGAGACCGACGTACACAAGGCGGTGCGGGCAGCCCCTGTGCAGGGGCAGGGTGGGGCGGCTCGCCGATGCCGAAGGCGGCCTTGATGTGGGCAGGCAGGACCTCGCCACCACGCGGAAGCGGGCCCTGGGGCGGCACAGACACCTCGATGTCCAGTACCTTCACGTGGTTTGCGAAGTAGGTGCAGGTCTCCTCAACGACGTAGAGCTTATTCACGGACAAGGCGAAGTCGCAGAGTTTCTTTGGCGGCAAAGGCCAGGTGACGCTGAACTTCGGTGTGGACGCTTCAGGCAGCACCTCCCTTACATTGTTGTAGAGAGCACCGGCGCAGGTGATACCGATCTCGGGATCGTGCATCTCGACACCGTTGAGCGGCGTCGCTTCGACCCATGCCACGAGTGCATCCTCGCGCTTATCCATCGCGATGCGGCGCTTCACGGCGAAGGCCGGCATCATGACATACTTTTTCCGGGTGGGACTCGTAGGTACGAGGTTCAACCTCTTTGCACTCGCCTTCCACCTCGACCATCGTCCTCGTGTGGGCGATGCGCAACATCTCATGGTGCATCACGGAAGTATCGAGGCGCTCCGAGATATCGAAAGCCTCCTTCGCGAAGTTATACATCTCCTCGGAGTCGGAAGGATCCAGGCATGGCACGGGCGCGAAGGCAGCGTAGTTTCTCGGATCCTACTCGTTCTGCGAGCTGTAGCACAAAGGATCGTCTGCCATAGAGAGCACGAAGCCGCCATTCACGCTCATGTCCGCAACGGACATGAAGGGATCTGCAGCGACGTTCAAGCCCACATGCTTCATCGCGGCGCAGGAGTGCACGCCTCCCATGGGACGCCGATCGCGACCTCCAAGGCTACCTTCTCGTTCGGTGCCCACTTGCAGGTGGGCCATCCTTCTTCACAAGGTTCTCGGGCATCTCGGCCGAGGGCGTGCACGGGTATACTGCACCCACGGCGACGCCTGTCTCCTCTAAGACTGGTTCTCGTAGTCCACAAGCCCCTGCGCGCCGTAGCGGTGTCGAAGGAGCGACTTCTCGATCTTGCTTGTCGCATTGCGCGACACATCCGCGAAGATGATCCTGCGCGGCTGCCTGTAGTGCGCGACAGAACTTGTTGATATCGTCTTCCGTGGCATGAGAGCCCGGCTTCAGCTCCACGACAGCGCAGGCAATCTCTCCCAGGCACTTATCGGATAGTCCTATCACGGCCACATCCTGGATATCCGGATCTCCTGACATGAAGTCCTCGATCTGGACCAGATAGAGGTTCTTTCCGTCCGTGATGATGGCATCCTTCTTGCGGTCCACAAGCCAGTAGAACCCGTCCTCGTCCTGACGAGCCATGTCCTCCGGTATGGAGCCATTCATCCTGGAGCACCTCCGCCGTAGCGACAGGGTCCTTGTAGTAGCACTCCATGAGGCCCAGACCCTTGACACAGAGCTCGCCGACAGCGCCCTGCTCTACCTTGCAGCCGCTCTCGTCCACGATCTTGTCCGCCCAGCGGTAGCCGGGCATGCCGATAGCACCCACATGGTCGATGTTCCCGAGCCCCAGATGCACACATCTTGAACCCGTCGATTCTGAGAGGCCATAGTTCGTGTCGTACTGGTGGCTCAAGAAGACCTCTTTCCAGCGCTTGATGAGGTTCTTCGGCACCGGCTGGGCGCCGATATGCATGGGGTGCCACTGATCGAGGTGGTAATCAGAGAGCGTGACCGTCCACTTCTCGGTGGCAGTAAGTATGTCCTGTGCCCAGGGCACGAGGAGCCACACAATCGCACAACTCTCGGAAGAGGGGGTCGACTCCGACGATATGCCGCAAAGGAGCACGTCCTTGCCGCCCACAAGACGGCTTCCCACCAATAATGCATCATGGCACCGGCATGGTAAACAGGAACACGTCCTCATGCACGGTCTTATGGCGCACTGTTTCCGTCGCTGCTACCTGCGTGAGCGAGCGGTGATGGTGAAGGATCGCCTTCGGGAAGCCGGCCATGCCAGAGGAGTAGTAGATGGTGGCATCCTCATCCTCCGAGAGCGGGATCAAGGGGTTCGTAGAGGTACAGAGCGCCGCAAGCTCCCAGTAGTTCTCTGCCCAGGTCGGGCAGTCGTCTCCCACATAGAAGAGAAAGCGTCCCTTCTTGATCTTGGGCACAATGGCCTCAGCCCTGCCCATGAACTCGGGACCGAAGACAAGGATCGTCGCATCCGACTTTTCGAAGCAGTACTCGATCTCGTCTGAGGCACAGTGGAAATTGAGCGGCACGGCCGTGGCGCCGGTCTCGAGGATTCCAAAGTAGAGCGGCAGCCACTCGATGCGGTTATAGAGCAGAAGGGCCACTCTGTCGTCTTTGTGGACGCCACAGGAGAGCAGGAGATTCGCGAGGCGGTTCGACTTCTCGTCGGACACCTTCCAAGTCGTCTCTTCTGTACGGACTGTCCTCTGTCGTCTCTACAAGCTCATACTCGCGCCACGTGACCTGGCGGTCGTTCTGCATCTCTGGATTCACCTCGACAAGAGCGCACTCGTTGAGGTATGCCGTGGCATTGTGCCGCAACATGTCTACGACGGTCACAGCTGCTCCGCTCCCTCGATGGACGTTTCAGCCTCTTTGGAGCGCAAGCTCCAAACTTCATCAGCGTAGCGTATTGAAGAAGCCGCCTATCCCTTGATGCGGCCAGCGGCAACCGAGCTGTAGCATTGACGTGGGCTTGCCGTACCTCAACGCCAACTCATCCTTCAATCCGTGTTACGCTAGCCGCATATACGCAATTGGACTTCAGAAGGGATGCGCGCAATGGGAAGCTTCCCGAAGACGCTCTTCTACCGAATGCAGGGCTTCTAGCCCCTTGGGCGCATGGAGCGCTGCCGCACATCCCTGAAAAAGAAATCTGGGGATACCTATGCCTATCAACATCCCTGACGGCCTGCCTACAAAGAAGATACCGCACAACGAGTACTTCTTTGCCCTCGAAGAGGAAGTGGCTGCCTCCCAGCAGATCCGCCCACTTCGTGTCATGCCCCTGAACCTTATGCCGACAACGATCGAGACCGAGACGCAGATCCTGCGCCTCATCTCGAAATCCCCTCTGCAGGTAAGCCTCGACTTCATGCGCGTCTCAAGCCATGAGGTTACGCACTCGAGAGACCACCTCGTGAAGTTCTATGAGACGTTCGCTACCTTGAAGGCCAACAACTACGATGGCCTTATCGCCACAAGCACACCCGTCGAGCAGATGCCCTTCGAAGATATGGACTACTGGCAAGAGTTCACTCGACTGGGCAGATACCCCTGTGCTCTCGATGATGCGTCTCTGCTGGGGCGCGATGACAAAGCTCTGTACAAGTACGGCATCCACGAAATCGATCTACCGGAGAAGCTCTTCGGCGTCTTCTCACAGAGGCTCTGCGACGAGTACAACTTCCTGGCGAACGGCTTCGACGAGCTCCTCTACATGCCGTACTCCCGGCACGCGATGCTCGACGAGGTAGAGCTCAGGCTCCATCCCAAGCTCCAGGTACTCTCAGAGGGCATCACGAGCGGACCTGCAATCATTGCGACGCTCGACTTCCACGAAATCTACCTCACGGGGCACTTCGAATACGGCAGGGGTATACTGGCGTGATACGAATGCAGGAAAGCCGCTCAAGCTGCCCGTGAACTACTTCCCGGGAGGCGATCCTACCTACCAACCACGCCCCACCTGGAAAGCCCATGCCAACTTCCTCCACTGGAACTGGCTCAACCGGGTCTACCAGATGACGCCATACCGCTTCAAGGACACCCCGCTACTGTAAAGCAGCTCCACGCCCACGCCACCAGCACCGTGGACAAGTTCGAGTGCTGATCTGAAGTATATAAGGAGCACCACCCCATGAAACAGGCACGACCCTATCCAAAGGCATATATCACGAGAAAGGCCGCACGCATGCTCTCCCAGGGCTATCTCTGGGTCTTCGAGGGAGAGGTCAAATCTCTCGAGCCCGCAACTGACGGGCGTGCAGTTAAAAATGGCGATATCGTCGACCTCTTCGAGGAGAACGGTACCTGGCAAGGGGCTGGCCTTCTTTCCGAAGAGTCCAAGATCCGCGTACGCGTACTTTCGAGGAACGCGAACGACCACTTCGACGAGGACTTCTGGAGGCGGCGCATCCTCTGGGCCTGGGAACACAGGAAAGCTGTCATGGGGAGCAGGTCCTTGCCAGGCGTCGAGCCTGACACAAACTGCTGCCGCATCCTCTTTAGCGAGGCTGACGGAGTCCCAGGCCTCATCGTCGACCGCTACGAGGATGTGCTCGTGGCACAGGTGGGGACGTATGGCATGGAGATGAGGAAGGGGATGCTCTTCCCCCTCATCCTCGATGTAGTACGTTCTGATGGTCAGAAGATCCGCGGCATCTACGAGCGTGCAGATTCTCCTGCAAGGAGGCTCGAGGGGCTCAGCCTCCACAAGGGCTGGTGGCCAGAGCCGGGACAGCCTGCCCCCGAGAGCACACGGGTCATAGCACAGGAGAACGGCCTTCTCTTCGACCTCGATATAGAGAACAGCCAGAAGACCGGCTTCTTCCTCGACCAAAAGTACAACCGCAGGGCTGTGAGGGAGCTCGCACAGGGCAGGCGTGTCCTCGACTGCTTCAGCCATGTAGGCCCCTTCGGGCTCAATGCTGCAGCAGGAGGAGCAGAGTTCGTACGCTGCATCGATATCTCCGACACTGCCATCTCGCTTGCCCGCGAGAATGCAAAGCTCAACCACCTCGAGGATAAAATGGACTTCACCTGCGCGAACGTCATGGAGTACCTGCCCGAGCTTGTGAAGAGCAAGGCGCGCCTCAAGGAGGAGGGAGGTCCCTTCGACCTCATCATCCTTGATCCTCCTGCCTTCACGAAGAGCCGCTCTGCCGTGGCACACGCAAAGAAGGGCTACCGCGAGATCAACGAGTGGGCCATGCGCCTCCTTCCCCGCGGAGGATACCTTGCCACCTGCTCATGCTCGAGGTTCATGACAACAAGGCTCTTGGAAGAGGCAGTTGCTGAAGCAGCGCGCAATGCGAATGTGCAGCTCAAGCAGATCGAGCTCAGACAGCAGGCTCCGGACCATCCGATTCTCTGGGGGATGCCGGACACCCACTATCTGGACTTCCTGACGTTACAGGTCGTGTAGCTGCACGCTTTTCTGCCTTCCTAACAGCACGCCTGGTCTGGAAGAACTCCTTGGGAAGTGCAGCCGACTCATCTGCCAAGACCCCTGGCGTGGCCTCGAACTCATGGTTCAAGCGCAGATCGTGACTCACATCAAAGAGCGTTCCCGGAGCCCCGCTTTGGGGTCCGATACCCCATAGACGCAGCGATCGATGCGAGAGTTCACCATAAGCCCTGCACACATGAGGCAGGACTCAAGCGTCACATAGACCACGCAGTCCGAAAGGTACCAGCACCCGAGCTTTCCAACCGCTTCTACCATCGCACAGAACTCCGCATGGACAGAGGGATCATGGTCAAGCTCACAGCGGTTATGTACGGAAGCTACAGCTTCTCCATCGCAGACGACGGTGACACCCTGCCGGAACCCCCCCCGGCAGCACAGCCGGCCCCTGAAGCGCTTGTCAGCCTCGCGCACATCTTTCTCCTTGGAGCCCCATGCCATCCTCTCTATGCAGAACCCGTATGGCACCTGTCTATGATTCCAAGCCTAGGGAAACGATGATTAATTCGCTTCGATGAGGTCGCTGGGGTCACACGCTGTATGCCGTCGGCTCAAAATGTCTCGAACCATACAGTGCCCATATCCACATAGATGCCTATCTGTCTTCTGGATATGGTATAGCTACATCCACACATTCCAGTATATCCAAAAGGAAGATATGAGCAGCCAGATGAGCTTTCAAGACCTTAAATCCTAAGGTAAAAGGAGAAAGACTAGGCAAGAGGCACTCTTAGAGCGGATGGATGTAATCGTTGTGTGGGATAGCCGGATTGCACTGGTAGATACCAGCTACCACTGACAGGCGCGTGTCAGGCATGTGCGCGCTGCAAAGACGAAGCTTAAGGATGTATCTTGCTTTAGGTCATGTTTGCTCTCTTAAGACGAGAGAACCTAAAGATGCTATCCTGGATTGCCACTCCTGGCAGCGCTTCTGTGCACGTAGACCTCATGCAAGCACAGGTGCCAGATGCGACGACACTCGCGAAGATGTGCCATAGCCTTAAAGCGAGAGGAGTTCGGCAAAGCTTGTGCTTTACGCCTGAACTTAGAGCTCGAAAAGGCAGGGATCACGGCGCGGGGCGGCTCCATGGTGGATGTGACCTTCACCTGGGCTCTTAAGCTTAACGAAGAACAAAGACCTTGCACGCGACCCTTAAAGCGCACCAGTCCAAGAAAGGGGGAGCCTGGCGTATCGGATACAAGGCGCATAGCGGCGTGGATACCGCAGGTGGCCTTGTGCATGGTGTGGAGACGATCGCCTAGAATGTATCTGACATATCCTGTGGCACACACACTCGTAAGGGAAGATGATAGGTTCTGCTGCGCAGACTTTAGGCTATATAGGTATAGCGAAGCGCCCTTAAGGACGCATAAAGACCCACACCTCTCATCTATGCGCTAAAGTGTTGCTAAGGAAGCCTTCGACCATAGAGGGCCTTGCCTGTGCGCTCTTCTCCGAGAAAGGCATCGAGTCCAGGAAGGTATCCGGCCGCTTAAAGGTAGAGCATCCCTTCCTTATCGTGAAGCGGCGCTTCGACCCCTTAAGGAAGCGCTACAGAAGGATAGAGAAGATGTCTGCACACTCAAGTCTTTCTCGCCCTTGCAAACCTTATCCATGTGCATCTTTTGCCGGCAGGCTGCACCTCCCGGCTCCCAGAGTCGCTTGATCCGTCTTGGAGCCTTCTTGCGGTGCATGGGACAGGACAAATGTAAGGATAGCGGCTTCTGCACGTGCTGGATGAGTATCTTTCCCTGCCTTTCCTGCATGCCGGCCTAGAAAAGTCGTGTGGTCGGTCCTCTCTGACACGTTATGGGGCATTAATCATCGTTTCCCTAGGATCGCCACGCAGCAGTAAATGCCCTGTACTGTCTTTCTCCACATTCATACGAATCTCGGTTTCGTAGGCATACGATAGCTACGATAAAGCGCATCGTAGCTATCGTATGCTATGATTCTCTACGATGCTATCCCCAGTAGATAGGAGCATCCATGAACCGTGAGGGACCGAGTCTTGAATACAAAGCTGCCATCACATCATCATTTCTGAGTCTTCGGTAGTTTGTGTGGCCCGGAGCTCGGCTAGGCAGCCTTCGCCTTGTCTGCCCTCTCCTTGCTCCTCTTCCTGTCGCGTTCCCGGTCCTTCCGCTTGCGCTCGTCCCTCTTCCGCTTCTCCTCCGCCCTGCCCTCCCAGGGCAGCGCAGGCTGCTCGTCGAAGCAGTGCAGCATGATCAGCGCTCAGAGGTTGTCGGCGTTGCAGAATCCATATCCGCTGGCTATGGTGACCTTGATCTTGTTGTTGATGCTCTCGACGCGCCCGTTGCCGGTTCCGAGATTCACGGCGGCTATCACGTCGGCACGCCTGCGCCTCACCTTCTTCTCGACTGCGACGACGGGCGCGATCCTGCAGTATGCGGTGGCCTTCAGCCAGGCATCGAGCAGCCCTTGTGCCTTATGCGCATCCTTTGCGCGGAAGACAGCTCTCAAGATCCTCCTTGAGCGTCCATGCACGTGCAAGATGGCCCTCTGCGCGCTTCAGCTCTAAGAGCCGCTCCCTCTGCCGCGCGCTCAGGTCCTTAAGGGTTCTTCGCGAGCGCATAGCTGCTCCCCTTGATGCGAAAGGCCTCCGCCGAGAGGCTGCGTGCACGCTCCCTGAGCTTCCCGGCACGTGCTGCGCCCTGGGCCTTTGCGGCCCTCGCCTGCCTGTCTGCCTGGTGCGCTGTCTGCCATTCGTCGCGCCTCACCTGGTCGAGCGCATCGTTTATCCATTCGACCACATGGAAGGGGTCCATGACCCATCTTGCATTGGAGCAGCGCTTCCTGACCAGCTCTTCTATCCACCTCGCTGCGTCTGCCGTGACGACCTCGATCGAGCTTTTCTGCTCGCGCGTGAGCCCGTCCAGGAAAAGCGACAGCACCTCCTTGTTGTATCCCTCCTGTGCCCAAACGAGGCATCCCGATCATGGTCGACAACGGCCGTGAGGTATCTGTGGCCCTTCTTGTAGCTCGTCTCGTCTTATGCCTTTGCGCCTCAGGCCGTCGATGTGGCCCTGTCCGCGTGCAGCCTCGATCTCCTCCTACACCCGTCTGCAGATGCCGCCCACGCTCTTCCACTCGATCCTGGCCAGCCTTGCAGTCCATAAGATCGGGCTGTGAACAGCAAGGCACGCCACCTAGTCCTTAAAGTCACGGGTGAACCTCGATGCCGCCCTTGCCCATGGCACGCACTCGACGAGCACTGCGTGCTCGGGGCAGCTCACGCGTGCGGGGCGCTACTTAAGGTAGCACCTCGAGGAGGCGAGCTCCATCGCCCTCCACCGCCTCGCCGGCACGTGGTCGTGGCAGCTGCAGCGGTGCCCACACACCGGGCACCTCAGCTGCTCGCGCCTGTGCGGCCTCACCCGCACGACTATCGAGTCCCCCTTATCGCGGCCCCCACCACGACAGTCTTCACAAGCGACAGGACGTAACGCAGAATCGTTCCCATGCGCGGTCCTCCCGTCGGATCGGATGCATTTGACGAAGTGAAATACTGCGGGAAAACAGCGCCGAACGGCCCCTCGCGGGGCTGTTCGTCTTGAGACTGCGTGTTTTCTGCATGCGAGCTGCGCAAAGCCATGGCGGGCTACCCACACAAACTACCGAAGAGCCCACAATATCGATTTTCTTACCGGAGTTTCTCGGGGTGAAGTGTATAGGAGGATGGGATGACCCTTCAGCAGCTTCGCTAGTGATAGAGATTGCTAGCGTCGGTTTCATGTCGGCGTGGCGGCCCATCTCTATGTGGTGCAGTCTTCACTTTCTAAGGCAGTGGTTGAGCTGGAAGCAGAGATGGGTACTGCGATCTTTGAACGCTCCCAGCGCAGCGTCACCCTGACTGAAGAGGGGACTCGGTTTCTCTCCTATGGCCGGCAGGTGGTGGAGCTCGTGGTCCTGTTGGAGAGACAGTACCAGCCTGGGGCAAAGCCGCTGTGTCGGGTCTTTGCAGTGTCTGCACAGCGCTACGCCTTTGTCGTGAATACCTTTGTAGTTCTGGTCAAAGAGTACTGACATTCCCGCCTCGAATTCCCCTATCAACTGCAACGTCTGAAAGTGAAAGACTTCTCAGGGTGTCTTGTTAGCGAGGCATCTATTCGGTCTTAGGTTGGTAGCATTCGTATAGAGCTGTCTGACTTCAGATAAGGTGGTATCAGGAAAGCTTGTACACTTTGGGAGGTACTCTTAGATAGGGCCATGAGTGTTTTTCAACGCTCGCTTTTTGCCACAGGTGATAAGGCAGGCAGAAGAGAAACTTAGCTTTCAGTGTCTGTGTGACATCTCTGTGCTGTGCAGATCTCTTTGTCTTTCTTTGGTGTGCTGGTCTTGACAGGACAACCAGATACAGCAAGCTTTCCTGTCTTAGTTACAGCTCGTGCTGTATGTGTCTGTGCAAGAGGTAGCGCTTAGGTATCTTGTGCTTCCTGCTGACAAGTGTGAGGCCCTTATCTTTCCCCACAGTGTGCTATCTGCCTTCTCAGTCTTTGATCCTTAAAGCGCTCATCTGCCTTATCGGGTCTGTCGGCGATATCGTGGGGAACTCGATACGTATAAGACCAAGCTATCTTTAAGTGTGCGATCACTGATAGCTCTGCAGAGCGTGGCACAGGCTACAGGAGATGATCCCTTCTTTAGTGTGGGCCTTCCTGTGATCTGTTGTGGTGATAGCTGACAGTTGACAGTCTTGTCCTGCACACAGGCATAGAAGCTCTTTGAGACTTCACTGCCTGCATCTGTTGCAGCGCCCCTGTGCAACAGATGCCTCTGTATCGCATATCGGATACTTCCCGGTTGCATGAGCTTGCTGCAGACTTACAAGCTATGGTCGACTTGTCGCAATGTAGCTTTCTGACAATCTTGGGATATGTCTTTGCCTTCCCCGATTCATCTACGATCAGGGCATCAAAAACTCCTTCTCCTTTGCGGAGGAGCCTCATGTGACTGAGCCGGTTGAGAAGGCGATCATCGTGAGCGACTGGGCAAACCTCTTCAATCTGCTGATCGGGCTCTCTGGTTACGCGATCTCCTCGGGGATTCTGAGTGCAGATCTAGATGGGGGAAATATTGTAGCGGTGCCGTTTATTCCGGGCGGGACCACGGAGATCGGCTACATCCACCAGGCGTATCTGCCTTTGACGCCGTTAGCGCAGCGCTACCTTGCAATGCTCAGGTCCTACATTGACTTTTATTTCTCTGAGCATGATATCGGTGGCGAGGCGATCGAACAGTAGTGTTGCAACCTGTTTTCGCTTTTCGGCGTGTATACCGCCTTGAGGATGCAGTAACCTACAACAGGTATATCCAATGTTGCGTTTTAGAAGAAGGGATCACTTATGCCACTCAGCCTCAATCACAGTCTTTCGGCGCTTGAACCCTCTGAGATCCGGGTGTTCAACAGGATGGCGGCACAGACGCCAGGGTGTATCGCATTGACCTTGGGAGAGCCGGGTGAAACGACCCCTGAGCCGATTCGAGCTGAGGTCACATGCTCTTTGCAGGAGGGAAAGACCCACTACCCACCCAACAATGGGACGCAGGAGCTCAAAGAAGCGATCAGCAAGTATATGGCAGATGAGGGAATTGGTTATGACCCGGATCAGATCATTGTGACTTCAGGCGCTACTGAAGCCTGTTTTGCGGCACTCATGACGATCGTAAATCCAGGGGATGAGGTGATCGTACCGGTCCCGAACTTCTTACTCTACGGTGCCATCACCACGATCGCCCGGGGAAAGTTCGTATCCCTCGATACCACTCCGGACCATTTCCAGATCGATAAAGAGAGATTGGAGGCAACGATCACCCCGCGCACTAAGGCGTTTGTCTTAGCGTCGCCGACCAATCCGACGGGCTGTATCCTGAGTAAGGAGAGCCTCGCCGCGATTGCAGAGGCTGCCGGAGCGCATGACTTCTACGTGTTGGTGGATAGCGTGTATGAGAAGCTGGTCTACACCGATGAGTATATGAGCTTCGCAGCAGCCTACCCTCAGCTCAAAGACCGCACGATTGTGGTGAACAGCTTCTCCAAACCCTATGCGATGACCGGATGGAGGCTGGGATGGCTTGCGGCGCCTAAGGAGCTGATGGGTCCACTCTCGATGGTCCACATGTACACAATCTCTTCAGTGGTCTCTTTCACGCAGGATGCCGCCGTGAAAGCGTTAGCCAGCGATGTGGAGCCGTTCCGGCAGAGCTATCAGAAGCGTCGGGATATTGTGATCAAGGCCCTCAAAGAGATGGGGCTTGAGGTCACCGTTCCAGAAGGGGCTTTCTATGCCTTTCCCTCAATCAAAGGTTTGTGCGACGAAGAAGGTAGGCAGCTGAGTGCCCGGGAGTTCTGCATGCGGAGCATAAAAGAAGTCGGAGTTGCCCTCGTCCCCGGAAACTGCTTCGGGGCAGAAGGCTTCGTCCGGCTGAGTTACGCGACTGATGAGGATACCTTACGTGAAGGTCTCAAGCGTCTTGCCACTTTTGTGAAAAAGCTGCGTTGCTAAGGAATGCGGATCAGTTTCTCGTAGGTATGCAAACCGACGAGCAGGATCTCCTCATCGAAGTTGAAGGTCGATGAATGTAGCGGGATGTGGGTGCCCGTCCCCAGGAGCAGGAAGACGCCCGGGAGCACCTTCTGATACCAGGCGAAGTCGTCGGAGATCAAAAGTGGCTTGTCGATGGTATGCAGCTCGTCGCCGAGCGCCGTCTTGGTCTGCTTAAAGAGGGCAGGATCATTGAGGACTGGGGGATACCCCTCGTTGAAGTAGGTCTCCTGAGTGCACCCCTGAATCTGTGCGACATTCTCCGCGATAGCAGGGACCTGCTGTCTGATCCGCCCATCCATCTCGTTTGAGAAGGTCCGTAGGCTGCCTTCGAGTACAGCCCGTCCGGCGATCTGGTTTCTCACTTCTCCGGCCTGCATGTGGCCAAACTTGAGCAGGCAGGGTTCCTGTGTGGCGCATCGATTGAGGTAGGCTGCGCAGTCGTTGTAGAACATGGCAGCGCTCGCCAGGGCGTCACAGCCCTGCTCTGACTTTGCGATATGGGAGGCTTTTCCTATGAAGGTGACCGTAGTTTCGTGGGAGGCTGCTAAGAGCGCTCCCGGGCGTGAG
The DNA here is from genome assembly GCF_018128285.1 of Atopobium sp. oral taxon 416. Classification (NCBI taxonomy): domain Bacteria; kingdom Bacillati; phylum Actinomycetota; class Coriobacteriia; order Coriobacteriales; family Atopobiaceae; genus Atopobium; species Atopobium sp. oral taxon 416. The sequence goes on from NZ_CP072380.1 coordinate 1,147,054, forward strand.
GCGAGCATTCCCTTAGGGAGATCGGGCCACAGGTGAAACCCGAAGATCCGGTCGACATGCAGATCGTCGAAGATCTTGGACTGCACGATGTTCTTTGCGCCGCCGGTGGTCTCCTCCGCAGGCTCAAAGACGAGGAGCACTGAGCGGGGGAGTTCATCGGCGTGCTCCGCCACGTGGTGCGCCAACCCGATGAGCATCGCCATGTGCCCGTCGTGGCCACAGGCGTGCATGCGTCCTGTGTGTTTTGAGGCAAAGGGGAGGTCGGTCTTCTCGGTTACCGGGAGCGCGTCCATATCGGAGCGCAGGGCTGTGGCATGTTCTGAGCCTCGGTCGACAAAGAGGCACAGTGCCGATTTACAGGGTTTTAAGATCTGAGCTTTTTGTCCGTTGTCGTGGAGGGTGTCGATGACCTCAGCGAGCTCATGTTCCACATAGGCGATCGTCTCAGGGAGATCGAAGTCGGTCTCGGGTATTTGATGCAGGTCGCGCCGCCAGCGGCGCAGGTCTGCTACAGTTGGTTCTGCCATAGGTACAGCCCGCCCTTCGTGTTGAAATAAACGGCTCTATCCTTTCATTATAGGGTGGAGAAGTGCTGCTCAACGTTTTCCCCATGCATCAAATCTGTTACGGATCTGTGGAGCCTTGTGCCATACTTTCGTATAATGGCTACGTTCTGTGCAAACGCGACAACGGATGGAGGGCTACATGACAGCCATCAGACGGCCATTTTGCACGAAAGAGCAGCTGGAGACGATCGCGAAGAAGTATCCGACACCCTTTTATCTCTACGACGAGAAGGGGATCAGGGATACTGCGCTCAAAGTCAAAGCCGCATTCTCCTGGAACAAAGGATTCAAAGAGTATTTTGCCGTGAAGGCGACCCCGAATCCCATAATCCTCGCGATCATGCGCGAATACGGCTTTGGGTTTGACTGCTCCAGTGAAGCGGAGCTCATGCTGATGGAAGCGATGGGTGTCCCCGGCGAGGATATCATGTTCAGTTCCAACGATACCGCTGCCGCAGACTTTGCCTATGCGCATCGGCTGTACGCCCAGATCAATCTCGACGATATCACCCATATCAAGACTTTGGAGTCGGTGATCGACAAGCTTCCGGACTTCATCAGTCTGCGCTTCAACCCGGGTGGGGCCTTCAAATTCGCCAATGGGATCTTCGGAAGTCCCCAGGATGCAAAATTCGGTTTCACCGAGGATCAGGTTATCGAGGCAGTCCGCTACTTGCAGAGCAAGGGGGTCAAGCGCTTTGGACTCCATGCGCTACTTGCCTCGGCAACGCTCAGCGATGACTACTATCCGACGGTAGCGAAGTTCCTGTGCCGGCTGGCGGTGAGACTCAAACAGGAGCTCAGCGCCGACGTGACCCTGATCAACCTCTCCGGAGGCGTGGGTATTCCCTATAAGCCTACTGATCCCGCCAACAACATCGAGGTGATCGGCGAGAAAGTACATCAGGTCTTCGATGAGATCTTGAAGCCTGCTGGGATGCAGGATGTTGCGCTCGCGACCGAGATGGGCCGCTTCATGTTAGGGCCTTACGGCGCACTCGTGACCCGCGTTATCAACCTGAAGCACACCTACGACGACTATGTGGGCGTCGATGCCTGTGCGGCAGACCTGATGCGCCCGATGCTCTACGGCGCCTACCACTACATTACGGTGATAGGAAAAGAGGATGAACCTAAAAACCACACCTACTCGGTGACGGGTGGGCTCTGCGAAAACTCAGATAGGTTTGCGACGCATCGACCACTGCCTGAGGTTGAGACCGGTGATCTTCTTTTCATTCACGACTGCGGCGCCCACGGGCATGCGATGGGCTATAACTACAACGGTAAGCTGCGTTCGGCGGAGATCCTTCTGCGGGAAGACGGCAGCACGATGCTCATGCGTCGGCGTGAGACACCGATGGACTACTTTGTAACGCTTGACTGCCTGCCGATCTACAGGACACTACAGGCGATCTACGACAGAAAACTCGAAAGGGGAGAACACTGACCATGCGTGAAGAAATGGATGCTCAGCACATTATCGACTACATCGCGACGGCTCCGAAGAAGACTCCGGTGAAACTCTTTTTGAATCTGAAGGAAGGCTCCAAGATCGACTGGGGAGATGCCCATGTCTTCGGCGACGGGCCTTCGCACATCGTCTTCGGGGATTGGTCTGAGCTGCAGCCGATCCTGGCGGCGCACGAGGATGAGATCCAAGACCTCGAGATCGAGAATGACCGCCGGAACTCCGGTGTCACGCTGCTTGACCTGAAGAACATCAATGCCCGTATTGAACCGGGCGCTATTATCCGCGAGAAGGTCTCCATTGGAGACAACGCGGTCATTATGATGGGTGCCGTGATCAACATCGGCGCCGTGATCGGTGAGGGCACGATGATCGATATGGGTGCCGTCCTCGGCGGCCGCGCGATCGTAGGCAAACACTGCCACATCGGGGCGGGCACCGTCCTCGCAGGTGTCGTGGAGCCCGCAAGCGCTAAGCCGGTCACGATCGACGACGATGTGATGATCGGCGCTAACGCGGTCGTGATCGAAGGCGTCCACGTGGGCAAAGGCGCGGTCGTGGCTGCCGGCGCCGTCGTAATCTCCGATGTGCCGGAGAATGCTGTCGTAGCCGGATGCCCTGCAAAGGTTGTCAAGATGAGGGATGCCGAAACCGAGAGCAAGACGGCTCTGATTGACGCCCTGCGCAATCTGTAAGGTGCTTGCTTCCTGTCGAGCTCAGGATAGATGAACTCGACAGGGACAGGTGTCAACAGACACACATATATACAAAAAGTGACGGCCCCCACACCTGAGGTGTGAAGGCCGTTGCCTGAATGCCCTTGTTCTGAACCTGAGCCGGTTAATTCGTGCTGCTCATTGTTGAGTTTGAGGAACCACTCCCGGCTGAGGAGGAAGTGTTGTTGCCCTTGTTCGAAGAGCTGTTGCCATTCTGTGAACCGGAGGTTGAAGAACCGGTGCCGCTGGTGCCCGTGGAGGAGCTGGAACTGCTCTGTCCTGAGGTGTTGGAGCCGGTGTTTCCACTCGTTGTAGAGCTGCTGTTCGATCCGGTGCTACTCTGGGAGCTGCCGCTTGTGCTGTTCGGGGTAGAGCCACTCTTGTTGGTTGTGGCACCCGTGGAGCTGCTTGAGCCGGTGTTGCCCGATGCCGTGTTGTCGGTGCTGGACGTCGTGCCACTGGTGGTATCACTGGTCGTGCCCGTATCAGTGCCGGTTGTGTTCTCCTGGTCGACTGCGGATGCGTTCTCATTGGCGGTCTCGTCGTTGGTGTCGCTCTCATTCGCACGGTTTCTTCTGTCAGCTGTCTGATTGCCGGTATCCTTGTTGAGGCCAGAGCCGGTGGTCTCCTCCTGCGGTGCGGGATTGAGGATCGCGGTCTTCTGGCCTAAGCCTTCACCGGCGGTGACGGTGTTGATAATGACAGCCGTGATGATAACCGCGACGACAGCCGCGATCGTCGTGACGATCGCGATATTGCGCTTCGTCTTACTCTGGCGCTGTTTCTCCTTGTTCAGGAGTTTCTTGGAAGCGATGCGGGTGCCGTCCGGGCCGATCTCGTAGTTGTCGAGTTCGGAGGAATCCATCACGCCTTGGACTTGCTCATTGCCGTGGTTGGAGAGGTTCTCTTTGATCTTGCTTGCGGAGCGGGACAGGATGTTCTTGTAAACGCTCGTGACAATCGCAGAGATACCGGCGCCGAGACCGACACCGATGAGTGAGCCTGCGATACCGATACGGCCGGAGAGCAGGGTTGAGGTGACTGCTGAGAGCCCGGTTGCCAGGACCTGGGCGAAGGAGATATCGGAGAAGATGCCCTTGTCCTTTTTCTCAGGCTGCGCCGCAACCGCCTGGCTGTTGCTGACCGCCTGGTAGGGATTGGTCTGCGGCTGGTAGTAAGGATTGTCGGCGTCCTGATAGAAACGGGTGGTGGCTTGTTTTTTGAAATAGGTTGAGCGCCGCTGTGTCGGGACGCGCTGGGCGCGCCTATCTGTCATGCCGGGCTCGACGACCGTTCGGTCAGCCTCGCCTTCGGTGGCAACGCGGGCACGCTTAGCCATGTCCGGGTCGGCTACGGTTTTGTCCGCATCCTCTTTGAAGTGTGCGGCATCATTTCTTTGTTCGGGCGAAAAGTACTGCGTCTTATCGCTGTCTGTCACAGGAGATTCCCCCTTGAGTATGTATCAGACGTATATATCGGTGAAATCGAATCTTACAGTATAGAAGTTAGGTATGGCTCTGATGTGTGTCGCAGAGATTGATTTTTGATCCTTCACATCTGTGTGGAAATACTGAAAGCAGGCATATGGAGGCGGAAGGATCGCTCGGTTGCTCTACTCAATTCTACACATTTTAGGCATCTAACGGCGCAGAGGGCCACGTTTGCCGAAAAAATCTCTGTTCTGCCTGGTTCAGATAGTGAAATAATCCGGTAAAAGTGTAATACTTAGCTGAGTACGTGCTTGTCAAAACCGTCAGACGGAGGTTTTAAGATGCTCGTTAATGCAACACACATGCTTCAGTCAGCTGAGAAGGGCCACTATGGTCTGGGTGCATTCAACACCAACAACCTTGAGTGGGCTCAGGCAATCCTTACGGCAGCTGAAGAGGAGCAGTCACCGTTGATTGTTCAGTGCTCCATGGGCGCTGCAAAGTATCAGGGTGGCTACAACGTCGTTTACAACATTGTCAATACCCTCGTTAAGAACATGAACATCACGGTACCGGTAGCCCTACACCTCGACCACGGCAACTATGAGGCATGCTTCGAGGCTATGGACGCAGGCTTCACCTCGATCATGTATGATGGCTCTCACGAGAAGAGCTTCGACATCAACGTCGAGCACACCAAGGAGCTCGTCGGCATCGCTCATAAGAAGGGCATTTCCGTAGAGGCTGAGGTCGGCGGTATCGGCGGCACCGAGGACGGCGTCACCGGCATGGGTGAGATCGCAGACCCGAAAGAGTGCAAGACCATCGCTGATCTCGGCGTTGACTTTCTCGCCTGTGGCATCGGTAATATCCACGGCCTGTATCCGAAGAACTGGAAGGGCCTGCAGTTTGATGTCCTCGGCAACATCAAGAAGGAAGTTGGAGACCTCCCGCTTGTCCTTCATGGCGGCACCGGCATTCCTGTTGACCAGGTCAAGAGGGCAATTTCCCTTGGTATCTCCAAGATCAACGTCAACACCGACCTGCAGGTTGTCTTCTCCGCAGCAACCAAGAAGTACTATGAGGAGAAGAAGGACGAGCTCGAGAAGGGCTACGATCCTCGTAAGGTCTTAAAGCCGGGAAAAGAGGCTATCGTTGTCCGCACCAAGGAGCTTATGGAAGAGTTCGGCTCCGTCGGCAAAGGCTGGGAGTAGTCACTAATAACTACCTATAGTCTGAGCTAGGTTGTGTCCTCCGTTTCCGTAAGGAAGTGGGGGACACTGCATTGTAACGGGCGTTTGTACGTTGTGTCCTGCTCATTGACAGCATGCGTACCCTTTGGTATCCCTGAAAGTGCACTGAGAGGCTGGGGTGCCACGAACGTGGCTGAGAAAACCCATGGAACCTGATCTGGACAATACCAGCGCAAGGGAGCTTCCATTTGGATGCAGGCGTTGCTGAACGCCGCCGATGCATTCTGACAGCCCCTCGAACAATAGAGGGAGTGATCAAACGTGCAGACCATCGACCAACAAAAACGAGGGTTCACGATCCGCGAAGTGGTGTTCCTCGCGATCATCGCGATCTTTTTCGGGATCATCTATCAGCTCTGGAGCTATGTCTACTATCTTCTAGCCGCAACCCCGCTTGAGCCCTTTGCAAACGATATCACCTTAGGTGTCTGGGTTATGGCAGGCCCGCTGGCGGGAATCCTGCTCAAGCGCCGTGGTGTCTCAATTATCAGTGAGTTCCTGGCTGCCGCAGTCGAGATGCTTCTCTTCTCGAGTTGGGGCGTCGGCGACCTGATCAACGGAGCAGTCCAAGGTTTGGGCTCTGAGCTGGGCTTCGCTACCTGCCGCTACAGGAACTGGGACAAAGCTGGACTCTTCTGGGGTGCCCTGTGGACGACGATCATCACTTTCGCTTGGGACCTGCTGAGAAGTGGTTATGCGGAGTACGGCGTAGGCATGTGCATTGCCCTCTTTATCATCCGCTTCGCCTCAATCGGCCTCTTCTCCGGCGTGCTGGTCTATAAGATCGCCGAACTTGTCAACAAGACGGGCTTGCTTGACAAATGACGCTTTCCCTTAAAACACAAGACCTGAGTTTTCGCTACCGCGACATCCTGATCTTTTCCCATCAGAACTTCGAGGTGCCGCTGGGCGAATTCTCAGTCCTGAGCGGCCCTTCCGGCAGTGGCAAGTCGACGCTGCTGAAGTTGCTCGCCGGCCTCTATCCACGCTACGGCGGCACCATCACCTCCGGCAACGTCTATCTGGAAGGACAGGTGGCCGGGATCTGTATGCCTTTTGAGCGTGCTCAGCGGGTTTCGATGCTCTTCCAGCATCCCGCCCGGCAATTCAGTATGCGCACGGTCGCACAGCAGATCGACTTTGCTTGCGCGAACCTGCAGGTACCTAAAGAGGAAGTTGCAGAGCGTCGACAGGAAGTCCTGAAGCGTCTCAATTTGGAGCACCTGGCTCAGCACATTGTGACCACCCTCTCCGGTGGTGAGCAGCAGTGCGTGGCGCTCGCTTGCGTGCTCGCGATGCGCTCCAAGATCATCCTGCTCGACGAGCCCTTCGCCAATGTAGACGTGCATGGACGTGCCTATATTCTGAAAGTTTTAAAAGGGCTACAGACACGGGAAGGCACGACCATATTTTTGGCTGACCACGAGCTGGAAGGCTACCGGGGGATTGCGACTAAGCTCTTTTCGCTTTCCGGGGAAACCCACGAGCTCACCGAGAAGCCGCTCGACATGCTGCCGGAGGGGAAGTCCGGTGAGGAGCATAGGGTTACCCCGCATCCCCTGAAATCGGGGTTGTTCTCCTGGTCTGATCTCAGCTATGGGGCGGGGGAGCGGACCCTTGTGAAGGACAGCCGCTTCACCCTTCCCAAAGGGCAGGTCGGACTTTTGTCCGGAGACAACGGGGTGGGAAAGTCTACCCTGTTCAAAGTGCTCTCCTGCCAACATGACTACACAGGGACGCTCACCTTTGAGGGGCAGGATGCCCAGAACTTTAAGCCCAAGGAGTGGGCCATGAAGGTAGGGCTGACCTTTCAGTCGAGTGAGGATCAGTTCGTCACGCTCACGATGGAAGACGAGCTTTCCCTCTCTGCACAGCACTCGCTGCAGCCTAAGTATTGGGACAAGAAACGCATCGCCAGCGCCGTTGAGGAATTAGGTCTCACCGGACTTGAGAGACATGTGGTGTACCGGCTCTCGGGAGGGCAACAGAAGAAGCTGCAGCTCTTGAGCATGCTGATTATGGGACAGCCGACCTTGCTGGCTGACGAGCCCTTTGCAGGGCTCGACGCCGCCTCGGTCCGGGTGGTCCTGAATCTCCTTTGCCAGACGGTTGAGGCTCTGGAGCCTGCGGTGCTCGTGGCCTCCCATCAGCGTGCGCAGGTCGCAGAGGCCTGTGACTACGAGCTCAGGCTTGAGGATCAACACCTGAATCTGTTGGGGGAGGAGCAATGAGCAACAACCGCGCAGACCGTCTCACGGACCGTATGGGATCGGGACAGCAGGGCTCTGAGCTGCGGGGGCTCAATGCCTCCGTCCTCTTTGTGTCAATGCTGGGGGTGGGGATCCTGATCGGCTTTTCCCAGTCAATCATCCTCAACCTGATTGTGATAGCCTTCGGATTCATCTACCTCGCAGCGATGCGTGCACGTCTCAAGACCGCGCTGATCGCGCTAGCAGTGGCCTTTCCGTTGGCGTTGGGTACCTGGTCCTCATTCATGTTCTTTGCGGTCAATCATGCGCCGCACACCGCCTGGCTCTATGGGACGCGTGTGTATGCCTATCTGGCGTTAGGCATGATGGTGACGATGACAAAAGGGGCAGAGGAGGTCTTAACCAGCCTCCACCAGCACTTGCACCTCTCCAATACCTTTGTGTTTGGCTTGCTCGGCTCCTTTAATCTGGTGAAGAGCATCCATGACCAGTACAAGCGGATTATGTATTCCGCGATGCTGCGCGGGGATGAGTACCACCTCTGGCAGCCGCGGCTCTATCTGCGCTTCATTATCACCGCGCTCAACTGGTCGGGGGATTTGGCGCAGGGGATGACGTCTGAGGGGTTCAGCGAAGGGGCCCCGCGCACCGAGCTTGTTGAGGACGTGTGTCCCATCTGGCAGTGGGTCTTAGCAGTTGTACTCATCGCGCTCTTCGCGGTGGGCGCTTTCGTGATCCGGCCCTGGTAGGGCTCCCAACTCTTTACATATCGGTGTCGTTTTGTGTCACACTCTCAGATGCGGAGGGAATTGCAGTGGAGGGGTTCCACAGCGGCGCAGAGTTTCCACCGGTGAGCTGCCCGTGGCAACAGTTGAGGTCGTTGACGATGCGGTTCACGAGGTTGGAGTCTGAAGCGGAATCGGTGCAGACGGCGATCACGTAGGGACCGGTGTCGGAGAAGACGATGCCGGCGTCGTTCATCGTGGGCGAAGCGTCCTCTGTCTCATCGGAGAACCAACCTGCCTTCGACCAGACTTGGTAGGTGTTGCCCAGCACCATATGCAGGGGTGAGTTCGGAGTCGTTAAGAAGAGCTGTGAGAGTTCCTTAGCGTCGTCGGTGCCTGAGGTGAGGTAGCGGTAGCCCTGCTTCCAGGCGAGGACAAACTCGCGGGCGGACATGTCCGCGTACCAGTTGTAGTCAAAGGGGATATCGTGGCTGTCGGTGTCGATGCCGGCGTCGGCGAGCCACGCTGACCAGCCGGACTCCTCTGACATCGTTCTCAGGCTTGCATAGTCGCTGTTGGAGGATTGGTTGATTACGTTCTTGACGAACGGATACACTGTATCGTGGTTGAGCTTGCCTGTCTCCACCAAGTCCTGATAGACAAAGATACTGTAGGGGCCTTTGATAGCGGAGGCGGAGTAGACACGGTCTTCGGGTTGATAGGTGATTCGACTTCCGTTCTCTTTATCGATATCGTGTAGATCGATCGAGACAGTGATGTCGTTGTCCCTGCACTGCTGCAGGGCCTCTTCCAGGTCCTCAAGCGCGGGGCTGCCGTCTAAGGAGGCCTGCCCGGAATAGGCGATACCGGAGTCGGTCACTGTCTCTTCGCTTGAAGTCCCGTCCTGGTTGTCCCGCTCCTCTTCAGAGATTTTTTCCTGATCTTCACTCTGCTCCTGGGCTTCACCGGGATCGCCTTCGCCTGAGGCGGTGACGAGTGAGTGGATCTGAACTGTGAGAACGACTGCGAGAATGATGACGGCGATCGCGACAAACGCACGCAGCTGGGTCGCGGTGGTGTACCGTGGAGCGGGGGCAGTACTGCGTTTCTGTGCTTGTGCCTGCAGATGCCACCGACGGCCCCAGGGGTGCTTCGAACTTGTACTGTGTGTTGGTCTTTTCCAAGGAGGACGAGCAATATGTCTGTACGGTTGGGGGCTGGCTGGTCGCCTGGAACCTGTGTGTCTGTCTTCTGCCAAGAAGCGCTGCCCTCCCACCATATAGATTGCATCCAGCGTTATCGCTCTATATATAGTACACCACGTATCATATGCAACATTCTTCCTGAAAGATAAGACATTAACCTCAAAAGTGTGGTGTCGGGTGTGTATGGAGGCATGGGTCCTGCATATACCGTTTACCAATCCGCTTCCATTCAGCCGATGCGTGGATAAAGTTTTTACCCAACGTGCTACGCTTTTTAAAAGGCACTTCGCTACTTATGGTGGGTAGCACTTCTGCATCCCCTTGAGCACGTAGTACCTGGACAGCCAAGATTTTGGCGACGGATGCGGTCCTAAGGTGCGATATGGATGCTTAAAGCAGGTATGCTGGCAAGGCTTTTTAAGAAGCCCCCTGGGGCTTAGAGACGAATGGAGGTTACAGACGTCTGGTTCGAAAAGCGCAGATGAATGCAGGAAATCCTCCCTGTGAGGGTGGCACACGTCAGGGACAGGTAAGTGGTGAGCCCTGCCTGCCACAGGCGCTGCGGCACCTACGACGCGCGAGAAGACCTTGTGGCATCTCGACATCTGGCAATACGAGACGACCGTGCACGGCGCAGTGTTGAGGGCCCAAGGACGGCGTGCATGCCGCAAGGATACCCTGAAAGATCCGTCCAAAGACGCATCACGGCGCTGTTTGAGGCCCAGCTGATACGTGATAGCGCTCTTCGACATGAGCGTTGTAGCGATAACCTCTGCACGAGACAGCCCACGCGCATATGGAGACTGCTTGGGAAGGCGACATCGAAGGCGAGGGATGCAGCAGACTATTCCAGAGTCGTGCGTGTGGGTACAGGCGACACCGCCAAAAGGTGCGACCAAAGCTGTATCAGCATCATGGCCGATCTCAACCGCCAGCGCACCCACGCCATCACGGAAGGCAAAGGACAAGGGAGCGGTGTAAAGGTTTTGAGATGAGCTTAAGGAGCACACAGGGACCAGACGAAGGGCTTAGAGGTCATGCGCGACATGGCAAAGACATAACTTCCTGAGAGTCACCGCAGTGATGCCCCAGGCCGCCCAAATCCTGGACAGCTTCCATGTGGTGGCAGCTCTTCACAAAGGCGACAGACCCTGTGAGGGGGATGGAGAGGCGCGAGTCGGCAGAGAAGCACAAGGATACTTACCCAGACGAACTACGTATGGCTAAAGAGGTGGGAGAGCCTCACAAAGTGCCAGCTTGCGAAGAGAGAGGAGCTCGACCCTGCGAAGACACATCTCAGGGAGGCGCGTGCCTGCCAGACGGCAAAGCGATGCAGGACGTCTATGGCTGCCCCGACAGAAAATCTACAACCAAAGCCTCAGACCGGCTCTGCTCGTAGACGATGCACTCTGCCGTAGCTAAGATCAAGAGGATGGCAGGTACCTTTAGGCAGGAGCGTAAGGGAATCTTGAACTGGTGGGAGAAGGGATCCACCAATTCGTTCCTCAAAGGGCTCAACTCCCTCGTCCAGTCAGCAGAAAGTGCTGCTAGGGGCTTCAGGAACATGTCCTACTTCAAGACGATGATCTTCCTCAGACTGGAAAACTCAACTTCTCGGCCCAGAGACAGCTGGCCTGTACTACCCACTAGAGACGTCGAAGAGCCGAAAAACGGGTGGCACACGCAGGCGTGCCACCCGAAAAAGGGGGAAGCGGTATGGCAAAGGTAACGCTGAAGGATATAGCGCGGGCAGTAGGAGTCTCTCCGACGACAGTTTCGTTGGTGCTTAATGGCAGACCCTGTCGGGTGAGCCAACCGGTTCGGCAGAAGATCAAAGACGTGGCATTGCAGAAGCACTATGTGCCGAACCAGATTGCCCGGAGCCTGGTCTCTCAGTGCTCCCACAGCTTCGGTTTGGTGATTCCGAACATTGAGAGTCGTTTCTTCGCTTCATTAGCACACAACATTGAGACTCTGTGCCGCAAGCAGGGCTATATGCTTCTGATCACGAACTCTGACGGCACCGCTAAAAACGATGCAGAGTTGGTGCGTCTTCTCGTCAACCGCGGCGCTGACGGGATCTTCTTTGTTGCCTCAGAGGAATCCGAGGCGGACCAGAACTTGGTCGATACCTTAGAGCAGCTGCCCTGCCCCTATGTAATGGTCGACCGTTTTATCGAAGGACTCACCTGTGATTCGGTACGCTACGACAATGAGATGGGTGCCTCCATGGCAGTCAACTATCTGATCGAACAGGGGCACGACCACATCGCGGCGATGCTCAACCTGAATTCGAATACCGGCCGTGACCGCTTGATCGGCTATAAGCAGGCCCTGGAGGACCATGGACTCACATACGACGGCTCACTCGTCTTCGAGACTGATTACTTCATCCCAGATGCCTATACGGCGGCGCATGATGTTCTGAAGAGCGGGGTCTCCGCAGTGTTTGCCAGCTCCGACAACATTGCCTTAGGGCTCTTAAAGAGGATCACTGAGGAAAGGCTCTCAGTACCGAAGGACATCTCGGTCGTTAGCTACGACAACAGCGCTGCGGACTCCATCTTTGAGCCAGCCCTGACTTCGATTGAGCAGAATGTGCCAGAACTCTCGAGAAATGCCGTGGAGCTCCTGATGGCGCGCGTAAACGCCGGCAAGGATGCTCCGGTGCAGGGGGATATTACCCAGCGGGTTCTGAAGCCCCGTTTGGTGATCAAGGATTCCGTCAAGAACATCAATCCGGCTTCTGCTCATGTCACTGACAGCGAGGCGAATATCGCGCTGCTGTAGTGTCGGGCGAGGGAAAGCCTATTCAGTAAACATAAAATATGTATCCAAAAACAGGCGTCGGTCGCAGTTGCGTGCCAGCATCTGTTAGTGAATGTGTCATAATTGTTACACAAGCTGTAGTAGTATAACAGGTTTTAGATACTACTTCTTGTATGTTTGTGATGTATCTATGAGATTTGGTAGCGGTTAGAGAAGACCCGCAGGAAATGTGGGTTATTTATCTACTCAATATTTGCTCATCAACTCAGGACTGGTAAACTATACAAAAGTATAGCAAGGCTGCGACATAAATAGCAGTTTCAGGTAACAAAAAATATGTGATACTGAAAGGAGCTTTATGACCGGTAAAAGAACAGTTGCATTTGCAATTGCTTCTGTACTTGCATTCGGCGGTACCTTTGGGGCAGTCTCAGTTCCCGCTCTTGCCGAGGATTCAAGCTCACTGCAGCAGCAGCTTGATGACGCAAACACGCAATTGACGAATATGGGATATCAGCTCGCTGCATCCCAGGAACAGCTCAATGGTACGGCAATTCAGCTGAGCGATACGCAGAGCAAGATTGATTCTCTGAATGACGATATCGTCCAAAAGCAGAGTGAGCTTGAGGGGCAACAGGCAACGCTCAGTAAGCGCGTCTCCTCGAACTACAAGACAGGCGGCGTGAGCCTTCTTTCCATTGTGTTGGATTCCGAAAGCTTCGATGACTTCGTCGGGCGTGTCTACTACGCGGACAAGGTTGCGGAGTCCGATAAGGCGCAGATTGATTCGATCAAGGAGCTTGAGGATAACCTCAATTCCCAAAAGAATGAACTTGAGAATCAGAAATCCCAGGAAGAGTCCCTCTACAACCAGCAGACCAACCAGACAGCTACGATGCAGTCACAGATCGACAGACAGAAGGACTTTATCAATGGGCTTTCTGACGACGTGAAGAACGCCGTGGTGGAAGAGACCACCCGTCAGGCTGAGGCCAGCGGCGAAGAGGCGCCTGCTTCTACGGATGATCTGACGCTGAGCGACTATGTGAGCTCCCTGCGGACCCTCACTGGTTCCGATTCCGGCAATAACGATCAGGGTGGAGCAACCGCTGACAGCGATACTATCAGACAGGCAAATGATGCCAACCAGCATCCGAACAATGGCGGCGGCGTCAACTCTGGCAGCGGTAACAATCAGTCGAGTCAATCCTGGTCTGCGCCGATAACGTCGGACAACAGCACTCCGCCTCAGTCAACCCAATCGACGCAATCCACGCAGCCGCCTCAATCAACTCGGCCGACGCAATCCACGCAGCCGCCTCAATCAACTCGGCCGACGCAATCCGCGCCGCAGCCTCGGCCTTCACAGCCGGTGAGCAGCGGTGTCAACCTCGGTACTGTGGTCGCCACCGCTCAGAGCTATCTTGGTGTGCCGTATATCTACGGTGGTGCTAGCCGCTCCGGTATCGACTGCTCTGGCTTAACGATGAATGCCTACGCTGCAGCCGGAGTTTTCCTGCCGCACAACGATGCTGCACAGCGCGCACTGTTCACGCCGGTCTCCCTTGCACAGGCACAGCCGGGCGATCTGGTCTTCTTCAATGGCCATGTCGGCGTCTATGTTGGCGGTGGCCAGATGATTCACGCACCGCAGCCGGGCATGACTGTTGAGTACTGCACGATCTACATCATGGGTGGCCCGATCATGATCGGTCACTATAACGGCTAATTGAGTCCGCTATATAGAATGAGCTAACAGTTCCCTGGATGACGCAAAAAATCATCCAGGGAATTTTTTAGTTCGATTCAAAAAAATTGTGGGCCGATGCCCGAAGCGCAGTGCGCACAAAGACAGAGGGGCGCGGCCCTCCTCTAGACGATATGACCCGAACCCACAGAGCAGGGAGGGCCTGCCGCCTGAGTTGAAGCAGGGCCTCTCAAGGCCCAGAATGATTGCTGCTGCAGCAACGAGAACCGGAAGGCCCCTATGGACAAGACTACCATCAGCAAGGCAGGCATGGGGACGGCATTTAGGATCGACAGCCATTCGAGGATGACGATGCTGTGCGCCCTCATCCTTAAGGCGGGAGAGACTGCGCTGTGCTCCTTCCGCAACAAACCCGTAGTCTGACATCAGGGCATGGATGGCGCAGGAGTGCTTCTGAAAGCCTGCCATCGGCGTCTTGCGAGGCAGGCTGCACGGGCTTTGTCCCTGCACGGATGCTCAACGACCAAGGATGTAAAGGTCGTGCCCATAGCGCCCTCGAGGATGTCCACCTTCTGCCTACTCCCGCACGAGGAAAAACGACAGGAACGACTCCATGAGGCTCGCAAGGCATGGCAGATGCAGACAAGCTCCACAGGATGTGGGTACCCACCAAGGAGATAGCAAGGCTAAAGGGACGCGGTGTGTGCCCTCGACGACCTTAAGGCAGCAGAAGAAGGTACACCAGCGCGTGCCCACCCTGCTTGCCGCCACGGGATTGTCTGGGAGGAGAGGACGCCCGCAGACAGGCAAAAAGAAGCTTTAGGGAGTCGACTTCTGGGCATGGCTGCGTGCCTGCGCCCTTGTCAATCCAGGCTCGCAAGCGACGCTTCTTGCCGACATTCGGGCTGCGAAGTCCACAGACGAGCAGTACGGCGCGATGATGGAGAGGGCGCATCCCCTTGCATCCTCATGCACGCTCGCCCCTGCCCTTAAGGTGCTCCTATGCCTTTCGGGCGTCGGCTTCAGGTGCGCCTTTACCTTCTGCGCAAAGATGTGTGACTTCTCCAGGCTCTGTTCGGGGAGGAAGGCCACATCCTGGCTGGGGCTCTCCCCGTCGCAGTCGTCAAGCGCCGCCTCCCACAGGATGGCAGGCATATCGAAATGCGGCCCCAGGCTGCTGAGGGCGCTCCTTATGGGATGTGCCTGGGCGTGCGCAAGGGCAAGACCTACTTTTTCGAAGAGGTGTCCCGCGTCGGTGGATCTACACATCAGGGAACGTGCACGGCTGCTCTCGGAGGAGGCAGTTGCTCGAGAGGGACGTCTTACCCTGCAAGGCTAATGCCGCCACGGCAGCCGAGCTGGGAAGGTTCATGCTCTTCATCGGCCAGCAGGTACCGGAGCGGGCCTCAACCCAGGCTGCATAGTGCCACGCCGCCATCCACCCACTCCCTCCACTGCCTTTTGCTGCCAATCTCCACGAAAGCCCTGAATGCCGCTGTGTGCGCGAGACTCAAGGCGGCAGGGACGCCCGATTCTATGTGCACCGGCCATGCCAACACGTACGCGCTTAGAGCGTCCCTTAGCCGCCATGTTGGAACACCGATGTTGGGACCGTGCATATGCACGCTATCTAAGGATATGAGAGTAGGCAGGGATGTCCGCATGTCTCTCATGTTGCAGGACGCGTCCGCAGCGGTATTCGTCGAATATCCTTCATCCCTGCAGTTCAGGAAAGCCTTGTGGGCGCCTGTTTCGCGATAGCATTGCCACTTGACAGGGGTTTGAGTCATATGAGAATCTTACATCGCAACAAGAAGATCCCGAACAAGGATGGAGCGCGCTGATAAGTGTAGCATCGCCAGCAGCCCAGCTGCCGCCCGCTTGCCATGCCAAAGAAGCTCCTGCCTTCCTTTCGATCCCCTCGCATCTCGAAGGATTTGTACAGACGGGAGAGCCCAGAGAAGCTGTCCGTACCGAGGAGGTCGAAACGTCGTCCAAAAGATACCCAACGCCGCCTCGCATCCTGTCCGTTCCAGGCAGGCCGGCAGTGTCAGATGCACCGTCGTGCCCCTGCTGCGGAAGGCCGATGGGGGGAAATGGCAGGGCCCCATCGCGCTTTGGTATCCCCCTCTCGGGGTGGAGAGGCAAGGATAGAGGTGTCCCGGCCAAGATGGGCATGCAGGGAGTGCGGGGTCCAGATCAGCCTTCATCTGAGCCGAGCCTTAAAGTCGGCTTTCTGGGAGACTATGAGCTTCTCCTTGCAGCTCTTGGAGCACTTCTTCTGCTTGGGCTAGCTTCTCCTCTATCGTAGCTTTCTCCTTTTTCACGTGCCCTGATGGCCCTTTGCCTTGCGAGGACAATCGCATTTCACGGTCTCAACCTTGTTACGACGTCTTTTCTGCGGGGGTTTCGCTCTTGGTTAGGGTGTCCTTTTTTCTCGGCTTCCTCCCAGCGCTAGGTTGCTCGCTCGATACGCTTGTAGCCGATAAGGCCTTAGGGGAAGGCCGATGCTTGTGAAGATCTTAGCTGTCCTTTCGTCCCGCTGGTAGGGACCCCGGACAAAAAGTCGGATCAACTGGTCCAGAATCGGAGCCTGGGATGTATACCAAAGAAGAGCGTGAGGGAATTACGCTGGGAGTTCCACGAGAACGTACCCCTCAGGCAGGGATGGCACCCACAACTTCCACGCAGGGGAGCTAGGGCTGCTCGTGGTCAACGCTGAGGCGAAGTTCGCCCTGGATGGCTACAAGGCCTATCTCTCTTCCGCCATCGACTGCTTCAACGGCTGGCTTGTATGCTGGAAGGTATCGATGCATCCCGACTGTGAGCTTGCGGTCGACATACTCGAGGATCTGGTGGGCAAGATTAAAGCTCTTCGAGGGAAGGCTCCTCGTCGTGCATACGGACACCGGTGCGCTCTATATGACAGACGAACGGGCAGATGCCTGCAGCAGAGGGCAACGCCGCCCACTCGATGTCGCCCAAGGACAAAAGTCCCCTGACAATGCCCGTGTCAAAGGCTTTTTCGGCACGCTCAAGTCTGACCTCTTTTCCGGCATGGATTGGGCTGACAGCACATTCGAGGAGTTCAAGAGCTGTCTTGACAGCTACATCGAGTGGTATTGTTTGACCAAGCTCAAGCGTGCCTTGTAGGTGGAGGACGCTCAGGGAGCACAGGAGGGGCTTTAGCTGCGCATATGCAGCCTAGATCCGGGAAAATGTCCGGGGTCCCGTCCGTATCAGGCGATATGGAATCATAGCGTGTTTTGGAGACTCCTCGAGATGTCACAGAGGCGGCTGTGAGTATCTCTAAGCCCTAGCTGCACGTCGGAGACCCGCCGATACGGTAGCTACAAAAAACGACCTGAGTCGAAACTCAGGTCGTTGGAATGCGCCTTGAGGTATTGAGTGTAGCGTTACTTTGAAGCGGTGTGCTTCTTTTTGCTCTTCGCCCTCTGTTTGGCGGCTTTCTCTTCCTGCTCCTCGCGTTCCTCCTTTTCCTCTTTCTCTTCGAGCTGCTCTTTGGTGAGCTTCGTGAAGCCTGAGGAGAGGGTCACATCGCGCAGCGTCTTGGAGTCGAGATACTGTGAGGTCACTTTGCCCAGATCACGGTAGATCATCACGGTGGGGCAGGATTGAATGCGTGGACAGATGTCGCCGGTCAAGCAGTCAAGGCAGGCGACCGGGGCCAAGGAAGAGCCCTCAGCAGCCCGCATGATCTCGCCCAAGGTATAATCTTCAGGCTTGCGAGTCAACCGATAACCGCCGCCCTTGCCACGCTGGCTCTCGACGAAGCCGACCTTGTGCATTACGGCAATCACCTGTTCCAGGTACTTACGGGAGATACCCTGCCGCTTGGATACGTCTCCCAGAGAGACCCACCCGCTGTGCATTGCCAGGTCTGCCATAGCACGCAGGGCATAGCGGCCCTTGGTTGAAAACATGCTGGCAGCCATGGTTATCCTTCCTGATCTTCAGTCGTTGAGGCTTTCTCAGTATTGCCTTTGAGCATCTCCTTGAGCGTTCTCCAGGAGAGCTCAGCGCATTTAACACGCGCCGGCATGTGGGAGACGCCCTCGAGTGAGGCAGCTTCCTCAAGCTGGTCAAGCTTACTTTCGTCCTTCTCTTTGCCAGTGACCATATCGGTAAAGAGGTCACAGAGCTTGATGGCTTCCTCAGGGGTCTTGCCGACCATCAGGTCACTCATCATGTCCGCAGAAGCCTGGCTGACCGCACAGCCGTGGCCGGTGTAGGCGGCCTCGGCGATCTTTCCATCTCTGTCAAGTTTCACGGACAGCTCCAAATCATCGCCACAGGAGGGGTTGATACCCTCGTGCTTCATCGTCGGGTCTTTCATCTCATACTTGTAATCCGGATGTGCTATATGGTCGATGAACTCAGCACTGTACAAATCATTTTGTTCCATGGAATACCTGCCAAACATAGTTGAGGCCATCTACAAGCTGGTCGATATCCTTTTTGTCGTTGTAGAAAGCCACAGATGCCCTACAACTACTAGATATACCCATTGAGGTCATGAGCGGTTGCGCGCAGTGGTGACCGGCGCGGATCGCCACATCCTTCATATCAAGCAGGGATGCGACGTCATGCGGGTGGATGTCCTTTACGTTGAAGGAGACCACGCTGAGGTGGCGGTCAGGATCTCTCGGTCCCACGATCTGGATGAAGGGCAGCGCTTCGAGCTGCTCCACCAGGTAGTGGGTGAGGGCATGCTCACGCGCTTCAAGTTTCGTGAAGTCCTGATCAGTGAGGTACTTGATTGCGGCGTCGGTAGCATAGATGCCTGCGGCATCCTGGGTGCCAGCCTCAAACTTCTGCGGTACCGGTGCCCATACGGCGTCCTGCTCGGTGACGGAGTCGATCATCTCACCGCCGGTCAGGAACGGCGGCATAGAGTTCAGCAGATCTATCTTGCCCCAGAGCACACCGATGCCCATCGGGCCCTCCAGCTTGTGCGGGGAAAAGGCGAGGTAGTCGATCCCGAGATCGCGGACGTTGACTTGCGTATGAGGTACTGACTGCGCGCCGTCGACGCCTACGTAAGCTCCAACTTCGTGTGCACGCTTGGCGATAGCCTTGATGTCAGGGGAGACACCCAACACGTTGGAGAGTTGGGTTACGGAGACGATCTTGGTTTTGCCGGTGATCTTCTTCTCAATCTCTTCAGGAGTGATTCTGAAATCCTTATCCAAGCGCAGGTAGACGAGCTTAGCGCCGGTCTCCTTGCAGATCTGCTGCCAGGGGATCAAGTTGGAGTGGTGCTCCATAATGGAGATTACAACTTCGTCTCCCGGTTTCAGGATCTTCTTCCCTAAGGTGTGTGCAACCAGGTTCAACGATTCTGATGCGTTGCGCGTGAAGACGATCTCATTGCCCTGCGGCTTACCCTTCTCATCGGTCGCCCCGATGAAGGCAGCGATGTCCTTACGGGTCTTATCGATTGCTTCGGTTGCCTCAACCGAGAGCTTGTAAAGGCCACGCAAGGGGTTGGCGTTCATCGTCTCGTAGAAGTGACGCTGGGCGTCCAACACAGCTTTCGGACGCTGTGTGGTTGCAGCGCTGTCGAGAAATGCGAGGTTGGGTTGTTGCACGAGCAATGGAAAGTCTTTCCTGTATGGATTGGCGGCAATATCTATGGCTGCCACATCACTCACCCTCTTTCTCTAGAGCGAGGCCCTCACGGGAATCCTCAAAGGCCCGCTCACCTAAAACATCAGAAGCGCGGACGCCGACGGCTTTCTGTGAAGCGGCTCCTGGGGCGTGGATCAGTGCGTCGTCGAAGAGTGCAGTCGCAAAGAGCTGGGAGACCTGCTTGCCCGCGAGGCCGCGAGTAGCCAAGTACTCAGTCTGCTCAGGCCCGATGGAGCCGATGGAGGCGCCGTGGTTGCCCTGGACGTCTTCCTCGTCGCACAGGATGACCGGCAGGGTCTTGTTCACGATGTGGTCGCCCTCGACGAGTACCGTCTCCAGCTCGTTGCCCTTGGAGCCTTTGCCCCCGTGGATCAGATCGATCGTCTCACGCAGGGTCTTTTGTGCGGAGTCGGTCAGCAGGCCGGAGGCGCTCATCTCGACCTTGGTGTCACAACCGCGCTGGCGAGCGACATGGTTCAAGTCGAGCTTCTCATGGCCGCGCACAAAGTAGCGGCTCACAAGATCGAGACGGGCGTGGTCTTGGGCCAGATTGGTCGCCAGGCCTGTGACGACGTTGCCGCCACCGAGCGCGTACTGGCGCACCTCAATTCTGGAATTCTGCTGGGCGTCGATCGCGAGGCCTTCGATGTGCTGCTGCTCTTCCGGCAGCGCCATGATCTCCACCACAGAGACGTGGGCGTCGTGTTCCGCATAGATGCGCAGCAGGTTGGCGGAGGTATCCTTGCTACCCTGTTTTCCGTGGGAGAGCATCACGATCGTGGCATTAGCGTGATTTCTCACTATGATCCCGGTATCCTTGATATCGGTCTTGTCTGCGTCGCAGTCCACGACGATCGGCCTGTCGGTCGGGCGGTGTGCGGGGACCTCGATGTAGTGGGAGTCGCCCGCCATGTTCTCGATCCACTTCACGGCCTCAGGACCGATGCCGGACTCAATGCGTCCGAACATCTCCGGCAGGCGGGCAAAGACCTCACCCTGCTCCTTCGGCTTGATCACCGTGAGGCTGGTGTCGTTGATCTTCAGATAGTTCCACGTCTGCTTGGGCGGTACATTAAGATGTTTGAGCGTGGTGGTTTCGGTCATTGCTGCTGCCATCAGCCAATCGCCCCTTCCATTTCAAGCTTGATCAGATTGTTCATCTCAACGGCGTACTCAAGCGGCAGCTCCTTTGAGACCGGGTTTGCAAAGCCGTTCACGACGAGTGTTCTGGCTTCCTGCTCAGAGCAGCCGCGGCTCATCAGGTACATGATCGTGTCATCCGAGATTGCGCCGATCGTGGCCTCGTGGCCTACGGATGCGGTGCGGTTGCGGACATCCATCGCCGGGATTGTGTCAGAGCGGGAGATATCGTCGAGCATCAGTGACTGGCAGGAAACCGTGGCACGGGCGTTGTCCGCCTTCGGGCCTACGACGACGGAGCTCCTGAAGGTGTTGGCGCCGCCGTCCTTAGAGATGGACTTGGTATCCACTGAAGCAGTGGTGTCCTTACCGTTGAGGATGACTTTGCAACCCGTATCGAGGTCCTGCGTGGCGCCCGCGAAGGTGATGCCAGTGAACTCGCAGTGCGAGTTGTCACCTGCCAGGATCGTGGTGGGATAGAGGTAGCTCACGTGTGAGCCGAAGGAACCGGACACCCATTCCATGGTGGCATCTTTGCCGATCGTGGCGCGCTTGGTGTTCAGGTTGTACATGTTCTTCGACCAGTTCTCGATCGTGGAATAGCGCAGACGCGCGCCGCCTTTCACGAAGAGCTCGACTGCGCCGGCGTGCAGGTTGGCGGCGTAGTACTTCGGGGCCGAGCAGCCTTCGATAAAGTGCAGGTTGGCGCCGGGCTCGACGATGATCAGCGTGTGCTCAAACTGGCCTGCGCCCGCGGCGTT
Source organism: Atopobium sp. oral taxon 416 (assembly GCF_018128285.1). Classification (NCBI taxonomy): domain Bacteria; kingdom Bacillati; phylum Actinomycetota; class Coriobacteriia; order Coriobacteriales; family Atopobiaceae; genus Atopobium; species Atopobium sp. oral taxon 416. The sequence continues at coordinate 1,168,660 of NZ_CP072380.1, forward strand.
CAAGCGGAAGTAGCTCTGCAGCGGGTACTCAACGGTGACACCGGCCGGGACATAGACAAAGGAGCCACCCGACCAGACTGCGTAGTGCAGTGCTGCGAACTTGTGGTCCGTGGGTGGAATCAGGGTACCGAAGTACTGCTTCACAATCGGCTCGAGCTTCGGGTCGTGGATCGCATCCTCGATCGTCGTGTAGACGACGCCGTACTTGGCGACCTCCTCACGCATGTTGTGGTAGACAATCTCTGAGTCGTACTGGGCGCCGACGCCGGCTAAGCTCTCACGCTCCGCCTGTGGGATGCCCAGACGTTCAAAGGTGTCCTTGATGTCCTTGGGGACGTCGTCCCAATCGTTGGTCTGCTTGGTCTTCGGGTTCACATACGTAGAGATGTGGTCCATGTCCAAGTGCTCGATGGAGGGGCCCCAGTTGCCCGGCATCGGGGTGTCCTGGAAGATCTCCAGCGCCTCGAGTCGCTTGTTGAGCATCCACTCAGGCTCGTCCTTCTTCTTGGAGATGGCACGCACAATATCCGGGGTGAGGCCGTTTTTGTAGCGCTCATAGCCCACCTCCGGCTTCACGAAGTCATACAGGGAGCGGTCAATATCCGCGACCTGTGTCTTTTTCTTCTCACTCACAGCTATTAAGCCTCCTGCTTTGTTTCGGCTTCGAGCTCATCCTCATACTTGCCAAAGCCCTCACGGTCGATCTCGTTGATCATTGAGGCGTCGCCTTCAGCGACCAGATGTCCTTTCACCATCACATGAGTGGTGTCGACAGAGAGCTTCTCCAGGATGCGCGTGTTGTGGGTGATCATCAGAAGCGCGCCCTGACAGTCACGGCGATACGCCTCAATACCCTTGGACACCACGGAGAGCGCGTCAACGTCGAGGCCGGAGTCAGTCTCGTCGAGGATGGCCAGTTTCGGTCTCAAGAGCAAAAGCTGGAGCATCTCGATCTTCTTCTTCTCGCCGCCGGAGAAGCCCACGTTGAGCTCACGGGTGAGGAAGGAGTCGTCCATATCGAGCTCCTGTGCGACCTCATTCACGCGCTTCCTGAAGTTGCGCGCAGTCATCTTGAGCTCCGGGCGCATCTGCGTAATGGTGCGCAGGAAGGTGTACAGCGGCACACCCGGTACCTCGACGGGGGATTGGTAGGACAGGAAGATGCCGGCGAGTGAGCGCTTATCGGTCGTGAGATCGGTGATATCTTTTCCGTCGAAATGGATTGAACCTTCACGCACGATGTATTGCGGATCGCCCATGATCACATGGCCGAGTGTGGACTTGCCTGCGCCGTTCGGCCCCATCAGCACGTGAGTCTTACCCTCGCTGACCTCGATATTGATGTGGTGCAAGATGGGTTTGTCCTCTGTGCCGGCCGAGAGGTTCGAAACCTCAAGCAATGTATCTGCCATATCGTCTCCCAAAACTCGTGTGATCCGCACTTTGTGTAGACCACGATGGTCGTGCGCACCGGTATACTAAAAAGGCAGTTCGGTGCATAGCATATGAACTAATTCATAGTAGCGTTAGGGGTATTTAAGAGAAAGTCCTGAACGCAACGCTTTAGAAAGCGGCCACATTCAGAAGGCATAAGGTACTCTTAATTCCTACTAGCTAGTAGGTATTTTACCGAAATCGCGTCTTTTATTCCCGCAGGCAGAGTAAATGTGATGAAACAATAGAGACACAGTCGGCTTTCAGGAGGGGGCCGATACTTGTTTCATTGCGGGAGAGTTGCGAGCGCCTAACACCGCATGCTTTTGTCCTAAAATGCCTCTATGGTATTGATTGTTAAATAATGGCAGAGTTGGGAGGATGGTTAGACCCATGCCGTTAAGTAAAGAAGATGTGGCAGCCATCGCGGAATATGCTCGGTTCCATTTGACAGACAAAGAGCTGGATGAGATGACCGACTATATGAATGAGGCGGTCCGGTTACTCCAGCCGATCCGTGAGTATGATCTGGAGGGAGTGAAGCCCACCTATCAGCCGATCGGGGATCTCTCCAATGTGATGCGTGAAGACGTGGTCGACGACCATGACCGTGCGCTCGATCTGAAGGACGCTATGCACAACGCGGGGAGTACCCACGACCGCTACTTCAGAGTGCCGTCCATCCTCGGCGATGAGGAGGAAGCTTAAAATGGGTTCATTCGATAAGCTTTACGCCTCAGATATCGTTGAGGGCGTCAGGAGGGGGGACTTCAGCGCTACGGAGGTCGCGAAGGCTTCGCTCGACGCAATCGACAACCGTGAGAAAGATGTTCAGGCTTTTCTGCAGGTGGTGCCGGAGCTAGCACTTGATGCTGCCAAAGCAATCGACGAGAAGAAGGCAAAGGGTGAGGACTTGCCGATGTTGGCGGGGGTCCCTATCGCCTTCAAGGACAACATGCACCTCAAGGGGACCAGGACTACCTGCGCCTCCAAGATGCTTGAGAACTACGATTCGATGTTCACTGCCACCTGCGTGCAGCGCATGCTCGATGCGGGCGTGCTTCCGGTTGGCAAGACTAACATGGATGAGTTCGCTTTTGGCTCCTCAACCGAGTCTTCCGCCTTCCATCCGACGCACAATCCCTGGGACCTGGAGCGCGTTCCGGGTGGCTCCTCCGGTGGCAGCGCCGCCGCGGTGTCCTCCGGCGAGGTTACAATAGCGCTCGGCTCCGATACCGGCGGCTCCATCAGACAGCCGGCAAGTCTCTGCGGTGTTGTCGGTATGAAGCCCACCTACGGCGCGGTGAGCCGGTACGGCGTCGTCGCCTTCGGCTCCTCACTGGACCAGGTGGGACCTTTTGGGCGCTGCGTCAAGGATATCGCTTTAGCACTCAATGCGCTGACCACCCAGGGTCGGGACTCCTATGATTCGACGAGCCAGGACTGCGCGATCGATTACACCAAGCACCTCGAAGATCCGATTGAGGGCAAGAAGGTCGGTATCGTTCCGGAATTGATGGATGTAAAAGGCCTCACCCCTGAGGTCAAGGCTGCCGTCGGGGGAGCCGTGAAAGCTCTGCAAGATCAGAGCGCGCAGATCGTTGAGGTCACGCTGCCGAACATCGCCTCCGCAATTGCGGCGTACTACGTGATCGCCCCCTGTGAGGCGTTCTCGAACCTCGCCCGTTTTGACGGCGTCCGCTACGGATACCAGGAGCCCAACTGCCAGACCTTGGCAGAGCAGACCTCAAAGAGCCGCTCACACGGCTTTGGCTTGGAGGCGAAGCGCCGTCAGATGCTCGGCGCTTACTTACTGTCCTCCGGCGTCTACGACAAGTACTACTATCCCGCGCAGCAGGTCAGAACGTTGATCACCGATGATTACGTCCAGGCTTACAAGAGGTGCGATGTGATCCTGATGCCCGCTACGCCGCGCACTGCCTTTAAATTCGGGGAAATCTCAGATCCGACGCAGATGTACGCTTCTGACCTGTTCACGATCTCCAACAACATCGTGGGCAACTGCGGTATCTCAGTGCCGCTCGGTCTGGGGACCGAAAGCAAACTGCCGGTTTCCGTACAGCTGCAGGGTCCTGCCTTTGCAGACAGCCGACTGCTGCAGTTTGCGCGTGCGGTTGAGCGGAGTTATCAGGCAGCCGGTGTCGTCGCACCTGCCTTTGCAGGTAAGGGAGGTGAGCTCAAATGAAGAGACTGAATGAGGTCCTCAAAGATTGGGAGGCGGTCATCGGGCTGGAGATTCACACCGAGCTTACGACCCTGGACACCAAGATGTTCTGCAACTGCAAGCTGAGCCACGACGATCCGCCTAACACCAATGTATGCCCGGTCTGCTTGGGTATGCCGGGAGCGCTGCCGGTCCCAAACAAGAAGGCTATCCAGTCTATTGTGATGGCCGGCCTCGCCACGAACTGCGAGATCCAGAAGCACTCGACCTTCTACCGCAAGCACTACTTCTATCCGGATATGTCAAAGAACTTCCAGACCACCCAGGGCTCGGTTGCCTTCTGCATGCACGGACACCTGCGCCTCAATGTGACCGGCGACGGCGCTAAGGAGCGCCCTGTTTGGGAGGACATGTCCTCCGATGGATCAGAGGAGATCAAACGTGAGAAGGACGGCTCCTATCAGGTGCCGATCCGCATCCAGCGTATCCACATGGAAGAGGATGCTGCAAAGATGGTGCATGAGGGCGGCGAAGAGGGTCGTATCAGTGGCGCCTCTGAGTCCTTTATCGATTACAACCGTTGTGGTACCCCACTGATCGAGCTAGTCACTGAGCCGGATCTCCGTACACCGGAAGAGGCACGGCTGTTCATGGAGGAGCTGCAGCAGACCTTCAAGACTTTGGGGATCTCGGACTGCTCCATGGAATCAGGCTCGATGCGCTGCGATGGAAACATCTCACTGCGTCGCCGAGGTACCAAAGAGCTCGGCACCAAGACCGAGATGAAGAATATCAACTCCTTCAAGAGCCTGCATGACGCTCTCGAGTTTGAGATCTGCCGTCAGGCTGAGGTGCTTGAGGAAGGTGGCGTGATCTATCAGGAGACCAGGCACTGGGAGCCCTCCCGCAAATGCACGATTGTAATGCGTGTCAAGGAGACCGCAGACGACTATCGGCTGATGCCGGACCCGGACCTGGCTCCGTTTGATCTGACCGATGACTTCATCGAGGAGTGTCACTCAAAGATCCCGGAGCTCCCGGATGCCAAGTGCAAGCGCTATGAGAAGGACTACGGGCTGAAGTCCGCTGATGCCCAACAGCTTGCAGGTGATCCTGAGGTCTCCGCATTCTTCGAGGAGGCGCTCGACGGTGCCAAAAAGAAGGTTATCCCCACCATTGCCAACGTAATGGTCAACTTGGTCCCGAGCTACAACAAATTGAGGGCCAAACAGGTCCGCACGATCTCTGAGCTACTTGCCGCCGACCAGATCACCTTCGCGCAGGCGCGTGAAGTACTCGCTGACATCGATGGAACCGACAAGGATCCGGAGAAGGTTGTCGACGCACAGGGTATGCGCCAGGTGAGCGATGACTCCGCACTGGAGCCGATCGTGGAGGAGGTCCTCGGCCGCTGTACCGGCCAGGTGAACCAGTACCACGACGGTAACAAGAAAGTTATCGGCTATCTGGTCGGTCAGTGCATGAAGGCCTCAAAAGGCAGGGGAAACCCGAAGCGCTTCAATGAGCTGTTGAGGTCCCATCTCGAGGCGTAGGGCACGGCATAATAAATAAGAGGGGAGCAAGCGCTCCTCTCTGAGTAGGGGGAGGCAAATCCGTGACTGGGCGGGTTTGCCCCTCTCTTTTTATGTGAACACAATGTGGGTCATCTACGAGACGGCTTCATGAAGACATTGCGAAAATGTCGCTTATTGAGTAGTGGTTTAACATTTTGCCGCTCACGTAAGCTCTCAAGATTTACATGTATAGAACCGTTCGGATTGGGAATGGAGCCCCGTCGGTGCGGTTCCCAGGGATCGTCCACAGGTCAGACGGGCTCTTCGGTCATCATAGTAGATAAGGGCAGACCCTGCGAATGATAAAGGTACTCGGATCTTTATACAGTGGTCAAGAGCTCGAAAAGTGGGGGTCCCGTGGGTTTGTCCGGGACCCTCGTCAAGTTTATAGGGATTACATTATTTCTTATCAGTGTACGCTTCGCTGTATTTGCAATCTGCCACATGGTCATCATCCAAGAGACAGGTGTGCCGCTCACGCTGCACCAAGCGGCCCACAAACTCGTTCGCCGGGTGGCTCACGATATCCTTTGGCGTGTCGTATTGCTGGATAATGCCGTTATCGATCACCATGACCTTTGTGGCGAGCTTCAATGCCTCCTGGATATCGTGGGTGACAAACACGATCGTGATGTGTGTCTCACGATGGATCCGCTTGATCTCATCTTGAAGGCTCGCACGGGTGATCTCATCGACGGCGCCGAAGGGCTCATCCATAAGGAGAATGTCCGGAGAGGCAGCGAGTGCCCGGGCGATACCGACGCGCTGCTGCTGACCTCCTGAGAGCTCATCGGGGTAGCGGTCGAGCATGGATTCCTCTAACCCTACGATCTTCATCCACTTGCGTACGGTACGGGCGGTGCGCTGCTTGTCTCGTCTATTCAGGAGCGTCGGGACATAGGCGATGTTCTGCTCCACGGTCATGTTGGGGAAGAGCACGCTTCCCTGGATCGCATAGCCGATGTTGCGGCGCAGTTGCACCGGGTCAAGATCCCCGATGTTCTTCCCATCGACAAAGATATCGCCGGAGGTTGGGGTCAGAAGCGCATTGATCATCTTGAGTGTGGTGGTCTTGCCGCCACCCGAGGATCCCACCATCGTGACGAAGTCACCCCGTTTGACAGTGAAGCTCATGTCCTTGATCACGGGAGTGTCCCCGTAGGCTTTTGATACGTGGCGGAACTCGATTGCGGTATCACTCGTAGGTTGCTGCCCTGAATTAGTTGTTGAGTAAGCCTCTTGATTTGAGGAACTCATAGGCCACCTCCCTTGGTTCTTTCTTCTCTACGTCCACCTCATGGTTCATCTGAACCATATCGTCATTCGATATCTGCCCGGTCAACCTGTCGAAGACGCCCTGTAGCTCCGGATGGTCCTGCAACACCTGCTGGCGTACAATCATGCCGCACATGTAGGAGGGGAAGAAGTGTCTATCGTCTTCCAACACTCTGGCGTTTGCGTCGGCGAGCTGCCCGTCGGTTGTGAAGACCACCATCACGTCGATCTGGTTCTCGGCTAAGGCTTGATACTTAAGGCCGATGTCCAGATCCATCGTATTACCGAAATTAAGGCCGTAGGTGTTGCACAGCGCGTCGTAGCCGTCTTCACGCTCGAAGAAGTCGTACTCCGCGCCGAAAGTGAGCTGTGGGGCCACCCGTGCCAGATCTGAGTAGGTCTTGATGTCGTATTGGTTGGCAATATCGTTACGGACGGCCAAGCCGTAGGTGTTGCCAAAGCCGAACATTGAGGTCCAGGTCATACCCATATCGTTGTAGGCGGCTCTCAGCTGATCGAACTTATCTTCGGAGTAGACATCCTGGTTCTTTAAGACCATGTTCCACGCGGTGCCGGTGTATTCCGGATACATATCGAACTCGCCGTTCTCCATAGCAGGCTCGATGTTGGAGGTACCGCCGCCGACACCTTGGGTGAGGTTCACTTTGAGATCGGTGTCCTGCTCAATTAGGATATCGAGCATCTCTCCCAGGATATACTGTTCCGTCATGGGTTTTGTCGCGATATTGATCGTGGCTTGAGGCATAAGTTGGGGAACCACAGCGGCGACCACAAGGGCACCGACGACGCCCAGAGCAGTGAAGCCCATAACTTTGTTCTGGTGCTTAGCTTTCTTAGAGCGCTTCTGCATGCGTTTCTCGACAAAGCCCAGGATCGCGTCGATCACTAAAGCAAGGAGTGCGGTGAGCAAGGATCCTGCCAGCGTCATGGCCGCATTATTGGTAGTGATGCCGCGATAGATTGCAACACCTAAGCCACCGGCTCCAATAAAGGAAGCGATGCCGGCCAGAGCAATGGTCATCGTCACCATGTTCCTGATGCCGGACATAATGACGGGCATGGCTAAGGGGAGCTTGATGTGGAAGAGGATCTGCCAGCGGGTGGAGCCCATGCCTTTGGCAGCTTCGATAGTGTCGGGATCCACATTGGTGAGTCCGGTGTGGGTGGACCTCACCATTGGCAGCAGTGCATAGATCGTAAGCGCGATGATTGCGGTGGTGTCACCGACACCGGAGAAGGGGATCAAAAAGCCGAGCATGGAGATGGAGGGGATCGTGTAGACGAAGTTGATGACTCCGAGTGTCCACTTGGCTGATTTCTGATATTCGCTGATAAGGATACCGACGATACCGCCAAAGACAATCGCGATTGCGATTGCAATGAAGGAGATCTCAATGTGCTCCAACAGCAGGTTGGAGAAGAAATCCCATCGGGTTACCAGCAGGGAAAACATGTCTTGGATCATGGGCAAAGCCTACTTTCAGCGTCGTACGATCGCCTTGACCGGGCACTTCTCAAAGCAGGAGCCACAGTGCAGGCAATGGTCTTGACGGATTACGAAAGGTTTCCCTATCTCAATGCAGTTCTGGGGGCAGTTTCTCCTACAGGTGCCGCAGCCGATGCAGCTGTCGGTGATCAGAAAACCATATCCAGGGATCTTCGCGCCGCCGAAGGGGAAACGCTCGCGATAGATGGGCTCTTTCCCGAGATCGAAGAACTCAGTCGCCCCTGAGGAGATCACAAAGGGCTCGAGGATGTAGCGGGTGTCTTTTGGATACACGTTCTTCATTGAAGGATTCTCGTTGAAGATGCGATCGATCCATTTCTTTTGGTCATCGAGATGCTGAACCGTACCTGTGAGACGGATCATCTGCCAATTCCTGTTGAGCCCGACAACCGCAACATGAGGGTTGTGCATAAGCTGCTGATAGAAATCTTTGCCACGTGCCGTGCAGAAGTACAGTTTGTTGTCTCCTACAATCATGATGTCGATGATGCGGCTGTGAGGAAGACCTTGCTCATCGACGGTTGAGAAGGACACATCTTTGATTGATCTGAGCTCGTCCAAACAATCCTGTGCATTCATGTGATAGGTCCGCCCCCTAAGCAGCACTGCTTATTGCATCTCAACAGTGTAACAGAGATATTGAAATGATATAATAATATATATTACATCTAAATAAATTGATGCTACCATTCATATTTCAACAACAAGTAGGGTGGGCTTTGGGACCAGGAGATCTCCGTCATGCAGTGGCTCGACCCTAGTAGGGGAGAAACATATCAAAAGATGGGTGAGGTATAAAAATCAGCGTAAAAACACAGCTCGCTGTTAGACCATAATTGACCTGAGAAGGGCCCAATAGTGTCCGGGCCTTTGCCTACAATGCATATCATCAAACAAAGTCATCGTGGAGCAGAGGGCCCGGATGGATCCAATGATACTGCAGCAGATCGAAAAGATGGGGATCTCTGAGAAGCGCGAGCTCCTGGAGAGGCTGAAGGCACTCATAGCCAAGAAGATGGCAGGCTCTGCACTTGCGGGGGCGCCCAAGAGGTGCCCGAGGTGCAAATCACTCAGTTTCTATTGCAAGGGCCACGACGCGTGTGGCCTTAAGAGATGGAAGTGTTGCTCGTGCGGCAGGACCTTCTCCGCCAGGACCAGATCCGTGCTCGCGATGTCCAAGCCCACGGCCGCCACATGGGCCGCATATGCAAAGGGCACGCTTGCAGGCATGACGCTTGAAGAAGCTTACGGAAAGCTGCCATGTGAGCCTTAAGGACATTGTGGTTTTATGCGCATGAGGCCCTTCGAGCTGCTGCAGGCAGCGCTTGGCGCCTTCAGGTATGGACCCACCGTCTCCTGCCAAAAGATCGGGATCTACATCGACGAGTCGCTTGCAAACAACAGGGCAAGGTCGGCCATCCAGATGCTGAGAAAGGCGCACACGCACGGCCATGTAGTGCATTGCTGTGGCATATCGAACAAGAAGGTCTGCGTGGAGTGCTGCGCGTATGACTTAAGCGACGAATATGCCATCCTCTGCGGCAGGGGCAGGCCCGAGGACGGGAAGCTCACAGATGCCCTTTCAGGTATCGTCGACAGCTTATGGGTCGCCACCGACGACCATGCAGGATATGCGCGCGTGGCTCTCCTCGCTTAGGGTCTTCAAGCACACAGCGAGCGTGGCGAAGAAGGCCGTACACGGCGAGCTCGGGCTCGTCAATGCGATGCAGCGAAGGCTGCGCGAGTTCCTGCTTTTTCCCATGGGGTCTTCTACGAAGTGGTTGGGGCACTTGTCTTGTCTGCTTCCTGTGGATAGAGCAGGTAAGGCATTCTGAGCGGGAGAAGAAGGATATACTCTCAGGCCAGCTTGCAGGAGGCAGGTATGTCCATACCAGGCGTGCGCTCATAGACATAGAGCAGCCCTTCTGGAGCTATTGGAAGGACAGGGGCGTCAGGTCGATCATGGTCTAACAGCGAGATTCTCAAAAGGATCCTCCCCAGGAGCGTAGATCCCATCAATAAAGACATACAGAGGTAGTGCCTCATTGGTAGTCTTGTCCTTCAAGCTTCTGTCTTTCTACATACGCTCTTTTCAGTCAGGCTAGATACGGTAGCAGAAGAGCCTGCTGTGTCCCACAAGGCATCGGGTATGTTTTGGGTACCTCTGGTAGAAACAACGCCTAGATACATATCCACCGGCGCCTTCTCGATGGATTCTTCTCTTCTGCTAAAGCGCCCCTATAGCCACAGAGACAAACCCTACACCTTTAGGCTTTGGCATTGTGGGCGTGACAGTGCCCAAGTGGCGTAAGCTTCGCTTATAGTGGCCGGCACGATACCTTGCCCTTATCGTTGAAGCGCTCATACGTTTTAGCCCCAAGCAGCTGATCTGCTTCTTCATCGAGTCTGTTGTCGAGCATCTCCTCAACGCTTTTTCTGATCCGCTTGCCTAAGTCCTTCTGTGATACTCATCAGGTATGGCTCTCACTGTCCTTTCGCTAGCTAGATATGGTTACGTGACACTTCACGCCGTAACGGGATCGGTAAGAACCTACCTTTCTTCATATACTGGCTAGCTGTGTGCTGCTGCCAAAGTGCGCAAGATATTGTACGCTGCCAAAACGTGCCAATAAAGAACAGCGGGAGAAGCTTGTGTTCTTCCCGCTGTAACTGCAATCCTCTATACAGCATGTGCTCTGCCCATTGTTCAATGCAACGCTGACAAATCACAGCTCTTCATTAGAGACCTGAGTGTGATCACTCACTTTCCTGCTCTTGATCCTCCTGGCCTTCTTGATTGGGATCGGCTCCACTAAAGACCGAGACAGCCTTGTCCAAGAGCCTCGTCAGCTCCTGGGCATCCTCAGAGCCCAGGACTACCTGCATGTTCTTCATAATATCGAGGAAGAAGGTGCGGGTGGAACGGACACGGTTCTTGCCTTTGCGGGTGATAATGACACGGATCTTCCTGGCATCATGTGAATCCTTCACACGCGTAGCGAGCCCGTCGCTCTCTAACTTGTCGATGATCTGTGTGATACGCGGACGTGTCAGTCCGACTTCATCCGCAATTTTCACCGCAGAGGTATCGTTGTGGTGCGTGTCGAGGTAGAGGAGCACTGTTGCGCTTCCCTGTGAAAGGGCGCGTAACAGGGGAATCGTCTGGGAGTAGAGGCCCTCAAAGGCATCGAGGCACTGGGTGGCCTCATCCTCGTTGACTTTCACGTCGCTGTTCTTTTTTATTTTGCCTGCCTTTTTGGCAATCTCTTTTGCATGTAATACGTCTTCCGCTACTGCCTTAATAGACGTTGTGCTGTTATATCTCATCGTTCTTCATCTCTTCGTATTTAATATATAACCAGATTTTACGGCATTATGGCGTACAATTATTATTTAACTTATGTATATGCTTTCTAAAGAAATCCCAGCTATTCGTGGTGCGGATGGATCTTTTTTACCATAAATAAAGTCCTAGTAAATTACTTCCCAATAAACCATGTCCAACTCTAAAAATGCGTCACAAAGATATAAAACGGACAGGTGTCTATAAAATAGAGGTCTTCATTGCCGGTATATTTCCATTACAGATATATACCCCGCAAGGCAGAAAAATGAGTATTATAAATTCAATAGAGGCGCCGAGAGATGAACGATCAGGGAACCGGCGGACTGAGATCCTTTCGGGAGGCAGAATCCGCCGAGCAGATAGGTGGGGCACCGGCTATCTGTGGGCTTCGGCGAAAGACGCCGGAGACTGTCTGCAGCATGCAGGAGTGCTATGACTTGTGAATGGAATGGTCGCCGACAGATGCTGCCGACGACCTTTTGCGTATAGATGGGCCTAAAGAAAGAAGGCAATCCATGGACTTGAAGAACTTGACCGGTTCTATCGTGGCACTTGTCACGCCGTTTAATGATGACGGATCGATTGACTATGCCTCACTCGATAAGATCCTGGAATTCCAGGTGAACAATGGTACGGACGGTATCCTGATCCTCGGCACCTCAGGGGAATCGGCGACGATGACGAACGCAGAGGATCTGGCTGTCGCAAAGTTTGCGGTTGAGCACGTGAACGGTGCGGCGCCGATTATCGGCGGCGCCGGCTCCAATTGTACCCGTGAGAGCTACAACAAGTCCCTCGCCCTGCAGCAGATCGGGGTCGACGGCCTGTTGATCATCACCCCGTACTACAACAAGACCAACGAAGAGGGTATGTACCGCCACTTCAAGACTGTGCTCGACGCAGTTGATCTGCCTTGCATCCTCTACAACATCCCGGGAAGGACCGGTTGTTCCATCTCTGTGAGAAACGTAGAGCGCCTCTCCAGGCATCCGAATGCCCTGGCGATCAAGGAGGCTTCCGGCTCGCTTGAGTACGTCTCCGATATCGCGCACTGTCTGAACAAAGATTTCGGCATGTTCTCCGGCAGCGATGACCTCGTGATTCCGCTCATGTCCTTAGGCGCTCGTGGCGTCATCTCTGTATGGGCGAACATTATGCCGAAGGAAGTCCACGAGATGTGCAAGAACTTTCTAGCGGGTAACCTCGAGGAGGCCCGCGCCACCCAGATCAGATGCATGGACTTGATCCACGCACTCTTCTGTGAGGTCAACCCGATCCCGGTGAAACAGGCATTAGCTGATATGGACTTCTTAAAGCCGAACTATCGTCTGCCGCTCTATCCAATGAAGGAAGAGAATCACGCGAAGCTCAAGCGCGCAATGCAGGAGGTGGGTCTTCTTGACTAAGGTTGTACTCTCCGGTACCGGAAAAATGGGGAATGTGGTCAAAGAGTTGCTCGATGAGGCGTCCGACTTTGAGGTTGTGGGCCAGGTCGGGATCGAGAATAAGGGCGATCTCGAGACCCTTCCCACCGCTGATCTCGTAATGGATTTCTCCCATCCGGGCATGCTTCCTGGCATTATCGACTACACCAAACGCACTCAGGCCGATGTGCTCTGTGGCACTACCGGTCTTACCGATGCGGATATAGGTCAGCTCAAGAGCTTGAGCGACAAGGTCGCCGTGCTGTGGAGCGGCAACTTCTCACTGGGTATCGCAGTTCTGCGGCGCATGTGCGAGGAGGTGGGCAAGTACCTCGGCGATTGGGACGAAGAGATCGTCGAGATCCACCACAATCAGAAGCAGGATGCCCCGTCAGGCACCGCGCTGATGCTGGCACACGCGCTTGACCCCAAGGGGGGGAAGCATCTGGTCCACGGCCGTGAAGGCATGGTGGGGCCACGCCCGAAGGACGAGATCGGTATACACAGCTTGCGCGGCGGCACCGTCGCCGGGACCCACGAGGTCTATTTCTTTGGGACCGACGAGGAGCTGACGTTGACGCATCGAGCTTCCAGCCGGGTGATCTTTGCGGAGGGAGCCCTTACGGCAGCGCGCAAGCTTGTGGACAAAAAGCCGGGTTGGTACACCTTCGATTCGTTGATATTTGGTGAAGACGGGAAGTAGCTTCCTCCGTTTACCGAAAAGTATTTTTATCTGAAAGAGTTTATATAAAAATTATTTCTGTACCTTGAGGTGCATGAATGGGGCTTCGTGTCCCGTTCATGCACTTTTTCTGTGTATGCCCTTAGACCCAATTTGGTCTCACTGGGTACGCGTTGCTGTGGAAAACTACCCTGCGGCCTACAGATCAGTACCAGCGGCATTAGACAGGGGGTACAGATGGTTAACCGTTTCGTTCTGAACACAATTTCCTATCATGGCTCCAGCGCGATCAAAGAGATCCCGGGCGAGATCCAGCACCACGGTTACACGAAGGAGTTTGTCTGCTCTGACTTGGACCTCGTGAAGCTCGGCATCACTGACAAGGTCATCAATTTGCTCGATGAGGCGAAGATCCTCTGGAGTCTCTACTCTGAGGATAAGCCGAACCCGATGATCCACAACGTCCAGGACGGCGTCGTTGCCTTCAAGAAGTCCGGTGCAGACATGATCGTCGCAATCGGCGGCTCCGCAAGGGCGGCTGACGTGATCGCTGAGAACTCTGAGTTCTCCGACGTCGTCTCCCTGGAGGGCATTGCCCCGACCAAGAAGCACGCGACCCTCGCACTCGCAGCTCCGATCACCGCAGGTACCGAGGCTGAGGTCACGATCAACTATGTAATCGCTGACCCAAAGGAGGTCCGCAAGTTTGTCTGCGTCGACACCAACGATATCCCTGAGATCACCGTCGTTGATCCGGATATGATGGCATTGGTGCTCGCAGGGCTCACTGCCGCGACCGGTATGGATACGCCGACCCATGCAATCGAGGGCTATACCACCACGGCTGCTTTGGAGCTCTCCGATATGTTTCGCTACAAGGCTACTGAGACCATCTCCCACAACCTGCGCGATGCCTACGCTGAGGCGAAGCGCGGCAAGCCGGCTCAAGAGCCGTGAGGAAATGGCGCTTGGTTAGTGCATCGTGGGCAGGGGCTTCTCGAACACCGGCCTGGGCATCGACCACGCAAGGGCGCATGCCCTCTTCGCACACTATGACACCCCGCACGGCGTTGCCTGCGCAATGCTCTTGCCGATCGCAATGGGGTTCGACAAGCCAGCCGTGGCTGACCGCCTGGCAAAGATCGCCGTTGCTATGGGCGTCAACACTGACGGTATGTCCACCGACGCTGCCGCAGACGCCGCAATCTGTCAGCTCAAGAGCGACGTGAACATCCCGACCACCTGCAAGGGCTTGATCGAGGAGGATCTGGACCAGCTCGCCACCGACGCAATGCACGATGCCGCTCAACCCGTGTGATGCAAGTCACGACGAGATTGTGGAGCTCTTCCGTAAGGTTATGCCGCAAGCGTACTGCTGATAAGCCTCTGATATGAAAAATCCCGTGTGGTTTTCAAAGCCACACAGGATTTGCAGTTTACAGCGCAATCGCTGTTCCGTTCTCGTTTTGTCCAGTTGCTCTTACTCACTGAATCAGCATATCGAGGAACCAGGAGAAGATCGATATCAGGAGCGCTGCCCACATAGCCGTGCCAAAATCAGGGACGATGATGCCGACCTGGAAGATCCCCTGGGTGATCGTGGAGGCAATTTCCAAGGCAAAGGCATTGACGAAGAGCGAAAAGAGCCCCAGGGTCAAAATCGTCAGCGGAAGTGCCAGGATCTGGAGCAAAGGTTTGATGGAGATGTTGACCAGGGCCAGGACCAGTGCGGTGAAGATAACAGCGGCATAGGTGTTTCCAACTGTCCGGATGGTGGGAACGAAAAAGATTACAAGCGCGATAGCAATGGTTGTGGCAAGCCATTGTTCTACGAAACGCATCGAGGTACACCTTCTTAAAGAACTGTGGGAAATATATCAGGGGTTTATTGTACCCTAATGGGCCAGCTTGCCTTCAGGTGCTTGCGCGATGCGCTGCACTTTAGTAAGCTACAGTAGTTTAGCAGCCTACAGTGGAACGCAGCTATGTGGGAGGGACCATGGCGGAAAGCCAACACAGAACAGAGGAAGAGACACGGTTGTTCGAAGCCTTCTGTACTCTGCAGGCCCCACAGGAGGTGCGGGCATTCCTCCTTGACCTCTGCAGCAAGAAAGAGATACAGGATCTGGCCCAGCGATTAGAAATGGCACGCCTGCTGGATACCGGAGCTTCCTATCTGGAAGTCTCAAAGGCCACCGGGGCTTCCTCAACCACGGTGAGCCGTGTCTCAAAGTGCCTGAATGGTCCCATCGGGGGCTACCGCGTGGTACTCAAACGGTTGAAGGAACAATCAGACTAAACTGCATTGTTTCAGAAGTACAGGTACTGACTCGATGGGCATTTTATTGCCCATAGGTGCGTACACTCGTCGATGTGCCTTTTTGTTGTGCACGCTGTTTGCTAGATTTATATACGCATGCCTAAATCAATCAACGAAATGGGAGCCTTATGGCTGAACATATCATCGTGACCAATGCTGAGGGAATCGCCTCCGAACCGGTTCGGAAGGCGCTCAAGGAAGCACAGAGAGCCGGTGGGCGCCCCACCCTGTTTGTGCCGGGGTTACCCCAGCAAGATGAAGCCCAACGCGTGTTTGCGCAGGAAGGTCCCGATTTCTTCGGCGTCGATGTGACCAGCATGTCGAGCTGGCTCGAAGAGCGTTGGGAAGCCTGGGGAGATGGCACACACCTCGTGAGCCCGCCCGAGCGGACTCTGATCTTTCAGCAACTGCTCTCCGGTGGAGAGACGGCGAGCCTAACTCCCAATCCGGGTACCCTGAGGGTACTTGGACAGCTTGCGCGCTCCGCGCTTCCATATTTGCCACTCAATAGCGATGGGAATGTCGAGGGTGAACAGGCAAAACAGGCGAATCTCACGAGTGCAGAGATTGAAGCGATTGAGTGGGTCGCCCGCTATAGCAAAGAACTTTGTGCCCGTAACCTCACCGAAGGCTGTGTAGCGGCAGGCACTATAATCCAGCGCCTGCTTAAGGCTCAGGTTACGCTGCCGGCTGTCGTCGTCAGTGGCTTTGCGACGATGCGGCGTCCGCAGCGTGAACTCTTGGTTCAGCTTGCTCAGCACAGCCACGTCTGGATTGTCTTTGAGACGGGAAATGAGGTGGCGACTGCGCAGACTGCTCAGCTCATAGAACAGTTGAAACAGGAAGCCGCTGCAGCTGACGTTGTGTGTGAGGTAGAGGAAGACCACTACAAACCACAAGCGGTACGCACTACGGGATTGACTGCCTTGAAGAATGCGATTTTCCAGGGTAGAAACGACCTCACCGCAGATGGCTCGGTAGAGCTCTTGTACCCCGCCGGCTCCCATGCAGAAGCAGAATTGATCGCGCGTCGTATTGAGGATCTGGTCAAACAGGGAGAAAGACAGATCGTAGTTGCGGCCCCCTCTGCGGAGCGGGCGTGGAGAGAGCTGGCCCCAAAACTGGTAGCTCGGGGTATCTCGGTTGAAGGGTCGATCAGTAAGAATCTGCTGTCCTGTGACGCAGGAAGGGCATTTCTGGAGTTTGCACAGAAGGTAGCAACGCTCAACCAGCTTGCCGAGAGTTGGCCTGAGCCCACACAGACTAAAGAGGGGGAGACAGCAATTCGACTCGGCGATATGAGCTGGTGGCCACCTGAAGAGCTGATTGACTTCTTCGAAAACGATATTGCCCAGATGAGTGTCTATCGAGCGCAGCGGCTCGATAAGCGCTGGAGAGGAGATCGGCTCCTCACCCCACAGGAAGTCCTGGGTACCCTGCAGAAGCAGAACAGCTGCTCTCCGATAGTCGCTGCAGCGACGAGAGAGCTGCTCAAAGGCCACATCGGTGGTGCTGCCATGAAGCTGGCAGAGCCCTATCTCAATCACACCGAAAATCGAGCGATCGATGACTATGCGATCGATGCGGAAGGTGAGCAGGTGAATTTGCACAAGCGACCGCATGATCCCTATGCCGACGCAGAGGCACAGGGTGTTCTGCGTGGCGTGGTGAACGCTTCTGCAGTACTGAGAAGTCAGGGCTTGCATTACGATCCCAAGAACGATTCCGCGGACAAACTGTGTGAGGTGGTCGAGTACTTAAAACAGCCTTTAGGGGAGACCACCGTATCCCTGCACCCCGCCGTTGAGGCTGGGGGATCACGAGGACGGGTGCTGATTGTCAGCAAATCGGAAGCTGCAACGATGGAGCCTGCGAGCGCCGATGTTCTGATCAGCTGCGCAGAGACCTCGACAGAGTCTGCGGTGGATGACGGAGATGATGTGGTGAGCTCGCTCTTTGAGCGGCTCAATATCGACCCTGCTCAAGATCCCATGATGTCAGCGCGTGCACGGTTCTACCGGATGCTGTGCGTGCCCATCCACAAATTCATCTGTGAGCGGACGCAGTTCGGTGCAGATTCAAAACAGTGTTTTCCCTCGGTCATGGTGCAGGAACTCTTAGGAGCCTATGGGATGAGCGATGAGAAACCGAAGCAGGTCAAGGCCTGCATTGACAACCATATTCTGGTAACTGAATTGAGTGAATATGATGCGGCGCGCAATATCTCTGCCGAAGGTAAGAAATCTGAGGTCACCTCACATGAGAAAATCGGACCAACCGGTTCGATCAGCAAGGCTTCACGTCCCTACATCTCGTTTCCTTCTCCAACGAAGGTGGAGCTCTATCATGGAAAGCCGGTTCTGTCCGCCTCTCAGATAGAGTCCTATCTCGAGTGCCCCTATAAGTGGTTCAGTATGAGAAGACTCAATTTAACAAACAGCGATGCTGAATTCGGCAACATGGAGATGGGAACCTTCGTACATCGCGTGCTCCAGGTGACTGGCGAGCGAATGCTCACACAGGCGCTTGCGGGAGGTGGCATCTCCGAAGAGGATCTCAAACGTGAGCCGTGGACTGAGGTAGCAGGATCTCGGGTATCGGATCCGAAGAGCTTAGAGGTCGCTCAGAAGCTTTTGAATGAGGAGTTCGATGAGCATCTAGCGCACCAATATATAGTGAAGGGGAAGAATAGCCGTCCACAGGCCTTTGTACCCCATACTGAGGAGGATCAGGGAAAGCTAATGGCATTGCGGCAGGATCTGCTCTCTGCCCTGAAGTATCAAGGCGAACTCTTTGATGGGTTTGAGCCACGATTCTTTGAGTGGAATTTCGGTAAAGAGGAGCCGGTTGAATATGCTGGCGTCTACATGGTAGGCACCATTGACCGTATCGACGTCAATGCCCACAAGCAGGCGCTTGTGATCGATTACAAGCATCGTTCCGCGAATAGCTTCTTTAGCGACTACGCAGTTTTCCCTCCGAAGCAGACGAAGAAAAACGGGAGCAAAAAAGCGGAGCTAGAACCAGAAGGGGAAGAGGACCGACCCTTTGTGCTACCCAAGCATATCCAGACGCTTGCATATGCGCAGATCCTCCGCAGGCTTACCGGCCTTAAGGTCTGCGGTGGCGTGTATCTGTGCACAAGGAGAGATCATGGGCTGTCAGGCGCAGTGAGCGAGCATATGGCCGACATTGTCTACGGTGACCATCAGCTCAGCTCACGCTCACTGAACCGCATTGCGGTGCCCCCTGGCTTCACCGGTACCTCCTCTGAGGAAAGCGGCTTCAATGCCCTGCTCGACACGACGGAGGACCTGATCGCGGAGAAGATTGAAGAGCTGTTGGACGGCAATATTGAAGCGAATCCGCGTGACAAAGACGCCTGTAAATTTTGTCCGGTTTTGAACTGTGAGAAGAGACAACCATGAGCACCCTTGACCTGTCAGGATTAAACGACAATCAGCGAGCCATCGTACAGACGCTCGATAAGCCTCTCTTCGTCGCAGCGGGCGCAGGCTCCGGCAAGACTTTTACGCTGACGCAGCGGATCGCCTGGGCTCTATCACCGGGCTCCGGTACAGATGGAAAGCCCTTTCTGGACGATATCTCTCAGATCCTGGTGATTACTTTCACCAATGCGGCCGCGCGTGAAATTAGAGAGCGCGTTCGTCCCACGTTGCGCCAGTGTGGCCTGAGGGAGCAGGCGCTCAACGTCGACAGCGCCTGGATTTCCACGATCCATGGGATGTGCTCCCGTATCCTTAAGAGACATGCCCTCGATCTGAACATCGATCCGGAGTTCTCTATCGCCTCAGAAAATGAAGTGAATGAGCTGAGAGGCAATGCCTTACAGCACGTTGTCGGTGACGTCCAAAAGAAGCAGAATAAAACACCCCAGGAACAGCTGCTCTTTGAACGCATGAATTTTGGTTCTCTGGAAGGGGTGGGCAGCAACGAGGTATCGATCCTCAATTCAGTGTCTAAGGTCATGACGATCGCGGCCCAGACCCCGGGAGGCTACAAAAGCCTTTGGGTTCCTAAGAGTGGAGATATCGCAAGTGCGATGGAGAGCTTTGCGAATCACTACGACGGGGTGCGGACGTATCCCCTATCGGCAAAAGATAGACCTAAGGTGGAAGCTTCCTGTGAGGCGCTCCAAGAGTTCCTTGCGCTTGCTCCGGGCAAACGTACGCCCCAGGCAGCTCTCGATACGCTCAATCAGGTAAGCATGCCTCGGAGTTCAAGAGGTGGCCTCAAGGAATATAAAGCTCCCCTCGAGGAAGAGTTCGCTCTGTTGAAGATCGACATCCTGCTTGGCGGATTTCGCCCTGGCATGGAGGAGATCATCGAACTCGCGCAGAAGACAACAGCGTACTATCAGAACTTGAAGCGCGATGGTTCGCTGCTCGACGACGACGATCTGATCGCACAGGCACTGCAGGCACTCGAGACCTCCCCTGAGGTACAGGCAGACTATCGGGGACGCTTCAAGCTGGTGATGATCGACGAGTTCCAGGATACCGACGCGCAGCAGTTAGAGCTCATCAGCTATCTGAGTGGAACCGATGTGGAGCACCTCACAACTGTCGGTGATGCGCAGCAGTCGATCTATCGGTTCCGTGGAGCCGATGTCGGAGTCTTCCGGAGCCGTGGAGCGGGGTTGCCCGAAGACAATAGAGTGCAGCTTGATATGAACTACCGCAGCCATGCGGACATTCTGTCTTTTGTTGACAAGGTCTGTGGGGGAGATCAGGGAGTCCTCAAGGACTTTATGCGCCTGAAAGCCAATCCTGCCCACAGCAGCGATTTCCCGGACTCGTTGCCCCGCATTGATATCGAACTCACCTGTGGACAGAAAAACGTCTCCAAAATTCAGGGAGCCGTCGCAGCTCAGGGAATTGCAGCCCAATTCAAGAAGTATGCCGATGCCGGGGTGTCTGCGGGCAACATGGCGCTCTTGCTGAGGGCTATGACAAACGCCGACCAATATGTCCAAGCGATCCGGGATGTGGGACTTGAGTGTGTGGTGAGTGGTGGATCTGGTTTCACCACGACGATAGAGGCGCAGACTATGGGCGCGCTGCTGCACTATCTTGCAAACGATCACGACAGTGAAACGGGGCTCTTCCCCGTACTAGCCTCCCAGATGTTTGGGTTGGGTGCCGATGACTTCGTTAGTCTCGGTACCGGGACCCATGTGAATACCGGCAATCCGATCAAACGGGCGATTGAATGCGGCCTGGAGACCATGGAGTTCAGAGAGGACGCTTCGGTCTCGCCCCGGCTCGTGCGGGCACACAATATTCTCATGGAAGCCCGCTCTGAGATGCGCAGAAAGCCGGTGGCTGAGGTGTGCCGGGAAGTCGTGGTAGCTTCCGGCTGGCTCAATCGGTTGGAGGAAGAAGGGGTAACCGGACAGAGCAAAGAGGCAAACGTGTTAGCCTCCATCGACTACATCCGTGACCTCACCGAAGAGATGGGGCTTGGTCCCGCACGTGCTGCTTCTGAATTTGACACGTGGCTCAGGGTCTCTAAGATCTCTCCGTCCCGATTGAACGGTATCGGATCCAATGCTGTACAGGTTATGACTGTTCACGCGTCCAAAGGGCTGGAGTTCCAAGTCGTTGCCGTAGCAGGATGGGATGGAACCTCGAGAGTAGACCAGATCCTCCATGGGCATGCACAGAGCAGCGAGGGCACCGAGGCCCTGATCATTCGGGCTGATAAAATTGACCAGAGGGTGCTTGATAAGCTCAAAGAGATTCCCGACAATCCACAGACGTTGGGGGAGTGGTATCCCTATCTGCGCGATAGCGAGAAGCAGGCTGATGCCGAAGAAGCGACGCGGCTGCTCTATGTAGCCCTCACGCGTGCCGAGGATGCCCTGATCTTTGATATTGACGGCTATACAATCAAGAGCAGTCCTTCGCTCAGTCCTGATCTGACCGGTAGGGTGATGGGGGCGCTCTTCGGTGGTGCAGTCCCGCAGGCAGGGACCAGTGAGCTCGATTTTGGTGGATCGATGCCAGCAGTGGTTCACACCTATATTGAAACGAAAGGTAAGGGAAAGACATCGTCACTGGACACCGGTGGGCTGCTCCCGGAGCTTGAGGGACAGCCATTACAGGATCCTGCAGATGTTGCACGGCTGCTGCATGGCTCTTCTGAAGATACCGCTGAGCAAACGCCGACTAGCTTTGACCTCTTTGCGATCGAGCCGGATCCCCTGACGGCACAGGTTGAGATGGAGAAGAACCGCTTTGATGTCTTCAGCTTCTCTGCGGCTCATGAGAAGATGGCGCACATGGTGCACCAGCCGTATCACATGAAGAGCGCGATCCCGGTAGGTTGGCAGGCCGCGCAGGAGTCGCAGGATGAGACTGCAGATCCCGACAGGGCTACCAATATCGGCTCGGCCTTCCACCTGCTGGCGCAGACCATCGTGGAGTCAGGGTACTATCCGACTGATGAGCACATCCGCGAGGTGGAAGATTACTGGGGGCTGGGTGAGCGCGCTCGGAAACGCGTTGAGGCGGCCCTCAAGCGGTGGTTTGGGTCCTCTATCCGCAAGGAAGTGCTTCAGTATCAGAACTTGCAGGCAGAGCTTCCATTCTTCAGCAAGGCCCACTCTGAATTGGGATCCTATGCGACCGGCGCCTTTGATGTGGTCGCCTACAACGATAAGGATGAAGTGCTGCTGGTCGACTACAAAACCGGTGACACCAAGTTGGATATCGATCGGATCCGGGAGAACCACAGCCTGCAGGCAGACCTGTACGCGCGGGTACTGATGGATATAGGCTTTGAGCGTGTTCGCGCACGGTTTGTGTGTGTTGAGCGCGAGGATCCTAATGAGGCGGGCGAGCCGCTCGTGGTGGCGTATGATTTCGATCAGAAGAATGCGCCCTATGCGTGGTAGTACACTTGTTCGCTTGTAATCTGCTATGCTAGACTGCTCAGTAACAAACTGTCTGATATAAGCACAGGAGTTTTCATCCATGAGCTTTGTTCATCTTCACAATCACTCTGACTTTTCGCTGCTCGACGGCGCTTGCCGTATTCCTGATATGGTAAAGAGAGCTGTTGAGTTTCATATGCCGGCGGTGGCCTTAACGGATCACGGCTACATGTTCGGTATCCCCAATCTGGACCTGGAGTGCCGCAAGTACAATGACGTCCAGGAGAATATGAAGCAGTGGCGCCACGACATCGAATGCTTCAGCAAAGGTTGGGACCTGGAAGAGCCCAAGCCTGATGCCCCGGATGCGGACTACTTCCATGCGGTGCACGCCCAGTGGGAGCGGGACAACCAGCTGTGGGAATCCTCAGGCCATAATGTGGACGCGGTCAAAGCGAAGAAGCCGCGTGAACTGATCAAGCCGATCTTCGGCTGTGAGGCCTACTTTATTCAGGACAACTGCATTCCGCACGGTACCAAGCAGGTCCGCTATCACCTGATCCTTCTGGCGAAGAACGAGACCGGCTACAAGAACCTGATTAAGTGCATGTCGAAAGCGGCGGGGCACGAGATGATGTACTACAAGCCCCGTATCACCTTTGCGATGCTCGAGCAGTACCACGAGGGGCTGATCTGCCTCTCCGCCTGCGTGCAAGGCATCATCCCGCAGATGATTATGGCCGGCGAGTTCGACGAAGCCCGGGAATGGACCAAGAAGTTCAAGGACCTCTTCGGTGAGGACTTCTACATCGAGATCCAGGACCACGGGCTCAAGTTCTCTCGCGGCTGGAACGACCGTAGCCTCGACGAGCGCTTGGTGAAGCTCGCCCATGAGCTCGATATCAAAGTCGTTGCCACCAACGATATCCACTACCTGACACGTGAGGATGCCTCCACTCAGGACATCCTCTCCTGCATTGGGAAGAACACCACGATCAACGACTCCTCCCGCATGCGGATGGAGGGCGCTGAGTTCTACCTCAAGAGTGAAGAGGAGATGCGTAAGCTCTTCGATTGGGTACCGCAGGCCTGCGACAATACGCTCGAGGTTGCCGACAAGTGCAACTATGAGCTCGACTGGACGCACATGTACCTGCCACAGTTCCCAGGTCTGAAGCCAGGGGAGACCGCCGAGCAGCGCTTCCGTGCGGAGTGCGAGAAGGGTCTGGCACGCCGTTACGGCAAAGACTGGAAGCACGTCACGATCAATGGCATCAACGTCGAGGACCGCTACGAGCACGAAGCCGGCATCATTATCGACAAAGGCTTTGCGAACTACTTCCTGATCGTTCAGGACTATGTCCAGTGGGCCAAGGACCATGGGATCGGTGTCGGGCCAGGCCGTGGCTCTGCCGCCGGCGCTATCGTCGCCTACGCGATGAACATCACGAACTTCGATCCGTTGGAGAACGGTCTGATGTTCGAGCGGTTCCTATCCCCGCAGCGTACCGAGATGCCCGATATCGATATGGACTTCGACGATGAGCACCTGCAGGATGTCCTGCAGCACGTGCGTGACGTCTACGGCGAGGACCGCGTCTGTAAGGTCATCACCTACTCCACCATCAAGGCGAAGCAGGCTATCAACGATGCGGCCCGTGTATTGGGCTTCCCGGTCTACGTGGGACAGCGACTCTCAAAGATGCTCTCCAACGACGCGAGCCTGAAGCTCAAGAATGCGCTGCACAAGAATCCGGATAGGCCGGACCAATACTCTCCGGACTTTGAGGAAGCCTACAACAAGGATGCGGACGCCAAGTCCATTATCGACGCTGCCATGTCCATCGAGGGCCTGACTCGTGGCGAGGGTGTGCACGCTTGCGCAACCCTGATCGCTCCGACCCCGGTCACCGACCATGTGCCTACCAAGCTGGATACCAAGGGCAACGTCACGATCACCCAGTACGAAGGCCATTCGGTCGCAGACATGGGCCTGCTGAAGATGGACTTCCTGGGCTTGAGAACCCTCACCGTTATCAACAAAGCCCTACAGAATATCAAGTGCAGCTATCCGAACGCCTCCGATATCGCGCGGATGCCTGAGCAGGTGAAAAAGACCATTAAACTAGGCGCCGCCTGTGTCGATATCGATATGGACAAAGTCGACTTTACGGACCCTGCGATCTATAGGCTCTTAAGTGAAGGCAAGACCGCCGGCGTCTTCCAGGTCGAGTCCGCGGGCATGACCGCCACGATCAAGCAGATGCAGCCGACCGAATACAAGCACATCGTCGCACTGATCGCCCTCTACCGTCCGGGTCCTCTAGGCGCCGGTATGGTCACGAGCTACATCAAGCGTATGCACGGCGAAGAGCCGGTTGTCTACTACGATGACCGCCTCAAAGACATCCTGGAAGAGACTTACGGAACCATGGTCTACCAGGAACAGGTCATGCAGATCTCGATGAAGATGTGCGGCTTTACCCCGGGCGAGTCAGATAGCCGTATCCGTAAGCCGGTGGCTAAGAAAAAGATCAAGATGCTCACGAGCCAGGTCTTCCACTGGGAGGCCACAGGCGCCGATGAGACCATATACGACCACTGGATGAACGGCGCGGTCAAGAACGGCTACAAGAAGGAGATTGCCCAGAAGATCTGGGACGATGTCTTGGAGTTCGCCTCCTACGCCTTCAACAAGTCGCACTCTGCCGGTTACGCCATTCTCGTTATGCAGACCGCCTGGCTCAAGGCCCACTTCCCGAAGGAGTACATGGCCTCCGTCCTCTCCTCCTACATGGGGAAGACCGATAAGATCGTGCACTATGTCTCTGCCTGTCGCCACGAGGGCATCAACATCCTACCTCCGGATATCAACGAGTCCGGCCGTGACTTCACCGCCACCAAGGACGGTATCCGCTTCGGCTTCGCGGGCATCCGCGGCGTGGGCGAGTCAGTGGGCGAGACCATCATGGCTGAACGTACAAAGAGCGGTCCCTTCAAGACGGTCCACGACTTCGTGGACCGCGTGGACGCCTCACAGGCGAACCGCCGCGTCGTCGAGGCGCTGATCAAGAGCGGGGCCTTCGATTTCACGGGCTACACGAGAAAACAGATGATGCACTTCGTGGACAAGAACAATGCGCGCAACATTATCGAGTCCGCTGCCAAGCGCCAGAGGGACCGTGCCCAGGGGCAAGTCTCCTTCTTCGACCTCTTGGGTGACGTCTCGGATTCCGGCTTTGAGGATAAGATCCCCGCACCGGACGGTATCGAGTGGGATCGGCGTACCAAGCTCGCCCAGGAGCATGAGGTGCTTGGCATCTACGTCTCCGACCACCCACTGCGTCCGTATGAATACGCGCTCTCCAAGGCTCGGGACTACAAGATCTCCGATATCTCAGCGACCGAGGATGCCGTCGATCCGGTGAGCGGCGCGACCGTCGCCCGACACGTTATCCCGGACGGCAAAGTGGTCCGGCTGGCGGGCATGATGAGCGGGATCGATAAGAAGACCACCAAGACCGGCAAGGCAATGGCAATCGTGCAGCTTGCGGACATGGAAGGGGAGACCACTGTCGTGGTATTCCCGAAGCTCTATGAAACGTGTCAGGCTGCGCTGTGTGGCGAGATCGACGAGCAGACCGGTGAGACTATCGGCGATGTCTTTCTGAAGGTTCGGGGCAAGCTTGAGCGCTCCGATCGCGGCGACCAGATCATCGCGGAGAGCGTGGAGCCTCTGATCCTCAACAGTGAGACCAATACGCCAAAGGTGCTGGAGGTCAATCTTGCCTCTGATATGCTCAGCGCAGGGCACATGGAGCAACTGGGTTCCGTCTTCAACCGCTATCCCGGCCTCGACTACGTCGAGCTTAGGATTGAGGGAGCCAACTCAGGCGACCTGACCTGCTTCGAGCTGCCGACTAAAGTCGACGCGCACAACATGGTGTTGATCGCGGAAGTCAGCGACGTCGTGGGTAAGCACGGGAAAGTCGTTGTAGCCTAACTGATAAAACTTAGTTTTGATTGATACGGAGACACCTCAAACGGGTACAGAAAATATTGGACGGAGAAAACCCGTTTGAGAGAGAGGTATGGATTATGAGCGAGACAACATTTTATCTGTGTAAGGACTGCGGTAACCTGGTAGCGCTGCTGCATCGCGGAAGCTGCACCCCGCAGTGCTGCGGCAAGCCGATGGTTGAGCTTAAAGCCAACAGTACCGACGCGGCACAGGAGAAGCATGTTCCGATCTGCACCCGCAAGGGTGACACCGTCGAGGTTCAGGTCGGCAGCACTCTCCATCCGATGGAGGAGAAGCACCACATCATGTGGATCGCGCTCTCACAGCGCGGACGTCTCGATGTTCGGTTCCTCCATCCGGGCGAAGAGCCGAAGGCGGTCTTTGAGCATGTTGCAGACAGCGGCGCGACCGTTTATGCTTATTGCAATTTGCACGGACTTTGGAAAGCCGAACTGTAACGTTGTCTGACAACCACAGCAAGTAGCATGTATGCGAGACTCGACCAAATGCAAAGCGGGTCTCGCTCTTTTTGTGAAGTGGAGCAGGATGAAAGTATCAATCGCGCAGATCGCCACGGTGGCGGGGGATTTTGAGGATACGGTCGGCAAGATGGTCCGCTATGCAAAGCAGGCTTGCGCACAGGGCAGCAAGCTGATCGTCTACCCCTATGCGACTCTGACCGGCTCACAGTCACAGTTCTTCGATGAAGCAGTCTCGGAGCACTTCCTGGACGATGCGGTGCACGCACTTTACGATTTCTCCCAACAGATCAAGCACTTAGAGATCGCCGCTTTGGTGCCGCTCAGCTATCAGACTGAGAGCAGCCTGATCACCGACGCAGTGCTGGTACACCACGGAGATCTGACCCCGATCCGCTCAGCCTGCCTGGCGCGTGCTATGCAGCAGCTGACTGAGGACAAGGACAGCGACAGTGAGGATGACTACTATCTCTCGGATAACGGGGTCGCGATCTTTACGGTCGACGGTGCGCGCTGCGGGGTTGTCTTCACTGTCGATGAGATGGATCAGCATCTGGATACCGATGAGAAACTCGATATGCTCATCTTTATCCCGTTTGACAGCTTTATCTATTCGGATGCCAACGCGCAGCTCGCGGTAGGTCTCGGCGCAAATGATTACTTTGAGGAGGTGGATACCCTTGGGTACCCCATGGTCTGTGCCTCCGGCGTGGGCGGCTATGGGGAGGATATCTTCCCGGGCTCCTCGTTCATCATCGCTCCACACCAGACCGTGATCAGCATCGGTCCCTTCTTAGAGGAGGCGCTCGTCACCGGTGAGACCGCGCAGACAGAGTCGTTGCCGTCCCACCTGACCTGGGAGATCGGGGCTCCGGTTGAGCCGATGCTCTACGATGCGCTCGTCACGGGGACCACTGACCTGGTGCGTCAGCAGGGCTTTGAGACCGTCGCCGTGCGTGTGGATGGCTCTTTGGCCTCGCTTCTGCTGGTGTGTCTGGCGGTGGACGCGGTCGGGCCCCTAAACGTGCGGGCACTCGTCTGCAGCGATGACCCTGAGACTAAATCGGTGATCACAAATCTGCGGGTGGATACCCGGACTCCCGACTTCAGACTGCCGATTCCGCAGCCCCATGCTTGGGCACGCTACACCGACGAGCTCCTGCAGTCAGTGCAGGAGGCGTTTCTGGCGGAGTTGGCGCGTGAGAATGACTCCCTGATCCTGCTGGCTGACGATAAGACCTCGCTGGCACTCGGTAAAGGCTCGACGCTGCGTTACCCCTACCTGTGGGCCCCCTTCGGTGATCTCTTTATGAATGAGGTGCTCAACCTCGCTCAGACCAGAAACGAGATGTCCCCGGTGATCCCGCAGGCGTGCTTTGGACGCTATGGCTGTCCGTGGCTCGATAGGTTCGAGTCACTCGGGGCGAATGACCGGGAGCGGCTGGAGCAATTTGACTCGATCCTGCTTATGAGGGTTGAATTGGGTATGGACTTCGAGGAGATCTCCTCCTACTTTGAGGATCCCTCCGTGGTGCGAGGAGTCCTCGACCTGCTTGATCAGGCAACGATGGCGCACTTCACGGTGCCGCCGACCTTTGCGCTATCTGACCGGATGCTGCGCGACTATGCGAGCTCGCTGGGGGTCGCCTGGCACGACCACGCCCGTAAGAACCAGGGTACACTCGATATCCAGTCCCTGTTGAAGAAGGTTATCGACGCGATCAATGAGGATGACTCTGGCAGACAGAGACCACTCAACGAGATGAAGGCCTTCCAGGATGCCCTCGATATGATCCGTGACATGTCCGAGCGCCAGGACGACGAGAGGGAAGATCAGGACAACGGGAATGACAACGGCGTAAATATCGATCTGGGCAACGGACTCAATTTCCGCACCGGGCTCTCCGGTTGGGAGAATCCCTTCTCTGAAAATTAGTTGTCAGATCCGGTGTGTGCTAGTATGGGTAACCTAGAACGATTGTTCGGGGGATCTATGGTCATCATCGGAATCGATCCCGGCCTGGCGCACACCGGCTGGGGCATCATTGAGACGCGGGGATCAGAGTACCATGCACGGGCCTATGGCTGCATCATAACGAAGGCGGATACGCCCTTGGTCGAGCGCCTCGGCAAAATCTATCAGGACCTCAACGATGTGATCATCCAGTTTGAGCCATCGGAGCTCTCGATCGAGAAGATCTTCTTCGGTGAGAATTCTCGCTCCGCGATCGTCACCGCGCACTCCCGTGGAGCGGCGCTCGTTGCCGCAGCGGAGAAGAACCTGAAGGTCGGGGAGTACACCCCGATGCAGATCAAGCAGGCGGTCGTGGGGACCGGCTCCGCAGATAAGCACCAGGTGATATTCATGGTGAGGAATATTCTGCACATGGACCATGACCCGCACCCGGACCACTGTGCCGATGCGCTTGCGGCAGCGATCTGCCATGCGAACCTGAGGCGCACCCAGAACAGTTCCCGCTACGCGAACGGCAATCGCAAGACCGCAGCGGCGGTGCGGGCAGCGGAGCTTGCACAGGAAGAGTGGCGGCGCAAGCAGAAGGCGAGCGAGACCGCGCCTGCGACGGCAGCGCGCCTTGAGAAGATGAAGAGAGAGCGGTATATACGATGATCGTACAGCTCACAGGAACCTTGATAGAGGGTACATCGACCCATATCGTGCTTGACGTCGGGGGCGTCGGCTATGAGCTCGGGGTCTCCTCGAATACCGCTGCCGAGCTCCCGCAGGTGGGGGAAGCCGGCGTCACCGTCTACGCCCGCCTGATTACGGGACAGGATTCGCTTCGGCTATACGGCTTTGCGACGACTGAGGAGCGGGCGCTCTTTGATCACCTGATCATGATCCCCAAGGTGGGGCCGAAGGTTGCACTCTCGGTACTCTCCACCTATACCCCGGAGGCGCTCGCCACGATTGTGGCGGATGAGGACACCAAGCGGATGTCGCGGGTGCCAGGGGTCGGCAGCAAGACCGCACAGCGCATGGTGCTCGAGCTGCAGGGCGTCTTTGCGAAGGATGCGGAGTTGAGCCACCTGGGTAAACAGCTCCATGGCTCAGGCTCCGATGCCGAACAGCCCACCCAGGGCAGCACTGCCGCGGTGATGGACGAGGTGAAACAGGCACTTTTGTCTATGGGGTTCACCTCACGGGAAATCGAGCTTGTGCTCAATGGATACGATACGAACGGAGAGGCGTCCGCCAAAGATGCCCTTTCCTATGCGCTAAAGAGATTGGGAGGACATATCTAAATGTGGCAAGCACCTGAAGACGATCTTTTTAGTGACAACCCTGAGGCGGATTACGCCAAACGTGCGCGTGAAGTGGGCGGTGAGCTCACTGAGGATGACCTCGACGTCGACCGTACCTTGAGGCCGAAGGCCCTTGATGACTATATCGGGCAGGAACGCGTCTGTGACAACTTGCGCGTGCTGATTGCCGCTGCGAAGAAGCGCGGTGAACCTTTGGACCATGTGATCTTCTCCGGTCCTCCGGGACTGGGCAAAACCACCCTGGCCAACGTCTTGGCTAACGAGATGGGTGCCAAGATCCATACGACGAGCGGACCCGCGATTGAGCGCACCGGCGATCTGGCAGCCGTCCTCACGAATCTGGAAGAGGGTGACATCCTCTTCGTCGATGAGATCCACCGGCTCAACCACCAAGTGGAAGAGGTGCTCTATCCTGCGATGGAGGACTTCTTCCTGGATATTGTAATCGGCAAGGGCCCGGCTGCCCGCTCCATCCGTCTCGATATTCCCAAATTCACGCTGGTAGGCGCAACGACGCGTACCGGCCTGCTGACCGGCCCATTGCGTGACCGCTTCGGTATCTCCTACCGGCTCGATTACTACACGATTCCGGAGCTCACGCAGATCGTCAAACGCTCCGCCTCTATTCTGGGTGTTGAATGTGACGACCAAGCCGCTGCGGAGATCGCCTCACGCAGCCGCGGTACGCCGCGTCTGGCAAACCGCCTGCTCAAGCGCGTGAGGGATTACGCTGAGGTGAAATCGACCGGCGTGATTACGGTCGACGTCGCACAGAGAGCGCTCTCCTTCTTTGAGATCGATGAGCTGGGGCTTGACTGGATGGACGTGAAGATCCTGAAGGCTCTGACCCAGACCTTTAGGGGCCGTCCGGTGGGCCTCACCACGATTGC